>CAVSYO010000013.1:0-20217 GCA_963732195.1 Terriglobia bacterium | reverse complement strand
CTCTCCTCCAGCGCTTTGCTTTCTCATGCAAAAATACGGGGGCCTTTCGGCCCCCGATGGTGTGGATTGGAACTGGATTAGAAGATCAGCTTCACGCCAAGTTGCATTTGGCGGTTGCCGCCGGTGAACTGGTTATCGTTGAGGAACAGGTCAGAGGTGACGTTGGAATACGTTGTGCTCAACGCGTTGTTGACTGTGCCTATCAGCACGCCGGTCTGAAAGACCGTGGGCTGTGCCAGCGTAAAGTTGCGATGGTTGAAGATGTTGAAAGTATCCACGCGGAACTGCAGCGTGGTACCTTCGCTCAGTTTGGTGTTCTTGAACAGCCCCATGTTCCAGACATTCATGCCTGGAGACACGAAGCTGTTGCGGCCAACAGTAGGCAACGCGCCGAGTTCAGCCTGGATATAGCGCGCTGCCGGAGTTCTGAGCGACGTAGCCGGCCACGCTGCTGCTCCCGCCGGGGCAACCAACCGCAAATGGAGCAATGCTGGTTGCACCGGCGGTCCCCACACAAACAAAGTTAACGGCGGAGCCAACTTGATCGATTCCACCCGGGTTGAGAATGGCGCGGTCGCCCGCTGCATCGCCGTTCGCATTCGCGTCAGCATTGGCGAGCAACGAAACCGGCTGCCCGCTCTGTACCAGAAACGTTCCACTGTACTCCCATCCGTGCATCACGGTTTGAAGGAACCCGTTTCTGTGTGGGCACTTTGGGAATCTCGTATATCCAGGACAACGCGAACTTATGCCGGACGTCCAGGGTTGAGTTTGCGCGGTCCAGCCCCATGTTCATCCAGTCGAATGGCCGGCGCGGATTCACAACGCTGCTGAACAGTTCGTTGGTGGAATCATCAATCGTGTGGGCATAGGTGTAATTGGCGCGGAGCAGGATTCCACGCACGAACCGCCGGTTGAAGTCAATGGAGCCGGCGTGGTAAATGCTGCCGCCGAATGGCGGGAATGCCGTCATGGTGCTGAACTCTGGATGAATGAAGGGGTCGAAGTTCTCGAAATCGGAGAGCCGCGATCCTCCCACAATGGCGCCCGGAACCTGGCCGGTCGAGAAAAATGTCGGCAAAGGCTGCAGCCCGGCGGTGAAAGCGCTTCTGGTGTTGATGCGGGCCTGGACCGGCAGTTGCGTTGCGCGCGTGCCCAGATACCGCAGTTCAAGGCTGGTGTCTTTCATGAGTTCCCTCTGTACGCCTAGTGTCCACGTCAGCACTTTGGGCTGTACCTGGTCCAGAATGATGCCCTGCGTTGCCGCCCGGGCTTCTTCCTGTGTGGCCGGGGGAACATTCACCTGCAGCAGGCCTCCACCGGCAAGAAATCCGGCGCCAGGGCCGCCGCCAAGGAAGTTTGCGCACCATGCCGGAGCGCCCGGCAGTGTGCAGGTGATGTCAGGATTTTGCTCGGTCTGCAACTGCGGCGGCAGTTGCAGCAGGGTAAAGTTTTGCGGCGACACGTCATATGACACGCCAAATCCGCCACGTACTGCCCACTTCTGATCGCCCCTTGGGTCCCAGGCAAAGCCAATGCGCGGCATCAGGTTGTTGGTGTCCGTTGTGGGTTCGCGGAATTCAAAGACTCCGGGCAGCGTGGAGTTCGCATTGAGAAGCTGCTTCTTCACGTCCGCCGGGTTGCTGGTCCACTCGTAGCGCAGTCCCAGGTTTAAGGTCAAATTTGGACGGATCTTCCAATCATCCTGGAGAAAGCCATAGATGGCATGCTGGTTGCCGTTGAATACTCCTGAACCTGCTCCACGCAGCGCCCCATTGAATCCGTTTGGCACCACGTCACTTACTAATGCCTGCAAGTCGGCATAGTCCCACTCTCCGCGTTCACGAGGCAGGAAGTCTGAAGGAGCAATCCATTTACGGTATTCGGCGCCAAATTTGAACGTGTGTGCGTCCTTTCACGATGCTCACGTTATCCAGCACCTGGTAATTGTTCTGAACGTAGCTCTGCGGCGAGTTGCCCTCCGGGCCAATATTCAATCCCAGCACATCGATCTTGGCGTTGGGGAAGTTGGCAAACTGCTCCGGAACGGTAAAGCCCTGCACAAAGCGTGAGTATGAAACGCGAAAGTCATTGATTACACGAGGAGTGATGTTCCAGGCATCGGTGACGATCGCTTTCCGGCTGTCCGCCGCGATTGCCCCTGTAAACTGCGACAGAGGAGTGTCTGGGTTCACGTTAGGAGAGCGCTGCCGGTCATACAGAAAGCGCGCGCGCAATTGATGGTTGTTCAGGTTGAGGTCGCCGTTAACATTGAAATCATGCTGGTTAAGGTAGCTGGGCGCCGCCGGCTGAAACGTTCCGATTGGAATGTCCACTCCGTTCACGATCTGCGATGCCGAGTCAGCCGCGGGGGCAGTCGGGAACTGGCTCAGGATATCGGCCACAGCTTGGTTGGCGGCCAGAGCTCTCAAGCGCGTCAGGCCGTCAGCGGTCGGCGCAAGCTGCTGCACTGAAGCCGCGGCTAACCCGATATTGGAAAACTGGTACGCGCCATAAATGAAGAGCCGGTCCTTGATGATTGGGCCGCCGATATCGGCGCCGGCGCGGTTACGGTCAACCCGGCGAGGTTCGGTCAGGTTGGATCCCTTCTCCAGGTTGTCCATGGCATTGAAGTCGCGATTGTTGTTGTACTCCCACAGCGAACCATGCCATTTGTTGGTTCCGGACTTGGTCACGATGTTGAATTGGCCGCCTGCGGAGTGACCAAGTTCAGCGCTGAACATATTCGTGACAAGGTTAAAGTCGGCAACCGCTTCAGGAATCACTTCGGAAGTGTGGCCCGTGACGTCAACACGATTGTCGTCCACACCATCAACGTTGAAACTGTTCAGGCGTGGACGGGCTCCGCCGATGGAGCCGCCTTCACCCAGAACTCCTGCTCCTTGCGTTGTGGTATTGGGCACTAACAGAGCCAGGTTCAGCGGCCCGCCGCCGAGGCCGGGGCTGGGCAGGTCGGTCACAGCGCGAGAACCAAAGTCATTGGAAAGCTGTGAGGTGGTAGTCTGCACGATCTCTCCCTCGCCCGTGACTTCTACTACCGTGGTAGCAGCGCCCACGCGCAGGCTTGCATCCGCGCTGATCACTTGGTTAGGAAGAACATCCACGCCCTTGCGTGAGAAGTCTCCAAAACCCTTGGCTATAACTTCTACCGTATACGTGCCGACTTGCAGGTTGGGAAAGACATACTCTCCAGTTGAGGTTGATTGTGTCGTCTGTTTGCCACCGGTCGTTTGGTTGGTAACAGTGACGTTAGCGCCTGGGATGACGGCTCCTGAGGGATCCCGTACAGTGCCGCGCAAGGTTCCATCCAGGCGCTGGCCATAGGCAGAGAGAGACAACAGAACAGAAAGAAATGCTGCTACTGCGAAATAAAGTTTGCGATTCACTTTACCCTCCATGAAACGCGCCGCTGGCATCCCAGACGGCAGAAAGGACAAGGCGGAGTGAAAAACAGATCACTCCCCCGGCCATCAATGGTCGGAAGCTTTCAATGACTATTTGCTGGAGGTATTGGCTCGGAAGGGTCTAGCAAAGACGGGAACACTTAAGATCGATAAGATTGGTTGACGAATCACCCTCGGTGCGCTGCGACAAGGACTGAGTTGATAGCGCGGGGAGCGACCGGGCTTTCATAACAGCTGCTGCTACGGCTGAGTGGAAAACAGTTTTAGAAAGCTTAGAAGGCTTCTGCAGGGCATGAGATACGCGCGAAACGGTGGGATACAAATCAATATCGGGCGCAATCAGAACAAAAGCAATTACTGCAATCACAACCAACGCAACAACTTTGGTCCAACTACTCACGACAACCTGACCTGCCTGATTTTAGCAACATCGGGCGCACGCTTGTCAAATTCAGAGTAGCTCGAATATCTCATGGCCTGCAGCGCAACAAAAAATCCTGTGCCGCATCTGCGGCGCTTCGATTTAGCGGCGCTCCTACTTCCCTGCCGCCAGCTTCGCGCTGATCTCTTTGAACTCCGCGTCGTTTCGTATCCGGTCAAACGCCTTATCGTCCAGCGCTTTGGCGTTGGTCATTCCCTTCTCCATGGCTTTCTTCAGTTCCTCGATCGCTTGTTTCTTCTGTCCCAGTTGGGCCTGCGACGTGGCCACCAGATAGCTGGCCCAGGCGCTTTCCGGCAGGATGACTTCGCCGGCCTGAAACATACTTTTGGCGGAGGCGAAGTCTTTCTTTAGCATTGCCTGCAGGCCGGTCTCAGCAGCATACGCAAAGGCCGAAGCAAGTCCACGTTCAATGCCCTGCCGCCGCGCCGGACTAGAGCTTTCTTTCTTGTCGCGATAAGCGTCATTGACTGCCGACTCAAGTTGAGAAAAGAAGCCGGTCCGCTCATCCGGGCTCTGGTTAATTCCTGCGACCAGATTGCCGATATTTTTGGCGACTTCATCCTGAAGATCCAGTGCCGCCTTTTCATTCTTCTTTGCTTTGCGGAATTCCCCGGATTCAGCCAGAGACTTTGCCAACGCCATCTGCTCTTTCACGTCGCGGACCTTGCTGAAATCCTGCGCGATCTCGCCGTAGGCGCGCGTCGCGGCCAGAACGTCGCCGGCTTTCTGCTCTGCCTGCGCTTCCGCCACGCGACTCTCAAATTGCTGCGCAACAAATTCTTTGTCGATTGGGACCAGGCCCTTCACCATGGCGCGCAACTGAAACCACGCCAGAGCACGCTCGGCGAATTCTTTGGGCATCCAGTTATGCGGCCCCTCGAAAACCACAAACCGGCTCACCACGTGCCGCGCTTCCAACGACTCTTTCAAGTGCAGCTGCTCGGGATAGTTGAAATCGGTTGTGCCTGCCGCCAGAAACCAGTCGCTCACTTCGGGTCCGGGCGGCGTGGCGCCGTTGGGCAGGCCAGCTGAATTGGCGATCACTCCCGCTATGCAGCTTTTGCACGCTAGCGCCACCGACGAAGCCACGCGCGCCCCGCCGGAAAGGCCTGCGGTATAGATACGTCGCGGATCGACTGCGTAGCGCTCCCTGACATCGGCCCAAAGCGCGCGGATGGCCGCCGAGGGGTCCTCAAAATTCCTGGAGTTATTGCTGCCCACCACAATGAATCCGTACTTCTCCGCTGCCTCATGGAACAGCTTGACCGAGACTTCCCCCCGCGCGAAAGGATCAAACACCAGCAAGAGCGGCCAGCGTTTTGTTGGCGAATAGGCCGACGGAAGATAAAGAGCATAGCTGTTACTGGCATCGGCGAGTGCGGTGACGGACGCGTGCACGGTTCCCGGCACAGGCGTTTGCGCTTGAGCAGCAAAGCTTAGGCCAGCAAGAACTAATATAGAAACGAGCCCGGGCATCTCTTTAATTCTGACGGACAAAACACAAAAACGTCATCCCGCTTACGCAAGGCCAGTACGGTTGAGTGAAACTGGCAATCTGCATCCAACTGTATAATCTGCTGTAATCAGCCCCACCAGCAGTCCATTTTAAAGGGGAGTTTTTTGTGATGCTAAAGCGGCGCCACATCCATGCGGTTTTACTTGTCCTGTTAAGTTTTTTGGCCGCGGCTCAGGCACAGCAAGCCGCGCCGGCGCAGCCAAAACCTCGCCGGTTTCTGATGTGGAAAGCCGCGTCGCCCACCGCAACAATTTATCTTGGTCGGCTCCATTCACCTGGGCGACAGCAGCATGTATCCGCTGCCTAAAGAAGTGGAAATGGCCTTTGCTGCGGCAAAGGTCCTGGCGGTGGAGATCAATATCAAGAATGCTGACCAGGCCAAAATGATCGGCCTGATACAGAAATACGGCCTCTATACGGGCGACGATTCACTGACCAAACATCTTCCCAAGGAAACCCAGGCTGCGCTTGAAGATTACTGCACCAAAGCACAATGTGCCGCGCCAGGGCATGGAGCAGCTGAAGCCGTGGGTTGTTACCGTGACGATCGCTGCCATGGCATGGCAGCAGGCTGGTGAAGATCCGTCGCTGGGAATCGACATGCATTTTCTGGACGAAAGCAAGCCGCCGCAGCGGATCGATGAACTGGAGAGCATGGAATCGCAGCTTTCAATCTTTGCTGAGGCCTCAGAGGCGGAACAGCAAAGCATGCTGGCCGCAATCCTGAAGAAGGGAGATAAGATCAAAGACATCATCAAGCGCACGCAGACCGCTTATGTCGCTGGCGACCCAGACGCTTTGCAAAAAGTGCTGGATGAGCAGGACGACGTCGGTTCAAAAAGCCTGGAGAAAAAACTTCTTGATGATCGCAATGTCACCATGACGGGAAAAATGGAGGAATACCTGAAAGGCAAGGAGCCCGTCTTTGTGGTCGTAGGCGCGGCCCATATCATCGGCGATAAAGGTATCGCAAAACAGCTGCGCGACAAAGGCTACAAAGTTGATCAGGTCGTGCTGGAAGCAAAGTAGCGTCCAGCGATCTCTTGGATCATCGCTGTTCCGCTCTTACTTGCGTCCCTGCTTTTCCATCCCGGCCACAGACGGCGCCGCTTCTTTGCCGTTTGGTTCGTACTCAACAATGTATCCTGCCACCGCACTCGCAGCCACAGTGTACGGGCTGGCCAGATACATCAGCCCCGGGCCGCTGCGCCCGGGAAAATTGCGGTTCTGCGCGCTGATCACAACCTGGTCCGGCCGCGTGGAAACTCCTGGCCCGGCGTTGATGCACGCGCCACAACTCGGCTCAATCACGATTGCGCCAACTTTCTTGAAAACGTCGACGTAGCCTTTCCGCACGCAATATTCCCGTGTCTCCTGTGAGCCGAATTGGAGATAGAGTTTGCAGGAATCGGCCACGCGCTTGCCCTGCTGCAGCGCGTTGGAAAGCACCTCGGCATACATATCCATGTCAGCGTTCTTGCCTGCCGTGCACGTACCGCCATAGGCGATCTCCACCGGGACAGGCGTGTTCAGGTCGCGAATGAACTTGCCATTGCCGGGATCGCCCGGCGTAGCGACCATCGGAGTAATATTGTCGGCATTCAGTTCAATCACATGCGCATACTGCGCATCAGGATCACTGAACAATCCTTCGCAGTACTTTTCCGCCTCCGCGCGTGCCATGCCGCGACGCTCCATCAGGAACTCCACGGTCTTCTGGTCAGGCGCAACAATGCCGGTAAATCCGCCAATCTCCGCCGCCATGTTCGTCATGGTGGCGCGTTCGTCCACGCTCAGCGCTTCAATGGCTTCGCCGGAATATTCCATCACCTTGGCCAGCGCCTTGCCGCTGCGGATGTACTCCATGCTCAGCAGCAACAGAATGTAATCTTTCGCGGTCACATTCGGTTTGCGCTTGCCGCGAACAATCACCTTAACTGACTCCGGCACTTTCACGCGGACATCTTTGGTGATCCATGAATTAAAAACGTCTGTGGTTCCGATGCCAAACGCGATACATCCTACAGCACCCACGTGCGGCGTATGCGAGTCTGACCCCACGTTCAACTGCCCCGGCAGCGCATACGTTTCCGCCACTATCGAGTGGCAAATTCCTTCCGAGCCTTTGCGATCTTTCAACTCGCCGTGCAGCCTGATGCCCTGCTTGGCGGCAAAATCTTCCTGCTTGTACTTGAGCTGGCCTGCCAGGTCGAGCAGGCCCATCTTCTTCTTTTCTTCTGAAATCACTTCATCAAGAAAAGTCAGGTGGTCGCGGAAAAATAAGATCGTCGCCGGATCGTTGACCTTCGCATCCTTCCCCACAAAATATTCAAAGAAGATCGCCGACATCGGCGTGACATATTCGTGACTAAAACGAAGATCAGTGCGGGCAAAGCCTGAGTCCGCGGGCTTCACGTAAGTCACGCCCTGCTCGTTTTCCGCATTCAACATGTGCCGCGCAAAAATCTTTTCTGCGATCGTCATTGGCCGCTTGCCGGTTGTGATCGGTGGTAGAAAAACTTTCTTCTGCATGCGCGCCACATTGAACGGAAACAGCCCGCCGTATTCGATGATCTGGCGCGTAATATCGTCTTCACCTTCGGTAAACTTGTTAAGTGGAATCACTTCTCCGGCGCGAACCTTATCAATCAAACTGAAATCCGTCGACGTAAGCACGCCCAGGTTCTGGCAGTTCTGCTTATAAATGCGCTCAATGTTTTCCGCGATCACCAGCTTGATGCCGGCGCATAGCTCCGCATACGGCGACTGTTCGCGGCTTGACCCTTTGCCACGGCGCTTCCCGCTCACGGCAGCCACAAAGCCCCCCGCCTTCACGTCTCCACGTTTGATTGGGACTTCACTTCCGCATTTCAGGCCGGTGTAAGGCCACTCACCCAGCTTCTCATCGAAAAAAAAGCAGATGTGTGCCGGTGTAATCTCGTCCGTGGAAATATCGTCGCGCAGCTTGGGATTGTTCTGCGGGTTCTTCGTGTCCCAGGGCAAGTCTTCTCCGGCCAGCTGCCGCCGGATCAGCTCTGGATCTTCTGTCAGGAAAAGTATTCGTCCCTCAAATTTACAGGTATCAGGGCGTTTCTGTATGCTGCGGCTAAGTAAAGAAGGTTCCACAACAAAATTCTAACAATTTCCCTGATACTTTGCAGAACACTCTTAACCGCCCTTCGTCTTACGCGCTGAAGTCGCTGCCACAGCCGCTGGGCTGGTATTCTGTACGTGAATGCCTAGCTGCCTGAAATGCGGTACACCCCTTGCGGTAAACGAAGACGGAGGCGCTCCGGTTCTGTGCGACCGTTGCGCCGGCGCGGCTACCGGTCGTGCGCGGCGAGCAATGGCCACAGGGACACTGCGTGATTACCCGGCAACTTCGGCGCTACTTGCTATTAATCTAACGGTGTTTGTCGGCATGGTTGTCACAGGCGCTGGTTTTCTTGATTTTTCTCCCCAGGCGGCGCTCAAGTGGGGAGGCAATTACGGTCCGCTGACTCTGTCAGGTGAATACTGGCGTTTGGTCACTGCTGGTTTTGTCCACGGGGGACTGTTCCATGTGGCCGTGAATATGTGGTGCCTTTTCAGTCTGGGACAACTCTCAGAGCGGCTGTTTGGCAAGCTTCAAACCTTCTTTATCTATCTCCTCACTGGCGTTGGCGGCGCTTTGCTTAGCATCGCGCACGATCCCAGACACCTGGAAGTCGGCGCGTCGGGCGCTGTTTTCGGAATTGCTGGGGCCCTGCTTGCCGGTGTGAAGTTTGGCAATCTCGCCATTTCTGCTGGAGAAAAACGCGCGCTCACCAGCAGCATGGTTTTCTTTATCGGAGTAAATTTTCTTCTTGGATCGGGCGTTACCGCGCTCGGCGCTAATGTGGACAACATGTGTCATCTGGGTGGCTTCATTACCGGTGCGCTCATCGGCCTTCCGATGGGAGGATTTGCCCAGCACCACAAAATATTTCAATGGGCAACCCTGCTCGTTACCGGCGTTCTACTGACTTTTGGATATCAGGAGCTGCAAGGCAAGTACGGAATCCCGGAACAACTCAAGCAGGCACAGCTTGCGCTTGATCGGAGAGATTACCCGGGAGCCATCACTCTTTTAGAGCAATACACGCAAAAGGACCCGAACGACGATCAAATATGGAACACGCTGGGGGCCCTTTATGCTGAAACCAACCAGAGGGAGAAAGCCATCTCTGCATTCCAGAAGTCTCTTGCGATCAATCCTAATTCTCAAGGTGCAAAACGTGCCTTAGCTCAACTCCAGGAAGAAGGTCCATCTCAGAAATAGACCTTTTCGCGGTTGCAGAACTTTCGCGCGCGTCTTAGCTTTCCGCTTCTTCCGCCTCTTCATGCACCCCGAACTCATACCCAACACCCCGGACTGTCCGGATCAATTTGATCTTTGCGCCTTCGTCAATTTTTTTCCGCAGGTAATTCACATACACATCCACCACGTTCGTCATCGTATCGGGAGAAAGTTTCCAGACATGCTCAATGATCATGTTCCGCGTGATGTGTTGGCCAGGGTTGCGCATGAAGTATTCCAGCAAGCCAAATTCCTTGGGGGTGAGTTCAATCACTCTACCCGCACGCTGCACTGTCCTTTGCATGTAGTCCAACTCAAGGTCGGCCACTTTAAGAAACGCCTGCCCGGGATGGTTCTTTCTCCGCAGCACGGCGCGTATTCGAGCAGAGAGCTCTGAAAACGAGAATGGCTTCGTGAGATAATCGTCGGCGCCGGCATCCAGGCAGGCTACCCGTTCCGCCACTTCGTCGGTTGCAGTTAAAATCAAGATCGGAATATCCAGATTTTTACTTCGCACTTTTTGAAGTACTTCACTACCAGTTACAACAGGAAGATTCAGGTCAAGAATCAGTAAGTCAAATGTTTCCTTCTGCATCAAATGCAGCGCATGGTCGCCACTGGCGGCAACTTTCGTCACATGATCTTCTGACTTAAATGCCTGGGCAATGACTGTCGCGAGGGGAGCATCATCTTCTGCGATCAGGATCCGCATCCGGAACTCTTCTCCAACATTCTAAGGGGGCGCTCTACACTAATTAGCGGTCATTCTAAATCACTCGTTAATAATTACAATGCCAATAGTCAGCTAAAAACAATAAGAAATGTCTTATACTTAGCGGCGCTAAACCAATAGGACCTAAGTGGGTTCCGCCCGTCATTTGCACTGATCTAGTTTGGAGAAGCTGTAAAGCTTAGGTTTTTTCTCCTTACTTTCATATGCGTTTAGTTTCATTTTGGGCGTCCGGCTGCTACACAATATAAGCTTTGCGACGAATTCTCTCTCAAACGCCATTCGCAGCATGTCTCGTATTGCGACCTGTAAGCAGTTTAAACTGGTTTACACTTGTTTAGAGGACACTATTTCGCGCGTATGGCGGGCGATCATTAAATCTTCTTCGGTCTGGACCACCCGTACGATGCATTTCGTCCCAGCCGGGCTGATCACCTCGGCATTTCGGCCATTAGCCGCCGTATCCAAGGCGACACCTAGATATTCGAGGCCAGAGCAGATATTCGCCCGGACCTCTGCGGCTCGCTCGCCGATCCCGCCGGTAAACACCAGCGTATCGAGCCCATTGAGTACCGCAGCATATGCGCCAATGAACTTACGCACTTGATAAGTAAACATTTTCACAGCCATTCGAGCGGCATTATCTGTCTGGCTTTTCTGCAACAGGGCCTTCATATCACTGGTCTGCCCGGACACTCCTAGCAACCCCGCCTGATGGTCAACAAGGTTTTCCAACTGATCGGCAGAGTAGCCTGCTTTCAACAGATGAATGAGCACTCCGGGATCAAGGTCGCCGCTGCGCGTTCCCATCATGAATCCGCCGGTAGGCGTCAGTCCCATACTGGTATCCATTGGCAAGCCATCTTTCAGCGCCACCATGCTGGCCCCGTTTCCAAGATGGGCGATGATGGCCCGCTGCCCCAGTTCCCGTCCCAGCTTGCCAACAACATATTCATAAGACAGCCCGTGGAAGCCATAGCGTCTGATTCCCTGCTCCAAAAGCGCGCGCGGCAACGCAAACCGCTGGGCCACTTCCGGCATTCCGCTGTGAAACGCCGTGTCAAAGCAGGCTACCTGGGGCAGGTCAGGGAAATGCGCCGCCACGGCCTCTATCATCGCCAACTGGTCGGGCAGATGTAGAGGTGCAAAACGAATCAGTTCCTTCAGCCCAGCCTTCAATTTTTCATCAATCAGCTGCGGCGTTATGAACTTTGGGCCGCCATGTACAATGCGATGTCCTGCCGCCGCCAGCCGTTCAACTCCTTGCTTCTGCAGTGCGGCAAACATAGTCTCAATGGCTGCTGTGTGGTCAGGAAACTTGCCGCTCGCTTCTTGCAGCGCTTTATCTCCGCTGCGGAGCCACGCCTTACCACTGTCTTCGCCGATGGCTTCCACAGCTCCGGAAAAAATTCTCTCTTCCGCAGCATCACTGAATCGATACACGGCAAACTTCAGTGACGACGAACCGCCGTTCAGGCTCAGGATCACTAATCCTGGCTCCAGCGCCAGTTCTGCACTTCAGGCATGTCTTCACCGTGCGACGCGACATATTGTTTGTGTTCCGCCAGCTTGCTTTGGAACAGTGCCACCGCATCATCGGCTTTGAGCCCGGGGATACGGTGAATCGTGTCGATGGCAAGCTGAAATCGGTCCATGTTGTTCCGCACGACCATGTCAAAGGGAGTAGTTGTGGTTCCCTCCTCTTTATAGCCGCGTACATGCATGTTGTCATGGTTCCGCCGCCGGTAACACAATCTGTGAATCAGCCACGGATAGCCGTGATAGGCAAAGATCACGGGCTTGTTGGTGGTGAACAGCGCGTCAAATACTTCATCGCTCAGGCTATGCGGATGCTCCCCGGCCGCTTGCAAGGTCATCACGTCAACCACGTTGACCACTCTTATTTTCAAACTCGGCACATGTTTCCGTAGCAATGAAACGGCCGCCAGGATTTCCAAAGTTGGCACGTCACCTGCGCAAGCTAGCACTGCGTCGGGCTCGCCGCCATTGTCATTGCTGGCCCATTTCCATACACCGATTCCCGCGGCAGCAGTGCTTGATCGCCGCATCCATATCCAGCCACTGCAATTCAGGCTGCTTGCCGGCGACAATAATGTTTACGTAATCTCTGCTGCGCAGGCAGTGGTCCACCACTGAGAGCAGCGTGTTTGCATCGGGCGGAAAGTATGCACGCACCAACTCTGGCTTTTTATTAACCGCATTGTCCAGAAATCCCGGGTCTTGATGGCTGAAGCCGTTGTGGTCCTGCCGCCACACATGTGACGTAAGCAGATAGTTGAGTGACGCAATCGGCTTGCGCCACGGGATATGGCGCACCGCCTCAAGCCACTTGGCATGCTGGTTGTACATCGATGTCACAATATGGATGAACGCTTCATACGACGAGAAAAACCCATGGCGTCCGGTGAGCAAATAGCCTTCCAGCCATCCCTGGCACATGTGTTCGCTCAGGACTTCCATCACTCGTCCGTCTGGGCTCACATGTACGTCGGTAGGAAGAATTTCGGCCGTTGAAACGCGGTCCGTGACTTCGAAAATTGCTGACAGCCGATTTGAATCCGTCTCATCGGGTCCCATCACTCGGAAATTTGCCGCCTCCAGATTCAGCTTCATCACGTCGCGCAACAGCTTGCCCAGGATTCGCGTGGACTCTTCAAAATCGCTGCCCGGCTGCGTTACCTTCACCGCATATTGCCGGAAATCCGGCATCTTCAGGTCTTTCAGCAGCAAGCCGCCATTCGCATGCGGATTCGCTCCCATGCGACGATTTCCAGTCGGCGCCAGCGCTGCCAACTCAGGCATGACCTTGCCGTTTTTATCAAACAGCTCTTCCGGCTTGTAGCTCAGCATCCATTGTTCAAGAATTTTTAAATGTCCCGGCTTGCCCAGATCGGTCACCGGAACCTGGTGAGAGCGAAAAGTTCCTTCAATTTGCAATCCGTCAACAGTCTTTGGGCCCGTCCATCCCTTCGGGCTGCGCAGGACGATCATTGGCCATTGCGGACGCTGCCGCGCGGAATTCTGCCGCGCATCATGCTGGATGCTCTTGATGTCGTCCAGCGCCTTGTCCAGGGTCGCCGCCATCAACTGATGCATCAGCGGGGGATCGTCGCCCTCAACAAAGTATGGCTTGTACCCGTATCCAACAAACAGATCAATCAGCTCTTGTTTCGGTATCCGCGCCAGCACCGTTGGCCCGGCGATCTTGTATCCATTCAGGTGCAGCACCGGCAGTACAGCCCCATCGCGCGCCGGGTTTAAAAACTTGTTTGAATGCCAACTCGTGGCCAGCGCGCCGGTCTCTGCTTCGCCATCGCCCACAACGCAGCAAACCAGCAGGTCAGGATTATCGAATGCAGCTCCATAGGCATGCAGCAATGAATAGCCCAGCTCGCCTCCTTCGTTGATCGAACCCGGCGTGTCCGGCGACGCATGGCTGGGGATCCCTCCGGGCCATGAGAATTGCTGAAACAGCTTCTGCATTCCCGCCGCATCCTGCGTAATGTTGGGATACAACTCCGTGTACGAACCTTCCAGATAAGTATTGGCCACAATCCCCGGACCGCCATGCCCCGGCCCTGTCACATAGATCGCATTGAGATCATTCTTCCGGATCACCCGGTTCATGTGAACATAGATAAAGTTCAGCCCAGGCGTGGTGCCAAAATGCCCCAGCAGCCGCGGCTTGGTGTGTTCCAGTTTCAGTGGCTCGCGCAACAACGCATTGTCCCGAAGATAAATCTGCCCCACTGAGAGATAATTTGCAGCGCGCCAGTAATGATCCATCTTGAGCAGTTCTTCCTGGCCCATCGGACCTGCGTTGGCTATTAAATCTTCATGGGTAAGTGTCTTGGGCATTGCACAACTCCATCCGTCGTCACAAAGTATCTATGAATTGTAGTCTTTTGTGCGCCCTCGCATGCCACAGATCCAGAGCACGATTCTCGGCGCCCGTCTGTGGCCCTGCGCTAAAATCGACTGCCTTATTCTCAGGTCCTCCGAAATCCACTTTCATCCGAATAAGGCTTGCCGATCCTCGATCACTCGGTTCGATACGGAGTAAAATGTCCGCCAGCACGCTTCACTCAAAGGACACAATTTATGCGAGTTCATTTCGGCTCGTTGCTTTTGCTTATTGCTGTTCTGGCGCCGCGGCTCAGCTTGGCCCAGGCTGACCACCACACGTCCCCTGAACATCTGGGAACAGTTACATTCAACACATCGTGCGACAAGGCAGCACAACCACAGTTCAACCGCGCCGTGGCGCTGATGCATTCGTTTGAATTTGCGCGTGCCATTGAAGCCTTCAATTCCGTTCTCGCAAAGGATCCCTCATGTGCAATCTCCTATTGGGGAATCGCATTGAGCAATTGGGGCAATCCCTTTGCAGCCGGTCTCAAGGCCCAAACGCAACTGGAGAAAGGACTCAAAGCCGTCGAGAGCGGACGGGCCGCGGCTGCGAAAACTGAGCGCGAGCGCGCCTATATTGAGGCCGTCGCGCTTCTTTTTACTGACACCGCTAAGATTGAGCAGCGTTCGCGTGTCGTGGCGTATGAAAGCACTATGTCAGCTCTCAGCGCTGAGTATCCTGAGGACACTGAAGCTGCTATTTTCTACGCGCTGGCGCTCGCCGCTGCCGCTGATCCGGCTGACAAGACTTATGCCAGGCAGCTCAAAGCTGGAGCAATGCTGGAAAAACTTTTTGTACAGTATCCAGATCATCCGGGATTGGCCCATTACATCATCCACGCGTACGATGTTCCACCGCTGGCTGCGCGGGCCGTTGAAGCTGCCCGGCGCTATGGTCAGATTGCGCCGTCAGCGCCGCACGCCTTGCACATGCCATCGCATACGTTCACGCGAGTCGGCTACTGGCAGGATTCCATTAACACCAACATAGCCTCTGCGGCTTCCGCAAAAAACGAGGGTCAAACGGGCGAAGAACTGCACGCCAGCGATTACATGGTCTATGCATATTTGCAGACGGCCCAAGACCGCGCCGCCCAGCGTTTAGTGGAATCGTCGATTGAGATATTCTCGCGATTTAACCCGAAGGTGATAATCAGCGGAGCGGCCCCTCCTGTTGCGGCATACTTTGCTCACGCGGCAATTCCTGCCCGCTACTGCCTGGAACGCCATGCCTGGGCCGATGCAGCAAAGCTGGAGCCATACCCAAGTCCGTTCCCACACACTGATGCAATCACCTATTTTGCTCGTGGCCTGGGGGCCGCACACCGAAAAGATAGCGCCGCCGCACGCTCAGCCATCACCTCTCTGGAGCAACTTCGTGACAAGCTTAGCAACATGAAAGAAGCTTATTGGGCCAACCAGGTGGAAATTCAGCGGCAGGAAGTATCCGCATGGGCGGCATTTGCTGAAGGCGATCACCAGGGCGCGCTCGTCGCGATGCGTGCGGCCGCCGAACGCGAGGATGGAACTGAAAAGAGCGCTGTCACGCCCGGTCCACTTACTCCCGCGCGTGAACAACTGGGAGAGATGCTGCTGGAATTGAAGCTCCCGTCTGAAGCCCTTAAGGAGTTTGAAGCCACGCTGACCAAGGAACCCAATCGTTTCCGGGCGCTCTACGGGGCTGCCGAGGCGGCGAAGCTGGCCGGCAAACGCCAGACAGCGCAGGCACATTTCCAGGAGTTGCTCAAAGTAGCCGAGCATGGCGATAAACCCGGACGCCAGGAACTGGCGGAAGCACGCACCGAGCTAAAACTGAAATAGCGCATTGAGTATCTTGGCAAATTCGTTCGCACCAAGCAGCCTTGAGCCGGCTTTTACGGCGCGCTATGCCCAGTACACTTGAGCACGCCCAGAAACGCGCTCCACGGCCCCACCGCATCACGGTATTGGTAGGCCATCACGCGGGATAGCTGATGCAGATGTGTGAGATCGTGAACAGCCCATGTAGCCAGAAGTTCAGATAACGTGACTGCTCCCAGCGCGGGATGTGTTCCGCGCAGGGCCAGGTCTGCCGATTGCAGATTCAGCGCTTGCAGCGCAGCCAGGCTTGCTTTCCTCACAAGCGCAAAATCATCCAGCAGTTGCTCCAGAGATTTGCCTTGGCTTTCTCTTGTCTGAGCAAAACGGTCAAAAGGCTCGAACGCACGCGCCTCGCCATGCTCCAGTATCGTCCGCACCCGCGGCATCCAGTCAGTACGGTCCGCAATAATCAAATGACCAACAATGTCAAATGCGCTCCAGGTCTCTTTGCCTTCGGTGCTATGCGTCCACATGTAGGGCAGGGCGCGCAACAGCGCATTCAATGTTGCTGGAGTTTGGGTAAGAAGCGCGATCGATTCCGCCAGGCTGAATTTGTTTGAGTTCGCCATGTGCAAATAGATGCATGCCCGGCGTTTTGGACTCAACCGCCAAAGCTTAAGCGCCATCGGTCTCAAGCGCGCTTCATCTTGTACGGTTTTTGAAACAGTTCTGCGGCAGCTTTCTCAACAAAGCTCCATTTGGTTTACTCTCGCTGGTTATTTCTACCGGGCAAATCAAGGGGAATCGGCCCTTTGATCGCCTCTTCATCTGGTTACGATTCACAACAGGGACCAATCTGGTCTGTATTGGTCCGCAAGGAGCCGAGGTTTGATGAAAGTAAGGAAGACTGGTCTATTTGCTGCGGTGCTGCTGGTGAGCTTATCCGGGCTTGCCCAAATGCCTCCTAACCCAACTGCATTAAGTTCTGCGCTGCCAGCGGACGCGCCGCCCAAGCCGAATCTATCTACCACCGGAGATTTTGCCGTCATCCAAAGGAAATTCGATATCTTTGCCTGGCAGGAATTTGTCGCGCTCAACTGGCCTCCCGGCAAGCCGGGACAGCCCGGCCCCGGCACAATCGGCAAGTCCGCAAGCGGCGACAACTCTACTGTCTGGGAAAGTTACATGGCCGCATCACAAGTGTTTCAACCGGGCGCCGTACCGCCGGCAACCTGGGGAACAACGCAGCCCATTCCTTCCTTCTGCCCTGCCGTTCCCGCCGCGCTCAAAGGAAAAGTCGCCAAGGTGCTGCCTCTTATCGCCAAGGGTGATGTGCAAGATGAATTCACTGAGGCTTTTACGCTTTCTCCTTTGATTGACGTCAACGGGAAATACACCCGCTATGAAGTCCGGATCAATAAGGTTGAGTTCGATAAAATTCTGCAAGGCTCAGCCAATCCGCCAGCCCCAGCCAAGCCCTGGTATATTCCTGCGAACCAGGTTACGCCCATAAATTTCCCTGCCGGCGTTTACAACACAAGTCAGATCGGATCAGTGGAAGTGAAAGCCGCGTGGCGTCAGATTTCGCAAGGCGAGGCCGGCCGATACCACACGGCATGGGCCTACATCACCTATGCGCCAGATCCGAACACTCACTTAAATACCAAGTGCGCCGGGCCGCTCCTGATGGGGTTGGTCGGGCTGCATATTGCCCACAAGACTGCCAGCGGACCGCAATGGCTTTGGGCAACTTTTGAACACCTCGATAATGCTCCCTCAGCGCCCGCCGCCGGCCATTACAGCTATTACAACAACCCCAAATGCACGTTCTCACCCGCTTGCGCTGACCAGCAACCAACAGCTCCGTCAGGCGGATGGGACGGCGATCCCACAAAGACAAACACTCCGGTCCAGGTGCTTCGGGCCACACCAATTCCGGCGGCAAAGAATAGTCCGACAACAGGCATCAATCCGGTCTTTCAAAAACTGCTGCGGGCCGTGTATCCAAAATCCGTATGGCAGTATTACCAATTAGTGGATACGCAATGGTCGCAACATCCTGGCACGGTCGCAAATCCGCAAAAGTGTTATCACGATCCCACGAACCCCAGTAATCCTTACAACTTCAAGTGCAATGGGCCTGGCATTGACGTGGGCCCATTACCCGTACCTCCAGCGCTCGCCAATACCACGCTGGAAACATACTTCCAGCAGGCGCCTGGAAATTCAAACGCCTTCATGGGAAGTTGCATGGGCTGCCATAGCAACGGAACGGTTGCCAACGGAGCGCCGAATACGAATCTGTTCAGCGATTTCAGTTTCTTGCTTGGCGACGCGCAATTACTGTCAACTTCACCCAATCCGCCAAGGCAACTGCGGCGGGCGAATAAGGCAAACAAACCATAAGTTTTGAAGCGCGGGGAAAACTGCGCCACCTTTGCGCCGCCCTGTCATGGGCGGCGCACTGCATCAAAGCTGCTTACGATGCTTACTGGGAAAGAACAATCACGCTATATGGTCCCAGGCCGACGTTTCCATTGGCCGGCATGCCCTGGTTCCATCCTGATCCAGCTGCTGTGTCATAGCCGACGTTCGTAAATTCCCCCGCATACCCTTGGTAATCGCTGTTGAAGCGCAGATACCATGTACCCTCGCGGGGAAACCCGACGTTGTAGCTGTCCCAGCGGCGGCTGCTCAGGTTGGCCACGACTACCACGTCGTCACCCGAGCCGCCCTGTTCCCAGCGATGAAACGCAATCACACCTTCAGGATTCACGTGAAAGACATTCACGTTATCGCCGCACAGTCCTCGCGTATTGTTGTCCTGGTTGCGCCGCAAGCGGATCAATCGCCGGTGCAACTCCACCATTCCGGAGAAACGGTCAATCCGGTTCCAGTCCAGCGCAAAGGCCGTGCCGTCATTCCATGGCTTCGATTCCAAAAATTCCTGGCCCATAAAGAGCATGGGAATTCCGGGTGTCGTAAGCATAAGAGCGGCGCCAAGCGCTGTGCGCCGTAGCGCGAAAACACTTGTGGGATTGCCTCCATCAGTCAAGCTGGGAACGCGTGCGGTCTTCGCATCGTCGTGCGATTCCGTATATGTTCACCCGCTGAAAAGCGCCCGAGGAATTATAAGACTTGCTGATCGCCTCAGCCACTTGCTGCGGATTCCTCTCGTTGTCTTCGAACGCGAACATCGCATTGCGCACGCGGCCAGAGAACCAGTTGTCCCACTGCGCATCCAGGCCAATGCCGCCGGAAAGGGCGTCGCGCGTCAGCGTGTCATCATTCTGCAGATCTTCGGCAATCAAAAGTTTCCACGGCGAACTCTTCCTTTTCTCCTCGCCCAGGTAGCGCAGCAGGGTAACGCCTTCAGGATTGGGGCCAAGGTCGTCATACCGGCGGACGAGCCGACGGATGCTGACGGTGGAATCAAGCCGCAGGCCATCCGCTCGTATTTCGTCCAGGCAGGTCATGGCGTGGTCGCGGATATACAAACGCACCTCGCCCCGCCCGAAATCCGGCCGGTTGTCACCCCACGGAGTATAAAGACGGCCGTCTTCATAGAAATAAATGCCCTGCGTGCCGGGAGGATACAGGCCGTCAAACTTGCCAAGGCAATCATCGAGCCCTTCCGGCCCGAAGTGGTTGTAGACAACATCCAGAATCACGGCGATGCCGCGCCGGTGCGCCTCCTTGATGAAACTCTTTATCGCATTCAGCTCGCCGTATGCGTTGTCCACCGCAAACGGAAGCCCCGGGTTGTATCCCATTGAAGTGTCTGTATCGAAGTCGAACGCGGGCAGTACCTCAATCGCGTTAATGCCGAGATCGCGCAGGTAATCGAGCCGTCCAATTGCGGAAGTAAAGTCGGACTTCTCATCGGGCCCTTTGCGGCCAAATGTGCCGATGTGCAGCTCGTAAATCACCAGTTCGTTCCAGGGTGGCATCTGGAAGTTATCACCCGACCAGTCAAAGTTCCGGTCCACGACAATGGAATTGCCGGTGAATGAAATGGCATCTCGAGCGTACGGGTCATGTTTCCAACGCCAGGGA
>CAVSYO010000012.1:0-166867 GCA_963732195.1 Terriglobia bacterium | reverse complement strand
CTGCGCATCCACAGGAGAGATACTCGCATTAGGAGACACCTCGACGATAGGACGCGCGACGGCCTTCGGCTTCGGTTGGTGGACCTGTTCAGTACCTACCAGGGTTGTGTCTGCGGTATAGGAACGCAGCTCTTTGTCTGTGCCGGCTTTGGTGCCGGCCGATTGTGTTGAAGGTTGGTCGAGGACTTCGGGCGCTAATTGCGGTCGCTTTTGATCACTCATTTGGCGTCTCCTTACGAAACTGCTTGTGTATTGTCAGAAATTGGTTCTGGTACTTTCATGCTTGGCTGCAGGGACGTCCCGGCAGCCGTGAAATGTTCATATAGTTCCAGCAAAGAGGACAGCCCATGCTGGACAAAATCAATTCGCACATAACTGGAATTCAAACTTAGGCGCAGTCCGCCAATCGCATAGTCGCTGTTCGGCAGCACCCAGGTATGGCCCGGCTGAATCGTGATCCGGTTTAGAAACCGGAGACCATTCCAATACGCATCCAGATACTGCTGGCGCCGGTTGCCGCTGTCAGTAAACTCCATCAGATGTATCGCCGCCCCAATGCCTTCCAAATATAACGCTGTGGTGTAGCCTGGGGTCTCGGCCTGATGATCGTTAATGAAGGCGCCGCTTTTCTCCTGCTGCCACTGGAGCAGCCAGTCGCCAATTTCAAAAACCAAATCGGAAAATTGGGAGTTGTGCTGTAAACGCGACCAGGCGCTGAAGGCCTGCATCAGCCACGACGCTTGCCCAAAATCGCGAAAATAACGAAACCGATGGCGATAGTAACGAAACGCCCGGTCAAGTTTTTGTGAATCAACGTCAGTGAGTCTGGCTTCAGCCGCGATCGCCAGCGCCAGCAATACCTGTCCTGGAAAATAATTCTGAAAGCCATCGTCCACCTCGGCCCTGCCCCGGTGGGTGAAAATATGGCCGTGCCGGCCAATGGCGGACCACAGGGTTTCCGCCAGTCCGCGCACCTGGGGACGGCGATAATCTCCTTTAGGAAGCTGGCAGAGCGCAAGGACAAGAAATGCAATTTCTGAAACCGAAGGCAAACTCTGCCCCATTTCCAGCCAGACTCCCATCTCACTGAGCTTCATGCTCCGCAACAGAAATGCCAGCGTCTTTTCGGCCGCTGCCTGAAGCAGAGGGTCTCGCTGAGTGCGGCCGGCCCTGGCCAGCACCCAGGCGGCATGCGCCATCCACGGAAGGTTGCCGCCTTGCCGTAAGCGATTGCGAAATGGTTCATAACTTTCGTAGAAAGTCCCATCCGCCCTCTGATGCTTGAGCAGGTAATTCGAATACAGGCCGGCAAGATGAACCAGCAGTTCGCGGCCTTCGCGGTCTTCCCGCAGCCGCCTGAATGCTCCCTCCATTTCACCTGCGCCCTCTGCATCGGCCAGCCAGGTCTTGCAATCGAACCGCTCCCAGGAATACGGAGGACGGGTAATTCCCGCTTTGTTGACTACTTCCAGCGGGTATTGTTCGCGAGAAATGCTTTCCCTGGCCGCACAGAAGGGGAGCAAAGCGCCTGAACGATTTCCTTGGCTAACCTGGAGTATTTGCCGTCCCATAACCACATACCGCATGACCTCCCCAGGCCTGATGTCTCCCAAATTCGTGCCGTTGCTGAGGAGCGAAATGCTTACGGCGATGGCTTCCGGCGACGAAGCCTCTACATGTTCAAAACGCTCATCTTCCAGGGCATCCAGTATGAGGCCGCGCAGATCTTTATCCTCAGTCAGGCTTGCCGCGTCAAGGCCCATGCACCCGCGCAACCTTCCCCATATATAAATGGTGACAAAAAGGAAGTTAATGCCGTGCGGCAATACACTGCCGGGCAAAGGCTCCGTGGTTTCCGGCAGACCCAGCACGTGGGCAATGGCAATGTCCCTGGCACGAACGGCAATCGGCAAACAGACTTCCTGGTCATCGCAGGGAAGAGGGGAGGCCGGAAGGGGAACGCCAGTGGGCTGCCAGGACGCTTCCGGCTCAACGTATTTCATTACGCCATGCCGGTGAATCACAAATGGCTCAAAAGGATGCAGCTTGCCATTGGTGATGCGCGCATGTTGAAACTGGTGAAACTCGCCGCCTATCCCCGGCATGCGGGGCAGCGCGCCGCCCATCACTCCTGTGCGCTCCCGGCTGCCAACCACAATTCCATAACGGTCGTTGTCTAATTGACCAACCGTGCATTCTTCCAACTCAGAAAAGAGTGTCACGGCGATATGGCTTGAATCCACCAGAGTGCGGCCTTCGCTTCCCTTTGGTAGATGCTGGGCCGTAAGCAAAGCGGCCCGTAATACATGTTCGGGCGCTGCCCATTGCTGCTCACCGGGAAAGCACCAGAAGCCGTCACGCGCATGGCGCACGTGGATGTTGCTCCGGGAACGGATGCTCACCCATGCGCCGCCCGACGAATCGTAGGTGCGGTCCATCCGGATCGGTGGACGGAGCAGCGTCCCGGTATTGAGATATTCGAGCAAGGCGAGCCGCGCCAGATGGGCCGGATGCAGCCCTTCGGGCGCTTGCGCCCCGCTCCAGTTGAACCGCGGAAATATTTGGGAAGGATTCGGAACAGGCTTCAACTCACCCTTTATATTGGGCATGAGGTCTTCATAGAGATCAAACAACGCCTCCATGTGAAAACCACGCTCCATCGCATCGGCAATGCCAAACTCCCAGCCAAAATGTACCAGGCAGACTCCGCCTTCCACTCGCAGCCCCGCTTTTTCCAGGTGCTCGCAGCCTTTCCAGAAAGAGTTCCCTGAAGCAATGGAGTCATCCACCAGAATTATCGGCTCAAAGGGATCGATCTCACCCTCGATGACCCGCATAGCCCCATGCGCTTTGGCTTCTTTGCGGACAAGCAGTCCGCGATAGCGCCCACCCGACTGCAGAATGCAGGATTGGAGAATGGGAACGCCAATCAATCCGTAGGTGGCAAGTTGCCGGCCGTCGAAGCGTTCCAGTAGAGGCAGCAGACAGCGGGCAGCCAGTTCAGCTCCATGTTTCTCTAGAGTGAACGCCAATGAGTTCAGCATCCAACGGCCCGTTCTGCCGTCGGGGGAGCGGACCGGCTGTGTGGGTGACGAATACAGAATTCCTTTTTCCAACAAGAGCGCCAGCAGTTCTGCGCGGTCTGCCTGAAATGAAGCAGGCATAGACGCCAGAATCGATTTCCTGTCTTCGCGCATGGTTCTCATCTGGCTACCAACTCCGCATCCGGCTGATTGACGGACGCTGCCTGCCGTTCCGGCATGTCCTTGAGTCGAAATACGGGTTCTCCGGCAACGCCAGGCTCAGATAGCGTCCATCGAGGTGGAGCATCACATCCTTGCTCACAAAGTCTTTGAGAGCATCCTCGATCCACAGACCATTTCCGAATTTGGCGATGATGTCTCGCGGGCGTACGGGCCTCAGCACAAAACTCATAAAGATCGGCTGGCAGTTCGCGATACGTGAACACTTGCTCCTGGCGCTTCCGGCCATCAAAGATTGTGATCGTCGCCAAAGATTTCCGATATTTAAGATAAGGATGGTTCGGCTGCTTCCACAGTGCCTGCCAGGCCCCTACTCGGCCGAACAGCTCCTCGTACACGTCATCACTGACCGTGTTTCCCATCTGATGATCGAAGTAATAGGAGATGCGGCGGAGATCGAAACTCTCAGGGAAAATGTACTGGTAACACTTCGCCGGAACCAAACCCGAGACGGACTGCGAATCCGGCTGGGTATACATGGGAGATCCGCGGTCAGCGCGGGCCTTGACGATGGCATAGGGCGGCTGAAAATGAACGATCCTGGCCGCCACTTCACTCTGTGTCCGGTAGTCATCCTCAGTCTCTCCCGGAAACCTGCACAGGATGTTGTAAAGAGCGTTAATGCCGTAATAAGTGCACCACTTGATCAGCTCCACATTGCGCATCCCGGTTGAATGCTTTCTCATGATTTTCAGGATGTTGGTGGAGAGGCTCTCAATCCCAGGCTGCACCGAGAAAAGTCCGCTGCGGCGCAGTTTGGCCAATTGCTTCCGCGAGAAATTGGGCCGTATCTCATAGTGAATACAAATGTCGCTGTTGGCCGCTGCCAGCTTTCCAAACAGTTTTTCCACGTACTCCGGGGCCATGATATTGTCGATGGCGTTGAAGTAAAACTGCCCGTAGCGGCGGGCCAGAGCCTCCAGTTGCTCCAGGACTTTATCGGGATCTTTGGCGCGAAATTCCATCCCCGAGCGGTTCAGGCCGCAAAAGGTGCAATGGTTTTTCTCTCCCCACCAGCAGCCGCGCGCCGCTTCAAAGGGGACAAGCAGTTCCTGCACATAATCCGAATGCTCGTATCCGCTGGCTCCACGCGCGTAAAAGTATTCATCGAAATCCGGGAGCGGCGTCCGGTTCATATCCAGGAAGTTGGGAGCGCGTCCGGCGTAACGGACCTTGCCCTCGGAATCACGCCACATGACGCCCTTTAATCCTTCCATACTTTGGCCGCTGTACAGGCGTTCGACCATCTGCGGAAATGAGATTTCCGCGTCGCCGCAGTGAACGTAATCAATTTGCGGACAACCTTTCATGATCTCGTCCGCAATGTCATCCTCCAGGCTAGCGCCACCCATGATGATAGGCAGGTTGGGATACCGTTGCTTGAGCGCTCGCGCCAGCGCCAGGCTGCCTACGAGTTGCTGAAAGACAACGGTAAAGCCAACCAGGCCAAACCGGCTCCAGTCAACAGAGTCGAGACAAAAATCAATGAACTGAGGTGCGGCTTCGTCGCGCAATCGCCGAATGTCATCGAGCGTACATCCTGCGGTGTGGCAAATGGACTCGAACAGGCTGCCGTAAGCGGCAAAGTATTCGTCGTCTTTGGTGTTGGCTTGCTCCCCAAAGGCGGCTTTGGACCATATCCATTCACCCACCAGGCAGGGCCACACATCAGCGATGGTCTCTGCTATTCGCCAGCCAACTTGGTGCCCCATGTACATGAAGAATGAAAACTGCTGGGAAGGAATCCCGGCTCGGTCCAAAATAGGTTTGAGAAGGGCTAACTGAAACGAAGGATGCCGCGCCGATAGAGACGGCATGCTAACAAGGGCTACCGGTTTGGGCTTGCCATTCATGTCTTGCAACGCGGAAGTGGGTGTCTAGCCAAAGCCCGCGGACGAACGGGAATGCTGAGCTAAAAAAATCCTTAAAATCGTACATTGGTTCATCTTAAGAAAGCAACCAAAACCTAGAGCTGGCGAAATAATAGTGAGACCTTAATTTTCCACTGAACGTATCGTTGCCTGGTACTAAGGCGTGTAGACGAATTGCGCCAGTGGTGAGACAGTTGGGAGTTTTCTGGCTCTCTGCCTTTCAGGACAACCTAGAATGCCCGCATCAAGCGGAATCTGCGAGTTCTTGAGGAAATCCACCGCCATACTCCCATCCAGCAGCCCTGTCCAACCGGCTACTGGCTTAGGCGATCACAGAAACAGACCAAGGGCCCTATTAATGTTGCGTGTGCCCGATGAGCAAATTTCTTGCCGACATCTTGACCGGCAAGCAAACTTTGAAAAAAACGCCGGCAGGGTCCTTGTCTAGGCCCAGGTGGGTGCGGTCGGTGTGATAATAGCGGACGTATTCAGATAGCAGGCTCTTAAATGGCGCTCGTTCATGGGTATCACATGATCCAGCAGGCATCCCGACACAACAGTCCAGGGAGAAAAAGAACTGCTCTCGAACGGCCTGTGCGATGGTTCGTGAAGGCTGCCTACTGCCAGCAAGGAATCGGAAAGGCACGGCTTCACCGTGCCCTTCGAGGCCTGCAGGACCTATTGAATCCCTGGCGCTTTTAGCCTGGAGAAAGAGCCATCCAGTTCACGAAATAGTTCTCGCCGGCATTGCCGGAAACTATCTCGAAGTAGCAGGCTCTTAAATGGCGCTCGTTCATGGGTATCACATGATCCAGCCGTCCTTGTCTAGGCCCAGGCCTCCAGCGGGTCCGTATTAGTTTTTTGAATCTGTTGATAAACGATTGGCACGATGGAATCCTTTCTTGTCTAGAGTGACACTACTGCGAGGGGGCCGGGAATACCTTTAGATACGTGAGAAGGTTGAATCTCAAAGAGGTTGAATCTCAAAGAGGTTGATTCTCAGAGAGCTTGATTCACAATTTGGCCGGAGATTGAGCCGAAACCTTATCGTGTCTTCATAGCTCTGTCAATGACTTTTACCAAATATTTCATTTTGGCGAGACGGTTTTGTCGAGATCAACGGTCCGGCTGAAAATACCGGCCGGATATCGGATTGCGCCGCACGGGCATCCGCTGCGAGAAAACGTAACGGTAATCTCAGGAACATTCAAGGTCGGTATGGGCGACACCTTTGACACGAGCAAGATGGGCGTCTTCCCCGCGGGAAGCTTTGCGTTTCTCGATCCTGACATGCATCACTACGCCATGGCTGCAAGCGACGTGGTAGTGCAAATTCACGGCACAGCGCCGGTGCAGTTCAATTACATCAATCCGCAAGACGATCCATCAAAGAAGTAGCTGAGCCATAACTTACAAACTGGCCGGGACGGATCGCGCCCCGGTCAGTAGCTTTTGAAACAAAGCTCAAGCGCAAGGCAGGAAAATGCTAAACACCGTCCCGCTATGGCCTGCTTTGGTACTGCTGCGAATGCGCAGCACGCCATGGTGTTTCTGCACAGTATTCTTAACCAGCGAAAGACCTATCCCGTTGCCCGCAGCTCCTTTGGTGGTAAAGAAGGGGTCCCATATGC
This sequence comes from Terriglobia bacterium, assembly GCA_963732195.1. Classification (GTDB taxonomy): domain Bacteria; phylum Acidobacteriota; class Terriglobia; order Terriglobales; family Acidobacteriaceae; genus Angelobacter. Next base: position 160,102 of record CAVSYO010000012.1, on the reverse strand, counting down.
GTGAAAGGTTCTTTGCGGCAATTCCGCTTCCTGTGTCGGCAAACGTGAGACGCAATCCGCGTTTGTGATCGCCTTTCCATTCGTGAGCTGGCGCGATTCTGGCATAAATTTTTCCGCCGCTCGGCATGGCGTCGGACGCATTCAGCAGAAGGTTGGCGCACATTTGCCACAGTTGCCGCGGATAAACAGCCAAGTGCAGGCCGGAACGATAGCGGGTCTTAACATCAATACCGCGGAACAAAAACCGCGATGCATAGAAGTTAATGACGGAGCTTAGCAACTCCGGAACGTCCGTATCTTCAGAATCGCCAGAGTCCCGCAATGCCATGGCCGCATGCAGGATTTGCGAAATTCGCTGCACTTCTTCACGGGCCAGAGCCAGATATTGGCGGCCCTTTTCCTTGAGCGTTCCTTCGTTTTCGATGAGGTAGTGTAATTGGTGAAGAGCTTCGAGAGGATTGTTGATCTCATGCGCGAGAGACGAAATTCCGTTCTCAGGTTCTGCCAGAGGAGGACGATTTTCCAGCCGCTGATTTCCCCCGGAAACATCAGACGAAAGAACTTTCTTGCCCCCCATGACAATCGCCCCTTGTTTAGTTCGATAGCGAACATAATCTTGCGGTTGCCACCAAGGGGGCAGCAGCACTCGATTCCGGTGCGATTTAATCCTGTTGGAAAGCAGAAGCAGAGAGAGCTATTTCCCGGCTTGCCTTAATCCTGCCTCAATCAGCTTCTTCGCCGAATCCTCATCAAAGCTTTCCACCGCCACCACAGCGTTGCCCGTCTGCTGGATGAAGATGCGTCCGTCAGAGCTGTTGTATTGGTTTCGGCCGGGGACACTTTCATTGTCAGTAACGCGCCGAAGCGAGGTATAGCGCTTGGGCAGCGCGTCAGCGTATGTCCTGGCGAATTCCTGTGCTGCGGCTTCCGTCGCCCATTTGGAAACATAAAACAGGCCAATATGCGCGGAAGAGTTGCGGTCTGGCGGTTTTGCTCCCCTGCGCCCTGCGGCATAATACGCGCCGCCGCGCCATTCCGGGCTCAGGCGTTTATCGACCTTTTCATCGGCATAGATGCGCAGCAGAAGGCTGACATCGAGCTGGCCGACGGCGCCTGCATCATAGGGTTCATAGTCTTTTTTCAGAAAGTCGAGGTCCGGCAGCAGCAGCGGAGGCACGAGATGTCCCGCAAGATATTCCCTGGGCTCAATGATCTCGCGTGTGGTCTGGGGCATGCGTCCCAGCACGCCGGTATAAGCAAGCTGCTTGCCGCCTGCGACCAGCAGGTCTTTGATGAACTTCATGCCCTGCCGGTAGGGGAACGCCAGCTCTTCCTGCAAGAGCAAGGGAGCACTGTCAAAGACCGGGCTGCCTCGGCTTTTGTCCATGGAATCCTGCATCAGCTCCACCACCTGAGGCATTTTTTCCACGCTCTGTCCCTGCGGAGCCAGCACGTAATCCAGCAACACAATCATTGCCTGGCCTTCCAGCACGGCGCTGCGGCAGGTTGAATCCTCGTCATTGCGGACCAGCTCATCCAGGTTATCGAGCCCGTGCTTTTCGACCTCTTCATCGTGCTTGCTCATTTTTTCCAGGTTAAAGCTCTGGTCCTGCAGCGCGTGTGTAAGCTCATGGGCCATCACCGGACGCTGCATTTCCGGCTCATTCCAGTCCAGCAGGTTCATGGTGCGCGTTTTTTCGTCGTAATAACCGGCCACCTGTTCCGTGAGCAGCTTGATAAGAAAGCTGTGCAGATCAAACGTGCGCGGCAGCAGCCCGAATTTTTTCTCTACCAGTTCAGAGCGCTCAAAGCGGATGCGGTCAGCATCGTCTTTAAATTTATCTCCGATATACTTTTCCACCTGCGGCCGGCTCACGATGGTCCGCTTCACCTTTTTCTTGATGGGCAAGCCTGTGTCTTTGCTGGCAAAGCGCAGGATCTCATCGACTGACCGGAAAAGTTCTTTCGCTTCCGCCGCAGTGATCTGGTGGACTTTCTCAACCGGCTCAATCTCCAGACGGTGTGAGGGCGTGCTTTGCGGAGAGGGCTGGCTCGCTTGCGGCGTTGGCGATGGTTGTTGCGGAACAGACGGCGGCGGTTGTGGCGGAGTAGCTTCAGGCGTGGCTGACGGCCCCGCATTTTGTGCGAACCCGAGCGACAGGAACAAAAGCAGCGTGGCCGGTAACCACGCAATCGATAGCTTTCTCATTTGGATATCAAGTAAAAAGGCGGCTCCGTATTCAATGGTAACAATAAACTTCTGGTCGCGCCGTCCGGGACGCAGAAACCCATTTTGCCGCAGATCACCGCAGATGATCGCAGATCTGATTGTTGATCTGCGCATATCTGCGGCGAATTTATCTTGAAAAAAGGGCGACCTTCGTTTCCAAGGCTCCCTACACGCGCGGTTTTAGCGTGCTGGGATGGAGAAGATCGCCCATAGTGTGCGAGGTATTACTCAAGCGCCGGCTCGGCCGCGCGGATGTACTCGATCACTGAATCGCTCCAGCCATCGATGTGCACCCACTTGCCGTAACCCACGCCGTTCTGGAAGCTGGCCACGTTGATCACGTAGCCACGCGCCTTCGGGTTCGGTACTGCGTCATGCGACTGCTCGTCGGTGATCACGATCAAGCGGTCATACTTCTCGTCGATCTCACCCAGCGCACGGCCCAGGTACGTTCCGCCGTGGGGCTGGCTGGCGTTCATGGCGTCGCGCAGAGCAAAGCCCTGACGCGCAGGCACACGCACCAGCTTGTCAGAGAAGGTATAGATGCTTACCTGCTCTGCGATCTCGCGCAGCAACACCGCCAGCCCGTAGGCAGCGTCATTGCGGCGCATCTCCGCACGGCGAGAAAGCGGCGCGTCCATGGATCCCGAGACGTCAACCAGCAGCACGGTCTTACCCGGCAGCTTCGGCTGGCCTTCAAGCGAACGCAGCATTGCCTGCTCCAACTCCGGCTCCCACTGCGGCGCATAACGCGCAGCAGCGATGAAACGGAACGGCAGCACGCGCTCAGTCTTCATGCGGCCAAGACCAGTGCGGACCAACTGCTCATCCACCTTGGCCTCCGCCATGTTGCGCAGGTTACGCAACAGCGCCAGCGCACCCAGCTTGTTCTCGCTGAGCAGACGCTCCCATGCCTCGCGCTTATCGACGCCGGCGCTGGCAGAGAGCGCCACCTCCCAGGTATCGGGCGTGGCCAGTTCACCGGCGACAAGACGCTTCCACAGCTCAGCCTGCGCGGCATCCACCGGCTTGGCGTGGCAGAGAAAGAGCACGTCACGCAGCTTGACCGGAGACGCGCGGTCATACTTGGCCAGCGCGTACTCATCAAACTTGGTGAAAGCCGCAGCCAGCCCCTTCTTTACCTGCGCTGAAAGAGGCTGCTTGCCGTCACTCCAGTAGAGCGCCACGAACTCAGAGAGCTCGTCAGCGCGCTGGATCACGCGCAGCAGCGTCTCTGCGACCAACTGGCGGTGCGTCGCCAGACGCGCCATCTCACGCACCAGCAAAAGCGGAGCATGACGCAGCTTCATCTTCTCGCGGGCCTCCACGGCCAGCGCAGCAACCTTCTCGGCGGCGACCTTGGGCACCAGCTCGCGGATGCGTCCGGCGATAGCCACGCCATCCTCATAAAACTGGCTCTCCCACAGCATGCAGGCCAGCACAGACCGGCGCAGCTCCTGCTCGGCGGAGATATGCTTTGCCGGAGCGCCTTCATGCGTCTGCTTCTGCTTCATCCAGGGTAGTCCACTCAGGTTCAATAGGTTCATGCGGGCCATGTTTTTCTCCTGATTACTTCAGCGTTGCGACGCCTTACCGCAACGGGCGAAAAGAAATGCAACGGAAAATTATTTGGTTTGCGAAGCAGCCGGAATTTCTTCCGGTGTTGCCTCTGGTTGCGGATCCTGGTGTCCTCCTCCCTGCTCCAAAGCTAGAAGGAGGCCTTGAAACTCAGCCATTGTTTCTGCGGACCGCGAAGCCTCGACAAATTCCCGGGCTTCCGTTTCTGGCGATTCCGGGAAAAATCTGCGATACAGCTCCAGCTTCTGAAGATCGCTCGCTTTTCCCAGATAAAGTCTGTAGTCGATCCTTCCGGGACGTAGCAGCGCCGGATCCAGCTTCTCGACATGGTTCGTCGTCATCACAAACAGAACGCCGGTAGGTGCATGAAAACCATCCAGCACATTCAGCACTCCGGAGAGCGTGACCCCGTTCGTGGGAGCCACATTCTCCGTTTTGCGCTGGGCCTCGCACCTGCCGTTCTGTACGCCTTCTGAATCAGTTTTATCTCGGGATTGACTGCCTTTCATGCAATCAATGTCCTCAAACAGCAGCACTGAGTTCGCGGGTACGTGGTTGACCGCGTTCATCAAACTGCGATCGTTGAAATCCGACAGATTGATCGTGTAGATCGATAGTCCAAAGTGCGCGGCCAGTGCTGACACCAGCGAAGTTTTCCCGGTTCCAGGCGGCCCGTAAAACAAATAGCCACGATGGTACGGAACTCCCAGGCGCTCGTAACGTTGCTTCGATCTTCGAAATTGCGCCATGTCCTGCAGCAAGTGCTCCTTTTCTCCCGGTTCCAAAACTACCGAGTCCAGCACGCGCGGCGAATAGCCTTGCCACGTAATCCCATCCGTCGTTGTACATATACAAGTACGACTGCACACCCTGTCGCTTGACATGGCATTGCACAACGTCGTCGACAAAGTGCTGCAGAGAAGCCCGATTCCTCCCAACAGTTCGGAACGTGAGCGACTCAACTCGCCTGCCGCTCCTTTCGCGCGTGTTTGTCAGTGCGAGAGAACCACACCTCAAAGGTCTGCCGCCATACCAGAACCAGTGTTTTCCGGGCGCTGGAATCATGGCGATCCGCTCATTGCGCAGCGTCGTATCCAGATCCACGTGCCGAATTCGTTTCAGAAACTTCTGCTCCAGAAACCATTCCTTTACCCAAACGAATGCGGCGTCATCATCCTTCACCGTGATCATCATGGTGGTCTGGCTGATGATCCAGTGCCAGATGCTTTCTGGCACTGCCCGCAGCCATACGCTCAGCCCACCAACGATCATGAGCAGCAGCCCGCCGGAGGCAAACTCGTTCCGGCCAGTCAGCACACCTTTGAGAATCTGAAACATATTCCTTTTTCTAACCGGCGCGCGGCCGGAGTTTATTCACGGGCGAACGTGCCCGCTCCAAATCTTTGCCGGGGAACCAGCGACCGGGTATTGGTGCTCTGCCACTGAGCTACGCGCGTCACTTACGAACAGCGACGGCGGCGGGATTCGAACCCGCGACCTCCCGATTAACAGTCGAAGTAACCCATGTCTTCACCACCGGCAAGAGCTTTATTTCTGTCGCTACGCTCCAAACCGCTACGCAGCGATCTCGACAACTAAAATCTTCTTGCGCCCGTGGCAGGCGGCTCGGCGCGCTAGTCGGCCTCGCCGCTAAGCAGGCGTTTTTGATAAGCAGCCAACGCTGGAAACAAGGTCCCAAACGGGGAACAATCGACTCGGGTGTAGTGGTCCGTCGTTCTAGTTTGAAACTACGGCACTCGAGATGCCGGCGGGATTTGGCCTACTCACCATCGCGCCAGTACTTGCACGCGATAGGTGGCTCGTACCCGCACCTACGGACAGGCGATGTAACCCTGGTCTTCACCACCGATGAAACCTGTTCCAACGTAAAACTGCTGTTGTGGGAGCAGGGTGTTAACAAATCCTGCCCACGTCCTTGGTGAACCTCTTCAGTCGGGGAACAAGCGACCGGAGCGTGCATCGGTATGTATTTTCCCGGCTGCCTTGTGATTCGAGGCTACGCCTCCGCCGCCGAAATTACATTGGTCTGGCAGAGTTCTGACTCTGCGCTGCACTTAGGTTGGCGGAAGTATCTCCTGTCATCCACCACCGATTGAAAATATGGTCAGGGAACCGGCGAATGCGGTTTGCTGGTGGATTCGAACCACCACGGCTGCCTTACGGCGACCGCCAACAGGATGAAGTATCCGCAATCTGCACCACTGACCGAAGTTTGTATTTGAGCAAGACGCGTCGTCTTAGCGATTGACCGGGGGAACTAGCGGTCACGGTATGGGTCACTTTTCAAATGAAGTAACCGCGACCTTCGCCACCCAGCTTTGTTTCTGTCGCTTCGCTCCAAACCGCTATACCGCTCCTTCATGGCACACTTTTCTTATGCTCCTGATGCAGGCGGCTCGGCGCGCAAGTCGGCCTCGCCATCGATAAGCAATTGGGTTGAAAGCCGTTGTATGAATACAAAAGTTAGGCTTGCAGGCTCAATAGCTTGCAGCGTTGCTCAAGTTTGGGTCGGCTTGCGTAGGACTGACGAGCCTGAGGTTAGCTGGAGAAATGATCAAACGCCCAAGGGCTACCAGAACCTATGACTAGGTCTGTCAGCCTCCGCACCGGATTGTAGATAGTGCATTTCATGACGGGCGTTACTCCTACGCATAATCAGAATAGCAAACTATAGGTTCAGCAGGAATATGGAAATTACGGAATTGCTGAAAATAATTTGTGAAATGAAAAATATTCCACGTGAATGGCTGAAGGTTTTGCTCTTGCGTCCCTGCCATCCTGCGCGAGGCGCCAGCTTGGTTTCTCCCGACTACCAGCTGTAATGCGCCGTGTACGTTACGACTTTTTCTCCGTCGGGCGGCACCTTGACCCGAAACTCTACGGTCTTGCTGTCCAGCTTGTTGAACGGGTCTGAGTTCTTCACGATGTCCCAGTTATTCCAGCGATACAGGTGCTCCACCACGCGAATCTCCATGGGCTCTTTCTTATGGTTGCGCAGCTTGATCTCAAAACTTTCATCCAGCCAGTGCTGGTTACGCTCAATGTGATAGTTGGTGCGCTTGCGCTCGCCTACCGCGTCAAACACGTTGCCGGTGTAAAGGCGGATGGTCTCATCGCTGGGCGTGTGGTCAATCAGGTTCTCACCGGTGAATTCCAGTTGGCCGTCAGTATCGCGCCGGTAGAAGCGCACGCGGCCTTTGGGCAGAGGCATGCCGAGGTGGTTTTCCTTGCTGTTCTTGAATTCCACCATCGTCCAGATCTTGCTATTGGACTGGACGCCGAAGTTCTCCATGTCGCGAATTTGCTCCATCTGATAGCCGCTGTAGTTCTGGTCCAGCTTGACGCCGTCATACACATACAGCCGCTGTGATGGGACGCCAGATGCGCGCACGAATTCAACCTGCTTGGTTTCGCGGTCGTAGAGAGTGGAAGGACGTTCAAGCGTGTAGAGATGGTACTCGTCAAAGTTGCGCTCGGTGACGGCAGGCGCAGCCGGCTTCCGCTCGCAGGCTCCGATATGACCGCCGAACGATTGCAGCCGATCAAACTTGCCGGCTGGAGCTTATTTACGTCGCCGGCCATGAGCTTGATGTGGGCGTTGGAGAAGGTCTTGCCGGTCTGGTTGTCCAGCGTCACCCAGCCGACGATATCCAGCAGATTGCCGCTGACGGGCGCAACCACGTTGTAGTCGGCGTGCCAGCTCATGCCGCCGGTTACGTAGCTGAATTCCGCATTGGTGTTGCCGGGACGGTCGCTCTGCAGCAGCCATGAGAGCGTGGGTTTCAAAATCGTGTCATTGCTTAGCGCGGGAAAGATAGGCTGCCCGGGCAAGCCCGAACTGCAATTTGCCGTCGATTTCAATGATCGGCTCGCCATTGCCGGCAGCCACATAGGCCTGCTGCGCCTGGTAATACTGCTGGTCGTATGCGCTGTAAGCCTGGTAGTGCGGCGTGTATCCGCTGCGGATGATCTTTCCCGGCATCAGCCTGCGATTGCCGTCTTTGTCCGGCACCAGAAATTCAATGGTCTTGCCTTCATACAGAGCCAGCAGCCGGCCTTGCGAAGCCACGTCACTACGGTAGTTCTGCTCCAGGATGTGCAGATCGCGCCCGCTCTTGAGGTCGCGCAGGATGACCGAATCAGGCTCCAGGTGCGCCGTGATGTCGGTGATTTCAAGCTGGTTTGTGCCGCTTTTCAGCTCCAGCGGCAGCGTTTGCCGCACCACGGCAAATGACTGGTTATAGATGGTCAGAGCCGCAGAATCGTCATGGCCGGCGCTGGACTTGTCGTCAGTTTTTTGGGTCAGGCCGGTAGCGGCGCTGGCCAGTAAAAGTAAGAAAGTCAGAAATACCCGCATAGGTGCACGTCCTTTTTGGTGAAGCATGGGCGGCCGAATCGGGGGATGGGAAAAGAGATTCTATGCCAAATAGGAGAACGCAAGAGCGGAGGTTTCTTGCAAGGGAAAACTTGGGTAATGAAGGAACCTAAAGATGGCTTGTTTTGATTTGTGTCCTAAAAGGGCGGTAGCGGCCCAGTTTGGATTTGTAATTCAGCTTTATCAGGACCTCAAGCACAAGGTCCTTCGGCCTACTTGGGTAACGAAGAAAACGCTTGCTCGCTTACGGACCTCAGGATGACGAATTTTAGAGTGGGTGAAATTGATTTCAAACTGACCCACTACCGAAAGAGCTCGGAAAAGGATCGAAAATGAAGCTCCAGAGAGCGTCGTTGCGATAGGGGTCCCTCGCTACGCTCGGGATATAGAAAGCTAGCAATCCACTCCGCCGCTTCTTTCGTCCCCAGACTCCCGCCGATGTCGGACGTGGTCTTCTTCTGCTGCACGGCCGCGAGCACGGCTTTATTGATTCGATCGGATTCTTTGGCGAAGCCCGAGATGCTCCAGCATCATGGCTGCCGTAGAAATGGCGCCGATAGGGTTGGCGATGTTCTTGCCCGCAAACGGCGGCGCGGAGCCATGCACCGGCTCAAACATTGAGGTCTTGCCGGGATGGATATTGCCGCTGGCGGCCATGCCCAGCCCGCCCTGCAAGGCCGCGGCCAGGTCGGTGATGATGTCGCCAAACATATTATTGGTCACGATCACGTCAAACTGTTTTGGGTCGCGCGCCATGTGCATGCAGAGCGCGTCCACGTACATGTGCTGCGTCTGAATTTCAGGATACTCGGCGGCGACGATCTTGAAGACGCGCTGCCACAGGCCGCCGGCAAAGGTCATGACGTTGGACTTGTCTGACATCAGGACTTTTTTGCGGCCCTGCTTGCGCGCCAGTTCAAAGGCAAATCGAATCACGCGCTCCACGCCCTTGCGGGTGTTGAAATCTTCCTGCGTGGCGATCTCATCGGCCGTGCCTTGCTTGAGCACGCCGCCAGCGTCCACGTAAGGGCCTTCAGTGTTTTCACGGATCACCACAAAATCCACGTGCTCCGGCTTTACGCCCTTGAGCGGGCAGAGCGCTTCATCGAGCAGCTTGACCGGACGCACGTTGGCATAGAGGTCCATTTTGAAGCGCATGCCCAGCAGGATTTCTTTGGCATGGATATTGGTACGGCACGCGCGGATCGCCAAGCGCGCCGACGAAGATGGCGTCGAAGTCGCGCTCCAGCATGGCGAAGCCGTCAGCCGGAATGGTGGTACCGTCTTTCAGGTATCGATCGGCCGACCAGTCAAAGGTAGTGAACTCAACGGCTGCGCCTGTGGCTTCGACAACTTTCAGGGCTGCGGGAATAACCTCTTTGCCGATACCGTCACCTGGGACGACGGCAATTCGCTTGTTGGACATGGAAACATATTAACAAGCGGGGCTTGGCTGTTGGCTCTTGGCTAATCGTGGGAGAGACAATCCTTTTTCACAAGGGTTGCCATCCTTGAGATTTGCTCACAAAAGATTTGCTGACAAGCGCAATGATCAAGATTTAAAGAAAGCGGAGCCGTAGCCTGATTCTCTATCCGGCGAATAGCTGCTGATGAGCATCCTTGCGGGTGCGATCATGCTTGCGGTTGTTGTGATCAGATCGCGCGGACCCGATTCCGGAAATCACCAACAGAAGTAAAGATGTGACCAGCCATAAAAGGGCCACCCCAAAAACAAGCCTATTAAGCCGCGCGGTATGCTGCAGCCTAATTCTTTTCTCTCTTTGTAATCTCATGTCTATTTTGTATAGATGCCCATACACTCGAGTCCGTTACAGATGCGCGTGAAAAATAAAAATTAATTGCTTTGGGCAGGCGCAGAATTCCTTTTGTTCGCGCAACAAATCACGAAAAAATTACGGCAAAGAAATCAGCGCAAAATATTTGCAAAAAATTGCGGAAGCAATTTCGGAATCGAGCCGCCAGAATTCTTTTACTGTGTCACAGTTACGTTCAGAGCCGCTGAATGGCTGGTAGCGGAAGTAGCTGTCACTATGATGCTTGAAATCCCGGGAGGCGTACCGGTGGTCGGACTATGCTGGGAGCCATTTCCTCCGCCGCAACTCACAACCCAGAGAAGCAATGCGATGCTGGCAAAAACTACCGAATAACGTCTGGCATTTTTGCCGAGAATACCTGTCATCGCCATAAAAAATCCAAACACCATTGCGAGCGACCATGAAACAAAGGTCCAGGGAGGCAGGCCGGCAAATGGAACAGCAGCGGACCACGGTTGGACCAATCGCCGGGATACCGCTCTGCGGAATCGCGACGGGGGCGGCAAACCCACCTTTGCCGTCGCCGAAAGAAATTTGCAGCTTGGGGCTGGTGACGGCAAGGATATCGAGATGGCCGTCGCCATTGAAATCAGCCAGCCAGACAGAACTCGCGGGGCTTCCCACATTCAGGAAAATGCCGGGTCCAAGAGAGCCGTTTCCAGTGTTTAAAAAGACGCCTATCCGGGGCTGTACACCATCAGTTACCACCACGTCGGCCTTGCCATCGCCATTGAGATCGCCGACCGCAGCCAGCTGAGCCTGAGCGAAACACCCAAAAAAGAGGAAAGACATGCAGATAAGCAACCGGGAACGCATGAAATCCACCTACTCTGGATCAAACGCCCATATTCTAACGCTGGGCGTTAGCAAAGCGGGCAAAAAGTTAGCGCGGAAATGGTCAGAGTTGAGTTCTCGCAGGGATTGCCCTCCGCGGCGTGCAGATTATATAAAGTCTTTTTTTCCACTCATATCCACAGCGCTGCACCATTCTGCGGCATTGACCCTATACGGTCGCGGCGAGTAGATTCGGAAGACCAGTTGTCAGCCGCTTTTGTCCGAGAGATTTTCACCAGCCAACAAGTATCCATGTGATTTCGAGTCCGCGTCGGCGGATCGGTCTTTACTTGTGGATAAAAATCCTGGATGTACCAAGGGAGAAACCACCCCGATACCGGTCATTTTCCGGTAAAGGACGGCAAACAAACTACTTGAGTCGCGTGACAGCATTTTGGCGGCTAAGGTACAATAGATTGTATAAGACTCTTGACACGCACAATATACAGGCGTAAGTTTCCAACACTACGGTTGTTCTGGCCGGACCCGTGGCAAGCCAAGAAACGGGTCACAGACAAGCTGAAGACTACCCGGCGTCAGAGGTGCCGCCGGAAACAATAATCGCGGTGAACTTGAATAGTTTTGTGTGCGCGTCACCGGTCCAGCCGGTGCTGCTTAACCGTGCTTTGGGGGAGAAGGGCGTATGGAGATGAACTGGTCACGTTGGTTCCGTTGTGAATCGAGTTTTGGCTTGCTGCTGGTTCCCAGCCAGCCTGGAGTATTTGCGCTGGCGGAAGAAGTTGTGCAGGCGGTAGGAGCGCAGTCGCGGCGCATGCTGGCGGTGTTTGAGGTGGCGGAAGCTGAAGATCTTTCACGCGCCATGAGCCGGCTGTTTGCGGCGGGCAGTCCGTGGCGCGAAAAGATGGCCCAAGAGAAAGTCTATGTGCGCTATGCCATTGCGCCCAGCATTGCTGATCGACGTGCAGCGGCAACGGCGCTGAAGAACTGGCTGAGCGCGCAGCGGGAAGTAGCGTCACAGATATTTGAGAAAGTGCCGACCACGGCGGCAGAGCCGGCCGTCACTGTATCGGCCGGAGGAACGGGTGAAATGCGCCCTGAGCGCCGCGCCTCGCGAGCGCAGCATGAGGGAGCCTTTGAAATGAAGACGGTGGCGGAACGCGCGGTCGATCGCGTAACCCACGGCATCAAGCTGGGCAAAGCGGTTTCAGCAGGATCCTAGAGACAAATTAGAGAGTGAGAAGGCGAGCAGGCAGGCTCGCGCCATGCAGCATGCAACATCGCGGACATCAAAGCGAATCGGAGAAAAAGAGATGGCGGAAACAGGCGTAAAGGCTATGAAGGAAAACACAAAAGTACAAACACAGCAGCCAACTTCAGGACAAGCGGGACAAGCGGCCCCGGGACTGAAATTTCCGCGGTATTTCACGCGCGCCGGCATTTCGCCTTACGACGAAGTGGAGTGGGAGCTGCGCACGGCCAGCATTACTGACGCCAAAGGCAAGAGCATTTTTGAGCAGAAGGATGTGGAGTCGCCAAAAGACTGGTCCATGACCGCCATCAACATTGTGGCCAGCAAATATCTGCACGGCACGCTGAACACGCCGCAGCGCGAGACCGGCGTGCGCCAGTTGATTCAGCGCGTGGCAGAGAGCATCCGCGACTGGGGCTGGCAGCAGGGCTACTTTGCCACCGCAGAAGACCGCGACACGTTCCACGACGAGCTAGTGCACATTCTTGTGCAGCAGAAAGCGGCGTTCAATTCGCCGGTGTGGTTCAACGTGGGTTGTGACCGGCTGGAGCCGCTCAGTGACGCGCAGAACTGGCACTGGAACCGCGAGCAGGGAACTGTTGAGTTTTCGACGACCGGCTACAAAGCGCCGCAATGCTCCGCGTGCTTTATCAACTCGGTGAAAGATTCGCTGGATTCGATTCTGACGCTGGCCAAGACGGAAGGCATGCTGTTTAAGTGGGGCAGCGGCACAGGGACGAATCTTTCCGCGCTGCGCGGCTCGACGGAAGAGCTTTCCGGCGGCGGATCGGCCAGCGGGCCGCTTGAGCTTTATGAAGGGCTTTGACGCTTTTGCCGGCGTGATCAAGTCCGGCGGCAAGACGCGTCGCGCGGCCAAGATGGTGATCTTGAACGTTGATCATCCGGACATCGTGGACTTTATTGAGTGCAAAGCCAAAGAAGAAGCCAAGGCGTGGGCGCTGATTGAGATGGGTTATGACGGTTCGTCGCCCGACTCTGACGCTTACAGCTCCATCTTCTTTCAGAATGCCAACAACTCTGTCCGCGTGACGGACGAGTTCATGTCAGCGGTGGAGCGCGACGACAATTTCTCCACGCGCTCCGTGAAGGGCAAGCACGTGATGCAAACCGTCAAAGCCCGCGACCTGATGAACAAGATCGCGCAAGCCACTTGGCAATGCGGCGATCCGGGCATGCAGTACGACACCACGATCAACAAGTGGCATACGTCGAAAAATACGGACCGCATCAACGCCAGCAACCCGTGCAGCGAATACATGTTCCTGGACGATTCGGCCTGCAACCTGGCGTCGCTCAACCTGATGAAGTTCCTCAAGTCGAATGGCGAATTTGACGTGCCTGCGTATCGCCATGCCGTGGACGTGATGATCACGGCGCAGGAAATCCTGGTGGACAACGCCGGATATCCGACGGAATCGATCTCGCGCAACTCGCATGACTATCGTCCGCTGGGGCTGGGCTATGCCAACCTGGGCGCGCTGCTCATGGCCAGCGGCCTGCCGTACGACTCTGACGCCGGCCGCGACTACGCCGCGTGCGTTACGGCAATCATGTGCGGTGAAGCGTATCTGCAGTCGGCGCGCATTGCCGAAGAGTGCCCGCAGCTTGCGCCGGCCAGCTCGCGCGTTTCTCCGCAGGACGTTACCGGCGGCGCGTGTCCGGGCTGGTATATCAATCGCGAGCCGTTCCTGAATGTGATCCGCATGCATCGGGCATCGGTGAATAAGATCAATAAGGAAAACGTTCCTGCCGCGCTGCTGGAAGGCAGCCGCCAATCCTGGGACGAAGCTCTTGCGCTGGGCGAAAAACATGGCTATCGCAACGCGCAAGTCACGGTGCTGGCGCCCACGGGAACCATCGGCTTCATGATGGACTGCGACACCACCGGCGTTGAGCCTGACCTGGCGCTGGTGAAATACAAAAAGCTCGTGGGCGGCGGCATGATCAAGATCGTGAACCAGACCGTGCCTTCCGCGCTGTGGAAGCTGGGCTACACGCCGGACCAGGTGAACTCCATTGTGAGCTACATTGATTCCACCGGGACCATTGAAGGCGCGCCGGGCATCAAGGACGAGCATCTTCCTGTTTTCGATTGCAGCTTCAAGCCGCAGAAAGGCACGCGCAGCATCCACTACATGGGCCACGTGATGATGATGGCGGCAACGCAGCCGTTCATCTCCGGCGCAATTTCCAAGACGGTGAACCTGCCGGAAGCCGCGACCGTGGAAGACATCACTGAAGCATATCTTCAGTCCTGGAAGCTCGGCCTGAAGGCTGTGGCCATCTATCGCGACGGATCAAAGAAAGCGCAGCCGCTCATGGCCGCCAGCTCGCGCGACGAAGCCGCCAAGCGCGGGACACGCGGGAGAAAGACACACGCTACGCAACGTCCGCTGAGCGGCGCGGAGCTGGATTTCCAAAAGCTCTCGCCGGAGCAGCAGACCATGGCGCTGGCCGCGGTGCGTCCGCTGACGATGCAGAGCAGGAGTCGGCGCCGCCGCGCGCGGTGCGTCACCGGCTGCCGGGTGAGCGCGCGTCCATCACGCATAAATTCGCGCTGGCCGGACATGAAGGCTACATCACCGTGGGCCTGTATAAAGACGGCACCCCGGGCGAGCTGTTCATCCGCATGGCCAAGGAAGGCTCCACCGTCTCCGGCCTGATGGACTCATTTGCCACGGCGGTTTCACTGGCGCTGCAACACGGCGTCCCCATGAAGCTGATGTGCGAGAAGTTCAGCCACACGCGCTTTGAGCCCTCAGGCTTCACCGGCAACCCGGAGATCCCCATCGCCAAGAGCATCATGGACTACATCTTCCGCTGGCTGGAACTGCGGTTCGTCACCGGCAGGCAGTATCCGCTGTTCAAAGATATGGTGTTGCCGCCGATGGGCGCCGGAGCACTCAGCAGCTCAGCAGTCAGAAGCGGAAGCACTCAGCACTCAGCACTCAGCATTCAGCCAGACCAGCGGCGAGACGACGCCTCCGCAGGGTGGACTGGCCAGCAGCCAGAAGCCAGTGGCCAAAAGCCCCTTCGATCGTCGATCGCGGTCTGTATCACTCGGCCGACGCGCTGAAAGAGTTTGTCGACCTGGGCGACGCGCCTAGCTGCCACGTGTGTGGGGCGATCATGACCAGGAATGGGAGTTGCTACAGGTGTATGAGTTGCGGGAGTACGAGCGGGTGCAGGTTGCAGCTGAAGAGGTGACGCCGGATAACCCGGCACAACAGTAAGAAAGTTTAGTTCGCAAGACGAATTTTGAACTGAGGTGACGGGCGCGGCGAGAGCCGCGCCCGCGTTTATGCTTATGAAAAGACGCACTAGAGAGCAGGCATGAATAGAAACGCACCGCTCAAAGTTCACCTAAAGCCAAACTGTGCCTACCATTACGTAACTCTTGACATCGTGGGTTTTCACGCATAACCGTAGCGTAGAAGCTCTATCGATGTCGTGGGAGCGCTCATACGAGATTTAAAGAACTCACTGACGGCGCGGGGTGAAAAACGAGATTGTTCTGCCGTCTGGATAATGTGCGTGCCATAGAGTTGCCCTACCGTTCATATGGAGATACATCTACGAGTTGGTTACGGGCGTTCTAACTGTGCTCAGATTACAATCAAACGCAAATGACAGTTCGCGGCAATTTAAGTTGCGTGTCGGCGTCAATGAGAATGACGATAATGTGGTGGGCGATTTCAATCGTAAGCGAAATCTTGCCGAATGGAACAACATTGAGCAGCGGGCAGTGAGCTCTGCGATGAGAATGCGTTCTGGTTGCACTCAGACAGTTTTTGAAATACTGCGTCACCGCGAGACTTACATGAACGAGTTTCGCCTACCGATCGTCGTGAATCGCGTCCGAATCCAGTCCACCAGTTCATCGATTCCCCGGATTAATGTCAGTATTCCTTCTGGTTCGAACCGTCTACCAAACCGGTCACTTCCGAAATCCGAGCTTACTACATTGCTCTCCAATTAGCGCGAAGGGCTCGTTACCGTAGTACGGAACCTCTAGCAATGTCGTAAGGTACTATTTTGGTTTTTAGCCCAAATTATATGGCGCTTAGTGAGGCGTCGATGCCCTTATGACAACCTAAACTAGCATCTGGTAGCAACGTGGCGCTTCGAGTATTACGATAGCCGACTTTTGTCTCACTTGGACTTGAGCAAAAACTAAACGAGGATACATGCGCCCCTTTTGGGGGCCTTCACTTAGCGATGCATACTTGACGTATGCGATTCTGAGCATTTGTGTTACGCCTCAATGAGTCTGCGACGAACAAGATCCAGGCTCAGAATCTTCCGCGCAGATCTGGAACGAATTCAAATTGGGTGAAGCAGATTCCCGTTGACTTGTCGTGGATGGCGAAGCCTTCGGCGTTACCAACGTTGCTGAGCAGACGAAGATTAAGTCCTTCGTAGAAGACTTCAAGAACTGATTGCCCCAATCGCGCAAGGACATAAGGCCTTTCGCGATCAGGGCGTCGTTTTGTGCTCAGCTTGAAGATCTGGGAGCATAATCTGTTGCCGACAGCCAAGAACTCACGGCCGAGACAATATATAGCCTGCTCGACGAAGAGAATACCAAAATTAAATGCCGGAAGGCGGTTTTCTGAACTTCGCTACCTCGTATCGCGGATTTTCATTTGTGCGGGCGCGCTCGTCGAGTACTCCTCAATGTGGAAAGGCGACTTTTCACGGTGCTGAGCGACAAAGTGAATGTGACCGGGTCAGTTTTTGGTGCGTTTTTCAGTGTCCTCGAGACGCGATTCGCATGTCACCGGAACAATGGAAGAACTATCGATCAACGGTGCGTGCACTTGCGGCAGAGCACAGGAGGTATTTTAGGGAGTGGCCCTTCCAAACAGCTCCAAGCATTTGTTCGCCCGCTGAACGAGTTCCGATTGCTTCAATCACTCTGCCACCTTAATGTAAGCTGTTGCCTATCCACCAACCGGCGTGGTCGCATTCGGCAGTACATTTCCGTCGCACCCTGGGTTGGACAAGAACACGATCCAAGCATCTTCGCGCCTATGATCCTGCAGACGCGAGATCGAATGCTCTTACGCTCAAATATGCAATAATGCCCGTCGCCTTTGGCTGCGGCCTTCGGAAGAGCGGAGGATTTCTTTTCACGGGATGAGAAACTCATACAGTTGGATCGCCTTATGCCGAAAACCAGACAGGGTGCCGAGTACCCGGCCCTTCGCGATGCGTTGCGGGAGAACACGGATTCAGCTCCGGGCATCTGGCATACACTCCTAACATTCCATGGTCATAAATTTTCAATTTACCCTTGATGACTACCGCAATGCCTTCCGCGCGCATTACCGGAAGGGCGCTTCGCATTACGCGCTGGATGCTGAGAGTGGTTCTGGTGGTCGGGGTGCTATTTCTCCTGTTGAGCGTTCTGTTTGTAATTACCGGCCAGCGCGCGCTGAACGTGGTGCTTCCGCCATTTCTTTTGGGAGCATCTCTGGACCTGGATCGGGATGGGGAAGACTTATCAGCTCTCCGCCAGAAGCCAGTTCGCAAAAAGTCCGGCATTGCGGGAGCCAAGACGCATTGAATTTAACGATGAACGCGTGAAGACTGATTCCTGGAATTGCCGCAGCCAGGTGAGTTGGAAAGCTTTCTTGCGCTATGTCGAGTCGAGCGACACGTTCCTGCTTTACACCTTCTCCGGCGTGTTTCGCGATTGTCCCGAAGCGAGTTTTGCAACCCGAACAGGTGAATCAGCTTCGGCGGCTCTTCCAGACTCATATTGGTAAAGACGTTGCGGTAGCGGTGTCGTAAATTTCTCGTTGTCGCTTCTGCGGAGGGTGATTTCGAACCTGTACATTTTGATTCGTGCGCTCCGCATCGCGCGCGCAGGCCCATTCGACTTCTTCGCTTCGCTCAGTCGCTCAGCGCAGGCCTCCGGCAGATTGGAAGCGAATCTTTACTCCGCTTTACTGCACGAGTAAACTCATGCCCTGTTACGTGCGGAGCGTGGATGCTTTTATTTTCGCTTCAACCGTTAAAAGGGGCGTCCTAAAAATGTCTAGGTACTAATTCAGCAACACAGATGGCCACCTCCATCCAGCAGCAGCTCATCTCATTTTGCCAACGTTCCCCCAGGAACACTTGTTCCCAAGTACTCCCGGAGGAACACGCAAGGAGACCCACTGATTTTATGAGAAACCACAGGAAAGCCGTCTGTCTGCTGTTGTCCGTTTGTTTCATCGCCGCCACCGCCACTGCTGCATTCGCCCAGGCTGCTGAGCAACGACTGGGAAATGCGCGTTTCAAAAACTAACTTTCCCGCCACCGGCCGCTAACGGCACTCCTGTCGCGCTGAATGATTTGGGAGGCATTGCGGGAAGTTTCCTTGACAGCAGAAACGTGAGCCATGGATTCCTGCTGTATCAAGGCAGGCTCACCACATTTATGTTTCCTGGCTCCTCGGGTACAACTGTCACCGACATGAGCCGGAATGGAATCATTGTTGGCGACTTTAGCGTTGCCGGCGACCCGAGGGGGCATCATTACATGGTCCATGCCGGAGGTTTTCATGAGATCACTCTTCCCGGCCATCCCAATGCAGATTTCACGGTCACCGGAGTGAATGCGAATGGCGATGTTGTTGGAACCATCAATTCCGAAACCCTCCCTGCGAATGGCTATGTGCTGCACAACGGAAAAATAACCCTCCTTTTAGTTCCTGGATCGGATGTAACGCTGCCCACCAGCATCAACGATCAGGGCGTGGTTGTGGGAGGATCTTTGGCTCAATTTGTGAACAGCAACCCAGCCTTTATGTGGAAAAATGGGGTGTTCAGCAACGTTATTCCTCCAGGCAGCATCGGTTTTGTGAACGCCGCCAAGGTCAGCAATTCGGGTGCAGTGGTGGGAAGCTTTCAGGCCGCGGATACGAGTACTCATGGATTTGCCCTTGGAAAATGGAACCTATACCAACATTGATGCCGCCTGGCTGGTTTTGAGGATCCATATTCTGATCCTGGCTGTGAACAAATTTGACAACATACTAGTACAAGCTACGCAAAGCACTCAGCAAGGGGTCAATACTGTTCTGTTCAAAGGATTCTGCGCAGCAGCGTTCTAGGCAGTAAAAAAATCTTACCGCTGATGAACGCTGAGTAAACGCGGATCGGAAAAAAACTTTCACCACGGAGATGCGGAGACACTGAGACCGGAAAAGCACATGAGTTCAAGCAATGTTGACGCAAGTTCAGCAATGTCTTTAAAATCCGCGTTTATCCGTGTTGATCTGCGGTAAGGTTTTTTCAAGTTTCTGCCGAGAGCGGTGTGCTGATCGATTCCAGAGACCGCTGCTCGGCGCGAACGCCGATGAAAGCCTCCACGACTGCGGCGGCGATCATGAGAAGCGCGCCTGCAAGGTATCCGCGAAAGAGTGCGGTGCGCGAGCCGGTTTGGATGAGCAAGCCGAAGATGAAGGGCGCAGCGACGCCACCGGCGAGTGTCCCGGCGGCATAGAAGACGGCGATGGCAAGGCCTCGGATTTCCAGCGGAAAGATTTCACTCACGGTAAGGTATGCGGAGCTGGCGGCAGCCGACGCGACGAAGAAGATGACGGTCCAGCAGAGCGCCTGGGTTTGTGCGGTGAGCAGGCCGTGCTGGAAGAGCCAGCCGCTCAGGCCGAGCAGGATGCCGGAGAGCGCGTAAGTAATGGTGATCATGGGGCGGCGGCCAACGGTATCAAACAGGCGGCCGAGCACGAGTGGGCCAACGAAGTTTCCTAGGGCAAAAGGGAACAGGTACAGGCCAACTTTTTGAGCGGGCAGCCCATAGAAGGTGACCAGCACCAGCGAGTAAGTAAAGAAGATGGCGTTATAGAAAAAAGCCTGCGAGGTCATGAGCGCCATGGCCAGCCACGAGCGCGAAGGATGCTGCACGGCAATGGCATGCCAGATTTCGCGAAACGGAGTATGGCTGCGCGGACGGATGCGGACGCGTGCATCGGGCGCGGGCGGCGGCAGCAGTTCAGGATGGTGCGTGGCGCGGCGTTCGATATCGCTCATGATCCGCTCGGCTTCAGGTTCGCGGCCGTGCGTCATGAGCCAGCGCGGGCTTTCAGGAATGGCGTGGCGCAGAAAAATCACGATCAGCCCCAGCACCGCGCCGATGGCGAAAGCCATCCGCCAGCCGAGGCTGATGGGAACGATGCCGGTATCAAGCAAGGCGATCACGGCGGCTGAGCCGATGGCAGCGCCGATCCAGAAGCTGGCGTTGATGATGAGGTCAACGCGGCCGCGAACGCGGGCGGGGATCAGTTCGTCGATGGCGGAGTTGATGGCGGAATATTCACCGCCGATGCCCGCGCCGGTGAGCGCACGAAACAGCGCGTACGAAGCGAAGTTCCAGGAAAAAGCCGTCAAGGCGGTGGCGCTGAGATAGAGCAGCAGAGTGATGGTGAAAAGGCGCTTGCGTCCGAGACGGTCAGTAAGGTAGCCGAAGAAGAGCGCGCCGGTGACTGCGCCGATGAGATAAAAAGTTGCGCTGGCCCCGATCTGAGCGTCGCTGAGGGCGAGCGTATCTGGCCGTTTGAGCACTGCGCCAACAGCGCCGGCGAGCGTGACTTCTAGTCCATCGAGCACCCAGGTGATGCCGAGCGCGATTACGACGAGCCAGTGCCAGCGGCTCCAGGGCAGACGGTCAAGGCGCGCCGGGACGTCACTGACGATGATCGAGTGAGTGAGCGTTTCTGTGGCCACGCCGATAGGAATGCAGAACGCAAGCGGTGGGATGTCTGATGTTAGACGGTGTTCTGGAAGGCGGATGCCCTGAGCCAGAGCTTCCGCCGTCCGTAAAAAGATGTAAAGCTTTTTAGCGGTTCAACTCGTACCCGGCAAAGAAGTAGCTTAGTTCGAAACGCGCGGTGTCGTCGGCGTCGGAGCCATGAATGGCGTTGTGCTCAATGCTTGACGCCCATTTCTTGCGGATAGTCCCATCTTCGGCGTTAGCGGGATTGGTGGCGCCCATCAGCTTGCGCAGGTCGGCGATGGCATTGTCTTTTTCCAGCGCCAGAACAACGATAGGCCCGCTGGACATGAATGTGGTCAGCGAATCGAAAAACGGACGGCTGGCGTGCACGGCGTAAAAGCCTTCTGCCTGTTGCTTGTTGATTTCCAACATCCGCATGCCTATGATCCGGAAACCCTTCTCCTGGAGCATGTGGATAATGTCACCGGTCGCGCCTTTGGCGACTGCGTCTGGTTTTACGATGGAAAATGTGCGTTGCAATGTGTTCATTCCTGGTTTCTGGCTCCTGTTTGCGATTCAATCCTGCTGCCGTAGAGACGTAGACTGCTACGTCTCTACGGTTAGTTTTCAATTCCTGCGGCTACGCTAAATTTCTTCGCGGCCTTGCTTTAATTCCCCGCATTTAAACTTTCGCCGTACCAATTCGGTCGAGCAGTGTTTGCGCCATCATGGCCGGAGACTTGGCCACAGCGATGCCCGCCGCTTCCAGCGCCTTGATTTTGTCCGCCGCTGTGCCTTGCCCGCCGGAAATGATTGCGCCCGCGTGTCCCATGCGGCGCCCCGGAGGCGCGGTTTGTCCGGCGATAAACGAGACCACCGGCTTTTTGACATGCTGTTTCACGTAGGCCGCCGCAGTCTCTTCCGCATTGCCGCCAATTTCTCCGATCATAATGATGGCGTGCGTTTCTGGATCTTCATTGAACAACTTCAGCGCGTCGATAAAATTTGTGCCGATAATAGGATCGCCGCCAATGCCGATTGCCGTCGACTGGCCAATGCCGCGCTGGGTCAACTGAAAAACTGCTTCATAGGTCAGCGTGCCGGAGCGCGAAACGATTCCAACGTTTCCTTCCTTATGAATGTGCCCGGGCATGATGCCGACTTTGGCCTTGCCGGGAGAAATAATGCCGGGACAGTTTGGCCCAATCAGCCGCGACCTGCCTTTGATTTTTAAAAACTCATAGGCCCGCACCATGTCCAGCACCGGAATGCCTTCAGTGATGCTGATGATGAGCGGCAATTCGGCGTCGATGGCTTCCAATAGCGCATCGGCGGCGAACAGCGGCGGGACGAAAATAATGGTGGCGTTTGCGCCGGTTTTCTCTTTGGCTTCCGCCACTGTATTAAAGATGGGCCAGCCTTCATGCGTGGTGCCGCCCTTGCCCGGCGTAACTCCGCCAACAACGTTGGTGCCATAAGCCGCACAGGTCTTGGCGTGGAATGTGCCTTCACGCCCGGTAATTCCCTGGACGATCAGCCGCGTGGATTTATCTACTAGAATCGCCATGAAATCCTTTTGTCTATCTTCAACATTCCTACGAACCCCAAAATACCGTCATCCCGATGGCCGTTAAGCGAGCACGCGTTTGCTCAAGCGTGCGAGTAGGCCGAGGGGACCTTGTGTCTTGATCAAACGCAAGTTCCTTCGTTCCTATTCGGACGCTGAAGAATGCGCGCCCTCATTGACGGAACTCAGGATGACGTTTGTAAAAGATCAAACCATACTTACAAAAACATAGAGCATAGAGGCTATCTGCCTCCCGCGGCAGCTACCACTTTTTCCGCTGCATCTTTCATCGTCTCCGCCACCTGAAAGTTCAGGCCGGAATTTTTCAGAATCTCGCGGCCCTGCTCCACGTTTGTGCCTTCCAGCCGAAGCACCAGCGGCAGCTTCAGGTTCGTGGCTTTCGCGGCTTGTACAACGCCATCGGCCAGCGTATCCACGCGCAGGATGCCGCCAAAAATATTGATCAGGATCGCCTTCACGTTCTTGTCGCTCAGCAGGATTTCAAACGCATGGCCAATCTGCTCCGCGTTGGCGCCGCCGCCCACGTCCAGAAAGTTGGCTGGCGATCCGCCCGCATACTTAATGATGTCCATGGTTGCCATGGCCAGGCCCGCGCCGTTCACCAGGCACGCAATGTTGCCATCCAGCTTGATGTAATTCAGGTTGTATTTTGAGGCCTCGACCTCCAGCGGATCTTCCTCGCTGATGTCGCGCAGCTCTTTCAAATCTTTGTGCCGATAGAGCGCGTTGTCGTCAAAGCCAAACTTGGCGTCCAGCGCAAACACGCGCCCGTCTGTGGTGGTAATAAAAGGATTGATCTCGCACAGCGAAGCATCGGTATCCACAAACGCGCGATATAGGCCGGTCATCAGCTTTACCGCTTCATTCACCTGGCCGCCTTTCAGTCCCAGCCCAAAGGCCAGCTTGCGCGCGTGATAAGGCTGGAAGCCGATCGTGGGATCAATCGCCTCTTTGATGATCGCCTTGGGATCTTTGGCCGCGACTTCTTCAATCTCCATGCCGCCCGCAGCCGACGCCATAAATACGGGCCGCGCCGTCGCGCGATCCACCACGATGCCGAGATAAAGTTCTCGCTCAATCGGCAGCGTTTCTTCAATCAGCAGGCGCTGAACAATCTTGCCTTCCGGCCCTGTCTGGTGCGTCACCAAACGCATGCCCAGGATTTTGTCCGCCCAGTGTTTGGCTTCTTCCAGGTTCTTGGCCACTTTCACGCCGCCGCCTTTGCCGCGGCCTCCGGCATGGATCTGCGCTTTTACCACCACGCCCTTTGCGCCCTCTTCAAATAGCCGGTGCGCGGCCTTTTCGGCCTCAGCGCGGGTCAGCGCCATCTCGCCGCGAGGCACGGCCACGCCATACTTCGCAAGAATTGTTTTTGCCTGATACTCGTGAATTTTCATGTCTGGGATCTATTGCGGTTCTATACAGCAGATGCAGCGCGCTGAAGGGAACCTGTGATTTTATAAGACGACGGACGGAATGGGCAAACCGCCGGCATCATGTTTACGGCGATCTCGCGCGCTGACGGCGATAACGGCGATCTTTCACATCACCGTCAGCCTTCGTCCTCGCTCGTAGGTTCCGGGGTTTCCGATCCTTTATCTCCTCCGCTTCCTCCGCTCTTCGGCGTTTCAAAGGTTTCCGGTTTCGATATGCGTTCATCTGCTGCGAGTTTTCCTCCGCAGATCACGCTCTTCAGCTCCAGAACTTCCAGCGGGCACTCTGGCCAGTTATGCGTCCAGCACACAATCAAATCGGCGCCGTCGAGTGAATGCATGTGAGTCAAAAAATTGCGGCTCTCATTTTCAAACTCAATCTTCAGCGGCTCCCAGCGGTTTGGCCCCACCTTCCGTAGCGCCTCACAATCCGGAAACGCCACTTGAATCCGATTGATGGAATACCCCAAGTCTTTCGCCACCGTGCCAAAGGCAAAGATCACGCCATTTTCGTTCGTGGGGGCGCAGTTCAGAGGTACGTGCATCGGCTCGCCGTAGATAGGCCGGTCGGTCGTGATCCTGGGCCGGGCAGGGAGGACCTTAGGGGTCCCGGAAGTGCGGGCCCGCCTGGCCGTCCCCTGCACATGGGCCTGCGTCACCTCCACCACATCTTTCCATTCCCCTTCCAGCCCCTCCTGCCTCACATACTCCAGCATCCCCGCGGGCACATTTCCCCAGGCCGTGAAGCGCCTTTGCAATGGCCGCACGCTGTACTTGCTTTCCAGTTCATAGTCGGACATCGTCGGTACTTTGCCCGTCTTCCGCACGATTCCAGCCCAGTCCACGAATAGCGATCTCAGCTCCACCACCCATCCTGAGCCGTGGCGCTCCACCTCGCTTACGGCCATCATTTGCGTGAACGTGCCAAAGTTTTTCCTGATTTGGTTCTTGCTAATCTTCGTCAGGGTTCGAAACTCAGCCAGATTCGGGGCATGCCCCAGTTCAGCCGCAAGCTTTTTCGCCGCGGCAATGATCTCTTCTTTGCTCATGTTTTCTCCAATTTGATAATGGAAAATAAATAGTGGACCGCAGCCGCCCACTGCGGAATTTCTAAAGGCTGTTTGGACCGCAGGCGCCAAGGGGCCCCCGGAACCAGGGCTCCCGGATTGCGCCGCTTTTGCGCAATCTGGGATGGCGGTGAGCCCGATTTTGGCTTTCTGGGGTTGAGGTGCCCTCGCCTGCGTGCTCTTAAGCGCGATCCTTGTTCTATCTCTACCTTGTGTTCCTTCGTGTCCTTTGTCATTCAGGGCCTTCGGCCCGCGCAAGCTTATGAAAATCGGTTTTTCGACCTTGTGGTTAGTGGTTTTTGATTTTTCCTGATCTGCGCCCATCTGCGAAATCTGCGGCGAAAGGTTTTTTTGATTCGTGTTGATTCGCGTTAATTCGCGGCTAAGTCCCCTGCCTCGCACTTACAAATGCTCGCCCTATCCCGCCAAGTCCATCCACTTCCTTGATCTCGCCCGCCTCTTTCATCCTTTTTAATGTGTTGTGGATCGGTGGCATCACATACGCATATTTCTCCAGGTCGTAACCCATCTCGGCCAGATGGTCTCTTACCTGGGTAGGCGTCAGCGGCAGCATCAAGGGCTGCCTGAATACCCACCGGATCGCCTCCGTCAGCCCCATTTCCTCGCCAACACCCGTCTGGTTCACCTTGTTTATCTCATTGATTCGGTTCACGATCTCGGGATCTACCGTTTCACCGCAAAGCTTGGCCAACTGTTCCACAATCGGTGCCCAGTGTGAAATCTGGTCTTTTACCTCTTTTTCCTGGCGCAGCAGCTCCAAAAGCCTGTCCCTGGCCGATTCATACATCTTGGCGGCAGTTTCATCGCTCATATACTTACTTATACACAAGTTCGTTCATGTCAACTATTAAGTTCATTTTGTTTCACGTAAAAGATTGGCCGGAATATCGCCGTCGACAGAAGTTCCCCTTTCGTGTCCGGTTTTGGCGTGAATGGGCAGGGCGGGGCGAGTCCGGGGTTCCCGCTGCGCGTGTTCTTGGTGCCTAAAAACCGACGGCCGCAGCACGACTGTGTAAGACTTTCGGAACGGCATCCCCGGCGACGTGCCGTCCCGAACTGGAGCAACTCGTGAGCGTCATCGGTCGGCCAGATCGTTGGGTGCGAAGGTGAGGGATCTTCTCCGCTGCTGCTGCGCGTCAGCCAAGTCCAGGCGCCCAAACCGGAAGCATCCAGCCCCGCCACCGACATCGGGGCAGCAGCCCAGCACGTTTCCCCTGACACAACACAAGCGCTGCCCCCGCAAGCCAAATGGATTCCTGCCGCTTGAGAACCGAGCGCCGCAGGCGCGAAATTATTGAGCCCACCCTGGGAGGCGAGCCCATGAGCCGGGAAGGGTGGGTAGGCGTAATAAATGACCCAAGCCCCGAAAGGGGCGGCACAGAAAACTCGTTTCCGTTAGAACATCTTGACCAACCCTCTCCGCCGAGCTGTTCGTTTTTGCGAAGCGGTCCAGCCAGCAGGACTGCGTCTCGGAACGGCATCCCCCGCGACATGCCGTCCCGAACCGGAGCACCTCACAACGTATCGGCAGGCTACAGTAAAGATGCAAAGCAGTTCAGCCCCGGCAGCAAGACTGTCTAACGCCTTGAGACAGCATCCCCCGCGATATGCCGTCCCGAACCGAAGCACCTCATGAGCGGTTATTGATTGTCCAAATGATTGGTGCGCAGGTGAGGGATCGGCTCCGCTGCCGCTTCGCGTGAGCCGGTGCTCAAAACCGCAAGCAACCAGTCCCGCCAGAGACATCTGGGCAGTATCCCGGCAGGTTTTCCGAGACACAACTCAACCCCGCCTCGCGTAAGCTAATTTAAATGAATTCCTGCCACTCGAGGAACCAAGCGCCGAAGGCGCGAAATTATTCAGCCATACTGGAGTCAAGCGCATGCGAGCCGAGAAGGGTGGGTAGGCGGCAAGGAAAGCCCCAGCGGGGCACAGTAGAGCGATTGACTGTTAATGTGTCACCCGCATGCGGCCCACACATATTTTTCAGCAATTTACGTTAGGTTTCGTTTGCTGATTCGGGGCCAGTGCAAAAACAGTCGAATAAACTTACTCGGAAGCACCATCGTATTTGTGCATCGGGTACGACATCGGCACCTTGAATTTAATGCGCGATTCACTTCCCGTGCTCCGCGTGCTTGTTCCGCCACCTTCCAGCTTAAACACTGAGACAACGGTAAGGCCAGCACCAGCCTTCTTTTCCTGTCCTTCATTTACAAGAATTGCAACGTCGAACTCCACAAATTCGACCGGTCGCCTGCGGCCGCCGGTAACTAAATGGCCATCACCGGTCTGCGTCATGTTTGTATTAATGCGCGCCTCGGAACCTTTAGCCTTCAGACGTTGTTGAGCATCTTCAATCCCATCCGTTATCTGCATCAAAGTTTCAGCAATAAAATCTTTCAACTCCACGGACTCCTCCGCCTACCTATCCTGACCGAGCTTCTGTCTATTGGCTGCTCATAAAAGTGCTCGTGGCAAAGTACACATTCCCGGCGAATCCCACCGCTCCAAGGCTCCGGTGGCGTCAAGGCAGTCAGTTTCCCTTTACCGTCATAGCATGGTTGGCAGTATGGCCCCTTGTCGCCAACGAAGTAGAAGTTTGCAGCACCAACTTGCCGCAGCTCAGGTTCTAGTTTAGCTGGAGGATGTTCCAACTGGCGACCTTGCGTTTAAGGGCTTCGTTTTCTTGCGTGACGAGCATTACCGCCTCTTTTAGAGAGAGCAGGTTATCGTAAAGTGTACTGATGTGCCCTTTAAGATCGTTATCTTTGGAGCTTTGTGCGCGTTCTCGTACTATCTTCAAAGCGTTCAGGCTATTGGAAAGAATTTGAGTTGCAGCGGCGGCTAGACTTACTGATGTCATTCCAAAGACATACCTTTTAATTGGCGGCCAGTCAAGAAAATACCTTTCATCTTGCAGCTCGAGTAGCGTAGGCGGTGGCTTATGCTTCACTGTCTTTTCTGCCCTTCACGATAGCGTGGGTGCCCTGAAGTCTTGCGGCAGTTTTCGGCCAACTGCTCTATTTTTATTGCTGCCAGGAGAAGGCCGCGTGCAATCTTCTCAATGTTTCAAACTGATAGTTACGGCCTCACTTGTTGAAGGCAGCAACCAGCAGAGTCAGCGGTGCGAGTAGCCAGCCAAATCGGTCTAACACCTTGAAGATGAAGGGCAGACAGATAGCGCACTCAACAATAAACAGTGACACTCCCGAGGTGCAGATAGTAAGGCACGGGACGATGGCCGGCGGTACACGCGGGATCAGGACCTTGACTCAGGTCATGGATTGCCTGTATCCATGACGAGGGAGCCGGTACAAAAACGCCGTAAAGCAAACCCGCCAGTGCTAACCCTACCCCAATCGCAGCGGGAATATAACGAGGACCCTCGCGAGGGCTGTCGCCTTCCAACATGACCGCAACCAGCAGGACGATCATGCTTGCATTAGAGCAAAGTGAAAAAGTGAATAGCCCCCAGAATGATTGGACGGGCATTAGCGCAGCCACAAGAATAGCAACCAGAAAGGCAGCGACATAAGCCACCCAATCGGCGAATTGGGAGATCACCCATACCGCTCCTATGCCGGCATAGAGCCATGCAGTCCATGAGCCACGGAATAGCCAGCCCGGCCCCTTGTGCAGTGCTACGCAAGCGAAAATCGCAAGATATAACACGGCGGAGCGCAGGGATTTATTCCCCCAAATGGCCGTGTGTTGAATATTTGAAGTCATCTAGCAGATTCAACTACTCCATTGATGAGTGCTCCTCTCGCTCAGTTTGCTTCGACATGAGGTGCAAAATTCTCTCCGCCGCCGAGCAAAGAGATAACCTTGTCCGTCTTCCTCCCGAAAGTCAACTGAAATAAGACCACAGGAAAACGACGAAGACGGGAACCTGCGGCTGTACTTTTTTTCTTTCCCTCACGAGAATATGGGTGTCTCATTCTCGCTGCGAAGCCGGCCTTTGGGTTCTCGGCTTCGCAGCAAGGGTGGGATTCCATACAGCGTCCTTTTCATGCTTGCGCCCGCGAAACAAGTGTCAGGGCATAAGTTTGGTCGAACCATCTGTACGCCAGCCCCGGCGGGGCGAACGAACCTAGCCCAGGTGCGGAAGCCCTGGGTAACGGTAAGCAGCAAGAACGCGAGCCCCGTAGGCGGCGACACCTTTTGGTTTTAGCTTCGCAGTCAAGGGTGGGATTCCATAGAGCATCCTTTTCATACTTGCGACCGCAATCCAGCGACGTGGCCGTCACCCAACCGGAGCACCTCGTAACCTGTATCGGTAGACCAGAGAGATCCAAAGCGATCCAGCCCCGCAGCATGACTGAGTAAGACTTTCGGGACGGCATCCCCCGCGACAATGCTGTCCCGCAGCAAATCCGCGACCTAGGCAAGGCCTTGTTTGTAGCGCTTGCCACCCGCCAAGTGGTATTGGTTGACGCTGGCCAAGACTCACGGTGACGATTTCGGCCTCTTCTTATGTAACGTTTGCTTTCTCGTCGCACTATTCACTAGATAACTCATACAGAGTTACTGGTAAAGTAAAGGAAACTTATGAACAGAATCGCCGCCTCAGTAGCACTTGCCGCTGTATTTGTAGCACCGGCACTAACGATGCAAAAAACAACGCAAAAGGCGCGGGATCCCCAGCCGCCGCAGACTATAAGAGTGGAACGAAGCCAAAAAGTAACTTTGACATTTCCCGTTCAACCAAATGAACTATACCCAGTTGTCCCGAGTACCGATTGCCTTGACTTTGGGAGTACACTACCGGGCGGCAAATACCGATGGTGCGCTCTGAAAGGCGGACTCATAGGAGTGACCCGAGTATAACGAATATGCTCCCTTTCCCTCATTTCAAATTGGTGCCTGTGGATTGATTTGACGTTCTCTGTGGGAGTTGTACATTTAATAGCTATCAGGAGAATGCTCAGGCACCATTCCAAAAAGTGCTTGCAGTGGAAGATGACCCTCTCGTGTGCGAAACCACAGCAGCTGTCGTGCGCAGCTTTGGGTTTTCCGTTCGGACGGCGGAAGATGAAGCGACCAAAGAAGACCGGAGCGCGCTTTAAAAAGTTTAGGCTGCCCGTTCTGCATTCTTCGTTTTTTGCAATTGCCGTATGCTGTATTCGCGAACAGCGAATGACTAAAATCGAGAAGGCGCCTATTCATTCGCGGCCCCGCTTTTCTCCCGTGCGTTCGCGTTGCCGTGGAACTTGCCTTTCCGATTACGCGCGATTACGGCGATCACGCGCGATCACCCGATCTTGTTCCGCATGCTAATATTCACCCTCACCCCATGATCATCGACGCGCTCTGCAAAATCGCGAACCACCGGTACTCCCTCTCCCGCGAAGAATCGCGGGCCGTGATGGGCGAACTGCTGGCCGGCAAAGCCACGGACGCGCAGGTCGCCGCGCTGCTGGTCGCGCTGCACATGAAGGGCGAGACGGTGGAAGAGATCGTCGGCTTTGCCGAGGCGATCCGTGCTGCCGCGCATGCCCTATCTAACGCCGACGGCAGCGCGCTTGATATGAGCGGCACCGAACGTGAAGCGCTGGTGGATACCTGCGGAACCGGCGGCGATGCCAGCGACACGTTTCAATATCTCCACAGCCACGGCGCTCACCATTGCCGGCGCGGGCGTGCGCGTGGCCAAGCACGGCAATCGGGGCATCACCTCCCGATGCGGCTCGGCTGACGTGATGGAAGCGCTGGGCGTAAACATCACCATTCCGCCGCCGCGCATTGCCGAATGCCTGCGCGAGATTGGCATCGCTTTCATGTTTGCCCCGGCCATGCATGCCGCCACCAAGCACGTGCAGCCGGCGCGCAAAGAGCTGCGGCCTCTGCGGTCGGTATTCAATCTTGCTTGGGCCGCTCACCAATCCGGCGCGAGCGTCGGCGCAGGTGGTGGGCGTGTATTCCGTCGATTTGGTGGAAAAGCTGGCGCAGGCGCTCAAGCTCCTGGGACTGCGGCGTGCCCTGGTCGTCCACGGCGCGGATGGCCTGGATGAAATTTCCATCAGCGGCCCGACCAAGATTGGCGAAGTTCGCGGCGAGTGGGTGCGCGTTTATGAAGTCACGCCGGAACAGTTTGGGCTGGAGCGCGCGCCCATGAGCGCGATCCTGGGCGGCGATCTCAAGACCAACGCCGATATCATCTGGAAGCTGCTTGAAGGCGAAAAATCTCCGCGCCGCGATATCGTGCTGATGAATGCCGCTGCCGCGCTGGTCGCCGCCGGCCGCGCGGATTCGCTGGCGATGCCATGCCGATGGCCGTCCAGTCGATTGATACCGGAGCGGCCCGCGCCAAACTGGGCGCGCTGGTGGAGTTTACAAATGCGTTATCTTGTCGCTTCGCTCCGACCCGCTTGAGAGCGTCTCGCCACGGAGAACATGAGGCTCCTGATGCATCCGGCTCGGCGCGCAAGTCGGCCTCGCCGGTGATTTCATTTTATCTGTTGCTCTACGCTAAGCTGAGTCTAAGTCGGTCACGCCTGGCAATTGTCCTCTTTCCTTCTTCAATCCGTTTTATCAGTGTTAATCAGTGGTAAGGTTTTGTCTTTCATTGACCGGATTTACAATGACTGTGATCTTTAGGAGCCTCCATGTCCCTTTCCCTGAGCCGACGCGCTGCCCGCACCGTGCAATCTGAAATTCGCGCCATGTCGATTGCCTGCGAGAAGGTGCAGGGCATCAATCTGGCCCAGGGCGTCTGCGATACTGAAGTCCCTCTGCCGGTGCGTGAAGGCGCCAAGCAGGCGATGGACCAGGGCATCAACAGTTACACGCGTGCGGAAGGGCTGGCGCCGATACGGCAGGCCATCGCGGAAAAGATGCAGCGCTTCAACGGCGTTGCCTGCGATCCTGAGACGGAAGTCGTCGTCAACTCAGGCGCTACTGGCGCGTTTTATGCGGCGTGTCTGGCGCTGCTGAATCCCGGCGACGAAGTCATCCTCTTTGAACCTTATTATGGCTACCACCTGAACACGCTGGTCGCTGCTGAGGCCGTTCCACTTTACGTAACGCTGCGCGCGCCGGATTGGACTTTCAATCGCGAAGACCTGGAGCGCACAGTCACGCTGCGGACGCGGGCCATCGTGCTGAACTCGCCGGCCAATCCTTCCGGCAAGGTTTTTACCCGCGAAGAGCTGGAATGGATTGCCAACTTCGCCAAGCGGCATGACCTGTTCGTCTTTACCGACGAGATTTACGAATACTTTGTCTTTGAAGGCCAGCACATCAGCATGGCCACGCTGCCCGGAATGCGCGAGCGGACGATCACCATGTCCGGCTACTCCAAGACCTTCAGCATCACCGGCTGGCGCATTGGATACACGATCTGCGACCGCCGCTGGGCGCAGGGTATTGCCTATTTTCACGACCTTATATATGTGTGCGCGCCGGCGCCGTTGCAGATTGGCGTGGCTGAAGGCATCCGGCAACTGCCGGAAAGCTTCTATGCCGAGATCGGCAAAGAGTATGTCGTAAAGCGCGACATGCTGTGCGACGTCCTCAAAGAAATTGGACTGACGCCTTCTGTCCCCAAGGGCGCATATTATGTGCTGGCCGATGCCTCGATTCTTCCCGGCAGAACGAGCCGCGACAAAGCCATGTATCTGCTCCAGCAGACTGGCGTTGCGACAGTGGCAGGCTCGGCGTTCTATCACGGCGATGGCGGCGAGAACCTGATCCGCTTCTGCTTTGCCAAAACCGATGCCGAACTGGCCGAGGCGTGCCGAAGGTTGAAGGCATTGCCGCCTGTTCTACATCCCGATCCTGAGGCCGAAGGGGAGGGAGCCCTACCGCTACGATGAATCGCCATTCGACCTTAATCTGATTAATGCAAAATGGCTGATTTTCCACAAATTTTTGTGGCCTATAGGGATCCCTCGCTGCGCTCGGGACTTCGCAAAAAAATGCTTATAATCTAGCTCAATGAACTTCTCTCAACTGTTGTGGGGGCTGGGCGTCTCGCACAGCGGTGGCGATCCGGAAATTTCAGGTCTGGACTACAACTCCCGCCGCGTGGAGCCGGGATTTGTGTTCGTCGCCATGCGCGGCGAAAGCAGTGACGGCAATCGTCACATTGATGCGGCGCTGAAGAATGGTGCGGTGGCGGTGGTGACAGACTCAAAATCGGAACATCGGCGAGAGCATGTACCCTGGGCCGTGATTCCCAACGGGCGGCGCGCGCTCTCCCACATGAGCGCCAATTTTTATGGACATCCCGCGGAGAGGCTCAAGATCATTGGCATTACCGGAACCAACGGCAAGACCACTACAACATTTCTCTGCGAGTCGATCCTCAGGCATTGCGCGCGTCCATCGGCGCTGATCGGAACCATTGAATACCATGTGCCAGCCAAGGCCGCAGCGGAAGCACGAGCCGACGTTCCATATCGAGTTTTGCCTTCGCCGCATACCACACCGGAAGCGCTGGAGCTGAACCAGATTTTTGCTGAAGCCCTTGCTGCGGGCGCGACGCACGCAGTGATGGAAGTTTCGTCGCACGCGCTGGCGCAGGAGCGCGTGTGGGGTGTGCCGTATGAAGTGGCTGTGTTCACCAATCTCACGCGCGACCATCTGGATTACCACAAGAGCATGGACAGCTACTTTGAGGCCAAGAGCATTTTGTTTCTGGGCTGCGGAACGCGACCGCCGCGCGCTGCCGTGATCAATGCCGACGACGAGTATGGCCAGAGCCTGGGACAGAGCCGCAAGACGCTGAGCCAGCACGTGATCCTCTACGGAATCCAGAAATGGCGATTTCAAGGCGACCAACATTGACCTGCAGCAGGACGGCACGACGTTTGAGCTGATCACGCCTTCCGGCGGTGTAACGATTAAGACAGCACTGATCGGCGGCATAAACGTTTACAACATACTGGCTGCGGCTGCCGCGACATTTGCTTGTGGATGCTCTCTCCAGCAGATTGCCGAAGCCATTGCGCAGTTCAAGCAGGTGCCCGGACGGTTTGAGAAAGTGGATTGCGGCCAACCGTTTACCGTGGTGGTGGACTACGCCCATACCGACGATGCGTTACGCAACCTCACGGCGATTGCCCGCGATTTTGCCAGCCGAAGTTCCGCGCGGGGCCGGGTGATCACGGTTTTCGGCTGTGGTGGTGATCGTGATCGGACCAAGCGCCCGCTCATGGCTGAAGCAGCGGGCAAGGGAAGCGATTTCGTAGTCCTGACTTCTGACAATCCGCGCAGTGAAGATCCATTGCAGATTATCGCCGACGCGCTGCCTGGCCTGCGACAGACCGGCACGCGACATGAAGTGGAGCCGGACCGCAAAAAAGCCATTCGGCTGGCGCTGATGGAGGCCATGCCCGGTGACGTGGTATTGATTGCCGGCAAGGGGCATGAGAAAACGCAGATCACGCGCGAAGGTACACTCCCTTTTGATGATGTGCAGGTGGCGCGGGAAGCGTTACAACAGATGAGTTACGCAGGCGGAGGAAAGAAATGAAGCTGCCGTTGTGGCGAATCGCCGAATTTGTGGGCTCTAAAGGCGAGTGTGACCAGGAAGCAGTCGCCATGGGGTATTCCATTGATTCGCGCACGCTCAATGCGGGCGATCTGTTTATTGCCATTGCGGGTGAGCGCTTTGATGGACATGAGTATGTGCAGGCCGCGCTGGAAAAAGGCGCGGTAGGCGCGATTGTTGAAGCAGGGAAGAAGGTTGAAGGTGATCCACTGCGGCTGCTGCAGGTGGATGATTCACTGAAGGCGCTGCAACTGCTGGGTGCGGCCGCGCGCCGACTTTGGGGCAAGCCGCTGCTGGCAGTGACAGGCTCTGCTGGTAAGACGACCACAAAGGAAATTCTGGCGCACATTCTCTCCACGCGCTTCCGTGTAATGAAGAGTTCCGGCAACCTGAATAATCACATCGGCCTGCCGTTGCAGTTGCTAAAGCTTGAAGCCGAACACGACCTGGGTGTGGTGGAGATGGGCATGAATCACGCCGGTGAAATTCGTGCGTTGGGCGAACTGGCCCATCATGACCTGGCCGTTGTGACGGCAGTAGCGCCTGTGCATCTGGAATTTTTTGGATCGCTGGCGGAAATTGCGCGCGCGAAATACGAGATTATTGAAACGCTGCCCTCCGGTGGCGTGGCCGTGTTAAACGCCGACGATGATTATGTCTGCCAGTTTGGCCGCGACTTTAAAGGCAAGGTCGTTACGTTTGGAATCAAGCGGTCAGCGGACGTAAGCGCGCAAAAGATCAAGCTGAACGGCGCAGAAGGTTCGACGTTTGAGCTGGTCGTGGGCAGCGTGGGAGAGCCGGTAACGTTTCCCCTGGTGGGCG
The DNA here is from genome assembly GCA_963732195.1 of Terriglobia bacterium. Lineage (GTDB taxonomy): Bacteria > Acidobacteriota > Terriglobia > Terriglobales > Acidobacteriaceae > Angelobacter. Next base: position 124,844 of record CAVSYO010000012.1, on the reverse strand, counting down.
AACACAACATTTATAACGCGCTGGCGGCGGCGGCGGCGGCCATGGAGCGCGGGATCTCGCCATCGCAGGCGGCGGCAGCGCTTTCCAGTGTCGCTCCACCGGACAAACGCGGCCAGGTACTGAATCTTCACGGAGCCACCATTATTAATGACTCCTACAACTCCAATCCCCGGGCACTGCAGGCGATGATCGACACGCTGGCCAGCATGAAAGCTGAGCGCAGAATTCTGGTAGTCGGTGAGATGCTGGAGCTTGGGCCAACGGCTGAAGCTCTGCATCGCGAATGCGGAAAGCACGCCGCGGACAAGAAAATCGACATGGTGATTGGCGTCCGGGGAATGGCCCGCGCCGTGGCGGAGGCTGCTTGCGGTTCCGGCACCCAGGCGCAGTTTATGGAAACGCCGGAGCAGGCGGGCGAGTGGCTGGCGCGCAATCTTCGTCCTGGAGACGCAGTGTTGCTGAAGGCTTCACGCGGCGTGAAGCTGGAGCGCGCGCTGGAGATGTTGCAGGAGAGCAGTATTTAGTTTTTAGTACTTAGTATTTAGGATAAGGCTGCTCTCGGAGAAACGATGAGAAATTATCGGGACTTGCAGGTTTGGAACAAGGCTCATGACTTGACGCTTGAGTTATATCGGGTCTCTCGGCAGTTTTCCGCGAGAAGAAATTTATGGAATCACAAGCCAACTTCGGCGGGCTGCGGTGTCGATGGGGCCAATCTGGCGGAAGGATGTGGGCGCCGCACCAGCACCGAATTGGCCAGGTTTGTGAGAATCGCCCTGGGGTCGGCCAGTGAGCTTGATTATCATCTCCTGCTCTCTCGCGATCTCGGATATATGGCGACCGAAGAATTCGCAGGTGCTTCAGCTGCCCTGATAGAAGTGCGCAAAATGCTCACCTCGTTCTTGAACAGCGTTGAGGAACAAATCGAGACACGATCCAGAGCAGCCGGAACATCGTAAAAGCATCGAAAAACTTAATTGGACAGACGGAGAATCTCTGGTCTTCCTCGGGCGCACGCAGCCGGCTGTTCATGCTAAATACTAAGAACTAAGAACTAAATACTGTCCGGAGGAATATTGCTTTACTGGCTCCTTTATCAACGGTTATTTGCGCACTTTCCTCCATTTCGTATATTCCGTTATGTCACTTTCCGGACGGCATTTGCCAGCCTAACAGCGCTGTTTATGGGAATGATTATTGGCCCGGCCATCATCCGGCAGCTGCGCGATTTCCAGATTGGCCAGTACATTCGCGAAGAAGGCCCTAAAGGTCACCAGAAAAAAGCCGGCACACCCACCATGGGCGGCGTCTTGATCACCATTGCCATCATTGTTCCCACCCTGCTCTGGGCGGATCTTTCCAACACATATATATGGTTGGCAATTTTTTCCACCATCGCCTTTGGGGCCATTGGCTTTGCCGATGACTATATAAAGGTGATACGCAAGCGGAACCTGGGGCTGACCGGCCGCGCCAAGCTGATATTGCAGTTTCTGGCCGCCGGATTTGTAGGCGTGGCCCTGGTGACTTTGACTGCGACGCGGCAATATTCGACCCACCTGATGGTGCCTTTCTTCAAACAGTTCCGCCCAGATCTGGTGATTGAGAGCTTCCGCCACTATCCGCACGTCGTGGTGGCTGGCTTTTATTCCTTTTGTCCTGTTTGTGATGCTGGTGCTGGTGGGATCAAGCAATGCCGTAAACCTCACAGACGGGCTTGACGGACTTGCCATTGGCTGTACGGTGATCGCTGCCGGCGCGCTCACGATTCTTACGTATCTCAGCGGGCACGTCGTCTTTTCTGAATATCTGGAACTGCAAAAGATGCCTCAGGTGGCGGAAGTGACCATCTTTTGCGGGGCCATGGTGGGCTCCAGCATCGGATTCCTCTGGTACAACGCGCATCCGGCGGAAATCTTTATGGGCGATGTGGGCTCGCTGGCGCTGGGCGGCGCCATTGGCACTGTGGCGGTAATCATCAAGCAGGAGCTGCTGCTGCCGTTTATTGGCGGAATCTTTGTGCTGGAAGCCCTTTCGGTCATTATCCAGGTGGCTTCTTACAAGCTGCGCAAGAAGCGTGTGTTTAAAATGGCGCCATTGCACCATCACTTTGAGCTTACCGGATGGTCGGAATCCAAGATCATTATCCGGTTCTGGATTCTGGCCCTGATCTTTGCACTCTTCGCGCTTACGACGTTGAAGTTGCGCTAAGGCGCACATCTCATACTCTACCGCTTGCGCAAAGCCAAATTCATGGCACAATGGGATTTCAGATGGAGTTGAAGAACAAAAGAGTTCTGGTAGTGGGACTGGGGCGCTCCGGCGTGTCGTCGGCCATTTTTTTGCAGCAACACGGCGCCAAGGTCATTGTTTCCGACTCCAAAGCTGAAGCGCAGTTACAAAAAGAAGTGCCCGCGCTGCTGGATCGCGGCATATCGATTGAAACCGGCAGCCACGGCGAACGTACCTTTCGCGACCAGGACCTGATCGTCGTCAGCCCGGGCGTCCCTTCTGACCAGCCGCAGTTGCAGCACGCGCGCACGCTGGGAATCCCAGTGATCGGCGAGGTTGAGCTGGCGTTCCGATTTTTGAAGGGCAAAGTGCTGGCCATTACCGGCTCCAACGGCAAGACCACCACCACGACGCTGGTGGGAGAGATACTGGCCAAGAGCGGGAAGAAGACGCTGGTGGGCGGAAACATTGGCACGCCGGTTATTTCGCTGGCCGGCCAATCGACGCCTGACACGATGGTGGTGCTGGAAGTTTCGAGCTTTCAGTTGGAGAGCATTGAGCAGTTTTGCCCATGGATTGCCGCGATCCTGAACATTACGCCGGACCATCTGGATCGCCACCATACGTTTGAGGCTTATGTGGCAGCGAAGGCGCGGATCTTCGAAAAGCAGCAATCTTCTGACTTTGCCGTGCTAAATGCCGATGATCCGACCTGCGTGGCGCTGAAAGACAAGGTCAAAGGCACGCTGCTGTGGTTCAGCCGCAAGCAGCGCGTGGAGACATGGCGCGTTCCTTCAGGGAGATCAGATTATTTTTCGGCAGAATGGGCAGGAGCAGCCAGTGCTCAGCCGGTCTGATATTCAGCTTAAGGGCGATCACAATCTTGAGAACGTGCTGGCCGCTGTCGCCATGACCATGGTTGCCGGTTGTACGCCGCAACAGGTGCGGCAGGCAGTAAAAGAGTTTCGCGCCGTGGAGCATCGGCTGGAACTGGTCACCACTATCAATGGCGTCACGTTCTATAACGATTCCAAAGCCACCAACGTTGATGCCACTGTGAAAGCGCTGGAGTCCTTTCCCGCCAATATCCACATTATTCTGGGTGGCAAAGATAAAGGCAGCGATTACACGGTGCTGAATCCGCTGCTGCGCGAGCGGGTGAAGCGCGCCTACCTGATTGGCGCTGCCTCTGACAAAATCGCTTCCCATCTGCAAAACTCCACTTCCATAGTGCGCTCCGGCACGCTGGAGCGCGCAGTGCACCAGGCGTTTGACGCCGCCAAGCCCGGTGACGTGGTGTTGCTGGCGCCGGCATGCGCCAGCTTCGATCAGTTTGAAAACTACGAACATCGCGGGCGCGTCTTTAAAGAACTTGTCCGGTCGCTCACTCCAGTCACGACGGGAGATAGGTCCTAGTGGCCAAACGAGTCGGCGTAGACAAATGGATGTTCGGTTCGACTCTTTTGCTGGTTGGGCTGGGCGTGCTGATGGTTTTCAGCGCTTCGGCGGTAATGGCCGACGAGAAGTTCGGCTCGCCATATCACTTTCTCTTTCGACAATTGGGCTGGGCGGTGGCAGGGCTAGCAGCCATGTCTGTGGCCATGACGGTGGATTATCGCCGATGGAAGAAGCCGGCCATTGTTTTCAGCCTGCTGGGAGTTACGGCGGTGTTGCTGGTGGCGGTCTTCTTTCTTGATCGCTCGCACAACACGCATCGCTGGATCAAGTTGGGCGGCTTCATGTCATTCCAGCCTTCGGAACTGGCCAAGCCCGCGCTCATTCTTTTTCTGGCATTTTTTCTGGAAGCGCGCACCAAGTCCATGGACGACTGGCGGCACACGCTGCTGCCGGCGGTGATTCCGGCGTTTCTTTTTGCTGCGCTCATCATGAAGCAGCCCGACCTTGGCACCGCCCTGGTTTGCCTGGGCGTGACCGCGGCCATTCTTTACGCGGCCGGCATGCGTCTGAGATATTTTGCTGCCGGGCTGGTGCCGATTGTCCCTGTTCTGGCGTATATGCTGATGTTTGTGCCGTGGCGACTGGCGCGCATGGTTGTGTTCTTCCATCCTGAGCGCGACCCGCAGGGAATCGGCTTTCACATCAATCAGTCCCTGATCGCCGTGGGTACCGGAGGCTTGACCGGCCTGGGCCTGATGGAAGGCAAACAGAAACTCTTCTACCTGCCGGAGCCGCATACCGATTTCATCTTTGCCGTAATTTCAGAAGAGTGGGGGCTGATTGGCGCGGCGCTGATCGCCACGCTATTTTTCATCTTTGCCTGGCGCGGACTGCGAACGTCACTGCGCGCGCGCGATCCCTTTGGACGCTACCTTGCCGTGGGCGTGACCACCATGATCGTGGTGCAGGCCTTCTTCAACATCAGCGTGGTGCTGGCCCTGCTGCCGACCAAAGGGCATCCCTCTGCCGTTCATTTCCTATGGCGGATCAAGCTTGTTTGTGATGCTGGCCAGCGTGGGCGTGTTGCTGAATGTGAGCCAGCAGACGGAGTAGGGGCGACACTGGCATGAAAGTGGCGCAATCCCTTTGGTATGGACGGTTATTCTAATCCCACCCTTTACTCCGAGCGAAGAAACAAAAGCGCCTTCTCTGTAAAGAGTAGGGCGCCTGGCGGCGGGAATAACTTATGGTGCCATCGCTGGTTACTCGGTCAAAGCCAGCCGTCCTGCCAATCAGTACAGATGACGCCATTGTTTCCGCCTTCGCTCTAGTCTGTCACTCTTATCTTGATCTGAGCGCCATCTGGCACGTCTTTGACTTGATAAGCGAAATTGCCCTTATAGGACATATCCTCAGTGCTATCGACACGATACAGTTCGTTCAAAGGCGAGTCTGACTTGACGATAAACGGATAGACGGGGCAAAGATGCTCAGACGGTTCCAAATGTTCTCCTTTTTCCATCCAGCTCCTGAAAAGTATCAACTGCAGCGTATCGACTGGGTCTTCAAGAACAATGGAGAGCCATTCAGAGAAGGCATTTGCGAAGGGTGTAGCTCGTCCGGTCTCGGCATTGAAATAGACAACTTTTTCGTCGTCCAAGGCAAACTGGTTACCGAATGCATCTTCCGCAAAAAAAATGAGGCTTTCGTTCACGAGTTCTTTGTATGCAGATCGCCAGCCTTCCCGCTTATTCCAGTCTTGTAGCATCGGTAGCATTCCAGAATTAGTGCCGAAAATCCGCAGACCGCCATCAAAGGCAGTTAAGCCGTTGTGTAAAGAGAGCAGAGATTTATGATCTTTGTCTCGCACAAGATTGCAAGTGATCTCCGCTGATCCACCAGACCGAGTGATAAACGGTAACAGCATTTTGATCTCATTTGTCATATGCTACGGGCCTGTTTTTATTGTAATCTTAGTTCCGTCCGGCAAATTTCTGATTTGATTGCCTAACTGTGCGCCAGCGCTACGATTATCTCCACTTGGAACAGATCTCACACTCGCACCGCTGCCCCCCTCTGCGCAGCACTTTGGCGGGTATTCATCTCGATCCATCCCTGGAGACGTTGGCGTCCCGGCGGTCGCCGCCCTTCCTCTTGCCGCTGCATTAGTTGCCCCTTGTGCCCCTGACCTGTCAAGGGTTACTGTAGAAGGTTTCCCAGCCGCTTGGGCATCGTCAATGTGTTGTGCGGAGGCGGGGCTTTTGGAGCGCGAGATTGTTACCTGCGCGCCATCCTCCTCTGCAGGTGGGGCTGACGAAGTTGGTTCAGGACCATAAGCGTATCCAGCCTGTGCCCCGCCAATGGCGAGCATGCCCATCTGCAACGCATCGCGGGGAGTAAGACCGCCATGGTCTTTTGCCCATTGCTTCGCCGAGGGAGAATCCACCAGAATCCATTGTTCGTTCGCAGCGTCTTGTTGCCTTTGTTTCTCAACTGCGGCACGATGGTTTTGTAAGCCTTCGTCGTCACACCAGCAGCCATCAGATGCGAGCGCATTACCTAGCTTGTTCCAAAAACCGTGCCCGTCAATATCAGACTTAGTAGTTGGCAAGCCGCGCACGTAGCCGTAAAGATTCAGCGTCTGCGGATCAGCCAAATCCGCATACGGCACCGGAATCGGCGTTGGACTCCAGTCTGCGGAGACCCAGCGTCCCAACCCATTCGAGTAATACCGTGCTCCGAAATAATCGAGTTGCGTTTCGGAATCGCGTTCTTTGCCGGTGAACTTGTAATGGTTGGAATCGTTGTTGACGAACTGAAGCTCGCCGCCCCAGGGATAGAAATCAGATTCGCTCTTGATGTTGCCGGCGGAATCGGTAATCACCGACGCAGTTTTGAGGTGGTCAGAGAAATAATAGAAAACGCCGTTCGTGCTCTTGCGGGCGACGCGCTCGCCGTCGAAGAAAACATATTCGTCGGTCAGGTTTCCGCTCAGGTCGCTTTCGCCCACGATTCCCGGCGTCATATACCAATAGAGTGTTCCCGTGCTGCCGCTTGATTTGCGCACGCGGTTGCCGTCGCCGTCGTAAGTATAGGTGTAGCCGGCAGCGCCGGTGAGGCGGTTTTCCTGGTCGTAAGTGTAAGTCTGCGTGGGCGGCGTGGCGTTGAACGTCATGTTGCCGGCGGCGTCGTATTGGTAATCGAGTTGCCGGAAGCGTGAATCCAGTTGTGCGCGTCGGCGGTGACGCTCAGGTTTTCTCCGGCGCAGGCCGGGCCGAGTCTGAAGCAAGGTCTTGCCGAGCAGATTGCCCCAGGCGTCGTAGGCGTAGTTGTTGCCCCAGAACTTCTTCTTGCCGCCCAGCACAGTGGCCGTACAGTCCGTTCCCGCATTTTGAGCCGAAGTCAAGCCGATTCAGCGCGTCATACGTGAAGGTCTGATTGCGGGTGTTGTCTTTGTAGTTGGTGATGCCAAAGACGTTGCCGTTGTCCGCGCCTGATGTGCCGTTGCCGAGGTGGAAGTCATAGCCAATGGAGAACACAGTCTGGCTGGGCGCATTGGCCGACATGTTCGACCGGCTGCAGGCGCTTGTTGTAACTGAATGCGTTGGTGATCCCGGCAAAGCTTGCGCTGTAGCCGCTGATAAAGCCGGTAAGAGCGCTGTCCGGCCCGTACGTTGCGCTGGTGACGTAGTTGATGTTGTTGCCGGTGTCTTTGGCCGAAAGCGTCAATCCTGCAGCGCCAGGCGCATAAGTCACGACGTTGCCGCTGGGATAATGCAGCTTGTAAAGCGAGCCATCGAGGTTGTATTCGTAGCTGAGGTTCTTGGAAATTGAAGCGTTATTGGCTCCGGTAAGCGTGCGCGTCTCCGTCGTCAGTCTTCCCAGAATGTCATACGTGTAGCTGGCGGTTCCGGCCTGGTCTGTCAGTGAAGTGAGATGGCCGATGGCATTTGTGCCGGAGTCGTAAGCGTAACGTAACAACGGGCGTAGCCAGCGGACAGGTTTGCGCGCCATAGCCTTTGCCGGTGACACGATGCAGTGCGTCATAGCAATAGCTGACCGTCTGCGTGGCCGTGCCGGTCTGGTTGGGCGCAGGCGAAGTCTTCTGCAGGAGATTGCCGTCTGCGTCGTAAGAGTACGTGATGGTTCCCGGACTCAGGATTATTGGCCGTGAGCAGCCGCGAGAGTGAATCGTAAGTAAACGTGCGGGTGCGCCACTGCGTGCTGTCAGTGGGCGCGGAGCCTTTCTGGTCCACGCGCAGCAGATTGCCCAGGGCGTCATAGGCGTAAAGCGTAACGAAAGGATTGTTGCTGATGTCGCCGGCATTGTAGCCGCCGGACAAGCCGTTGCCTGAAGGCGCTGGGGTGAATGATGGCTGGGCAAAAGACGCGCTGTTCCACGTATAGGAGCTGGAAAGCGAGTAGTTGCCGGCAGGTCCCGCAGTCTTGCTGGTGAGATTGACCGTACTGCCTACGGCTGCGGCGCTGGCATACGATCCGGCGCTGATGAGCGAAGCCAGACGCGACGCGATGCCGCTGCCGTCTGTATCTGCTCCGCCAAAGCTGGTGGAGTAAACCACGCCATTGACGGTAATCGATACCGTTCCCGTATCCGGACTGGAAGTAGCATCGCGCCCGCCGGTCAAAGTTGAGCCCGATTGGGTGGACGTGAAAGAAGAAGAACCGAAGTCGTCGGGGTCATTCGTGTAGGCGCTCACAGAAAGGGAGTAATTCCCGGCCAAAGTCTGGGAGCGCGACGTGAACTTGATTTTTGTATTGTTGGTTGGATCGATCACCGCGTCCACCGGCGACGAGGGATCATTGTGAAAATCACCAGCCAGAGCTGAGGCGAGCAGAACGGCCGTAGTGCTGGCGCCCAGTCCGTAGCTCTCGTCCTTGGCATAGCCATTCACGGTAATCGTTACCCCTCCGGAGTCCGAAACCGTGTGGCATTGGAGTTGATGTGGCGGTGGCAAGCAGGACTGGAAGGTGGCCAACGTTCCCCCAATGGTTACCCAGCCCGTTCCCGGCACAACCGGCTGCCCATTGGCCTGCTCGTGCCCGTTGATGCTTACACTGCCTGTGGCGGTGCTGATGCCCGCTGCGGGATTGGGTTCATCCACTTCCACCAAACGAGCCAGCGCGTCAGAACAGGCTTTGCGCACCTTGCCGGCTTCATCCGTTGTAATGGTGCAATTGCCGCCGCTGTAATCCACGGAACTGACGCTGCCATCCTGTTTTGTAACTGTAGTGGCGCGGCCCAGCGCATCAGACTGCGTGGTAGTTACGCCATAGGTGGGGTCTGAAGTCGTGAAATATGGGTTGCTCACCGTTACTTTGCTGTGGGGATCGTCATATCCGGTGGTGACCAGGGAGGGTGAGCCGCTCGGCATGGCGTGCGACGTGGTGATAACCCGGCCCAGCCCGTCAAGGGTGGTTGTAGCCGAGTCGCTCAGTGTAGTGGTAATCGTCTTTTGCCGGGTGAAGGTGAGCGGAAACGCGTTCGGCGGCGAGTAGGAAAAAGCATTCTGTGCGCGCGCGCTGCCGTTGGCAGGATCTGGCGGCGCCTGCGCCGACGCGATGCGAAACATGAAATCGTAGCTGTAATTGCTGGTATGCGCCGCGTCGCCGGGCGTGTTGCCGCTGGCCTGCGTAACGGCATTTTCGTTGGTCAGGCTGCTTAGAACACCGGTGTTCAAATCATAGGTGCCGCTGACGCAATGTGAAACTGAACCCGTTTGTGGCGAGCACGTCTGTGTTACATATCCGCCCACATAAGCCGCGTCATAACTGAGCGTCCTGGTGTGGCCAAGGGCATCGATTTTTAGAAACGGTTCACCCGTGTCATACCACTTTGTGTGGCTGGAAATAAAGCTGTTGCTGGTATTGAGCCACGGACTGATGGTGCTGAGATTTCCCCGAACGCTGTTGGGCGGAGACGTATGCTGCACCGTGACTGCCGGAGAAGGAACGGAAAGATAAGCGGCTTCGTCGTAAGAGTAGTCAGTCTCAGCTGCGCAGTTAGCTGTTGTGGTAACGGTGACGGGGCAACTGGTTTTGACATTTGCGGCCGGAGAAGGACTGATGATGACTTTTGACGCCGGCAGGTCCAACAAATGCGCTGTAAGATAAGCGCTGTTCTTCTGCCATTGGTAAACTGTGTCGGTTTCGCGCAGCAACGCCCCGGGAGTGCCTTGCCCCCAGTCGTATTCCAGCTCTTTCACCACATTGCCAAAAATAGGCAGCCCTGTCCCGAGTCCCGGATCAGGATCATGATGTACCTTCTTGACCTTGCCGCTCGGATAAACCGTGGTGGTAATGTCAGTGGCAAAAGTGTTAGTCGTGCCTGTGCTGGAATATGCTGTATCCACTTTGCGCAAAGGCTGGTTGGCGCCCTGGGCTCCTTGATATTCAGTGGCGCTCGTCTCAAACAGGTTGCAGTTGCCGCCCTGCGATGTAAATGAATGCACCGTGTCATTACCGGCAGGGTCTGTCACAGAGTTGGTAATGGCGGTCAGCGAGGCGGGGCCCCAATGATAATTCCATGTTGTAGTGTTTCCCTGTCCGTCAGTCAGCGTTCTGCTGGCGACGGCGCGGGTGAGTGGCGTGGCATTGTTGCAGGCGGTAAAACTGATAGTTTGCCAGGTATAAGCGATCGATCCTCCCGTCGGGAGCCCGACACTGGTCAATTCGCCATAGCTGTCGTAATCAAAGCTCCAACTGCTTCCGTCGGCCAGCACCAGGCTGACAATAGGATAAAATTCCAGGCCGTTTACCCCCGTTACGGCTTCGTTTACTCCCGAGACGTTAAACGCCGTTTGAATCGGGACGTTGGCGCTGCAGAACTTAGCCTGCCGGACTGTGCCATCCGGGGCCTGGTAATCAAATAAAAATGTGCCGAGGATGGAACGTGTAGTGACGCATGGCCCAGGGTCTGCGCCTGTAGGAGCTATTGGGGGCATGGCTCGTCCCATTGTGTCGGTGCCCCCAGTAGGCAGAAGGAAGGTAAGATTCAGGCCGCTGATATTCGACGGACCGGTGCTCATCTGATTGCCATTGCTGTCCGTGGCCAGGGTCGGACCGGCCGTTTCCGAGCAGAACGTGTCACCAAAGGGAGCATCATCAATCAATGGCTGGTGGCTGCCGCCGGAGAGTTCGTTGCCATGGTTGTTCTTGCATCCGCTGTCAAAGGGTGGAAAAGTTCCCTGAAAAACGTTTCCGTGGCGGTCAGTTAGGGTAAACGTGCTCAGGACGTTGTTTTCGTCCAGCACACTCATCTGCAGGTGATAACCGGTAAGGTCCACGGAGTCGTATATGGTCGGGACGCCATTGGCATCTTCAGAGCCTGCAACGCCGTGCAGCTTGTGGGTTGCGCCGTCCGCGCTGCTCACGGTATAGCCGGAGGCCATAAAAGTCACGGTGCCGGTACCGCTGCCGCTGGTCATCAGCGTGCGGTGAACAGACACGTCAAATGGCCGTACAATGCTGATGCCTGTGCCGCCCTTTTTCCAGTTGCATATTTGGCCTGTAGGCGGGTTCGGTGTGCAGACAACCTGCCAGTCCTTAGAACTCAAGTAGATGGTGTAATCGAGACTTAAAGAGCCACGCTGAGGAATGCCGGGGAGCAACGGCGCATGCAGCATCAAATTGCCGTTCATCAGGTTGACGGTGTCGAGATGACTTCCGTCATAAGATCCGTATGGCTTCCAGCCGTTTTCAAAGTTCGGTGCTGTTTGCGCGAAAAGAAAATTGCTAAAGGAAAGAATGGTGACAGAAAGACACAGCAACCTGGCTAATTTCATGAACTCACCTTGCAGCAGATTTGTGCAGCTTGTTGCGCGGAAAAGTCAGAGACCAACTTCTTAAGGGATGTAGCTAAATCTTATAAATGGAGATGGGTGAGGATAACAAGTAACTAGTTTGCAAACAGAGTCAAACCTTTCTATCTGGCTGCGAAAAAACAAATTGTTCCGCGGGCTCGCTTTGTCAAGATGTCCTATTTCGCGCTTGAACCAGCCATCGAAATCGGCTAGGATGTGGCATCGGTTCCCATTTATCAAGTAGTAATAATCGCTATAGGACGAGAACCCGGGACATGCTGGGATGGGTCCCAGTCCAGGTTGGGATGAACCCTACGCCAAACTGGGATGGTGTGGGATGAATGGGGAGGGGGTAGGGGAGGGCTGGACTAGTAACTAGAAGGTAAAGTTCTAGATCGGGTGATCTAGTGATCGCGCATGATCGGTAGATCGGGAAGCCGAGATTTACCACTGATTAGCACAGATGACACTGATCGGAAGAACAAAACAGAGACAGGTAGGCCAGAAAGAGTGAACAGAAAAACTTAGGTTATCCCCAGTTATTAGGCTATCCCCAGTTTTCCGCCGTCTCCAACCGAATCGTGTTAGTGCCAACGCCGCCGGATTTTTTGCGGCTGGCGGCGAAGCGATAGGCTTCGTCGTACTTCTGGCCAATAACAGATGAGTTGCGCGTTTCATAGATAAACATGCGGCCGGCGGCGCCAAGCGCGCTGCGAAATTCAGGGTTGCGTCCGACGAAGGCCATGCGGTAGCCGAGATCGCGCGGGTTGTCGGCTTCAAACCAGAGGCAGCCGCGGCCTTCAGGGCTGGCGTCGCGATTGCGGGGAACGTCAGCGGCGAGAAGCGTTTTGCCCTGCCACAGGCTTTTTATGCAGGTTTCATTGGGCTCACGGGCGGCAACGGGATCGGCGGGAAGTTCTCCCATGGCCACAACGACATGCGCGCTCTGCATGGTTGCAGGCACGTCAAACTGGTGGACGAGCGCTACGTGCTGCGAAATTCCCAGGCGCGATGCATGTTCATTGATAGCTCGGCGCGCACTTTCCGGCGCTTCCAGCAGAAGATTGAATTGCGGCAGTTCATTGCAGGCCAGAGCAAAGCCTTCCAGCGCGGAAATTGCCGCGGGCGAAAGCTGCTCTTGTGCGTCGCGAGCGAACTGTGGAACGAAGAACGAGACGGAGTCAGGCGCGAAGCCGAAGCGTCGACTAAGAAAGTCAATGTCCTGGGAAAGCGCAGGCGGCTCATTGTCTTCACTGATGGGTTCAGGGACAAGAAAGACTGCGTCGGGCGGCGCGCCACGTTCCAGCGCTGCTTCTTTTAGTCCGAGTGAATGCACGATGATGGCAGAGGCGCGGGAGAGAATAAATTGTTCAGCCACGCGGAATGAGCGTCCCATCCAACTGCCGGCTTCACACAGACCGGCGGAGATCGCCATCTCTTCAATGCAGGCGCCCAGGTCATAGACTACGCAGCTGCAGCTTCGCACGGCGGCCATTCCGGCGGCAAAGCAATGCGCGTGGACAAGGTCAGAAGTAGTTTCAGGAGCGCAGTCAAGCAGCGATTTGCGCCAGTTGCGGACGTCCTGCCATGAGCGTAGAAGCGAGAGTGAGCGCGGTTGGTCCTGGTTGCCGCCGGAAAGATACAGCTCTGCGGAGCCTGCGCCTTGCGGCGTAACGATAAACGGCCGCATGCCGACAGCGACTTGTCCTTCAACTACGGGCAGAACGTCGCGGGCATATTCGCAGGCATGGATCACGCGCCAGACTTTGGCCTTCCCGATACGAGGCAGAGTGCTCTCGGACTGTCCGCGCTGCTGCGCGGCAGGAAAAGCTTGAACTCATTATGAAACTTCGCGTCCTTGCTTACTCAGTTCGGAATAACACATCACGCGGTTGCGGCCTGCATGCTTGGCGGCATAAAGCGCAGCGTCGGCAAACTCAATCAGGTCTCGCTTAAACTGTGCATCAGTATCATAAACCGCCACGCCAATGCTGATTGTAAGATGCTGGACAGAGTGCGGTGAGCCGGCAAAAAATTTCGCCTGGTCCACCGCGCGCCGCAGGCGCTGGGCCACAAATACCGCGCCGGTTTCCGTCGTTTCCGGCAAGATGATCACAAACTCTTCGCCGCCATAACGGGCTACCGTATCTACTTCACGCATATCTTTCATTAGTATGGAGGTAACATCGCGCAAAAGCTGATCCCCTACATGATGGCCAAAAGTATCATTCAGCACCTTGAAGTGGTCTATATCTATCATCAATAAGGCAAACTTCTGTTGCTTACGTTCAGCTCGCTTGAACTCCAGCTCTAGCTGTTGCTCAAAATATCCGCGCGTGCGCAGGCCAGTAAGGTAGTCGGTAAAAGCAAAGCGTAGCAACCCTTCATTAGCATATTCACGAGTAAGTAGGTTCTCCGCAACTAGAGAAAGTATCCATAAGAGCTGCGCATCTTCCTTAGTAAAGGGCTTATCAGCTTTGGCGCGGAATATCTGTAGCGACCCCATGACGCGATTGCTCACAAACAAAGGGACACCCAGCGCGCAAGTTGCGCCTACCACCTGCATCAGCGCATCGGACTGGGCATTGTGGCTTTGCTCCACTAATAAAGGGCGTCCATATTTAATGGCCCAGAAATTCAGGATGTTCCCTGTGGCAACTTCCTCGCCGGTCTGTTTTTCCACGTTGCGCGCAATCCGCAATTCCATCAGTTCGCGGCCTTCGTCCCAGAAATAGACCATGGCCTTGTCAAATGCGGACATATCGGCGGTCATATCGCAGAGCAGGTTGAGTGTGGCTTCCAGTTGCATTTGCAACCCGGTAAGCATGCTCATGCGCAGGATCACATTTACGTCTTCCCAGCGCTTCTGGATTGTTTCCGGGCGCAGCTCTGAAAACACCTCGACTACGAAACGCTCTGGAGGGGACGAGCCGAGGTCAGCGGGTTCGGTGGACGGCATTGGGAACATTTTTCTAGGAGAACTCATGGCTGCCTGGCTCATTTTCAGCCTCTTGTGAGATGCCTTGGGACGCTATAGGGAAACTTACGGAAGTGCTCTGTTTTTTTTACCTGACTACTGGCCAAATGTACAGGGTAAGGCCAGCCGAGGGCGCGTATCCACCAACCGTGGAGTGGAACCAATGGACCTAGCAGCGGTACGCGGATACATCTTTTATTGCGGTGGATTGCGCAAAATTGCACCTTTTCGTGCTTGGCACGTTTCCAAGCCTGCCTTGGCCGACCGCTTGCATTAACAATGGTTTGACCGGAGGGTGCGAACATGGCGTTAAGCAAAGAAGGCTTGACTTCAGGAGTTGAAGCATGAAATCCATAGTCCGCTGGCCGCCATCCGCAACGCACTGTATCTTGCGGCCATTCGAATCGATGATCCTGAAACCCAGCGCTACCTGGTGCTGGCAGATGCTGAGCTTGTCCGCATCGCCGCAGTCCTGAAAAATGCCGATCAAATAGAAGAAAACAAACGGGTTCAAGCGCCGATTCTGTTCCTGGATGCGGCTTCCGCTGCATAAGGTTTACCAACCGGGAGCAGCAACTTACGATTTCCTCAGTTTTCATGCACAGTCTCTGTTGCATTTATTCCAGACTCAGCTTAGGATACATCTAAGCGACCAGAAAACCCGCTGGCGCTGAATAGAAGCTCTTCGCTGTAAACTTCGCCCGATTTTTAAACAATTCACGCCGGCCCACTAAACGTTTTTCCGACAGGAGAAGCTCCCTCATGGCATGGTACGCGTACTGCATCGTTGAGCAACAAGCTGTGCAAGGTGGTATTCGCGCTCGTCGTCCCGTTCCCGTAGAAGGTCTCAAAGGTATAGCAGATGCCCAGATATTCGCGTATCCCAGCGGCGATTTTTCCGTCCTGGTAAGCGAGTACATTCCCACCGGCGATCTCGGCCAAAAGGCCCTCCTCCAACATGCGCATGTGGTCAGCGAATGCTTCAAGCGCACAACCGTTCTGCCGTTCCGTTTTGGCACGGTTTTTGATACTGATGATGCATTGCGCCGCGCGGTACGACTCAATCGCAAGGGCTTCCTGGAAAGCGTTACCAAGCTCAAGGGCAAGGCGGAAATGCATTTGAAATTGTTAATTAAAGACGGTTCATTGCGTGAAGCCATGGAAGAGATTGAGCTGCCTGCCACAGTCGGTAGCGAATATTTGAGTAGACTGCGGGAAAAGGCCGTCCGACAACGCGAACGCCAAACCAAGGCCCGCGCTCTTTCCGTCCAGGTCCACAAGATTTTCTCCCCCATTGATCAGGACGTTTGCTGCCGCAAAGTTGATTCCGGCGGAATGCTCATTGATATCGCCCACCTTATTGATCACAAAAAAGTTGAGAAATACCAGAACCGCTACCAGATGGCTACCCGGCATCTGCCCGGGATTGAGGTCGTTATGAGTGGCCCGTGGCCGCCTTACCACTTCATCACAGGAAAGCGCTCATCCTAAAGAACTCCGATTCAAATTTCCGTTGGTTAAGGTTTAGAAAAGGGTTGAAAGCCAGGCTTTCAGCCCCTTTTTGTTCAGAAAATCCTCCCTAAAAAGTCCCAGTTAGGCATCCCAACTACCTGAAAATGGAATCGGAGTACAATATCTGAGGGGCAATCGCCCCCGGTGGGTATTTCCGTACCAGTTCTTAGCCGGTTTGACTTTCCATTCCAGAAAGCGGGCTATTTTGCCGCTGGGAGCATGAATGAACCCCAAGACCCGTGTGCTGATCGTGGACGATGACGTAGCTATGGCCAAGTACCTGGCTGCCCATTTGTCCCGTCGCAACTTTGAAGTTACGGTCGCATCCAGTGAACAGGAAGCCCTGCGGGTATTTCGCTCATTCGATCCAGTCCTGGTTCTGGTGGAAACGTCCATGGACGGTGAAGCCGGCAATGACACATTGCAGCGCCTGAAGCAGATCAAGCCCACGGTTTCCATCATGGTTCTTTCCTCCATCAAGGACCCGGAACTGATTTTCAAGGCGTCAAAGCTTGGCGCTGACGACTACATCACCAAGCCGGTCGATCCCAAAGAGCTTGATGTGCGCATCGGCAAAGTTCTGGACAATCAGCGTCTTTTTACTGAAGTCACGCAGCTGCGCGAACAGGTCCGCCGCCAGAGCGATTTCACCATGCTTTTTGGCACCAGCCCCAAAATGATGGAAGTAAAGATGACCATTGAGCAGGTGGCGGACACCACGGCTACCGTTCTCATCCGCGGTGAAAGCGGCACCGGTAAAGAAGTGGTGGCTCGAATGGTGTATTCGGAGTCGTCGCGCTGCGAAAAACCGTTTGTGAAAGTGAACTGCGCCGCCATTCCGCATGAGCTGCTGGAAAGCGAACTCTTTGGCTATGAAGCCGGTGCATTCACCGGCGCCAACCGGCAAAAGCTGGGCAAGTTCGAACAGGCCAATGGCGGCACTATTTTCCTGGATGAAATAAGCGAGATGCATCCTGCACTCCAGGCCAAGCTGCTGCACGTGCTGCAGGACCATGAATTTTCCCGGCTCGGCGGCAAGCGTGATGTTCAAGTGGACGTGCGAGTTCTGGCTGCGACCAACAAGCCGCTGGAGCGTGCCGTGGAAGAAGGCGTATTCCGCGAAGATCTGTTCTATCGCCTGAACGTGGTCACCATCCATATTCCGCCGCTGCGGGAGCGCCGTGAAGAGGTCCCGGTATTTCTGAAATATTTTCTGGAAAAATACAGCGAGCACTATGGCAAGAAGCCGTCAATGTTCAGCGAGTTTGCCGTGAACAAGATGATGGAGTATGCCTGGCCGGGAAATATTCGCGAGTTGGAAAACATGGTGAAGCGCTACGTGATCGTGGGGAATGAAGCCCAGATCATCCGGGAGTTGGCAACGCACAAACCAATCGTGACTTCCTTTGGCGGGATGGCAGCGTCGCCTGCCGCCATTGTCGAATCAACGCCGGCGGTGCAATTAAGCAATGGCGCCGAAATTGAAATGCCATCATTGCTGGAAATTGGCCGGCGAGCAGCGATGCAGGCGGAACGGGAAGCCATTGAGCGGGTGCTGGCTCAAACCCGCTGGAACCGTCGGCAGGCCGCCAAGATCCTCAAAATCAGCTATAAGGCCCTTCTCAATAAGTTAAAAGCAATGGAGGAGCAGACCAAAACCCAGCTTAAGCACGAAGAGGTCTAATATTGGTACTCTGATGCCACATCAGATAACTCTAATGTCTGCAATTCTGGAACGCCAAACTCTGCCATTTCTCTCTGAACTCTCACGCAAGCTTCACAAAGTAAAGGGTTTAATTTGTGGCCTGTATTCCACATCTCTCGAAAAGAATATTTGGTTTCCGAGTTGCTTATATAAAAAGCAAATAAAGAGGCACGTAAAACTAAAAAATGATTTCAACCCTCTTCCAAGAATTGAGACTTCTTCAATCCGTGTGTCTTGGCATTAGCTGGGACTGCATCGTGCATCGCCTTTCCTGAGAGATTTCCCTTCCTCTTTCGCCTCTTTGCAAAGAGCGGCCTGTGAACAGGCCGCTTTTTTATTTCCCTTTTGAAGACGATCGGGGTCTTTCATGCATCTAATCGTCGTTCCCGCAACATTTGACGGTAATAATTATGACGACTAAGATAAATCGTTTATCAAAAGACATGGACAAGAAGAAGCTGGAAAGCTTTAAAAAACGTCTGGAAGAGCGCCAGCAGATCCTGCGCAAAACCGTGAGCCGTACGGAAGAGGACGGCCGCATCGCTGATCAGGACACCGCGCAGGATATTGCCGACCGTGCGGCAAGCTCTTACACCAAGGAATTTCTGTTTTCCCAGAGCAATAATGATCGCCAGCTGTTGGCGATGGTCGAAACTGCCTTGCAGCGTATCCGCGAAGGCGAATTTGGCGAATGCGTAAACTGCGGAAATGAGATCAACCCCAAGCGGCTGGAAGCCGTGCCCTGGACCCGCTACTGCATTGCCTGCCAGGAGAAACTGGAAAATGGCCAACTGGAAGAAGTAGAGGAATAAATAGTAGAGGAAGCCTCACGTCCCCGAGAGAGAGACTATATGCTTGCCGGGGATTTAGGGCTTGCTGGCAGAGGACGAACTCAACACAGCCTGGGATTGGTCGGCGGTCTCAACCTTCAAGGATGAAAAGAAAAAGGAGACGCGTTGGCATCTCCTTTTTTGGATTCCGATTGTTATTTTAGTAGAGGTTGAAGGCCACTTCGATATTCATTTCCACTGCCACCGCCCGGCCGTCTTTCTTTGAAGGATCAAACTTCCAGGTCTTCACGCCTTCAATGGCTTTTTCATCCAGGCCCATGCCGAGTGAGCGAACCACACGCGGGGTATGCACGCGGCCATCGGTGCCGACAACGATATTCAACACCACAACGCCCTGATATTTGGCTTTGCGCGCTTCTTCAGAAAATTCAGGTTCGGGAGTATAGAGGGTGCGAGGTGCGCTTACGCCATCACCTACGTGAAATATCCCTGGGCCTACGCCGGGACCGCCGTGTCCCGATCCAACGCCACCGCCGCTGCCGCTGCCAATACCGCCGCCAACGCCAACGCCATTGGATGGCGTCATCAGTTTGGAGAGCGGATCGCCAAGCTGCGTGTTCGGGGGAGTCTTTATATCGGCAATCACCGTAGGCTCAATCATCAACTTACTCTTTTGCTGAACCAATACGGTTGGCGGAGTGAACTGCTGTTTCGCCGCTTTCGGAGGCGTACCGGCAGACGCTTTTAATTTGCTGGCATCGCCGCCACCGCCGCCGCTGGGACCACCTTTGCCGACTTTCATCGGTATGTAGGGCGCAAGTTCCACTGAGTTGGCGGTCGTTGGCGGAATCACCTTTGCCGGAACAGTCAAATGCAGCAACCACAACATCAGCCCCAAAGCCGCCGTGTGGGTCACAAAGGAGAGAAGAAAATTCTCAGGTCGCTGCTGGTAAGTGCCGTACCCGACGCCCAGCATTGTGGGCATCACCGAGGTGTTCAGCGGCTGCTCTTTAGCGAACTTCACTACTTCCTGCTGCGGCGCTTCAGAGTCACTGGAACCTGGGTTTTTCGGCTTCGGATTTTGCGGATCAGGCAAGGGCATATAAATAAAGTTTATCTAGTTTAGACTCCATGCGGCGAATAAAAGTTTCACTTTGGTATTTGCACTAAAGCCACTATTCGTAATACCTGCCGAACCAACAACTTAACGGTGAAACAGAGAGCCCCAAAAGCCTTTCATCCGCCCGATAAAACCCTTCTTTTCTTTCCTGGGCTTCTCTTCTGGCTTAGATGTCTCGACGGCTGGTTTTGGAGACACTTCCGCCTGCTTTTCTACCAGAACGAGCGGATCGACCTTTTCTTGCACAAAATATACGTTCGGCAGCGTCGAAAACTGCACCTTGGCTACAGCATATGAGCGTCCCGAACCCGGCCGGGCGCTGAATACAAAGGGCGTATCCACCTGCACGTGGACTTGGCCTGGTTTATCGGGCGGCAATGGCGACGTAGTCTCATTATCCGCGACCACAACCTGCTGCGCTGGCTGGGGCGTCTCATCTGGCTGCTTCGCATTGGGCTGTGCTTCTGCGCGCATCACAGGCGCTGCCGGAGGGCAGCCGCATTCGCCGGTGAGCGCCGTTTTGTCACCCAGTTTGCCGCCGCGGAAAAGCATCGTCTGGTCCGGACCAGCCTTATAGCTCCCGGTCCCCAGCAGCTCTGAAAACGTAATTTCAGCCGCATTCCCCGCCAGCGGTTTCACACAGGTATCGCCTTTTTTGTTGATTCCCAAAGCAAAGTGAAATGTGCCGGGGCCCACCAGAGCGATGTTGAAATCTGGGGTCAGCACAACGTCAGCAGCTTGCTGTTTCAACTCGTACTCAATTTCCAATGCACCTGCGCCCGTTGCCAGCATCAGTCCCTGGCCACTTGTAGTTACGTTTAAGCCGCTGTTCGCGCAGATCCGCACCTGTCCGCCGCGGGCCAGTTTGAGAGTCGCTGGTGCAATTCCCGCCGAGAGTTCCGAACCGGAGTACACGCTCATTCCTGAGCCAGCTAGTTGCATGGCGCTTGAGCTGTTCGAGTCCGAGGCAAATAGTTCACCAACCGGCGGTACATTTTGCTCCAACGCGTTTTGTGCGAACATTTTTTGCGCGAACATGGGCGCCGCAAGCAGCAGGGAAGCAGCCCATCCATGCCTGAGAGCGCGTTTCAAAATGATGTGACAACGGATGGACAGAACGCGTTACTCCTCACCTACAAAATCGTATGTCTCAATTGCTACGGCAACGCCTTGACCTTGCGCAGCCTTATCCACCCTGAGTATTTTTCCCATGCAGCGCACGCGGATAGGATCGGCCAGCGTAATTTCAGGCGGCAGCGTCATCACAAACTCAATCGGCGCGCCGGCAGTGATGTCGGCGTCCAGATACATAAAGACGCCGCGCGAACTCACGTCGCGTGTGTGTCCGCCTAATTCCCGCTTGCCGTTATCCAGGAATTTCACTGAGATGGGCAGATCGAGCGAAAACCGCCGTGGTGGTTCGCTTTTCCGGCTGCGGTTGCGCCATGCTGGAGGCCTCCAAATACCGTGGATCGTTGGCACGATTCTAGCTTAAGTAGCCGGATTTTTGCTGGATATTCTGACGGGCGAATTATTCGGTACCCAGGCGTTTCTGCGATCAGCCAAGGATCATCAAGTTCGGCGCGGCCGACTTGCGCGCCGAGCCGGATCGCTTCGAGCGCCGAAAGAAGTTTGAGGTTGACGCGCTCTCAAGCGGTTTGGAGCGGAGCGACAAAATTAAAGCCCCAGAAAGTTCTGCAACAGCAACCTGCCCGATTCCGTCAGCACGCTTTCAGGATGGAACTGCACACCTTCAACCGGGAAGCGGCGATGGCGCAGGCCCATGATCACCCTTGTGCCGTCTGCTTCATGCGTTTCCGCGCTGATCTCCAGTTCGCTGGGCAGGCCTTCTTCCGCTACGATGAGCGAGTGGTAGCGGGTAGCCGTCATGGGCTTCGGCATGTTCTTGAACAGCGTTTTGCCGTCGTGTTGGATGCGGCTGGTTTTTCCATGCATCAGTTGACGAGCGCGGACCACGTTGCCGCCAAAAGCGGCGCCAATCGCCTGGTGTCCCAGACACACGCCCAAAACCGGACGCTTGCCGGCGAAATGCTTGATCAGATCAATGCTGATCCCCGCCTGTTGCGGCGTGCAGGGTCCGGGAGAAATCAGAATATGGCTGGGGCGCATCTCTTCAATTTCCTGCGGCGTGATCTGGTCATTGCGGCGCACCTCCACCTTTTCGCCCAATTCCCCGAGATATTGGACCAGGTTGTAGGTAAAAGAATCGTAGTTGTCGAGGACGAATACCATAGTGCGTTTCCGATGGAACCAGTTTAGCTGATAAGCGATTGCCAGAACTGCCAAGATTGCCAAAATGGCCGAAAAATCTATCGCGAAATAGGACATCTTGACAACGCCTGTCCTCAAAAGCATTTCATTTTTTCGTGGTCCTTGGCGTGGATTCCTTTTGCCCTTTAGGCCAGACGTTCTCCGTGTCTCCGCCCCTCCCATGAATAATCTCAAAAATTGTTTTGCCCGGATTCAGGCGGCCAGGGTGAAGGTGGGGAAGTCTTCAAAGACCCACCGATTTTTCAGAGTGTCGTAGACGATCTTCACCAGCTTTCTTGCTAGGGCGATTTTGGCTTTTCCTCTTCCTCGACGTTGTTTGATTCGTTCTTCAGCTCTCAGGCGATCACCACACTCCCATCCAAGCTCATACTCGCCTTACGGTGACGCTTCGATCGCAGGTCTGACTAATCTCCGTGTCGAGGTCTTACTGCCTCATTGCACGTGCCCAGCCTGCGACTGTCTACCCCAGATTCTTCCTTCTGGAGCATACCGCCTCAGAACCTGCTCTTATTCATGCCGTCTCCGCGGTAGGTTTGCTGTTCCGATTCCGGCGATTCACATCACGCTCAACATGTGACCGCCGTCACAGCGCGCGCGTGGGCCTTATCGCTACATTGGGTTTTTCGGAGGGCCTTTATGAGCAGCGTAGCAGTACAAAAAATTGCGGACGAGCGGGCCACGCTCAACTTGGTTGTGGCAAACCCCGCGCCGCAGGTTTATGAGGAAACAGAACAGTGGGACCCGCTGCTCCCTGTAGTTGTAGCCATGGCCGTCTCGCTTGCAGTGTCTCTGATGTTTATCGGCGCCATTCTGGCATGGCTGGCGCTGCGCCATTCCGGAGTCATGGCCCCCTAAGGTACCGTCTTTACTATCGCTTCGGCGGACCGAGCGCCCATGTCTCCAACTGTCCGATCTGGCGCATTAGCTGGATCTGCGCGCGATCCAGTTCGAAGCTGGAGTTCAGGTAAGCGGTGTAGCGCTCATGTTCGGCCACGCGTGCGTTCTCTTCATCTTTAATGCTCGCCGCGCCGCTCTCAATCTTTGCATGTGCGGACTCGATATCAGATTGGGAGAGCTGATGCTCCAGCTGCGCAACTTCATGCGCCGCCGCCAGTTGTTCAACTGAGCGTTGCAGTTTTAGCGTCTCCGTGCTCACTTGTTCTTTCACCGTCTGTGCTTCTTTCCGTGATTTGGCTGCGTCGGCCTTTGCCGCATCAGCCGCCGCGCGTTGCACCGGGTTTAAAAAAGGGAATCGGATGGCGATGCCGGCCGTCACGTTGTGCCGTTGAAATTTTTGAAAGAACTCGTCGTAATTGTTGAACCGCGCCAGCACGGCATACTGTCCCACAAAGTCAATTGTCGGGTAGAGCTGCTTGTGCTCCCCGCGAGCGCGGAATTCCTTTGCCTGCGCCGCTGCGTCCGCCACTTTCACCAAGGGATTGTTCTTTACCGCTTCGCCCGGCATGTCCTGGTCCTGGGCAACCGGCGGCATCTCCGGAATTGACTCCGTTGAAGTCTGGATTGCTGCGACCGGTAGTCCCGTCAGTTGCGATAAGCGTAAGCGCAGTTGGTCGGCTGCGGCCTGTGTCTGTGCGATGTCCAGCCGCGTCCTTGCGCCTGCCAGTTTGGCTCGCGTAGCTTCCACCTGGCTATCCAGACCGGCCTGTATGCGTTGCGCCACGATATCTTGAAATTTCTGGGCCGCCTGCTGCTGCTCTTTTTGAATCGTCAGCGACGAATCCAGCAGATCAAGCTGCACGTAATCCAGCGCGGTCTCCATAATCACGTCATTGCGGCGATCGGCATTCTGCGCCGTCGTTACCTGCACATCGCTCCTCGCGGCTTTCACGTAATTGCGCTGCGCCATGTTGAACAGCGCACCCTGAAAATTCACGTTGAAGACTGAAGGCGCGGCGCCTTCCAGGCTCAGTGGGAAGCCGTACGATGCCCCGAGCCCTGAACCAACCACCATTTGCGGCAGAAACACGTCCTTTGTCTGCCGTACCACCGACTGCGCGCGCTGAAGGTCAGCCTGTTGGAGGCCGGTACTCGCGCTGTTTTTGAGCGCCAGTTCAATGGCCGTGCGGAATGCCAGCGGTTTGTCCTTGCCGGAAGAGGTCTCTTGCGCGAGCAGAGTTAGCGGAAGCGCCACGATCCAGGCTGCAATCAGGACGACACGGGCATGCAATTTCATTTTTTCACCTGCGCGAATTTGTTCGGAATGGTGTGGAAAGACGTGATTCTATCGGGAAACGCGCGCCAGCGCATCCTGCGCTGGGCGGTACTCTGAGGCCATATTCAGCGCCGTCTGGAACTCGGCTGCGGCTTCTTTCTTTTTGCCTTGTTTTTCCAGCAGGACGCCCAGAAGGTAGTGGGCGCGAAATGCCGGACCGTCTTCAGATGGATCTTCCCCTGAGACATAGTGCCGCAGAAACTGCGTCGCGCCGGCAAAGTTGCGTCCTGAATGCAGCAGCAGCGCGGCCGCGTCAAATTCGCTGGATTCACCCTGCTGCGCCGCGGCTATTGAATGGCGGATGGCATCTTCCATTTCGCCCATCCGTCCTGTGCGCCGGTAAAAATGTGCCAGCTCCACCCAGTAGCGCGCGGGCTGGCTGCTGGCCGCAATCGCTTTTTTGTATTCTGCTTCCGCGCCGGTGTTGCCCTGCTTTTCCTGCACGCGCGCGTAAATATAACTGGCCAGCGCGCGATCATGCCCGGCAACATAGTCGGCTTGCTGTTTGGCTTTGTTCTTGTCGCCGCCCAGAAATCCCGGAGCTTCCAGGTAGAACTCGCTCAGGTCAGAGCGCGCCGGCAGATTGTCTTTGTCCAGGGCCACGGCCCGTTCAAATTCAGTTTTCACTTTGCGCGCCAGCCCAAAAGCCGTAAAGGGATTCGCTTCTTCCGCTTTTCTGCCCATCGCGCGCCCCAGCCACAAATGATAGGAGCTGTTTTGCGGATCAAGCGCCAGCGCCTTTTCCGCCATGTGCATGGAGTTGTCCCAGAGTTCAAGCTGATAGTAAACGCGGCACATCAGGTTGTACCATCGTGCATCGTTGGGCGCACGCGCAATCGCCAAATTCAGCGCATGGATTGCCTGGTCGGCCTTGCCTCCCTTGAGCAGAGCAGCCGGATCGGCGTCCGCCCCAGCCGTTGGGCCAACCATGAATAAGAAGAGAGCTGCTAATCGGACAAGGGACCTCAACGCTCGACCACCTTTATGTCCATGCCATTGCGCAAAGGCTGGGCGTTGATTGCGCCCAGCGCGATCACGGCGCCTTCCGGAATCCCGTTGAGCACTTCTACCCGCGTCAGGCTGGAAAGGCCGGTCTGCACTTCCTGCGCCAGAATTTTTTCGTCTTCGATCTTGTAAACGTAGCGTTTGCCGTCCACATCATGCACCGCCTCGCGCGACACGGTAAGCGCATTGTCATGCCTGGCGGAAATAATACTCACGTTTACATTCACGTTCGGCAGCAGCTTGCGATCAGAATTATCGATCTCAGAAGTGATTTCACCCACGGTGCGCGTTCCCACCATGGTCACGGAAGTTGGGACCCTCGTGAGCGAGCCTTCCCAGGTGCGGCCGGGGATCGCGTCCCATTTAATTTCTACCTTTTGGCCTTTTGCCAGCCGTCCGATTTCCGGTTCATCCACAAAAGCGCGCACTCTCACTTTTTCCAGGTTCGCCACCTGCACCAGCAGATCGCCGCCATTCACATACGCTCCGGGCTTTACCGGGACCTGGTAAACCGTTCCGGCGAATGGCGCCGTTACGTTGGAGTGATGCAGCAAGTCCTGCGCGGCATCGTACGCTGCGCGGGCCTCCGCTGCTGAAGCTTCTACCCTGGCTACTTCCGGCGAAGAGTAACGGCCATTCACCTTGGCTTGCAGCAACTGCACGTCAGCCTCAGCTTTTTTCAGCCGGTTCTGTGCCGCTTCCAACTCTGCGGGTGACGCCCCTCCACTCTGCTGTAACTTCTGGATTGCCTGCAGGTTGCGTTGGGCCTCGTCGCGCTCGGCCTGTGCTTTGGTCAGGTCAGCGCGGCTTGTTAGCAGCTCTTCCTGTGTGCCGCCGGCTTTAATGCCGCTCAGCGCCGCCTCTGCCGATCGCAACTGGGCCAGCGCGTGCGCTGCCTGCGAGCGTGCTTCAGCGTCATCCAGTTTCACCAGAAGCTGTCCAGCTTTTACGTGGTCGCCTTCCGCCACCAGGACTTTATTTACCGTGGCCGGCGCGGGAGCATGCGCCTCAAAACTGTTAATGGGCTCAATTTTGCCGTTGGTGGAGATCACGCTGGCAATCTCCTGGCGGGCAACTTTTTCCGCGCGCACTGGCGTTACAATGCGGCGGCGATTAATCCCGGTAAACAGCAGCAGCGCTGCCACTACCAGCACCAGCACCATCACCACGCGCCTGCGACCGTTATTTTGGCTTTGTCTCGCCATGCGTTAAAAGAGTCAGTTCAATCGGCCAAACTTGCAAGTATATCCAAGCCGGAGGTGCGGTGCAGGATCCCCACGTCTGCGTCTTCGCTTGAAGTTAATTCCAAACTTTTCTGCCGGTGGTCCTATTTTAGATGATCGTCTTTTAGATGATCGTCCCGCCCCCGCGGTTACGTCGTGAAAAGCGATTGTTACAATAGATTCCTGATGTCACATCGTACAGGCTATACCGACGATCACGCAAAATCAGGGCTCGACCATGCCTTCCCTGAAATTGATACCTGGCCCAACCAGTTTCCCGCTTATGAAATCCTGATCGACGTGCCGGAGTTCACCTCCGTCTGCCCTAAGACTGGCCTGCCCGACTTTGGCGTGCTTGAAGTCCGCTACATGCCCGGCAAACTCTGTTTGGAACTGAAATCGCTCAAGGAATACTTGCTGCACTATCGCAACCTGGGTATCTTTCAGGAAAACATCGTGAACCAGGTGCTGGAAGATGTTGTGCGCGCCTGCAAGCCAAAATGGGCAGTGGTGAAAGGCGTGTTCCGCCCTCGCGGTGGGATCGGTACGACCGTGGAAGCGCGCTGGCCAAGAGCGAAGACCAAAAACTAAAATTGCTTTAGCTCGAAGCACCAGCTCCGGCGGCCATTTTCTTGGCCGCTTCCGCCTCCTGCGGCGCAGCGGTTTCTGCCGAGCTCTTATTTTCCGGAAACTTGAAGCCCACGTAGGTCCCGGCGCTCATGCCGAGCAATCCGAGCAGCGTAGGATTGAAATCCGGAATGCTCAACTTGGTGAAGATCCTGACGACGAACACGAAAGCCAACACCATGGTCCAGGCGATGATCTGGATACGGTGGAGCTCTATGTCGCCGCCGCCGCAGATGTCTTTCCAGAAGCCCTGGCTCGAGGCTTTGGCCGTATTGTTGTGGTCCACCAGCACCGCGGCAAGGTACGTGGTGGAACTGATCCCCAGTAGCCCGAGGATGGAGGTGGGAATGTCCACGGCCGGGTCCCATGTCATGATGAATAAAAAGAAATATGCGTTCAGCAGCAGCCATGTCCACACGGCCATCTGCGTGCGCGCCAGGCTGAACGGCCCGCCATCATAGTCCCTGAGCAGCGAGGTCTTCCGTCCTAGCAGCAATACCCCCGCCAGCGTGACGCATAGGAAGGCGATGCAAACGTACTCCCATCCAAGCGGCAGCAGGACCATCTCGAACTCAGCGCTGCTCTGCGCCGAGGTTCCTCCCTCAAGGCCAACGCTGGGCCGCACCTTCCGTGAAACTCCTCTCAGGAAAAGGCCGCGCACGTTTCTCTCCTGCACAATAAGGTCGTCCCAGGTCTGGTCCGTCTCAGGGGTCCTTTGCAGCTTGAAGAGCAACTCGTTCAGCTCAGGGTGGGCCGGATCATACGCGGCCTCAATCGCCACCGGATACGTCTTGGCCAATTGCCTGCCATTCAAAAATAAAACCAGGTTCGAGGGCGAATTCTTCTGGTCGATCCAATCCTTCAAATTGCGGACCCTGAGTTTGATGTGGTGTCCTAGCGGCACGCTGACATTGGTGGCGCACTCATGTTTTACACCCACCACGCATTCCACCAAAAGCTGCGTTTCAGCCTTCACTGGCTCTGCCGGGGCGGGTTGCGTTCCCACCGGCTCCGGGGCCTTTTGCGCTGGGGCCGCCTGCGGTTCCGTATGGGCGGACACAACCAGGATCGCCGCGAAGAACGCCGGCAATAAGATGGATCTAAGAGATTTCCGGTTGAACATGACGTGCCTTCCTGACTGCTGCTTTGGGGGTTTGGTTGCAGCATCTTAACATTAAAAACCGGAAAAACAGCCGGTTTACCGCCAGAACATTGCCCAGATCGTTTTCCTGTGCGGTGGCGCGGCAATCCATCTGTCGCGGTTGGGGTTTCCGGCGGCTATAATCCCACCAGCCCATGCCGCCAAAACTCTATCCACGCCTTTTGCTGGCGGTGCTTACCGGACTGAACATCCTGAATTACATTGACCGCAACGTGCTCTTTGCGGTGCAGTCTGACGTGAAAAAAGAGTTTATGGTGAGTGACGCAAAAATTGGCCTGCTGACCAGCGCCTTTTTCTTCACGTATATGTTTGCCGCGCCGGTCGTGGGTTGGATGGGCGACCGTTTTCCCCGCAAAAACATTGTGGTCTTCGGCATCTTTATCTGGAGCGGCTTCACTTTTCTTACATGGTTCGTGCATGACTATAACCAGCTTCTTTTTCGTCATGCCATTGTGGGCATTGGTGAAGCCAGCTACGCCACCATTGCTCCCACGCTGATCGCCGACTCTTTCCCCATGCTCAAGCGTGGTCGCATGCTCTCAATCTTTTTCTTGGGATTGCCCGTGGGCAGCGCCGCTGGATACTTTGTCGGCGGCTATCTGGCGCATGCCTTTCACAGCTGGCGCGCGCCGTTTATGGCTGCCGGAATTCCCGGCTTTCTTCTGGCGCTCTTGCTCTGGATGCTTCCTGAACCGCCTCGCGGTGAACATGAAAAGACCATTCCGGGCGACCCAAGGGCCATGCTTCGCGGGCTTATTCGGAATGGTGCATTCATCACCTCTACGCTCGGCATGGCTGCTTACACCTTTGCCATGGGTGGCATGCAGGTCTGGATTCCTACCTTTCTCGTTCGTCTACGCGGCCTGGACTTAAAGACCGCCAACATCGATTTCAGCGTATATCGTGATCATCAACGGCATTGGCGCCACGCTGCTGGGCGGCTGGATTGGCGACCGTCTGCTCAGGCGCTATTACGGCGCTTACTATTCGTTCTCCGGCATTGCTATGCTGATCGCCGTGCCGTTCATGGTGGCCGCCATTTATGCCGCAGGCCCGCTGATGTTTCCGGCCATGTTTGTTGCCGTATTTTTTGTCCTGGTCGGTACCGGACCCACCAACGCCGCGCTCGTCAACTCCGTAAGCGCCAACATTCGCTCCACCGCGCTGGCCGTCAACGTCTTTGTCATCCACCTGCTGGGTGACGCTTTCTCCCCCACGCTGATCGGCCGCATCTCTGACAAGACTGGTTCCTTGCAGGTCGCTTTCTGGGTGGCCTTTGCCGCCGCCGCGCTGTCCGGCCTCATCCTTCTTTATGGCGCAAAGTTTGCTCCGCGCTTCCAGGTTCAGAAAGCATGATCGTATTTGACTGGTCGTTGCTTTATTGGATTTCAGGTCTGCTTTTAGCCATAATCTGGCTGGTTCCCACCCTGCAACTAGCCCTGCATGTTTCTGAAGTAGCCGACCTCACGCAGCCCGAGTGGAATCCGCCGCCAGATTTGCCGCTGCCGTCGCTCACAATCGTGGTTCCGGCGCGCAATGAAGAAGCTGAGATTGAAGCCGCGCTGCGATCCCTTCTGCAACTCAACTATCCGCAGTACCAGATTGTCGCCGTCAATGACCGCTCCACTGACCAGACCGGTGCGATCATGGAACGCCTGGCGGCTGAACCTGCGTCCGCGGGGAAGCTGCGGGTGATCCACGTTCGCGACCTGCCTTCAGGCTGGCTGGGCAAGGTGCATGCCATGTGGCTGGGCGCTCAACACGCCGGAGCCGACTGGCTTCTATTCACTGATGCTGACTGCGTCTTCCGATCTGACTGCTTAAGTCGTGCCCTTCACTATGCAATCAGGACGGCTACCGACCACCTTGTGCTTTTCCCCACCGCTCACATGAAGACCCTGGGCGAGCGCATGATGATTGGGTTTCCTCAAGTGATGTCCAGCTTTGCCATGCGTCCCTGGAAAGTCCGCGATCCCAAGTCGCGCGACTACATTGGCGTGGGCGCGTTTAATCTCATTCGACGCTCGGCCTATGAAGCCATCGGCACCTATGAAAAACTGCGCCTGGAAGTAGTGGACGATCTCAAACTGGGCGAGTCCATCAAGAAAGCGGGCCTCCGGCAGGATGTGGTCTTTGGCCGCGAGCTTGTCAGCTTGCGCTGGGCAATAGGGGCAGCGGGTGTAGTGGCTAATTTGGAGAAAAATCTTTTCGCTTTCCTGCAGTTCCGGATCAGCCTGCTGCTGGCTGTCTGCGCCGTTACGTTCTTTCTGTGCGTCTGTCCGTTCCTGGGCGTTTTCCTGGCGCCCGGCTGGGCTAAAGCGAGCTTTGCCGCG
Source organism: Terriglobia bacterium (assembly GCA_963732195.1). Lineage (GTDB taxonomy): Bacteria > Acidobacteriota > Terriglobia > Terriglobales > Acidobacteriaceae > Angelobacter. The sequence continues at coordinate 94,414 of CAVSYO010000012.1, read as the reverse complement.
GCGATCGCCATGATTGCGCTGGCTTACACTCTCTCTGGACGATACATGGGGAACTCCGCGTTGCTTTTTCTTACCTGCCCGATTGCGGCCGTGGTATTCAACTTCGCCGCGTTGCAATCCGCATTCCTCGCCCTGCGCGATGGCGCTATCACCTGGCGCGGCACAAAGTATCCGCTGTCGGAACTAAAGAAAAAGTAGGTTTCCACGCGCTGCAAAGACCTCGGAATCAAAGCCGACTTATGCCGACGGCTGAAACTGCAGCACCATCAACGCCTGATCGTCCAGCCGTGGCGAGCCTGAGCGGAAGCTCAGAACCTCGTTCAGGCACTTATTCACCAGTTCACGCGACGGCAGTTGATGGCAGGCGCCCAGCAGTTTTGCCAATGATGCGCTGCCGTACTCCGCGCCGTCCGGGCCTGCAGCTTCTGAAATGCCGTCGGTATAAATCACCAGGCTGTCGCCCGGGGCAGTGCGAAGGGTAGTGCTTGCGAATTTCTGGTCACAGAAAAGCCCGACGGGAACTGTGGCCGCTTCAATCGCCTGAACGCCGTGTTGCCCCACATGGAACGGGGCTGGATGGCCGCCATTGCAGATTTCCACGTTGCCAAACTCGTCCGCCCGGCCCACGATGAGCGTGGCGTACTGCGTGGGCAGCGTGCTCTCGCAAAAGAGCCGGTTGGCGCGCTCCACAAGCAGCTCCAGTGGCAGCCCTGCGGGAATAAGCACCCGGAAAAGCGCATGCAGGTTTGACATGAGCATGGCCGCGGCCACGCCTTTGCCGGAAACGTCTCCCACCATGAAATACAGGTCTTTGCCATGCTGCACCAAGTCACAATAATCGCCGCTGACCTGCCCTGCGGGCTCATAGTGATAGGCGACTTTCCATCCGGCAGCGACAAAGTCGCGTTTGGGGAGCAGTCCGGCCTGGATGCGTGCCGCCAGCAACAAGTCTTGCTCCAGCGCGCGTTGCTCCGCCGGTTTAAGACAATCCAGGCAGAGTTGCGTCAAAGGATCGGCAAACAGGCGTTCGGGCTCCACGGTCCCGGCGCAATGTTCGCAGACGCCATAGTTTCCGTGGTCCACGCGTTCCAGCGCATGGTCAACCTGCTCCAGCAGATGAAGCAGGTTCGCCGTCTGGGTTTTGGCGACTGCCGTTTCCAGTTTTTGCCGCCGGACCATCAACTGGTCGCGCAGCATATGCAGGTCTGTAACCTGGATTGCCATGGGAGAAACTCCTTCCTCTAACAGATCTATTAAGGGGCGTTGGGATTCAGATTTTTCTCCCTCACCGCTCGTCCCAATTCCTTCTAAGCGGCATCTTATTGGCGACCGTCTGGAGAAAACTATCCGGCCCTTGCTCTGAAAATACGTCTCCTGAAAATAGTTGTTGTAAATGTGGTGTTTAGCTCTGGTCAGGGCCAACCACATTGGGTATTCTGCCACTTAGGGAAAAACATGCGGGAAGAGATCGCACTTTCGAGCATTCTGGGCGCGTCTGTTTATGACAGCAGCGGCGCGTTTGCCGGACACGTGCGTGAAGTGGCCATCTTTCCCCAGGAAGATCCCAACCGCATCTCTGATTTCATCGTAAAAACCCGTGAAGGCGACCGCCTGCTGCCTTCGCGCCAGGTCAAGACCGTGATCGGCTCGGCCATTCAGGTCAACGGCTCCGCGCATGACTGGCAGCCGCTTTCCAGCTCTGAAGGCATGCTGCTGCTGGAGCGTGACCTGCTTGACCAGCAGATCATTGACGTTTCCGGACGCAAAGTTGTCCGCGTGAATGACGTTGATCTGCGCCGTGAGCAGGTCAATGGCACGCTCAAGCTCAAAGTCGGGCGGGTCGATATCGGCTTGCGCGGCGCTATCCGCCGGCTGCTCAAGGGCCTGGCTCCCAGCCGCGCGGTTGAAGCGCTGGCCATGCGCATGCCGGAAAAGTCCATCCCCTGGGAAGCCGTTGACCTGATTGAAACCGATCCGGCGCGCCGCGTGCGCCTGCGGCTGGCCTATGAGCGGCTTTCCAAGCTGCATCCGGCTGATATTGCCGACATTCTGGAAGAGCTGGCGCCGGCCGAGCGCGAATCCGTCTTTGGATCGTTGAATGAAGAAGTGGCCGCCGAGGCGCTGGAAGAGATCGATCCTAAGATGCAGATCGAGCTCATGCGCTCCATTGATTCTGACAAGGCCGCCGACATCGTGGAAGAAATGGACCCCGATGCCGCCGCCGATCTGCTGGGCGACCTGCCGCAGGAAACGTCAGAAGAAATTCTGGAAGAGATGGAGCCGGAAGAGCGCCAGGAAGTTTCAGAGCTGCTGGCCTTCCATGAAAATACCGCTGCCGGCCGCATGACCACGGACTATATATGCGCTCTCACCTGAGCATACCGTGGGTGACGCCGTGGATCGCCTGCGCAGCTTTGAAGGTCCGGTAGAAACCGTGAGCACCATTTATTTGATGGACTCCCAGGAAAAGCTGGTCGGCTCCGTGCCGCTGGTGTCTTTGGTCCTGGCGCCGGGCGGTACCCGCCTGGGAACTCTTACCCCGGAACACGTGATCTTTGTGGAAGCCAGCGCGTCAGAAAAAGACGTGGCGGAAATGTTCGATAAATACAACCTGCTCACGCTGCCTGTGGTGGACGAAGAACAGCGTCTTACCGGAATCATCACCGCGGACGATGTCATCAGTTTGTTGCGGGACAGGATTTGAGAAGCTCCTTCCTTTGAACTGTTGCGGCTCGATCCTTAAACTTGCGGTGAAGGTCTCTCTTTGCTGAATCCATGCGCGGCCGCAAGCAATCCAACACAAGTAACATGTTGCCAGTCTTTGTGCGTTCGCTAAATGCGAGGTAAACCATGCAGGTAATTAATCTTGCGCAGAAGTTTGCCGCCTTCCACGACTATTTCAGTCCGAAGATTGTGGGCGAGCTGAATAACTTTCAGGTAAAGCTGGTAAAAGTGCAGGGCGAGTTCATGTGGCACCATCACGACGCGGAAGATGAGATGTTTATGGTGACGAAGGGCGAACTGCACATGAAATGGCGCGATGCGGAAGGACGCGAGCATGACGACCCGATTCGTCCCGGCGAGTTCATCATTGTCCCGCACGGCACGGAGCACATGCCTTACACGTTGGAGGAAACCCACGTCATCCTGTTTGAGCCCGCCGGCACGCTCAACACCGGCAATGTGCAGAATGAGCGCACCGTAGCCGACTTGCAGAGAATATGAGCGGCTGCCACGACCTTTCTTCGCTCATGAAAAAACGACTTGCGCTGATTACATTGAGCGGCCTGCCTCAGGGCGCGGAGAGCGAGCGGCTGATGCTGCCGTATCTGGCAGCGGCAGGCGTCGAAACAGAGATTGTTGACTGGCGATCGCCGGATTGTGATTTCAGCAAGTTTGATCTGATTGTCCTGCGCTCCTGCTGGGACTACCACCTGAGAGCGGCCGAGTTTATCGGCTGGCTGCAACGCGTGGCGCAAACTACTCTCGTGCTCAACGCCGTTGATACGGTCTTGTGGAACCACAATAAGTTTTATCTGCGCGAAGTCGAGGCTCTGGGCATTGAGATTGCGCCGACAGATATTTGTGAGCGGCAGCGATGCGCATCGAACCGGACGTATGGCAGACGATCCGAGAGCTGGGAAAAGATCGTGGTGAAGCCGGCAGTATCGGCGTCCGCGCATAAGACCAGCTTGATCGATGGCGCAGCGTTCTCAGCTGGAGCATGAGCTAGTAGCGAAGAATGGAAGGCGCAGCCGTTCCTTGTGCAGCAGTTCATTCCAGAGATTCAGAGACGCAAGGCGAGATTTCCTTTATCTATATTGACGGCAGTATCAGTCATGCAGCGCTCAAGCGTCCCGCTGCCGGCGACTTCCGCGTGCAGCAGGAGCATGGCGGCTCGGCGGAGTTGTTTCATCCATCGGCGGCGCTGCTCGACCAGGCGAACCAGATTGCCGCAGCCGTGCCGCAGGTGCGCGATTCGCTCTATTGCCGGATCGATGCCGTTGCCAGAGACGGCAAGCTGGTGCTGATGGAACTGGAGTTGATCGAGCCGGAATTGTTTCTGGGACTGGCGGAAGGCGCGGCGGAAAGATTTGCGAAAGCGATCGTCAGGAGCGTTAAGTAGAAACAAATCATTACCGCGGATTAACGCCGATCAACGCGGATCAAAAGAATGCTCGATAAGATGTATCCGCGCTCATCCGCGAAAATCTGCGGTAGTCATTTTGCGCTTACTCGCGCAACTCAAATCCCGCCGCTTTAATCCCCTCCACCACATTCTCGCGCGTGCGCGTTACTTCGTCAGAAGTCAATGTCCGATCGTCAGCGCCCAGGGTCAGCCGGAAAGAAACGCTCTTCTTGTCCGGCGGCAGTGGAAAGATCAGCAGAAACTGGAGAGCGACCAGGCTGTCTCCGGCAAGATTGACGCAGCTTGTTTTCCAGATCGGCCACCAGCGTATGCGCCGGCGCGACAATCGAAAGATCAAAGCTGCTGGTGGGGAAGCGGCGCAGCGGACGATACGCCTGGCGCTGTGACGGCAGAGCTTGCAGCGCATCCAGATCAAGGTCAAGGATGGCGGCGCGTCCGCGGTCCAGCAGTCCGGGATGCAATTCATAAAGATCGCCCACGCGCTGGCCTCCAACTTCAACATGCGCGGCGCGCTCAGGATGCATGATCTTGCCATGACCTTTTGCAGGCACAACCTTGTAGCCCGCGACAAGATACTGCACCACGCGCTTCATCTCCAGCAGGTTCGCGCCGTTCGTCTCGCGGCCATAAATCGCAGCCATCAGATGCGTGCGTTCTTTCGGTGCGCCGTCCGCGCCCTTGCTGTAAGCGCGTCCGATTTCGAACAGACGAAAATCCGTGAAGTAGCGGCTGTTGTCCACCAGGTTACGGCGAATCCCCGGCAGCAGCGCAGGACGCATATATTTCTGGTCGGCGATGATCGGATTGGCGACCTGTAACAGCTTGTCTGTCGAATAGCCAAACATGGCCGCATCCGCGTCAGAGATAAAAGAGTAGTTGGAAACTTCGGTGAATCCCTGGCCGACCATGGCGGCGCGGATGGCGCGGTGCTGCTCATGGTCAAGATTGCGCGGAGTGGGCGCGGCCAGCACCGCAGGCGCTTGCGGCACGATGGAAGCGTAGCCGACCATGCGTCCGATTTCTTCCACCAGATCTTCAGGGATGGAAATATCTTTGGTGGCGCGCCAGCTTGGGACCGTGAGCAGAAGTTTGCGCGCGTCAAGCTGCTCCACGCCGAAGACGAGCGACTTGAAGATATTGATCACTTCTTCGGTCGAAAGCTTGCGGCCCAGCTTGCGCTCGGCCCAGTCGATATCAAGCTGGATTTTTGGCGGCGTTGACTTGCGCGCGTAAACGTCAATGGGCGGTGCGGCCTGTGATCCCGGTGAAATCTGCTTCAGCAACTCAACGGCGCGAGCCAAAGCGCGGACGGTGTTTTCCGGGTCTTGCCCTTTTTCAAAGCGCATGGAAGCATCCGTGCGCAGCTTGAGCCGCGATGAAGACTTGCGGACCTGCGCTGCCGGAAAAGATGCAGCTTCCAGAACGATGCGGCTGGTCGTCGGGCGGATTGCCGTGTCATTGCCGCCGATAATGCCGGCAATGCCCACAGGCTTGTGCGCGTCCGCGATGACAATATCTTCTGGGCTCAGCGAATATTTCTCGCCGTTCAAAGCCAGAATCGACTCGTCCTTGCGTGCAGCGCGAACGACGATCGTATCGCCCAGCAACTCGGCGTCATAGGCGTGCATGGGCTGGCCGAGTTCGCACAGAACGTAGTTCGTTACGTCAACAAGATTGTTGATCGGATTCACGCCCAGCGAGTTGAGTCGATACTGCATCCACAGCGGCGAAGGCGCAACTTTCACGTTCTCCACACGCTGTCCGCTGAAGCGCGCGCAGAGCGCGGCATCTTCAATCGTGATGGAAAGGTCGCCTTTGCTGGCAGCGGCAGGCAAGTCGCCCACAGGATCGGCCACGCTCAGGCCGGCGATGGCGGCAACTTCGCGCGCCATGCCCAGATGTCCCCACAGATCAGGACGGTTGGTCAGAGACTTGTTGTCAATCTCAATGATGGAGTCGGGCTCGGAGTTTTCCGCGCTGGCAACAGCCGCAACGCTGGCGCCGGCGAACGCGCCGGGATCATGCACGCCTTCGCATTCGGCGGTCTTCATGGTGATCTGCCGGGCGAGCGTGGTCACGTCCATTTTCAGGCCGGGGACAAGCTCGCGAAGCCATGTTGTAAGAAAACTTCATAGGTCAAAACTGATTCAGGAAACGCAGATCGCCGCTTTGCAGCAGGCGTATATCGTCAATGGCATAGCGCATCATGGCCAGGCGCGTAAGGCCAAGGCCAAAAGCAAATCCGTTCCACTCCTTCGGATCGAGCCCGGAGTTGCTGATCACGTTGGGATGCACCAGTCCGCACGGCAGCAGCTCCACCCATCCGCTCTGCTTGCACACGGCGCAGCCATTGCCGCCGCAGATCAGGCATTGGATATCGAGCTCAAAGCCGGGTTCCACAAAAGGGAAGTAGCCGGGGCGCAGGCGCACCGTCACCTTGCGGCCAAAGACTGAGCTGAGCAGCGTCTGCATGAAGTAAATCAGGTGGCTCACGGAAACATCGCGGTCCACCATCATGCCCTCCACCTGATAGAACGTGTGCTCGTGCGAAGCGTCCACTTCTTCATTGCGGAAGACGCGGCCGGGCGCGATCATCCGCATGGGCGCGCCGTATTTCTGCAATGCCCGCACCTGCACCGGCGACGTATGCGTGCGCAGCAGATGGCCGTCGGTCATCCAGAAAGTGTCCTGCATGTCGCGCGCAGGATGGTCAGGCGGAATATTCAGCGCGTCAAAGTTGTAATAGTCGGTTTCCACCTCGGGCCCATCGAGCACGCGGAATCCCATCGACGTGAAAAGCTGCTCAATCTCATCCTGCACCTGCGTTACAGGATGGATATGCCCGGGCGCAATGCCCTGCGGCGGAACGGTGAGGTCAATCCACTCGGCTTTGTAGCGCTGGTCGGATTCCGATCCTTCAAGTGACGCTTTGCGATCCTCAAGCGATTTTTCCAGCGTGGCTTTGGCCTCATTCAGATAGCTGACCGGCTTTGGCGCGATCTTCCGGCGCCATCGCGCCGAACGTTTTGCTGATTCCCGCGAGTTCGCCTTTGCGTCCCAGCACGGCAACGCGGACCTTCTCCAGATCGGCCAGCGTGGCGGCGGAGTTGATATCGCCCAGGGCCGATTGGGTGAGGTCTTTGATGGTTTGTATCGGATTCGTCATCGCGAGCGGGTAATCCTAAACTATAGAGGGCGCTAGGGATGGGGGTCAAGAAATCGCCGAAATCGCCGTGATCGCGCGTCATCGGGAAATCAAAATCTTTAACCACAAAGGGCACAAAGGAACACAAAGGTGAACTTACAAAGATCAACACAGTGTTCTGTGATCTGCTTTCTGCCCCCGTCAGCAATCGTTGGATTCGCCTGTTTCGCGTTCATTCGCGGCTAAATTAAATCCTGATCCGCGATCATCCGCGCAAATCCGCGATAAGAGAGCCGCGAAGCCGAATTGTGCGCTGATCGGCGCTGCAACAGGTGCGGATGCATGATGGTTCGGGGGATTCTGCCGAGCGGTTTAGCACGCGAAGCGTGCTAAAATATTGAAGATAGCTGCGGTCCCGCCTCGCAAGCCGGAATCCCCTTCGCAGTTCCCGAAAAACTAATGATTTCAGTCAGTAACGTGTCCATGCGCTACGGCGCAAAAATATTGTTTGATGAGGTTTCAACGGCGTTTACGCCGGGGAAGCGCTATGGCCTTACCGGTCCCAACGGCGCGGGCAAAACGACCTTTATGAACCTGCTTTCCGGCGAGCTTGAGCCGCAGAAGGGCAGCGTTGTCCGCCCTAAAAAGCTCAGCGTGCTCAGCCAGGACCAGTTCGCGTTTGACGCGTATCGCGTGATCGATACCGTCATCATGGGCAACAAGCGCCTGTGGGCCGCCATGGAAGAGCGCAACCACATCTACGAAAAGCCCGAGATGTCCAATGAAGATGGCATGCGCCTGGGTGAGCTTGAGGGCGTTGTCGGCGAAGAAGACGGATACTCGGCGGAGACGGACGCGGCCATTCTGCTGCAAGGGCTTGATATCCCGGACAGTGTACATGAGCGCAAGATGGGTGAGCTGCCCAGCGGACAAAAAATGCGCGTGCTTGCTGGCGCAGGCCCTCTTCGGCCATCCGCAGGCCCTGCTGTTGGACGAACCGACGAACCATCTTGATCTTGATTCCATCCACTGGCTGCAGGATTTTCTCAACCGCTATGACGGCGTGCTGATCACCATTTCGCACGATCGCCATTTTCTGAACAGCATCTGCACGCACATTGCCGATATCGATTACGAAACCATCATCACCTATACCGGCGGCTATGACGATATGGTGATGGCCAAGACGCAGATTCGCTCGCAGATTGAAAGCCAGAACGCGCAGCGCGAGAAAAAGATTGCGCAGCTCCAGGAGTTTATCCAGCGCTTTTCCGCCGGTACGCGCAGCAGCCAGGTGCAGTCGCGTAGAAAAGAAGTTGAGCGGTTGCAAGTAACGGAGCTGGCGCGGTCCAACATCGCGCGCCCGTTCATCAAGTTTGAAATGAAGCGGCCTTCCGGCAAACACATTCTTGAGATTGAGGGTGTCAGCAAGTCCTACGGCGACAACCACGTCATCCGAGGACTTTACTGCCAGCGTAACGCGCGGAGAAAAAATCGCGCTCATGGGACGCAACGGCGCGGGCAAGACCACGCTGCTCAATGCGCTGCTGGCCAACTCGCCCAACACGCCGGAAAGCGAGCTGCGCCAGACCTCAGGCTATACCGGCCCATTTATCGATGGCGGCAAAACCGTCTGGGGACACGAAGCTGCTATCGGTTATTTCCCGCAAGACCATCGCAGCCTGATTGAAAAAGGCAGCACCATTCTGGACTGGATCTTTCAGTGGGACCCTTCGGTTTCCAACGAAGAAATTCGCGGGCTGCTGGGGCAAATGCTCTTTGTCCGCGACGAAGCCACCAAGAAGACTGACGTGCTTTCCGGCGGCGAGGCCGCGCGCATCCTGTTCTGCAAGCTGATGCTGCAAAAGCCCAACGTGCTGGTGCTGGACGAACCCACCAACCACCTTGATCTTGAATCCATCAACGCGCTCAACATCGCGTTACAGCGCTACCAGGGAACCGTGTTCCTAGTGACGCACGATCACGATCTCATCGATGAAGTGGCCACACGCATCTGGCACTTTGACGATCATAAGATCGAGGATTTCAAAGGGCACATACGAGGAGTATCAGGCGGCGCAACAGCAGATGGCGGTCGGCAAGTAAGCTGGCGAGCCGGTTGGGTAGAGACGTAGCATGCTACGTCTCTACGTCCAGAGATTCGACTCCTTTCCGCCTCTGTGCAGACGCTGTTTCTGGCCATAAATCCAATATCCGCGCTGAGCCGTACTATCCATGAAGGACTAGTGGCGGCATGTTTGATCCAATAAATACATCATCGTCTCGCAGAACTTCACGTCGCGCCTTTCTAACCGGCGGCGCAATACTTGGAGGAGGATTATACTTTTCTTATATGGGGATTTTTTCAAAGAAAACTGAGACCCGCAGAAGCCAGCGCCGGCCACAACCCGAACGCCGCTCCTCAAGAAGTTGACATTGTGGAGTTTACCGATTCCGGTGAGCGCAAAGACAAAGTACACGTTCCCAGGGTGGTGAAGAGTGAGAGTGAGTGGAAGCAGCAGCTTTCGCCCGGCGTATACAACGTGACGCGCGAAGACGGCACGGAGATGGCATTTACCGGACTGTATTGGAACAATCACGAGCCTGGGATCTATCGCTGCGCTTGCTGCGGTACGGCGCTCTTCAGCTCTGATACCAAGTTTGAATCAGGGACTGGCTGGCCCAGCTTTTACCAGCCGATTGCCGAAGAAAACGTGGAATCCATTACTGACAGCAGCTTTGGGATGCGACGCACCGCTGTAGAATGCACGCGCTGCGGCGCGCATCTGGGCCATGTGTTTAACGATGGCCCACGGCCAACCGGCCAACGTTACTGCATGAACTCAGCTTCACTGACTTTTGTGAAGAAGGCGTAATGGTGGGTGGTTTCAGGAGATCGTCGTCACTGGTAGCGGTGAAATAAGTCCGGGTTATCAACAGTGACCGAGTAGGCACTGATCGACCGTGTGGCTTAAAGTTGATCCGAGACTGAAAACGAATAAGACCTCACTCCGATTCGGACGCTGATGACGCGTCCTCATCCAAGGAGCTCGGGATGACGATTTAATTGTGATAGGAGAAGGAAATGTTGCGTCGATTCGCGAGCGTTTTTTTGATCCTCTGCCTGGCGATCACCGTAGCGTGCCATGCTTCCAGCGCGGCGGTGAAGCTGCCGAATCCGGCCACTGACGAGCCGTTGAGCAAGACTAAAAGCTCTGAGACTGTGGTGCTGGCCGGCGGATGTTTCTGGGGCATACAGGCTGTGTTTGAGCATGTAAAAGGCGTGAGCAGCGCCACTGCGGGATATTCCGGCGGCGCGGCCGGCACGGCGCAATATGAAACCGTGAGCACCGGACGCACGGGACACGCGGAATCGGTGAAGGTGGTTTACGATCCTTCTCAGATTTCTTTCGGGCAGATTCTAAAAGTTTTTTTCTCTGTGGCGCATGATCCCACAGAGCTGAACCGCCAAGGCCCGGACGAAGGAACGCAGTATCGGTCGGCGATTTTCTTTGCCAGTGAGGACCAACACCGCGTGGCGCGGGCGTACATTGATCAGCTGAACGGCACAAAAGTTTTTCCTGGACCCATTGTGACGCAGGTCGTCGCGCTGCAGGCGTTTTATCCTGCTGAAGGGTATCACCAGGACTACGCGGAACATCATCCCAACGAGCCGTACATTGCCATTAACGATCTGCCCAAGCTTGACCACCTGAAGCAAACTCTGCCGGAGTTGTATGTCGGGAAGTAAGCTGCAAGGAGCCGCGTAAATCTTTGCCGCCCATTATCAACGCACAAGCCATAGCCAAGGCGTATGGCGCTTCGCCGCTGTTTGAAAATATTTCGTTCACCGTTTCTGAAGGCGACCGCATTGGACTGATTGGGCCGAATGGCTCCGGCAAGTCCACGCTGCTGGGGATTCTTTCCGGCGGCATCGAGCCGGATAGCGGCGTTGTGGCGGTACGCAGGCACACGCGGCTGAGCTATGTAATCCAGGACTCGCAGTTTGCAGCGGGGGAAACCGTGCGGTCAGTGGTGGCGAAGGCGCTGGAGCGCAGCGCGGTTCCTGAAGCAGAGCGTGCCGGACGCTTATTTGAAACGCTGGGCCGTGCCGGCTTTGAAGACTTTGACGCGCAGGCTGCTGCGCTTTCCGGCGGATGGCGCAAACGGCTGGCAATTGCCGAAGCGCTGGTACAGAAGCCTGACGTGCTCCTGCTGGACGAGCCGACGAACCATCTTGATCTTGAAGGCATTGAGTGGCTGGAAGAGTTGCTGCGCACGGAACCATTTGCCTGCGTCGTAGTGAGCCACGATCGATATTTTCTGGAGAACGTGGCCACGCAGACGGTGGAGTTGAGCCGCGCTTATCCGGGCGGGCTGTTGCGAGTGCCAGGAAACTACAGCACGTTCCTTGTGCAGAAAGAAGAGTTTCTGCGCGCACAGGAGAAACACCAGGAGGCGCTGGAGAACCGCGTCCGCACGGAAATTGAGTGGTTGCGCCGCGGCCCGAAAGCGCGAGCGACGAAGGCCAAAGCGCGGATCGACAACGCGAACAGGCTGATCTCTGAACTAGCTGACCTGAATACGCGCACGCGCACGGCCAGCGCGAGGATTGACTTTTTGGCCACGGACCGCAAGACGAAGCGGCTGGTGGAACTTGAGCACGTGAGCTACACGATCGGCGGGCGCACGCTTTTTGCCGATCTGAATTTTATTTTCACAGCAGGCAAGCGCGTGGGGCTGGTTGGCCCGAACGGCAGCGGCAAGACCACGCTGCTGCGCCTACTGCGCGGAGAGATACAGCCGACCAGCGGCGACATCCGCCGCGCTGACTTTCTGCGCGTGGTGTACTTTGACCAGAATCGCGTGCTTGATCCTGACATAACTTTGCGCCGAGCGCTGGCGCCGGACAGCGATGCCGTCGTCTATCAGGATCGTGTTATTCATGTTGCATCCTGGGCTGCGCGCTTTCTGTTTACCGGTGAGCAGCTCAATCAGCCTGTAGGCAGGCTTTCCGGCGGCGAGCGCGCGCGTGTGCTGATCGCGCAGCTGATGCTTCAGCCCGCTGATCTGCTGCTACTGGACGAGCCAACAAACGATCTCGACATTCCAACGCTGGAAATCCTGGAAGAAAGTCTGCTCGAATACACCGGCGCGCTGGCGCTGGTAACGCATGATCGCTACATGCTGGACCGTGTTTCCACCATGGTGCTTGGTCTTGATGGACGCGGAGGCGCGGAAGCGTTTGCCGATTACCTGCAATGGGAAGAGTGGCAGGCGGAAAGCAAGCAGCCCGCACGCGCTGAGCAAGATGGATCTGCGGCGGCCAGGCCCGCGAAAGCGGTGGAAAGTTCTGCGAAGAAGAAGCTTTCTTACCTTGAAGCGCGCGAGTTTGCCACGATCGAGCAGCGAATTGCGCAGGCCGAAGAAACGCTGCAACAGAAGCGCGCCGCGGCGGAAAATCCAGCGATCGCCAGCGATGCAGCGCAGTTGCTGAGCGCACATGCGGAAATGGACGAAGCGCAGAAAGCGGTGGACGAGCTTTACAGCCGATGGGCGGAGCTGGAAGCCAAGCAAGGCTGAAGAAAAAATGATTGGGTGATGTAGCTGCACTTGACATCGTTGGACTTCAGTACAACTCACGCGAGGAAACGATAAAAACCCGCTCCATCACCCTCACACTCATAAGATGCTCTAACCTTTCCCTGGGTCGTCTCAGGCCCGTAAATCCTCCGAACTCGAAAGCAAGGGTCTATTGCAGCTGCAGGCTGTCCAGCATTTTCTGGTATGTGGGATGAAGCTGGTTAAAGTCGCGTTCCGGCGAAACAAAAACCACATAAGCCAGCCCGCCTTGCGGACGCGGAAACGTAACCAGCCAGTCGCGCTCCGGCAGCGGCTCACCATTCAGCATCAACGGAGATTTGCCGGAAAGTTCCAGCGACCGCCCTTGCGTGCCGTTAATGTCAATGTTCTTCATCTCGCCGGAAATCTTCATTCCGGGATTTTCCTGTGCCATGCCCTGCGCCAGCTTTTGTGTTGCATCGTCCAGCGATCCGCCGCCGCCCGCCTGATTGCCGATAATCGCGCCATACGCAATGCCGTTTTGCGCCTGCGCTGAAGGCGGCCCGATGATCGTCATGCTTGAGTCGCCCGCCACCTTCCAGTTGTCAGGGTAATAGATGGTGAAGCCCTGACCTTCATGCCGGGTCAAGTGGTCGCTGGGCTTGATTTCTTTGAACGCAACATTTTCCGCCGCAGCATTGGTATTCCCAGCGCTGCCCGCGCCACTGCCGCTGCCTGCCCCGCTGCCCTGGTTCCCCGATGACGGCAGGTTCGCCGGCACAACATGGTTCTGCCGGTTCTGCTGCTCCCATTGGCCTGACTTTGCGCCGTTGGCGATCTCCTGCGCGCTATAGGCTTTTGCCTTCATGGCGTCTTGCTTTACCTGGGGAAACTCATTGCTGTTAGTGGTGTAGTTTTTCGGCGGCCAGTTGCGTACTTCCTGCTGGATTGCCTGCTGCCTGTTGCCGGGATTCGGATGGTCGCTCAGCAGTTGCGGTCCGCCGCTGCCATATTTCTGTTCCAGCTTCTGGAAGAAATCTGCCATCGCCTTCGGGTTATATCCTGCGCGATACATAATGATTGCGCCCGTCGAATCGGCCTGGGCTTCATCGCCGCGTGAATATTTCATCAGCATGGTGCCTGCTCCAAACTGGATGCCCATGCGCGCCAGGTTTCCCAGCCCACTCTGCGGCAGCACAGCGCTTCCCAGCCCGGCGATGATATTCGCCCACGTGGCTTTCGGCGCCTGCTTGGCTGAGTGCTGCATGTACACGTGCGACATTTCGTGCGCCAGCACGCCGGCCAGCTCGGCTTCGTTATCGGCGGCCTGGATTGTGCCCAGGTTCACAAAGATCGGCCCGCCCGGCAGCGCAAAAGCGTTGATGTCCGCTGCAGGAATCACATGAAACTGATATGGCCATGACCGGTCCGCCGGAATCACACCGGCAAGCTTCTTGCCCAGATGCTGAATGTATTGCGTTTCCGGACTTGAATCCGGCAGCACCGGCATCTGCTTATAGACTTCACCCATGGCCTGCAAGCCAAGCTGTTGTTGCTGCTGCTTGTTCATTCCCGTATTGCCCGGGTCAGGCAGCGTGCGGCGCGGACGCTCCTTCAGCCTGCGCCGTTGCCAGGGCAAATGGCTGCGTCAGCACAAGCGCCAAAAGCAGCGCCAGCATTCTTGTGGAAAAGTTACGTGTTTGCATAAATATCCTCAATATCTACAGGACTGACAAAGTGGACAGGGAACCGTATCTGTTGGATGCCGCCTAAGGGCTGACAAAGTGGACGGGAACCGAGCCTTGGGTCGATGACGAATTAGATGCTATTCCAGAGAATGGAAGATGCACAAGGAGGTACCGCCGAGGAGAGTCGGAATCGCATGTAATCGCAGTGATGGGGAAACGAAATCTAACCTCGGAGGAGTCAAGAAACTAGGGCGCGCTCTACGTAAAAATGGAGCAACCGGTGTGGTGAGTGGGTGGTTACAAGCAGGGAAGGGATGGGAAAACTCGACTTCGATTTCCGCAAAAACCCTTGAATTCTCCTGCCATCTGCGCTAGCCTGCCAGACAAATTCAGCAGGCTACACAAGGAATAACCCAGAAGGAGGCTAGAGGGAATTTTCGTTCTTCTTAGCAGGCAATCGATTCATGGAAATCGAGGCCGGAAAGAGCCGTATGAAGAAGAGATTTTTGGCAGCCGCAAGCGCGTTGCTCATATTGCCAGTATTCCAGTTACAGGCATTCCAGGCCCAGGGGACGGGAGCAGCTAACCCACCGCAAACGGGCGAGCCCAAACAGTCTTCCACGCCGACGCCAACGCCAACTCCAGTCAAGCCCGTGATCACGGACGTGGTACCGGCCGCGCCTACGATTTCCTGCAATGGCCAACGACTGACGCTCTCCGGAACCGGGTTCCAGAAGGATTCGACCGTCACGCTTACCGGGCCGGATGGAAGGAAGACCACACTACCGGCAGCCGACGTTACCCTGGTAAGCGATAAGGAGCTGCAGATCAACTCGACGCTATCCGCGACGGGCCGATGGAAGCTCAACCTAGCGAATCCCGACAAGACCAGCTCGGATGAAGTCGGCTTCAATGTGATTGATTCGACCAGCCCCTCAGTCCAGGCTTACAATGAGGCTTTCTGGGTAATCACGATCGCGCTCCTCGTGATCGGGGGTGCAATCCTGTTGGGCCTGATTGTGGCGTGGGCGAATGGCTCATGGTCACTGGGGACGGCGCTTTCTGAAGAGGCGGCTGTGCAGCCCAAGGAGGTTAGCAGTCTTGCGGATGTCATTATGGTTGGGAGCACCAGCCGGCTGATCGCGCTGGTGGGGTTGTTGGGAATTCTTACCATAGTGCTGGGAGTCGGCTATTCGGTCGTCTGGAATTTGTTTGTAGCAGGAAAGTCGCCTGATCTTGCATATGTGAAGTCATTCCTGTTTGGCGCTGCCTCATTGTTTGCGCCGTACCTTGCCAACCAGGTAAGGGCGGCGTTCGACCAATCACCTGCTCCAACTCCGGCTCCGCAGGATGCTTCGGAGCTATCGATCACGGGAGTGATTCCGGGTTCTCCGCAGTCAGACTCCGGCACCCAGCAGCTCACCTTGACCGGGAGAGGCTTTGCTACGGGGCTGACTGCAATGCTGGCGGATCCCGAGGGAACACAAACAGCGGTTACGATTGCACCCAACCAGATCAATCCCACACAACTGATCCTCAACAATGTCACTTTGGACGTTCCCGGCAACTGGAGCGTGAAGATAGCCGGATCGGGGGGATCACAATCGACTAGCGCAGACTTCCTGGTCTATGGGGCGCCGAGAATCGATGGCCCGCCGACAATTAACCCGACAGGGGCAGCCAATGCTGCGTCTGTGGAGCGAGAAATCACGCTCACGGGACGTGGCTTCCTGAAGGGGCTGACCGCCAGCGTGGTTCCAACCGCAGGCGCTGCACCAATCCCGGCGAAGGTGAAGACGACGGAGTATAAGAAACTGGTGATCACAGCCACGCTGGCGCAGGGGAATAATGCGCAAGTTACGGTGACAAATCCGGGCGGGTTTGCGTCGGTGCCGCAGCAATTCAACGTGTAGAGCAACCAAGATCGAGGAAATGCCAATGACATCGGAACCGCAAAAAATTTCCATCGCTGACTGGCAGAATTTGACCGTGGACACAGAGAGTGCCATCGATAGAGCACTGCGACATCTGAAACAACGGCAGGCTGCCAGTCGCGTAGAAGCCAAACAGATCGAAGACTGGAAGAACCGACTGAAGCAACACGCGGTTGTGATCGGCGAAATCCGGACGGGGTATGAGCAGGGCTCCTTTAAAAAAACCAAGCCGGGGGAAGAGCAGAAATTCATCATCCTAAATGACCGGGTGCAACTCGCGAAGGAGCAGGTCCAGCGTTTGCCCAGGCAAGACTTCAGGAGGGCCGAAAGGGCCCTGAGGCAACTGGTTTCCCACACGAAGATGTTCCTGTCAGTCGGCCCACACGGGCCTGTGCGTCCACCTTTGCCTAAGCCAACCCGAGGACAGGGTGGTATTAAAAAGCCACGACCCGAGGCGGAGATTTGATGGAGCCCTCGTTTGAAGCTGCCAAAGGAGTAGCAGAGAAGGTATTGAACGTCCGTTTTCCGGTGATTATGCGCGTGTTCTTTCCCGGTGGACTGGCTTTGGCGCTTTTGTACGTCCAGGCGGAAGCCCTGTTGAAGAAACTTCCCGAACCGCTGAATGGGCCATGGCAGCGCCTTGCCCTCGTGGCGGCAGCGATCTTTTTTCTAGGCGTGATTGTGTCTGCGGCCGCGAATGAGATCTACAAGATCTATGAGGGCAGGACTCTCTGGCCGGGGCGGCTGTGGGAGGCCGGTGTGCGAAGCCAAGCAAAGCGGGTGGAGCGGCTGCGCGCGCAAACGAAACTATTAAGCGGGCCGCAGCTCGCCGAGATATGGGACAAGCTAAGCATTTATCCGCTCAATCAAGATGGCGATCCTGAAGCAACACATCCCACCCTGATCGGAAACATACTAGCCGGATATGAAAACTATCCCTGGGACCGCTATGGCATGGACTCAGTTTTCTATTGGCCGCGAATCTGGCTGATGGTGGAAAAGGACAAAAAAGAGGAGATTGACAGCCAGTGGTCGGTAGCCGATGGCTTTCTTCTGCTCTCAGCGGTGAGCCTGGTGGGCGGCTTGTGGTGGATGATCGAGGGGACAGGGAAGGCGATGGAGATTTTCTCCTTCGAGATCCCATTGAAATCGGAAGGATATTGCTTTCTCGCCGGTCTAGGCTGGATGGCGCTGGGATATGGTGTGTACCGGCTCTCACTTTCCTACCATCGTAATAATGGAGAAGTTTTCAAGGCGGTCTTTGACCTATACCGCGATAAGGTGAAAGGCATGATGTGCCTGGATCCAGACGACAAACCAAAGTGGATCGCAGCCTGGAGCTATTTGCAATATCTACAACAGCAGGAAGTACCCTGCGGCAAATGCGGCATGACAAACAAATTTGCAGACAAGAAATGTAAGAGCTGCGGCGCGGAAATGTGCCCACCCCTTGCGGCGGAAAAGCCGAAAACTTAGATTGTGATTTCTTTAGTCTAAACAAAATGACGCGGTCTCTCCTCTTAATAGACCGGGATTGTAGCTCCCCCTACTTCAATTGGGCTTAAAATCGAGACGGCAATCGTGCCGATACAACTCAAAATTGACGGGCAGAGCAGATTTTTCCCCTTGGACTTCGCTCTTGGGGCCGGAATAACAAAGTGGTGGATCGTAATCAGCGCAAGAGTCATTGTTGCGACCACCATGGGTAGATGTACCTCCGGAAAGTTGCAAAGAATTTTGGCCAATAGCATTTTCTCTCAGCACGCGAAATTGATCATGGTCGATTTCGTGCTTTATTTGCTGGTATGTTTTGGCCTAAGATGCAGAATGGTTGGAGTTTGCTTAAAAGCTCCGAAAATTGAACTTCGTAAGACGCGAAAGCCAGCACATCAGAACCAGAGCACGAGAATCAGGACGCCGTAATTAGGACGCCGTAATTAGAACCCCAGAATCAAAGCGTACTCACACCAAAATTCCCTTTCTTTTTGGAGATTGCCATGAGCAAAGAAGAGGTCATAGCTGCGATACAACAATCCGCGGCCCAAGTGGGCCATCCCCCCAGCTTTGCCGAGCTGGAGAAAACGATGAGGATCAGCAAACGGGCGATCCACGGACATTTCCCAAATTACCGGGAAGCTTTGCGAGCTGCCGGGATGGAGCGCACGGGCGGCGGCTACAAGAATGATACCGGGACGATGCTACTGGATTGGGCGGAAACGGTACGCAAACTGGGCAAGGTGCCGACAATGGTGGAGTACAACCTGCACGGGACCTACAGCTTGAGCGCGATGACACGGCGATTTCGAGGGTGGGGTTACATGCCATCCGCTTTGCTGGAGTACGCAAGGAAAGAAGGCCTGAAAGACGGCTGGGAAGACGTTCTGACGACTATTGGCATGCATATGAAGGCCGCCGCAGAGGACGGCAGGTCGACCAGAACTTCAACTGGAACGCCAACCAGACCCCGGATTTTAACGGACCGGCCGATCTATGGGCGTCCGATGATGGACATGGCTCTAGGGCTGGAACCGACGAACGAGATGGGCGTGGTGTTTCTATTTGGCACGGTGGCCAAAGAGCTGGGTTTCATGGTGATTCGACTGCAAACGGAATTTCCGGATTGCGAGGCTTTCCGCGAAGTGGAGCCGGGACGCTGGCAATGGGTGCGGATTGAATTTGAATACGAAAGCAGAAATTTCCTGGCGCATGGCCACAAGCTTGATGGCTGCGATTTGATTGTGTGCTGGAAGCATAACTGGGAAGGGTGCCCGCTGGAGGTAGTGGAGCTGAGCAAAGTAATCGCCGAAATCGGAAAGGCGAAAACCCACTGATAGACACGGATAACACTGATCCGAAAAAGATCGGGTGATTCTGTGATCCTGCGATCCTGTGATCCGGGAAAAGAGCCGCCCAGGCGGCATTGAGATTGCTCTTTGACAATTCGAGTTCATGATCGGCGCGCCGCCGAGGGATCGCCGCGCCGACGACGCTTTAGTCCCTGACTACTTCAACATTGGTTCCGGCGACGGTCATCTTGATCACGCGGTATTGGTCGTCAACCCACAGGACCCATTGTGCGGAGTCGGAGTCGCGGCTTTGGTCATTGAGCCAGGTAAGCGATTGTGGGCCGGTCATATCCAGCTTCACGCGGTTGAGTTCACGCTCAACGCCTTTCACCGTTACTTTTCCGGGGCCCATCAGCTCCAGAGTTGCGTTGCCGGAAATATGCTGGCGGGG
Organism: Terriglobia bacterium; assembly: GCA_963732195.1. Classification (GTDB taxonomy): domain Bacteria; phylum Acidobacteriota; class Terriglobia; order Terriglobales; family Acidobacteriaceae; genus Angelobacter. The sequence goes on along the minus strand of CAVSYO010000012.1, from coordinate 74,698 downwards.
AACAAGAATCACAAACTTTCCGGGGCCGCATTCCAGCGCGTTATTCTGGCGGCGGCAGCCGTTGGCCAGATACCACCACAACAGGACTTCACGCTGGGAGAAAAAATTGTCGTCAAGAATGATGGTGGAGAGGGGCAGCATGTGGGGGACATCGAGTTTCTTCTGGTCGGCAGGCGTGATGTGCTCCACCAGCATCTCGTCTTTGGCCTCAACAGACGCTTCTTCTTTTTGCGGGACGGTGGCGTGCCAGTTGTATGAGCGCAGCTCGCCTTTGGCCGTGACCTGCATTTCAGCAGTCTGGGTGGCTTTGAAATGGCCGTCGTCAAACTTGACTTCAGAGGAGGCGGTGGAATAAGAGCGATTACGGTCGGCATTCGGTGTTTCCGTGATGTTGAAGGTCTCAGTGCCTACGCGCTTGCCATTCATAAAAATCCCGAAGCTGCCGGAATCAGCCACCTTGGAGCTGCTCTTTCCTTTGTCTTTGGTCTGGTCAGCCGCGTTAAGACCGCTGGACGTGGCGAGCATCGCGCTCAGGAGAATGGCGAGCTTTACTGCTTTCACTTTTCTACCTCCGAAATTCTGGTGTTGCTTTTCTATTTCCGCTTTTCTGCTTCTGCGCTTGCTGCTTTCAGCAGCTGTACGATTTCCGCTGTGACTTGCTGTACTGATTTATCGAGCGTTTGCACGGTGAACCGGGCCAGAGCGTAATCTGCGCGACGCGCGGCAAACAGCTCGTTAAACCTTGCATCCTGCTGCGCCAGCGGACGCGCTTTGTGCTCAGCCTGGCAGCGCCTCCGCAATTCTTCAACCGGAGCCTCCAGCAGAATTGTGATTGCGCCGGCGGAAATCAGCGCGTCACGATTTTGCTTCTGCACGAACGCCCCGCCGCCCAGCGCTAATATAAGATCGCTGCCGGCCTGGCGATCTTGCAACAAAGCGGCTAGCGCTGCGCTTTCCATGCGTCGAAAAGCGGGTTCGCCGGAAGAAGCAAAAATCTCAGCCACGCTTTTCCGTTCGCGCTGCTCGATCACGTCGTCCAGGTCAAGAAAATTCCAGCGCAGGCTTTTGGCCAGTGCACGCCCTACGGTTGTCTTTCCCGCGCCCATAAACCCAATGAGGACCACGCATCGCATTCAGTTGCGGGAATCGCGGCATGCGCGGAGCTTGCGGGCGTGTGGTGCTGGCATAAAGTTTTTAAAACGCGGTTGCTCGAATTTATTGCTTCTTCACGCGGATTTTACCACTGAAAGACTGGAGCTCAACGGAAGATGAGCCGGAATTGGAGGTACCTGCGAAGGAACGTCCTTGCTGGGGGACGAAAGAAGTATGAGGTTTTTGCTGTAGAGGAAAAGCGTTTTCAACCGTGCCGGTGGTGGAGCGCGCGCTGAGATCGACAGATGCCGTGGCAGGCAGAGTTACATCAATGGCGCCGCTGTGCGTGGTAAGAATGTAGCTGCCGCCGCCGGAGCAATCACCCTGATATTCAATATTGCCGCTGGTAGTGCCCACAGAAACGCGCTGTCCGTTGACGTTGGCGAGCTGGACCGCGCCGCCGGCAGATTGAATATCGACGCGGCTCATGCTGACATCTCTGAGGCTGACGGGGGCAGTCATGCTGCGAACGTTTACGTGGGACTTTGCAATGTTATGAACGGTGATCTGCCCGGTTTCAGACGACAATCCAATCTCTGAGCCGATGCCTTCTGCAGTGATCGGCGCAGAAGTACTGCTTACATTCACAGACACGCCGGCAGGAACGGTAACGTCATAGTCGACCTTGGCTTCATCAGCCGTTGGCTTCTCACCGGGGAGGGCATGAGTGAGAAGCTCGACGCGCTGCTTGTTGTCACTGGTGCTTTGATCGACTTCAACTTTTGCCGAGTGGACTGTGTAGGTGACCAGCAATTGGTGTCCGGCGCCGGAATGCAGCGTAATCGATCCGCCGCCATTCACGATGTTGACTGTGCCGCCAGGAGCGATGTCAATGCGCGCTTCCTTGCGAGTATCGGCGGCATGGGCCGCGCAGAGAGAGATGCCGAGGCTCGCGGCAGTGAACAGCAGAGCGCGTGTTGCGGTGTTAAACGTCATGGCCGTTTACTGCCTCCTCATCCGCTCAGGGTAACGAACGGGCGGTCGCCATCTGATACACCATTTCTTTCTGTTCGTATGCATCCTGCAACAGCGCCTGCGCGGATGCATCACTGGGGTCGCTCTTGGCAGCCTGCTCAGCGTCCGCGATATAGGCGTTCACGTCGCGCAGGCTGGCTTCATAGGCGCGCTGCGCTTCGGGCGATTGCTGCGAAACCTGGCTGATCAACTGCTGATCGTCAGAATTAAATTGTGTGGAATCCGCCGCGCTATTCTGCGCCGACAACGTGGTCAGCTGCAAGGGCGTAGGTTTGTAGCTAGTAAGTACAACGGCAAAAACGATTACCGCCGTAAGGGCCAGCGCCCCGCCTAGGGTCGTCCAGCTTTTCGCTTGTGTTTGGGAGGTCGAGTTTTTCTGTATGTGCCCCAGCCGGGGCATTCGACCCTCCAACAGTCCCTCACGCTGCAGAGACTGTTCAATATTGTTCCATACACGCGGATTCGGATCGTGCATTGGCAAAAGCAGCTTGGCTTGCTCCGCGATGTAACGCAAGTCCCGCACTAACGATGCACAAGACTCACATTCCTGCAGGTGCGATTCATCATCGCCCCCGCCGCCGCTCTCAATGATATAAGGCAGTGTTTCCTGGAACTGCTGGCAATTCATCTTCTTCATCCTCTCCCAACTCGCTTTCAGGGGGAACCCAAACGCATCTTTGTTTCCGGGCCGACTCTCGCAGCGCTTCCTTTTCTCTCGCCCGAATCGCCTCGGTTCTTGCTCTCAGCCGCTAGGGGTCTCTTGACTTACCTGCGGGCGGCCTTTTCGGCTCTGCTGAGTTTCAACAGGTCGCGCAGCTTCATGCGCGCCTTATGCAATTGCGACTTGCTGTTTCCTATCGAACATCCCATCATCTCTGCAATCTCGTTGTGCTCATAGCCTTCAACGTCATGCAGGACGAAGATAATTCTGTATCCCGGAGGCAGGCTTTCTATGGCCCGCTCCAGGTTCACCCGATCAATTGACCCCGCCAGCACATTGTCTCGTGCCCCGATATCTTTCTTCGGCCCATCTTCATGCTGCGGTTCCAGCGCCTCATCCAGAGAAATCTCCGGCAGGCCTTTCTTTCTCAGGTGCATCAGCACCACGTTCACCGCCAGCCGGTGCAGCCACGTTGAAAACGCTGACTCGCCCCTGAACGTCGCAATCTTCCTGTACAGCTGCAGGAACGCTTCCTGCGTCAGGTCTTCCGCTTCGGCCGTATTGCCCGTCATGCGCAGGCACAGTGAATACACACGGCGTTTGTGGAGCCCATAAAGCCCTGAAAACGCCTCCGCATCACCGGCTTTAGCTCTGTCAATCGCTTCGGCTTCGGTCATTCCGGATGCGATTACTTTTTTAGCTTGTGTCAATTTGACCTTTTGAGGCCGCTCTTCCTTTGGATGCGGCAGTGTAGCTGCTTCGTTGTCCGTCCGGGCTGCCCGGGCCACGATAAATGGCCCACTTTGCCCCGTATCTTTCTGATTATGACCCTGATTCTGGCCCGGTTCCTTCTGCCCTAATTCTTTATGCTGGCCCGATTCCGGCCCTGATTCCTGCCCGGTTCCATTTTCCTGCCCGACTACATTCTGTCCGGCTCCATTATAGATAACGGCTTGGGCTTGCTCCTTGCCCCGCCACCGGCTCGCTGTTAATCCCATGTGACTAGCTATTGAAGCCTTTTCCGGGAGCTTTGGTTGCCTGAGCTGGAGCACAAGCTATCAGCAGTCAGCCATCAGCCGTTGGCCGACTGGCGGCTTTTGGCGCTTGGCTATTGGCTTTAGCCCGTCTCGATCCAGGGATGTGCAGTTTTATACACATTTCCATATTTAGGCGTAAGAATCACTCGACCATTGATACCCTGCGCCGTTAGGTGCGTCGCGAAATTAGCCCACCCCGGGGCCCCCAGAACGCGGGTTTTGGCGTGATGGGGTGGACCCCTGAAGGCGAGCGCATGCGGCCGAAAAGGGTGGATAGGCTAAGAAAAAAGATCCTTCCTTGCGCCGCAGGCCCGCGCGCAGCGCAGCGGAGCGCGCAGAAATCACAGCGCAATTGTGCCGCACCTACGGCGCTTCATTTCTCCTGATCCTTTCCTCTTAATCAGTGGTCAGACTCTTCCCGCTCTTTCTCAGCGCCTCCGCGTCTCCGCGGTGAAGATTCGGTCTTTCTTAATCCGCGGTAAGCTGTTTTCCCATCAGCGTGCTCAGCTCCAAAACCTCCAGCGGACACCCTTCCCAGTTATTTTTCCAGCACACGATCAAATCGCAGCCATCCAAGCGGTGTCCATGCGCCAGAAAGTTGCAAGGTGATCTTTCCACTTAACAAAGCTCATTATCACTTCTGGCCCACTCCAGAGGATTAACTTCTGGGTGAATTCGCGAAGAAACATTGCAGTATCGTCAGGCTTGAGAGTCGACTCCACGCTGCCTTCAGAATAGAGAAGCTTAAAAAAATTTGTGAGAAATTCATCGTAAATCGCCGTCTTCCGGTCTCTATAGAGAGCATCGAGTTCCTTTTTTCGCTCGAAATAACGACCAATCACTAACGTGAGAGTCGCGACGAGGACCGTGGCGATCCCGGCGATGAGGGAAGCCCCGATTTCTTTTCGTAAAACATGGAGATACGAGAAAAGAAAATGTACAAGCCTGTAAAGTGACCAACCAATGCCGACAAGCAAAAATAGTCCAAGAAGAAATGATAGCCACTGTGATCGTTTCATGTTCAGAATGATAGCCACTGTGATCGTTTCATGTTCAGGAGGGTAGGTCTATTAATCGATCAATGCAAGTATTATTGAGATTACAGCATGACAAGCACGTGATTGCTATTTGCCAATTACTAATTGCCCGCTCCCGGCGGCGTCTTCCTCACCGTCATCACCACCAGCCACGTTCCATTCGCCATGAAAAGCAGAATCGCCGGAAAGAAATATTTGCTGACGGGCACGTGCTGAAACACGCACCACACCACGCCGGCGACAATTGCCAGATCGACCAGAATGAAGATCGTAAAGATCCAGGCGCGCGACATGATCGTCCTAAAAAAGTAACGAGATAGTAGGGGTCCCTCCCCTTCGACAAGTTCAGGGTCGGGATGTAAAAACTTCAAAATCCCATGATGTTGTAGCCGCAATCCACGTAGATGGTTTCGCCGGTGATCCCGGAGCCGAGATCAGATGAGAGGAACAGCGCCGTGTCGCCAACTTCCCGGGGCTCCACATTCCTTTTAAGAGGCGCGTGCTCGGCATGGTTTTTCAGCATCGCGCTGAAGTCGCCGACGCCCCGCGCGGCCAGAGTCTTGATGGGGCCGGCAGAGATGGCATTCACGCGAATCTTCTTCTCACCCAGACTGTTGGCCAGATACCGGACGGTGGCTTCCAGAGCGGCCTTGGCCACGCCCATCACGTTGTATCCGGGCACAACCTTTTCTGCGCCAAAGTAAGTCAGCGTGATCACGCTGCCGCCGTTGGTCATTAGCGGCGCGGCGGCGCGCGTTACCGCGATCAAAGAGTAAACACTCACGTCGTGGGCGATGCGGAAGCCCTCGCGCGACGTGTTCAGGAAATCGCCCTTGAGTTCTTCGGCAGGTGCATAGGCCACCGAATGTACTACCGCGTCTAGTTGACCGAAGTGCTGCTTGATCTGAGCGTAGAGGGAGTCAATCTCCGCATCGCTGGAGACATCGCATTGAAACGCTTGTGCGCCGGGCAGGGAAGTGATCAGGTCATGCGCCTCTGCCTTCAGTCGCTCATTCTGGTAGGTGATAACGAGCTTGGCTCCGGCGTCATTCAGTCGCTGGGCAATGGCCCAGGCGATGCTGCGTTTGTTGGCCACGCCAAAAATAACCACGTTCTTTCCTTGCATGCTCAGCATACGTCTGACCTCACCCGGTGTGAAACCGCTCAGGATATCAGGAACCGCGCCAGAATGGGAGTCACTGCGGCATCACCTCGACAATGTGAGATCAAGCCTCTCTGAAATCTGCTCTCTATAAAAATCCTATGGACAATTTGCTTTGGCGGTTCTAGCATGTTGTGAAATTTCTTTACGTAAATTGCCCTACTCGAATCGGGCAGCTACACTAAATTGCAAAGATCGCTCGTGAAATGTGCCTGGCAGGAGGCCACCTCTATGGGCTTATCGAGACGTGAATTCTTTAAAGTTGGAACCGGCAGCGCGGCAGCGCTTCTCTTAGGGTTTGATGCCCGGCCGGTAATGGCTCAAGCGAAAGAACTTAAAATTGCTCGCACCACTGAGACAAGGTCAACATGTCCTTATTGCTCAGTGAGCTGCGGCGTAATAATTCACACGCTTGGCGATAAAGCCAAGAACGTGACCACCCAGGTGGTCCACGTGGAAGGCGACCCCGACCATCCGATTAATCGCGGCACTCTGTGCCCCAAGGGAGCGTCGCTCTTTCAGGAAATCAAGAATGACCGTCGGCTGTTGAAGCCGCAGGTGCGCCGTCCCGGTTCTACTCAGTGGGAAGACATCTCCTGGGATAAAGCTATCGACGAAATTGCGCGCCATATTAAGAAGACGCGCGATGAAACTTTTGTCGACACGGACGCCAATGGCAAAACCGTAAACCGTTGTGAAGGCATCGCCTTTAATGGCGGCTGCACAGACACCAATGAATTCAACTATCTTGTCGTAAAGACCATGCGCAGCCTGGGGGTCTGCTACATCGAAAACCAGGCCCGTGTTTGACACGGCCCCACGGTCTCAAGTTTGGGACCAACGTTCGGACGCGGTGCAATGACCAATGGCTGGGTAGATATCAAGAATACCGACGTGATGCTGATCATGGGCGGTAACCCGGCGGAAAATCATCCTTGCGGCTTCAAGTGGGTGGTTGAGGCAAAAAAAGTACGCAATGCCAAGCTGGTCGTGGTCGATCCACGCTTCCAGCGCACGGCGTCGCAGGCTGACCACTTCTGCCAGATCCGTACAGGTACGGATATTGCGTTCCTGGGCGGCCTGATCAACTACGCGATCCAGAATAATCGCTACGCCAAAGATTACGTTATCAATTACACCAACGCGGCCCTGATCGTGAAAAAGGGCTTCAAGCTGCCTGAAGACGGCTTTTTCTCTGGCTTTGACGCTGCGGGCTTAAAGTATGACGCCTCTTCATGGAATTACGAAGAAGGCGGAAACGTAACCGGCACGGCCGCTGCTGCAATCGCTGCCGGTGACGGGCCGGCAACTCCTGAAACAGCAGCCAAATTTGTTCCCGCTGCCGCCGCTGCTCCAGCAGCGGGCCAGGGACATACATCTGGCGGTCCTGCGGGCGCTAAGGCTGCTGCTGCTCCTGCTCCGCCATCGTTGCCGCCGAACACAGCTTACGACATCTCTCTTGAGCATCCTCGCTGCGTTTTCCAGTTGATGAAGAAGCATTTCTCGCGCTATGACGCGCAAACCGTCTCCGGAATTACTGGAATCACGGTGGACAAGCTCAATAAAGCCTGGGACATGTACACCTCCATCCGCAAAGATGGAGACATGAAGAAGGTCGGAACCATTATTTACTCAGTGGGTTGGACGCAGCACACGTTTGGCTCGCAGATCATCCGCACGGCAGCCATGACGCAACTGCTGCTCGGCAATGTGGGACGCGCCGGCGGCGGCGTCAACGCTCTCCGTGGCCACTCCAACATTCAGGGCGCTACGGACCTGGCGGGCGTCTTTGATATTCTGCCCGGATATCTCAAGGTCCCGACTCCAGCAGATACTGATTTCAATAGCTATATCACGCGCATCACGCCAAAAGCTGCCAAGCCTAAAGAGTGGGATTCGTACAACTACTGGTCCAACACTCCCAAATTTGCCGTTTCTCTCCTGAAGGCGTTGTACGGAGACGCCGCCAAGAAGGAAAACGACTGGGCCTTCCACTACCTTGCCCAAGATTGATCGCAAATACTCCTGGGTGGAGCAATGGGACGCCATGTATGCCGGCAAGCTCAAGGGCTTGATCTGTTTCGGAATGAATGGTGTCGCCATTGGGCCGAACAGTGAGAAGAACATTAATGCACTGAAGAAAGCCGAATGGCTCGTTGTCTGCGATATCTACCCCGAAGAAACCAGCAGCTTCTGGGAATCGCCCGGAATCTCTGACGACGAGAAAAAGCAGATCAAGACTGAGGTGTATCGTCTGCCCGGAGCCGGGTTTGCTGAAAAAGACGGCACCTTCGTCAATTCAGCCCGATGGTTGCAATGGAAGTGGGCGGCTGTTCCTACTCCGGGAGATTCCAAAGTCGATCAAGAGATTCTCTCGCGCATCTACCTTGCGGTCCGGGCGCTTTATCAAAAGGAAGGTGGCAAGTTCCCTGACGCTCTTCTGAATGCCACATGGGCTTACACCAACCCCAACAATCCTGCGCTCTCGGAAGTGGCCAAGGAGATTAACGGCAAAGCATTGGCTGATCTGCACGATGAAAAACAGACGCCTTCCGATTGGAAAGCTGGGCAGCAGCTCCCCGGTTTTGCCTGGTTGAAAGACGATGGCACAACGTCATCTGGCAACTGGCTCTATTGTGGCTCCTGGCCGGATGCTGGCTCGAACACGCAGCGCCGCGATCCTGCAGATCCGTCCGGTCTGGGTATCCATCCCAATTGGGCCTGGTCCTGGCCGATGAATCGTCGCGTGATGTACAACCGCGCCTCCTGCGACCTCAACGGCAAACCTTGGGATTCCAGTCGCAAACAGGTCTGGTTCAATGAAGCCACCGGCAAGTGGGCCGGCAATGATGTGCCTGACTTCAAGGCTGATTCGAACCCCAAAGACCACATGGGCCCGTTCATCATGAACCCTGAAGGCCTTGCCCGGTTCTTTGTGCCGCTGGCCGGGATGGCGGATGGTCCTTTCCCCGAGCATTACGAACCAGTGGAAAGCCCGTTGGTGAATCCGCTGCATCCCAAGCAAACCAACAGCCCTGTGGTGAAGCGGTACAAGTCGGATCTGGACAAGTACGGAACGTCAGACAAGTTCCCGTATCCCTGCACCACGTATCGCCTGACCGAACACTACCATTACTGGACCAAGAACAATCCGATGAACATGCAGCTTGTTCCGGAACCCTTCGTGGAAATCTCTGAGCAACTCGCGTCCAAGCTGTCCATCAAGGGAGGCGACAGGCTGAAGGTCTCCACCGCCAGAAGCGGCACGAAAGACGGCAAGGAGTATGGCGTTTACTACGCCCGGGCTATGGTCACCAAACGCATTCAGCCGTTGAAACTTGCTGGGAAAGATGACCCTGTTTATCCGGTGGGTATCCCGATTCACTGGGCATATCGCGGAATAGGCGACGGCCGAGCTGAGGACAAGCGCAATGGCGTCAACGTGCTGTCGCCCACGGCGATCGATCCCAACGCTTACACACCGGAGTTTAAAGGCTTCCTGGTGAACATCGAGAAAGCCTAAGGAGATACGCCATGAGCAATGGAAACTTAGAAATCAAAGCGATCTCCGGGCACAACGGCAAATCAGCGGGCAACGGAGTTTCCCGCGATTATGACGTTTGCAAGCTGATCGATACCACTACTTGTATCGGCTGCAAGGCCTGCGAAGTGGCTTGCGTTGAGTGGAACGGCTATGAGTTCCGCGAAACCACTTTCGATAACACTTACCAGACCATGCCTGAAACGGCGTGGAACTTCTGGAATCTGATCAAGTTCAATGAAGTTGAAACCGATGGCGGCCTGCAATGGCTCATGCGCAAAGATCAGTGCATGCACTGCGAAGAGCCCGGTTGCCTCATCGCCTGCCCTGCCGATGGCGCAATTGTGCAGTACACCAACGGCATCGTGGATTTCAATCAAGCCAACTGCATTGGCTGCCAGTATTGCGTTACGGGCTGCCCGTTCAATATTCCCAAATTCAACGAAGCCACCAAGAAAGTTTACAAGTGTACGCTCTGCTCTGACCGCGTTGGCGCCGGACTCGAGCCGGCTTGCATCAAGTCATGTCCAACTGGCTGTCTGCATTTCGGCAGCAAAGAAGACATGAAATTTGAAGCCGAGAAGCGCGTCAATCAGTTGCATGCCAATGGACACGCGGATGCGGGTGTCTATGATCCTTCTGGCGTGCAGGGCACACACGTGATTTACGTGCTTGGCGATGCCAAACATCCTGAGAACTATGGCGGCCTGCCGGCTGATCCCAGGGTTCCAATCTTTGTGAAACTGTGGAAAGGTCCGCTCAAGTGGCTTGGCGGCATTGGCATGGTGGCCGGCGTGTTCGGCGTCTTCATGCACTATGTCCGTTTCGGTCCCAAAGAAGTTGACAAGGTTGAGGAGGTGAAGCGATGAGCGGCGGAACTATTGCGCGTCCAACCACGGCAATACCGGAAGATGAGGTCCAGCGCTATAACTTTGCTGAGCGCGCTTATCACTGGATCAACGCCATTGCCTATACTTATCTCATGCTCACGGGCCTGGCCATCTTTACCCCGCTGGCATATTGGCTTGCTTATGTGCTGGGTGGCCCGGCAACCATTCGTTACTGGCACCCATGGATCGGGCTGATCTATTTGGCCACCATTTTCTGGATGCATCGCATGTGGAAGCGCGACATGCAGAAGATCCCCCAGGATGAGCAGTGGAGCAAGAACATCCGCGCCTATGCTGAGAACCGTGATGAGTTGATGCCGCCCCAGGGCCGCTTCAACGCCGGACAGAAGCAGTTCTGGTGGGTGATGCTGTACTGCACGTTCATCCTTCTCATCACGGGAATCATTATGTGGATTCCGGAGAAAATGCCGCGCGAACTCCACTGGGTGCTACCGATTACCGTTTTTATTCACTCGGCCACGGCGCTGATCACCATTGCTGCTTTCATCATCCACGTTTACATGAGCGTGTGGGTGACTCCTGGCAGCGTGAAAGCCATGGTTGAAGGGCACGTCTCCACCAGGTGGGCGCGGCATCACCACCGCCTCTGGTATGAGAAGATTACCGGCCGCAGGAACTAAAGGGATTTGATGTCTGGGTTTTCCTGGGACCGTCGTATTGCGCGGACGAGCGAGCTGTTACAAAACCAGTCTTCAGTGACTGAGCTGCTCAAGTTTTATCAGCGCCTCGTCCGCTTTCAAAAAAGCGTCTATGAATCGGTGGCTTCTTCCGCCGATCATGACGTTTCCCTCGCTCGTTACTCACTTTGCCGCACTGTTAACGCTGGTCAAAGAATCCGGTTCCGCTGACCTGAAGGCTGCTGCCGCAGACCTCGAACAATCATCTCCTCAGAGACCGTGTAGAACTGCTGCGCGCTGTCTGGCAGCATGAAGTGGAAAGCCATGAGCTTTCCGCCGAGTCCGTCTTCTTCGCCAACGCGCTGCTTCAGCCGTTTGCCGAACAGCTGGCGGAGAAAAACACTTCCATCACTGAGGCATCGCCGCCGCTCTGTCCTTTTTGCGGATCAAGGCCGCAACTAGCGGTGCTGCGTCCTGAAGGCGACGGCGCCAAGCGTTTTCTGCTGTGCTCTCTTTGCGGCACGGAATGGTTCTTCCGCCGCGTCTTGTGTCCGAATTGCGCTGAAGAAAACAAGGAGCACCTGCCGGTGTTCGTCGCGCAGGAATTCGATTACGTGCGCGTGGACGCCTGCGACACCTGCCACACCTACATCAAGTCGATCGATCTTTCCAAGAATGGCAATGCGGTTCCCGTGGTGGATGAACTCGCTACGGTTTCACTGAATCTCTGGGCGCAGGAACACAACTATAAAAAGGCCCAGCCCAACCTGTTTGGTATCTAAACCGCTATTTGGCTGGCATCACGAGATCCCTGCACCTTACATCTTTGCTAAGCCGGGATGCACGTCACGCTGGCGCTACGGTTTCATGCTTTCAACTCTTAGAAATTTCGCGCCCAGGAATTTGCCTGCATCGTCAAAGTCAAATCCAAAGATGGCTTGCGCCAGAGGCGCGCAATTGGCACAGGATTCCTGCAGAGAGTAGGGAACTAAGAATCGCTCTCCTTCTCCCGGCAACCGTTCAATTTGGGGCGATGTATCTGCCCCGCGCTGGGCGTCATTCACAACAAGTTGCAGATGCGGATGGCTCTGACGCAACGAGGCATATTGAGCGTCTTTTTCCATTGCCGATTTTGGCAGCATGCTAACGTCGTCCAGATTGATTAGGGCGGGAACTCCATTCATCAGCACCCATCCCGTGTGCGTGTTGCCATTTTCCGGATATACCACGTACCCAAGATCCACTAGTCCAGATTCCTTTAAGCCTGCGAGATATCCGAGTCGCTGTGGCTTCCGCGAAGCCATCAACTGGGTGAATGCTACGGCTTCCGACGACGCATATTCGCCCATCTGCTCAATAAAGCATTCGCCGCGTTGCGCTGTATCAGTCGCCTGGCAAGCCTGGTTGATCGCGCTGAGATCGCCGCCGCTGGCACTCCATATCGCTTCCTCGCCAAACTGATCGTCGGTTTCATGATTGGCTTCCACCTGGAGAAATGTGATCAGTGAAGCCAAGCCGATGACTGCAACCGCTGCCGCTATTCTCCGTTTCACCAGGGTCATGTCGATACTCCAGTCATGTCCTTACGCCGGCCAGCGTTGTGGTCTTGTAAGCAGGAACACTGCTTGTGGGCAAATGTTGCGCGTTGCAGTGGCCCAGCTTTGCCATCTTCCGTCGAAATGGCGCATTCAAGTGAACAGCATCATCTTACGACCGAATTTCTCTCCCGGCGCAGCCTTTACATTTCTTAGCTCCAAAACAGTCAACTGCACGAGCTACTCGCAACATGCTGTTTGGGCATTGCGCCATGGGACTAAAGGCCATGCACCCTCCACATCCGGTTTACAGTTTTTTACAATTTACATGTTTAGACTTGGTTGTGATCGGTTAAAAGTGCTTACCGGACCAAGTTCGTTACGCGGAGCAACGCATTCCTGCGCGACGGGTCCGGCGAAAAGCGACGAGCTGCATTCACAGCAGGTAAGATAGAAGAGGGATGGCAGTATTTCTCCGGTGAAGGAACTCGCGTACCACCAGGACGACTCGGCCGTCGATGTCCTCGCGCCCCAGCAGCTGCGTCCGCGGCGGCATTATGAAATCGCGCTCTTGATTGTGGCCGTGATTGTCTTCTTTGGCTGCATTATTTCTCCTCCCGCGCTGATGGATGACGTTGACGCCGTTCACGGCCAGATGGCCCGCAATATGATTCAATCGGGCGACTGGGTGATTGCGCATCTGAATGGCGTGCCCTACATGGAAAAGGCCCCGTTACCTTACTGGTTGATTGCCATTTGTTACCTGCTGATGGGCGTGCATGATTGGGTGGCGCGTATCCCCACCGCACTGGCTGCGGTTTTTTTGTGCTTGGCCACCGCGCGCTACGGAGCATGGGCATTTGGCCGCCGCGCCGGATTCTATGCCGGACTGGCATTGGCAACGTCGATCGGTCTCTTTCTCTTTACCCGCATCCTTATCCCTGATGTAATGCTCACGCTCACCATCACAGTTTGCTTCATGGCATTCCAGCGCGCTATGAATGAAGACGGAGAAGAGCTTCATTCCCGCCGATGGCCCGCTCTGATCGGCATTGCACTGGGCGCGGGCGTACTGTTGAAAGGGTTACTCGCGCTGGTAGTGCCGATTGGCGGCGCGTTAGTCTACCTGGCGATTACGCGCCAGCTTTTTTCCCGCGATACATGGCGAAAGCTGCGACCTATCAGCACGTTCCTGATCTTCCTGCTCATCGCTGCGCCGTGGCATGTGCTGGCCACGTTGCGCATGCCGCCTTATTTCAACTTCAGCATGCACAGCGGCCCCGGAGAATATCACGGCTTCTTCTGGTTCTATTTCTTCAATGAGCATTTGTTAAGGTTCCTGAACCTGCGCTACCCGCGTGACTACAACACCGTGCCGCGCCTGGCGTTCTGGATACTGAACCTGCTCTGGCTCTTCCCCTGGAGCGCTTATCTGCCTGCGGCCGCAAGACTAAATTACAAGCCGGTGGATCGCGCCGGCCGCACGCGTCTGCTGGCGCTCTGCTGGGCAGGATTTCTCATGCTCTTTTTTACCTTCTCCACCACGCAGGAGTACTACTCCATGCCGATCTATCCAGCGGTGGCGCTCTTGCTGGGCTGCGCAATGGATAAGGAAGGTAAACTCATTTCTTTGGGCAGCAGAGCCATCGCCGTGATTTCGACCGCTGCCGCGGCGGTGATTGGAGCTATTTTATTCGCGGTTCGTCATGTTCCCGCGACCGGCGATATTTCCAGCGCATTGCAGCAACATCCCGAGTCTTACACGCTTTCCCTCGGACATATGGGCGACCTGACGTTGCAGTCGTTCGCTTATCTGCGGTGGCCTCTCATACTCGCCGGTGTTGCATTTCTGGTGGGCGCTGTGGGCGGATGGCTGCGAGGACGCAGAGCATTCATTGCTCTGGGAGCCATGATGGTCTTGTTCCTGCATGCCAGCCGAATGGCGTTGGTTGTTTTTGATCCCTATCTCTCTTCCCGCCCACTGGCGGAGGCTCTGATGAAAGCGCCAACAGGCCAATTGATCGTGGACGGCGCTTATTATCCCTTTTCTTCGGTGTTGTTTTATTCGAATAAAACTGCTTTGTTGCTGAATGGCCGCATAAATAACCTTGAATATGGCTCTTACGCTCCGGGTTCCCCGGCTGTTTTTATTAATGACAGTGCCTTTATGAGGCTCTGGTCAGGTACAATTCGCTATTATCTGGTGACTGATAGCAGCGGGTTCGCTCGTCTGAGCGCCCTGGCCGGCCCCGCGCGTTTTCATCAGATTGCTGAAAGTGGCGGCAAATTTCTTTTTACCAACGGCCTTTCCAGCGAAACCGCGGATGGCTCCAACAGGGAGAACAAACCCGCCTTATGGTAATCCTTATTACGGCTCTGGCAGTCCTGCTTACCGGTTCGCTCGTTTACTGCGTCCTGATTGTTGTTGCCACGCGGCGGTTTTTGTCGGCTACTCTGCCTGCTCCCGGAAATAAGCCCCCCATCAGCATTCTTAAGCCGCTCTGCGGTCATGACGACGGCCTGGAAGAAAATCTTCGCAGCTTCATGGTGCAGGATTATCCGGAATACGAGATTTTATTCGGCGTCCATCGTCCGAATGACCCGGCGGTGGCCGTGGTGGAAAAAATTATCGGTGAGTTTAGCGGACGCATTAGCGCGCGGCTCATCATAACGGGCGAATCTCCCATCCCCAACGCTAAGGCCTTCAGCCTGAACCGCCTGGTGCGTGAAGCGCGTTTTGACGTGCTGGTGATGAGTGACAGCGATGTGCGCGTAACGCCCAGCTTGCTCTCTCATCTGGCACAAGAGCTACAGGACGATCACGTCGGATTGATCAGCTGCCCTTACCGGGCTGTGCCGGGCAAGAGCCTCTGGTCGCGACTGGAAGCCATTGGAATGAACACCGAACTTCTTGGCGGTGTCATGGTGGCGCGCATGCTTGAGGGCATGCGTTTTGCACTTGGTTGTAACGTTGCCGTCCGCCGCAGTGTACTTGAAGACATGGGTGGCTTCGGCTATCTGCAGGAGTTTCTGGCGGAAGATTTTGTGATTGGACAACGCGCCGCTGAACTTGGCCATGGTGTTTTATTCTCGTCGTATGTGATTGAACACCGCATTGGCAGCCAGAGCATGATGCACAACCTCGGACACCGTATGCGCTGGGCGCGTAGCACGCGCCGCTCACGTCCGCTAGGGTATTGGGGACAGATCTTCACTTATCCCTTGCCTCTGGCGCTTCTTCTCTGCGCTGTATATCCCGCAGCGTGGCCCGTGTTGTTTCTTACCCTCATCATGCGGGCAGGCGCAGCGTTTGCTACTGCCGGCAACATTGTTCACGATCCAATAACGCAAAAAGAGTGGTGGTTGCTGCCAGTCCAGGATGTAATCGGTTTCTTTGTGTGGATCAGCGGTTTTGTGGGTGACAAGATCGTCTGGCGCAACCGAAAATGCACCGTCCTGCGCGATGGACGTCTTCACGTGAATCCCTAGTTTCTTTTTCAGCAAAAGAAAACCCCTGCGCCGTGGCACAGGGGCCCGCTCACTCTTATTGCGATTCCTAAGTTATTTGCTGGTTGTCGGGCAGCTGCTCGAGATCATCTTCACTTTGTTTACCGTGAAGGTTGGTTGGGCTCCGGAAGAGGAGCCGGCTCCGGTTGCGCCCGCACTGCTGGGATTAGAAGAACTGGGGCTGCTGGAACCGGAAGCAGACGAACTGTTGTCAGTTCCCATGAGGCGAACCTGGTGTCCAACATGATCGCTCAGTTTTGACGTGTCTCCTGAAAGTTGCCACGTCTTGCCGGCCTGGTCCGTCAGCGTCCAGTTTCCCGCTGAACCATTCAAGCAGCCTTCAATTGAATTGCCGCTATCGCTTGAGGTCTGCGTGGTCTGGGTCGTGGTGGTCTGGGTCGTGGTTGAGCTGGCATCAGGAGCCGCAGGCTGTTGGCTGGGTGAGGTGGACGATGGAGACGTGGGCTGTTGTTGTGAGCTTGCATCCGGTGTTGAGGATTGTGGTGAGCTGCTTGGCGATGTTTGCGCCACTGCCCAAACCGCCGACAACAACAGAATTGCTGTAATCAAAGATGTCTTTCTCATGTACGTTCCTCCTGGTTTATTCGGCCTTTCTGGTTCCGGCCTTTGAGAAGAGTGGAAGCAGCGCTAAGGACTTAGATCATTTGTTCACTTGCCGGTTTGCCTCATTTGACACTCAGTAAGGAAAGAAACGAGAGCTGCGGAATTTTGCGAGGGCGATTCGTGTCTCTGTAGATAAGAAAGCTGTGGCCCTAGCTCAATAGAACTAAGTGATTCGCAATTCTGCATCATCCATGCAACGCCGCAGACACGGAGCATTGCCTACAGAGTGTCGCGGCCCGATGACGAAAAAACCTTAAGGTCTGTTTGATTTGGCATTGTCCGCAGACACCAGAATGTAAGCTATTTTTTCCTGAGAGAATTTGCCGTATCGCCTGCATTTTCTGCGGAGACTGCGGTGTCGCCCTTTTCCAGCAGTTGGTAGGCTTCAGAGATGGTCATGCTGTCGCTGATTCGATGAAATCCGGTAATGCGCTGAAGTTGCTTCACATTGATGGTCTTGAAAACCACCGCGTGGCCGGACATCTTTACATCGAGAGAAACGATTTCCCAGTGATCGTCCCCGACGCGGCTTTGGGTGACGGAAAATGTTCCGCCTTTATTTAACCGTCCCAGCAAGCCCCAGCCAAAAGTTACGTCTTCAAACAGCGATCCATCCAGCCGCGACATTCGTAGTGCGGTACGGTCAATCCATATCATTCCGCTCATGGAACGGAAGACCTGCAATTCCCGTGTGGGAGCGTTGTAATGAGGGTTGGGAAAGAAGGAGAGCCTGATCTGGCCATTTTCCGCTCCCTCATACTTGAAAATAAAAGCGTCAGGGATTGCCTTAAACATCTGCACTCCCTTGTCTTCATCGTCTTTGGCGCGTTTGTCGCGCTTCGCCCGCTCGCCGGGATCGTCTACAAGCTTTTTCATCCGAGCTTCATCGGCCGCTCTCTGTTCAGCCGTTAACTGCTGTCCGTTGATCAAGAGGGTGCGCGCGAGTTGCCCATCCTTCGTGTCGATTACATCTCGGTCCTGTGAGCCTTTTTCATCTTCTCGATGGATGTGATAGCGCCAGTGCGTGTGATCAGTAGCATCCGCCTCCATCTGGTGCTTGATCGCATCCCTTACGAACTGATTTGCGTCCTTCGGCAGCGGGGATAGAGTGTCCGCGGTCGTCTGCCCGTGCAATGCCATGCCCAGACTCGCAAAAAGCAGGAACATCGCAACGCGCCGCAGGGGAATAAAGTAACTCATATATTCAAAGCCGTATTCTCGTTTAGACGCTGGAAAACCAGCAGCTAGTTGCATTTTACATTTTGTGGAGAGCTCTAGCGATTTAGTGACTAAAGTAAAAAGAGACGGCTTTTGCAGCCGCCCCTTTATTGTCAACCTCTCGGAAAGGCAGTCCCATTGGCTCAATAGCCGCGACTTGCGTTCAGAACCGCTGTTCCCCTGGTTTCGGCCCCACCCGCAGCGCCGCGACATTCCGTCCGGTCGACACTTAACTTAAAAGCAAACCGACAGCCAAACTGGCCAGAGTTTCAGCGGTTTCTTGAGAATGCGTAAGTTATTGAAAAACAATAGTTTGTATGTCATACGCGGGGAGGTAGTGAAATAGTTACTGTTTACTTTATTGTAAATACGCAAAGTTGGGCAGCTGGATGCCGTGTATGAGCACCGGACTGCCTTTCCGGCGCACACCTAGAGTAACTACTTGAATTTGGAAGACAGCAGTACACTAGCCGTCAAACTCCTGATTGAAATCTGCGACAGGCGTTCCAAAGACAAGAGAGTTTCTCTCTGAACAGAGCGATAACTGACAGAAAAGCGATAACTGACAGAAAAAGGTGCCGAAATGTGGAAACCGCGTCCTGAAGACAACAAACCCATGAGCATGAATCCTACCCAGCCTGCGCAGCCTGTACCCCCGCCAGCTGCTGTCGCTGCACCCAGTATTCCCACTCAACATAAAGAAACGCCGAAGGCCAGCGATCCGCACCGCGCGGACGTAGGTCATATCGGCAAGTCAGTCCAGATCAAAGGCGAACTCACCGGCAGTGAGGACCTTTATCTGGATGGGTCAATTGAAGGTACGGTCGATCTGCGCGACCATAGCCTGATCATCGGCCCGAATGGAAAAATCAAGGCAGGCATCACCGCGCGCGATCTCGTCGTCCATGGCCGGGTGGAAGGAAACGTCACGGCCACCGGACGTGTGGAACTGCGCAAGTCTTGCACGCTGATTGGCGATGTCAGCACACAACGCATCGTGATTGAAGATGGAGCATTCTTTAAGGGCGCCATTGATATCAAAGAGAAGAGCCAGCCGGCGGAAGCACGCAAGCCTCTGGCAGTCGCTGCTAGCGCAGGTATGGGCGCTGGCAGTGGTTCATCTTCCAGTTCGAGCGCGTCGAGCTATAGCGCCAGCTCCGATTCGCAGGGTTCCTTTTTGGATAGCAAATAAGGTAGAGTTAAAGGAGCGTGAGCTCCTCCGGTAACAATTTAATGCGATGGTTCCGTGGAGCAGGCGGCTCTCAGTCCAAGCCTGCAAGAGGGCGGCAAAGCTGCACCACGGACCAGGCGCACCTGCATCGGCCTGGCCGAATTCATGCGCGGCTTGAGCAGCAGCGGCGAACAGAAAACCTGCGTTCTTGACCTGGGACCAACCTCACCTACAAACATTGCCTTGCTCACAGAAATGGGTGTGCGCGTCTTTAATGAGGACATTTTGCGCGAATCGCAAGATGAAGGTTACTGTGTGAAGCAGGAAGATGGCACGCTCCAGTTTGACGCATCGAAATTCTTTGCGGAGAATCTTGATTATGCTGCTGACCAGTTCGACGCCATCCTTTTCTGGGATGTGGCTGACTACCTGCCTGAAAGCCTCGTAAAGCCCCTGGTTGAGCGTTTACAGGCCATGCTGAAGCCCAAGGGCCACCTGCTGGCCTTCTTCCATACCAAAGACGCAGGCGCGGAATCGCTCTATTCTCGGCACCATATCGTCCAAAAAGATACTCTCGAACTTGAGCCCATCCAGGGCTTTAAGCTGCAACGGATCTTCAATAACCGCCACATAGAAAATCTGTTTAAGGACTTTGCTTCCCGCAAGTTCTTTCTGGGCCGGGATAACATCCGCGAAGTCTTGATGGTCCGCTGAACTCCACCCCGAAAAATGCTCCGTACTGTAAAATTTACCCGTCCACAATTGATCCGTTTGGACTGGGCATAGCCAAAAGTGGTATCCGAATACCCATAAACTATATCCAGCTTGGATTGGGCCTTAATCCTTTAACCTGTGGATTTCCTCTGCCTGCGCAGGTCGTGATATGTTCAGCTTTAAGAATCAACAACTTAAATTACATTGCAAAACTTCACGGCCATCCGCGTTCTTTGGGCATCTCGATTGCTGTAGTAACAGCAGTTGAAAGATTGACGGTAATCAAAAGGGACCCTCCAGCGGGCCGAAAAAGAGGTAGGTTAAATGTCTAGCAGCGTGAGCATTATCAGGAATCTTGGAATCCTTGCCGCACGAGAAAACCGCACAGCTAACTATGATGCGATTTACGGCGAGCACTGCCACAGAATTTACTCCCTGGCTTTTTGGATGACCGACAATGAGCTGACCGCTGAGCAGCTCTCCGCCAACACATTCCTCCGCGCATTCGCGTCATCGGCAGCGCCTAAGACAGAACAGATTGACCAGGCATTCTTGGCTGAAATTCGCGAACTCACCACCATCGGCACCCTTACGTTGAACAGCAGTGTCTCCGCTGAAATCAAGAGCGTTTGCGGCAACGTGAAGCGGGTGCATCTGGAGCGCGCGGTGGTTGAACTGCCGGCAACTGAAAAAATGATTTTTCTCCTTCACGATGTTGAAGGCTACACCCATGAAAAAATTGCCCATTTGCTTGGCTTGGATGTAAAAGAATCACAGTTTGGGCTGCACCAGGCTCGTTTGCAAATGCGGGAACTGATTTCGCGCATGTCGTAAAAGCCGTCAATTGTATCTCCTCTCTCCTTACTCTCCAACCCTTCGTCTAGGCGAAGGGTTTTTTCGTTTGACTGAAATCGCAAGTCTTAGATGTTCTATTAACTTTGGGATATTTAGTTATGTTAATTTCAGAGAAAGCTGAAACTTTTTTCTGGATCCTACGTCTATCCTAGTAACAACATACGCAGTACCCCCACGTGGGCGTCGCCCCTATACCGGCGCCCACTTTCTTTTTGCTGCAAGTTTTCAGCATTTAGTTTTTCTAAACTATCCGTTCCTTTCTTCGATCCACTGTTAACCTTTTGTGTTCTCCGATTGATTTGCGTCCTGAGCTGCTCTTGATCGATCACCAGAGAGAAGCGGTGTAGCACTTGAAATCATGGTGAGCCACGAAATCATGGTGAGCCATTCTGACTAGGGGCAACAGAAAGACGCAATTGCGGTTCTAACGAACCGGGTAGATGAGCGTGATGGCTTCCATGAGCGAGAAAAATAGATTAGAGTTTCAGCCAGAGCACACAACAACGGAGGGCGGAGCAATGGATTGGAAGAAAACGCTGATGATTGGGTCTTTTGCGGCCGGGGCAATTTTGTTTCTGACCGGACGGAGGCCGGCGGGCCTGGCCGTTGCCGGGATTGGCGTAGCAACTTTTGCCGCCGAGCATCCTGAAAAGTTTGAAGAACTGTGGCAGCGCATGCCAGAGTACATTGAGAAGGGGAGCAAGTTTATCGATATGGCGTCAACCTTCCTGGAGCGCATGGGCCAGGAAAAAGGCGGCTATCGCAATATCCCGGTGGCCGGCGGTAATCGCTTTTAATCTGTAAGTTGCTCTTGCTGGAGATTGGCCGGGTTCAATCCCGGCCTTTACTTTTTGAACGTGGCCGGACGCGTGTTGGCAGCGTCTCTGTCGGTTTCCAGCGAAATGCGTTGATGCTCGGCTTCATCGATGCTCATTGCGAAGTTAACAAACGCAGCGTATTTATCCGGCGCAATTACCTGCACCGGGATGCGGAAGTCCCGGTGAATATCTATCTGCTGCGGCAGCCGCAGAAAGCGCAATGTGTATTCCCCGAATTCTGTCTTGTCGGTAAAGTCTGCAGGCAAGGAATGTACTGCCATGCCGTCAGGCAGATGCAGGTGGAAGACCGTGCTTTCAAAAAACAACGAGTCAATCAAGAGTGGGAACTTGCGCGCCGGGGTCTTGGCATAAAGAGTCGCCAGGCCGAGTTCCGGAGCAAGCTGATTGATTTCGGCTGAGCCGCTCTGCCGGTTCATGAATTGCGGAACGGTACAGTGGACTGAAAGTTTCAGCGGCTGCTCAGGATCGCTTTCATGTGCAGCAACGCCGGTTACCGAAGTCGCGCCAGGAAAAATACGCATGGCCAGCTGCTCGAAGAATGCCTGCACGCTCGCGTTCGCCGGCGCTGCGGAGCACGTTGCGCACTTCCTGCGCCCTTACCGAGCCGAGCTGCACATGGATGCTGGCCACCAAATCGCCTTCGGAGAATGACAGGTCGGCTTCTGCGAAACTTTTCTCACCCGCGAGACGCGGATTCAATGCCACGATCTCCGGCTTTTTCTCTTCTTCGGTCAGCAAGGGAACGAGGTGTGCTTCTCGCGTATCCAGCGATGGTGGTATCGCGCCGAAAGGAAGATCATCGGACTCCGCATCAACATCTGCAGATTCGCCGGTCGGCAGCCAGAACCGTACGAGCGGTTCCGTGTAGCAGGATAGTTCCTTGCCGCAGCTCTGCTCGATCCTGCGCGCCAGCAGCAGCTCCGCTTTCAGTCCAACAGTTCGCGCCATTGCTAGCAATGCCATGGTCCGGCTACCTTGACCGTTGGCCAGCGTGTCCTCTGCTGGACTTGCAGCCCAGTCTGGACCGGTAGAATCGATTTTGCTCATTACAAACCGGTACAAGCGCTTTGCTTTTTCAACATCTCCGCCGAATTGCGAAAGATGAAGCTCCGCAACCGCTTCATTCACGTGAAGTCCCGCTCGCGACGCGTCGATCAACTGGTCCCGCAGCCTGGCGATGGTTTTTTCTGCTGCAGCAACAGTCACTGTGGGCAGCAGGCTCACGGCAGGCAGAAACGGCTCTGGGACGGTCTGCACAATGTTGTCGCGCTCCCAGATTCTGACCACCATTCCATTGTTTTCACCCACCAGCGGCAAGGGAAGACCGGCTTGCTGGCGTACGCGGACTGCGGCTTCAGGTGGATCGAGCAGAACGAATCGGGAATGAAGTATCGGCGCAGCGAACGATCCGAACGTATGAGCAGCGGCGCTTTCCGGCATCTGGTCCAGATCAGCATAATGCAGCACATATTCTTCCTCTATTGCATCGCCCGGCTCGAGTGCAGGCATGGAGATGGTCGGTTTTTGCTGGTCCAGCTCCGGTTCGATGATCTCGCCATTCGCTTTGATTGTGCGCAGCTCCAGCAGGTCAGCCCCGCCAGGTAGCGTCACCTCACCATACCGTGTGATGCCCGCCTTGTTGAGCGGGCGGGTGATGCGATGTACATACACGGAAACGGGAACTTCACGGCGAATGCAGACCACTTTGTCAGAAAGCAGAATGACCGCTTCGCCGCCGGAAAAAATTCTTTGTGCCGATTTGCGAATTAGATCAATGCCATCGCGGCGGTAGGGAACATAGAATTCCGCTCCGTTGGCGAACCCTGCGGCCCTTTCGCTTCTGCTATCCCGCGCCACTCCCGTCTCGTTCAGCACAGGTACGTAGTCAGGGGCATTTGCAGCGATTTCACGCAGCTGCCTGGCTTGAAGCTTTGCCGCACTGATCTGATTGTCCAGGAGGAGCTGCTCCACAAGAAATCGCCGGGCTGCCCGATGGAGAGGGTTTCTGGTAACGAGTTGTTGAAGGTAGGCAGCAGCGGCGCTGTGGCGGCCTGACTTTGCCAGAAGCCGCGCATATTCCAGCGACTCAGGCGCGCACCCTGCGACTTGCTGCTCCACACTCTGGGCTTTGTCTTGCTGCGCGGCTGCGTTATAGAACTTTACTGCCTCAGCCAGCCTTGCGCACGAGGCATGCGATTCCAGCAGGCGGGTGAGCAGCGCAGGGCCATCCACCTGGTTGTGGCGGGAAAGGTTGAATGCCAACTGCAATGCTGTTTCTGATTGAGGGCGCTCCGCCAGGATGCTCATCACGTCAGCTCGTATGCCCTCAGGTTGGCCGCGTTCCACAGCATTCTCCGCCGATTTCAGCCGCGCCAATAACGCCGAAGGTTGCGCCAGCGCAACACTCTTCCATGCAGCATCGGCTCGCGGCGAGTGCTCCTCCGCTGCGGAATAGAGCAACGCCTGAAGATACTTGCTGCAGCCATTGCAATGAAAAGCTTCTGCACGAAGCAGGATTCCCATTTCCGCGAAATCGCCGCGAAAGTAAGCACCAAGCGCCTCAGTATACTTTGTCAGCTCCGCAGGCAGAGCACTCTTTGTTTGTGGCGCTAATTCAAATTCCGGATGCAGCGCGACGCTTATTGGGGCAGCGTCGGGCGTGAACTTGAGCATGATCCTATGGTGGCCCGCCCCCAGGAACAGCGCGGTCGAATCCCGAGTTGGGCCCACTGCATAACGTGCATCATGCAGTAAACTCGATTTTCCATCGACGAAGATCTCGTATGTCCCGGAACTCAATACATCAATTCGTGTCGTTCCCGCGGCAACCTCGACCTCGCTGGCAGCATAAAAAATGCCTGAAGAAGCAAAATATTGGGGCAGAGCGATCATGCCGTCGCGAAACCAGAAACGTTCCGGGATCGTTGTGTGCGAAGGGTTCGCCTTTCTAACAGCCGGCTCGTTGTATTCAGTGGTTAAAAGGACTCGATCCTGCTCAGATGTATATCGCTCGCGGAAAGACCGCTCGGTTTCCGGCAGCCACCGGCGATCAAAATCAATGTTGTTATGTCGTCCGAACGGGCCGGCAATACGCCAGTGCGTGAGCAGCCCGCCTGAAAAAGCTACGGTGTCGAGATCGATGTTTGCGCCGTCCGAGGCCGCCGCTAAAAGCGCCAGTCTTAAGTTAAAAGTGCAGCCGTTGTGGATTGCCGCCGCCGACTTCACGCGACGAAGGAAAATGTTGAAGGCCCAGCTATTGGCCGCGTGCTGCAGGACCCGGTTTGACGCCAGATCGTGCAGTTCCTGCGCAGCAGGCAGTGCGCAAAGCCGAAGCGCGGAGTCCAATACCAATTCTGGACGCTCCTGTAGTTCGGCGGTTTCCATCCGAACGAAGAGTCCCACAATGTCTTTTGGAGAGTGGCGCACGCGCAGGTCTGCCGCGTCCGCTGCCGCCGGAAGATTGAAATCAGAAAAAAAGCTCTGAAGCAGGGAATCGGACACTTTATCGGGCTGAGCTTTTTGTGAAAATCCTGCAGCCGCACTAAGGCAGAGAAGAGCGATGGGAAGAGCACGGGCCGGCAATCTCATTGGGGGAGGCTCAAGCTGATTTCGTTGCGGAAACTGCGCTCCGCCTGCGAACAGAACTGGCGAAACGCCGGATATTCCTGGGCACTCACGCGCGCTCTTTCGAATTGCACGTGGCTCTGGATGATCACTTCGCCCGGTGATTTCTTGTAATGCAGCCGCAACGATCCGAAAACGCTATTAACGTTCTGATCGTGTGGCATTGACGCGACCTCGGTCCCTTCAGGCAGCGCGATGTGAATCTCTTCCTCCGTAGTCCATGGCAAAGGCAGGACCAGATCCTGCGTGCGTGTGCTGGATTCCGCGAGGGCGGCCACGTAAGAGCGCGGCATCCATGAAGAGCTGAGAGATACCACGCGCTTGTATTGCGCTGAATTCAGCGCTCCCTGGAATTCCACGTTCACGCTGCTGGAAAGTACTTCCGCGCCATGAACCGCCACGCTATCGACCTTCACGCTGGGAAAAACTTCCGCCAGCTCACGGCGGAACATATCAAGCTGTTGTTCGCGAACAGCCAGATCATGGCGCAATCCGGGTGCATCTTCACCGCGAGTGGTGGTTGAGCCGCTGAACTGGATCACACCCTGTGCGGAAAGCTCACCACGGATGATGTGCCGCGTGTAGTTGTCTGCAGCGTGGCTCATTGGAATGTGCCGTATCTGCGCTGCTCCGCTCAGGCTCACCGTTAGTGATAATGCTCCCTGGTCTTCCAGGGGAAGCTCGCGCCCAGCGTACTCGGCAGTGCCATCGAGCCAGAGATCGTATTTCGGCACGTACACAATTGCGTGATTGAACACGGCGATGGAGGCAGGTTCCGCCGCCACGTCACCCAGAGAACGTGTGCGTACCAGCGCGATCTCGGCTTCGACCCCTGCGGCCCGCAGCAACGCAATCATCAAGCTGGCTTTATCTTTGCAGTCACCAAAGCGCCGCGCATAAATCTGCGCGACGGGATACGGCTTGTAGCTGTAAATTCCAAATTCCAGCGCGACATAATGCGTGCTGCGCAGGACAAACTCCTGGATGGCGGAAATCTTTTCTTTATCGGTGCGAAGCCCGTTGGTCACTCGCGTCAGTTCATCACGGAGCGCCTGGTCCAGCGTAAATTGCGGACGCACAAGGTCTGCATACCACGAACCAAGCTGCTTCCAGTCGCCCATGGTGGAGACGTGGACATAAGGAGAAATTTCCGTCACGCCGGGGCTGCGCGGCTCGCGCGGCAATGCGGGAACTGAGCGCGACTCCCACAGAAACACCTGCGAGCCCTTGCGGGCAGAAACACTTGCGGGAGCGATCTTTTCCGCGTGGACAAAAATCTTCTGCGCGGCCGGCGCGATCAGCACATATCTCTTCAAGTGTTCAGGCCCGTGGCCGGCAAACAGCACCAATTCACCGAAATACCCGCTATACGGAGCAGAACGGCGCCTCGGCGCCAGCGAATACTCTAGCTCAACTACATCGCCTTTCTCCAGTCCGGAAAAGCGGAGTTGGTGGAGGCGCATGTCGTAATACATTGAAACCGGCGTATCGGAGTATTCACGGTCGCCCAATTCCTGCGCGTCCAGCACTAATCCGTTGGGCTTCCAGGCCCGTGCATGGATTACGCGCAGTTCCTCCGTGGAAGGTGAATAGCGAATCGTGCTGACGCGATGCACATCGAGCGCAGATTCGGACCCGACAAAGAACAGCTGCTGAACATGTACCCGATCGAGACCGCTGGCAAGAAGTTCCTGCACGCGAATATCAGCCAGCGCTGTATCTGCGGGCGCCGGTGGATGAGCGAACGCGTCCTTGACCAGCATTTCAGGATCGACCAGATATTGGGCGTCCATCGTCAGCATGTCAGGAGGTGCTGTGCTGGAAGCTCTTGCCAGTTCCTGATGAGCTTCATTATCAAGATGCAGCTTTTCATCAACCTGCGCCAGACGGCGGTGCGCGTCAGGATTTTCTTCATCCAGCGCAACCAGACGCAGCAGGGATTTCCTGCCTCCTTCAGCATCGCCGCAATCAATCTGCACTTGCGCCAGCCGCGACCATATATCGGGCTGGTTCGGCTCCAGTCGAGAAAGAGCGATGTAATCCGCCTGCAAGTCATACTTCATGTGCCGGCGTTCATGGAAGCGCGCCAGCAGTTCAATCTGCTCACGGTTGTCGGACGTTTCTGCCACCACGGAGGCGGCTAGCCGGGCGGCGTCGTCCAAGAGGTCCATCTGTTCGTAATCCAGCGCAAGGCGCGACTGAAGCCACAACGGCGAAGGCCACTCTTTTTCTAAACGGCGAAATTCAGGGAGCGCATGGGAGCGAAGCCCTAAATTTAAAAAGAGGCTGGCGCGGCGTTCACGGATAACAAAATCATTGGGCGCAGCTTGCGCGGCCGCAGTAAGCACGTCACGGGCTTTTTCCAATTGCTGCCGTCCGATGTAATAGGTCGCTAGTTCCACGTTCAGGCGCGGACTGGAAGGTTCAAGCGACAAGCCACTGCGCAGCGCCGCAAACTTGCGCAGAGGATCGTCCAGAAATTGGGCCGCACGGAGCCAGCGAGTCGCTGTGGGATCCATTCCGGCTGCCTGCAACATATGGTCGGCAGCTTCAGCTGAACCGGATAAGTGCTCCAGTTCGGCAAAAATTTCATAAGAGGCCGCGTTGTCGGCAACAGTGCGGGCTTCTGCCAGCACGCGTCGTCTGGATTCTTCGGCGGCATACCAGTGCTGCGCCTGCGGTTGTGCCGGCACCTTGAAAGCGCGGAGGTCGTCAATATAGGCAGCCGCCTCATTCCTGACGAGATCATTTTCCGCAGCTGAGTGCCGGACATTCTCAAGGAAAAGCTGAACCTGGCGGCGATCATCGGCAAAGTCACGCAAACGGCGGACGTGGTCAAGAAGCGCCAATTTTTCCAGCTTGCCGGCTGAAGGCCATTGCGAGCGCAGATTTTCCAACTCTAAATCGTAGGGATTGCGAGATTGCGCGCAAAGCGCCAGGGACGACACTAGCAGACAAACCAGCGGCATTTGACGCAGCAGGTTTCGCATAAACATCTTCCGGGGAAAAGACCCTAAGCCCTTGAGGGGAGAATACGAGTACCCCAGGCGGCTGTTTCACCGCCCGGGGAAAATCGCAAATCAGTTAAGTCGCCTTCCTCTTTCGGCTCCGTTTCCCCCAGGTTTTTAATCTGCCGTAGCCGCAGAGTACAGCTCAACTCTTCATGATTGGGTTAAGGTGAGATAAGTATCCAGCTACATACAATTTCCAGCCATTCATCGAAAAACCTAGAGGGTAGGTAAATAGACCTTAGGAACTCTCAAGACGCTGACATCCCGGAGTTACGTAGGTTCATCTGACTGAACGGAAACTGGAGGTTCTTGGGCCCAATGGCGCGTCTGCTGCTAATACTCTTTCTCGCCGCAGGTGTCGCCGTTACCGCAAGATCGCAGGACCTCCATTTGAGCGAATCCGGTTCCGGAGTGGTGCTTTCGCACTCGGCTTTTGCCCACGGTTATCGCCATGGTTATGAAGAGGGCTACCATGCGGGCAATGCGGACATTAGCCTGGGAACCTCGCAGCGCCGCAGACTCAAGGATTTCCATGGACTGAAATTGGGCTATTCCCCAGAATTTGGTTCCCGTAAAGTGTTTGAGCGCGGTTTTCTGGCCGGGTTGAAGGCTGGCTATGTCGACGGTTATTCTGGACGGCTGTTCCGGGCTGTCGATACCCTTCGGTCTGTCTCCGCTTCCCTGGAAGATGCGCACTCGGCCACCGATGCCCGTTTTACCCATTTTGATGATGGTTTTGTCTCCGGATACAACGAAGGGTTTGATCGGGGCGGTTCAGACCAATCTTCCACAGCTCAGGTAGATTTCCATTTTGTCGGCTGCGTGAATTCCAAGGAGCAGGATAATCTCCCTGGTGAGGAAAGCTACTGCGAAGGCTACCGTCGTGGCTTTGTCCTGGGCCATGCGGATGGATTTTTGCTGCGTCCTGATGGTGGCCGGTTGGAAGCCAGCAAGTAACCCGAAGTGGCACTCCCCTATCCTTGCGCTTCAACTTCAGTACATGTACCCTGCTAAGTAATGGGCTTGGGCTGAGGTTCATGATACTTTCAGGTCGCGCGCTCGATTTTTTGCTTACAATACGCACATTCACGCCACGGTCTTGGAAGGAGTTTTGATGAAAGCAGGCGCATCAAAGAGAACGATTCGCATAGCTGTGGTAGAGAGCGATCCTCTGCGGTTTATTGGGCTGAAGTCGCTGTTCGATACAGAGACGGACCTTGAACTGGTCTCCTGCAGTTTGGCGGAATTGGGTCCGCGCAAAGATATCGACCTTGTTCTGCTGGGAACACGGGCCGGACAAAACCTGTTTGACGTAATGGCCGGACTGAAAGCCGCACGCCCTGATCTGCGCATTATCGTTACCGGCAGCGGCGCTGACGATGAAACGATTTTGAAAGCGCTGGCTGCGGGCGCGAAAGGCTATGTAGATGAAGCCGCTTCGCCAGCCGAGTTCATCCAGGCCATGCGGATCGTGCACGCAGGTTCTGTGTGGGCGCCGCGTCGCGTACTTTCAATCTTTATCGAACGCGTGACGTCTTCACCGGGACGCATTTTTCCCGCCGGCAGAGTCACATTTACCGATCGCGAAAAAGAAGTTCTTGAGCTGTTGGTGGTGGGACGTTCGAATAAGGAAATTGGATCGGTGCTGGGCATTGAAGAGCGCACTGTAAAGGCGCACGTTGCCAAGCTCATGCGTAAAGTCGGAGTGCAGAACCGCATTGCGCTTTCCGTGCACGCGATCACGCATTCGCTGGTGACTTCCTCCAAATAATCGCCAGGAAAAATCTGAAGCCCGGCAGGCTATCTGCTGGGCTTTTTTGTTTTGCTGGAAAGCAGAACGCCGGTGTTTACTAACTTGGTATCTCCGTGAGTACATGTCCGAACCGGCATTGGGGAAGGAACCCCGGTTACTTGCCGCGAAAATCGTGTAGATGGATACTCTATTCACCTACCACAGAACCTGGGAGACGGGGTTGGACACGGTCACGAGGGTCACCGTATCCAACCCTTTATTATTTTTCCACATCTTCTTACCTGCTCCCAGCGTCTAAAATCATTTTTGAGGGGATTATGAAAACACTGCTTCGTATTGTGTTGTGTGCAGTCATGTTTATGAGCGTAGCTTTTGCGTCAGAAGCCGCGTCCAGCCGGTTGGAGACGGCGGCCACTGTGTTAAATGAAATCATGGCCACTCCTGATAAAGGCATTCCTTCCGACATTCTTGGATCTGCAAAGTGTGTAGCAGTGGTTCCTAATCTGCTAAAAGGCGGATTTATCGTAGGTGGAGCGCATGGCCGCGGAATGGCAACTTGCCGCACAGCAACGGGCTGGAGCGCTCCTGCTCCAATCACCACAACAGGCGGAAGTGTCGGCTTGCAGATTGGCGGACAGGCGGTTGATTTGGTGATGGTTGTAATGAACGATCGAGGAATGCAGGCTCTTTTGACGAACAAATTTAAGCTTGGCGCCGATGCATCGGTTGCCGCGGGGCCCGTGGGACGCCATACAGAGGGCGCAACCGATTGGAAGCTTCGCGCTGAGGTCCTCACTTATTCGCGAGCGCGTGGACTCTTTGCCGGCATAAGTTTTAATGGCGCGGTGATCAAACAGGATGAAGACGCGACCGGCGAACTTTACGGTCGCCAGATTGACTTCAAGACCATCCTTACCGGCTCAGTGCCAGCGCCGCAGTCGGCGGAAAAATTTCTTGCCGCAGTGAAAGAGTCAGCAGGGACTGACGTTGCTCCATCGAACACTGCAGTATCTTCAACTCCGCCGAGTTCTCGTCCTGCGGCCGCCGTAAATCCGCCGGCCGCTACTCCGACACCAACGCCTGCGCCGACTCCGGCGACCGAGACTGCTCCGGCCACAGAAACAACGCCGAGCCCAACTCCTTCACCAACGCCGCCAGTAAAAAGGTAACCAACAATCTCTGCTTAAAGTAAAAAAGGGAGCCGATGATGGCTCCCTTCTTTTATGAAAAAGGCGCACTCAGTGCTTGTGTGTATCCGGCTTCGCGTCGTGATGATCATGAGCGGCAGCGCCGTGCATATGCTCGTGTTCTTCCTCTTCTTCCTTAAAGATCGGAGGAGCGCCCAGGCTGCCTTTCGCGGGCAGATGGCGGATATAGTGGACGATGTTCCACATCTCTTCATCCTCCAAAATTCCTTTCCATCCCGGCATGCCGGAAGGCTTGATGCCGTTTTCAATGATCCACTTCAATTGGCCGTCGGTATAGTCCTGCACGTCTTTGACTGAGAGATCGGCCACCGGCGGGTCCATCTTTGTGGCAAAAGGAACGCCGGTATTCTGTCCGTCGAGACCGTGACAGATCTGGCAATGATGCTGGAAGTGTTCGCCGCCTTCTTTGGCAGCGTCGGGTGTATAGGCAATGGGGTTCTTTACGTCTTTGCCGCCGATCGTTATTTCATGCTTCACTTCATTCATCACCTTATTCTCCGTATTGCTGGGCGTACCTGCCTTGCAGCCGCAAATCGCCATGATGGCAAGTGCCGCTAATACCTGGGAAAACTTCATTGTCTTCTCCTTTTTGGTCGCAACCATCTTAATCGCTTGGGTGTCTTGCTGTGAACCTGGAGGCCGGGAAATTCAGCAGGCACACTACATTTAATTGAGCACGCAACCGCCTGCTGGTTACACGGGTTTGAAATATTTTTCTTGCGATGTTACCGTCGCAAGTTGCCCAAATTCCGCCACAAGCTTGAATACTTTCCGGTTTGGCTGCTGGCTACTGCCATCGGTGTGCTGCCACGGTCCATGGCACGGGTTTTTTGCGAGGGGATTGGGATATTCATGTATGGGGTTCACCGGCGACTGCGCAAGGTCGGCCTGCGCAACCTGGACCTGGCTTTTCCGGAGAAGACGCGAAAAGAAAAACTACAGATCCTGCGCCTGCTCTTCAAAGGGCTGGGCCGCCAACTGGCTGAGTTTGCGCTCTTCCCTCGTTATCGCAGGGAAAGCGCTTCAGAAATCGCGATCTATGATGGCTTTGAGAATTTTGCCGAGGCCCGCGCGCGCGGCAAAGGCGTTTTGTTTCTGACTGCACATTTCGGCGGATGGGAAATTGGCTCATTCGTGCACTCGCTCAACGGCAACCCCATGAACATCGTTGTGCGGCCGCTCGACAACCCTTACGTGGATGCGTTCGTTGACCGCTATCGCACGCTGCATGGCAATCGTACGTTCGGGAAGCAGGATTTTGCTCGCGGCCTTCTAACCTCAATGAAACGCGGGGAAGTTGTGGGCATTCTGATGGACACGAATATGACACCGCCACAAGGCGCGTTCGTCGACTTCTTTGGAGTCCCGGCCTGCACGGCGACGGGAGTGGCGCGCGTGGCATTGCATACCGGAGCTGCCGTGCTTGCCGGCCTTCACCATCTGGGACAAGGAGCTGGGTAAATATAAAATTTGCTTTGATCCGGCCTTGCAGCTCACGAAGACTGGCGACGATGAAGCTGACGCAATCGCCAACACGGCCCTTTTTACCAAGGTGATTGAGAGTTATGCCCGCAGATATCCGGAACAGTGGCTATGGGTCCACCGGCGGTGGAAGACCCGTCCACCCGGCGAGCCTTCCATCTATTAACGAGCCGCGACGTAAAAAAGCGCACAGCCGAAGCCGTGCGCCCAGGGATGAGAGTAACCGCGGATTCAGTCTCCAATTGCCTGTGTTGCAGCTCCTTCAGGCTTGTCGCTTTCAAAGAAGTCGGAAAAATCGCCAACAAAGGCCATGATTGCCACCACCAATGATCCCGCCAGACCAATAAAAAATACTGTTTCAAGAAAAAGTATAAGAAAATGCAGCATGATTGCCTCCTGCTAATTCCACGGTAATCGGCAATCGCATTAAGAACTTATAAAGAGTGCAGAAAGAAATCATGGAGAAAGCAAATCTGTGTAGGCTGTTCGACTTGCTTCCTGCCGGAGTTGTTGAAAACGCTAGAGCTTCACTAAAAAAGCCAGATTGAATCGGTTTTCGCTTTTACGCAGGTCAGGGACGAATCCCGGAACGAACGACCCCGGCGAGCCGGTGTTGCCGCCCGGAGGCGTGATTCCTCCTGGGCCCGCGAAATACGGAACATTGGCAGCGCGATGGTCATATTCAAAGCGGAAAGTCACAAACTGGCTCGGCATGTAGTCAAAAGTGGTTGATGCGTCCCAGGCCTTGAACTGGTCGCCGGGATTCAGCGTGAAGTAAGGAGTGCCGGAGAAAGCCGTTGCGCCATTGATGGGAGGAAGGAGAACAAGGTATCGGCCCGGATTGGTGATAGCGCCGCCGCCCAGCGTTACGGCATAAAGGTCTTTGTGGAACCAGGTGCGGTTGTAAAGCATAGCGCCAAGAAAGGCCTGCTTCGGTCCCTGCTTGGAATCGCCAAAGCAGCTTACGCCGCTGCCGCTTTCGCAGCCCGCGTCAATGGTGAGCGAAAACGCGGCTTTATCCATCAGCTTCGCGGGATGGTCATAGTATTTAACCTCGATGCTATCATCGCTGTGATATCGCGTGCGATGCGGTGCTCCCAATGTGTCCTGCCCCAGCAGGTATGAGTTGGAAAGGATTGAGACCGCGCCATTCGGTCGCCATAAAACCTGCAGACCTCCACCGGGACGTCCATTGAACACGCCATAAGACTGCCAGCCGTTCACTAGCCAGGGTTCGATCTTTAATTTTGCCGTGGGAAAAATCTGGATCCGCAATCCGTTGAAGAACCATGGGGTGTTCGATGACACGTATGACGGCTGATACGCCCAGTTATCAAAGTTGTAATAACTGAATAATCCGACGTAAGACATGAAGATGCCTGCGTCGATGTTGATTCCATGCAGCACATTCAAGTGGTAGCCGCCGTAGGCTTCTGAAAGATAGCGGTAAGCGTCCGCCAGGTTCCACTGGCCCCGACCCGGACTGGCGTCGTTGCGCGGCGTCATGGTGGAATACATGCCAAACTGGGTCATCAGTCGCCCGCGCACATTGCCGTAATGAAAATCTCCGCCCACTCCTAATTGCTGTACCTGGAACTCACCGGTGCGCCCGCTTTCACTCGTTCCACTGAGCGTGTGGTCCTGGGGATGATTTAGGTCGTAGATGTAGCTGACGTCGGCGCGAAATTCTCCTGTGAAGACCTTGGAATCCAGCGGAGATTCTTTGGTGCGGCTGTTGCCGTTCAGCCAGGTAAAGTCAGCGAAAGCGAAAGGGGCTTCGGCCTCAGTGGGCGACGTGGAAGCATTCGTGGCGGGCATTTCCGCCGCAGATCGAGAAGTCTCCTGGCTTGCATCGCCGTTTGCTACGACGGGAGGATCCGATTGTTTCGTCGTAGACTCGATTCCAGTTCGCGCCTCGAGTTCAGCAATCCGCCGCTCCAGGCGATCAATCTTTTCCAGCAATAACCGGTCACGATCAGACACGGCGCCTGCGTTGCTGCTTTCTGGCGATGACTGAGCATCGGAGGGAGCATGGAAAAGGGCAAGCATCAAAAAGATAAAAACGAGAAATCGCGCAACACTGGGAAACACATTTCCTCCTGAAGATCAAAGCAGCTTGTCGTGCGTGACCGGCATACCGCTGCCATTAGAAGCGTGACTGGTAATGCCCAGAATGTCATGGGAAAGTTCCTGTAGAAGCTCATCTCGCTCGCCTGTCTTGAGCTTGATGTTGCAGCTCCCGCAAGGCCAGCGCTACCACGTGATAATGATGAAGGCCGCTAAATTCAAGGTCTTTGGTCAAGTCCAACCAGATGGCATGCATCAATTGCACGTCTTCAGGACGAAGCGTTGGCGTGTGAGGGCCGAGACAATATTGAACGGTGGTCCCGGTTCGATCAACCAGTTCCAGCGACAGTCGAGGCTTAGGCTCAGGCAAATGTTCCCAGGCATCGCCGGTGAGCTTGGCTTGCTGATCGGGAGAAAGTTTTTCCGAATACCCGGTGACGACCTTATCGGAAAGGAGCTGTTGGGCCGTCATCAGAATCGTGTCAAAAACGTTGCTGCCGGGCACCACCAGAAGTGAAACCGGTTTGCCCTGCTTTTCAGCGGCAGACACCACGGCGCTGAACAGTTCCTGCTCATAGTGGTCAAAAATGTCCTTGGCTTCGTAGGTGGCGCTCCCGCTGAAAGAGTGCTCGCGATGGTAGAGCCGCGCCGTCATTACCACCACGTCTTGCCGTGAAGTATCAGTCCGCTGCAGTACTTCGCGCAGATAGGCCAGATTCTCCGGGTCGCGCACAGCCACCAAAACGTTGCCCGGTCTTACGCTCAGGCCCTTGTTGGTTAGTTCCGGATTGCTATACACGCGAAACTGCTCAACATGGTCGGCGTTTTTGTGGGCGCGCGCAGACAGGCGCTCACTGACCGTGAACAACGCGAAAAAGATGGCGCTGAAAGCGACGCCCGCAATGGTGGCAGAGGGTTTAGTAAAGAGATTGGTTACGGCGACCAGAAACAGCACAAGTGCGATCAGTCCCAACCCGATAGGAATTTCTATTCCCGCGACTTTGACGTTGCCAGGAACTTTCCACTCACGTGGCTCCTTGTGGGTAAAGCGCAGCACCAGCACGGCGAGCGCTTTGAAGGCGAAGCTCCAGATAACTCCGAAGGCATAGAGCGCTGCCAGCAGGTAAACATTCCCGCCGCTGATGATAATGGTCAACACTTGAAGGCCAACGATCAGGTTGATCAGCCGGAAAGTGGTCCCATGTTTCTTGTGTGGCCGTCGAAACCACGGTGTGAGCACGCCATCTTCACTCACGCGATTCAACACACCGTTGGCGCCCACAATTGCCGTGTTAACGGCGCCGGATAGAATCAGCACGCCCACGATCACCACAAAGCCCTGAAACAGCAGCTTGAGGTTGTAAGGACCAGTCATGTACATGGCCAATCCACTGATCAAGTTGCCGAAATATGTGGGCCGCACGGTGTCAGGAATGATCATCACGGCGAAGAACGAGACGAGCGACGTGAACAGAAGGCTGTAAAGAAAAATTACTACGCCGGCGCGTTCTAAATTCTTGAGCTTGGGCGCCTGGATTTCGCGATTGACCTGGGCCAGCGATTCTTCACCGCTCATCGCCAGCACTGAGTGGCCAAAGCCCACCAGCAGGACCACGAACGTGAGACGTGAAAACCAGGAACCGGAGAGCCAGCCAAAGAAGTCGCTATTCAACTTCATGTTGGACATGACCGGAGCCGGAGGCAGATGGAAGCCTGTCTTGGATAGCGTGAACAGGCACCATCCGATAAGAATCACTACCATCACTGTGGTGATCTGCATGATGCGCAGCGCTTTCTGGCTCGACTCATGAATGCCCTGGATGTTTTTCCACCAGAAGTAAAGCGTTACAGCCACGCCAAAAGTCGCGGCAAAGGCATTCATCGGGACGTGAATAGGATGACCCGCTCGGGCGCTCAGGTCTTGAACAAAGCCGGCCATGTATTGTCCGGCGGAGACGGCGCTGATGGGGCCGGTAAGAACGTAATCGAAAAGCAAAGCTGAAACAGAAAGCTTGGCCAGCGTAGAGCCCATTGCTTCTTTCACTACGCGGTACACGCCTCCACGAACAAACATACTGCTGGATTCAATGTAAACAGCACGCACGGCATAGCTGAAGAGCATGACAGCCAGCACGAACCACGGCGCGCTTTTGCCGATGACGTTTTCCGTGTCGCCGCCGACGTAGTAGGCCGAAGACGCCAGATCAGCGAGCACTATGGCTGCGGCCCGCCAGAAAGAAATAAAAGAGAGCATGACCGTGGTCGCCACAAAAACCGGGATGGCCGGACGACGGAGTTTTTCTAACGTTGCATTCATGATGCCTGCTCCATCGTTGAACATACGTCCACGGAGCATTAAGAAGGCATTAAGATTTCAGCAAAAAGAAAGAAAAGTAATTACTCCGGATCAAACCGGTAGCCAATCCACGGCTCGGTCTTGATGTATTTCGGGAGAGCGCGGGTCTTGCTCAAGTTTTTTTCGGATATTGGCAATGAAGACGCGCAGATATTCCGGCTGCTCCGTGCTGTTGCTGCCCCAGATCGCGGTGAGAATGGCGCGATGGGTGAGGACCTTTCCGCGATTGGCGAGAAAGTATTGAATCATGTCGTACTCTTTGGGCGTGAGATGGATTGCTTTGCCATTTACTTCCACCAGGCGTTGCTGCGGATCGATTTTGAAATCGCCGGCTTCATAAGCGACATCAGATTGCGGCGGCGCAGCCGAGCGCCGCAGCAAGGCTCGAACCCGTGCCGTAAGTTCTGCCATGCCGAACGGCTTGGAAACGTAGTCATCGGCGCCGAGATCAAACGCTTTGACCTTTGTTGGCTCATCTTCCTTGACCGACAGCACCAGCACCGGAACGTCAGACAATTGCCGGATGCGTTCGCACAGTTCGAGTCCGGTGTATCCCGGCATGGAGAGATCGGTAATGACCAGGTCGGGCGGCCACGTGCGGAACGTTTCCAGGCCGGCGCGACCGTCCTTGGCGGCACGCACCTGATAGCCTGCGGATTCAAGCCCGCGCAACAGCACGCGCGTGATTTGGGCTTCATCATCCACGACCAGTATTTTCTTGGGATCGTCTGTCATGAGTGTTCACCGGACGTTTTTACGCGGGAAGAACCTGGGGGCACAGCGACATTGCTATTCTGCGGAACGTCTTTTTGCGAAACGCCGTTCTGTGGAATGTTAGTTTCCGAAGTCAGATTCAACGGCGCATCATCCAGCGGAATCATGAACTGCACACTTGTTCCTTTTCGCTCCGGACCGTCTTCAATCCATATCTTGCCGCCGTGCGCCTGCACAATTCCCCGCGCGATGGCCAATCCCATGCCGAGGCCAGGCTGCAATCCGGCGCGAAAGAATTTCTCAAATACCTGACCGCGCAGCTCTGACGGAATGCCGGGCCCTTCATCGTTCACTGCGAAACAGATGTTGTTCTCTTTCTGCCGAACCGAGACCGTAATCTTGGCCGAGGGCCCTGAATACTTGGCTGCGTTTTCCAACAGAGTAAAAATCACCTGTGAAATTAGCCGGGGATCGACTTTGGGTGAAGGCAAGCCGCTGGCGATGGCAACCTCCACTGGGTGTCCGTCAAGCACAGATCCGGCGCGGAGAAGCGCGTCTTCTACCATCTCTTCAGGCGCAACATTTCTGCTGGCCAGCGTGACCTCTCCTGCTTGCAGCTTGGCCAGGTCCATCATGCCCTGAATGAAATGATTCAGCCGGTCAGACTCCTCTTCAATCACTTCAAAAAGTTCGCGCTGCACTTCCGGCGAAACCGACTCTCCGCGAATCGTGGAGATAGCGGCTTTGATTGATGTCAGCGGCGTTCGCAGGTCATGCGTAACAGCGTCGAGCAGAGCGGTTTTGAGCTGTTCACTTTTGCGCAAGGCATCGGCTTCAGCGGCCTGGGCGGCGGCGCGCTCAAATTTGCCGCGGACGTGCACCAGTTCTTTGCTTTGTTTTTCGGTGAGCAATACGCGCTTTTCCAGTCGCGACGAAAGTTGGCCCACCAGCACGGCCGTGGTAACAAAAACAACAAAAGCGACCACGTCCTCCGGGCGGGTAATCAGGAAGGAATAGTATGGGCCGATAAAGAAAAAATTAAACGATAGGCCGACAAGGATGGAAGCATAAAGAGCGGGCCCCCGGCCTTGTGTTGCGGCCACCAGAATCACGGGAAGGACAAGGATGAGGGCAATGCTGGTCTGGGACAGCTCCGGACGCAGCTTTTCCAGCACGGCGATGGGCAGAGCCACGGCGATAGTCGCAATGAGGTAACGGACGGGCCAGCGCCCGCTCCAGGAAATCACAGGTTAATTGTAGGCCATTGCGTCAAAAAGCAGTTCTCCCGGGACGAGAGATCAGTTTGGGGTTCTTAAAGCGCATGAAACCTGCGAAAATAGCAGTATGGCAATCGTTGTAATTGGCGGGCATTCACGAAGCGTGGGCAAAACCAGTGTAGTTGCCGGTTTAATTGCTGCCCTGCCGGAGTTTAACTGGACCGCCTTGAAGATTACGCAGTTTGGCCACGGCATCTGCTCGGCCGACGGTAAGCCCTGCGATTGCGATACGGGCGACGACCATTTCCGCGCCTTGAGCGACGAGAGAGACCTGAGCGGCGAAAGCGACACATCGCGGTTTCTTGTTGCTGGTGCTAAGAGGTCACTTTGGGTGCGCACACGCCAAGGCCGGTTGGGGGAGGCCATGCCGGACATCGAACGCAAGATCGCCGGCGCAGAAAACGTGATCATGGAATCGAATAGCGTGATCAGGTTTTTGCGTCCTGATTTGTACCTCACCGTGCTTGACGCCGATACGGAAGACTTTAAGGATTCTGCGCGAGAATTTCTTGACCGTGCTGATGGCGTGATCCTGCATCAATCGGAAGCCAGAGCAAAATGGAAGACGGTATCAATGGACGCGCTGGCAGGGAAGCCGATCTTTAAAATCCAGCCGCCTCCGTATGTCACGGAAGAGATTGCTGCTTTCGTTCGCGAGAAACTGCTGGCCGGAAGCACAGGCAAAAGCCACGCGACCGAGGGAATCGTCAATAGGCTTTAAGCCGCATCGCCATCCTTAACCAAAACAGTTATCGGGGACCAGTCATGGGCGGCATAGGCTGTTCGCGACGCGGAGCTTCTGTTCTTTTTTGCGAACTGCCATCGGCATCGGGTTCGCGGATGAAACTGCTGGTTGCGGGCAGAGCGCCGCGCACACCTTTCTTCAGGTTCTTGAGCACATCGTCTTTGTCAACGCTGTAGTCGCGAGAGAGCCGGGTCAATGCCAGGGTAACAATGTCAGAGTGATGGATGTCCTCAGTTCCCGGGAGTCGCTTAATATCCAGCCAGATCTTGTGAACCAGATGGACGTCTTCCGTCTTCATGGTCGGCGTGTGCGGACCGATACGATAGCTTTCGACGGTGGAATCGGCTCGCACTACCTGGAATACGAACTGGCGCTTGGGTTCCGGCATGGCTTCCCACGCCTGGCCCAACCGGAAAGCCTGTTCTTCTCCGGTCATTTTGCTCGAAACCCCGGATACTACCGCGGAAGATTCCAGCGCGTTGGCAGTCTGAACAATGGCAGACCACACATCACGCGCCGGTACTACTAGTAGAGAAATCGTCTTGCCGTAGCTTTCGGCAATCGAGACCGCTTTGGTGAAGAGCGTCTGCTCGAAGTCGCTGAAGATCTGCTCCATTGCAAGATCTCGGTCGGCGCTGCCGTAGCCTGTAAGACGCGCCTCCATCACCACAACGTCAGCCTCACTAGTGTCAGTGTTTTCCAGCGTCCAGCGCAGATGATTGAGCGTGTTGTAGTCGCGCACCGTCACCAGCACGTTCCCAGGACGCACCTGCAGCGCTTCACGCTCAATGGTTTCCTGATGCAGCAAATGGAAGTGTTCTTTCATCTGCTGTTCCACGTGGGCGAATTTGCGTTTGTTGATCTTCTCGGAGACGGTAAAGATAAAGAAAAACGCAAATGAAAACGCCAAGCCCGCCACGGTCGCAACCTGCTTGGTGAACAGATTCACAATTGCCGTGGAGAGCAGCACCAGGTGAACGGACGCCAGCCCAATGGGAATTTCAGTCTTACCAATGCGGATGTTGGGCGGCACACGCCATCCGCGCTCGCCTTTGTACTTGAAGCGCAGCACCAGCATGGCCAGGCTGTTGAACGTGAAGCTCCAGATCACGCCGAAAGCGTAGGCTTCACCCAGGACGTAAACATTGCCGCGGCTGAGAAGAATCGTGAATAACTGCAGGCCGACAATCAGGTTGATGATCCGGTAACTGGTACCGAACTTCCTGTGGGGACGACGGAACCAGTCAGTAAGCACTCCATCTTCAGAAACCCTGTTCAACACGCCATTGGATCCGATGATGGACGTGTTAATGGCGCCGGAGAGAATCAAAAAACCGACCACCACCACAAATATGCGAAATACCAGCTTTAAGACGTGAGGCCCGACCATATACATGGCCATGCCGGCAATCAGGTTGTCTTTGTAAACCGGTACCCGAACATCATCAGGAATGATCATTACGGCCAGCAGGGAACCGATGCCGGTAAAGACAAAACTAAAGATCGCAATGATCAGCGCGGCCCGCTTCAGGTTGCGCAGCTTGGGGCTGGCAATTTCACGGTTCACCTGTGCCAGCGACTCCTCACCGCTCATTGCCAGAACGGAGTGGCCGAACGCTATCAGGATTCCAAACAGACCGAGCGATTTTGCCAGGTCAGTACTCTTCAGAAAGCCAAGCGCTTCAGCGCTGAAGTGAAGGTTTTCCGGGATAGGCAGCGGAGGCAGAGCGGCCCCATTGTGAAAGACGGTGTAAAAAGCCCATCCCATAAGGATCACTACCATCACGGTGGTGATCTGCATTACGCGGAGCGCCTTGTCGCTGGATTCCTCAATCCCCTTAATGTTTTCCCACCAGTAATAGACGGTTACCAGCAGAGCGAATGCGGCGGCCGCATGATTCAGGTCAATCTGCGGAGTGCCATGAAACATCACATGCATGGCTTTGGGGATCCAGCCATGCTGATCAGCGGAGGCAAACAGCTCATTGATAAGGCTGGCGATGTATTGCCCGGCGGCAACGCCGGAAATCGGCCCGGTGAGGATGTAATCAAACATCAGCGCGGAAACGCTGAACTTGGCGAAGGCACCGCCAAGAGCTTCTTTCACCACGCGATAGACGCCGCCACGGGTGAACATGGAACAGCTTTCCACGTAAACCGAGCGTACCGCGAAGGCGAATAGCATCACGCCCAGAATGAACCACGGCGCTGACTTGCCTACCGCCTGTTCAGCGATGCCGCCAGCATAGAAGGCGGAGGAGCCCAAATCATTCAACACAATGGCGGCTGCCCGCCAATAGGAGATGAATGTGAGCATGACCGAGGTCGCAACAACAATGCGGACCCGGTTCGAAAGTGGTGGGACAGCTCCTGAGCCTGCTGACATTTTGAAAAGTAAATAACGGCCGCTGCCAACAAAAGCGCCAACTGGCGCTCCATTTGCAGGGCCGAGCCAAATTCCTTAAGTCCCGATTCGACGCCTAATTTCTAATCTTCTTCCAGCATGCTCTGGGCCGTTTTTACAGCCGTCACAATAATTACCGGCACAGCGCCGATCAGCCCCGCAAAAAACAGGTACTTAAAGACCGGCAAAATGTAGTGCACCAGGAAGTTCACTCTAGGCATTGTAGTCCTGTGGGTTGGAGGAATCAAAGTAGAACCCAGGGTTTGTTAAAATCTGTGCTCAGTGCGGAATATTCCTTCCAGAGCCTGGATACTCGCGCTCATCTCGAGCGCGCTACAGATCCTCGTTTTTCCCAACATAAACCTGTATTTCCTATGCTGGATTGCGATGGCGCCATTGCTTTATGCGCTGCTGCGGGGACGCGGCGGCGAAGGCGAGTTGTTTGACTCCGAAGGCCGGTCACTGCGTCCATTCACCGTGTGGCAGGGTTTTTTGATTGGCTGGGCCAGCGGCATTGTCTGGTACCTGGGAACGTGTTACTGGATTTATCCCGTAATGAACGTTTATGGCCGGCTGCCCGGAATAGCAGCCACGCTGATTACAGCTGCATTCTGTATTTATATGGGGCTGCATCACGGGGCATTCGCCGCATTGGTGGTCATGATGGCCAGAAGATCGACAGCGGGAAATCGTCGTCCTTTGCTGCTTGCGCCAGTGTTCTGGACCGCCATTGAGCTTTTTCGCGATCGCGTGATCGGCGATCCGTGGAACCCGCTGGGCGGCGCACAAATCGACAATATTCCATTTGCGCGGATGGCGCAGGTGAGTGGCGTTTACGGCCTTTCATTTGCCGTGATGCTGGTGAACTGCGCGTTTGTTGCCGCTATGTTGCTGCGCGGGCAGCGCCGCAAGAACCTCATGGTCTGCACGGTTGCTGCCGCCATTGCATTGCAGATAGGAGTCTTTGCCAAGCCGGCCCCTTTTACCGCAACGCGCCAAGCCGTGCTGACGCAGGAAAATGTTCCCCTTCTGGACCAGCGGGAGTGGACTCCCAAATACTTTGACCAGACAATTTCCGAACTGGTGAAGCAAAGCGTGGAGGCTGTGCCCAAGGACGATAATCCGGGGCTGATCATCTGGCCGGAATCGCCGGCGCCCTTCTTCATTGCAGATCCGCGGCTCCAGCAATGGCTGGTAGCGATGGCGCAGGACAAGAATTCATATCTTGTTGTCGGTACGGTGGGTGAAACGCCGGAAGTTAACGGCAATCAGCAACTTCTGAACGCTGCCCTGGTAATGGACCCGCACGGCAACGTCGTCGGACGCTATGACAAGATCCATCTGGTGCCGTTTGGCGAATACGTTCCGTTCCAGAATCTGCTGTTTTTTGCCAAAAAGCTCACACGGGAGGTGGGCGACTTTGCCCGCGGCAACCAGCGCAAAGTATTCGATCTGGGTGGCGTCCATGCGGGAATTTTCATCTGCTATGAATCTATTTTTCCCGATGAGGTGCGCGAATTCACCGCCAACGGCGCTCAGGTGCTGATCAATATTTCCGATGATCTCTGGTATGGAGAAACGGGGGCGCCGGCGCAGCATTTGCAGATGGCAAGAATGCGCGCCGTGGAGAACTATCGCTGGATACTGCTGGCCACCAACAACGGCACCACGGCTTCCATTGATCCGTTGGGCCGGGTGGTGAAGCAGGCGCCGCGCAACGTGCGCACCGCAATGGTTGCGCCTTTTTCACCGCAAACCGAAAGCACTTTTTACAGCCGCTATGGCGACGTGTTTGCCTGGGCTTGTGTGATAATCTCATTATTGGCGGTGTTTGTGCGCTGGCGCTACCGCGCTGCCACCATGATTGAAGCCCGCCCTGCATAAAAAATATGGTCGAAGAATTAGAACGCGAATATACCGCCGTGCGCGATAAAGTGCGCGATCTGCGGAGCTATCTTTGACGCCCCTTCACTCCGCCAACAATTAGCTGAGATCGAAAAGAAGGTCGGCGATCCCAACGTGTGGGCCGACCAGGAAAAGTCGCAGGTGCTGATGCGCCAGCGCCGGCGTCTGGAAGAATCGCTGGCTATGGACGCCGACCTGGGACGCCGCGTGGACGATATCCAGGCTTACTTTGACTTGGCGCGCGAAGGCGAAGCCGTGGTGGAAGAGCTGCGCAAGGAAATCGACCAGCTGCGCGAAGTAGCCGACAAGCTGGAAACCCAGACGTTGATGGCCGGCGAGCACGACATGCGCAACGCCATTGTCACGATTCACCCCGGAGCAGGGGGGACGGAATCACAGGATTGGGCAGAAATGCTTTTGCGGCTTTACCTGCGCTGGGCGGAGCGTCAGGGCTTTAGCACTGAAGTAAACGAATACCAGCCCGCCGAAGAAGCCGGCATCAAGTCAGCGACATTCACGGTGACCGGCGACTACGCGTACGGCCAGCTGCTGAGCGAAATCGGTGTGCATCGGT
The DNA here is from genome assembly GCA_963732195.1 of Terriglobia bacterium. GTDB lineage: Bacteria > Acidobacteriota > Terriglobia > Terriglobales > Acidobacteriaceae > Angelobacter. The sequence goes on along the minus strand of CAVSYO010000012.1, from coordinate 30,022 downwards.
TGGTGCGCATCTCGCCCTTTGATCAGGCCAAGCGCCGGCACACGTCATTCGCCAGCGTCTTTGTCTCGCCTGAAATTGACGACTCAATTCAGGTGGACATTAAGCCGGAAGACCTGCGGATTGATACTTATCGATCAGGCGGCAAAGGCGGCCAGCACGTGAACACGACGGATTCCGCGGTGCGAATCACGCATATCCCGACAAACATTGTGGTGGCCTGCCAGAACGAACGCTCACAGCACAAGAACCGCGAGCGCGCCATGAAGATGTTGCGGTCCAAGCTCTATGAACATGAGCTGGAGAAAAAGCGCGCCATCAGCAAGAAGCTGGAAGATTCCAAGCTGGACATTGATTTTGGCTCTCAGATACGCTCGTATGTCCTGCATCCATACAGATTGATCAAGGACCATCGCACCAAGATGGAAGTAGGAGACGTGGACCGCGTGCTGGATGGCGACCTAAGGCCGTTTATCCGAGCATTTCTTGTGGCGAGGCGAGATCAGAATTAGAACTTAGTAGTTGGTATTTAGTATTTGGCTTTGTCAGGATGATCCATGCTGCTCTGGAATGACGACACAATCGCGAGCTTAAAGCTAAGTGCTAGCTACCAAGCACCAAGTACCAATTGCTGCCTATGGCCCCAATTCTTGAACTCATAAAAAAGAATGCAGTGCCTGTGAACGTGATGCGCTCTGCCGCCCGGGGCGCTCTGCCGCTCCCTGCCGATGAGACTCTGGAAGTGCTCGTCTATATGGCGCAGCATCCGCTTTTTGGCCAGGAAGCACGCATGACGCTGGCTGGTTGGGACGCGCAAGCAGCGCTGGAAGTGCTGAGCAAAGATACGGCCACACCGGAAGTTCTTCTTTATTACTGGCAGCCAGAAAACCGACGTCCTGTGCTGATGCCTGTGCTTATCGAGAACCTCGCTATCCCGGAAAATCTTCTCATGGAACTGGCCGACACAGCATCGCGGGAGACGGTGAAGATGCTGCTGGCCAGCGCTCGTGCGCGCAGCAGCCCGGGCGTGGTGGAAGCGCTGCTGGGAAATGCGAACCTGACATCCTGAGGAAGCACAGGAATTACAGGGCGGCGGCCATCCTGAGGCGAAGGCCGTTCCGCAGCAGCCGGAACAGACACTGGAAGAATTTGAAGTTGTTCCTGACCCCGAATCTGCGGCTGCCTTAGAAGCGTTTCAGCGGGAACATGCCGCCGCGATTGCCGCGGAAGAAGGCAAGCCGTTTGAACTGGTCAAGGATGAAGAGCCCGCGACTGAGACCCGAAGGATGGACGCACCAGCAAGCGTGGGAGAAGAGGCAGGAGGTCCGGAAGCGGCAGTCGCTTCAGCGACCGGTCAAGCGGGCGCGACGGAAAGCGCTCTTACGAGCGGTGTTCCTCTGGAAAATCCTGACGAGTTTGAAGCTGCGGAGCAGAAAAAACTTACGGTGCTACAGAGAGTTTCAAAGTTAAACGTGGGTCAGCGGATCAAGCTGGGATTTATTGGCGGAAAGGAAGAGCGGGCATTGTTGATCCGAGACACGGCGCGCCTGGTGCAGAACGCGGTGTTGTCGTCACCCAAGCTCACGGACGCTGAAGCGGAGTCGTTTGCCGCATCCAAGAACCTGCAGGAGAACGTTTTTCGTGAGATCGCGCGCCAGCGCCGTTTCCTTAAGCTTTATCCGGTGGTGCGCAATCTGGCCAATAATCCGCGATGCCCATTGGATATTTCACTGACGCTGGTCAAGACGCTTCACGTTTATGACTTGAAGAGCCTGCGCCATAACAAGAATGTCCCTGACACCATCCGTAAAGTGGCGGCCAGAAGCTGTATCGGAGAAGGCAACGCGCGGCGGAGCGAAAGAAAGAATAGCCGCCACTATATTGCATATGTGACTGGCCGTCAATGACAAACTTTTCGGCCAATGACAGGCTTCGGAATAGAATGATGCTTTTCTGGAGAACGCATCTGTGGACACGATCAAAACAGCTGTAACCGACGAAATCGGTGAGCTACTCAAACGCACCAAGACGATTGCCGTAGTAGGGCTTTCAGACAGCCCGCTGCGGCCCAGCTATGGCGTGAGCGCCTATATGCAGAGCCACGGCTACAAGATTATTCCCGTTAATCCGTCGATCAAGGGCTCTCTGGGCGAGAAAGCGGTTGCGTCCTTGGGCGACGTCGAAGAGAAGATCGATATGGTGGACGTGTTTCGTCGCTCTGAGTATGTGCCAGACTTGGTGGATGAGGCGATACGGCTGAAGGTTCCGGCAATCTGGCTGCAGGAAGATGTGATTCACGAAGAGGCAGCGGAGAAAGCGCGCAAGGCGGGAATCTTTGTGGTGATGGATAAATGCATTTTGAAGGAGCACAGGAGAAGGTTCAGCTAGATTTGGTAATTGAAAGTACATCTGGCAATTGACAATTGAACTTCTCTTATGAATTTCTACCGTTTCATTAGTTGTCAGTTTTATCAGCGGCAGGTTTTTTGATTTTCCTCTGTGTCTCTGCGCCTCTGTGGTAGGTTTTGTGTTTTCCGTCCGCCGCAGTTCTTCTTTTCTCTGTTTAATTTCTTCCATCCGCTGGGACAGCAGTCTTTCTCTGCCTTCCTGAGTGGGATGGTAATACTCGCGACCGCGGAGATTGTCGGGCATGCACTCCATATCCGCGACTTTTTCGTCGAGATCGTGGGCGTACTGGTAGCCTTTACCGTAGCCGACCTGCTTCATCAGTTTTGTTACGGCGTTGCGGATGTGGAGCGGTACAGGCTCGGCCGCGGTCTTTTCCACGTCTTCAAGGACAGCGCCGTAAGCGGTGTAAAGCGCGTTCGATTTCGGGGCCAGCGCCAGATAGACTACTGCCTGCGCCAAAGCGAGGCCGCCTTCCGGCATGCCGAGAAAATCGATGGCATCTTTTGCTGATAGACAAAGGTTCAGAGCTTCCGGTGCGGCCAGGCCGATATCTTCAGAAGCCATGCGTACGACGCGGCGCGCGATGTACAGAGGATCCTCGCCGGACTCAAGCATGCGGACAAGCCAGTAAAGAGATGCATCGGCGTCACTGTTGCGGACAGACTTGTGCAGCGCGGAGATCAGGTTGTAATGCTCTTCGCCCGATTTGTCATAGAGCAGAACGCGCTTTTGCAACGTGTCTTTAATGATCTGTTCAGTGATCTCGCCATTCTCCCCGGCTGTGGCAGCGGCGACTTCAAGCACGTTGTATGCGGAGCGAGCGTCGCCACTGGTATACGCGGCAATCTGCTGCAGAACTTCATCGGCAACGCGCAGCTTCATCTTACCCAGACCGCGCTCTATATCTTCCAATGCCCGCCGCAACAGCACGACGATCTGCTCTTCAGTGAGTTGGTTCAGGATGTAAACACGGCAGCGTGAGAGCAGAGCGCCGTTGATTTCGAACGATGGGTTCTCCGTCGTCGCGCCGATGAGCCGGATGTTGCCGCGCTCGACGTGTGGCAGGAAAGCGTCCTGCTGGGCGCGATTGAAGCGATGAATTTCGTCGATGAACAGAATTGTGCGTGTGCCATAAGCGCGGGCCTTTTCCGCGTCGGCCATCACCTGCTTGATTTCTTTAATTCCGGAAAGCACAGCGGAGAACTCGATGAACTCTGCTTTGGTGACATGTGCGATGATCTGCGCCAGCGTGGTCTTGCCCGTGCCCGGCGGTCCCCAGAAGATGATTGAACCGGGATCATCGCGCTCAATCTGCAGGCGAAGCGGCTTACCGGGGCCAACGATGTGCTCCTGGCCGACAAATTCGTCCAGCGTGCGCGGACGCATGCGGTCGGCAAGAGGTCGCGCGCCTTTGCCTTGCTGGTCCGGGAGTGCCTGAAACAAAGACATTCTTGAAAACCTTACTAAAAAACCTTAACACTGATGGAACTGATTACACTGATTCTCACTGATCCAAAACAAGAAACAAGTACTTATCCGCGGATTAACGCGGATAGACGCGGATGAAGTCAAGGCCAAAAATGGAGTTAGTCGAACCCCATAACTCGATTAAATCCACAGAAATCCGTGTTATCCGTGTTCATCCGTGGTGAGGTCTTTGCTCCTCTGCCGCGCTGCTTCATACAACAGGATAGATGCAGCAATTCCGGCGTTCAGCGACTCCACGCGCGGTGAGTGCGGGATCGTCACCAGTTCGTTGGCTAGCGATAGAATCTCTTGCGGCACGCCTGCGCCTTCATTGCCGACCACGATCATCGCTGCGCCGGTGAAGTTGGCCTCATGCAGCGGCTTGCCTTTGTGCGATGAAGTAGCCAGCACGCGAACGCCTTGCTGCTTCAGGCGCTCGATGCTTTCGCCAAGTTTCACTCTGATGAGCGGTTCTCTGAATAACGATCCGGTGGAACCGCGCACAGTCTTTGGATTAAAGTGGCTGACTGTCTTTTCGCCCAGCAGTACCGCGCGTGCGCCAAAGGCTTCTGCCGAGCGAATGATCGTGCCAAGATTTCCCGGATCCTGAATGCCGGCGACGCCGACCAGCAGGGAATCGGTTCCCGCTTCCAGCAGGTCTTCAAACTTGTGTGGCCGCAGTTTGACCAGAGCAGCCACTCCCTGCGGCGACTCGGTGTTGACCGCGCTGACAAAGACCTCGTCGGGAAGCAGCAGGACTTCAACCTGGCTGCCGATCTGCGGGAGCAGGCGCGTGGCGTGGGAGCTGCCGGAATCGCTAAAAAATACTGCCTGAAAACGCAGGCCGCTGCGGATAGCTTCCTCGATAATCCGCACGCCTTCTATGGCGAGGTAAGCCTTCCGCGGTCGGCTCACCCTGGCTGAGCGCTTTGCGCAGGTCCTTCACCAGCGCGTTCTGGCGGCTGGAAACGCGGCGCAACCTGCTTTCAATTTCTTTGGGAACATTCATGTGATTGCCATCATACTGAATCGCGGCAGCAACTGATAAAGTCTGGGTCTAGGTTTTCTGTGCAAGCTGGTTTATTCTTAGTCGTTTGTCAGGGCGATGGGCGGGTTTTTTAGCGAATGCAACACGCCCAGTCGCCATACATGGTTCGAGCATACTCAGTTGGGGGATTCAGTATTGCCTGCGGAAATTCTAAAAATCAATCCTGATACGCCGGACATGCGTCTGGTTTCGTATGTGGCCGATCGCATCAAGCAGGGGCAGGTTGTTGGCATGCCCACGGACACGTTTTACGGCCTGGCGGCTGATCCACTCAACCTGCGCGCCGTTGACCTGATCTATGACGTAAAGACGCGCAGCCGCCACAAGCCGCTCTCGCTTCTGATTGAAAGCGTGGAGCAGGCGGAATACCTGGCGCGTCCGCTGCCGGACGTATTCTACGAAATCACCCGCAAATACTGGCCCGGCCCGCTGACGATCATCGTGAAAGCCTCATCGCGGCTGCCGCTCAAGGTCACGGCCAATACCGGCAACGTGGCTTTGCGCGTGCCGGCTTCGCGAATTGCGGTGGAAGTAATCCGCGCTGCGGGCGTGCCAATCACCGCGACATCCGCCAACATCAGCGGGGCCAGCGAGTGCACCACTGCAGAAGGCGTGCGGCAGCAGCTGGGCAAGAGCATTAGTATGATCGTGGATGGCGGTCCCAGCCCGCGCGACGTGGCATCAACGATTATCAATATGAGCGATCCCGGGCATATCACTGTCCTGCGTCGCGGCGCGATTCCTGAAAGCGATCTGGCTGAGTTCCTCCGGTTTGGCTGAGGCTAACCCGCATGGCAACCAAGCGTTGGAAGAAATGGCTGTTGTGGTTTCTGGTGCTAACGCCGGTCTGCTATGCGGCGGCGATTTATTGGCGCATTGTGAGCCAGTCTGGCCATGACGAATCGCGCACGGCGGATGCCATCGTTGTTTTTGGCGCGGCTGAATATGACGGGCGTCCTTCGCCAGTGTACAAAGCGCGACTGGACCGCGCCGCCCAGCTTTTCCATCGCGGGCTGGCCCCGATAGTGATCACCACAGGCGGCTCCGGCAACGATCCGCGCTTCAGTGAAGGCGTAGTTGGTCGCGAGTACCTGAAGACCCTGGGCATTCCCGATAGCCAGCTCATTGCTGAAACCCAGAGCGACGACACCGCAGAATCTGCCCGACGTGTGAGCACCATTATGTCCACCAACAGCATGCATTCCTGCTTGGCCGTAAGCGATGGCTACCACATTTTCCGCATCAAGCAGATGCTGGCGCGGGAAGGCGTGATAGCGTATGGAGCGCCGCGGCCTAATTCCAGGCCGCAAAGCTTCTGGAAGCGGCAGGAATCAGCATGGCATGAGATTGGGAGTTATACACTCTGGTTGTTTCATTTGACGTAAATCCCCAGGCCGCAAATCTCGACAGGATGCCCCTCCCCCTATACCTCAACTAGGATTTCAAAGGACTTGTTCGATCTAATCCCGGGGTTGATCCGCTCTGTGAGCTGCACCCCTTAGGTGAGACAGTTTTCGAGTGTCACACATGTCAATTTTGTGGTCTCTTGCCTGAATGCCGATCACTGATCGCTAAGTGCTCAATTTTTCAAGCACTCATGACCTGCGGACACCCCAGGCCATGAAAATGCTCGTATGCAGTCGGCAATGCAAATATTCAGTTGTTAAGCCCGGGATTCCAGGGCCTCCTGGGAGGCATTTTCGAGGCAAAGATTCGTTCTTGCGCCGCCTGAGCGGCTATAGTCCCAGTATTCCTAAAATAGATAGTTTGCCATATATTCGCCCATGGATCAATAGCGAAAGTCGCATTTTTTCCATCGGCTCGCCCAAGCCGATAATTCTATAAACTCAATTTGCAATTCCGTCCGCATTCCGGTAGATAACTATTTTGTTTACTGCTGTTACGAGCTAGGGAGAAAGAATGCCACCGCGCCACACGCGCAGCCGCCCACCACGCCATACTGAAGAGCGCGAAGCTTTCTTCGAAATGCTTGAACGCTTCCCCGATTCTGTTTCTGGCGCTGGCCGCTCCAGGCAAGACCGCCGGATGATCGCGGACCGATTGTTTGATGCTTGTTGCGATTGCCACGACGAGGTAATGGCAATTGCCTATGCTCTCCGGGCCGTGCGGCTCGATCCTGCCTGCCTGGACGCGCGTGTCCTTCTTGCCATTGCAGCCGGCGGCCCTCCCGGTGAACTCATTGAAGAACTCCAGACGATCGTGACAGTGGGTGAAGCCGATCTTGGACCCGAGTTTTTCAAGCAGAATCGTGGTGAGTTCTGGGGGCTAATGGAGACGCGCCCTTACATGCGTGCCCGGCATAACCTTGCCCATGAACTCTACAAAGCGGGCCGCATCGCAGAAGCGATTCACCACTTTGAAGAAATGCTCCAGCTCAACCCAGGCGATAATCAGGGGCTGCGCTACTCATTACTGGGCCACTATCTGGAAGTCGGCGATCTTGATGGTGCTCGCCGCCTGCTTCAAACCTATGGCGATGAGCCGTTTGCTATGTTCCTGTGGGCACGGGTGCTGGAACGCTATCTTTCCGGCGATCTGATGGGAGCCGTTGAGGCTTTACAGCAGGCTCGCAGGCAGAATCCTCATGTTGAACCCTTTCTTGTAGGGAAAGCCAAGCTGCCTAAAAACCGCCCGGACTATTACGGGATTGGCGACGTTACAGAGGCCATGACTTGCATGGACGCGATCGGACCTGCATGGAAGAAACATCGTGAAGCAATTCAGTGGCTGAAGAAAGAACATGGTAGCGGCCACCTCTTTGCGAAAGAAAAAAGCAAAGTAATTCACTAATACCAGCGGTCGGTTGCGATTGCAAGCCATTGATATAATAGTACATACTTGACTGAATGAATGCTCATTCAGTAAGCTAGTAGAGCGTTTGAATCCGCTGGCGGCCTTCCTCTACTCATGAAGTACTGCTGGTGAACCTCGACTGCAGGCAGGTGCTCGAAAACTGTTATGATTCTGAACGTCTCTAGACTCGTCTTCTCGCCCGCACCACCCAACTTCCAGGAGATGCCCAGATGAGTAATGTTGCTGTCCCTGCCGCACCCCAGTCCCGCAGCTCAAACGGAGCGCAAACCAGCCAGAGTTCCCAGGGTCAAAAGACCGGTCATCAGAGGATCAATAAAGTCGCCGTGCTGGGCGCTGGAACGATGGGAGCGCGGATCGCCGCGCACTTTGCTAATGCCGGCGTGCCCTGCGTTCTTCTGGATATCGTGACGCCCGACGCTGCCCAGAGCACAGACAAAGCTGCGCGCAGAAAGCTGGTCGCTGGCGGACTGGAAGCGGCTGTGAAGTCCAAGCCCGCCGCATTCTTTGAAAAAGGTCTGGAGCGGCTTATCACGATCGGTACGTTTGACGATGACATGAAGTTGCTGGCGGATGCCGACTGGATCATTGAAGCCGTGGCGGAGAACCTGGAAATCAAGCGCGGCCTGCTTCGCAAGGTTGAAGGCATCCGCAAGCCCGGCAGCATTGTTACTACCAACACCAGCGGGCTTCCGGTGGCCAGCATTGCTGAAGGGTTCATCCCGGATTTCCGCCGCCATTGGTTTGGCACGCACTTTTTCAATCCGCCGCGCTATATGCGCCTGCTGGAAATTATTCCCACGCCGGAAACCGATCCCGCCGCCATTGAAACCATCGCGCACTTCTGTGATGTCCGCATGGGCAAGGGAATTGTCACGGCCAAAGATACGCCGAACTTCATCGCCAACCGGATCGGCACCTTTGCCGGGCTGAACGTCTTTCGCGTGATGCAGGAGATGGACCTGACCATTGAAGAAGTGGACGCGCTGACCTCAAGCGGCGGCTGGACCAAAGCGCCAACCTTCCGAACCATCGATTTGGTTGGACTCGACGTGCTGGGTAGCGTGGTCACCAACTTCAGCAAAAACGTTCAGGACGAGCGCTCTGACCTGAAGCTGCCGGATTTCTTTAAGCAGATGCTGGAGAAAAAGCTGCTGGGCGACAAGGTAAAGAAAGGCTTCTATCAGAAGATCAAAGGTCCGCAGGGAGAAGAGCGGCAGGCCATCGACTGGAAGACGCTTGAGTACCATCCCGTGCAGAAGGCCAAATTTCCCGCGCTGGAGATGGCCAAGAATATTGAAGACATGGGCGAGCGCCTGCGCACGATTCTTGGCCGGCGATCCACGCGACAAGGCCACGCAGTTTATCTGGACAACGCTCAGCGATCTGTGGACTTATTCGGCAAACCGCATTCCTGAAATTGCGGATACCGTTGTCGAGATCGACGCAGCCATGCGCATGGGATTTAACTGGGAAATTGGGCCGTTTGAGAGTCTGGGACCTGGCCGGTGTTGAGCCGACCGTCGCCCGCATGAAGAAGGAAGGGAAGCCTGTCGCGGCGAATGCGGAAAAACTGCTGGCCGCGGGCGCAAAGAGCTGGTACAAGGACGATCCTTCGTCACCTTCAGGCCGCGCTTATTTCGATCTGCGTACGGGACAGTACAAGCCAGTGACAGTAGCCGAAGGCGTGTGGTCGGTTTCAACGGCCAAGAAATCCAACGGCGTGGTGAAGAAGAATGCCGGCGCTTCGCTCATCGACCTGGGCGATGGCGTGGGCTGCATTGAATTTCACTCCAAGATGAACGCGCTGGGCGGCGATATTGTGCAGATGGTCACGCAGTCGCTCAAGACCGGCGGCATTGGCGACCAGTTTGACGCGTTTGTGATCACCGGCGATTCGGCCAACTTTTCTGTTGGCGCCAACCTGATGATGCTGATGCTGGCCGTGCAGGAAGAAGAGTGGGACGAAGTTGACATGGCCATCAAGCAGTTCCAGGGCATGACGCAGGCCATCAAGTTCTGCTCGCGCCCCGTGGTGACGGCTTCATTCGGCATGACGTTAGGCGGTGGCTGCGAGATCAACCTGCACTCCGCGGCGCGCCAGCCGCATGCTGAACTTTATATGGGACTGGTGGAAGTAGGTGTCGGCCTGCTGCCCGGCGGCGGCGGCTGCAAAGAGATGTTGCTGCGCGCGCTGGACAACGCGAAAGCTGTCCGGCCCGATGGTCGCGGCGAGTCAGTGGAAGTAATGGAAGGCATGAAGCGGATTTTTGAAACCATTGCGATGGCGAAGGTTTCCACGTCCGCGTATGAAGCCCGCGCGTTGGGCTTCCTCTCTGATGGTGATGTGATCTCGATGAACCGCGAGCGCATCCTTGCCGATGCTAAAGATCGCGCGCTGGAGCTGGCTCGCGCCGGATATCGCGCACCCGTACCGCGCATGGATATCCCTGCACCGGGCGAAAACGCGCTTGCGACGTTGCGCCTGGGAATCCATCTAATGAAGCAGGCGGAATATATCAGCGACCACGATGTGAAGGTGGCGACCAAGGTCGCGGAGGTGATCTGCGGCGGCAATGTAACGCCGGGAACGCCGGTGAGCGAGCAATACATCCTGGACCTGGAGCGCGAAGGTTTTAAGTCACTCTGTGGTGAGAAGAAGACGCAGGAACGGATACAGTTCACGCTGAAGACCGGCAAGCCGCTGAGGAACTAGTGAAAAAACGCGGACTCGTCATCTTAAGCGTAGTGGTATTGCTGGGATCATGGCTGATGGTGGTGGGCTATGAGTTCCTGGAAAAGGAAAACGCCCGTTTTCAAAAGAGTGTGAAAGCGGCCAAGGAAGAGCAGCAGCGTTGCGCGGCGCGAAATTCGAAGTACAGGAATTACGATCAGTTCCGAACGAGCATCCGTTTGCCATACACCAGCGACCTGCCGCTGGAGCGCTGGATGCGGCAGTACGATACGGTTCGCGCAGGCATGAGCGAGTCAGAGGTAGAGATTATTCTGGGCGCTCCGGATTACGCTCGATGTGATCTAAGCAAGCAAGGCGACAAATTTGTGGGATCAACCTGGATGTATGCGGTGGCCGTTCCGCAGGACGTGGCGAATAACAGCCAGAACAGCGGAATTGAGATTGTGTTTGGACCGGACGGAAAGCTGACTGACAAAAACGCCATGAACATGCAGCCAAAAGCGAGCCCAACGCCGACGCCAAGTGCAACGGCAACGCCGAGGCTGCATCTGTGCCGGCATCGGCTGGAACTCCGCCGCAGGGAAGCAACGCCATCGCCTACTGCCGCGACTCCGCAGCCAACGCCGAGCGTAAATGTTTCGACAGTGCCGGCGAACTCGTTCCGAGCGCGACGCCTGTGCCTGCGCCGTCCGCGACAGCAACACCGAGTCCGACGCCGCAGTGAAGAAATTGAGCGCGATTTCGCACAGCCGAGGGCGGCTGTGCCGCACGAGTTATTAAGAAGGATAGAAACCAAGAGCTAAGAGCCAAAAGCTAAGAGCCAACGGCCAAAAGCCAGGAGCTGTTTTTATGCGTGAAGTCGTGATAGCAAGTTCAGTTCGTACGGCCGTCGGAAAATCGGGCAAAGGGACTCTGCGCGCTACGCGTCCGGACGACTTGGCCGCCGTGGCCATCAAGGGCGCGCTGGATCGTATTCCGCAGCTCGACAAAAAAGAAATTGAAGACGTCATTATCGGCTGCGCCACGCCGGAAGCCGAGCAGGGTATGAACGTTGCTCGCATTGCGTCGCTCCGCGCGGGGTTGCCGGTGGAAGTTTCCGCCATGACCATCAACCGCTTCTGCTCGTCGGGATTGCAGGCCATTTCGCTGGCGGTGGATTCCGTGGCGGCGGGTCGAGCAGAAGTTGCCATCGGCGGCGGGACGGAGTCGATGAGCATGATCCCCATGGGCGGCAACAAAGTCTCGATCAATCCGTGGCTAATGGACAATTATCCTGACAGCTACCTTTCCATGGGGCTGACAGCGGAACGGCTGGCCAGGCGCTTCGGCATCACGCGCCAGCAGGCCGATGAATTTTCGCTCAATAGCCATAAGAAGGCCATCGCGGCGATCCAGGGCGGCAAGTTCGAGGATGAGATTGTGCCGGTGCCGGTGAGCTTTACCACGCCCAACGGCTCCAAGCCCAAGCGCATGGAGATTGTTTTTAAGGTCGATGAAGGCCCGCGCGCGGATTCGACCATCGAAGCCCTGGCCGCGCTGAAGCCGGCTTTCCATGCCAAGGGAAGCGTTACGGCAGGGAATTCATCGCAAACGTCGGACGGCGCGGCAGCAACTGTCGTAATGAGCAGTGACAAAGCCCAGCAACTCGGCATCAAACCTATGGCGCGATTTGTGGCTTTTGCCACAGCGGGCTACCTGCCGGAAGAAATGGGATTGGGACCCGTATATGCCATACCCAAGGTCCTTAAGATGGCAGGGCTGAAGCTGGAAGATATCGACGTATTTGAGTTGAACGAGGCATTTGCCGCGCAGGCGCTTTCCGTGATCAAGGAAGCGGGGCTTGATCCGAACAAGATCAACCCCAATGGTGGAGCGGTGGCGTTAGGGCATCCGTTGGGATGCACCGGAGCTAAGCTGACGGCGACGATTTTGCGTGAGCTTAAGCGCCGCAACGGTAAGTACGGAATCGTGACTATGTGCATTGGCGGCGGCATGGGTGCGGCGGGGATTTTCGAGAACATTGCATGAGTTCTTCACCACAGAGGGCACAGAGACGGTTTTTTCTGAAATCTCGAGCGAAGCGAGAGATCACTTTGGCTACGATGGTTTTCAGGCGAATCTGAAGGAATTCGTGGCTAAAGGGATCCCTCACCTGCACAACCCGCAGGTTCGGGATTTCAGGAGAAGTCCCTTCGTGTCCTTTGTCCTCCAGGGCCTTCGGCCCGCGCAAGCGCATGAAAATCGGGTTTTTCGACCTTGTGGTTAAAAAAGAGGAGAAACAATGGCTACAGTAGCAGTCCCAAACAAAATCAAGCTGGCGGGCGGAAGTTTTTTGATTGAAGAGCACGCAACTGACCAGGTCTTTACCCTGGAAGACCTGAGCGAAGAGCACCAGCAGATTGCGCAGACCACGCAGGACTTTGCCCGCAATGAGATTCTGCCGAATGCGGAAAAGATTGAGCACAAGGAATTCGCGGTGACACGCGGGCTGATCCAGAAGGCGTGCGAAATCGGGATTGCCAACGTGGACATTCCCGAGCAGTACGGCGGCTCGGATATGGACAAGATTTCTTCGGCCATTATCGCCGAGCATCTTTCCGTCTCCGGCAGCTTCAGCGTAGCATTTGGCGGGCATACCGGCATCGGCACGCTGCCGATTGTGTACTTCGGCACTCCGGCGCAGAAGGCAAAGTATCTGCCTAAACTGGCGACGGGCGAACTGATCGCCGCGTATGCGCTGTCTGAATCCACGTCGGCCTCTGATGCGATGAATGCCCGCACCAAAGCCGTGCTCTCTCCCGATGGTAAAGAGTGGATCCTCAACGGCGAAAAAATGTGGATCACCAACGGCGGCTTTGCCGATGTGGTCATCATCTTTGCCAAGGTGGATGGCGAGAAGTTCAGCGCGTTCATTGTGGAGCGCGGATTTCCGGGCTTCCAGTCGGGCGCCGAAGAAAAGAAGATGGGCATCCGCGGTTCGTCCACTACGCCGATCATCCTGAATGACTGCCGCGTGCCTAAAGAAAACCTGCTGGGCGAAATCGGCAAAGGCCATGTGATCGCTTTCAACACGCTGAACATTGGGCGCTACAAGCTGGGCGCCGGCGTGGTGGGCGGTGCGCGCAACGCGCTCAATAATTCCATCGGCTATGCCAAGCAGCGCAAGGCGTTCGGCAAGACTCTGGCTGATTTCGGAATCATCCAGGAAAAGCTGGCAAACATGGCCGCAGGAATCTACACCGGCGAATGCATGTCCTATCGCACGGTCGGAATGATCGATTCGGCGATGTCTGAGATCGACAAGAACTCGCCTGACGTTTACAAAGAGACGGCCAAGGGCATTGAAGAATACGCCGTCGAGTGTTCCATCCTGAAAGTGTTTGGCTCGGAGATGCTGGATTACGTTGTCGATGAGACAGTCCAGATTTACGGCGGCTACGGCTTTGTGGAAGAGTATCCGGCGGAGCGGGCGTATCGCGACTCACGCGTGAACCGCATCTTTGAAGGCACCAACGAAATCAACCGCATGATCATCACTGGATGGCTCCTGAAGCGTGCCATGAAAGGCCAGCTACCGCTCATGCCCGCGATCAAGAAGCTGACGGACGAAATCATGTCCGGGCCGAGTTCGACGGAGCCGTTGGAGGGCCCGCTGGCTGGCGAGCGCACGCTTGTGAGCAATGCCAAGAAAGCCGCATTGATGCTGGCCGGAGCGGCGGTGCAGAAATACATGGCAGCGATCGAGCAACAGCAGGAAATTCTCTCTGCCATCGCGGACATGGTGATTGAGATTTTTGCCATGGATTCCGTGGTGCTGCGCACGCAAAAACTGATTGAGCGCCAGGGTGAAGCCAAGACGGCCCTGGCTGTTGCCATGGCGCAGGTGAGCTTGACCAACTCCATGGACAAGCTTGAAGCGGCGGCCAAGAAGGTTGTGGCCGCGGTTTCAGAAGGCGACATGCTGCGCACGCAGATGGTCATCCTGCGGCGCTTGTTTAAGCATGAGCCATTCAATGTGATCGCGCTGACGCAGCAAATTGCAACGCGGTTGATTGAAGCGGGAAAATACGTGCGGGCGTAAAAACGGTTCAACCACAAGGTCGAAAACCCGATTTTCATGCGCTCCGGCCGAAGGCCCTGGAGGACAAAGGACACAAAGGAACATAAAATTTTCTGAAATTCCGAAACTGCGATTGTTGCAGGTGAGGGATCACTATAACGGCAATGCTTTCCGGGGCGATCCTGAAAAACATCGCGGCGATAGCGATCTCTCGCTTCGCTCGAGATTTCAGAAAAGAAACCCTGGTGTTACTTTGTGTCCTTTGTGATTTATGGTTTTCACATGAATACAGAATGCAATCGCATCGCTTATCAATTGGCATCAACCATCAATGGAGAAGCGTGGTACGGAGACTCACTGCGCGAGATTCTTAACGGCGTTACTGTCGAGCAGGCTAAAGCTCATCCTATCCCGAATGCTCATTCCATCTGGGAGATCGTGGTCCATGTAAATGCCTGGATCAAATTCTTTTCCGGCGCGATCCAGGGAACGCCGATCCCAGCCTGGTCGACGATGCCCAAAGAAGTGGACTGGCCTCCTGTGAAGGATACGAACGAGCAGGCACTGGAAGCAGGCTGTCAGCACATTCTTTGACGAGCATTTGAAGCTGGTGGAGACTATCAAGACTTTCAATGACGAAAGACTGGAAGCGACTGTTCCGGGCCGGACTTACAACTTCTATCGTCTCTTTCAGAGCGCGACGCAGCACGCGGTTTATCACTCGGGACAGATCGCGTTGCTGAAGAAAGTGATTACCTAATCGCGGACGATGCCGGCTGAGTTTGGGAATCAGATGGAACGGTATCGTCGCCAGTTTTGGTAAAAACTCTTCCGGTCATCTCCTGTGCCGGAGCGCCGCCTGCCATCTGCTGGGCCACGATCATTTCCCGCGCTGCAGGGCGGATAGCAGGCAGCTTGGATCCGAAAACGGCAGCTCCCACAATCGCTACAACACCGCCAAGTCCAACAGTCATCGGGGCGCCTAACTTGTGGGCCAGGCTGCCGGCGAGAAGAGCGCCCAAGGGAGCCATCCCCATAAAAGTCATGGCATAAACTGACATCACGCGTCCACGCAGGCGGTCAGGAACCATGCTCTGGATCAGCGTGTTGGAAGAAGCCATCTGGATCATCATGCAGAATCCAGTTGGGACAAGCAGCACCGCGGAGAGCCAAAGCGTCCGCGAGAAAGAAAACAGCAGCAGGGCCACGCCAAAGCCCGCACATGAAACAGCCACCCAGACACTCAGTCCCTTGAGGGTCTTCCTCATCGCCAGAGTCAGCGCGCCGCATAATGCGCCAATTCCTGAGCAGCCCATGAGCAAGCCCAGGGCCTGTGCGCCGCCGTGGAGGATCTTATCGGCAAAGAGCGGCATAAGAACCGCGTAAGGCATTGCGGTAAAGCTCACCAGTCCCAGCAGCAGCATAAGAGCACGAACGGGGCCGCTTTTGGCGACAAAGTGGAAGCCTTCAATGATGTTTTCCAGCGGAGAACCTTCAATTGCCATCCGGGGACGGTCGATCTTCATCATGGCCAGTCCCGCGATCACCGCCAGGAAACTAATGCCATTGGCAAAGAAGCACCAGCCTTCGCCGATGGCTGCCACGACGATTCCCGCAAGGGCCGGTCCTATCACGCGTGCGCCGTTAAACATGGACGAATTGAGCGCAATAGCATTCACCAAATCCGCGCGCGCGACCATATCGACTACAAAGGCCTGGCGAGCGGGCAAATCAATGGCATTGACCAGGCCGGTAAGGGCTGCAAGCGTGACAACGTGCCAGATCTTTACCCGGTGAGAAAGCGTGATCCAGGCCAGAATGAACGTAAGGACCATCATGGCGGACTGGGTGGCGATAAGGATTTTTCGCCGGTCATAGCGGTCGGCCAGCGCTCCACCGATGGGCGCCAGCAGAAATACCGGTATCTGCGAGGCGAATGCTACGGTCCCCAGCAGAAGGGCTGACCCGGTCAGGCGATAGACCAGCCAAGCCTCGGCGACCTGGTCCATCCAGGTCCCTATCAAGGATATGAGCTGTCCGGCAAAAAATAATTGATAGTTGCGATGGCGCAAAGCCCGGAGGGATTCAGGCCATCTGGAATTAAGGCCGCTGGCAGTGGTTTGAGAAGGATCGTCCGGCATCTGCCCATTAGATGCAAATCAGGTTGAGAACTATAACCTTTTTAGAAACGTGCAATTAGCTGCGGTGGGCGGCGCGGCGAACAGGGTCAGGATTCGCTCTTTCGTGCGGGATATTACCGGTTTGTAAAGCGTGGGTTAAGCGGCAAAGGACTAGAACACCCCTCGATTAGACCCAATAAAAATCATGCTTTTCGCGAATTTGGCTATTTACAGCAAAGGCCCGGACAAGGTATCGTGAGTTACTCCTCGCGAGTTGTTCATATTGTCTCTCCCCTTCCGGAATGAAGCCGGACAAGCGCGCGGAACTAGCTGTCAATGTTTGTATTTGCTTTTGCCCAACCCTCACTTCAGGAGATACACAAAATATGCTCAGGAAATCGATTTGTCTGAGCGCGTTGCTCGCGCTCGGCATGGTAGGAAGCTCGTTTGCCCAAAACCTTACAGATGCAGCCCAGGTACAGGTAGGAACCAACCCGGATGCATCCACTGGAGCAGCCCACGAAATCACACCGCAGTTGATTCACAGCGTGCCATCGGAATTGGTCGCCGACGATTCCACCAATGGGCCCAACAGCCATTGCCGGCAATCCTGGCGCAGTTCCCAACGTTATTTCAGTGCCGAACTTTAGCCGGTCATTTACCGTCAACGGCGTCACGTTCCCTTACACCATGGTTGGCAACGATCCGTCCCTTGGCCATATCACCACGATTCCAACCAAGATCGTGTCTGTGTCCTTGCGGTTGCTGAATGCGGATGGGACACTTTTTGATACCGTGGATGCGACTCGATTTGTGCAGCCCGCGCTGAATTCCCCTAACTTCCAGAGGTTTAAATATGAGCACGATGCCACCGCGGGAATTCCCGCCGAATCCACGCAGTTTTCAGATGCCAGTTCAGCGTGCCGAGTTTGCCAGCTCGATGGATCCCAACTGGCACACGGAACTCGCCGCGTCAGTCGTTGACAACATCACCATTACCGTGCCGAAATTCGTGACCGTTCGCTCCCGGGGACAGAATGTCCAGGCGATCAACTACGTTTCCGGCATCGCCGCTGATGGCAACCGCTTTGTGCTGATGCTCAACCTGTTCTTCAACCAGCAGCTGGGCATCATCATGAACAACGAGATTGACGCCGGCAACTTCACCACTGACGCATTCAATCTTCCGCTTTTGCCCAATACGTTCCTGTACTCGTTCAATGCCAACAATCCCGGACAGCGCGGCAGCTGCTGCGTGCTGGGTTTCCACACTTATTTCACTGACGGCGCAGTGCCGGAAAGCCGCTGGATCACTCAGTTCGCGAGCTGGATTTCTCCTGGAGTCTTCGGCGGCGGGTTTGGAGACGTAACCGCGATTAGCCACGAGATCGCAGAAACCTTCAACGATCCTTTTGTCAACAACGTGACCCCGCGCTGGCAATTCCCCGGCGAGCCCGGCGTTTGCCAGGGTAACCTGGAAACTGGAGACCCGGTTGAGGTACTGGCGAATGCGAGTTTCCCAGTAACCCTGAAAAATGCGGGAGTATCCACCACTTACCATCCGCAAACCGAGGCTTTATTGCAATGGTTTGCAGAAACAGTGCCGTCAGATGCTCTTCACGGTGCTTATAGCTACCCTGATCTCACAGCATTGACTGCACCTGCAACTCTTTGCCACTAGAAACAATTCTTCTCCTTCAATGGCACCGGTTTTCCCGGTGCCATTTTTTGTTAGTCATTCCATGCAGCTTGGCTGCAATTGCTTGCCCTATAGGAATTCTTTTGCACAGAAAATTGGCTGGCCAAGCAGGCCGTGGTAGCGGGGTAGGCTTTTCAGAGTTTTTCTTTGTAAAAAATTGATGATTTTCGGCAACTCGGGATTGCGAGCTGGCCAGAGTAGGCGTATTGTTGCAGGGCTCCTGCAACTCTGAATTTCCCCTTCTAGGAGAAGTGAAAAAAATGAGACCCTCGCACCGCTTTAGCTTACTGCTTGTATCCTTAGCTTTCATGATCGCCTTCACTGCTGCGGGCTACGCGCAGTCAGGCGATAACGCAATTGCCCATGCTGCCGTTGCCAACGGCCAGGCGGGGCTTGGCAGCGATATTGGACCAGTCAATGTAAAGGCAGGTTACCCAGGGATATTGAGCATCGGCTCCAACGTAGTTCTTGATGCCGATACCGGCGCAGTCGTCAGCGGCTTGAGCGGAAACGCCGGCCTGAGCAGCAAATCAGTGCCGATCGGCGGCGGGAATGACGATAACTTCGCCGCACCTGATAGACGTCCTAACCTGCCAACCATTGACGGTCTGAACACGATTGCCACCTTTGACGGTGCGTTTGTCGCCCAGGCCGGTCCCAGCGCAGGCCGCGACTTCCGATTCACGATGGTAGGAAACGATCCCAAACTCGGCGGCACCACCGTGTATCCAGGAAACATCTCTGAGGTGGATTTGCAGCTGCTCAATGCCGACGGCTCCGTTTTCAAGGTGGTCCCGTTCGCGCCGTTTGAAAAAGTGACGCTGGAATCGCCCAACTTCGAGCCGCTCGACTATCGCTCAGGGCGCAACATCGAGTTTGGCGACGCCGTTCATCGCGCCCAGTTCTTCAACGTCATGAAAAACAACTGGCACACGCTGCTGATCCCGAAGGTGGTAAACCGGGTGACCATCACCGTTCCATTCTTCGTGAATGTTCAGCTCAGCAACGGCACGATTATCCAGGCGCGCTCGTACTTCACCGGGACCGCCGCAGACGGCAACACGTTTGTGCTCATGCTGAGCCCGCTCTTCAATTTCTTCTTTGATAACGAAGTGGTGAACGAAATCAATCTGGGCAATTTCACTACCAACGGCATGAACATGACGCTGTTCCCGAATACGTTCCTGTTCAACCTGAACGTCGCTAATCCGAACGCCCCCGGCGGCTGCTGCGTTCTCGGCTTCCACACCTTCTTCCTGGATGGAGGATTCCCTGAAGATCGTTGGATCACCCAATACGCAAGCTGGATCTCGCCAGGACTCTTCGGCGCCGGATTCCAGGACGTAACCGCTCTGAGCCACGAACTGGCCGAATCGTACGCCAATCCGTTCGTCAGCAATCCCGCTCCGAACTGGCAGTTCCCTGGACAGCCGGCGAATGCCAAGGTCTGCCAGGCCAATCTGGAAGAGGGCGATCCGATTGAGGTATTGCCCAACGCAACCTCAGCCATCGAGGTCAAGGAAAAAGACTTCGACTTTGTCTACCACCCGCAGAACATTCCACTGTTGCAGTGGTTTGAGATGGGGGCGACCTCCAGCGCGATTGACGGTGCATTCAGCTTCCCGGATGAAACCGTCCTGCCGCATTCCGCTTTGCCTTGCCCGCAGTAACGGCAGTTTGTTTCAAAATCATGGCGCCGGTCCTTCCGGCGCCATTTTTGTTTGTGTCCACGGGGCTATTGTTAACGGCAAAACTTGCATCTCCGAACCCTGACTGATAATCTAACTAAATGGTTAATTAATTTCTTTTTGGGGGTGCTCATTCTTTTGGGCGATTTGTTGATACGTCAATCTGTGCACGGGCGAGAGACGCCCATCCCGCACGGCACGACCGCATCTAAAATCCGATACCTCGCCAAGAAGGGAAACATGCGGACGCAACGTGTCCTGGTATTTTTATTCATATTTCTAACTGCAGTTTCTTGTGTTGCCCAACTTCCGGCAGCAGGGTCAGCGCCAGCGCCGTCACAGGATCGCCAAACGCCCGTGGTGAATACCGCGCAAACTCCCGCGATAGAGGTATTCAGCGGCAGCGGCAGCGTGGACAAACTTGTTCCCGGAACGATTCAGTTGGGACTGCTGGACGCAATAGATCGCGGGCTCAAGCACAATCTTGGTCTTCTTCTCTCTCAGCAGCAGACTGAATTGGCGAGAGCGCAATATCGCCGCCAGTTAAGCGCGCTGCTGCCAAACGTTTCCGGCAACGTTAACGAATCATTGAACCAGATCAACCTGGCGGCTTTTGGTATTCCTCTGCCCCAGGGATTGAAGTCGCCCGTGGTGGGGCCGTTCGGGATATTCGATGCTCATGCCAACATGAGTGAAACGCTGCTGGATTTTAATGCCATGAACAAAATCCACGCAGCCTCTGAAAATGAGCGAGCCGCAAAGTTCACGCTGCAGGACGCGCGCGAACTAGTGGTGCTGCTCGTCGGCAATCAGTATTTGCTCACGGTGGCAAGCGCCGCACGGCTCGATACGGCAAAAGCCCAGCTCACCACTGCGCAAACAATCTTCCAGCAGACTCAGGACTTGAAAAGCGCCGGCGTGGCAGCAGGCATTGACGTGCTGCGGTCGCAAGTGCAGATGCAGACGCAGCAACAGCGAGTGGTGGCAGCGCAGAACCAATTTGAGCAGCAGAAGATGTCGCTGGCGCGGACCATTGGAATGCCGGTGGCGCAGCAGTTCCAACTGGCTGACACTGTGCCGTACGCGCCGCTTTCCGCGCTGAATCTGGAAGAAGCGCTGGCGCATGCTTACCAGGTGCGTCCGGAATTTCTGGCGGCTGAGTCGCGCGTGCGTTCGGCTGAGCTTGCAGTAAAAGCCGCCAAAGGCGAAGCGCTGCCAACGATCGACCTGAACGGGCAGACTGGTTTCATTGGTCCTGCGCCGGGAAGCGCCGAGAACACATTCGCTATTTCTGCCGGCCTGCATATACCGATCTTTCAGGGTGGAAAAGTAAAAGCTGACGTTGACCAGGCAGCAACTTTGCTGCGGCAGGAACGCTTCCAATTGGAAAATTTGCGGGCCCGCGTGGAGTACGAAATCCGTTCTGCGCTGTTGGACGTGAAGTCCTCTGACGATCAGGTGGCCGTGGCCAATCAGCAGATTGGACTTGCAGCCGAACAATTGAAGGAAGCGCAGGACCGCTATAAGGCCGGCGTTTCTGGAAGTCTTGAGGTAGTGCAGGCGCAGGAGGCGGTTGCCGGCGCAAATGAAAATCATATTCAAGCCCTGTATCAGAACAACGTAGCCAAGCTGACGCTGGTGCGCGCCCTGGGCGAGGCGGAGCAGCGGACGCGAGCATTCCTGGGAGGAAAATAAAGTGGCTGACCCGATTAAAATTTCGCCGTATGAGGAAGAAGAAGCTGTGAAGGAGCCTCTACGCACGGAAGTTGAGACGCCGCCGGAAAAGAGCGATGAACGCCGCACCGGCAAAGAGCGCCGCTCCATCACAGAGACTCGCGCCGTGGGATTTTTCCGCACGCATCCGCAGGCCAAGTGGATTATTGCCGCGCTGGTCATTCTTCTGCTTATTGGCGGATTTTTCATCTGGCGTTATTACTCCGTGCGCGAATCCACAGACGATGCACAGATTGACGGCCACATTAATCCCATCAGCGCGCGTGTTACCGGCACGGTGCTGAACGTGCTGCATGACGATAACGAAGTTGTACAGGCCGGAACGCTGCTGGTGGAGCTTGATCCCAAGGACTACCAGGTTGCCGTGGACCGCGCGCGTGCTGATCTGGCCAATGCGCAAGCCAATGCGGTTGCTGCCAATGTGGGCGTTCCACTCACGCAAACCACCAGCTCCAGCCAGTTGCTTGCCGCCGATGCAGGCGTGAAAAGCGCGCAACGCGACACTGAAATGGCCCGCGCCAAACTGAATGACGCGCAGGCAATGTATGCCAAAACGTCCGCCGATCTGAAGCGCATGGAGCAGCTCATCGCGAAAGATGAGATCTCGCACCAGCAATATGACGCAGCCGTGGCGGCAAACAATTCCGCCAAAGCCAATGTTGACGCCGCAACTTCGGCCATTGCCAGCGCGGAAAGCCGTGCAGCGCAATCGCAAGCCCAGGCTGAAGCTGCGCGCACTGTGCCAGAACAACTGAAGGTAACTCGCGCGCGCGCCGGAGCAGCAACCGCAGAAGTGCAACGAGCTGTTTCGGCGTTGGCGCAAGCCGAGTTGAATCTCCAGTACACAAAAATTGTCGCCCCGGTAACCGGCGTGCTGAGCAAGCGCAGCGTTGAGCCGGGACAAACAGTGCAGGCCGGCCAGCCACTGTTTTCCATCGTGAACCTGGATGACATCTGGACCACCGCTAACTTTAAAGAAACGCAGCTGCGCGACATGAAAGTTGGACAGCGAGCCAAGATCAAGGTTGATGCTTATGGTCGGGAATTTAACGGAACCGTTGAATCAATAGGCGGCGCAACCGGAGCGCGCTTTAGCCTGCTGCCGCCGGAGAACGCCACCGGCAATTACGTAAAAGTGGTGCAGCGAATTCCAGTCCGCATCCGCTTTGATAAAGGCCAGGACCCGAATCATCAATTGCGTCCTGGCATGTCAGTAGAGCCGGTTGTGTTTATGAAATAGCAATTAGCAGTTGGCAATTAGTAGTATTAATTGGTAAACCGTTCACAACTGGCGCCCGAGAGCGGCTTGCAGCATAAGCAACAAACGGAGTGCTCGTAACTTGTTCTTGAAACGTTGAAGCAACTTCAATGACGGAATCTACCAAGCCAGCAATCAATCCGTGGATCATCGCCATTTCGGTGATGCTTGGCACCTTTATGGAGGTGCTGGACACCACGGTGGTGAACGTATCCTTGAAAAATATTGCCGGCAGCCTTTCCGTTACTCCAGAAGAAGCTACTTGGGTTCTGACTTCTTATCTCGTCGCCAACGCCATTGTGCTGCCGCTCACCGGATGGCTGGGCAATTACTTTGGCCGCCGCAATATTCTTCTGGTGTCCGTTGGCGGATTCACGCTTTTCTCTTTTCTCTGCGGCATTGCGCCGAACCTGCCATTGCTGATCATCTTCCGTGTGCTCCAGGGCGCAACCGGCGGAGGTCTGCAACCACTCTCGCAGGCCATCCTGATGGAAGCCTTCCCGCCGGAGAAGCGCGCCAAAGCCATGGCATTCTGGGCGCTGGGCATCGTTGTTGCGCCCATGCTTGGTCCCGTGCTCGGCGGCTGGATCACTGACAGTTATTCCTGGCGCTGGCTTTTCTATATCAACATTCCTATCGGGATCGCGGCCGTGATCATGGCCTTGCTGTTCATTCATGATCCGCCATACATCAAGCGCGGAGAAGGCGGCGTGGACTACTGGGGCATCGGCTACCTCGCGCTCGGCATCGGCGCGCTGCAGATCATGCTCGATAAAGGCCAGGAAGAAGACTGGTTCGGCTCGCATTTCATTCTCATTCTGGCAATTCTCTGCGTCATCGGATTCATCTTCTTTGTGGCGCGAGAATTCATGACTGGCCATCCTGTGGTGGATCTGCGGATCTTCAAAAATCGCACCTACGCCACCGGTGTCTTTCTCATGACCGTGCTGGGATTCGTGCTCTATGGCAGCACCGTCTTGCTTCCACTGTGGCTGCAAACGCTCATGGGATACTCAGCTCTCGAAGCCGGCATGGCCATGCTTCCACGCGGTCTGGGCTCATTCCTGTTTATGCCGATCGTCGGCATTCTCATGGGTAAAATTGAGGCACGTAAACTACTGGCTGCCGGCCTGATCATCGCTTCATTCAGCATTTATCAGCTTTCCAATCTGAACCTGAACGCCGGTTACTGGGACATCTTCTGGCCGCAGCTTTTGCAGGGCTGCTCCATGGGACTGCTGTTTGTGCCGCTCACCACGCTCACCAACGGCCTGATTCCCAAAGAGCAGATGGGCAACGCCACCAGCCTGTTCAACCTGATGCGCAACATCGGCGCCAGTATCGGCATCGCCAGCGTTACAACAATTTCGTCGCGCCATGCTCAAATCCACACCAATACCCTGGGGGCAAACGTAACTCCCTACAATCCGCTTGCACAAACCATGATGGCCCAAATGAAAGCGGCCTTCATGGCTCGCGGCATGGATGCCGCCACCGCAACCAAGCAGGCTGCTGCCGGACTCTTTGGCATGGTCCAGCAACAGGCCGCCATGATGGGGTATGTCGACGTCTTCTTTCTTCTTGCCATCATGTTTGCTGCCTGCCTGCCGCTCATTTTGATTATGAAAAAGGCCCCCAAAGGCGGAGGCGGGCCTGGAGCCATGGCGCACTAAACAAAGCTGCGCGACGCAATAACCGTCGCGCCTCAACTTGTCATCGTGAGTGAGCGGCGCAGCCGGGAGCCGAACGATCTAGATTGGCTGCTTTCCGATCTTCCCTCTGTGTTCCTTCGTGTCCTCTGTGGTAAAGGTTTTGGGTTTCCGATCTTGGCTGTTCTCCGTGTCTCCGCGTCTCCGTGGTGAGGTTTGTACTTCAGTTTTCCGATCAGTGTCATCCGTGTAAATCAGTGGTAAGGTTTTCCCCGCCCCGGCAGTTCTCCGCGTCTCCGCCTCCGTGGTGAGACGTTGGTTTTCCGATCACCCGATCCCCCGATCTTTCTTCCCGATCCGTATCATCCCTGTTCATCAGTGGTAAGTTTTCTTTTCTACCTTTGCGTCCTCTGCGTCCTTTGCGGTAAAGGTTTTGCTTTTCAATTTTCACTTTTTGGCAATTTCGGCGATTTTGGCAATCTCTTTCTTCAGCTCCAGCACCTCCAGCGGACACTCCGGCCAGTTATGCTCCCAGCACACAATCAGGTCGCAACCCTTAAGGTCATGCATGTGCTTCAGGAAATTGCGGCTTTGGTATTCCAATTCAATTTTTACCCGTTGCAGCCGGTTTCCTTCCACCACGCGCATCGCCTCGCAGTCCGGAAATCCCGTCTGTACCAGCAGCACCAGAAAGCCCAGCCGTTCTGACATGGCCCCAAAAAGATACAGCACCCCGGCCTCGTTCGTTGGCGCAAACACCAGCGGACAGCCCTGCAACAGCGGGCCATACATCGGCCGGTCCTTCAAAATCCGGCACGGATGTTGGCGCGGACACTTTGGGTACGCCACCCTCATGCGTGGCCCTGTATTCAATTACATCCAGAATGTCTTTGTACTCGTCAGCCAGGCCCTGCTCTTCGATATACATCTTTATCCCGTCCGGCACGTTCACCCACATGCCAAACATTCTCAGCATGGGTCGTACGCTGTAGCGGCTCAACTGTTCGTACTCCACCAGGCTCGGGACCTTCTTGAGCGTGCGCACAATTCCAGTCCAGTCCTGCAACAGCGATTGCATCTCCACTTTCTTGCCGGCCCCATTTATCTCCAGGCCGCATGACTCCATGGCGCGTTGATAAGTGCCAAAATGCTTTCTTACGTTGCGCGGGGTCGCGCCCGCCAGTTTCATCAGTTCGCCGCGGGTGGGTGTTTTCCCCAGCTTCGCCGCACTGGCCAGAATGGCTGCTGTTAACTCGTCCTTCGTCAACATCATCACGTTTCCTCCGGGTCCCATTTACGCGCCGCTTTTGCGCGTGAATGGGCGAATCAAAAAGCACCTGGTTTACCGTATCACGGAGATGACGGCGATTACTCGTGTCCTCTCTGGTGAAGGTTCTCCCTTCGTGTTCCGTAGCCTGCCCTGAGCGAGCTTTGCGAGTCGAATGGGTGTCCTTTGTGGTTTAGGTTCGGTTTCCGGCTAATGGCCAATGGCTAATTGCTAAGTGTCTTCACTTCGCGCTTACAAACGCTCGCCCTATTCCGCCAATCCCCTCGACCTCGTTAATCTCGCCCGCCTCTTTCATGCGCTTCAGTGTGTTGTGAATCGGAGGCATCACATGCTTGTACTTCCCCAGGTCATACCCCATCTCAGCCATGCGATCTCTTACCTGGGTCGGCGTCAGCGGCAGCAACAACGGCTGCCTGAAAACCCACCGGATCGCCTCCGTCAGCCCCATCTCCTGCCCGGCCCCTTGAGCCGACGCCTCATCCTGCTTTAACTCATTGATTCTGCTGGCAATATCGGAATCAACTGTTTCACCTGTCAGCCGGGCCAGCTGTTCTACAATCGGCCCCCAGTGTGAAATCTGGTCTTTGATCTCGATTTCCTGCCGCAGCAGCTCTTTGAGCCTTTCCCTCGCCGATTCATACATTTTCGTTGCAGTTTCATCTGCCATATCGTACTTATATAAAATTGTTCACTAAATGTCAATAGTTATTTCACGTATATTCACATTATGTTTTCGGGTTCTCGAAACTCGTGTGGCACAGCCCGGGGTTCCCGGCAGACCCGGGTTTGGTCTGCTGGGGTGGAGGCGCCCTCGGCTGTGGACGTTCCGAGTGAGATCAGTGGTAAGGGTTCCTCGCCGTGCAGACCCGACGCGCGGACGCCCTTTCGGGCCTCCGTATCGCGTCGCCTCTGCACAAGAAAAAGAGACACCCGGCGAAGCGCCGGGTGTCGAGTCTGTTTGGCGCTCCCTGGTGGAAGAGCGGCTTCTTTAGAGCCGCGTCAAGATCGCCCTCTACCCCTGTCTTCCTGACCGACCGCGAACGACCCAGCGAAGCCGAAGGTGAGGCGAGCGGGAGTGGAAGGATCCCGGCGCTGTTTCCCACACAATGCCGCATCAGGGAGTTCTCACCACAAATCGTGGACCGCAGGCGCCCTCGCCTGCGTCAGTTCGAGAGCCTCGAACCTGTGATCCTGACCGAGTCCGAACGACCCTGAGCGAAGCGGGTCTGTTTCGCTTCCTGGTGGAAGAGCGGCCATTTGTGGCCGCGAAAGGGAGTATTGTACGGATCGCGCTTTAGCGCTGGTGGGGAGTCATGCAAGTTCAGCCTTGCCTCCGCATTCAAGTCCCGGAGCAGCATGTAATAGGTCATCCCAGATAGGCGTAGCTTTCAGGGATCCGGCCCCTCAGGTCTCGAGTTTTCAAAATAAAACTTCTCTTAGATTAAGTCGAGCCGTAAAAAGCGGCAAAGCCGAGCGCACGATTCATATCGGCAGAAAGTCAGCCTGACCTGTAGGATCTCCGGCGACGTCCGCACTTTCTCCAAGCTGAGCAAGAAAACCCACCTTATTTAGGAAATCTGGTCTAGAATGCCAATGAACCTTCCCTCCCTTCGACTACGATTATTCGCTTGCATCGGGCGGCAATCTATTGTGATCTTTGGGCCGCAGCAAAATCCAACTTAGAAACACAGGATGGATATGAACTATGATGAGATTGATAGTCGAACCAGGGAGTACATGCTCTCCGAGTTCGAAAGGGAACAGTCGAGCAAAACGCCTTACCGAAGTAAAGCGCTTTCAGTTCGCGGCCTTGGAGCATTCGCCATGCTAATGGCGTCTGCTATCAAATCGGGTACCGAATTAACGCTTGCTCAGGCGCTGGGACAAACCGACTTTTGGGAGGCTGAAGAGCAGTACACGCGAGCGGGGATCACCCGTAACCGTCAGAGAAATGTGCTCCAATCCACCACTCGATTATCTTTAACGGAGTTCAGCACCTGGTATGTCAGAGGGCTTGCGAAACGACTAATTGATGATGGAATTGAAAAATGTCAAGTCTACCGCGGCGAACAACCGAAGTGGGAGCCAGGCGAATGCGCGGAGCATGAAGGTTGTATCGTTTCAGTACAGAGCATCTACGATAACCACCGCGCTCGATACTGGCCTGAGCCCGGGGACAGCACTGCATTCTCTATTCCGTTCGGACCGAGTTGCCACCATGTTATCCGTCGGCTGATATAGATAGTCCAGCGACCGCGGAATTCCGTTCCCCCACTGCTAATAACGCCATGCATCTCACGCCTCTACGACCGCAACCGATGGCGGCAACTGGTTCGGAAGGAAACTATGAATGAAATTATTGTCTGGCTGGTCCTCTTCGTCACAGTTCTGATCGCAGTTTTAGTCACCATCTTATTAGTTCGCATCCCAAGTATTTTCCACGGGTCTGGCAAAGAACTGCGCGACGAGCTCCGGGCGAGCCGCGAGGAAGCCCGAACTGCCGCCAAGGAACTTCGGTTGGAAGTGAGCGCCAGCTTGCAATTGACAAACGCCACATTATCCAAAACGTTGGAGACTCTGAGCAACAGTCAGCAGATGCAGCTTGTGGGGATGAGTAAGGAATTAAAGGAACTCACGGAATCCAACCAAAGCACACTGGATCGAATCCGCAGTACCTTTGATACCCGCGCCAAGGAGCTTCGGGAAGGTAATGAAACGAAGCTTCAAGAAATGCGCAAGGAACTAGGAGAAGGACTGCAATTTACAAGCGATACTCTATCCAAGATCGTAGAAGCCATGGGCAAAAATCAGCAGACGCATCTTGAAGCGATGAGTAGACAGCTAAAGGACATCACTGATTCCAACCAGGTTACTCTGGATCAAATACGCAAGACTCTTGATGGTCGCGTAAAAGAGCTTCAGGAGAGCAACGAAAAGAAGCTCGACGAAATGCGTAGGACTGTCGATGAAAAGCTCCACGATGCTCTTGAAAAGCGGCTCGGCGAGTCTTTCAAACTGGTGAGCGATAGGTTGGAAGCGGTACACAAGGGATTGGGAGAGATGCAGAATCTCGCGATAGGAATAGGCGACCTCAAACGAGTCTTGACAAACGTAAAGGCACGGGGCACATGGGCCGAGGTTCAGCTAGGAGCAATTTTGGAACAGATTCTCACGGCGGGGCAATATGAAAAGAACGTCCGCGTGAAGGTCGAATCATTGGAGACAATCGAATACGCTGTTCGATTGCCAGGTTTGCAAGATGATCCTGAGGCCTGCGTATGGCTTCCCATAGACTCCAAGTTTCCTCAAGAAGATTACCTGCGCTTACAGGAGGCTGCAGAGAAAGCCGATCCACTGGCAGTTCAGAAAGCAATAGATGCTCTAGCTCGAACGATCCGAACCGCCGCAAAGGACATTCACGAAAAATATGTGAACCCTCCCAGCACAACCGACTTTGGGATCATGTTTCTTGCTACAGAGGGCCTATATGCGGAAGTGCTGCGACAACCGTCCCTTGTCGAGGATTTGTTGCACCGGTACCGTGTTGTCGTGGCCGGTCCCGCCACTCTCGCGGCCATTCTGAGCAGTCTCCGCGTAGGTTTCCAGACCTTGGCGATCGAGCAACGGGCAGCGGAGGTCTGGAGGGTGTTAGGAGCTGTAAAGACTGAGTTCGGCAGGTTCAGCGAAGTGCTGGACAAGGTCAAGCGACAACTAAATGCCGCTAGCAACACTATCGAAGAAACTGGTGTTCGCACCCGCGCCATGGCGAAAAGGCTTCGTTCAGTCGAAGAACTGCCTCAAGAAGAAGCGACCCGCATTCTTGACCTGCCAGTGGCAAGCATATTGATTGAAACGGGAGAAAACGGAGTGGAAGCAGCTGCCGACGAAGAGAAGATTCCATCCTAGTCCTCCCAGCGGCTGCCCCATCGTTTCGCAGAAACTGGCCGTTGGTTTTCAGCTTCTGCGAAAGGGTGGGATTCGACATACTATGCCTCTGATCTTCCTGGCCCACGGGACAAGTGTTCAGGGCACGACTTCAGTCGTGCCGTAAGACGCACAATAATAAGTTGTCCTTGCG
>CAVSYO010000011.1:0-44990 GCA_963732195.1 Terriglobia bacterium | reverse complement strand
TCGTCGCCGCTCATAAAATTCACGTAAACGCCTGGCTTCATGGCTGGCCGCAGCCTGGCAAAGAGTCCGCGGACCCAGGAAATATGGTCTGCATCCCCGGCGGGTTCCGCCCAGTTTGCCAGAAGATTCATGATGAAGGGAGCGCTACGGTCGCCAAAGGCCGTTTCTCTGGCGTCCACCCGCCCGGCTGCGCCACCAAGATATGTAAGTTCTATCTGGGTTTGCGGAGAAGGAATGGTGGCAACCGCTTCGATCATCCGATCGATCGTGTCATCATCAAGCCGGCTGAAATAGCCCGACTTGGTGTAATAGCGCCGGCCATGCGGGAAATCAGAATCCGCCATGGTTTGCAGCGCCAGGAAGGGAACAACCCGGCTACGCACCGAATCGCGATCGCACAATGAAAGCGCGCGCTCAAGATAACTTTGTCCCGCCTCACCATCGCCTGTCCAAACCAGCGAATTGCCGGCAACAGGACGCCCGCGGAGAGCAGGCGGCACTTTTTGCGAATGGGGCGCCAATCGCAGATCGATGTTCCATTTCAAATCCAGCGGAGCTTCCACCATGAAATCGCGCCAGAATTCCAGAAGTGGACGAATGCCGTGCTCCGGGCACAGCCCTTCAGCCAGCACCAGAGAACGGAGTGGATGCAGCTTGACTTCAAATTCCGTCACCACGCCGAAGTTGCCGCCACCTCCGCGAAGGGCCCAGAATAAATCGGCATTAGTCTGCGGCGTCGGCGCGCAGCAGGGAACCGTCCGCAGCGACGAGGGTAAACGCTTCAACATTGTCACAGGACAATCCAAACCTGCGCGTGAGCCATCCGGTGCCGCCGCCCAGAACCAGGCCACCCGCGCCGGTATGCGAGACTACGCCGGAGGGAAAAACAAGGCCGGCTTTCTGGGTTGCCGTATCAATTGATCCCAGCAGGCAGCCTCCAGCAAACCGCGCACGACGCGCTTCAGGATCGACAGTAACCTGCCGCATGCGCGAGAGGTCAATCACCATTCCGCCATCGCAGGTACTGAATCCGGCAAGGCTGTGCCCGCCGCAACGGACAGCCGTCAGCAACCCCGCAGAGGAAGCCGCGCGAATCGCGCTTTGAACGTCACTGACATCGGCGCAACGCGCAATCAGTCCCGGCCTGCGATCGAACATGCCGTTCCATATGCCGCGTGATGCTTCATAGGCGGGAGCGCCCGGAAGCAGCAGGTCACCTTTGAATCGTTCGCGGAGCGAAGAGTAAACCTCTTCGCCGGCTTCGAACATGGAGTGTTCTCCTTTCAGGATTTCTTGTCTACCACTGTGTATGACAAGAACACAGAGAAAAGTCGAAAAAAACTGCTAACCACAAAGGACACGAAGGTTCACTAAGGGTCTCTTGTACAAATTTCAACTTCGTGTTTCTTCGTGTCCTTTGTGGTTAATGCTCTTGCCTCCGGCGGACCAAATAGAGCAGCGAGATCGCACTAAGGAAGACGGCAAATGCCGGAATCGACCATTCGAGACCGTCCACAAAAAAGGTGGTTACGGATATTCCCAGAAGCAACACGATGTTCGCCACTGTAAAAAAAGGATGGCCGGGTAGACGCATAGGCAAGCGCGAGAGCCGCTCTGCGGATATGGCCCGGCGAAACTGCAGATGGGTGTTAAGAATCACCAGCCAGACAAACAGCATTCCCGCCACTGCCGTCCCATAGAGCATGAGGAAAGCGTTCTTCGGCGCGAAGACGGCCAGAAGAATGGCTGCGATGATGCCCGCGGTGGAGGCCAGCAGAGCGCGATGCGGCACTCCGTTGACGCTAACCTTGCCCATCCACGCGGGCGCATATCCGCCCCGGCCCAGCGAGAAAAGCATCCTCGTCGAAAGATAGAGGTTCGTGTTCACGCTGGAAAGCGCCGCCGTGAGCACTACAAAGTTCATGATAGCCGCGGCAAACGGCACATGCGCCGCAGCAAATGCCGTGACAAAGGGACTGCCGGAAAGAGTGGACGAACTGCCGGCCTGGTTCCAGGGAACCATTGTCACCATAATGGCAATGGCAAGCACGTAGAAAAATATGAGGCGATAAACGATGTTCCGCATGGCGCGCGGAATGGTCACCTCCGGCTGCTCGGCTTCGCCCGCAGTGACGGCAATAATTTCCACGCCCATATAACTTGTGACGGTGATCGTCAACGAGAGCCAGACGCCTTTCCAGCCGGCGGGAAGAAAGCCTCCGTGGCGGGTGAGGTTGGCCAAGCCAAGCGGATGTCCCGTGCCAATGCCGAAAATCAAGCCCAGGCCGACA
The DNA here is from genome assembly GCA_963732195.1 of Terriglobia bacterium. Classification (GTDB taxonomy): domain Bacteria; phylum Acidobacteriota; class Terriglobia; order Terriglobales; family Acidobacteriaceae; genus Angelobacter. The sequence continues at coordinate 42,699 of CAVSYO010000011.1, read as the reverse complement.
ATAATAAAGGAGATAATGGCCGCCACTTTGATCATGGCGAACCAGTATTCGAATTCACCGAGGCGGTTGACCTGCATGGAATTGAGAGCAACCAGAGCGGACGAAACCAGCACTACCCAAATCCATTGCGGCACGTGCGGGAACCAATAAGAAATATAAATGCCGGCAGCGGTGACTTCAGCGCCTATGGCAATGATCTGCGCCACTCCGTACGTCGCCCGGATAGAAAAACCGGCCCAGGGGTTCAGATACTTTTCGGCATAGACACCAAAGGCGCCGGCCACGGGATGGACGACTGCCATCTCCGTCAGCACGTAAGACATGATCAGAGCGATCCCGGCCCCGAGAATATACGACAAGATCACACCCGGCCCAGCCAGGCGAATGGTTACGCTGCTCCCCAGAAACAGGCCCACACCAATGGCGCCGCCGATGGCCATCATGGTGAGCTGCCGCTGCTTGAGACGGCGGTGAAGGCCTTCCGCTTCGGGCGCAAGCTGCTCGCTCGCCGGGGACGCGACGATGGAAGGGGAGCGCGCAGAATCAGTCATGGCTGCCAACACTGGCTGGCGCAGGCATCAGCAGGTCGATGTTCGCTTTCAGGATTTCCATGACCGCTTCCACGTCGTCCATGCTGTTGTAGACGTGGAATGCAAGGCGTAAACCGTCATGCCGATTTGAGGCGACAACATCCCGTTCGGCAAGTTTTCGCAGCAATAAACTTGAATCCGTGGACTGCAGTACCACGAGAGGCCCCACACTGTCAGCAGGTGTTTTGGCGCAAACGCCGAGAGCGTTCACACGCGACAAAAGCGTCTGCGTAAGCTCCCTGATGTGTGCCTCCACGTTCTCCATACCGATTTCACTGAGCAATTGAATACCGGGCATCGCCGCATAAACGTTGGGGACCGGCGGCGATCCGGACTCGAACCTTCGCGCCGTAGGAGACAAGTCGATATGCTGAGGATCGTAGGCGAATGGATTTGCCTGGGCAAACCAGCCGGTAACAGTGGGAACCAATGATGGAACCAGTTCCTTGCGCACGTACATAAAGGCGAGACCCGGCGGACCGAGAAGGTATTTGAGTGTTCCGGTCACGTAAAAATCCAGGTCCATGGCTTTCACGTCGACCCGGCGGGTGCCGCAGTCCTGGTAATCATCCAGCATCACCAGCGCGCCGGAGGCGTGGGCAATGCGCGTAATCGCGCTGAGCTCGGAGCGAAAACCGTTCTTGAAACAGACATGCGTGAGCGGCACGATGAGAGTTTCGCGATCGATGATCTGCTCATAACGAGCAGCCGGAATACGATTGCCCTCTGCCTTCACGAATTGCACATCTGCACCGCGCGTCCGCTGTGCCAGCCAGATGTGGCCCATGGTGGGAAATTCAAACTCGCCCAGCACAACTTTTCTGCGCTCGCGGAAATCCAGGGCACTGGCAACGCTATTGATGCCGGCCGAAGCGCTGGTGACGATGGCGACTTCCTCCGGCGCGGCATGGATGAAGCGCGCAAACGCGTTCCGCGCCGCTTCATAGCGATCCACCCACAGTTCCCACGGCGAGCCCTGCTCATGCCAGCTTGCAATGTAGTCCTCCAGGCCCGCCTGCACAGCGTCAGACAAAGCGCCCTGCGAGCAGGTATTGAGATAGATTTTGCGCTGGAAGATTTTGAAGCGGGAACGAATTTCCCGCACTTGTCTGTCCGTCAGCATGAATTTACCTTCATTCGATAATGTCTTTGTGAATCAGCCCCTGGCTATGGCTGCCAGCGCCGTCTGGAACTTCTCTACTTCTTCCACTGTGTTGTAGTGCACCAAAGATGCCCTGACTGCGCCGGTCTCCTTGGCCAGCCCGAGCCGTTTCATCAGGCGTGGCGAATACATGTGGCCATCGCGCACGCCAATGTTTTGTTGCGCCAGCGCTTCTGTGACCTTTGCCGGTGCAATGCCAGGAAGATTAAAGCACAACGTGGGCGTGCGAAGTGAGACCTGATCGCGGGCGGTAACGCCATAGACCGTAGCCTTTACAGTGGATAGCGCGTCCAGCATGGCGCGCGAAAGCAGCGCTTCATAGTTGCGAATGGACTCCATGCCGGCAACCAGCGCGGCGCGGCGTGACGTTGCCGCGGGATTCACGAGCCGGCCCAGCTCCTCCAGATACCGCACCGCCGCATCCATTCCGGCCACGTTTTCGTAGATATAGGTGCCAATTTCCAACTTCGCCGGCGTGGTATCTGGAACAAAGTCCTCGCGGAAAGTAGGCAGGGCATTGAGAGTTTCCCGCCGGCCCCAGAGAAAGCCCATGTGAGGCGAAAAGATTTTGTAGCCGGAACAAACCAGATAATCACACTCGAATGCCTGCACATCGAGAGGCCCATGCGGGCCGTAGTGCACTGCATCGATAAACACTTCCGCGCCGGCGGCATGGGCCCGCCGGGAAACCTCGGCTACATCGAGAACCGAGCCGATCGCATTCGAGGCCAGCGTGCAGGCCACGATCCTCGTCCGCGACGAAAGGAGCTTCTCCAGATCTTCAGGATGAAGCCGGCCATCCTCCCGGAAATGCCACCAGACGATCTTCGCGCCTTCGCGCTCCAGTGCCAGCCAGACGGCAATATTGGCTTCGTGATCAAGATCGGTAACGATGATTTCACGCCGCTCCTTCAATGATTGGCCGATGGCGATGCTAATGAGCCGCATGAAGGAAGTGGCGTTCATGCCGAAGGAAATTTCGTCAGGATGCCGGGCATTGACCAGCAGGGCCACGCTCTCCCGCGCCCGGCCAATCGCTGCGTCTACCTCTTGCGACTGCCTGTACCGGCCGCCACGTTGCACGTTGCGATGCAGAAGATGGTCCGCGACCGCGTTCAGCACCGCCTGGGGCGACTGCGCGCCGGCGGCGTTATCAAAGAAAACGAAGTCATCTTGTAACGAAGGAAAAACTGCGCGAAGCTGGTCTACGGGGAAAGCAGCCATGTCCCCAATAATATATAGGAGAGTTCCGGTAGCGCATGATCAATGCATATTTAATAGTGTGATTTTCCATTCATTGTTGTCAGGCAACCAGAGTTTGTCCAATCCATAATCAGGTTCGGAATGCAGGCCAGGGGCGCAACGGTGTCAACGGCTCCGGCAGCAATCGCTTCCTTGGGCATGCCAAAAACGACACAGCTCTTTTCATCTTGTGCAATGGTAGTGCTACCGGCGCGCTTCATATCCCGCATTCCGGACGCGCCATCATTTCCCATTCCGGTCAGAATGATTCCCAGGGCGCTTGCGCCAGCGGCAGAAGCGACCGAGCGGAAAAGGACGTCGACACTGGGACGATGGCGCGAGACCAAAGGTGCCGTCGCTCAGCTCAACATAGAAAGCTCCGCGCCGCCTCACCACAGACAGGTGGCGGTTTCCCGGCGCGATGATGGCGCGTCCCCGGATAATTTGGTCGCCATCTTCGCCCTCTTTTACCTCGATCCGGCACAAGGTATTCAAACGGTTAGCGAATGCTGTTGTAAAGAACTCCGGCATGTGCTGGACAATTACGATGCCAGGCGCATCTGCAGGCAACGCCGTAAGCAGCACCGCCAGAGCTTCTGTACCTCCGATCGAAGCGCCAATCGCAACGATCATCCCGGCCTGCGATCCGGCTGGCCGATGGAAGGCTGGAACAGTTGCCGGGCGTCTGCTTGGAAAATTACGCAGTGGCATCCGCTGCTTTACTTTTGCCTGCGCTGCCGCTCTGACCATGTCAATCAGCACGAGGGCAGACTCGTGAAGGAAATTGCCAACTCCAAGTTTAGGTTTGGCGAGAATGCCTACCGCTCCTTCTTCCAACGCCAGCAGAGCATTCTCCGTGCGTGGTGCGGCGACTCCCGAGCAAACCAGAGTAGGAATTGGATCTTCAGCCATGATCTTGCGAAGAAAGGTGAGCCCGTCCATTCTAGGCATTTCCAGGTCAAGAACGATGACGTGCGGGCGCATCTGTTTCATCTTTTGCATCGCGATCAGGGGGTCGGCTGCGACGGTCACCGCCATATCGGGTTCCTGGGAAAGAATGGCATGCATGACCTGCCGCACCACTGCGGAGTCATCTACAACCAGCACCTGGATGGGAAAGGGTCTGTTATGGTTTTGCATCGTCTATGGGGTCATCTTTTTCGATATAGACCGTAGGAATGACGGTCTGCAAACAATCGCTCATGGAGTGCAGGCTTTCAGCGTGCCCGAGAAAAAAATATCCATCAGGAGAAAGGAAACGGGCCAGGCGGCGCACCACCCGCTCACGGCTGCGCAAATCAAAATAGATCAGAACGTTCCTGCAGAAAATCAGATCGAACTTGCCCGCCAATGGATACGTTGGCTCATTCAGGTTCAGGCGAAAAAATTGAACGATTGAGCGAATTTCCGGCCCTGCTTTCATCTTACCGGCCTGGTCCGCGAACCCTTTCAGCATAAACGCCTTGAGATAAGGCGAAGGAATTTCATCTGATTTTGCAGCCGGCCAGATACCGGTGCGGGCAATCTCCAGGGCTCGCGTGGAAATATCCGTAGCTATGATTTCTATTTCCCATCCGGAAGCCGCGGGAAAGCGATCAAGAAGGACCATCGCCAGCGAGTAAGGTTCCTGGCCGGTGGAGCACCCGGCGCTTAACACGCGAATTTTACGGCTGCGGCAGCCTGTTGCTGCTTCCTGGGCCCACTTTGGAAAAATGACGGACTTCAGCAACTCGAAATGTTGTGGTTCGCGGAAGAAATGGGTTTCATTGGTGGAAAGCGCATCCAGCATCTGGATTCGCTCTTCCGGAGAGTTGGAGACGAGATCGTAATATTGCTTGAACGATTTCAATCCATGATGGCGAAGGCGTTTGGCGAGCCGGCCGACGAGCAGTGCGGTCTTGGCCTGAGAGAGCCACATGCCCGCCTCGCGATAGACGAGGTCTCGCAGGCGCAGAAACTCTCTTTCAGAAATCCCCTCCGAGAGCAACCGAAAATAGGAAAGCGAAGAGGCATCCGAAAGGGTTGAATCGGTCGCTCCAGCCGATCTCGAATCGATGTCTACCTGTTGCATCACTCTATAACCCTTCAAAAAAGCAAGGCGCCGGGACTCGAAAAAATCTCAAGTCCCGTGCCGAGACATTTTTCAGTTCGTTAACCCAGATACTTCCTGATGATCGTAGCCAGCTTCTGCTCGTTAACAGGTTTGGTCAAGAAGTCATTGCAACCGCTGGCAAAGGCTTGACTCACGAACGGCTCTTCGCCGCGCATCGTCAGCAGGACTATGGGAATATTCTTTGTTGTCTCGTTCTGCTTCAGCAGCCTGCATGCCTCGATTCCATTTTTCCGAGGCATTTCAATATCCATAAGGATCAGGTCCGGGACTTCAGCGATGGCCTTCTCTACTCCTTCCTCGCCATCGCAAGCGCTGGTAAGAACATAGGATTCGTTACCGCCAAGGAGCATCCTGGCCGTCATACGCGAGGTGGATGAATCATCAACCAGCAGGATTTTCTTGATGCCGGCCCCAGGTTTCGGCCCGTGAGCATACTCTTCAACATGCTTTCGCGTCATTAGTCTTTCTCGGAAACGGATCGCTAATTCTCCCGATCCAGGGTTGGGTCCAATTCGGTGGAATTGGAGATGGGTGGTTCCTCTCCAGTAAATTCTCCGGGCTCCTGGCTTTCCATGGAGCCTGCAATCACGCTCAAATCATGCAGTTCTTCCGTTGTCAGCACCTTGTCTACGTCGAGCAGGAGAGCGAACTTCCTGCCCAACTGCGCCATGCCTATCAGGTAATCCATTCTCACGCTGGTCCCGAAATCCGGCACCGGTTGAATGTCATCCTCTGAAAGTTCCATCACCTGGCTCACTGCATCCACGATCAGACCTACAGTTGTTTGCTGGTCTTCAAACCAAGTTTCCACGATCACAATGCAGGTCGTCTTTCCCACCGGCTTCTGTTCCATCCCGAACTTTGCCGCCAGGTCAATGACTGGCACTACGGAGCCGCGCAAGTTAATGACTCCGCGCATCCATGCGTCCATCTTCGGCACGGTCGTAATCGTGTCATATTCAATGATCTCCCTTACTTTGAGGATGCTGATGGCGCACTCCTCATTCGCCAGGAGAAAGGTCAAATACTGCTGTTGCTCTATGGCTTCCTTTATAGCGGTATTCATGCTTTCTCCTTTAGAAACGTGAAAAGCTCATTGAGTCCGTCTCGGCCTTGCCATTCGGCTTGCCTTGCCCTGCGGCTGCATGCATGGCCTTGTGCAGTGGCTCGGATTCGGTCCAGACCGTTTTCGACCGCGCTTTTGGCAAGAAGGAAACGCCGGAGTCCCCACTCACTTTGAAGTAGTTCATCAATTGCAGCAACCCTTCCGATTGCGACGCCAGCTCTTCTGCCGTGCTGGAAAGTTCTTCCGCTGAGGAAGCATTGCGCTGAGTCACCTGGTCCACTTGCGCCATGGCTTTGTTGATCTGTGCTACGCCGGAGGACTGCTCGCGTGAGGCCGCTGCCACCTCCTGCACCAGCTCTGCGGTCTTCTTGATGGAGGGCACCAGCTCATCCAGAAGCTTGCCGGAGTTCTCCGCCACCTTGACGCTGTCCGTGGCCAGCGAACTGATCTCCTTGGCCGCTGCCTGGCTGCGTTCCGCCAGCTTGCGCACTTCGGTAGCCACCACGGCAAAACCCTTGCCATGCTCTCCGGCCCGGGCCGCTTCGATGGCTGCGTTCAGTGCCAATAGATTGGTCTGGTAGGCAATCTCATCGACGATATCGATCTTCTCCGTGATCGACTTCATGGCATCCACCGTGTGATTCACGGCTTTGCCGCTCTCTTCAGCCTCGCGTGCGCCCTTGGAGGCCACCTGTTCCATCTGGCGGCTGTTGTCAGAGTTCTGCTGGATTGAAGCGCTCATCTCTTCCAGGCTGCTGGTAGTCTCTTCCGCTGAGGCAGCCTGCTCGCTCGTCCCCTGCGACAAGGATGATGAAGACGATGCCACCTGCTGGGCGGCAACCGCAATCGCGCTCGCCCCGCTTTTTACGTCGACAATGATTTTCTCCAGCTTTTCCAGGAACGTGTTGAGCGATGTTCCCATCTGGCCGACTTCGTCCTTGGAGCTGATCTCCATCCGTTTCGTCAGGTCGCCGCCGCCCGCTGCCAGCTCAGAAAGATGTTTGGCCAGCGCGGTCACAGGCAGAGTCACGCTGCGCGTGGCGATATATGCCATTACCAGGCCCGCTACAATGGCCAGCAGCAGCAAGAACCGGATCATTTGCAGCGAAGCGTTGGCTTCTGAATTTACCTGGGCGCGCTTCGCGTCGCCCAGTTCATTCTGGGTGGTGATCAGCTTGGACAGGGTCTTGACGGCATTCGGAGCAAAAGTATTGGTCGTCGCCGCGCGGTATTCATGCGCTTCGTCATGTTTTCCCTGGTCAATCAGCTCAAACCAATGCGGACGCGCCCCCAGGTATTTTGTGTACCAGTCATTAAACTCTGCCAGGGTCTCTTTCTCTACCTGCGTCCGGTTGCCCTCGCCATAGGCTTTCATATTTTCTTCAATTTGCCGCATCCACTTGGTTTCCTCAGCCCGAATCTTGGCGCGATCCGTAACATTCCAACCCTCGTAGTTGGCGATGCCGAAGCGAAGCTCCCACAATCCCCGCTCCGCGTTCGAAAGATGTACGGCTGACTGCAGATTATCCGTGTACAGGCTGTCAAACTCGTTGGCCATGGTATGGGTGTAGTTCCAGCCAATTAAACCAATGCCTGCGGTGAGGGCCAGCACAAGGCCAAAGCCCAAGAAAAGCCGTTTGCCTACTGAAAGGTTTGCAATTGAAATGTTCATTTATCTTTCCTTAATTTGATCTTTTTCTCTTACTCAGTTTGTTTGCTAATTTTTGAAAAACTTAACCTGCGTGCGCTTCCTGCATGCGGAAGTCGCGGAACAACGCCGGGATATCCAGGATCAGCGCTACGCGGCCATTGCCCAGAATTGCTGAACCTGACACTCCGGCAACATCTTTAAAGACTGCCGGCAAGGGCTTAATGACGGTTTGTGTCGCCCCAAAAAGCTCATTCACAGCCAAGCCCGCGCGGCTGGTCTCATGTTGCACCACCACCACGCTTTGCTTTGCGCCGCGCTCTCCCGGCAGCCCGAAATGGTCTTTTAAATAAATGAAAGGAAGCGGCTCATTACGAAGCTGCAACACGCCGTCCCTGCGAGCATTTTCCTGGTCTTCCTTCGCCAATTCCACGCACTCAATTACCTGGTCAACGGGAATAACATAGGTCTCATTGCCCACACCTACGCTGAAACCTTCAATGATGGCCAATGTGAGCGGCAGGCGGATCCGCACTGTCGCTCCCACACCGGGCTGGCTCGTAGCGTGCACACTCCCGCGCAGCACCTGGATGTTGCGCCGGACTACATCCATGCCGACTCCGCGCCCGGACATATCGCTGACCTGCGTGGTCGTGGTGAAACCGGGCTCAAATATCAATTGGTTGATCTCCAGGTCTGATAGCTTTTGTGGTTCTGCGATCAGCCCTTTTTTCTGGGCCACTTCAATGATCTTTTGCTTGTCCAATCCAGCGCCGTCATCCGTAACCTCGATAACGATGTTTCGGCCCTCGTGGGCAGCGCGAATCGTGATCGTCCCGGTCTGGGACTTACCGCGCTTTTTACGTTTAGCGGGTGGTTCGATGCCATGATCCAGAGCGTTGCGGATCATGTGCAGCAGCGGGTCCTTGAGATACTCGACCACCGAGGTATCGACCTCGATGTCTTCTCCTTCAATGCGAAGTTGGGCCATCTTGCCCAGGGACTTTGCCATATCACGCACGGTGCGGTTGTACTGATGGAAGAGCGGCCCCACCGGCACCATGCGCGCTTTCAGAATGGTGTCCTGAAGTTCATAATGCAGGGAATCGGCGAAGCTGTGCGCATCGCGAAGTTCCTCAAGGCTGATTTCTCCTTTTGCTTCCAACATCTGGGCCACACGCCCGCGCGCGATCGTGAGTTCACCTGCCAGATCGAGCAGCCGGTCCAGTTTCTCCACATCCACGCGCAGCGTGCGCGCCGCTTTGTGTGGAGCTTGCTCCATGGCTGGCGCAGCTTCAGTGTTGGAAAGCGGGCCCTGGCTGTCCCCGGCGGCGGCCGGACCTTTTCCGGTCTTTCCGTTCACCTTAAGATGGTGGGAGATTCTGGTCAGAATGTCCTTCGCGCCTGGGCTAGTCTCGTCTTTGCCCTGGCCCGCGGCGGCTACCATTTGCCGAAGAACATCCACCACATCGAGCAGCAAAGTAACGATCTCCGGTGTGACGGAGAGCTTGCCGTTTCGAAGATGATCCAGCAGATCCTCCGCAGCGTGTGTAAAAGCCAGAAGGCCCTCAATCTCCAAAAGGCTGGCATTGCCCTTCATGGTATGGACGACACGGAAGATGCTCTGAATCGCTTCGCTGTCGCCGGGATGAAGCTCCAGCTCCAGAATGGACTGCTCCATCAGGCTGAGCCCGTCTTCGGACTCAATCAGAAAATTTTTCAATATAACGTCGCGTTGAATTTCCATTATGAGTTCCTAATCATAGAAACGGCCACTTTGCCGGTCTCACTTTGCATTTTGATTTTGCGGCCGTTTATACCGCCGGTGTCCCTGGCGGCGATGACGATCCCAAGCCGGGCGAAGGCCTGGAAGGCCATGTTGATATTGCGAGAACCAATGTGGTCCCCGCTGCCGTCTTCGGAGCGAAAAACCTCAAACATGCACGCGCCTCCGCAAACCGTGGCTTCAAGGTTGCTGGTCCTGCTTCCATAGGCCTGAAACTGCTTGAGCAAGGCATCAATCGCTATATCGCCATAACGAGTGGAAGGAGTGCCCGATCCGTCCCACTCCGGCAACATGTAATGTGTTGCTCCGCCAATTGCCTGGCTACGGTCGTAAAGGCATATGCCTGCGCAAGAGCCCAGAATCATGGAGATCTGTAGCGGCTCTCTGGAGACATACATCTGTCCTGGATGCAGATAGATTTCTTTGCGTGGCAATGTTCTTGTGGACTCCACGGCTTCTATAGCGGCCGACATTTTTATCCCTGCACTCATCCGAAGATCTCCTGGTGCTGTATTTTGTTGGTCGCTAGACAAGGCCCCGCATAGGCGCAAAGCAGTTTCAGCAGCTCCCGGTCCCCTGAATCCAGACCGTTGCGTTGCGGAAGCAGATCGAACAATACGATGGCGCCTTTCGTTGCACTATTCAGCCGAAAGGTTATGCGTGCGGTGATGCCGAGGGACGAGAGGAAGGACCGGTCTTCAGCCCCGGTTCTGATGTAGATCAACTCCCCGGGAGCTTCTTCGATGATTCGTTTTGCGCTCCGCCGTATCGCCTCAAGCTGTTCTGGATTGAACCCGCCGGACCCGACAAAGGCTACACGGTCCTGCGGTTCGCACGTAACCAGCAGCGCCATTTGTTCGCAGCCCATAAGGTTGGAACCAATCTCAAAAATGGCATCCGCAACCATATTTTCTCTGACCGCCTGTTGCAGTGCTTTTGCCGCGGCGTAAAGCTTTGCTCTCACCGCCTTGTCTTCATGGTGCAGCGGAAGTTCCACGGATTGCCTCATGTACCGCAATGAGAGTTGCCGTAAGTCCTGCTCCAGGCCGGCCAGGTCGTCCGCTTGCAAAATATCTCTCGACCTCCATGGCCATTCGGGTTTAGAAATCATTCGCTTTTCCTTGGGTCATCAAATAGCCATTGACTATTGCAATGAGTTCAGCGCCGTTGATTGGTTTGGTGACATAGTCATTACAACCGCTTTCGAATCCTTGTTCCACGTTGCATGACTCGCCACGGCTGGTGACCATGATGATGGGAACTCTTCGCAAGGCATCGTGCTTTCGCATCTCGCGGCAGGCCTCGAAGCCGTTCATTTTAGGCATGATCACATCCATCAGCACCAGGTTTGGCCGCTCGGCAATCGCCTTCTCAACGGCTTCCTCGCCATCCCGAGCCAGCACCACCCCATAGTGTGTGTGCTCCCTGAGCATCATTTCTTCGATGAGTAGCGTGGTACTGGAATCATCGACAAGAAGGATCTTTTGCTCTGCTTGTTGCGCTGCCTTCTTTTGCGATTCGTTATGAGTATTGCTCAAAAGAAACCTCCGCAAGCAGCAACTCGACATTTAGAGAAACCTTATTTATCGAGTGCTTGCTGGAACTGATGTTTTTTGTGATCGGCGGGAGTGATTAGAAGCTATAAGCTATTCATCGCAAATAATTATCTGGTTTATAGTTAAACCAAAGTAATAACAAAGACCCAAAATGGAACTCGATGGGTAGAAACTATAGTAATGACGAAGTGCCAAAATGGAACTCGCATGGGATAACAGGACCGGCGTTTGTGAAAATAGAATATTTTTCTTGTGTACAGAGAATACAAGGGCGTCACCATTTTCTGTTTCGATGGCATTTCGTTTTCATTTTAAAATAAGCAAAATTACCTAGATTGATCTAAGCGAATCTAATGAGCATATATCTAAAAGTTGTTGTATTGGTATAGGTTGCCCGCCACTCAGAAGTTGTTCACCACAATACAGTTGAGAGATAAATTAATTTAGTTTGCTCAACGAATGTTCATAGTATGTAGAGCTAGCGATCTTGAAGAATTGTAAAGATAACCGCTTAGCTTGATCGTTTCCTGTTTATGGAAAACACAATTATTCCGATTAGTAGCATGACAACAATATGACCATGCTACACTCTCGCGCGAACTCCAAACTTTCTTGTGAACTTCCCCCAAACAGCGCTGCGCCGTCCACTCACCGTTGTTGTAATGGTTATAGCCATTGCGCTCGCATCGACGCTGGCCTGGCTGCAAATGCCCAAAGATATTTTTCCAGAGTTCAATCTTCCAACAATTTATGTCGCGCAGGCTTACGGCGGAATGGACCCCGCGCAGATGGAAGGTTATCTGGTTTATTTTTTTGAGTACCACTTCCTTTACCTCACCGGGATTGAGCACGTGGAATCGAAATCCACTCAAGGGGCGGCGTTGATGAAGCTCCAGTTCCATCCGGGCACGGACATGTCTCAGGCGATGGCCGAAACGGTCGCGTACGTGAATCGCGCGCGGTCATTCATGCCGCCCGGCACCGTGCCGCCGCTCATAACGCGCTTCGATCCCGGCAGCGTGCCGGCAGGATACCTGGTCTTTTCAAGCGAGACACGCTCGATTGCAGAAATGCAAGATGCCGCGCTCAATCGCGTGCGGCCATTGCTTTCGACATTGTCCGGAGTTTCCGCGCCGCCGCCCTTTGGCGGCAACGCGCGCAGCATCGTCGTCAATTTGAGACCGGACCGCCTGAAGTCCTATCACATGTCACCCGATGAAGTGGCGCAGGCCATCGCCGAGGCCAACGTTGTCAGCCCTTCTGGAAACATCATGAAGGCGGGTAAATATCCGTTTGTGCCGGTCAATTCAGTTCCGCGCAACATCGATGACCTCCGCGGTGCGCCCGTTCGCGGCGGCGAGTACCCGGCCGTTTTTGTTCGCGACGTCGCCGATGTGCAGGACGACTCAGATATCGTGACCTGCTACGCGCTTGTGAACGGAAAGCGTGCCATTTACGTTCCGGTTACCAAACGCGCCGATGCCTCAACGCTGTCTGTCGCGCGCGAAGTGCGAGAAAACCTTGCAAAATTTCAGGGCGTTCTCCCTCCCGGCATGAAGGTCAGTTTCGAGTTGGATCGATCGCCTGTGGTCAAGCACGCTTTGGCCGAACTCCCATGGGAAGGATGCATCGGCGCGCTGTTGACGGGATTGATGGTCATAGTCTTTCTGCGCGATTGGCGCAGCGCGCTGGTAGTCGTCGTGAATATCCCGATTGCGCTCATGAGCGGAGTACTGGCGTTGTGGATCAGCGGGCAGACAATCAATCTCATGACTTTGGGCGGCCTCGCGCTTGCCGTTGGAATTCTAGTTGACACAACGACCGTGTGCATGGAAAACATCCACGTTCACCTTGCTCGCGGCCAATCCGTTGCGCGCGCCGCTTTAGACGCTACCGCGGAAACCACTGGTCCCCGGCTCCTCGCGATGCTCTGTATTTTGGTGATGTTTACCCCCGCCCTTTTCATGACAGGCGCAGCCAAGGCGATGTTTATGCCGCTCGCGTTGGCGGTCGGATTTGCCATGGCCGCCTCGTACTTCCTGTCCAGCACGCTTGTGCCGGTCCTGATGGTTTGGATGGCGCGCGTCCACGAAGGGTCCTTTTCCGGTTCGCGGTGGAAGCTGTGGCAAGATCGCTATAGCTCGGCGCTGCGAAAGCTGGAGCGGCGACATGGATCTCTCATACTTGCTTATCTGTGCGGCGCGATAGCAGTGATTGTTTGCATTGGCGGGCTTCTGGGAACAGAAATCTTTCCGCACGTGGAGTCACGCGAATTGCAATTGCGTTTGCGCGCCGCGCCCGGAACAAGCATTAATGGCACGGAAGCGGCGCTTTTGAAGGCGCTCGATGTGGTCAAGACTACCGTCGGCGCTGAGAACGTGCAATTGTCGCTTGGCTTTGTCGGGCTTCATGGGTCGAGCTATCCGATCAACTATCTCTATCTCTGGAACGGCGGGACGGAAGAAGGTGTGTTGCAAATTCAGTTAGCGGATGGCGCAACCAGACACATCGAAGACTTGAAGAATGAACTTCGTCAACAGTTCGCGGCACAAATCCCGGACGTAAGTTTCTCCTTCGAGCCCGCTGATTTGATCAGTCGCGTGATAAGTATGGGAGTATCAACCCCCATCGAAGTAGCCGTGAGCGGTCCTAACATTGCCGCCGATCGCGCCTTCGCTGACAAAGTTAAATCTAAGCTTGACGCGATTCCAACCTTGGGTGACGTCCAATATTCGCAATCGCTTGATTATCCAACCGTCGAAGTGGCCGTGGACCGCGAGAGGGCGGGAATTATCGGCCCGACAATGACTCAGGTTTCGCGCGCATTGGCGCCGGCAACATGGTCCAGCCGGTTCGAGATTCCCAACTACTGGGCCGACCCCAACACGGGAATTTCGTATCAAGTCCAGACTCAGATTCCGCAAAAGCTCATGACCTCGCTTGAGGACGTGGGCAACTTGCCTGTCATGGAAGTTGGAATGAAATCAATTCTCTTGCGCAACCTTGGCCACATCAGCCAAGGCACAGAGATGAGCCAATATGACCGCTACAACATGCAGCGGACCTTGACCATCCGCGCCAACATCGTAAACGAGGACCTTGGCAGGGCTGCACGACGGGTCGCCAAGGCAATCGCTGAATTAGGCGCGCCTCCCTCCCGTGTCAGCGTGACGATGCGAGGTCAAGTCGCCCCAATGGCGGAAATGCTCGATGGATTTCAACAGGGCCTGATGATCGCCATCGGCGCCATTTTTCTGCTGCTGGCCGCAAATTTTCAATCGCTTAAGTTGTCAATCATCGTAATGTCCACCGCCCCGGCGGCTTTGGCCGGCGTGGCTCTGGCCTTGTGGCTGACGCATACCACCATCAATCTTGAATCCTTCATGGGCGCGATCATGGCCCTGGGAGTCGCCGTGGCGAACGCCATTTTGCTGGTGACTTTTGCTGAGCGCGCTCGAATCAGCGGCGCGACAGCGGCCGAGGCAGCCGAAGAAGGCGCGCGCGGCCGCCTGCGGCCCATTTTGATGACAAGCCTGGCGATGATTGCCGGGATGACGCCTGTGGCGATTGGATTCGGCGATGCAAACAAGCAAATGGCGCCACTTGGCTGCGCGGTGGTTGGCGGTCTTGGGGCGGCGACCATTGCGACATTGTTTGTGCTGCCTGCTATCTTCGCTCGCGTGCAAAAGAACAGTCCTCGCCGCAGCGTATCGTTGGAGCCCATGAATATACAGTCAAACGGAGGTTCCATATGAATCTCCCTCAATTTGCATTGCGGCGTCCCTTCACAGTTATCGTGATCGTGATCGCGGTGGCACTGGTTTCCGTTCTTTCATGGCGGCAGATGCCCAAGGACATTTTTCCCACGCTCGGTATTCCGACGATCTACATCGCGCAACCTTATGGAGGAATGGACCCGGCCCAAATGGAAGGGTACCTGACTTACTACTACGAATATCATTTCCTCTACGTTGCCGGTATTGAGCACATTGAATCGAAATCCATTCAAGGGGCGGCGATCATCAAGCTGCAGTTCCATCCGGGCACCGACATGTCTCAGGCGATGGCGGAAACCGTCGCCTACGTGAATGCGGCGCGCGCGTTTATGCCTACCGGCACGTTGCCCCCATTCATCACGCGGTTCGATGCCGGCAGCGTGCCCGTGGGCCAACTGGTTTTCTCCAGCGAAACGCGCTCAGTCACCGAAATGCAGGACGCCGCGCTTAACCTCGTGCGTCCGCTCTTCGCGACACTCCCCGGCGTTTCCGCCCCGCCGCCCTTTGGCGGCAGCGCACGCACGATCGTTGTCAACGTCGATCCCGAGCGGATGTACTCCTACAAAATTTCCCCCGACGAAGTCGTTGACGCAATCACGAAGGCCAATCTCATTAGCCCCTCCGGCAACATGATGATGAGTGGGAAATATCCGATGGTCCCACTCAATTCAATTCCGCGCAACATCAAAGACCTTGAATCTGTCCCAATTCACACAGGCGTATATCCGGCGGTTTTTGTCCGTGACGTCGCGCATGTAGTGGATGGCGCGGACATTGTGACCAGCTACGCGCTCGTCAACGGACGCCGCACGGTTTACATTCCAGTGACTAAGCGCGCGGATGCTTCCACCTTGGCGGTCGTCAATCTTGTCCAACAGAACATTCCAAAATTTCAGAGCGTGCTCCCTTCAGACGTGCGCGTCAGTTACGAATTTGACCAATCGGGCTATGTAAAACGCGCGCTGGCCGGCTTGATCCAGGAAGGCGTGCTCGGAGCGGTCCTCACCGGGCTGATGATCCTCATCTTTTTGCGCGATTGGCGCAGCGCGATCATTGTCATCATCAATATCCCGGTTTCGCTGATGGCTGCAATGCTTGCGCTGCGGCTCGCCGGACACACGATCAACCTCATGACTCTCGGCGGGCTCGCCCTGGCTGTGGGAATTCTAGTTGACGAAGCGACCGTCTGCCTGGAGAACATTCACGTTCACCTGACCCGCGACAAAACGCTCGCCCAGGCCGCGCTGGATGCCACCAATGAAACGCGCATTCCCCGCCTGCTCGCGATGCTTTGCATCCTTGCAATGTTTACGCCCGCCCTTTTCATGACCGGCGCGGCGCGGGCGATGTTTTTGCCGCTTGCGCTGGCCGTAGGCTTCTCGATGGTCGCATCCTATTTTCTCTCCAGCACCGTCGTGCCACTTCTCTCAGTGTGGCTGCTGCGCGGACGCGAAAAATCGGCCGCGCTACAAAAGTCAGACGAAAGCGCGTTTGCCCGATTCCAAGGGGTTTATGCAGGTTTCCTCCAACGGCTAGCGCCGTGGCGAGCGGCTCTGATCGTGGTGTATTTGGCGGGTACCATCGCGGTCATTGTCTTTGGCGGAAAACAATTGGGCGTGGAAATATTTCCACAAGTTGATTCCGGACAGTTGCAAGTGCGCCTGCGCGCTCCCGCGGGAACTGACATCGATGGCACTGAAGCCGTTTTTCTCAAGGCGCTGGACTTGATCAAGAAAACGGTCGGCCAGGACAATGTGGCCATCTCAATGGGATTGATTGGCATTCACGGCTCAAATTTTCCCATCAATTTTGTTCACCTCTGGAATGGCGGGCCGGAGGAAGGCGTTTTGCAATTGCAAATAAAGGCCGGAACAAAAATCCGAATCGAGGCACTAAAAGAGCAGCTCAGGCGGGAATTTGCTGAGCAGATACCCGGCGTAAGCTTTTCGTTTGAGCCGGCGGACATCGTCAGTCGCGTCATGAGTTTGGGGGCGGATACCTCCATTGAAGTCGCCGTCAGCGGGCAGGACCTTGCCATAAGCCGCGCCTTTGCCGAGAAGGTCAGGACGCAACTCGAAGGCGTCGCAGTATTGCGCGATGTGCAATTTGGCCAGTCTCTGGATTATCCGACCGTGGACGTCAAAGTGGATCGCGAACGTGCCGGAATCATCGGTCCCGACATGAAAGAAGTCTCCAAAGCGCTGGTGCCGGCGACGTGGTCGAGTCGTTTCGTGAATCTCAACTTTTGGGCGGACCCGAACAGCGGCGTTGCCTACCAGGTGCAGGTGCAAATCCCGCAACGGTTGATGACTTCGCTTGAGGACGTCGGAAATCTTCCCGTGCTTCAGCATAAACCCAAAGATCCGGAGAAGAAGCTCAAGGACGTAACCCTGCGCAATATCGCACAGATCACTGAAGGGACCGCAATGGGCGAATACGAGCGGTACAACATGCAGCGCTTGATCACAGTGCGCGCGAACATATATGGCGATGACCTCGCTGGCGCGGCGCGGCAGGTTCGTCGCACGATCGCAGAACTCGGCACGCCTCCGCCGGGCGTCACCGTGGCAGTGCGTGGCCAGGTAATCCCGCTGCAGGAAATGCTGGATGGATTGGGGCGCGGCCTGGTGCTGGCGGTTGTAGCGATTTTCTTATTGCTGACGGCCAATTTTCAGTCGCTCAAAATGTCTTTTATCGTCGTCTCAACGGTTCCGGCCGTGCTGGCCGGCGTGGTCATGGCGCTGTGGCTCACTGATACGACGCTCAACATCCAGTCGTTTATGGGCGCAATTATGGGCGTGGGCGTGGCCGTGGCGAACGCAATTCTGCTGGTGACCTTCGCCGAACACAGCCGGCTTGGCGGGGCGGGCGCGGTGGAGGCGGGCATGGAAGGCGCGCGCAGCCGCTTGCGTCCGATTCTGATGACCAGCGCCGCAATGATCGCGGGAATGATGCCTATGGCGTTGAGCCTGGGCGAGTCCGGCGGGCAGGCTGCGCCGCTGGGACGCGCGGTCGTTGGTGGATTGTCAGCTGCAACAATCGCGACGCTGTTTGTGTTGCCATCGGTCTTTGCTGTGGTGCAAAGCCGCGGCCATCGGCGTGCAGCGTCACTTGATCCCAACGATCCGCAGAGCAGCCACTATCAACCGGCGGTGGAAAAAAATTGAATTTTGTAGAGCAGTGAAAGGAGCTGAATTGTATGAGAATTGAAGCGCACGCTTGGACGCATTCGGACAATGTCAATGAAAACCCTCAGTACAGAGGATGGTTTTGGCGAAACGCCAAATCCGAAACTGGCGGAAAATTTCTGCTGCTCCTGTCTCTCATTAGTTGTTTGACTCTTTGCGGGTGCTCGGCGCAAGTCTCTTCCGCTAGCACGAAGCCGGCGGAAGCACCGATCGAAGTCAAAGCCATTCATCCGCATCGCGGAGAAGTTTACCGTTTCATCAATTTGCCGGGAGAAGTGCGTCCCTTGTATGAAGTCACGCTTTTCGCCAAAGTCAATGGCTATTTGGACAAGCTCACAGTCGACAAGGGAGACTCAGTGAAGGCCGGAGAGTTGATTGCAGATATCGACGTGCCGGAATTGCGGGCCAATCTCGTCAAATATAAGGCTGAGCTGGAACTGGCACAGGCTGAGTTCGGACAGATAAGCCAAAATACTACGAACAATCCAACCTATGTCCCGGCCTCCGATACTGACGCGGGCAGAACTCGCCAGGCCATCGCCAACGGCAAACTTGCCGTGGCCAAAAGCAACCTCCAATACACCGAAACCATGCTGAAGTACTCCCGCGTGACTGCGCCCTTTGACGGGATCATAACCAAACGCTATGTTGACCCGGGTGCTTACATTCCCATGCCCGACGCGACGAGCACCCCGGAAACGGCGGCGATTGTCAATCTCACTGACTTCAAAACGTTGCGGCTGCAGGTTGCCGTGCCGGAGACTGAGGCAACGCACATCAAAATTGGACAACCCATCCGCTGGACGGCCGACGACTTTGCCGGCGAGCGCTTCGATGGGAAGGTCACCCGCGCCTATTGGGCCCTGGACAAAGCAACGAAAACAATGTTGACAGAAACGCAAATGGCCAATCCCGGAATGAAATTGCAGCCGGGAATGCTCGTCAACGCCCGCATTGCCATCGAAAAGAAAGATGACGTGCTGTTGCTCCCGGTGGAGGCCCTCGTCAAGGAGAAGACAAACTCGTTCGTTTTCATTTTCAATGACGGCAAGATAAAAAAGGCGCCGGTTCAGGTCGGCTTTAACGACGGCACGAATGTCGAGATTGTCTCCGGCATCAAGCTGGCAGATTTGGCGATTGTGCCAGGCCAGCAAGCCCTGCGCGACGCCCAATTAGTGAAGGTCACGGAGGCAAAATAAGACCGAGAGGAGCGGTCTGGGGCGAGTCACGCAAACCATAAAGCAGGACGGCAGCGTTACGGCTTGGTACAACGTCACGCTACCTTGGTGATGAATCCGAATTGCACTATCGCAACCGGCGCACGCAGGCAATCAGCGAGGAACATGCATGGATGCTCTGGGGCGCCTGGTTGCGGTCTATTGCCACATGCGGAGATCGTCACGCTCTTATCGCCAGCGGTAGCGCTACATGTGGAGCGGACTTCGGTTCCAGAAGAATCTCTTTTTCTCCATAAAGCCTCTCCGCGACGATTCCGCGTTCGTGACAGGCGTTAATCAGTTTGGTCGATTCCATAATCGGGCGTGACTGCTCGGTGTATTTGATACTCATGATGTAATTCAGCCACGGCTCCTGTCCCATGGCATAAACATACGCTTCCCGGCAATTGAGGGAATTGACGATGTTCATCGCTTGCTCATAATTCGAGCCGGCAAGCCGTCTCGATTCGTCCATACCGCGCTCAAGCTTCTGGGAAAGAAGCGGTCCATAGAGCCAGCTCAGCGGCGCACCATCACATTCCATTCCGAGGAAAAGTGCATCTACATCTCCGAATTCTCTGTGCAAATGCTCATACAGTACCGGGTCGATGTTGCAGGAATCTGCGGCAAACAACAGAGTATGTAACCCCAGCTTGACCAACCATGACATTTTGCTGTGAATGTCCAGGTCTCCATGCTCGCCGAGAAAAGGAAGTCCAGTGATGGACACGTCGCCGACGCGGATTTCTTCAAGTTCGTTCAACTCAACCACGTTTCTGAATCCGCAATTCTCGAAAATGAGTTTCAGGGAAGGGTCCTGCAGATGGCCACGATTATTGCGCGGCACGATAATGTTTTTGATCTTGTGCCGGATTTGCAGCAAGGTCTCAAACAGGATGTGGTCCTGATGATCATGGGTTATCAAAACATAATCGATCTCATCAGGCAAATCACGATAAGTGTAGCGGGAGATACCATTCTCGTAGGTATAACTAAGGACTGGGTCAAATACCATGCTGGTGCCCTGCGATTCTATTAGGATGCAGGCATGCCCAAAATATCTCCAGCGCACCCCGGCGCCGGTATAGGGTGAATAGGGCCGCGGCGCCTCCGGCGTAAGCAAAGAACGGAGCAGATTGTTATGGGAGTCCGGTACCTGAAGCATTTCCTTGATCTCGCACCATGGACGATGAGATGACTTCAGCCGGAACAGATCATCGATCACCGGACTATCGAATGGAAGACACAGATGAAGCGCATCGTCGCTTTCCAGCCTGGGCGTACTCAGCACAAACGGCCTGTCGTCATTTGAGATCTTTGAAAGCCTCACACTCTGCTGCGAACGGTCATAGTAGCGGCTTCTGTACAGCAATGGTTCGATCAGGCGGAATGAAGGATGATTGTTTAGGTCATAAACGAGTTCTACATAACCTCGCAGGATGGCTGGAACTTTCTCGTATAAAGGAAGTAGGCTGTACCCTCTGGCGCTTCCCCTCAATGTGGTGTCCAGTTCTACTAGTGCAGCCGATAATTCAATCAGGTGCGCACGCTCCCGCTTGATATACTCCCGCAACGCACGTATCTCATCGACCCGTTTCCCTCCGTAGTCGATGAACGGTCCGCCCAGCATTTTAGGGTTTTTGACCGCATTCGCATGGACCAGCGGCATATTGATGTAGGAATCCATGATTTTCATGTGACGCTCGGTTATGTTTCTTGCCGCGGTTGCGGGAGGAATAAGATGAGGCCAGGCGTACCAGCCGTCGATCAAAGGCTCAACCTGAATATTCGGTCTGAGGTACAGCTGCTCATTATGGGTCATTGTTCGCCTCCTTCATCAAAAAATCCGCGGACTCGGACGTCTTCACCTGTATCCGGCGCGCATTTACCGGACATGCGTGCGTTCGCTTCAGGAAGTAAGCTTTAGCCGTGCGTCGCCCATCATCTTTTCACACAATAACATGGCTTCAGCGTTTATATGGGGCATGAACTTGGATGCATTCTGCGACATTGTGCACTTGACGGCAGATCAACACGCTGTTCCATTTTGGAACGATCCCGAGTAGCTCGCACGATCACAACCCCTCTGAAAATAAACTAGTGTTGACAAGGAACTCAGTGGAGAGCAATGATTCACTGGATCGTGATGATTTGCGCGACCATAGAATCCATTCACAAGCAGAACATAGAAGTGAATAAATTCATTCATAAAGGAGCTTTACCATGCCCCAGGGACGTGTTCTTGATTCACTGAAAAATAATGCTCTGAGAAAAGACCTGATTCACCATCGTTTTTTCGGCGAGATCAAGTCCGGACTGCTTACGCGTAGTGACGTCGCGATTTTTCTGGGCCAGTGGTGGCATCCCTTACACTATTTCCCCAATTTTCTTTCAAGAAGTATCTCAGTCGTCCCCTGGCTCGAGACGAAAACCGCGATTTGTGCCATTTTGTCCGAGGAACTGGGAGAAGGCGATCCGGCCATGGCCCATGAACGCATTTACCTGGAAACGATGGCTGCCGCAGGCTTTTCTCAACAGGAGGTCGCCGAAGCTCCTCCACTTGAATCCACCCGCAAACTTATTAAGGGATACGAATCCGCATCCACTGAGCACGCCACCGCGCTCGGCTTTGTATATGGGACCGAAGTAGCCGATCTGGCAATGGTTTCCGGAATCGGCGCGGCGGTGCGGCAAGTGAGCGGCATCAAGAACCTTCCCTGGGTCGACATACACGTTCTTCAGGAACCAAACCACGTTGATAAGGCGAGTAACGCCCTGGAACCAGAGCTCTCGACCGATGACTATCAACGGGTTGTAAGTAGTGCTGAAGAGATGTGGCGCTTATGGATCGCTTTCTTTTCCGAACTCAGCCAGGTGTTAGACAACAAAAAGAACGTCGAGAGCATGGAAGCGAGCGCAAAATCCGCTTAAGAGAACAGCTTGCCTGCAAACGGTTCTGAGTGAATACGGGACTTATGCTCGCGTCCCTGCAACTTCCACCGTGCCACGCAGATAAGACAGGTGTTGGACGTGAATTCGCGTCGCGCAAGGGAGCGACCAAACCTAAGAGAGTTTGGGAACGTTCTTCCTATTCGATCTCGCGGACCGGCTTCTGGAACGACGCTCCAGCAGCAGTCAGGAACATTGCCACGCCGGCAATCAGAAACGTGAACGTCAGGTTCCATGCAATCAGGAATCCGGCAATAGCGAAAGAGATGGGCATAATTCCGAAAGTGGCAAGCATGAGCACACTTGCCACTCGCCCCCGAACCGCTGCATCGATCCGCTGCATCACCCAGGCACTGATGTGGACGTTCATCAGGGCTGCCAAAACACCGATCACAAACAGCACACCTGCAAGCGGCCACACTCTGCTCATGAAGCCAATGGACCCCAGGCAAGGGGCCACTGCCGCTGCCACCAGAAGCATCAGGATGCCGCGTCTGCGGATCTTCCACACGCCGGCCAGCAGCGCGCCTAACAAACTTCCTGCCGCAACAGCCGACATCAAAGTCCCCAATATCGCAGGTGAACCGAAGCGGTTTTTTGCCAGATAGGTGAGACCAATCGAAACCGGCCCCATAAAGCAGAAGTTCATGGTCATGGCCAGCAGCATGATCGAACGCAAAGGCACATCTCTTCCCACATAGGCAATACCCTCTGCAATCGCGTGCCATACCGCTTTTTTGGCTGCCGGAGATTGAGGCGGGTCAGGCAGCTTCCAGAGTGCGCCGATGATAAACAGGAAACTGATTGCATCCACAAAGAAGGCCCACGCTAGCCCCAGCGCTTTAATCACAAATCCTGCCGGAACCGGGCCAACAATGGTCGTCAATTGCGCTGTGCTCTGGCTGACTGAAGAAGCAGCCACCAGTTGCTCAGGTTTCAGCAGAGAAGGCAAGTAGGCTGTTGATGCCGGAGCGGCAAATGCATCGGCCACGCCAAAAAAAAACGTCAGGGCGTAGAGTTCCCATAAGTGAAGAACGCCGAACCATACAAGGATTCCGATCACGGCCACACAGATAGTACGCGCCGTGGCTGTTGCCATCATGATCTTGCGCGCTGACACCCGATCACTGAGGACCCCGCCCATGAGCATTAGAAGAGCGCGTGGAATGGAGCCCGCCATCATGACCGCGCCCATGGCCACAGCCGATCCCGTCTGCTGCAGAATTAACCAGGGTAACGCCACCATGTAGAACTGGTCGCCGAGAAACGATATTGTGCTGCCGGTCAGCCAAAGGCGATACTGAGGATTGCGCAGCGGATGCTCGATTGCCGCCGTAGAAGCCGTTGGTGTGGTCGCCGTTCCCATAAATTCCTTCCTGCTATTGTCAGGCATCAAGACGGAATGTAGATGCAAAATATGAACTTAAATTTTATGTTTGGAAATGCGGCACTTGCCGCGTTATGGTTTACTAAAGCTGGTATTCGGGAAGCTCATTTGGAATGTCAGTATCTCACGATACTTCTCCTGACTCCCTCTATGGCAGTTTAGTTTTTAATGTACCTAAACCTATGAGCGTCATCCCGATGGCCGTTAAGCGGGCGCAGCGCTGTCATCAGCACGCGACTAGGCCGGAGGGACCTTGCGTTTGCTTTTCTCGAAAAGGCACAGCATTTCCTAAAATGCCGTTAGGCTGGAGGCCGGTGATCAGTCTTTTCCGTCCTGGGATCCACGCTTCCGATAAATTCTCAGAAAGCTGAGGTAACCTTGCGAAAAATCTTAGCGGCAGTCATGCAAAAGCCGTTTCTCCCTATACAGGTATGCGAGTTTGAAGAACCAGAACTGGAAATGAACTCAGCGATTTTGGATGTCCGCCTAAGCGAGGTTTGTGGCACAGACATTCACTTGCATGCGGGCCACCTGGCGGACGTGCCTTATCCGATCATTCCAGGGCACGTCTCAGTGGGCTTTCTGAGCAAAATACGTGGCAATTTGGTTGATTCAGATGACCGCCGATTTCGCGAAGGCGATGAAGTCACCTTTCTCGACGTGCATAGAACATGCGGTGTGTGCTGGTATTGCGCGGTGGCAAAAGCAAGTACACGCTGTCCGAAGAGGAAAGTTTATGGAGTTACATATGGAGTGGTGGATGGCCTGGCGGGCGGATGGGCGCAATCGATTTATCTTAAGCCGAATACACGCTGCCTGAGCCTGAATGGTGTGGATCCGCAAAGATTCATGGCCGGCGGTTGTTCATTGCCCACGGCTGTGCACGCCGTGGAGCGCGCGGAGATCTCGCTCGGGGACACGGTGCTGGTACTCGGGAGCGGTCCAGTGGGCATATCCATCATTATTTGTGCACTGCTGCGTGGCGCACATCGCGTTTTTTGCCTTGGAGCCCCGGAAACTCGTCTGCAGGTGGCCAGGCAAGTAGGCGCACATAACACCAAGGACTTCTCAACCTGCACAGAAGCCGAAAGATTAGAGTGGATCCGCGACCTTACCGATGGAAGAGGAGCGGACGTAACAATCGAAGCCACAGGCAATCCAAACGCCGTAGTGGACGCAATGCGGTACACGCGCGATGCGGGACGTGTGGTAATTGTTGGTCAATACACAAATGCAGGCGACGTAGCTTTCAATCCTCATCTGGATTTGAATAAAAAGCACCTCGACGTGCGGGGCTGTTGGGGAGCTGATTTTTCGCACTTTTATAAATCCGTGCGGATGATGTCGGATGCCTCACGCTCCGCTGCCTGGTCAGCGGTTCCTTTGAAATTTTATGGTTTGAGCGAAGCTAATGCCGCCCTGGAGAATGTAGTTGCAGGTTCGGCATCTAAAAGCTTGATTAATCCACAGTTAAGCTAAGACGGGCTTTTAATCGGAATTCGCACAGAAGATGGTGCATGCCGCCCCCGAAAGCTTGAAAGGATTTGCGTCCTTTTCTGCATTGCGTCACTACGCATTCGTGCAAGCCTAGATGTGTGTAACAGCTCAAAATATAATTCGAGATCTTTAGCTCAGCATTCTACGAATGCATCAGTCTTTTCCCATATTGGTCTAATAAATCACTTCCCCAGATCCTGTCTGCATTTGCATAAAGCAAGTAAAGCCGATGCTACGGATGGGGCAGTAGCTCTCCACCCACGATTTTTCAATCGAGAGCTGGATTTTATGTAAAAAATCAGTCCGAAAAATCTTTTAAGCTAATAGACTAAGAAGGTTCTTAATCGGGTGGTGATGTCCGCTAGCAGGTCATCAATCAGAGGCAAAGACTTCCACATTTTGGTCTGCCTCAATGACCAGGGTATTTCATCTTCCAATCAGGGCGCTCCTGAATTTAAGCCCATCAAAAACTAAGAGTTTTTACAAAAAATGTCTCCTGAAAGAACTGTGTTGAAAAAAGATCAGGCGGAAGAAGAGCGGGAGCTCCTGCGTCTTTTGCTGCAGAAAGAGGGTCTTGGCTCAGGGGACTGGGAAATTGCCTCGGCAGAAACTCGGGAGCAGGTACCGCTTTCCTGGGCGCAAAAGCGCCTTTGGTTTCTGGACCGTCTGCAACCGGGCAGCAACTTTTACAACGTCGTGCTGGCGTGTGAGATGCACGGAGATTTGGAAGTGCCAGTTCTGGAGCGGAGTTTGGCGGAGATTATTCGGCGGCACGGGGCTTTGCGGACGCGGTTTGTGGTAGAGAACGACGAGCCACTGCAGAAGGTTGAGGAGTCGGTAGAGTTCCGGTTGCAACTGCTGGATTTTAGCAATCAGGAGGGCGCTGAGGACAGGAAAAAGCAGGCGCAGGAGATCGTGACGGGGGAGGCAGCAAAGCCGTTCGATCTGGAGAGCGCACCTTTGTTACGTGGAGTGCTGATCCGTTTAGGAGAGCGGGAACATGTTCTGGCATTGAGCATTCACCACATCGTGGTGGATGAGTGGTCGATGGGGGTGTTGCAGCAGGAAATGGCATTGCTCTATGGA
Organism: Terriglobia bacterium; assembly: GCA_963732195.1. GTDB lineage: Bacteria > Acidobacteriota > Terriglobia > Terriglobales > Acidobacteriaceae > Angelobacter. The sequence goes on along the minus strand of CAVSYO010000011.1, from coordinate 16,436 downwards.
GCTTATGTACAAGAGCAGGAATCGCCGCTCAAGGAGATGCCGCTCCAATATGCGGATTACACGCTGTGGCAGGCCCAATGGCTGCAGGGAGAAGTTTTCGCCCGTCAGATGGAGTATTGGACGAAACAGTTGGCTGGAATGCCGGAACTTTTGGAACTGCCCGTGGACAAGCCGCGGCCTGCCATGCCCCAACATCGTGGCAGCACGGAAGCGGTAACGATTGCCGGGGACTATTGGGAAAAAATGAAGTGGTTCAGCCAGCAGGAAGGCGCCAGTGTCTTTATGACAGTGCTGGCGATCTACCAGGTGCTGCTGCTCAGGTATACGGGACAGACGGACTTCGGAGTGGGAACGCCAATAGCGAACCGCAGCCACGTGCGGACAGAGGGCATGATCGGTTTTTGCGTGAACACTCTGATCATGCGGGCTGATTTAAGGTGCGAACCAACTTTCAGGGAAGTGCTCAGGCGGGCGAGAAAAGCGACGCTGGATGCATTCGATCATCAGGATTTGCCCTTGGAGAAACTGGTCGAGGAATTGTCGCCGGAGCGGCAGATCAGTAGCTCGCCCCTGTTTCAGGTGACGTTTACGTTCATGAACGGCAAGGCCATATCGCTTGAGCTGCCAGGTGTGGAGATGCGTCCGATGGTGTGGGAAACCACTACCTCCAAGTACGATTTGGCGCTACTTGCGGTAGATGATGAGATTCCCAAACTGGCTCTTAATTACGACATTGGATTGTTTGAAGCAGACACAATTCAGCGCATGCTTCATCACTTTGGGCTTCTGCTGGCTGCCGCCATAGACCGACCGGAGCAGCGAATTTGGGACCTGGCGATGTTGAGTCAGGATGAAACCCGGCAGCTTTTAGTCGAGTGGAACCCGCACGGAGATCCAATGCAGGCAGAAGTGCGTGCATGAATTGTTCGAAGAATGTGCGGCCAGAAGGCGAACGCCGTGGCGGTGGAGCACCAAGGACAAGAGTTGACGTATGCAGAGTTGAACCGCAGAGCGAACCGGCTGGCGCGTTACCTGCGGACCGTTGGAGTGAGGCCGGAGGCGCGGGTGGCGATTGGTGTGGAGCGTGGATTGGAGATGGTGGTGGGGATGGTGGCCGTGCTGAAGGCGGGCGGAGCGTATGTGCCGCTGGATCTATCGTACCCGGTGGAACGCTTGCAATTCATTTTGGAAGACAGCGCTCCGGTGGCGCTGCTGGTACGAAGTGATGGGCAGGGTTTGGGGGATTGGGCTGGTGCAGTCCATGAAGGCATCCAGGTTATCGATTTAGCGAATGAGGATGTGTTCCGGAACCTGCCAGAGACGAACCTGGAGCGTGCCGAGACGGGAGTGGACGCTGAAAACCTGGCCTATGTGATCTATACATCGGGATCGACGGGAGAACCGAAGGGGAGCGAGATACCGCATCGCAGCATTCCCGGATTCATTTTTGGAACTGACTATGTGCGCTTCGATGAAGAAACGGTGCTGTTGCAGCATTCCTCGGTGAGCTGGGATGCATTCACGCTGGAGCTGTGGGGTGCGTTGCTGACGGGAGGACGGAGCGTACTGGCGCAGCAGCGAGTCTTGAGCGCTGAAGAAATCAGGAAGTACGTGCAGGGCCGTGGAGTGAATACGCTGTGGTTGACGGCGGCGCATGTTCAACTCGATTGTGGAAAGCGATGTGGAGTGTCTGCGCGGGGTGAAGTATCTGCTGACCGGGGGAGAGACGGCGTCGGTGATGCACATCCGGCGGGCGCTGGAGCGGATGCCGGGGATGCGGGTAGTGAACGGGTATGGGCCATCGGAATGCACGGTGTTCAGCAGCTGCTATGTGGTGCCGGGGGAATTGCCAGAGGCATTGATATCGCTGCCTATCGGGAAACCGATAGGAGACCGGCGGATGTATGTACTGGATCAAGCGATGAACGTGGCACCTGTGGGAGTGGTGGGAGAGGCATATGTAGCGGGAGCGAGTGTAGCGCGGGGGTATTTGCGGCGACCGGACTTGACGGCGGAGCGGTTTGTGCCGGATCCGTACAGCGCGGAGGGGGGAGGGAGATTGTACCGGACGGGAGATCTGGTGCGGTGGCGGCGGGAGGGGACGATCGAGTTTGTAGGACGGAATGATTTTCAGGTCAAGGTCCGCGGTTTCCGCATTGAGTTGGGAGAGATTGAAGCGCGGCTGTTGGAATATGGCGGAGTACGGGAAGCAGTAGTAACAGCGCAGGAAGATGTGGCTGGGAGCAAGCGTCTGGTGGCTTATTACACGGAAGGCGTGAGTGACTTTCAGCAGAGCGATGGCAGAGGAAAATTCGGAGCAGAAGAATTGCGCAGCCATCTGGCACAAAGACTGCCAGAGTACATGGTGCCGGCAGCGTATGTGCGGCTGGAGGCATTGCCGCTGACGCCCAACGGGAAGCTGGATCGGAAGCGCTTACCCACTCCGGATGGAAATGCCTACTCGGTGAGTGGGTATGAAGAGCCGCACGGAGAAATTGAGACAACCTTGGCAGCGATTTGGCGGGAAGTGCTTGAAGTAGAAAAAGTGGGGCGGAACGACAACTTTTTTGAGCTAGGCGGACACTCGCTGCTGGCGATAACCATGATTGGGCGGTTGAGGGAAACGCTCGGCTTGGAAGTTGAAATCGGCGACGTATTTGAGCATTCCCGCCTGAGTGAATTGGCCGGCAAGATCTCAGGCAGCAGAGAGACGCAATTGCCGCCGATCACGAAAGCTGATCGCAAGCAGCCTCTTCCTCTTTCTTACGCGCAGCAGCGGTTGTGGTTCCTGGCGCAGATGAAAGGGGTGAGCGACGTCTATCACATTCCCTTTGGTATGCGGCTGGTAGGCAAACTGGACCGGCATGCACTGGGCCTGGCTCTGGACCGGCTCGTGCAGCGTCATGAAGCGTTGCGCACTACATTCGCGGTGGTGGATGGCGAAGCAGTGCAGCGGATTGCAGACGTGGAAGACAGCCATTTTTTCTTGCGTGACCATGATTTGCGAGATCATGATTTTCGCCAACAGGCGGACCCGGAGCCTGGATTACGACAAATATATGAAGAAGAGGCGCATGCGAGTTTTGATCTGGAAGCCGGTCCGCTGATTCGCGGACGACTGATCCGGCAGCGAGAGGACGAATACGCGCTCCTAATCACCATGCACCACATCGTCTCCGATGGTTGGTCCGTAGCGGTGTTGCTCAACGAATTGAGCGTATTGTACCGGGCATTTGCACGCGGGGACGCAGACCCATTGCCGGAGTTGGCTGTGCAATACCCAGACTATGCGGTATGGCAGCGGCATTGGATGCAGGGAGAAGTTCTAAGGCAGCAAGCTGAGTACTGGAAAACCACACTGGCAGGAGCGCCAGCGTTGCTTGAGTTACCTGCGGACCATGTGCGGCCAGCTGACCAGGAGTATGGGGGCGCATGGCACGAGGTGATGCTGGATGAAGAGTTGACGGCAGGGCTAAAGGAATTGAGCAAGCGGCATGGCGCCACCTTATATATGACCCTTCTGGCGGGATGGGCGGCTCTGCTGGGGCGGTTATCGGGACAGCAGGACATATTGATTGGGACGCCCGTTGCCAATCGGAGACAAGGAGAGCTTGAGGCGCTGATCGGATTTTTTGTGAACACGCTAGTGCTGCGCACGGATTTATCCGGCAGACCTCGCGTAGGAGAACTGCTGGAACGAGTGAAGAACCAATCATTGGGGGCGCAACAGCATCAGGACATTCCCTTTGAGCAGGTGGTGGAAATTGTGCAGCCGGAACGCAGCCTGGCCCATAGCCCATTGTTTCAGGTGATGTTTGCCTGGCAGAACGCGCCACGGGGTGCGTTGGATCTCGTTGGATTGAAGACGATGGGACTGGAGATGGCGACGCATCGCGTAGCTCGCTTTGATCTAACGGTGTCTTTATGGGAAATGGACGAACGGATTGCAGGTGGCGTGGAATATGCCACGGCTCTGTACGAAAAAACAACGATAGAGCGCTACATGGGATATTGGCGCCGCATGTTGGAAGGGATGGTAGCGGGAAGCGGCCAGGTAGTGGATTGTCTGGACTTGTTGCCGGAGAGCGAGCGGTACCAGGTTTTATACGAGTGGAACCGGACGGAAGCAGCCTATCCCCAGAAATGCATGCATGAGTTGTTTGAAGATCAGGTGAGAAGAAGCGCGGAAGCGGTAGCGGTGGAGTTTGACGGGCAGAAGTTAACGTATGGTGAGCTGAACCGGAGGGCGAATCAGCTGGGACATTATTTAAGAAAAGTGGGAGTGGGGTCAGAGGTGCGGGTGGGACTCTGCATGGAACGCAGTCTGGAGATGGTGATCGGGCTGCTGGGAATTCTAAAAGCAGGCGGAGCCTATGTCGCGCTGGACCCTCATTATCCCCCGGAACGTCTCAAATTCATGGTGGAGGATTCATCCATTGCGGTGCTGGTGACCCAAAGCGGCTTATTGGAGCAGTTGCCCGGATTACCGAAGGTGATTTGTACAGATAAGGAATCTATAGAGATAGCGCGTGAGAGCGGAAACGATGTTGGGTTTCCGCTTCATCCGGAAAATCTTGCCTATGTGATTTACACATCGGGCTCTACGGGCAGGCCAAGAGGCGTGGCCATCCAGCAGGGTAGTGCGAACGTGCTGTTGCAATGGGCGCGGGAGGTTTTCTCGGCAGAAGAATTGGGCGGAGTTCTGGCGTCCACATCCATTTGTTTTGATCTCTCGGTATTTGAAATTTTTGCTCCTCTCAGTTGGGGTGGAAAGACAATCGTGGTGCGGGATGCGCTGAGTCTGGGGGAGATTGGGCAAGGGCCGGTAGTGAGGTTGCTCAACACAGTGCCATCCGCAATTGCGGAGCTGCTGCGAATCAAGGGTATACCCGGCTCGATTCGAACCGTGAACTTGGCTGGAGAAGCTCTGCCGCCGAACCTCGTGGAGCAACTCTACGAAGAACTAAAGGTGGAGCGGGTTTTCAATCTGTATGGGCCATCGGAGGATACCACCTACTCCACATATGCATGTTTGAAGAGAGGCGAGGCAAATGAAAGAGTGCCGATCGGAAAGCCCATCAGCAATACGCAAGCTTACGTGCTAGATAGAGAATATCAACCCGTGCCTATAGGCGTGACCGGCGAGTTGTTTTTGGGAGGCCAGGGAGTCGCGCGCGGATATCTAAACCAGCCGGAGTTGACAGCGGAAAAGTTCATTCCCAATCGCTTTTCTGAGCGCAAAGGAGAGAGGATGTACCGCACCGGAGACCAGGTGAAATGGGGGCGGAACGGAAATCTGGAATTCCTGGGCCGGATGGACCAGCAGGTGAAGGTGCGGGGCTACCGGATCGAACTGGGAGAGATTGAAGCGATTTTGCAGGCACATGAGGGAGTCAGGTCGTGTGCCGTAATAGTTCGGGAAGATCAACCCGCAGAAAAACGAGTGGTGGCATACGTAGTCAACAATGGCGCGGTGAAGGCGGAGGGTTTCAGGGAGTTCCTGAAAGAAAGATTGCCTGAATACATGGTCCCATCTGCTTTTGTGGAGATGGAACAATTGCCGTTGACGCCAAACGGTAAAATCGACCGCAAAGCATTGCCGGCTCCGGAAAGAGAATGGAGTGAGAGAAGGGGCTACACAGGCCCACGCAATGGCGAAGAAGAAATATTGTGTGGTCTATTTGCGGAAGTGTTGAATCGGGACCGGGTGGGTGTGCATGACGACTTCTTTGCAATCGGCGGACACTCGTTGCTGGCTACCAGGCTGGTGAGCCGAATCCGCGCCACTTTGGGAATTGATGTCGCGCTGCGCAGCGTCTTTGAATCGCCCACCATTGCGAAATTAGCGCCTCAACTGCAAGGTAGCAGGAAAGCCCAGATCTCATTGCGACGCCACCCCAAAGCTGAGCGTGCGCCATTATCGTATTCCCAGCGACGGCTATGGTTCATTAATGAACTGCAAGGCAGTAGCGCGGAATACAACATGCCTGTGGCCCTACGGTTGCGCGGCAGATTGGATGTAGATACGCTACGCCGCGCTGTCCAGGCGATCGTGGACCGGCATGAGAGCCTTGCGTACACATTTTGCGGAAGAGCGAGGAGAGCCGGTGCAGGTCATTGCTCCCAGCCTTACTCTTGAAATCCCGGTAACGGACCTCAGCGGGCTTTCCGAAGCGGAGCAGCAGCGGCAGGTGATGGCATCCGTGAACAATGAATGGCATGAACCATTCGATCTGGCCCATGGCCCTGTGCTGCGACTCAAGCTGCTTAAGCTGGCGGAGGAAGATCATATTCTCCTGCGAACGTTACACCACATTGTCTCGGATGGATGGTCACTGGGTGTGTTCATGCGGGAGTTCAGGGATTTATATGAGGCGTACTCGCAGGGCCGCGAGAATCCATTGCCGGATCTGCCGCTTCAATTCGCGGATTTTGCTTTGTGGCAGATGCAGGAGGCAACAAAGGGACTGCTGGATGAGGACCTTCGGTTCTGGAAAGAACACCTGGCAGAAATACCGGAAGAGCTGGAGATTCCCAGGGACAGGCCGCGTCCACCGGTACAGACTTACGCTGCCGATGCCTGCGGAATAACTTTGCCGGCTGAAAAAGTAGCTGCATTGAAACGATGTGGCCGCTCCACCCTATATATGACTTTGCTCACGGCTTTTGCCATTCAGATGCATCGCTATAGCGGACAGGATGACATCGTGGTTGGTTCGCCCATTGCCAACCGCCAGGATGAGCGGCTGGAAGGCCTGATCGGTTTCTTCGCAAACATGCTGGTAATGCGAGTGGGAGTGAACCCTAATGCCAGTTTCGGCGAACTCCTTGAGCAAGTGCGCGATTTGGCGTTGGAGACATACCGGCATCAACACATTCCGTTTGAGCGGCTGGTAGAGGTTCTGCCACTGAGCCGCAGCTTAAACCGGACACCCCTCTTCCAGGTGGTTTTTGCCCTCCAGAATGCCTCCTCAGGAACTCAGGAACTCAAAGGGCTGGAAGTTGAGGAGTTGGGAACAGAAGCATGGACCGTGCGCTTTGATTTGGAGGTCCATGCCATTGAACGCAATGGACAACTGGACATCGTCTGGATCTACAACCGGGATTTGTTTGATCGCTGGCGCATCGAGCAAATGGCGCGACATTATGAACGATTGCTGGCAGAGGCGATGCAGGATTTGGAGAAACCTGTTTGCCATCTGGGGATGTTGAGTGCGAGCGAGATACAGCAGTTAAAGATTCCGGGAGTGCCCCGGACCGGAAAAGTGGGACGGGAGAGCAAGAAATCCGTACGTCGCGCCTCTGACGTCTTTGGAGCAAATGGTGGCCAGTGCATGGCAGGAGGCGCTGGAGTTGGAGCGAGTTGGTCTGGATGACAACTTTTTCGATCTTGGCGGATATTCGCTGCTGGTGGTGCGTGTACGTTTCAATCTGCGGGAGAAACTGCAGAAGGATATAGCGCTCGTTGATTTCTTCTCCCATCCCACGGTGCGCCTGCTGGCCGAGAAGCTCGAAAATAAGGAAGAGAGTTTGACGATGGAAAAGACTTCTAGAAAGGGTTTTTAAAGAAATGTCTTCGGGAAGAGTTGTACCGAAAAAAGATCGGTTGGAAGAAGAACGGGAACTCCTGCGTCGTTTGTTGGAAAAGGAGGGTCTTGGCGCTCAGACACCGCGGGGTGTGACTCAGGAGCAACTGCCCGCTTCTTCATCAGAACCTTCGGAGACGAGGCCTTCCCTTTTCCCGCTTTCCTACCAGCAGGAGCAGCTTTGGTTTCTCGACCGATTCCAGCCCAATAGCGACTACTACAACGTGCCTATGACCTTGAAGCTCCAAGGCGATTTGGACGTTTCCCGCCTGGAACGGAGCCTGCAGGAAGTGGTGCGTCGGCATGAAATCCTGCGGACCTGCTTTGTAAAGAACGAACATGAAGAACCGAAGCAGAAGGTTGTTGGAGTGAGACTCGATGTGCGGTTGCCGGTGACGGATTTGCGACAGTTGGAGCCGGGCCAGCGAGAGGAGCAGGCGAAGAAGGTTCTGGCGGAGGAGGCCGGCAAGGCATTTGATTTAAGCCGGGCGCCCTTATTCCGGGGAATGTTGGTGCGTATGGAAGAAGCGGAGCATGTTTTGGCGCTGACGCTGCACCACAGTATCTGCGATGAGTGGTCGTTGGGCGTATTGATGGAGGAGCTGGAGAAGTTGTATGAGGCGTATGGGAGAGGAGAAGAGTCCCCGCTGCCGGAATTGGGCATGCAATATGGGGAGTATGCACTGGAACAGAGGGAAGGGCTGCGTGAAGAGAAGTTTCAGCAGCAGATGGAATACTGGAAAAGACAGCTGGACGAGATGCCGCATGTGCTGGAGTTGCCGACAGACCATGTGCGGCAGGCGCAGCAGAGTTTCCGCGGAGGAATGCAAGATCAAGGTCTGGAAAGCGATTTGCTGGAAGGCTTGAACGCGCTGGGGAGAGCTGAGGGTGCCAGCTTATTCATGACGCTGCTGGCAGCGTTCCAGGTGCTGTTGATGAGGTACAGCGGGCAGGAGGATTTTGGAGTTGGCATATCGATAGCCAATCGTAGCCGGACACACACACACGAATTGATTGGCTTTTTCCTGAACACGCTGGTGATACGCGCGAATCTGCAAGGCGATCCGACCTTCCGCGACGTGCTGCGGCAGATCCGGCAGTCTGCGCTGAGCGGCTATGAGCATCAGGACCTGCCATTTGAAAAGTTGGTGGAGGAATTGGCCCCGGACCGCGACATCAGCCGTAATCCATTAATTCAAGTCATGTTCACGGTGCGCAGGCCAACGGACTCGAAATTCGCAGGATTGGAGGTGAGCGAATTCGGAGCAGACATTCGACATTCCAAATTTGATTTCACCATGATTGTCGAGGAGTCAAATGAGCCAAAGCTTGCGCTCAACTACAGTACTGACCTGTTTGAAGCAGAAACCATTGAGCGGATGCTGGGCCATTACGAGCGGCTGCTAACGGTGGTGGTGGAGAATCCGGAGCAGCGAATTTGGGATCTGGCAATGTTGAGTCAGGATGAAACCCGGCAGCTTTTAGTGGAGTGGAACGCGCCGGAGATCGAATGCGAACAGAAGTGCGTGCATGAGTTATTCGAAGAGTGTGCGGCCAGAATGTCGAACTCCGTGGCGGTGGAGCACCAAGGACAGGAGTTGACGTATGCCGAGCTGAATCGCAAAGCGAATCGGCTGGCGCGTTACCTGCGAACCATTGGAGTCGGGCCGGATGTACGGGTGGCGATTGGTGTGGAGCGTGGATTGGAGATGGTGGTGGGGATGGTGGCCGTGCTGAAGGCGGGCGGAGCGTATGTGCCGCTGGATCTATCGTACCCGCTGGAACGCTTGCAATTCATTTTGGAAGACAGCGCTCCGGTGGCGCTGCTGGTGAGCAGTGATGAGCAGCGATTGGCGAATTTGGGAGATGTAATCCATGCAGGCATTCAAGTTATCGATGTAGCGAATGAGGTTGTGTTCAGGAACCTGCCGGAGGCGAATCTGGACCGTGGGGAGACGGGAGTGGAGACAGAAAACCTGGCCTATGTGATCTATACATCGGGATCGACCGGGGAACCAAAGGGGAGCGAGATACCGCATCGCAGCATTCCCGGATTCATTTTTGGAACTGACTATGTCGGTTTCGATGAAGAAACGGTGCTGTTGCAGCATTCCTCGGTGAGCTGGGATGCATTCACGCTGGAGCTGTGGAGTGCGTTGTTGAGAGGTGGAAGGAGCGTGCTGGCGCAGCAGCGGGTCTTGAGCGCTGAAGAAATCAGGAAGTACGTGCAGGGCGGTGGAGTGAATACGCTGTGGTTGACGGCGGCCCTGTTCAACTCGATTGTGGAAAGCGATGTGGAGTGTCTGCGCGGGGTGAAGTATTTGCTGACGGGGGGAGAGACGGCGTCGGTGATGCACATCCGGCGGGCGCTGGAGCGGTTGCCGGGGATGCGGATAGTGAACGGGTATGGGCCATCGGAATGCACAGTGTTCAGCAGTTGCTATGTGGTGCCGGCGGAATTGCCGGAGACATTGCTATCGCTGCCGATCGGGAAACCGATAGGCGACCGGCGGATGTATGTACTGGATGGAGCGATGAACGTGGCACCAGTGGGAGTGGTGGGAGAGGCGTATGTAGCGGGAGCGAGTGTAGCGCGGGGGTATTTGCGGCGACCGGATATGACGGCGGAGCGGTTTGTGCCGGATCCGTACAGCGCGGAAGGGGGAGGGAGATTGTACCGGACGGGAGATCTGGTGCGGTGGCGGCGGGAGGGGACGATCGAGTTTGTAGGACGGAACGATTTTCAGGTAAAGGTGCGCGGTTTCCGCATTGAGTTGGGAGAGATTGAAGCGATCCTGCAACAGCAGAGTGGGGTACGGGGTTGTGCAGTGGTGGCGAAGTCTAGTGCGAATGGAAGTAAACGGCTGGTTGCGTATGTGGTTGGGGACCGGGACCGTGAAGACTTACGGCGCGATCTGAAAGGCGAGCTTCCGGCATACATGGTTCCGAGTGTCATTGTGGCTTTGCAGGAGTTGCCGCTGACGAGCAATGGGAAAGTAGACCGGCAGGCATTGGAAAAGTTAGAAGATTTGGACGGTTCAGGAGAGCACTACGAGGCCCCTCGAACGCCGGTAGAGGAACAACTGGCAGAGATTTGGGCAGCGGTGCTGGAAGTTACTCGAGTCGGAAGGCACGACAATTTCTTTGATTTGGGCGGACACTCGCTGCTGGCGGTAGCAATGGTATCGAGGTTTCGGGACGCATTTGGAATAGATGTTCAGGTGCACACGATATTCGAGTCGCCCACCATTGCGGAACTGGCAGAGGTAATAGAGCTTAGTTTGCAATCACGAGGCGATCGAGGCGTATCGCCAAAGCCGGCAGCTTCTGGCTCAAGACCTTCTCTCTTCCCGCTTTCTTACCAGCAGGAGCAGCTTTGGTTTCTGGATCGGTTCGAGCCTAGCAGTGACTTCTATAACGTGCCCTTAGCCTGGAAGCTCGAAGGCGATCTGGATGTCCCCGCGCTGGAGCGGAGTCTGCAGGAGGTGGTACGGCGACATGAAATCCTGCGGACCTGCTTTGTGATGGACGAACATCAGGAACTGAAGCAGAAAGTTGTTGGAGAGAAACTCGACTTGCGGTTGCCGGTAATGGATTTGCGGAAGCTCGAGGCGGGCGAGCGGGAGGAACAGGCGAAGAAGATTCTAGCGGAAGAGGGCAGCAAGGCCTTTGATTTGACCCGTGCGCCGTTGTTCCGGGGAGTGTTGGTGCTGATGGAAGAAAGGGAGCATGTTTTGGGCCTGACGCTGCACCACATTATTTGTGACGACTGGTCGCTGAGAATATTGATGAGCGAGTTGGGGAAATTGTATGACGCGTATGGAAAAGGAGAAGAGTCGCCGCTGCCGGAATTGGGAATGCAGTATGGGGAGTATGCGCTGGAGCAGAGGGAAGGGCTGCTTGGAGGAGGGTTAGAGCAGCAGATGGAGTACTGGAAAGAACAGCTGAAAGGGATGCCGCAAGTGCTGGAGCTGCCGACTGACCATGTGCGGCCAGTGCGACAGAGTTTCCGCGGAGGGACAGAGCAGCGAAGTCTAAGCAGCGACCTGGTAGCAGGCGTGAATGCCGTGGGAAAGGGAGAAAGGGCCAGCTTATTCATGACGCTGCTGGCGGCGTGCCAAGTGCTGCTGATGAGGTATAGCGGCCAGGAAGATTTTGGAATTGGAACAGTGGTAGCAAACCGTAAGCGGATAAAGATGGAACAAATCATTGGTTTCTTCCTGAACACACTGGTGATACGCGCGAATTTGAGCAGCGGTCCCACCTTCCGTGAAGTGCTGCGGCAAGTGCGGAAGGCGGCGCTGGGCGGCTACGCGCACCAGGATGTGTCATTTGAAAAATTGGTGGAAGAATTGGCCCCGGACCGTGATGTCAGCCGTACCCCCATATTTCAAGTGCTTTTCACAACACTTGGCGAGCCCGACGAATTGGAATTCGGAGAATTGCAGTTGAGCGGCTTCGAGATAGACATTGGGATGTCTAAATTCGATCTCGTCATAAGTGTGCAGGAGTCCACGCAGGGCGCAGCGGTTACGATCAACTACGCCACCGACTTGTTTGAAGCGGAAGCCATCGAGCGGATGCTGGGACATTACGAGCAGTTGCTGAAGGCGGTGGTGGAGAATCCTGAGCAGCGGGCGTGGAACCTGCCCTTGTTGACCGAAGCCGAAAGAGAACAGCTGGAAAGATGGAACCAAACCGCCAGAGATTGTCCGCGCGACAAAACCATAGCAGGATTGTTCGAAGAGCATGCGGCGAAGATACCGAATGTTGTCGCGGTGGAGTATGAAGGGCAGGAATTGAAATATGGTGATTTGAATCGCCAAGCCAACCGGTTAGCGCATTTTCTGCAGGCGTTGGGAGTAAAACCGGAGACGCTGGTAGCCGTATGCGTGGACCGCAGCCTGGAAATGATTGTGGGGCTTCTTGCCGTGATGAAGGCGGGAGGGGCATATGTGCCGCTGGATCCTGCATATCCGCAGGATCGATTGCAATTCATGCTGGAGGACAGCAGGCCGGCGGTGTTGTTGACACAAAGCCACCTTCGCGTGTTGTTCACGGAAATCAGAAAGGACCTGAAGTTAATTGATCTGGGAGATGCAGAGGCGTGGAGTAACCAACCCGACTCGAACCCGGAGCACACCAGCGTTGGATTGAGCACCAAGGACCTGACATACGTCATTTATACGTCGGGCTCTACAGGTCAGCCTAAAGGCGTTGCCATGCCGGCGCGTGCCGCCATGAACATGATTGCGTGGCAGATGAATGAATCAGCGTGGGCTGGACCACAGCGCACCTTGCAGTTTGCCGCATTCGGTTTTGATGTTTCATTTCAAGAGATCTTCAGCACCTTATGCGCAGGCGGGACTTTGGTCCTGATCGATGAAGAGAAAAGACGCAATGCTATAGAGATGACGCGCTACGTGATGGAGAAAGGCATCCAGCGATTGTTTCTTCCTTTTGTTGGGCTGCAAATGTTTGCCGAAGGTGTGGCCCAGATCGGCAAAGAGTCTTTCAATTGCGCGCTGCAGGAAATAAACGTAGCCGGGGAACAACTGCGCATCAATGACAAGATACGGGAACTCTTCACACGCCTGGAGCCCTGCCGGCTGAACAACCACTATGGTCCCACGGAAACACACGCTGCATCCGCATTCCATTTGGGCATGGAAATGGAACGTTGGCCCCTGTTGCCGCCGATCGGGCAGCCGATTGCGAACGCGCAGATTTACATATTGGATAAGTACGAGCAGTTTGTTCCCGTGGGAGTGGCAGGAGAACTGTACATCGGGGGAGCGGGCGTGGCACGAGGATATTTGAACCGTCCGGATTTGACAGCCAAACGTTTCCTGAAGAACCGGTTTGCCAAAGAAGAGGAAGCGCGGATGTACCGATCAGGCGACCTTGGGAGATGGCGGCCGGATGGGACGATCGAGTTTATTGGACGGAATGATTCCCAGGTAAAGATACGCGGTTACCGCGTGGAATTGGGAGAGATTGAGGCGATGCTGCAACAGCAGAGCGGGATACGGGGCTGTGCAGTGGTGACGAAGATTGGCGCAAATGGAAGTAAACGGCTGGTGGCGTATGTGGTTGGGGAGTGTGACCGTGAAGAGTTACGTCGAGATCTGAAAGGCAAGCTTCCGGCCTACATGGTTCCAAGCGTCATCGTGACATTGCAGGAGTTGCCGCTCTCGGGCAATGGGAAGGTAGACCGGGAGGCACTGGAAAAGTTGGAGGATTTGGCTCCAGGTATCGAGCGCTACGAAGCTCCTAACACTGCGGTAGAAGAGCAACTGGCAGAGATTTGGGCGGAGGCTCTGGAAGTCGCGCGAGTTGGGAGACACGATAATTTCTTTGATCTGGGCGGGCACTCATTGCTGGCGACATTATTGGCGACCAGAATGGAAAACACGTTTGGAATAGATGTTCCGGTACGAGCGATATTCGAATCACCAACCGTTGCGGAACTGGCAGAGATGATAGAGCTTGGCTTGAAATTGCCGGGAAGGAAATCAAGAGACGACAAAGGCGTCAAACCGCAGACAGCTGCTGCCTCGAGACTTTCTGTCTTCCCGGTCTCCTACCAGCAGGAGCAGCTTTGGTTTTTGGACCGGTTCAATCCCGGCAATGCGTTCTATAACGTGCCTATGACCTGGAGGCTCAAAGGCGACTTGGACGTTCCTCGTCTGGAACGAAGTCTGCAGGAAGTGGTGCGGCGACATGAAATCCTGCGGACCTGCTTTGTCACCGATGAACACGAAGAACCGAAGCAAAAGGTTGTTGGGGAGAGGCTCGATGTGGAATTGCCGCTAGTGGACTTGCGGGCGCTAGGGGCAGGCGAGCGAGAGGAGCAGGCGAAGAAGGCTCTGGCGGAAGGAGCTGGAAAAGCATTTGATTTAGGCCATGCGCCCATGCTGCGAGGAGTATTGGCGCGGACCGGAGACAGGGACCATATTCTGGGCCTGACGCTGCACCACATTATTTGTGACGACTGGTCGTTGGGAGTGTTGATGGAGGAGCTGGCGAAATTGTATGAGGCGTATGGGAGAGGGGAAGAGTCGCCACTGCCGGAATTGGAAATGCAATATGGGGAGTATGCGCTGGAGCAGAGGGAAGGACTGCGTGGAGGGAAGTTCCAGCAGCAGATGGAGTACTGGAAAAGACAGTTGGATGGGATGCCGCAAGTGCTGGAGTTGCCGACGGACTATGTACGGCCGGCGCGGGAGAGTTTCCGCGGGGGGACAGAGCAGCGAATTCTGCGAAGCGATTTGTTGGAAGGTTTGAATGCCGTGGGAAAGGCAGAGAAGGCCAGCTTGCTCATGACTCTGCTGGCGGCGTTCCAGGTGCTGTTGATGAGGTATAGCGGGCAGGAGGATTTTGGAGTTGGCACAGTGGTGGCGAACCGTAAGCGGAAAGAGACGAAAGGGTTGATTGGCTTCTTTCTAAACACGCTGGTGATACGCGCGAACCTGGGAGGAGAGCCCACCTTCCGCGATGTGCTGCGTCGGGTGCGGGAGGCGGTGCTGGGCGGATACGAACATCAGGAGTCTGCCTTTTGAAAAGCTGGTGGAAGAATTGGCGCCGGACCGTGACGTTAGCCGTACCCCTGTCTTTCAAGTGGCGTTTACGTTGCGTAGAGCAGGTGCTGATAAGTCGGAATTAGGAGGGTTGGAGTTGGTCCCGTTCGCACTGGACCCGGGTACTTCTAAGTTCGATCTCATTATGGGTGTGGAAGAGGCCAGGCAGAGCGCAGCGGTTGGCCTTAACTACAGCAGAGACTTATTTGAGGCCGAGACCATCCGGCACATGTTGCAACATTATGAGCGTCTGCTGGAAGGAATCGTTGCAGACGCCGATCAGCCGGTTTGGGCGTTGCCTATGATGAACAAGTTGGACGAGAGGGTTTTGTCCAGTTGGAACGGCGTCGGCGCGGTCTCTTGCACGGAGAACAATGTCGTCGAGATTTTTGATGCGCAAGCAGAGTACCGGCCTCAGGAATCGGCTGCAACTTTTGGCGAAACACAATTCAGCTATGGGGATCTGGCCCGCCGGGCCAATCAGGTTGGGAATTATCTCGCCGGCATGGGAGTAGCGCCGGAATCAGTGGTCGGCATTTTCATGCCGCATTCGCAAGAGATGATGGTGGCCACCTTGGGAGTGCTGAAAGCCGGCGGCGCTTATCTGCTTCTGGAGGTCTCGAATCCCAAAGATCGTCTGCGGGCCATTCTTGAGAGTTCTGACGTTGACGTGCTGCTGACCCTGGAAGGACTGCGCAAACGTCTCCCGCAGAACAATGCGCGCGTGGTTTGTTTGGATTCGGAATGGGAAGTGATAGGTCAACAAAGCGCAACCAGACCTGAGGTTCAAATTAATCCGCACAACCTTGCTTGTGTAATCTATACCGCCGCCTCAGAAGAACACGCCAAAGGTTTGATGATGGAGCATAGTGGGCTGATGGATCTTGTATCGGCACGGAAGCTCTCCGATCCTGGTCAAAATGGGCATGCGCAAGAGAATAGCTGTCAGGGAATCTTGTCGGGTTTAACGTCAAGCTCTTTCCTGGTCTCCAGCTCTGTCTTTCTAACGTCGTGTGCAGAAGGAGAGCGAACCAGGTTCAGGCCAGGCGGCAACGCAGAAATCTACGTCCTCGATCCGCACCTGCAGCGGGTTGCCATTGGCGTTCCAGGGGAGCTGTGGATTGCCGGACCTGCCGCGGGCCGTGGTTATATGGGGCGGCCGTCATTGACGGCGGAGAAGTTTCTTCCCGATCCGTTTAGGCCGGAAATTGGTGCGCGTATGTGCGGAACCGGAGAGCGTGCTCGATACAGAGAGGATGGAACTATCGAA
>CAVSYO010000010.1:0-330942 GCA_963732195.1 Terriglobia bacterium | reverse complement strand
GAAATTACCGCCCACCCTTACTGTGGTCCCTCTGTTGTAGGCGAGCTTGAGAGATTGCGAACGCGTGAGCGGCAGAGCCAGGGTCGCGCCCAGCCGCGAATTCTGTTGCAGATCGTTACTTCGAACTCCGTTCACGTGAGTGCGTCCACCGGTGTAGTACGTGCCGTCCAGGGCCACCCAGAGCCCGGGACGGAAGGTATAACTGACGTGCGCTTGCGCGGAGCCGAGCGGCGCCTGCTCGCGCACCTGGCCTTGAAAGAAGTTGGAGTTCTGCAGGAAGAACCAGCTTCCCAGGTCCAGCTCCAGCATCCAGGAACGCAGCGAGCGTGAGATACCAATCTCCGGCTTGAATGCCCAGCGATTGGAGCCTATGTTGATCAGGAGATTGGGATCGTACTGGCCCAGCGGCACGACAATCACCAAGCTGGTTCCCATCACGGTCCTGGATTTGTGCTTTTTGAATTCCGCTGGCCCGATCGCCGGTGAACCAAAAAGGATGAAAGAGAAACGCAGACGCGGATCGCCCAAGCCAGAGCGGTAGATGCGCCTGGAAACTCCATTTACCAGGCCCTCGCCCGTACCCCAGACGTAGGGCACGCCCAGAGATACCGAGGTCTGCCGGCCCAGGAATCCGAAGACATGGACGTAGCCAAGGGTCGCAGAGTTGAATCTGGCGGAAGCATTCGTAATGGGCACTGTTGGATCCAGCACCACGCTGCCGGTGGTGCGTCCGTAATTTATCGCCACAAAGTTTGTGCCGACCGGGCGCCGGCGAGTAGCTACGGGGTTCCAACTCCTGTGCCACGGCGAGCGCGCCCAGCCACAAGGCGATTGCAGCCAGAGATATCGCCTGAACGAGCTTAGGAGATGCCTGCAAAAAACGTTGACTGCTGGCCCCTCTCCGGCAATCCCTCCGATGTTCTAAGAGGCTGAAATATATGCGGGAGATGGCCAGCCAGCAACCTGTGTGTTCGTACAGGGGCGTCTTAATTTTCGGGGCGCGAATAGATTCTGGCTGATCGGTGAATCGGATGATTGCGGACCAAAAAAAGCCCGCCTTTTTTTGGCGGGCTTGTATTAACTATTGAGCAAACTATCTACTGCACCGCGTTCCCATCCGCATCTATCTTATGGATCTCGCCCAGATTCAGCTCGCGGATGCCCGCTTCCACCTTGTTCATGTCGCCCACGACCACCCACACCAGATGGTCTGGCAGGATGAACTTCTTAGCGATCTCATTGGCGGACTCCGGCGTTAGTGACATCGCCTTCTCGGTAAAGGTATTGAAGTAGTCTTCCGGCAGGCCGTATTGCAGGATCTGGCTATAGGCTCCGGCAAGTTGCTGAACGGTTTCAAAACTTCCGGGCAGGCCGAGCGTGGCGTTGCTCTGCTCGTCTTTCAGTTCTTTTTCCACGATAGGCTTGCCGCCGGCTATGTCCTTGTATTCCTTGACCAGTTCGGAGAGCGACTCTTTCGTCTTGTCAGTCTCTACCGGCGAGACGCTCAAATAAGGACGCTGGCCGCGCGCGGCGGGCAGGAAGCTGAAGACGCCGTAGGACCAGTGCTTGTCTTCACGCAGGTTCATGTTGATGCGTGAGCCAAAGTTGCCGCCGAAGACGTCATTCACCAGTTGCAGCGGAATGGCGTCTGGATCGTTGCGCGGCGGGCCCAATTGCGCGCCAAAGATGATGCTCTGCTTGGAATCAGGCCGGTCGATCAGGTAGACGACGTTCTTTTCCGGCTCCGCCACTTTTGTTACGTTCTTTTTCGGCACGTCGCCGGGCTTCCATCCGGCAAAAAGTTTTTCCAGCTTTGGGCTTGATGGCGGCCAGAGTGGTATCGCCAACAATCAGCAGGGTCGCGTTGTTGGGCTTGAACCATGTGTCATGCCACTTGGCCAGGTCTTCACGCGTGAGCTTGCTTACGCTGGCTTCAGTTCCCGTGCCGGTAAGAGGCAATGAATAAGGATGCCCTTTGCCATAGAGCAGCTGTGGCACCACGCGCAGGGCCATCGCCTGCGGCTGGACTTTTTCACGCCGGATAGTCGCAAGACGGTCCTGTTGCAGTCGCGCAAACTCTTTCTGCGGATACGCAGGATGCAGGATGAGGTCGCCGTAAACATCGAGCGCTTTATCCATGGTGAGAGCAAGCGTGTTCAGGTTCACGAACGCCCAATCAAGATTTGCGCCAGCGGCAAAGTTTGCGCTGAGCGATTCCAGTTCTTCGCCGATCTTGAGTGAGTCGCGCGTGGGCGTGCCTTCTTCCAGCATGCGTTGGGAGAAGCTGGCAGTGCCGGGAGCGCTGGATGGATCGGCGGCATAGCCGCTATCCACAAGCAGTGAGAAGTTTACGACCGGCGCGGTGTGGCGCTCTGCCAGCACGATCTTCAGCCCATTGGAAAGCGTTGCTTTCTGCATGGGCGGCAGCTTGAGTGACATAGGTTCGCCCGCGGCCGGCGGCTTGGAGCGATCCAGCTTGGCGTCAGTCTTTAGATTAGTGGGATACGGCTGCACTTCAAGAATGTAGTCGCCGTCGGTGAGCCAGTCATTGGCGGCTTTCTTCACGCTGGCGGGCGTAGCGGCCTGGATCCACTTGAGGTAGTCCTTGTAGCAATCAGGATTGCCGGTAAAGGTTTGGCAGCGTGCCAGTAGGTCGCTCTTGCCGCCGAAGCCGCCAATACGCTCCACAATGCGCGCATAGTTGCCAAAGATCTGCGTCTTGGCCAGTTGCAGTTCAGCTTCTGTAGGACCATTCTTCAGGAAGCTTTTCAGTTCCTCATCAGCGGCTTTCTCAGAGTTGCGGAAGTTTGCCTGGGCTTTTTGCAAGTCCTGATCGGGCTTGGCCGTAATGGTGAAATCAAACTGGCCGCCGATTTCGTTTGTATCGTCAGAAGCGGTGGCGCTGGTGGCAGTCTGGTCTTTATAGACAAGGCGCTTGTAGAGTCGAGAAGTTTTTCCGCGGCCCAGCACCTGCGCGGCAAGATCAAGCTGCGCTTCTTCCGGAGAGCCATATTGCGGAACGTTCCAAATGCGGTAAAGACGCGCCTGCGGAACGCGGTCCTGCACCCAGCCGCGATGCGTGCCGGTGCGCTTGGCGATCCACGTTTCCTGCTTGGCAATAGGCGGCCCGGGAGGAATCTCGCCATAATATTTTTCAACTTTCTGGCGCGCCACTTCAGGAGTGACGTCGCCGGCAATCACCAGAGTGGTGTTGTTGGGGCCGTAGTACGTCTTGAACCACTCGTCAACGTCTGTTTTGGAAGCGGCATCCAAGTCCTGCATCTCGCCGATAACTGTCCAGGAATAAGGATGGCCTACCGGATAGGTGTTCTTGGTGATCAACTCTTCCGTCACGCCGTAAGGCTGGTTTTCGCCCTGGCGCTTTTCGTTTTGCACCACGCCGCGTTGCAGGTCGAGCTTTTTCTGGTCGAGCACCGGCAGCAGGTGGCCCATGCGATCGCTCTCGGCAAAGAGCGCATAGTCCAGCATGGAGGTAGGCACGTTCTCAAAATAGTTAGTGCGATCATTATTGGTAGTGCCGTTCAGGTTAGTAGCGCCAATGCGTTCCAGGGCATTGAGAAAAGTAGTATTGAAGTTTTCACTGCCACTGAACATCAGGTGCTCAAACAAATGGGCGAATCCGGTCTTTCCCGGCTTCTCATTCTTAGAGCCCACGTGATACCAGGTGTTCACGGCGACTATCGGCGCTTTGTGGTCTTCATGTACCAGAACTGTTAGCCCGTTCTTCAGGACAAACTTTGTGTACTTAATATCGGGTATAGGGATTTGCGGTGAAGTAGCCACGGAGTGTGCAGCCGTCTTTTTAGCCGGACTTGCCGCTGGCTTGGGCGGAGCGCTCTGGCTAAAAGAACTGGTGCCGATCAGGATAGCTGCCAGGAACGGGCCAGCGATTGTGTATATAAGCTTGCTTCTCAAAGTGCCTCCATGTTGATCATCAGAAAATATGTTGGACCGGCGGCGGCAATCATACCGGCGCGATTGATTTCCAATCCGACAAAAGGGTTTGGCCCCGCAACTGCCGGCGCACCATCTCTCAAAAGATGTGTTAGGGAGGGACGCAGCAAAGTTTCATCAGGCTTCACGGGGAGCTGTGCATAATCATACCAGCGTCTCTGGCGTGTGTTGTGGCTCTTTTTAAAGATGTCTTTATCTATTTCTAGCTTCTTTGCTGCCGTTGGAGCGCTAACGCTAGCGCGGCGCGTGAGTCTAAAGTCAACGTAAAAGTGTTTCTTGCGTCAATGCGAAGTGCTGCCGGCGGTTCAAGTTATTGGAGGGGGCGCTGGCCCGGCAATCATTCCTGCCGCAACGCTGCTACCGGATCAACGCGCAGAGCGCGAAGCGCCGGCACGTAGCATGACAGCAACGCCGCAACCGCAACCAGTAGCGCCACCGCGCCATAGGTCAGCGGATCAACAGGCTTGACGTTGAACAGCAGACTGCTCACAAAGTGCGAGAGTCCAACGGCTCCGGCCATGCCGATGGCGATACCCACCATGATAGGACGCATACCCTGCCCTACGATCAATGCAAGCACGCTTCGTGGAGTTGCGCCAAGAGCAACGCGCAAACCGATTTCCGCCGTCCGCTGCCCCACGGAATACGCCAGCACTCCATAGACTCCGACCAGAGCGAGCAGAAGCGCGACGCCGGCAAAAATCGTGAGCAGGAACATATTGAAGCGCCGCGGCGCGACGGAGCGGGAGACGATCTCATCCATGGTCTGCACGTCATAGAGCGGCAGGTTGGGATCGATCTCCTTCAACATTGAACGCAAGCTCGGCGTCAATGCGGTGGGATTTCCGGCCGTATGCACGGCAAACTGCACCGGTCCCGGTCCTGAACCATAAGAAGGCAGATAGACGGTCAGCGTGGGATCGGCATCAAGGCCGCGCTCGCGCTGATTGCCTACAACGCCGATGACCTCAGCCGGGAAATTGTTTTGGCCTTTCCACAGGAGCGCCTGATGGCCAACAGGATCCTGCCCGGGCCAGAGCGTGTCCGCGAGGCGCTTGCTGATAATGATGCGCCATGGCTTGCCGATCTGGTCATGCTGATTGAAGGTGCGGCCTTTGAGCATGGGAATGCCCATGGTGCGGAAGTAATCGCCGCTCACGATGCGCCAACCGGCCCAGGGAAATTTTCCGTTGTCGCCGTCAGGTTTTTCTGCCGACACAATGCCCATGCCGGGGTCCCAGCCAACGATCGGGCGCGAATTCATGGCGGCGACGGACTCGACGCCCGGTGCGGCACTGACGCGATCGAGAAAGCGATTGATGACGTCATCAGCACGCTCCTTGTAAGACCCAGGAATGTTGATCGCGACAAGGAGCCGATTTTCCGATTGAAAGCCGCGGTCGACGCGCAACATGCGATCAAAGCTGCGGATGAGCAGCCCCGCTCCTACCAGCAGCATGAGTGAAAGCGCGACCTCAGCACCCACCAGCACCGCCCGCACGCGCTTTTGTGCGCGTGAGCCGGCCTGGCTGCGCTCGCCTTCACGGAGCCCGACAACAATATTTCTGTAAGGAGCCTGCAACGCCGGAACCAGGCCGGAGAGTACGCCGGTAAGGATGGCGGCAAACAACGTGAATGCCAGCACCCAGGGATTGATTCCCAATTCAGCGATGCGCGGAATGCCGCCAGGATCGGCAGCCTTGATGGCGGCCACGGCGAGCGCAGCGAGCACGATACCAAAAATCGCGCCGGTAAGCCCGAGCACGAGCGATTCCGTAAGCACCATGCGGACGATACGGCCGCGGCTGGCGCCCAGCGCCGCGCGGACGGCAATCTCCCGCGTCCTGCCGGTGGACTTGGCGAGCAGAAGATTAGCCAGGTTCACGCAGGCAATCAAAAGCAGGAAAGCGACGGCGCTCATCAATACCCATAGCTTGGTGCGCAGGTCGGTATCGGCCAGCCACTCCGCAGAGGTGCTGAGCGTAACGCCCATTCCGTCATCGTCCTTGGGATATTGCTGGGCCAGGGATTTTGCGATGGTGTTGAGATCGGCCTCAGCGGTCTGGAAACTTACGCCTTTCGCCAGCCGGCCGATCACTGAGAATTCAAAGCTGCCGCGATCGGGATTTGCGCTGGTGGACAAAAGGGATAAAAACGTCAGCAGCATCAAGCCAGGGCTCGCCCGGCGGAAGCACGCCCACAATCTGATATGACTTGTTGTTGAGCCGGAGGCTCTTGCCGATAATCTGAGGATCACCGTTAAAGTGGGTCTTCCAGAATTTATTGCGCAGCAGCACCACGTGGTTGTCATGGCCGGGCTGGTCTTCTTCAGGGAGGAAGTCGCGTCCGGCGACCGGATTTACTCCCAAAACGTGAAAGAAGCCCGCTGAGATCACACCGCCTGCAACCTGCTCGGGATCGCCTGATCCAGTCAGGTTGGCGCTCCATGGATGGAAGGCAGGCAATGCCTTCAAAGGTGCGATTGCGCTCCTGGATGTCCCAGAAGTTGGCTTCAGTGAAGGAAGCCTGGTTCCACTGGTTCTTCAGGCGAGATTCCCAGAGTTGCACCAGACGCGAGGGCTCAGGGAAGGGCAGCGGCTCAATCAGGACGGAATAAAACACGCTGAAGATGGCTGAGGTGGCCCCAATGCCCACGGCCAGCATCAGCACAGCCAGCAAGGTTGAGCCAAGGCTCTTTCTCATGTTGCGGATGGCCTGGCGAAAATCCAGAAGGGCGGTGTTCATGAGAGCCTCGCGAGAGTGGATTTGGCACACCACTGCCCGATGAAGGTGAGACTAGCAGAGACGAATTCGGTTAGGGAAACTTTTAGTCCAGGGCGTGGTACAGGTCGCGGCTGCGATTCTCCATGATCGTATCCAGGCCTTCGGTGACATATTGTTTGAAGTAGGGTGCGGCGCGATGCGCCGCCAGCGCGGCAGCGTCCTTATATTGCTCGTAAAACAAGAACTTGCGGGGATTTTCTGTTGACTGGTGGCCGATGTACATCAGGCACCCTGGCTCTTTGCGCGAATGCTCCTGCAGGATTTTGATGTACTCGCGGCACTTCTCTTCGGCGCCGGGCTTCACCAGCATGTCAACTTTAAGAACGATCATATTGAATCACCCTTCCACGAACCGGTAGCTGGCATGGCTGTCATAATCAATGCCGTGTTCCTTCTTTAGTTCCTGAATGTAGCGGAGGGTCGTTTGCGTGTGCGGCCCAACGCCATCATTCGTATGCAGCAGCATCTCCTCCAGACAACTGGTCACGCTCATGCGTTTGTGCTTTGCCAGGTCCTGGAGCAGAGCGGCAAGGCGCTTCTCCAGCCGCACCGGCACGTCTACCCGCTCAATCTTGATCGGTGGCCCAGCGTTGAACAGGTGGTGCCCAAACGAGAGATGGTATCCATTCAGGTCGCGCACGCCGTAGTCTCTGATTCCGTATTCTCTGTCTGCGATTTCCTCCGTGACTTCGACGCCATTGGCGCGATGGAATTCGTAGAGCTGGTCCGCGTCACCGACGAGAAAGGACACGGAGCATCCTTTGGGATAGGGCGTTCCCTTCTGCAGGAACATCTGCACCTTGCCTATGTTCACGCCCGCGAAAGTCGGCGGATCGCCACCCCATGTGAACGCCAGTTTGAAGCCTAATTTTTTCGTGTAGAAGTCTATGGCGGCAGGAATGTCGCTGACCGCCAGGCCCGCATGGGCTTGATCACATTCGACGAAGGGAGGGGCCGAGATCGCCATGGCGTCTCCTCTTAACTATTTTAAAATTTAGGTCCATCATTTCGCTTTCGCGCTTTTTATCGGAGCAGCTTTCTCCGCCGGACCAATGATCTCCGCTTCGAACTCCGGCAGAAGCATCGTCTGGTCGCGGTCGGGTCCGGTAGAAACCATCCCGATTTTTGCTCCGCTCTCGCGCTCGATAAAGCGCAGATATTCCTGCGCCTTCTTCGGCAGATCGTCAAAGCCGGCTGCGCTTTCAGTGGATTTCTTCCAGCCCGGCATCTTTTCGTAGATGGGTTCCACCTGCTCAAAGCCAGTTGCCAGAGCGGGAACCGAGTCATACTTTTTGCCTTTGACCTTGTAGCCAACACACACCGGAACTTCGTCGAGCACATCCAGCACGTCAAGCTTGGTAACCACCCACCAGTTCACGCCATTGATCATTTGTGCGTAGCGGAGAAGCGGCAGATCGATCCAGCCACAGCGCCGTGGGCGTCCGGTAACTGCGCCGTATTCATTGCCTCGCGCACGAAGCTGATCGGCCACTGCGCCTTCTACTTCACTGGGGAACGGGCCGCCGCCCACGCGGGTGCAATAAGCCTTGGTCACGCCGATTACATTTTGGATCGCGTTCGGAGGAACGCCGGTGCCGGTGGCCGCGCCGCCCGCGGTGCAGCTCGATGACGTAACAAACGGATACGTTCCATGGTCGATATCAAGCATGGTGGCCTGCGCGCCTTCAAACATCACCGATCCGCCTTCAGCCAGGGCCTGATTCAAAAGCACGGCAGTGTCGGCCACGAACGGCGCGATTTGTTTTGCGGCTTCAGCGTACTCGATGTACATGCTATCGGCATCAAGTGGCTCGGAGTTGAACAGCGCGTGCGCGATCATATTCTTTTCGCGGCAGGCATTCTCAATCGTCGATTTGAGCAGCCTGGAGTCGAGCAGATCGGCCACGCGCAGCCCGCGGCGTCCCATCTTGTCTTCATACGCGGGGCCAATGCCGCGCGAGGTGGTGCCGATCTTTACGCGTCCGGGGGCATTCTCCGCTCCCATTTCAATCATGCGATGGTAGGGCAGAATCACGTGGGCGCGGTTGGATACAAAAAGGTTGCCATCCACCTGGACGCCTGCATCGCGCAGCATCTTTACTTCTTTCAGAAAGGCCAGCGGATCCAGGACCACGCCGTTGCCGATTACCGAGCGGCAGCCCTTGCGCAGCACGCCGCAGGGAACAAGCTGCAACACGAATTTCTTGCCTTTAATAATGACGGTGTGCCCCGCGTTATGCCCTCCGGCGTAACGGGCAACCACGGAAAAGTTGTGCGACAGAACGTCGACAATCTTGCCTTTGCCTTCGTCGCCCCACTGGGCGCCGACGATCACAGCTGTCTTACCGCGCTTCACTGGAAATGCACACTCCTCGCCCGTAACTGTTTTCGCAGACTAAGAATAATCCTGGGAAATCTGGGACGGGAAAAGTTTCGCTTACCTATGGATTTTAACAGAGAAATCTCGTATTCGCAGATGTGGAACTATGGGCTCTTTTGCTCCGTCACACGAAACGGGACAAGGCAAAACATTGCCGGATGTGAATAGAGATGCAACCGCAGAAAAGCGTAAGGCGTTGACGAATCTTTGCCGTACTTTGTAAAACTTTGGTTCTTTCAGAGTGCCTCGTCCTTCTATCATCGTGAAGGCAGCCCTGACTATAAAGGCGTGGGAACCTGTACACGAAGTTAGAAATCGAAACATCGAACCGGAGGAGCTTGTGAGAATCGTTCTGATCATCGTGTTTTTGGCCGCAGGTGCATATGCCCAGGACCAGTCTGCTGTCGCCGCAGCGGCCTGTGGCCCGAAAGATACAGACTTCGAAGTGAAACTGGATAAATCCAAACACGCAACCGCGCCGCTCGAACCTGGAAAAGCGCGGGTTTATTTCATTCAGGATATTGGCCACGTGAACTGCATTGGAGCTTGTGTAAAAACAAATATTGGGGTGGACGGAACATGGGTTGGGGCCGTCCGGCGCAACTCCTATTTTTCAGTGTCAGTGGAGCCGGGTGAACACCACATGTGCGCGAATACAGGATCAGTAATAGCGCTCGCGCATTTCAATGCGGAAGCAGGGAAGGTCTATTACTTTCGCGCGCGGGCCTTTGGTAGTGAGAACCAGAGACTCTTCGATTTTGATCCCATTGATGGTGACCATGCCAAGTATCTGATTGCTTCCTATCCGTTGAGCGTTTCCCACCCAATCCGTGAGCAGTAAAGCTATTGAGCGCTGTGAAAATGCGGAACCGCGCCCCATTGGGCGCGATTCCGTAATCTCCTGCTATGGTCTTGGTTTAGCAAAATTCAACATCCAGTTCGTCCCGAACTGGTCTGTGAACATGGCAAAACGCGCTGCCCACGGTGTTTCCTGTGGGGCTTGTTTGATCTTGCCTTTTTCGCTGAGAGCGGAAAACAATTTATCTGTCTCCTGTACCGATTCACACTGTATGCAAACAAAATAATTGTCGCCCGCGTTGAATGTCATTCCCGGCATATTGTCTGAGGCCATCAAAACCGCTGCGCCCTTGCTGATTCTGGCGTGGGCAATCCGGTCTTTGGAATCTGGAGGCGCGTTGCCGCCCATATCGCCAAACGTTATCAGTTGCAGCTCAGAGCCAAGGCATTTCTGGTAAAACGTCATTGCCTCACGACAGTTTCCGTTAAAGATGAGATATGCGCTGATTTCCTTCATGGTCCACTCCATTTCTATGATGAATTGAATTATCGCCAACTTGCTATGCGTGCAGAGACGTTAGTTCCGCAGCGCGACAAGAGCCGCAGCCCGATTTTCGCGCAGGTACACTTCCCCAGATAAACAGGCCGATGTAGACAGGAAAAAGTACGTGACTAGACTATATACGGCAGCGCCCGGATTGAATGAATTTCCTTCGCGTTATTGCAGTGGGAGACTGAAAGCCATGCTCTCATCGCAACACCGTTCCCGCATCTTCCAGCCTGACAAACATTGTGGTGATAGCTAAAAAATAAACAGGCGCAGGCCTATACAGTTTTTCATTTGCTGGATTTGCATTTGTTGATTCGCGCGGGCGTCTGTGGCGATGACTGTTCTGTCTAGATGATCGTCTGTCTAAAAGACACGCGCCCCGGTACGCTGAACACCCCGTGATGTCAAATCTGCGTATTGTTTTAGAACAGAGTCTTGAGTATCTGCGTCACCATCTGTTCAAGGGAAAATATTAAGAGGCCCAGGGGCAGAAGTGGCAGGGCCGTGACCGCAGCGAGCCGGACAATATCTTGCATGTCAAAGGGCACCGCCCGCATGTCGCGAACCATCGCATAGCTGTTTCCCAGATCGGCCAGCGACTGAATGTCGCCGGTACCCAGGAGTTCATCGTCCGCAGAAGGGTCCCGAACTACCCATTTCTTCTCAAATGCTTCCACATAGGCACTGGCAAATAGTCCGTAGTCGCCCAACCCCTTCCGCTTTGCACTGGCGAGTTGCGGTGTAAACATGGTGAGTGGTCCAAGCACGAACACAAGAAAAAAGCCGATGAAGCCTATCGCTTCCATCTTGAAGGAGAGCAGCTTTTCGCCTCCATGCAGGACTCGGCTTGCAATCAGGCCCGCAAGCAGTGCGCCTTGTGCGAAGAGGATTGGACTGAAGGCATAGGCGCTCTTGCCGAGGAATGCAAGGCCGCCCGCCCGATCAGGATGAGTGGGAATCAGGTGCAGGTCCAGCCTGGAAAGTTGCCACAGGAAACGGAACCAGATAAAAAATCGCAGATACCAGCGCAGCAGAATGAACTGGAAAATTGGAACGCTCACGTAGGCGTACCAATACCCGGCGGCCGTGAGGTGCAAATGGCCACCCTGGGGTATGGCATACCAGGTTGCAGTGCTCAGGAGCGCTGCCTGACTGCGCCAGCTCCACTGCCCCGCACTGAAGACGAGGGCCAGAAGTCCCAATTCCAATGGGATCGAGTTGCGCAGGTTCATGGCCGAGTCAATGGCAGCAATAAACTTCGGCAGCTCCTGCTGACGGATGATACGGCGCGCTAGAAAAGCCTTCACAATCGGGCGAATGCGTGAGTGAACCAGTAACTCGGCGCCAATCAGTACAGGCAACGCCACCAGCAAGCGCACGTGGGCCTCAATGTCACGCAGAAACGGCAGTTGCACCGATACACCTGATAGATGCGAGCCAAACGCCGATAGCACCAGCAACGGGGGCCAGGCAATCAGCGTGATTACCAGGATTCGCCGAACCAGCAAGTCCAGGCCATCTCCGGCAAGGTGGGACCGCCGGAACAACTGGAAAATAGGTCCGCCCATAACCAGCGAGAAATCAGGCGGCTCTTCACTGATGAGTCGTGGCAAAGGCCTATCTTGCAATTCCTGCCGGGCTTCGCTGACGTCTTTCATGCCATTACCACTTATGTTGGCGCGAATCGGTCGCCTTCCCACACTGTCTCTGATCCAGCCGCTGATGCCAGTTCTGGAACGATCTTAGGACGAATTGTTACGCCTCCCTCAGTGGCAAAAATGACAGTTCTGGGATTTAAGCGCCGAACCTTTCGGCCGCGCGGGCTTTGGCTTTGGCGGCTTCTTCTTCACGGTTTTTGGGCGGCGCCGTGGTCTCCAGCGAACGCAGCAGCCGGTTGGAGATGGCGGCGATGTCGTCTATTGCTGCCTGGAACGCCGCTTCATTGGCCTTGGACGGCTTGTTGAAGCCGGTGATCTTCCGCACGAACTGGAGCGATGCTGCCTGGACTTCTTCTGTGGTGACTGGCGGATCAAAGTTGAAAAGCGTTTTGATGTTTCTGCACATCTCCGAAGAACCTCAAGAAAGTTTTGGAGCAGCCGCACTCCGTGGTCTGAGGAAGGCCACTCTGCCTTAGTGGGCGCCGACGATCACTGCCGTCTTGCCGCGCTTCACTGGAAATACACACTTCTCGCCCATAACGCAAATAAAAATAATCCTGGGAACGGGACAGGAAAGTCTATTATCCATAGATTTTAACAGACGAAGGGCGGGATTGGACAAATTGCCAAGATTGCGGGAGTGTCCTAAAGTCTTAGGACACTCCCGAGATTGCCAAAAACCCCGAAATTGAAAATCTCAGCAACAATGCATAGTTAGCGACGGATGAGCCCAGTCGCTTAGTAGTGGGTTCCACCGATGGCTGCAGCATCTCGTTGCGGCAGCCGGGTGGGAGTTTGAGGAATTCCAGCATAGTATGCAAGTCCTACGAATGCCAGAAGGCTGAGCAGCGCGAAAACGCTGAGACTGCTGAGGTGACCGACCTGAGCAGGGATGGGTAAGGGGGGCAGATGTCTTTCCGTGGAATTTGGGTCCAAACTCATCTGTTTTAAAGCACGGAAAAAGAGAATAAGGGATACCAGTGCTGCATCACCGGCGATGACCCGCCATTTATGAACCAAGCGAATGCGTTTGAGCCGGAAGAACGCAAGCCAAGCAAGACAGGCGCAGAATGCTGACATCCATGAATGTCGCCAGAAGTAGGTCTCCGGACGGGAGGCAGTTGCGATGAAGCTGTCGCCAAAGCGCGGAATCAAGACATCGGCAAAGATGTCCCACATGACATACATGAGCAGGATGACGCCCACCCAGTAGGAGGCGTGCTTGTGGTAAGGCTTAGGGAAGTCCCGATACGAGGCCGATTCTCGCTGCCGGCTGACGATTGCCACAAAATTGAAATAGATAACAAGAATCACAAAATCGATGATCACCAGCAAGGCTTCCCACGAGATTACTCTTTTCGGAGGAAAGATGTATCTCATTTGAAAGGCAAGGGTCCATGCAATCCAACTCGTACCCAGGACAAAGCTCGCCAGCACCAGATGTGAGCCGAGGAGCCATTGCCTTTCTCTTTCCAGATCATCACAAATCACTCTGTAAAAGCCTTTTGCGATATCCGTAGCAATTGAAGCATAAAGAAAAGAAATGAACACCCAATAAGCGTTGTCGCCGAGTGTAAGATGCTGCAAATCCATGGCGCCTCCGGGGTCCGATAATGCTGCTCTATCTGTTTAGTGATGTAACCTTCCGATTTGTATC
Source organism: Terriglobia bacterium (assembly GCA_963732195.1). Taxonomy (GTDB): domain Bacteria; phylum Acidobacteriota; class Terriglobia; order Terriglobales; family Acidobacteriaceae; genus Angelobacter. The sequence goes on along the minus strand of CAVSYO010000010.1, from coordinate 317,140 downwards.
ATTTGACTTGCTAACTTTACAGAAAGCCAAAGTGAAGGATCAGCCAGCTCCCTATCCACCCGGTTTTACGAGAGCGGTTCCGCCGCGTTACCCTTATCGTCGATGCTTCCTTTCAAACTGGTCTATAGCGACGACTATTATCTTCCCATCGGCGCGCATGTGTTTCCGGCGGAAAAATACCGCCTGATCCACAAGCGGCTGCTGGAAAGCGGAACGGCTGAGGCGGGAGATTTCATCACGCCCAAGCCGGCGCACGATGAGGATATCCTGCTGGTGCATACGCGTGAATACGTGCAGAAGCTGAAGACCGGCACGCTTTCACCGCAGGAAGAATTGCAGATGGAAGTGCCGTACTCGCCGGAGCTGGTGAAGGCGTTCTGGCTGGCGGCGGGCGGATCGATTCTGGCGGCGGACATGGCGTTGCGCGACGGCGTTGCATGCAACATCGGCGGAGGATTCCATCATGCGTTTCCTGACCACGGCGAAGGTTTCTGCGTGATTCACGATGTGGCTGTCGCTATCAAGCGTATGCACCAGGAAGGGAAGATTGATCGGGCCATGACGGTTGATTGTGACGTGCATAATGGTAATGGCACAGCGGTAATCTTTCCTCCGAAGATCAGTCCGGGCCATCCGCTGCCCAGCGCAAGCGCCAGCAGCCGCGACATTCACACTAAGCACGAAGATCACTTCCAGCATAATCCGGGCGAGTTGGATGTGTTCACTATCTCGTTGCACCAGGCGCATAACTATCCGGTGGTGAAGCCGCCATCGTCGATTGATATCAATCTGCCCGACGGAACCAATGACGACGAATATCTCGGCTGGCTTGACCAGTCATTGAGTTCGGCCTTCCGGCATTTTGCGCCGGAATTGCTGTGCTACATCGCCGGAGCCGATCCCTATAAAGAAGACCAGCTTGGCGGGCTGTCGCTGACCATTGAAGGCTTGAAGAAGCGCGACGAACTTGTGATGAAAGTAGCCAAAGAGCGCGGCGTCCCGGTAATGGTGACGTATGCCGGCGGCTATGCGCGGCATGTGGAGGACACGGTGACCATCCATTGCAATACAGTGCAGGCGGCGAAGGAGATTTTTACTTGAAGCTGCAACTTGTACGTCACGCAACGTTGTTGCTCGACTATGCCGGGATGAGGATCCTGGTAGATCCCATGTTGAGCGACGATGGAGCGATGTCGGCGATTCAGAATTCGCCGCAGCCGCGCCCGAATCCGCTGGTGCCGCTGCCGTTTCCCGTCGAACAGGTGCTGGACGGCGTGCAATTGGTGCTGGTGACGCACACGCATCGCGACCACTGGGACGATGCGGCGATCCAGCTTGTGCCCAAAGACCTGCCGCTGCTGTGCCAGCCGGAAGATATGAAGAAGATGGAGGCGGTGCATTTTGTGAATGCCTCGCCGGTGCATGACATGAAGCACTGGAGCCACATCTGCATTACGCGCACGCCGGCGCAGCATGGATCGGGAGAGATTGCGCGGGCCATGGCGCCTTCCAGCGGATACGTGCTCACCACCGCGGGCGAGCCCACGCTGTATATCACCGGCGACACCATCTGGTATGACCAGGTGGCGGAGACCATCAAGCAATACAGCCCGCAGGTGATTGTGGTAAATGCCGGCGCGGCACAGTTTCTGCATGGCGATCCCATTACCATGACCGCCGGAGATGTCGTTCGAGTTTGCCGCGCCGCGCCGCAAGCTCAGGTTGTCGCGGTCCACATGGAAGCGATCAATCATTGTCTGCTCACGCGCGAAGAGTTGGCGCAGCAGGCGGAGAACGCGGGCGTAAAGCTGATTGATCCTTGAAGACGGAGAGACGATGGCGCTGGGCGAGGACGGATGAGCGTGACTTCGTCCGCAAAGCTGCTCTGCCGGAAATGACAGTTGACCTTCAGGCGCGGATGACGAAGTATTTGGCAATGCCCCGCCGTCGTGCGGCCCCCAGAGGGGCTGTGACCAATCCGGAAAGTGAGCAACCATGCGCCTGGCACGGCTGAAACTGGTCTTGTGGATTCTGGTGGGCACGCTCGCCGGAATCGGGTGCTACGCGTTTGTCTACGCCAAGGGCTATTCGTACCTCGAAAACGATCCCAGAGCCTGCGCCAACTGCCACGCCATGAACGACCAGTATGCCGGCTGGATCAAGTCCAGCCATCACTCGGCGGCCACGTGCAATGATTGCCACACGCCGCACAACGTTTTTGGCAAGTACGCCGTGAAGGCCAGCAACGGCTTCTTTCATTCTTTCTATTTCACCACCGGAAAATATCCTGACGTTATCCAGATCACCAAGTTTGATCGCGAAGTGGTGGAGAACGCATGCCGCCACTGCCACTCGGCGATTACGCAGGCCATTGATCCTGCCAGCGGGCACGGAACGGCGGAAGGCATACACTGCACGCGCTGTCACCTCTCGGTGGGACACTCGGAAAGTTCAGCTTCCCTGCGATTCAGCTTCCCTGAGATTAGCCTTCTTGAAATTAGCTTTCTTGAAATGAACCCAGCGACTGTGGAGTAATTATGAGCGAGAGTAATGAAAACCAGGCGCGGCCACGCCGCTTTCTTGTGGCCATCATAATATTGGCGGCCATCGCGACTTTTGCTGTTGCGGCACTGTTGATCAATATCTTTGAGCGCAAGCAAGAGGCGCGCAATCCGTTTTATCGTGTGGTGGAACTGAATGACACGGTGGCCGATCCGGCGATATGGGGCAAAAACTTTCCCATGCAGTATGACCTTTACCGCCGTACCGTGGACATGCAACGCACCAAGTATGGAGGCAGCGAAGCCGAGCCCCGCTCTCCTACGCAGGCCGACCCGCGTTCGGTGGTAGCACGTTCAAAACTCGAAGAGGACCCTCGGCTGAAGACAATGTGGGCCGGCTATGCGTTTTCCAAGGACTACCGCGAGCGTCGCGGCCACGCCTACATGCTGGAAGACCAGACTTTTACCGAGCGCCAGCAGTTCAACCCGCCGGGCGCATGCCTGAACTGCCACGCTTCCATGGTGACTGTCTACAACGAACTGGGCAGCGGAGACAAGAGTAAAGGATTTCAAGCGGTCAATCACATGAAGTATGCGGAGGCACGCCAGCACGCGAAGTATCCGATCGCCTGCATCGATTGCCATGATCCGCAGAACATGCAACTGCGGGTGACGCGGCCGGCGTTCGTCGAAGGGATCAAGGCGCTGAAAGCCTCACAGGGAGTTCCGGATTACGACGTCAACCGCGACGCGACGCGCCAGGAGATGCGCAGCTATGTTTGCGGCCAGTGCCACGTGACCTACTACTTCAAGCCCCCGGAAAAAACGCTGACGTTTCCCTGGACGAAAGGCCTGAGAGTGGAAGATGTGATTGCCCACCTGGACGAGGGCAACATCAAGGAGTGGGAGCACCCTGATACCGGCGCACCAATGATTAAGCCTCGGCATCCTGAATTCGAAGTGTGGAACATGGGAGTGCACGCGCGCTCCGGCGTGGCCTGCGCCGATTGCCACATGCCTTATACCCGCATGGGCGGGCTCAAGATCAGCGACCACCAGATCAACAGCCCGCTGCTCAAGATCAATCGTTCCTGCCAGACCTGCCACCATTTTTCTGAAGAAGAGTTGAAGGCGCGAGCAGAGGAAATCCAGGACCGTTTCTTTACACTCGCGCAACACGGCCCTGGACGCATTGATGGACCTGATCGCCGACATCAAGGCCAATAAAGACAAAGCCACGCCCGAGCAACTGGCCAAGGCGCGCAAGTACCACCGGCGCGGGCAGTACATGATCGACTTCATCGTGTCAGAGAACTCGATGGGATTCCACGCTCCACAGGAGGCAGAACGCATCATGGGAGCGGCAATCAATGAGTGCCGCCTGGGACAGATTGCGCTCCACGGCGGGCCGGAGCCCAGTCACAATCCTCCCAACATTAGTGAGGTCCCCGATAAAGGCGCGATGAGCGGGCCGCAGAAAACCAACCACTGATCAATAGCGATGACACCAGCCGGGGCCAACGAGTCCTTGTTTGAAAGGGGTGGTCAGTGGAATCCCACCTCGTTTTTCTTCCGAAGAAACCTGATCCCAGTCAACCGACGTAGACGGGTTAAGGTCCAGGACCCCTCGTGTAACTTTTTGTGAAGTAGAGAATCTTTACGTTAAGCAGAGGGAGAAAAAATCCAGAGCTGCACAACTCTTTTGGGCCTTAGGGGTTCTTACCTAGGAGAGCAAAAGCCATGAAATGCGAAATCTGCAAAACGATCGAGAAGCTGGGACTTGATCCGGCAACGCATGATCCATGGATGTGCGCGGATTCCAAATCTCCCAGATTGGCGCTGAAGAAAGCGCAGATAGCTGTCCATCACTTCTATCACGAAGCATGCGCGCTTTTTCAGACTAAGTGGCACCATGCCGGCCACAAGATGTGGCAGCGAGCTCAGTATGTGACGCTGGGGCTCTGAGCCTGGGCTGTTCGCTGGAAGGCTTAAAATTCGGGGCTGACCAGCCTTAAAATAAAGATCTCGACTTTCGTATTTATTTTGCTATAATCAAAAGTGCTCTAGCGGTTTATCCGCGAACTCCAATAAACAAGACGCAACGGTAACCGCCGTTGCGTTTTGTCATTTTTAGGGCTGCGACCCTCTGCCGATTCTTGGGTGGGATTGGGTGACCTTGGGTGGAAATGGGTGTACATAGGGGGTAGGGGAGGGGGAGGAGCGAAATGTCGCCAGAATCGCCGTGATTGCCACAGATCGCCGAGATTGGAAAGAAAGGACTTACCGCGGATGAGCGCGGATTTCAGGATCGGAAACGGACTTACCACTGATAACACTGGTAACACTGATCTGAAATGGAGAATTCGGGTCAGGTTTGCTTCGATTTTGTGCGAATTTGCCTGGTTTTGTCGAGGCAGAGGTCCTTCGACTTCCCCTTCGGCAAGCCTCAGCGTCGCTCAGGATTTCGCCTGCGGGCTCCCGCTACGCTCACGCCCGCATGACGGCTCAAGTTGTACAATTTAAGCAATCAGGCAAGGCGCGAATCCAGCAGCACAGAAGCAGCAGAGGCCGATCAATCTATGGACTCCTCGATCATCCGCCAACTCAAAAAAATTGCAGGCAAGGACGCGGTATTGGACCGCCCGGAAGAGCTCATGCTCTATGAGTATGACGCGGGCGTGGACAAGCACCGCCCCGGCGCAGTGGTGTTTGCCCAGACGACACAGCAGGTGTCGCAGATCATGCGGCTGGCCAGCGACAAGAAGATTCCCGTGGTGCCGCGCGGTGCAGGCACAGGGTTGAGCGGCGGGGCCATCGCGCGGCGCGAAGCGATTGTGCTTTCGCTGGCGCGGATGAACAAGATCCTGGAAATTGACGTGGCCAACCAGCGCGCCGTTGTCCAGCCCGGAGTGGTGAATCTGGAGCTGAGCAATGCCACCGCTAAAGTACGGCTACTACTACGCGCCTGATCCTTCCAGCCAGAAGGCCTGCACCATCGGCGGGAACGTGGCGGAAAATTCCGGCGGCCCGCATACGCTGGCGCTGGGCGTTACGGTGAACCACGTCACCGGACTGGAAGTGGTGCTGCCGGATGGAAAAGTGATTGAGCTGGGCGGCAAGGCGCAGGATTCCACTGGTCTGGATCTGACCGGATTTTTTGTGGGCTCGGAAGGCACCATGGGCGTGGTGACGCGAATCACCGTGAAGCTGACCAAGCTGCCCGAGCATGTGGCCACGCTGCTGGCGATTTACAACACCGTGGAAGACGCGGCCAACACTGTGGTGGCGATCACGCAGAGCGGTGTGACGCCAGCGGCGCTGGAAATGCTGGATGGCTGGATGGTTCGCTGCGTTGAAGCCAACGTCCACGCCGGATATCCCGAAGATGCGGCGGCGGTTTTGTTGATTGAGCTTGAGGGCATGCGCGAAACCGTGAACGAGCAGGCTGAAGCGGTGAGCGCCGTCTGCATGCAGCAGAAGGCGCGGGAAGTGCGCCACGCAAAAGACGAAAAACAACGCCAGCTCTTGTGGCTGGGACGCAAGACGGCTTTCGGCGCGGTGGGCCGCGTCTCACCTTCTTATTACACGCAGGATGGCGTAATTCCCCGGACCAAAGTTCCGTACACGCTGGCCGAGATTGAGCGCATCAGCAAGAAGTACGGGCTGATTATCGGAAACGTGTTCCATGCAGGTGACGGCAACCTTCATCCGCTGATCCTGTTTGATAGCCGCGATCCCAGGCAGACGGAAAACAGCCGCAAGGCCGCCAAAGAAATCATGGCGTGCTGCCTGAAGTTTGGCGGATCGATTACCGGCGAGCACGGTGTGGGCCTGGAAAAAATGGGGCTGATGACGGCCATGTTCACTGAAGATGATCTTGAGGTGATGGTGCGGCTGCGCAACGCTTTCAATCCGGAGTCGATCCTGAATCCGCAGAAGATGATTCCTGATCTTCATTTCTGCCGCGAAATTACCGGGCCGCTGCCCAAAGCCAAGTTTGAACCAGTTGCTGGGGTTCCTGTATGAGCACCATGGCATCACCGGCTTCTGTCGATCGTGAATTGGCCGCGATTGTGGGCAATAACAACGTCAAGCGCACCGACTTTGAAATCAACGGCGTGGTTCCGGCGGCAGTTGTGTATCCCGGGTCAGCTGAAGAAGTGGGCGCAGTCCTGCATCTGGCAAATGATCGTGATCTCGTTGTGGCCCCGGCTGGCGGACTCACCAAGCAGCAGATTGGTTGCGTGCCGGAGCGTGTCGATATTCTGCTGAGCACCACACGGCTGAATAAGGTTGAAGAATATGATCCGGGCGATTTGACTATCGCCGTGCAAGCGGGCATGCCATTCGCCCAGATGCAGCGCCAGCTAGGCGAACATCAGCAGTGGGTCCCGTGCGATGCTGCAAGCCTGGAGCATGCGACGATTGGCGGGCTGCTGGCCACGGGCGCGGCCGGGCCGCTCAAGTCCACGTTCGGCCACATGCGCGATTTCTGCATTGGCATACAGTTCGTCACCGCCGACGGCAAAGTGGTGAAAGGCGGCGGGCGTGTGGTAAAAAATGTGGCCGGCTATGACCTGATGAAGCTGCTCACCGGCAGCTACGGATCGCTGGCGGTGATCACGCGGGCCAACTTCAAGGTCTTTCCACGTCCCCGGCAGACACGCACGTTTGCCTGTTCGTTCCATTCCCTGGAAGAAGCGCTGCAATTCCGCACGAGGATTTTTCAGTCGCCACTAACGCCCATGTGCATGGAAATTGTCTCACCGGGAGCATCGGAGTATCTGCAGAACCAGGGTACAGTGCGCGATCCCGACGACTACGCGCCGGAGCAACCTGTTTCATTGCCCGCGGTGGAGTGGCAGATTGTGCTGCGCGCTACGGGAAGCGACAACGTGCTCGCCCGTTATGCCCGTGAGTTGGGTTCGGCGGTAACGCGCACGCTGGCAGGCGCGGAAGAAGAACAGTTCTGGCAATGGATTTCACACTTTGAGCAGAGCGTGCTGGAGCGTCACAGAAATGCAATGGTTCTGTACACGCACTTGGCCATCCAGAACGTGGGGCCTGCTTTGCAGGCGCTGCAACGCGTGGCTCCGGACTACAACATGATTCCCGCCGGAGTGGGCCGCGCTGCCACCGGAAATCTGGTGCTGGCATTGATGCCGCTGGCAGTCGATCCGCCTTCAGCCATGCAGTATGCCAACTGCGTTTCCGCGTTTCGGGGGATGCTGCCGCCGGGATCTTCAGCGGAAGTGGCGTATTGCCCCACGGAAGCCAAGCCGCACTTCGATATCTGGGGAACGACGCCAACGGACGTGAACATGATGCGCGCGGTAAAGCGGGCTATTGATCCGAAAAATATTTTGAATAGGGGAAGATTCATTGTCTGAGTCATTGTCCGGAACTACGGCGTTCGAGCCCGGCATTCCTGGTCCACACACGCATGATCCGCATTTGCACCCGCCAACGGGCATAGCGAAAGACGCGCCAAGCTGGGAGCTGCTATCAACGTGCGTCCATTGCGGGCTGTGCCTGAACCATTGCCCTACATATAAAGTGCTGGGCATGGAGATGGATTCGCCGCGCGGACGTATCTACCAGGTGCTGCAGGTAAATGAAGGCAAGATGCCGCTTGGGGAGACTTTTGTCCAGCATATTGACCGCTGCCTGGGCTGTGTGGCCTGCGAAGTCGCCTGCCCTTCCGGCGTGAAATATGGACGCATTGTTGAGCGGGCGCGAGCACAGATTGAACAGGGCTATAAGCGGCCGTTTATACAGCGTGTCCTGCGGAATTTCTTTTATAACAAAGTGATTCCCAATTTCGGCACGCTGAGTTTGGTGGCGAAGCTGATGCGCTTTTATCAGAGGTCAGGCCTGCAGACTCTGGTGCGGAAGTCCGGCTTGCTGAAGCTGCTGGGCGTTGCGGACCTGGACAAGCTTTCTCCGGAGATCGACAAGGAATTTTTCTTCAGTGAGATTGGCAAGGTGTTTCCCGCCGTGGGAGAAAAGCGTGGCCAGGTAGCGTTCGTCGCCGGATGCATTAATAACGTTGCGTTCTCGCATCTGAACAGGGCCACGGTGAACGTGCTCACCCAAAATGGGATTGAAGTCCACATTCCCGCGGGCCAGGGCTGCTGCGGTGCGCTGCACGCTCATGCAGGACTGCGGGAAGAAGCGCGAGAACTGGCGCGGCACAACATCAACATATTTCTTGGCGGCGACTATGACGCCATTGTGACCAACGCGGCCGGATGCGGCTCAAACATGAAGGAATATGACGACCTGCTGGAAAATGATTCTGCATATCTTGGCCGCGCGAAGGAATTCAAGGCCAAGACGAAGGACGTGACGGAATATTTAGCCGGAATTGGACTGGTCGCACCCAAGAAGAAGATCGGGCAGAGGGTGGCATACCAGGACCCATGCCATCTGGCCAATGCGCAGCGTATCCGCACACAGCCGCGTGAGTTGCTGGCGGCCATTGGATGCGAACTGGTGGAGCTGCCGCACTCTGACCAGTGCTGCGGCAGCGCCGGAGTGTACAACGTCTCGCAGAATGAGCTCTCGATGAAGATACTGGAGAAGAAGATGGAAGATGTGACTTCAGTCTCAACAGACATGCTGGCCACGGCCAACGTGGGCTGCATGATCCAGTTGCGCGCCGGGATGCAGCAGCGCGGGCTGGCAATGCCGGTAAAGCACGTTGTGGAATTGCTGGATGAGGCGTACACAAGCAATTAGCAATTAGCAATTAGCAAATAGCAAATAGCAAATAGCAAAAGCAGGTTGAGCGCCCGGCTTGAGCTAAAGGCCAAGAGCAGAAGTTAGCCGTCAGCACTCAGCAATCGGCCAGTGCATGTTAGGCCGGCAGCATGAGCTAAAAGGTTAAAAGCACGACTTAATGGAGGCCGCAAGAAAGATAGGTGTCGCTGTTCAAGAAGATTTGATATGGCAACTCAAACTAAAGTCGAAGCAAACGTCGAGCAGGCCGTACCTTTCTTTCGTGTTACCAGCATGGAGACGTCGCAGCTTTTCTATGTTGACGGGCTGGGCTTTGAGATGACGAAGAAGTGGACTCCCGATGGCGACGGCAAGGTGCGCTGGTGCTGGCTACAGCTTGGAGCCGCGGCCCTGATGCTTCAGGAGTTTAGAAAAGACCATCATCCGAATTCGGGCCGTCCGGATGCCAAGCTGGGAGTCGGCGTTTCCATCTGCTTCACTTGCAAAGACGCCCTGACTATCTATAAAGAGGTTAAAGCTCGGGGGATCGAGGCGCAGAGGCCATTTGTCGGGAACGGAATGTGGGTAACGTCCGTGCAAGACCCGGATGGTTACAAACTCGATTTTGAAAGTCTGACAGATGTCCCGGAAGAGACGGTGTTTTCAGAGGGCTGAGAGCAGCCAATCGAGCTGAAATTGCACGCGCACCATGATTGGTGCGGAAGCCGAAAAAGCATGCTGCAATCGGGTGAGCTTAAGGTGTTCCAAAGTTTTACGTAGCGCTGAATTCTGTTCAGAAAAACCGGTACAAAGTGTGATTACCCTCACAGAAATGAGCCGGTAAGCGGCGCAAACTGTTGTTCAATCCTGCGGCGTAACGTTATGCAGGTAACGTTACTAAGCTAGTGGATACAAAGCAGGGTTCTAAGGTCTTTGAGTGATTCGCGGTTGCACTCACTCCTAGAACAATGGTGAAGCTATGAACAGAGTCGTAAACAAATTCGTGCAGGCCCATGACCGGTATTTGGAACTCGACCGCATTCGTACCGAATGCACCAGCCCAGCGCAGCGCGAGTCAGTACACATTGCGTTGATGACGGCGTACCTGGAAGTTCAGCACCACGCAAGACAGATCGCCGGCCTGCAGTTTGCCGACGGCATGGACTTTGCCGAAGTGAACTAAAAAGTCGCTCCTGACGGCATGAAGCTTGCCGAACGGGACTGAAAGTTGCCCCCGAACTGCATGCAGTTTGCCGAATGGGACTGAAAAAGTCGCCCCGCCAGATACCCCTCGCCTCGCAATTAGCGTCTAACTATCAACGCCACTGCTGTACTATGTACACGTGCGGCTGGAATTTAAACGTTCCGGCTTCAGAGTCAAATCTCCTGGGAGGTGGCTCCTCAATGCCACTGGCACGCATTCTTACGCGCAATCCGGAACGGACAGCGGACCTTTCCAACCAATTGAAGCAACAGGGTTATAGCGTTGAAGTGGCGCGTCCGGACCAAACCAACCTGACCCCTGCCGACCTGGAAATAGAGTTTGAGGTCTGCGAACGCGCAGACGTGCTGGACCGAGCCGCTGACCTGGCGACTGAACTTGGAGCTGATGTGGCCGTGGCTCCCGGCATTTTGCAGATGCCGCCGAAGCCGGCAACCGAGCCGATTATGTACGGATCGACCGCGCCGCAGATGATCGCGCCCGATCCCATTGCGCTCAAACCGACAGTGGTTGAGCCGGAACCGGCAATGGTGATGCAAGGTGAACCCGACTCGGTCGCTGAGCGTGCTGCAGAGCCTGATCCAGAGCGCGATTTTGAGGCTGCCTTTGCTCCCGTAATTGAAATGTCGCCTGCCATACAGGCCAGCAATAACGCGATGGATGTACCTGTGATGGAACAGGAAGCAATGCCCCCGGTGGCATTTTTGGAAGAATTGCCAGCAACGGAGCCAACAGCAGCTTCTGCGATCTTGGATCATCAGCCTGAAGTTCATTACGCTGAAGCCCATCGCGCGGAACAAGCTGTTGTGCCACCTATCGTTTTTCCTGAGCCAGCGCGGCCTGCCGATCCAATGCCTTATCTGGCGCAACTGACGCCTTTTAGCGGCCGGACAAACCGCACGGATGCGGCCAGAGAAGAGAGACAGCAAGAAGCTTCCTCAGCGGTCCGCCGGCCTTCACAAGTCCCAGAGCGTGGGAAAAAAGTCTTGCGGGATGGCGCAAGAGTAGCAGCACAGACCTGGGCCGGCGCGCTGGCCCTTGCGGCTTCCACCAAGGCTTCTGTTCGCGATCATTTTGTGGAATACAGAAAGCGCGCGCAGGTGCGCTCCGCTGAAGCCAGAGCTGAGCATGCTGCACGCCTGCTCGATCTGGAGCAACGCCGTGCAGAAGCACATCAGCGAGCCGCGGAACTGGAACTTGCCCGGGAACAGGCAGCAGCACGGCTGATGGAACTGGTCCGCCAGCGCGAGCCCGGATTGCCGCCGGAACGCGTGCGTGAGCAGATGCCTTTTGAGCCGGTCGCACCGGCGCAGAACCAGCCTTCACCGAGTTATTATCAAAGACCGCCATTGCAGGATCGCCAGCGAGAAGCACCGCCAGTCGCGGCTTCCAGGAAAGGGCCGGCTGTAAGATCAGCCCGTGCCGCCATCACCGCTACGCCGATGCAGCTATGGCGCAGCATCCATCCTCCGCTACGCCCGATATTGACCGGAGCAGCCGCCGTGAGCGCTTTGTTCATCATGGGAATCGTCCTGGGACTGTTTCATTCGTCGCGGCCATTGGCCAGCACCACAACTCATCCATCCAATGGCGTGACCGTGCAGACCGGCACGCAAAGCGGAGTAACAGTACAAGCCGGTACACCTAAACAGCAGGCAGCGCAACCCGCCGCAGTTACTGCGCAAGCCAAGCCGCAGCCGGGACAGCAGCCACAAACACAATCGGCGGGAACCATGGCCAAGCCATCACCGCGCGTGCGGCAGAATCATCTGGTAGCGGAGCAAGCGGAAAAGCAGGTTGGCGACGACGTGACTATCCGACGCTACTCGCGTCCTGTGCCCACGGAGAAACCAAAACAGGCAGGCCAGCAGGCGGGATTGAAACATTTTTCTGATCTGGAAAATTAGCTTTATTGAACTGTAGAAACTCAGCCGGCGCTTGAGTTCCGGCTTTTCTTTTTGTTGGCCGCTGCTAGTGTGAAGATGAAGGCCGCGTCGTTCTGCGCGGGACCAACTTGATATTGACCCATTCATGCAGTGACGTCAGGGGAAAATCCAGCCGCTCAATCGTGTCGGCAAATCCAGCTCGCTGTACTCTGAGCAAATGTGGCTGTCGCGACAGATGCGGAACCACATATCTGCCGTAGGAAGTTGGAGGCAGTTCCTTGTCGTCAAGAAAGACTGTTACATCAGGCGGGCTGCAAACCATCACCGTTTCCACGCCCATAAAATACCAACCTCCAAAACCGCCAACCAGGATCAACAGCAGCAGGACCAGGACGATTACCCGGAACGCGCCTCCTCCGGGCTTTGCTGGTGGATAGTCGCTGGGCGCAGCGTAAATCGGAGCAGCAACTTGCGGCGCTGGTTGCAAATGGTTCTGATCAACAGAGGACTCAGCGATCACCGCGACTGGCGTTGCTTCGGCTGGCGAAGATGTAGCAGCTTGAATTGGCTCCTGCGAGATCGCTTCTGGTCTTGGATCCGCGCTTGCTGCCGATTCAATGCGGACTGGCTGCGTGGCTTCTTGCGCTGGAGCCGAAGTTGCAACGTTCGCCGCGGGTTCGGACGCGGCAACAGAACTGCTGATTGTCGGCTGTCCGCAATTTGTACAGAACCCGGTTCCCGGCTCGAGTTTGCTTCCACAATTTGTACAGAACGCAGTGGACAAAGTCGTCGCGGGAGCAGCTTCGGCTGGCGGCGGAATAGCCGCCGCGACAGCAGGGGCAGCTTCCGCAACCGCCACAGGCTGAGCGACCAGCAGTTTGCCGCACTCCGTGCAGAAAACAGAACCTGGATCAGCCTGTGCGCCGCAAGAAGAGCAAACCGGACGACTCACCGAAATCGCGGCGGAAGGATGTGCGCAGCTGGCATCGGTTTGCCACAGGATGTACAGAAACTTGCCGATTCTTCTACTTGGTTGCCGCACGACGTACACAGCGTCATTCATTCCGCTCCAGGCATTCGCATGCGCTACTAACAAAGACGTGCTGAACTTACTTTCCTGCCGCAATCTTCTCCACCAGCTGCGAATAATCCGTCTTCTCGATCCCGTAAACCTGCTTGTTGAATTCATCCACCTTCTGCGAGTAATTCATCGAACAGAATTTTGGTCCGCACATGGAGCAGAACTTGGCTTCCTTGTAGTAATCGTCTGCCAGCGTCTCGTCATGCATGGATCGAGCGGTGTCCGGATCAAGCGACAGGGCAAACTGCTTGTCCCAGTCGAAGGTATAACGTGCATAGCTCAGCGCATTGTCCCGGTCCTGTGCGCCCGGACGGTGCCGGGCCACGTCTGCCGCGTGCGCCGCGATCTTGTAAGCGATGATTCCGTCCTTCACATCTTTTTCGTTGGGCAGGCCTAAGGTGCTCTTTGGGTGTGACATAGCACAGCATGGAAGCTCCATGCCAGCCAATCATCGCCGCGCCGATCGCCGAAGTAATGTGGTCATATCCCGGAGCAATGTCCGTAACCAGCGGACCAAGCGTATAGAACGGTGCGCCGTGGCACCATTCCACTTCTTTGTCGACCTGCTCTTTGATCTTGTCCAGCGGCACATGGCCCGGGCCTTCAATCATCACTTGCACGTCGTGCTCCCAGGCTTTGCTGGTCAGCTCGCCCAGAGTGCGCAGCTCAGCGAATTGCGCTTCGTCGCTGGCGTCGGCAATGCAGCCCGGTCGCAGCCCATCGCCCAGCGAGTATGAAACGTCATACTTCTTCATGATTTTGGTAATGTCGTCAAAGCACTCATAAAGAAAATTCTGTTTGTGATGGTGTGCCATCCACTGCGCCAGAATTGCGCCGCCCCGGCTCACGATGCCGGTAATGCGCTTGGAGATCAGCGGCAGGTACTGCACCAGCACGCCGGCATGGATCGTCATATAATCCACGCCCTGCTGAGCCTGTTCTTCAATCACTTCCAGCATCAGGCTGGCGCTCAAATCTTCAATTCGCTTCACGCGCGAGACAGCTTCGTAAATCGGTACCGTACCAATTGGCACAGGCGAGTGGCGCAGGATGGCTTCGCGAATCTCGTGGATTCCGCCACCGGTGGAAAGATCCATCACCGTGTCTGCCCCAAAGTGGACAGCCGTATGCAGTTTCTTTAGTTCTTCATCCACATTGGAAGTAATGGCCGAATTCCCGATATTGGCATTGATCTTGCACAGCGATTCCACGCCTATTGCCATGGGCTCCAGCTCTGGATGATTGATGTTGGCGGGGATAATCATCCGACCGGCAGCTACTTCATCCCGAATCAGCTCCGGCCTCACCTTCTCCCGATCGGCAACATACAGCATCTCCTCTGTAATCAGCCCTTTGCGGGCAAAATGCATCTGGGAAACATTATTGTCACCGGTGCGGGCTGCCTGCTCACGGCGGCGGATGATCCACTCTTCGCGGGGTTTGGCGTCAGTTTGCGGGTTGCTGTAGGTTGTGCTCATGGGGTTCACCTTATGATCGGAAACTCTTTATTATACGCGCCATAGAAAGCGCTTGTGACCTGTGTTACGCATCTTCATTAAGCCCCTTGACCCCTGCCCCAAGCGGGGATACCCTTTGAGAAGTCATGTCACAGGAACGCAATAAATACGTCAAGTTTGGGGCCGCGATCACCCTGATCGTGCTGACCCTGGCTTATCTGGCTTATCTGGGAGCGCAGGAAAGTAAGAGCTATTACGTCACCATTAAAGAGCTGCACGCCATGGGTGACGATGTTTACAAGAAGAACCTGCGCGTCGCCGGGAATGTACTTCCCGGATCGATCAAGATGAGCGGCCCGCATGCCGATTTCCAGCTGGTGGAAAACGGCGAGACGCTCCGCGTGGTCTATAAAGGCTCCGAACCGCCGCCGGACACTTTCAAGGACAATGCTCAGGCGCTGGCGATGGGCGTCTATAAGCATGACGGTGTTTTTTACGCCAATGAGCTGCAAGCGAAATGCGCCTCTAAATACGCTCCGCAACAGCCCGGAGCAGCGCCGGCCGCACAGCAGCCATCGAAAGGATACTGAGGTCCGCCGCTGACGATTCCAGACGCTCCTCCTGTCCGCACTGAAAACGTCTCCAAGATTTATGGCCGCACTGCCGCCGTAAGAAAAGTTTCGCTCGCCCTGGAGCCCGGGCGATTTTACGTCCTGCGCGGAGAAAACGGCGCGGGCAAGTCCACGCTGCTGCGCATGATCGCCGGGCTCAACGAGCCGACGGAAGGCAGGATCCTGATTTACGGCACTCCCAACAAGCAGGCCCTCAATCGCATGGGCTATATGGCCCACGCGCCGCTGCTCTATGACGAACTTTCCGGCATGGAGAACCTGCGCTTTTTCGGCCAGCTTTACGGCGTGAATTCTGACGAGCCTCTGGCTCACGCCATGCAGCGCGTTGGACTCGATGACAAACTGGAGCGGCGCGTTGGCCAGTATTCACAAGGGATGCGCCAGCGGCTCTCTCTGGCGCGCGCCATTTTCCACCAACCGCGCTTGCTTCTGCTCGACGAGCCTTTCTCCAACGTCGATCCTGATTCCGCCTTGCAGATTGCCAAACTACTGGCGGACATGCGCTCCAGCGGCACAACGATTTTGCTGGTCACGCACCAGATCGGATTGCTGGCCAATTTGGCGGACGAATATCTCATGCTCTCACACGGCCAGCTTGTCGATCGCGGCTTCACGCCGGGGATCCAATGATGAAGGTCGCAGTCCAACAGGGGCAAAACGCGGCGGCGCCGGCACAGATGTCGATAATCAGGCTGACCTGGATCAACGTCACCAAGGACCTCCGGCTGGAATGGCGGTCGCGTGACGTTTTTAACTCCATGATGTTTTTTGCCCTGGTGGTTGTAGTGGTCTTCAGCTTTTCTTTTGAGCGTGAAGATTCCCGCCCGGTCATGGGCGGCCTGATCTGGATTGCGTTTCTTTTTTCCACCACCATGGCGCTCAACCAGAGCTGGGCGCGCGAGCTGCGCAACGGCGTTTTAGACGCCTATCGTGTCTCTCCGGCGCCGGCTGAGGCGTTATTCCTGGGCAAGTGCTTAGGTAACTTTATTCTGGTGATGTTGCTGGAATGCCTGATGGCCCCATTGTTCGTGGTCTTCTACAATTTAAGTTCGGTAGGTCCTCTCTGGCAGCTGCTGCTGATCGCCCTTTTGGGGACATGGGCGTTGGTGGTGAATGGAACGTTTTTTGCCGCTATGTCCATTCGCACCCGGAACCGCGAACTTATGCTGCCGCTGCTTCTGCTGCCCATCTCGCTCCCGGCAGTGATCAGCATGGTAACGGGAACTACCCAGGTACTCAGCGGTGAGGGTTCTCCCGCGGTACAGTTGAAATTTCTGGCAGGATTCTGCGTGATCTTTACCACGGCATGTTTCCTGCTGTTTGATACGGTGTTGAACGCAGAATGAAAACCAAACTGTTTTTCGCTTTCGCCGCTTTTTGCTGTGCTTTCCTGGCCTACGGGACTTACCAGGGCCTTGTCGTGGCGCCCACGGAAGAAACCATGGGCGATGTGCAGCGGATTTTTTATGTCCACGTGCCCGCGGCTACGGTCGCCTTCACGCTGTTCTTCGTCAACTTTCTCGCGTCCATCTATTACCTGTGGAAGCGCAGCGCGAAAGCGGATGCGCTGGCCGCCACAACGGCTGAAGTCGGCGTCGTTTTCTGCTCCGTCGTACTGATTACAGGGCCAATCTGGGCGCGTTATGCCTGGGGTGTCTGGTGGTCGCCCTGGGACATGCGCCTGAATACCACGCTGATGCTGTGGCTGTTGTACGTCAGCTATCTCATGATGCGCCGCTCTTCGACGGCCGGCTCGACTTCGGTATTGGCGGCAGCGCTGGCGGTATTTTCTTTTCTCGATGTGCCGATCGTTTACATGGCCAACCGCTGGTTCCGCACCCACCACCCTTCACCCATGATAGGCACGCCGAACCTGGATCCCAGAATGCAACACATCCTGTTCATCAACATGCTGGCTTTCGTCTGTTTCAGCGGTTTGATCTGCTGGTTCCGCTATGAGATGGAACGGACAGCACAGAAAATCGACTGCGGCCCACATCCAACGGGCCGCCGGCGGCGCTGCCGGAATGATGCTGATCCCGGCCATGTTCTTCATGGCTCCCGGCCACGTCGCGCCGATTTCTTATCTCTGGGCCGGCTATCTGGCCGCGTGGGGAATCTACGTGGGCTATCTGCTCTTTCTCATGAGCAAGCTGGCAAGGTTGAAGAAAGAAGCGGCGGAGCTGGGCGCGTAGGGACAGGCCGAAAAGAGATATTGACTCGTATATCCTAGAACTGGGATAATTTACATGGCGCGAGAAAGCAGGATGCCCGGTGAAAAACCGCTCTTCTGGGTAGGCTCGGCCAAAGCAGACTTGCTGGATTTTCCGGAGGCTGTGAAAGACGGGATCGGAATCGCGCTCAGTGTAGCCCAGTTTGGTGGCAAGCACCCACGGGCTAAGCCTTGGAAGGGAGAAGGGCCGGGAGTCCTCGAAGTGGTTGAAGATTTCCGGGGCGATACGTTTCGGGCGGTTTACACAGTGCGTTTTGAAGGGGCAGTCTACGTACTTCACGCCTTTCAGAAAAAGTCACGACGTGGTTCTAAGACAGCCAGCACAGATATTGAATTAATCGGAAAACGGCTCAGATCAGCGCAGGAAGACTATGAAACGCGTTTCAGCGAAAACCAGTAAAACATCCATCATTCCAGGGTCGGGAAATGTCTTTGCTGACTTGCGATTATCCAATGCCGAGGAAAAGCAGACGAAAGTCCGCCTGGCCGTAACCATTAACCAGATCATTGCAAGCGCAAGTCTTTCCCAAGCTGCGGCTTCAGAGGTACTGAAAATAAATCAGCCGAAGATATCCGCTCTGGCGAATTACCGCTTGGATGGATTTTCCGTGGAACGCCTGATGAATTTTCTCAACGCGCTTGGCCGGGACGTAGAAATCGTAATCCGCAAGGCTCCCGGAAGACGGGCTCCTAAAATCCGTGTGACTGCGGCGTGAGCTAAATTGGGAATCCTTTCACTTTTCGAACCGGCCGAATGTTAAGATTTTGCCGAATCCATGAAAATCATGCGCATTCTCGTTGTGTTGGTGGTTCTCGCAGCCCCTTTGAGTCTTTACTTATGGATGTCGTATCCAGGTTGGGTCTGGTACATTCACCCTGGCGATCCAGTGGTCGCTGTGAACAAGACCAGCAATGCGGTGCCATATCAAGTTATTGACGATGATATGGGAAGCTATATCGCAATTGCCGTGCCTTCTAACGTTACGACCGAACAATTGCGGGCGACTCTAGTGAAAGTCGCCAACGAACATCAGGACGACCGGACGCGCGATTATTTGATGTCGATGTACCTCGGCGTTGATGCCTTTCTTGCCCAAGATGGACGTCAGAGCAAGGAATCTGCGGGGCACTTACGCAGATATGTCCCCTTGACCAACCCGGAAAAACGCAAGCCTACTTCCCCTTGCCCGGCACCACCAGATTGTTCTTCACCGAAAACACTCCCGGCACACCATTAGCGCGAAGTCCGGCCATGTTCTTGTCTGATTCACGATCCACAACGCCTTCCAGCGTCACGTTTCCGTGGTTCACGACGATCCGTATCGGTCGATTTGAACCTACCCCATAATGCTGCAGCGGAGCATAACGGTAGATCGCGTCGAACAAGTCGCGGCGCAGGCGATCGTCATTGGAGGAAGTGGGCAGCACTTCAATCCGGTTATCGACGTGCTCCACGCCTTCAATTTTCTTCACTACCTTCTCGGCATCGCTCTTGAGCGTCGCTTCTACCACCTGTCCGTAGAGAATCACGTCATAACCATTCAGCTTGAACGCGAGGTTATCGAACGTGCCAAAGTCGGGAAGCATCAGGATTTGGTGGCGCACTTCTTTGGTGATGCGCTCCTGCGCTTTGGCTGAAAATTTCTTGTCGCCCTGAGCCATTCCGGCGACGACGATAGAAAGGAAGAGAATGACAGGGGCGATTCGGCGCAGCGCCAGCATAGGATTGCGTCTCCATATTGGATTGTCCGTGTGGCTGGCTAAAAACACAAGATGTGGGATTGGTCTAAGGTCCGCAACGGGAGGGATTGTTAGAGCCGTTATGCAAAGACTGGATTCGAGGCGGAAAATCATTGACTTTGCAAACGACTAGTGTTACATTAAACCGTTTATTTGCAATGGTTTGGAGGCAGCCTGGGACCTGTCTCCAAGGCCCCAGATGTCATTAGCTAAAGGCCTAACAGGCCGCGTCCAGCCGGGGTTGGAAGGGGTCAACCCCGGGGTTGAATTGTGTAAGTCTTTTGGAATGCTAGTTGAGATAGGAGGGGGAGGGGCAGGTCAATCAGGTCATCAGCGGGGAACGGAAAAACCGCTGATTTGGAAAACCACTTAAGATAGAAAATATGACCGAAGCGAACGCCAGTACGAAAGCTGATCCCACGCCCGCCACCCCTGAGGCGGCGCGCCCTTCTAATTTTATTCGCGACACCATTATTGAAGACCTGAAAACCGGCAAGTACAACGGCCGTGTGTGGACGCGCTTTCCGCCTGAGCCGAACGGCTACCTGCATATTGGCCATGCCAAGGCGATCTGCCTGGATTTTGGCCTGGCCGACGAATTTGGCGGCGGCACCAACCTGCGCTTTGACGATACGAACCCGGAGAAAGAAGAGACTGAGTACGTTGAGTCAATCATGGCCGACGTGAAGTGGCTGGGCTTTGAGTGGGAAGGCCTCTACTACGCGTCAGATTACTTCCAGCAACTGCATGACTGGGCCGTGCAACTGATCAAGGCCGGCAAGGCTTACGTAGATGACTTGAGCGCGGACGAGATCCGCAAATACCGCGGCACGCTGACCGAACCGGGCAAGGAAAGCCCTTATCGCAATCGGACAGTGGAAGAAAATCTCGATCTGTTCGCCCGCATGAAAACCGGCGAGTTTCCTGACGGCACGCGCGTGCTGCGTGCAAAGATCGATATGGCTTCGCCCAACCTGAACATGCGCGACCCGGTGATGTACCGCATTCTGCACGCTGAGCACCATCGCACCGGCGACAAGTGGTGCATTTATCCCATGTATGACTACGCGCACGGGCAGTCGGACTCGCTGGAAAAAATTACGCACTCCATGTGCACGCTGGAGTTTGAAGATCACCGTCCACTCTATAACTGGTTCATCCAGGAACTGGGCATTTTCCCCTCACAGCAGATGGAGTTTGACCGGCTCAACCTTACATACACGTTGCTGAGCAAACGAAAGCTGCTGCGACTGGTGCAGGAAGGGCGAGTCAGCGGATGGGACGATCCGCGCATGCCTACGCTGAGCGGCATCCGCCGCCGTGGTTACACCCCGGAGGCGCTGCGGAATTTTGTGGCGAACATCGGCGTGACCAAGACGAACGGCACGCTTGAGTTGGCCATGCTGGAGCATTTTGTGCGCGAAGACCTGAACCGTCGCGCACTCCGCGTAATGGCCGTGCTGCGGCCATTGAAAGTCGTGATCGATAACTATCCTGAAGGCCAGACCGAAGAGATGGAAGCCGTCAACAATCCTGAAGATGAGAGGGCGGGCAAACGCAAAGTGCCATTCTCGCGCGAACTTTACATCGAGCAGGATGATTTCCGCGAGATCCCGCCGAAAGGATACTTCCGTCTCTCGCCGGGAAAAGAAGTGCGTCTGCGCTATGGCTACTTCATCACGGCGCAAAGCGTGGTCAAGAACGATAAAGGCGAGGTGGTGGAAGTGCACGTGACATATGATCCGGCCACGCGCGGCGGTAACGCCCCAGATGGGCGCAAGGTGAAATCCACGATTCACTGGGTATCGGCGGCGCACGCCATCAACGCAGAGGTGCGGCTGTATGACAACCTCTTCAGCAAAGAAGATCCTGATGACGTTCCCGAGGGACAGGATTTTACTGCCAATTTGAATCCGAATTCGCTGGAAACGGTGACAGAAGCAAAGCTCGAACCTTCGCTGAAGTCGGCGGAGCCGGGAGCGCGTTACCAGTTTGAGCGGCTGGGATATTTTTGTGTTGATACGGACTCAAAGCCAGAAGCGCTGGTATTCAATCGCACCGTGGCGCTGAAAGATACCTGGGCCAGGAAGCAATCCAAGTGAGCGGAAATAATAGCGGAGCCAGACGTTTGAGATACCGAGCGGCAGCATTCATGTTCAGCTTGTTGGTGTCTGCGGGCGCGTTTGCTGCGCAGATTACCGGGACCGTGACTAACGCCACCACCAACAAACCTTCCTCCGGGGACGAAGTAACGTTGCTTTCGCTGGCCAACGGCATGGAAGAAGCAGGAACGACCAAGACTGATAGCCAGGGCCGTTACACGCTGAATGTCCCAGATGAAAATGTGCAGCATCTGGTTCGGGTGGCGCGGCAGAGCGTGCACTATTTCAAAGCTGCCCCGCCGGGCGTCACAACGGTCGACATCACGGTTTATGACGCAGGCACTCAGGTAGAAGGCCTGGTCACCGAGGCGCGGGTTTTTCATCTGCAAGCCAGCGGCGGCAGCATGGACGTGCAAGAGCTGTACATTCTCAACAACCAGTCACAACCTCCGCGTACAAAAATCGGCAATCAGACTTTTGCCGTCACTCTGCCGGCAGGTGCTCAGATGGGCGAAGCCTCTCTCACTGGCCCAGGCGGCATGCCACTCACGGTGGCCGCAGTCCCTTCCGGAACGAAGGACCGTTACGCCTATGATTTTCCCATTAAGCCGGGACAGACGCGTTTTGAAGTGAATTACAAAGTGCCGTACAGCGGATCACATGAGTTTTCCTTCAAGCCGGAAGCGTCATTGAGTGAACTGGGCGTGCTGCTGCCCAAGAGTATGAAGTTCAATGGCGTTTCCGGCGGTTTCGCCCAGGATGTTGACGAAGCCGGCCTCGCCGTCTTTTTCGCCAAGAATGTGCCGGCGAATCAGGAAGTAAAGTTTTCTATTTCCGGCGAAGGGCTCATTCCCGCTGAGCCGCCTGGAGGCGGCAATCCCGGCCAGCCGGCAGGCGAGAGTGGCGGCACACCCATTCCCAGTTCCTCCGGCGGCACGCGAGAAGCTCTGTGGTTTATCGTGGGCGCGCTGGTGATCCTGATCGGTGGCGGCGCGTTTGTTATGTGGCGTAAGAGCGCCTCAGCAAGGGCTGCTGCAGAAGATCCTAAAGCAGCCAGGGCTGCGTTTAAAGCAAAAGCGCAAGCCCAGGCCGCTAAACCGCAGGGCGATATGCTGGATGTGCTGAAGGATGAACTTTTTCAGCTTGAGACGGATCGCGTGAGTGGCAAGATCTCTGAGGAAGAGTATGAGAAGAGCAAGGCCGGGCTGGATACGCTCTTTCGCCGCCAGATGAAAAGGAAATAACATGCGCGGGATTTCAAGGGCTCGTTGCTCACGGCAGCTGAGTCTTATGGTTCGCTAGGAACGCAATTGTGGCAGAGATAACCGCAGAAGAACGCCGACTCAAGGAATCGCCAGACCACACCGCACCCTGGCGAATCTGGGGGCCATACGTAAGCGAGCGCGCCTGGGGAACGGTCCGCGAGGACTATAGCGCCACGGGTGAAGCGTGGGATTATTTTCCGCATGATCATGCTCGCTCGCGCGCCTATCGATGGAGCGAAGACGGACTGGCAGGAATATGCGACCGCCACCAGCGTTTGTGTTTTGCGTTGGCGCTCTGGAACGGGCGCGACACAATTCTTAAGGAACGCCTCTTTGGCCTGAACGGTGAAGAAGGCAACCATGGGGAGGACGTGAAGGAGTATTACTTTTACCTCGACTCCACTCCAACACACTCCTACATGAAGTATCTCTACAAGTATCCGCAGGCGGAATACCCATACGGCAAATTAGTAGCGGAAAACGGACGACGCACCAAACGCGATCCGGAATTCGAGCTGATCGATACCGGCATTTTCGATGAAAACCGATACTTTGATGTGTTCGTGGAATATGCCAAGGCTGACTGGGACGATCATATGTATTCGCATTACCGCATGGCCAATCGCGGCCCGCAATCAGCAGAGATTCACCTTTTGCCGACGCTCTGGTTTCGTAATACCTGGTCCTGGGCAGCGAAGCCCAAACCTGCGCTGGTATTCGACAAGACAACCGGCACAATACTGGCCCGTGAAAGTGAGATTGGCAATTACCGTCTTTACTATGCTGATGGCGACACGCCGCTGTTTACGGAAAACGAAACCAACAGCGAAAGGCTGTTCGCCGCAAAGAACGTTTCGCCTTACGTCAAAGACGCATTTCATCGTTATGTGATCAATGGTGAAACAACGGCTGTGAATCCTGAGCTTAAGGGCACCAAAGCCGCTGTGCAGTACAAATTCACGGTGCCGCCGGGCGGAGAGATCTCCCTCAAACTGCGGCTCAGCAAAGATCACCGGGGAAACACCGCAGCCACTTCTCTGGGAGAGGAGTTTGAAAAGATATTTGCCTCACGCAAAGTTGAGGCCGATGCATTTTACTCAAGCATCATTCCCTCCACCGCCGACGACGACACGCGCAATGTGATGCGCCAGGCATTTGCCGGACTGCTGTGGACCAAGCAGTACTACCACTACGTTGTTCGCGACTGGCTGAATGGCGATCCTGCAGAGCCCGCGCCGCCGAAGGAACGTAAAAACGGCCGCAACCGCATGTGGGGACACATCTACAACTCTGACGTTATTTCCATGCCCGATAAATGGGAATACCCATGGTATGCAGCCTGGGACCTGGCATTTCACTGCGTCTCGCTGGCGATGATCGATGCCAGCTATGCCAAGGAGCAGCTTGTGCTCATGCTGCGCGAATGGTACATGCATCCCAATGGACAAATCCCCGCTTATGAATGGGCGTTTGGCGACGTCAACCCTCCGGTCCATGCATGGGCCACCTATCAGGTTTATTTGATCGACAAAGCGAAAAACGGCGGCATTGGCGACACGCAATTTCTGGAACGTGTCTTTCACAAGCTGTTGTTGAACTTTACCTGGTGGGTCAACCGCAAAGATCCGGAAGGCTTGAACGTTTTTCAGGGTGGCTTTCTGGGCCTGGACAACATTGGAGTGTTCGACCGCAGCGCTGATTTGCCGACCGGAGGACAGATTGAGCAGTCGGACGGTACCAGCTGGATGGCAATGTATTCGCTCGACATGCTGGCCATTGCGCTGGAACTGGCTGCGTGCGACGCCACCTATCAGGATGTCGCCAGCAAATTCTGGGAACACTTCATCTACATTGCCCGCGCCATGAACAATCTGGGTGATGACGGACTTTGCTTGTGGAACGAGAAGGATGGTTTCTTTTATGACGTATTGCACCTGCCCGACGGAAGCAGGACGCCGTTGCGCGTCCGGTCAATGGTGGGTCTGATTCCTCTGTATGCGGTGCAGATTATGGAACCCGAGTTGCTGGATGCCATGCCGGGTTTCAAGATGCGTCTGGAGTGGTTTATTGAAAACCGCAAAGATCTTACCGAGCACATGGCCTGCATGGAAACTGAAGGTCACAAGCAGCGCAGGCTGTTTTCCATTACAGGCCGTGAACAGCTTCAGCGCATTCTTGCAGTCATGCTCGATGAAAATGAGTTTCTGTCGCCGCATGGCATTCGTGCGCTCTCGCGCTATCACAAAGCGCATCCTTACATGCTGGATGTTGCCGGCATAAATCATCAGGTTGACTATGAGCCGGGCGAGTCGACAACGGGACTCTTTGGGGGGAATTCGAACTGGCGTGGGCCGATATGGTTTCCCGTGAACTTCCTGTTAATACAGGCGCTCCGGCGGTTCTATGAGTACTACCACGAGTCGTTTCGTGTAGAGTGCCCAACGGGCTCAGGGAAAATGATGAACCTAAACGAGGTTGCTGATGAGATCACGCGTCGTCTCGTCTCGACCTTCCAGCGCGATGCTCAAGGCCGCCGTCCGGCCTTCGGCACGAATGAAAAATTCCAGTCAGATCCCCATTGGCGGGACTATGTGCCGTTTTATGAATACTTCCATGGCGACACCGGAGCGGGCGTTGGGGCCAGTCATCAGACCGGCTGGACTGCACTGGTGACTAAGATGATTGAAGAACTTTCCTTGAAACAAAATGCCGGGGGCGGCATCAAACTCCCAGCGGCGCAAGGCCGCTGATTTCCGCAGGAAACGTGAGACTCCCGGCAGGATCGCTGATCGAGAGTATCGAAAAAATCAATGGAAATCGGCGTATTTTGCGCAGTACTATAACCCCATTGGAGCGGCGGACCCACGATGTGCACGCTGACCTTCATCCCGAAGCCCCAGGGATATCTGCTAGGCATGAACCGTGACGAGCGGCTTACCCGCGAACTTGCGCTTCGCGCCTGCGCAGGCGACAACTTCCAGCTTGCCGGCTGTCTATCCCCGTGAGAGCGGCGGAGGCACATGGATTGGCTCCAACGCTGCAGGAATAACATTTGCTTTGCTCAACCAGAATCCTGCGCCGCAATCGTCAATGAAAGAGCGCAGCCGTGGTGAAATTATTCCCGCCCTTCTGGGATCCATGCGCTTTCCGCATGCCATGCGCCGCTTCCAGCAACTGGACCTGCGCGGCATGTTGTCTTTTGTGCTGATCGGTATCTTTCCCGCCGAGCAAATCATCAGCCAGTGCCAGTGGGAGGGAAATGAGCTGCGGTTTCTGCGCATTGGCTGGGACGTTCGCCACTGGTTTTCTTCGGGCGTTTCTGATGAGATGGCGCGAAAAGTTCGCGGCAGCACGTGTTATGAAGCATGGCGCCGCCGCGACGCAGGCTCAGCCGAATGGCTGCGCGGACTTCACGCCTCGCACTCGCCGGTACGTGGTTCGTTCAGCATCTGCGTGCATCGTCCAGACGCGGCAACAGTCAGCTATACAGAAGTGGTTTTTACCGGCGGCGATCTTACTATGCGTTACCACGCCGGCCATCCATGCCAGGCGCTGGGACGTTTTGACGCAGAAGTCAATCTGCAGTCGGATTCACCAATCGCTGCGGCCAGCTAAAGACATCTCTGATCATCTCACCAATAAAAATGCCCCCGGGGTCGCCGGGGGCAAGGAGAGCTTTCTTTTTGCGTGCGGTCTTATTGCACGTTCGCTGTCACTGACGAATTTGCGTTCAACGTCAGCGTACAGGTCTTGGTTTTGGCGCCGCCGCTGGAGCAAGCGCCTCCCCAGATAGCATCGCGTCCGCTGGCCACGCTGAGTGTTACCACAGTTCCGGGAGCAAGCTGCGTGCTGCCCGTGCTTCCAGTTGGAACGCTCAAACCTGCCGGGTTCGAGATGACTCGTTCGCCGCTGCGGCCACCGGCAGTTACGGCGAGTGATCTGGTCGTTGGCGCAACTGCGGGGTTCAGCGTCAAAGTTGCGGAGCGCGTTACTCCGCCGCCAGAGACTGAGATCGTCACCTGCGTTTGCGTGCTTACCGGCGCAGTGTTGATGGAGATTCCGCCGGTCGTGCTTCCCGCCGGAACCAGGACGGAGTTTGAAACCCCTGCAACTGCCGGATTGCTGCTGCTGACCTGGAAGATCTGGTCAGTTGAGGAAGGCGCTGCCATGGTGACGGTCGCAAATGAACCGGCTGATCCGCTAACCGATGCCGGGCTAAGAGCGATGGATGCGGGTTGGCCTTGTGGAGTAATCGTGAGTGGCGATTGAACGCTTGCGCCGTTCCACGTAGCGCTGATGTTGGCCAGCGTATTCGCCGAGACTTGATTCGTCGGAATAGAGATTGACACTGACGAATTGCCTGCTGGGATGGTAGCGAGCGCGGGCGGCATGGCGGCTGGAGAATCGCTGCTGAAGTCCACCACTGCGCCGCCTGCGGGCGCCTGGCCGTTGAGCATTGCGATTGCACCTACCTGAGCTCCGCCGCTGATCGTTCCAGCATTCATCGTGATTGACTTAAGCGACGGCGGCAATACGTTGAACTGCACGCT
Organism: Terriglobia bacterium; assembly: GCA_963732195.1. Classification (GTDB taxonomy): domain Bacteria; phylum Acidobacteriota; class Terriglobia; order Terriglobales; family Acidobacteriaceae; genus Angelobacter. The sequence goes on along the minus strand of CAVSYO010000010.1, from coordinate 289,751 downwards.
TGCCTGTCCTGAGTTAAGCGTGGCGGTCAGAGTTACCGGCGTTGGTGAAGTGACTTGTCCGGCCTGAATCTGGAACTGCATCCATGCGGTGTTGCCGGGCATGTTGACTGAAGCCGGTATGGGTGCAGCGGCTGGATTCGAACTCGTAAGGTTGATGACCGCTCCGCCTGCCGGGGCTGCTGCGCTAAGCTGTAACTGAACCCACGTGGTGTTGCCGCTGTAAAAAGCATTCGTGGTCAAGGCCAGAGTTGCTGGAGCCGGAGGCGCTGCGCTGATGGTGAACGATCCGGCTGCGGACCACGCTGTTACGGCTGCCGTCGTGGGAGAAGAATCGCCCTGGGCGGAGCGTACGCGCCAGAATTTCTGGCCAGATGTCAATGAGAGCACGGTGCGGTTGGGATCGTTGAGCTGCGGCGAATCGTCTTCAATCTGCTGGAAGCCGGAGTCTTTGGCAATCTGCAATTCGTAGCCGCTGGGCTGCGGGTTGGCAACGTCAGTCCACGCCAGTTGCACAGGCAACGTGAGCGATGCGCCATTCGCGGGTGAAAGCGGGGCGGGCGGCGCTCCAATTGGATTGTTATAGAAGACCGAGTAGTTGATCGTGTTGGAAGGCACGCCCGCAACTCCGTTCGCGCTCACTGCAAAAACGCGCGCTGAGTATGTGCCTTCATCAGGGGTTGAGAAGGAATAAGTTGGGTTGGGGATGTTGTTAAATGACGCCGTGGTAGTTGTAGGAAAACTTGGGTCCTTTGAAACCTGGAGCACGTAGCTTGCCGCCGTGCTAACAGGAGACCAGTTAAAAGTCATGACTTCCAGCGGATGAAATGTCGAATAAGCCTTGGTAGGGGACAAGACAGGCGCTCCTGGTTGTCCTGGGCCCGCGCCGGTAATGTTGAAGCTGCGCGCCGCTGACCACGCGCTTTTTACGAACGCTCCACTCACTGCCTGCACTCGCCAAAAATACGTGCCGTTGGGCAGGCCGCTTACGGTGTCCTGCGTGGTTCCAACGTTCGTCGAGTTTTGCAGGGCGATGGTGGGGAACGTTGAAGAGGTGCTGACTTGCCAGTTATAGCCCAGAATTCCGCTGGGATCTGTGACGGCGGACCATGAGATCGTCAAGGGTGATTGCAGATTCGCGCCGGACGCAGGTGATAGAGGATTAGGGACCGCGACAGCGGCGAATGCGGAGTAGGATGCGCCAAGAACCAGAATGACTGCAAGTATTAAATTAACTGCACGCGTTTTCATGGGTGTCTCCAGTGGTTTTTAAGGGGGGACGGACGATCATTTGGCCCGGGTGGAATGATTCAGCCGATTGACCCTGATTGATGAATCTGTTGCCACATTCCGGAGCGCGGATTTTTTGCCGGCTGGAATGTTGCTAACTCGGGTAAGACACGCATGCGTGAGCAGGCAGAACAAGTTCAAAGTACATGTCCTTCATCGGCGCGATGCATTGGCCTGGCATGTCCGCAAGGACAGATGCGGTTGGGGTGGCGAAAATCTTTTTTCTACTTCGACAGGAAATATTTCTAGTCAATCTTTACAAATCGTTACCTGCCAATAGAGCGTACAACCCTAACATCCTGCTTAATTCCGTGTTGGACTCATCAGCAACTCACAAAAAATTTGCGCTAAACCCTGAACCAGATGGTGCGTGGATACGCAAAGAACTTAACGGAGTCCAATCATGAGCAGATTCAAGTCGCTGGGTTTCTTTAGCGTCGCCTCTTTCAAGACTTTATTTGCTTCACACCATGGTAAAAGGTTTCACAAAGGGCTTTCTGCCTTCCTGGGACTGGCCGTGCTCCTGGTGGTGAGCGGCTGCGCCGCTGTGCAGGTCCGGCTGGGAATGAAAGCTTATCTAAACAAAATCCCTGTAACTTCCATGGAGGCCAAGCTCGCTAACGGCGCGGCGATCGCGCCGGGAGAGAAGTTGCCGCTGGTGGTGTCATTCACCGATCCCAACAACAAAGTATGGGTGACGGAGGGAGAAGGCCACGGAAAAATTTTATGGAAGGACATTACTGTTACGCCAACGTTAGTCACCGCCAACAAAAAAGGTGTTATCTCCCTTCCTTCGGATCCCAGGATCAGTGACGGCAAGATGGCGCATGTCGCCATCACGGTTCCCAGCCATCCGGACATGCATTCAGAAATCGATATTCCCGTTCGCTATGACTACAACTACAGCTTTTATGTTTCCGGCAGCAGCGGATGGTCGGGCATGAATGGGAGCGATGGAATGGACGGCTCCAGCGGCAGCATGGGTTCTATAGACCCGGAGCATCCGTCAGCTGGCGGAAACGGCTCCGATGGGACCAACGGTTCCGATGGCCAGGACGGAGGGTCTGGCGGTGATGCTCCGCCTACGCAAGTCCGCGTCGCGCTCAGATCAGGTCCCCATCCTCTGCTCCAGGTGGAAGCGTTCGCGGCAGGTTCTGACAGGTTTTACCTCATTGATCCCAACGGTGGTTTCTTGACGGTGACATCCGAAGGCGGGAGTGGCGGGTCGGGAGGGAAAGGCGGTCGGGGAGGCCGCGGGGGCTCTGGTGGTAGCGGGATCCCCAGCGGAAGCAGCGGAAGCGATGGATCGAGTGGAAGAGACGGCTCGGATGGATCGTCGGGGCACGCGGGGAGCATTACCGTTACGTATGATCCGCAAGCCAAATCTTTCTTGGGCATAATTCATCTCTCTAATTCAGGTGGTCCTCGTCCTATGTTCAAGGAACAACCCGTGAGACCGTTGTGGTGAGGCGCGGTTCGACGAACCGGCGAATCGATTTTCGATCAGACGTGTCTGAGGGAGACTTGCGTGGTCGGTTTTTACCGCGCTTGTTCCACTAGCTTGACCTCATACATGCCGCGCACGCTGTTGCATAGGAAGATCGCGTCTGCCTGAAACAGGTCTTCTCGTCGCAATATTTCCTCACGGGCTCCAGGATGTTCCGCCAGAAACTCCGCGCGATACGTTCCCGGTAGCAATCCGCATCGCTCTGCAGGAGTGAGCCAAACACCGTTCTTGACCAGGAAGACATTGTGGATTGCGCCCTCCGTAAGTTCGTCATGTTCGTTGAAGAACAGGGCGTCGTCGCATTCGGTTGCGCGCGCGTCTGCCAGTGCTTGATCGTAGATTGGCCGGTGCGTCGTTTTGTGGAACAGGAAGTAGTCCTCGCTGAATGTCCGGCGCTCGGCGATCATTACCCGGCCATTGCGTTCGTCAGAGACCCTGGCGCTGGCCACCTCCACGTGGCTCTTGCGGTCGAGAGAAATCTTTACCCGCCACTTCTCGCCGGGCGCAAATTGAGAGGCCGCTGCGCATAGCTGGGCATCAACTTCGCGGCGATCAAACTCAAATCCAAAATACTCTGCGGACGAAGCCATGCGGGCCACATGCCTCTCCAGCAGTACGTAAGCTTCGTGCCACAATATGGTCTCGAACAACTTGAATCGTGGTGCTCTGCGGGTCAGGAAGCCACATTTCCATGCGCACTCTTCCCACTCCCGCTCAGGTACTGAATCGTAAGTGATGCCGCTGCCTACGCCCATCGCGCCTTCACCGGCGCGCAAGACTGATGTGCGGATTGCCACGCTAAACTGCGTGCTGTCCTTCGCAACAAATCCGATAGCTCCTGTGTAAATGCCTCGTCTTGCACTTTCGAGCCGCGCAATATGCTCCATCGCCCGGATCTTCGGAGCGCCCGTAACCGATCCTGAAGGGAACAGCGCCCGCATGACGCTGCCGATCGTCCAATCGTTGAGAAGCTCGCCTTCAATTGTCGAAGTCATCTGCCACAGTGATGAAAATCGCGTTGCCTCAAATAACTTTGTTGTCTGTACCGATCCCGTTGTGCAGATCCTGCCCAGGTCGCTGCGCATAAGGTCCACGATCATCACATTTTCTGCGCGCTCTTTCTCCGATTGCTGCAACTCCATCGCCCGCTGGCGGTCTTGCGTTGCGGTCAGACCGCGTGGGGCCGTGCCTTTCATCGGCTGCACCACGATCCGGCCCTCTTGAATGCGAAAAAAGAGTTCTGGTGAGTGGGAGAGCACCTGTTCAATCCCTGTGTTGACAAAAGCTGGATAGGGCGTGGGATGTTCAGCGCACAGCGCGGCAAACAAATCCCATGGACGGCCGGAAAAGCAAAACTTCAGCCGGTCAGTAAAGTTAATTTGATAGATCTCGCCGTCAGCAATCAGCTCCCGAATTTCTTTTACCTTTCCGCAGTACTCTTCGCGGCTGATCGCCAGGTGCGGCCCTTGCAGGGAGGTCTCCGTACATACCCGCAAGAATTCTTCGCCATTCATGACTTCGCACCTGTCGTACAGGCCAAACCACCCCAGTGTGGTCGCAGGTGCTGGCAGGAGCGGACGCAGGCGAGGTTCCAGGGCAATTCCCGCCTCATACGTAAGGAAGCCTGCTGCCTCACCACCATCAGACACGTGGGAATCGATCCGCCTCAGTAGGCTGTCCAATGATTCCGGATCATCTGCCACCAATATCTCTATGGGCTCGGTGTAAATGCGCCAGCGGCGTCCTTCGCGTAAGGCCACGAACCCGGCGCTCTCAGACGCCTGCGCAACGTTATTTGCTCTATTGTTCAACAATTTTGGAGTGTCTGTTTTAAGGATAGCGCAACCTTGTGGCGCTGGGTGGCCGGTGGTCCTGCTCTGTTGTAAGCCCCTCTCTCTCATTTATACTTGCTGGTTTCGCTGGCTGGTTTCACCAGTGATGTCCGGCGGCGCAGACACAACGTCCCTAACTCGCATCTAAGCTGTTGAACAGGAACCACACTGAATATGAAGATTCTGGTCTGCATGAAGCAGGTCCCACAAAAAGACGCGCCTCTCAAACTCAATGAAAGCGGCACATGGATCCGCGACGACGTCTCCTATGAAGTCAATGAGCCGGACGCCTTCGCCCTGGAAGAGGCTTTGCGCCAAAAAGAAAAGCACACCGGCGAGGTTGTCGTTATCACAGCCGGTCCTGCGCGTTCACAGCAGGTACTGCGGGAAGGGTTGGCCAAGGGCGCGGATCGCGCCATTCATCTGGAAGATAACGGCTTTGTCAGCTTGGACGCGTTCAATATGGCCAAAGCCTTCGTCGCAGCGATTAAAGATGAAAAGTTCGATCTCATATTTACCGGCCTGCAATCGGATGACTACGGCTACGCTCAGACTGGCGTGATTATGGCGGAATTGCTGGGCTGGCCGCACGCCACCATCATCATGGAAATTCAGAAATCCGATAACGGCATCAAGGTTAAGCGTGAGCTGGAATCCGGCTTCTTCCAGCACGTGAGCATCCCGTTGCCTGCGGTGCTGACCATCCAGTCAGGCATTAACAAGCTGCGTTACGCCACGCTGCTGGGCATCAAGCAGGCCAAGAACAAGCCGCTGCGCAAAGTCACCATGGACGAAGTAAAGTCCGCGCTGGGTGACAACCTGCAGAAGATTGAAAAACTTTACGTCCCGCAGAAGAGCAAGAAGACTGAGATGCTTGAAGGTTCGCCCGGCGAGATCGCCAAAAAGCTCGTCGACAAGCTGCGGAACGACGTGCGCGTAATTTGATCCGGCAAATTTCGTTTTAAGGAGCGCCTATGGAACGAATGGATTATGACCCTGAAGGCGGAGATTATAAACCTATAACCGAACATGAGACCGGCTCAACCTTTATGGTGGTGGGCCTCATCATGCTGATTGCAGGTCTCGGCTGGATGCTTTTTGTCGGTTGGGATATCCGGGCCGGCGGCGGCCTGATGCAGGGGATCTTCGCCGCAGATGTAGTGATTGCTCTCGGGCTACTCATCCTTGGATTTATCAAAAAGAAACGGCAAATAAATTAATGGCAGACACAATTCTTGTAATTGCTGAACAACGTGAAGGCAAGCTGAACCGCGTTTCCATGGAGACGATTGCTGCCGCGCAGGCCATTGCCGCTGAAACCGGCGCAACCGTGGAAGCCGCGCTCTTCGGCAGCGGCATCGCAGGCATTGCCCAGGAAATAGCAGCCAAAAAGCTGGCCAAGGTCACCGTGATCGACTCGCCCAAACTGGCGAAATACGAACCGGATGGCGTGGTTGCGGCGCTTAAAGACTTCATCAACCAGAAGAAACCCACGCTGGTGCTGATGCCACATACTTATCAGGTGCGTGACTTTGCTCCGCAACTGGCCACGGCGCTCCAGCGCACGCTCATCAGTGATTCCATTGGCTTCCGCAAAGATGGTGATAAGCTGGTCTTCACCCGCCAGATGTTCCAGGGCAAATTCGCTGCCGATGTTTCATTTGCCTGCCCTGCGCCGCACTTTGTTACATTCCAGGCGGGCGCGTTCCGTGGCGATAAAGCTGAAGCCGGCGCTTCCGCCGCTCCCGTTGAAACAGTAAACGCCAATATTCCCGATGGCGTGCAGCGCAATCATCCTGAAGATCCTTTCAAAGAAGCCAAGCAAGCGGTCGACCTCACGCAGGCCGAGATCATTGTTTCTGTTGGCCGCGGGATCAAAGAGCAGAAAAACATCGATCTGGCCAAAGCGCTGGCGGATGCTCTCGGCGGCGAGATTGCCGCGTCGCGTCCCATCTGCGACTCCGGCTGGCTCCCCATGGACCGCCAGATCGGCAGCTCCGGCCAGACAGTTTCACCCAAGCTTTATCTCGCTGTCGGCATCAGCGGCGCCATTCAACACATTGTGGGGATGAAAGGCTCACGCAGCATCATCGCTATTAATAAAGATGCGGAAGCGCCCATCTTTGAAATTGCCGACTTCGGCGTTGTGGGGAACTTGTTTGATATCGTGCCTGCGCTGACTGAAGAGGTAAAAAAAGCAAAAGGTTGAGTTAGCAATTAGCATCTTAGCCAAAACAAACTAACCGCAACGGGCGCAAAGATCGCAAGGACAGAAGTAGGATTCTGATTTTATTTTCTTGGCGTCCTTCGCGTCCTCTGCGGTAAAAAGGTTTTGCTAATTGCCAATTGCTAACTACTAATTGCTGAATCCTATGATCACTTTCCGCAAACCTATTGAAGGTGTTGAGCGTCCGCAGATGGAATCGGACGTCACCATTGTTGGCGGCGGCCCCGCCGGTCTGGCCTGCGCGCTGCGTCTTTCCCAGTTGATTGACCGCCACAACCGCCGCAATCCTGACGCGCCGCTGAGCAAAGAAAACATCAATGTCCTGGAAAAAGCCCGTGAACTCGGCCAGCACTCTCTTTCCGGCGCGCTGCTCGATCCGCGCTCCATGGACGAATTGCTTCCCGGCTGGCGCGCGGAAGCGCCTCTTGATGCTGAAGTCACGCATGAAGACGTTTTCTTCCTCACGGAAAAGGGTGAGCACCGACTGCCTCTGACGCCGCCGCCACTGCAGGACCATGGCAACTACGTGATCTCCATTAATCGTTTCGTGAAATGGCTGGGAGAAAAAGTTGAGCAGGCCGGAATCACCGTCTTTACCGGATTTGCCGGCTCGGAGCTTCTCACCGAAGGCGATCAGGTCACTGGCGTTCGCACTGACGACAAAGGCGTGGACAAGAATGGCCAGAAAAAATCTAACTTCGAGCCCGGCTATGACGTGAAGTCGAAAATCACGGTGCTGGCGGAAGGGCCGCGCGGCTCGCTGACCAAGCAGCTCGTCGCCAAATACGATTTGCAGAAAGGGCTCAACCCGCAGGTTTACGGCATTGGCGTAAAAGAACTGTGGGAAGTCCCTTCCGGCGCGATCAAAAAAGGCCAGGTCATTTATGCCATGGGCTGGCCACTCACGACCAAAGAATACGGCGGCGGCTGGATTTACGGATCGAAAGACAACATCGTCTCGCTTGGCTACGTCACCAGCCTCGACTATCAGGACCCGCGTCTCGATCCTCAGCGTGTACTGCAGGATTTCAAACAGCATCCGCTGATTGCCAGCATGCTGCGCGGCGGCAAGATGATCCGCTATGGCGCAAAGACATTTCCCTACGGCGGATGGTTTTCCATGCCGCCACTGGCCGGCAATGGCTGGATGATTGTCGGCGACTCCGCCAGCTTCCTGAATTCGCAGCGGCTCAAGGGCATTCACCTTGCCATCAAGAGCGGCATGCTCGCCGCAGAGACTGCATTTGACGCGCTGCTCCACAACAATTTCAGCGCAGCCCAGCTCAGGCGCTACAAAGAGAGCGTAGACGCCAGCTGGATCAAGGACGAGCTGTGGGAGACTCGCAACTTCCATCAGGCATTCGAGAAAGGCCTGGTTTCCGGCCTGTTCCATACGGCTTTACAGCAGATCACCGGCGGACGTGGTCTGCATGAGGTTTATCCCGCGCATGCCGGCCACACGCGCATGAAACACCTCGACCAGCTTCCGGCCGATGGTGGCAAGCGCGCGCACCTGCTGGGCAAAGCCAAAGGTGACGGCAAGCTCACCTTTGACAAGCTCACCGATCTCTATCACTCCGGCACCAAGCATGAAGAAGATCAGCCTTCGCACCTGATCATCCATGACACCAATATCTGCAACACCCGTTGCGTCACGGAATTCGGCAATCCCTGCCAGAATTTCTGTCCGGCCAACGTTTATGAAATGGAAGAAGACGCCTCAGCGCCCAAGGGCAAGGTGATCCACCTGAATCCTTCGAACTGCGTGCACTGCAAGACCTGCGACATCATGGATCCCTACGAGATCATCACCTGGGTCCCCCCCGAGGGCGGCGGCGGCCCGAATTATGATGGGATGTAGGCCTCAATTCGCCCGTTCACATTGCGCCATTCCTAATGTTCTTCGCGGTTTTAGATGCTCGCCCAACGCGCTTTGCCAGATCAACTGGAAAAGCGCAGCCTGTTACAAACCAAGTGCGGCGCAGTCCCATTTTGGGCAAATAATTCGCGCCCCGCATCGTCCTAAAATCCGATAGCCGTTCTTCTTTTTTTCTGATAATGTTGCCGCCAACTTTTGGCGGCCTTTTCAAGAATGCATTTCTGATCGTACGGAAAAGGCAACCGCAAGAAAAAAGCGTGAAAGAGGGGGCTTCTATGGGTAACTGCGGCACTCACTTCAAGTCAGTAAAACTCCTTTCGTATGTATGTATTCTCATATTGGCATTCAGTTCACAGCTGGTTGCGCAAAGTGCGCGGGCAAGAATCGTCGGCACGGTAAGGGATCCGCAGGGGGCCGTTGTTGCCGGTGCGAACGTGAGCGTCATCAACGTCGCCACAGGTGTGCAGACCCCCGCGGTTACAGACGCGCAAGGTTCCTACCAGGCCCTGGAATTACCTATAGGCACCTATAAAGTCAAAGTTGCGCGCAAAGGGTTTTCCACTGCGGAAACGGTTGCGTACACGCTTGAAATCAATCAGGTACAGCGGATCGATATAGCGCTGCAGATCGGAACAAATACAGAGACGGTTGAGGTCACCGGCAACGCTTCACAGGTGGAAGTGGTCAATCCAACGTTGGGCGCTTCCGTCACCAGCCGCCCGATCGTTGACCTGCCCTTGAACGGCCGCAACGTGCTGGATCTGGCTTTGTTGGAGCCGGGCGTCACTCCGCATAATAATGACGACACCGGCGCCGGTAGTTACAACATTGCAGGATCGCGCGCGGATTCCGTGACGTTTGTTCTCGATGGCGGAGTGGACAACAATCTGTTGAGCAACGGCGTAGTTTACACGCCAAATCCAGACGCGGTGCAGGAGTTCCGCATTCTTACCAGCAATTACACTGCGGAATATGGGCGCAACTCCGGCGGAATTGTGAGCCTGGTTACGAAGTCCGGCGGTAACTCGGTGCATGGCTCTGTTTTCGAATTCAATCGCAATGATGCTTTCAGTGCCAACTCATATTTCAACAATAAGAATGACCTTCCGCGTGACACGCTCAAGCGCAATCAGTACGGCTTCGCCGTCGGCGGTCCCATCAAGAAGGACAAATTGTTTTGGTTTACCAGCTATCAGGGCCAGAAACAAACCGCTGGGCTAAGCAGGACCATCAGCACTTTCACTCCCGAAATGCTCGCAGGAAATTTTTCGCACGCCGGTCCCAGCGGTTCGGTTGACACTAACGTAGCCAATTTCCTGGTAAGCAATCCTTTTTTCCAGCCCAACGCCGCGCTGGCCGCGCAGGGCATCATTGATCCCAGCAGCATTGATGCGGTGGCAAAAAACTATATAGCCAAGGGACTGATTGCGGCAGCGACAAATAATGCTGTACCTGGCGCTTGCGACGCATTCTGTTCCGGTACGCTGAATGCACAAGGCAACAATATCGATAACTTTAATGAGTTAACGGCGCGACTCGACTACAACATATCTGAGAAAGATCACCTCAACGGTACCATCGGAGGCAGGCGGTTCAATCAATCTCGTCCGCTGCCGATAGGGGGCCCAGGCTTTCCCACCACCACCGTTCCCCACAACTATTTCTCCAGTCTTACTTACACACATTCGTTCAGTCCGACCTTCCTCAGCGAATTTCATTTCACTTTGCAGCGCAATGCCCAGGACCAGGCCGTTCCTTCTACCGCTCTGCCAACGCCTGCGCAACTTGGTGTCGGTGTCACACCTGACCAGTCCACCGGTCCCACGCGGCTCGGCTTTTCATCAGGGCTAGTGACGGGATTCAGTCCTCAGGGACCCACCAAGCTGATCAACAATACGTTTTCTTATGCTGAGACTGTTACCTGGATCAAGGGCCGCCATACGTGGAAATTTGGAGGCAGCTTTACTCCCTACCAGAACAATACCCTTTTTGATTTCTTCGTGGACGGCCAATTCGACTTCGACGAGTTCAACGGAGCTTTTAATCCCTACGCTAACTTCCTGCTGGGGCTGCCGGAAGATTACTTCCAGTTTGGCAGCGCGCCTTCCAATATCCGGCAGAAGTCCACGTACTTTTTTGCGCAAGATGAATGGCACGTCCGCAAGAACCTTGTGCTCACCCTGGGTACGCGCTATGAATACAGCTCTCCCAAGCTCGATACGCAGGGAAGGTCATTCAGCATCGTCCCGGGAGCGCAATCTACCCGCTTTATCAACGCTCCAACGTCATTGCTGTTTCCCGGCGATAAAGGCGCTCCCACGGGAGCGAACTTCCCGGACAAGAATGATTGGGCTCCCCGTGTTGGCTTCGCCTGGGACCCGAAGGGTGATGGCAAAACCAGTATCCGCGGTGGCAGCGGCATTTTCTATGACGTGCTAAAAGGCGAAGACAATCTCCAATTCAATGGACAGGCGCCATTCTTCGGATTTACCAGCCCTGTATTCACAGATTGCCCGAATGGCGTCAATTCCGGCGATCCTGGATGCGTTACCAGTCCCACTGGCTTCATGACCGATCCTTTCGGTACCACGGGCACGCCTAATCCATTCCCCTCCAAGTCGCCCGCGCCGAACATTGATTTTGGCGCTGCCGGATTTCTGCCCTTTGGTGGTGGTGGTGTCTTTTTTGTGGATCCACATCTGCGGACACCATACACAGTTCAATACAACCTTGATATTCAACGGGAAGTGGCAAGAAACGTTGCCATGGAAGTGGGGTATGTGGGCAGCCAGTCACGTAAGTTGACCACGCTGGTGGATATCAACGCCTTTGATCCAGCCACGCTCACCTCAGCGCCGCATCGTTTTCTGAATGAAATTGGAACCGTCGACAACGCGCGTTTCAGCTTCACTCCTGAATTTGAGAACGCGGTCAACGCAAACTACAACGCGCTCCAGACCAAGCTTTCCAAGAAGCCCACTGCAACCCCAATTCTGGGCACAACTTACTTCACCTTGTCTTATACGTGGGCGCACTCCATTGATAACTCTTCCGGTTTTCGCAACCGGAACTCTGAGATCCCTTTCTTCCAGAGGAACGTATTTCGCACTTCCTCTGATTTTGACATCCGCCAGCAGGTTAGTTTCAGTGGTGGATGGGACCTGCCCTTTGATCACGCCTGGACCAGCGGCCCCAAGCGTCTGACCCAGGGCTGGAGCTTGTTCCCGATTATTCAGTGGCACACAGGTTTCCCATTGGATGTATTCGCCAACCTGAGTACCAGAAGGACAGCTCCTGGTCCTTCCGGTGCAGGCGACTCAGGGCTTGTTTTCGCCACGTTGACCGGGCCCATTGCCTATAAGGATCCACATACGCCAACGCCCGGCGCGCCCGGCAACCAGTTCTTTACTGGCAACTTCACCTCTCCTGACCCCTCGGTAATTACCGGCAGTTACGGGTCTGGGAGGAACATTTTGCGTGGCCCGGGACGCACAAACTTCGACATGGCTTTGTCAAAGGCAACAAAAATTACGGAGCACACAGCCCTGCAAATCCGCGCGGAGTTTTTCAATATCTTTAACCACGCGGAATTTCAGGAGCCGGATACTAACATCTCCAGCGGAACTTTTGGCCAGGTTATCTCAACCTACGATCCCAGGATCATCCAATTTGGAGGCAGGTTCACCTTCTAAATACGGATGTCTCATCGATTTTGACAGGCCGGACGTTTTATGTCCGGCCTGATTTTTGGGCGTTCAAAACCGCTTTGCGATAATGACTCCTCATGGACATCCGCCTGCTTACCGCCGATGACGCTGAAGCTTTCTGGCATCTGCGTCTTGAAGCGCTACGCAACGATCCCGCTTCTTTTGCCGACTCAGCCGAGGAGCATCTCAGGACCACGGTCGAGACTGCAAGAGAACGCTTAAGCAAGAGCGATCCCGCGCACAACTTCGTCGCGGGAATATTTGAAGGCGAAAAACTGTCTGGGACCGCAGGATTTTTCCGTCGACCAAACAACAAAGAGCGCCACAAAGGCCACATCTGGGGCGTTTACGTGCGACCAGAATCTCGCAGCAAAGGTGTCGGCAGCGCGTTGATGAAAGAAATCATCCGCCGGGCGCGTACTCTCGACGGCCTGGAGCAGATCACGCTGGTGGCTTCGGCTAAACTGCCGGCGCAACGGCTTTATAAAGCCCTTGGATTTGAAAGCTACGGAATCGAGCCGCACTCATTGAAGATCGGCGGGGAATACGTTGACGACGTGTTGATGGTGCTCTGGCTGTAGCGCTCACGGCGTCCACTTGCACGAAAACATTTAGGGTGCGCCAGCCCTCCGTAATCTCTATAATAGGAAAATAGGTTCCGACCACATCCGGCCTGAGGCATACCTGGCCACTGTGGCGGCTCCTTGCTGAGAATGCAAGGACGAGGGTCTGGAGCGGAAACGCGCAGGCCTCCCGTATTAAGTTCCCAGACTGCGCAAAAACGGCGCAATCCGGGAGCCCTGGAAAGGAACCGGAACACGCCTCGGCGTCTTTCCCTCCTTTTGTCTCTTTGCAATCGATCAGCCGCCATCAATCAACAGACGACGAAGCATATGCGGCTTCAGGACAAACACGGGCGCTTTATCACTGATCTCCGCGTCAGTATCACGGACCGCTGCAATTACAAGTGCGTCTACTGCCGGACTGGAAATGAAGGCGCGCAGTATTCCGAACTGCCTTTTGCCGACTATCTGCGTTTGGTGCGGATCTTCGTCAACTCCGGAATCGAGAAGGTCAGGCTCACTGGCGGGGAGCCTCTTTTGCGTAAGGGCCTTGTGGATTTTGTCCGCGATCTGGCTAAGTTGCGCACGCTCGATGACCGAAAACTCGATCTGGCCATTACCACGAACGGCCACTTATTGGCTGAGCTGGTTCAGCCGCTCAAAGATGCCGGCCTGCGTCGCGCCACCATCAGCATGGACGCCGTCGACGCCGAAAAATTCGCCCGCATCACCCGCGTTCCCAACGGCTATAACAGCGTCCTTGCCGGCATCCGCGCCGCCAAGCGCGCCGGTCTGGAGCCTGTCAAGGTCAACTGCGTTCTTTTGCGCGGATTCAATGAAGATCAGATCGTAAAATTCGCCCGCTTCTCCCGAGAAGAAGGCGTGGTGGTGCGGTTTATCGAGTTCATGCCGCTGGAAGAAGACCGTGTCTGGTCGCCAGACGTGGTCGTTCCCATGGATGAAATCCTGGAAAAGCTCAATGAGTTTCGTCCCGTGCGCCAGCTCCCCAATGAACTCAGCGAAACTGCGCGGCGTTACACGTTTGATGACGGCAAAGGCGAAATCGGCATCATCGCCCCTGTATCGCATCCTTTTTGCGGACACTGCTCGCGCGTGCGCCTCACCTCTGACGGCAAGATTCGTACCTGCCTTTTTTCCCTGCTCGATCATGACATGGCGGGGCGAATGTATCGCGGCGCCAGTGACAGTGAATTAACTGATTACGTTCGGTCAGTGGTCGACCAGAAAGAAGCCCGCCATCACATTGGAGAAGCAGGATTTATCAAGCCTTCGCGCAGCATGGTCCACATTGGCGGCTAAGTTACCCTGACGGTAACTTGCAAACGCATAAATAAGGTTAGTAAAATTCGCTCCAATTCCCCACTGAAAGTGAAGAGGCGCGAATCTCCTCCAGCAATATTGAATTCCCCCATAGTTTGCTTTGAAAACAGGATAATGGTTTCAAACGGGACAAATAGAGGAAGTTCAACGGTTCATACACGGGACCCAGATATGGCGCTTGCGGTGGAAGTTGCCGGCAAAACCGACGTCGGGTGCGTGCGCACGAACAACGAAGACAATTTTGGCTTCGATTCGCGCTATGGCATTTTTGTCGTCTGCGACGGCATGGGCGGGCAGGCCGCCGGCGAAGTTGCCAGCAAGATGGGCGTAGATGTTCTTCTGGACTATTTCCGTAACCAGTCTCCAGACACGGCAAAACAATCGCTGAATGGACACAACGGTTCCTCTGGTGCGGAGAGCCTGGCCAACGCAATCCAGCTGGCGAACAAGACAATTTTTCAGGCCGGGCAGCAACACAACGGGCGCAATGGGATGGGTTCGACAATTGTTGCGGCGCTGGTGCGGGGAAACTCGCTGGCCATCGCGAACGTGGGTGACAGCAGGATTTACCTGGTTCGCCAGGGGGCAATTCAGCAACTCACGCAGGACCATTCGCTAGTCATGGAGCAGGTGCGTCGAGGATATATCACTCTGGAACAGGCGCAGCAATCAGAGATGCAAAACATAATCCTGCGCGCGCTTGGATCAGAAGAAGTGGTTGAGGCCGATATAGAGGATCTTGTCACGGTCCCTGGCGACATGCTGATAATGGCTTCTGACGGACTCACGCGTTATGTGCCCGATGAGGACATTCTAAAAATCGTGCAGGGCCCGCGCGGCTTGCAACAAGCCTGCGGTGAATTAGTAAAGAAGGCAATGGAATGCGGCGGCGATGACAACATTACTTGTTTGCTGGTGCGGATCGTCAACCGGCCCTGGTATCAAAAAATCTTGGATAAGCTGTTTTTCGGAGGAGCGCGGTGGCAAAACTCTATTTGAAATTTGAGCAGAACGGCCAGGTATTAAAAGAGGTCTTTCTGTCGCAGGCGGCAACTACCATTGGCCGCTTGCCGGACAACAGCGTGCAGATAGACAATCTTGCCGTTTCCGGCCACCATGCCAGGATTACGTGGGAAAAAGACCACTATATGGTGGAGGATCTCGGATCGCTTAACGGAACTTACGTTAACAATGAGCGCGTGGGCAAGGCAACGTTGAAGAACGGCGACCAGGTAAAGATCGGAAAGCATCTGGTGGAATTCAAGCATGAAAGCTCCGTGCCGAACTTTGCTGTTGCCGCCGTTAAGGCTGGGCCGTCCGCCCCAAAACTAGAAGCCACCATGATGCTGGATACCAAGCAGGCCCGCGAAAAACTTGCTGACAAAAATGGCCCTTCGGCAGGATCAGGCCCGCTGGGAATCTCGCGCCCTGCTTGGATGTCAGAACCATTTGCTAATGCCAAAGATCGTATCGGCTTGCTCAGCATTCTGGAAGGGAAGACCGATCAGGAGAAATACGTTCTTACCGGCAAAATGACGATGATTGGCAAGTCCAGTATGGCGTCCATCAAGCTGAAGGGTTTTTTTGCGCCAACCACAGCTGCGCTGATCAGCAAGCGTGACAACAAATATTTCATCTCTCCTTCAGAGAGCAGGGCCAAACTGAAGATCAATGGTGACGAAGTCATTACCCAGCGCGAGTTGACTGCCGGCGATGTTATCGAGGTTGGAAAAGTGAAAGCCGCCTTCAGCTTTCAGGATTGAGCTTTCCTGGATTGTCTACCTGAAAGATGCTAACAACGGTGATGGACCAGCGCACGCCTGTAGGATGGACAGCAAAGCGCGAACGTGACGAACGATGCAAAGGTCTCCTATTCGGTAGTAAAAGAGCTCTGGGCCCAGCAGCGGAGTTCATTACGAGTCCATGTCTTGAGACTGGCTGGCGCTGTTATCCTTAAAACCGTTCCGGCAATCATTTTCTTTGGGGCCTCCGACAATCGCTATCCTCAGCCAATCCGATCCTGCCAGCACTCAGCTTGACTGCGCGCCTGAGAAAACTGACCGGCGGGCCATGGCAATGGTGTCAACGCTGTTTTTTGCCTGGGGATTTCTTACCTGCCTGAATGACATCCTGATCCCGCACCTGAAGAACATTTTCGACCTCAATTACACCCAGGTCATGCTGGTGCAGTTTGCCTTCTTTTCTTCTTATTTCTTGTTCTCCATGCCGTCGGGCAAAATCGTTGAGTGGATCGGCTATCAACACTCCATGGTGACCGGTCTTCTCACCATGGCAACAGGCGCTCTTATGTTTGTTCCGGCCGCGTCAATTCCATCGTTTCCACTATTTCTGAGCGCCTTGATTGTGCTTGCTGCGGGCATGACCATCTTGCAAACCTCGGCAAATCCGTACGTGGCAATTCTCGGTCCGCCCCGCACAGCCTCCAGCCGTTTGAACTTGACGCAGGCCTTTAATTCGCTGGGGACCACGCTGGCGCCAAGATTTGGAAGCTGGCTCATTTTGGGCGCGGCGCTTGCGCCTGCCAGCATTGAAGCTATGCGGGCGATGAGCGTTGATCAATTGCATAGCTACCGAATACAGCAAGCCGCGTCTGTCAAAGTGCCTTATATCGGCCTTGCCGTGGCGCTCATTGTTCTTGCGGCGACGGTGGCCTGGTTCAGGCTTCCGGTCATCGAATACGCAGAGGCGCATGGTCATGCGACAGGCAGTATCTGGCGGCATCGGCGGCTTGTGCTGGGCGCAATAGGAATCTTCGTTTATGTAGGCGCGGAAGTCGCCATCGGCAGCCTGATGACCAACTACTTCAACCAGAAGGAAATTGGTGGTCTCTCATTAAAAGACGCAGCCGGCTACCTGCAATATTACTGGGGCGGCGCAATGATCGGACGGTTTGTTGGCTCAGCGCTGCTGCAAAGATTTAGAACAGAGTTCCTGCTGGCATTCAATTCGATAGCGGCTGCGCTGCTGGTCACCATTTCCATGCTGACCTTCGGCCATCTCGCCATGTGGACGCTTATCTTCGTTGGCCTGTTCAATTCCATTATGTTTCCCAGCATTTTTACTCTGGCCATTGCCGGTCTTGGGCCGCTCACGGGAAAAGGATCGGGCGTGCTGGTGGCGGCGATTGTCGGCGGCGCTGTGGTTCCAGAACTGCAAGGCTTTCTGGCCGACCACATCGGTATTCACCACGCATTCATCCTGCCGGTGCTTTGCTACGTTTACATTATTTTCTATGCGCTGAAAGGCGCAGTTATTCCGCACCAGCAGCCGGCATAATTTCGGATTATGATGGGGGTGAAGCACGTACCAGCAGGCAGATTGCCTGCGAGGAGTGTCGATGTATTTTGAGCAGTTTTATCTGGGATGCCTGGCGCATGCTTCTTACATGCTGGGATCTGAGGGCGACGCGGCGGTCGTGGATCCGCAACGCGACGTGGAAATTTACCTGAAGGCCGCGGACGAGCACGGACTGAAAATCCGTCACATTTTTGAAACTCACCTGCATGCCGATTTCGTCTCCGGACATCTGGAACTGGCGAAGCGTACGGGCGCAAAAATCTATATCGGCGCACAGGCTGGTGCAACCTTCCCGCACGTGGCCTTGCGTGATGGATCAGAAGTTCGGTTCGGCAAGCTGCGCATTACAGTTCTGGAAACTCCCGGTCATACACCGGAAGGCGTTTGCCTGGTTGTTACCGATGAAGAAAAGTCTCAGGCTCCGTGGGCCGTGCTGACAGGCGATACCTTGTTCATCGGCGACGTTGGCCGGCCCGATCTTGCCAAAACACATACCCCGCAGCAACTCGCCGGAATGATGTATGACAGCTTGCACGGCAAGCTGCTCAAGCTGAGCGATGACGTGCATGGTGTATCCGGCACACGGAGCTGGCTCTCTGTGCGGACGTAACATGCGCGCGGAACGGTCATCGACCATCGGTACGGAAAGGCTGACCAATTACGCTCTTCAGATCAAGAGGCGTGAGGAATTCATCCGCCAGTTAACAGAGAACCTGCCTTCGCGCCCTGAATACTTCCTGCAGGACGCGCAGATCAACCGCGCCGGCGCGGGCGCGCTTTCAGAATTGCGTGACCTTCCAGCGATTACCGCCGAAGAACTGAACGAGCTGCTGCAACAAGGCGTCTTTGTGCTCGATGTCCGTCCCAACGCGGATTTTGCTGTTGCGCATGTGCCCGGTTCGGTCAACATTGCGTTGTCAGGGCAGTTTGCATCCTGGGCTGGCGCCGTCATGGGCCTAAACGCTCATCCAGTGCTGGTTGCCGATACGCCCGAGCAATATTCGGAAGCACGGCTGCGCCTTGGCGCGCGTGGGCATTGAAGATCCCCGTGGATTTCTGCAAGGCGGTCTCGCCGCATGGAAACAAGCTGGGCTTTCGGTGTCCACTGTGCCGCAGATCACCGTGCAGGAGTTATCGCGTAAGCGAAGTCAGAATTTGCAGGTGCTTGGATGTCCGTCGCGAACCAGAGTGGCAGTCAGGACATATCGAAGGTGCGGAATGGTTCCCGCTGGATAACTTCAAGATTTCTGCGCCTGAGCTTGATCCGTCAGCGCCGGTGGCAGTCCATTGCCAGGGCGGATATCGCAGCATGATCGCCTGCAGCCTGCTTCAACGGGCGGGACTGGAAAACGTGATGAATGTCATTGGCGGCTTCGATGCATGGCGTCAAGCCGGCCTCCCAATCGACGTGCCGGTAGCTGAGAGCGTGTAACTATTGCAGTCAAGACGCTTGCCGTTCCGACTCGTCCAATATTCATTCAATTCCTGTACACTAACCGCGATTCTTTGAGGGAACTGCCTGATGCGCCTTAACAGACTTCTTTCCGCCGCACTCTTGTTCGCAGCCATACTATTCATCCAGAGCTCCGCCCAGGACCAGCCTGCACAAAAGCCGGAAAAGCCCGGCATCGCTAACCCTGTAGCTGTGATCGACGACAAGCCCGTTACCGCACTGCCATACACGCCCAGCCTGGATTTGCCGTCGATGGATAAGTCCGCCGATCCATGTGTGGACTTTTATCAGTACACCTGCGGCGGCTGGATGAAGAACAATCCTATTCCGGCGGATCAGGCGGCCTGGAGCGTTTACGGCAAGCTTACGGTCGATAACCAGAGATTTCTCTGGGGCATTCTTGACGACTTGGCAAAGAAGACTACGGGCCGCAATGCGACGCAGCAGAAAATTGGCGACTACTTTTCCGCCTGCATGAATGAGGCAGAAGTGGAGAAGCTGGGCGCAACGCCCTTGAAACCGGCTCTTGACGCAATTGCAGCGCTTAAGAGCAAAAAAGACCTTGCTGAATTGCTGGGGCGTGAGCATCTGGCAAATGCTACCCAGGGATTGTTATTCGGTTTTGGCTCCGACCAGGACTTTTCTGATTCCAATCAAGTCATCGCTTTTGCCACTGCTGGCGGTCTGGGCCTGCCTGACCGTGACTATTACACCAAGCCTGAAGCGAAGTCAGAAGAAATCCGGCAAAAATACCTTGTCCATGTGCAGAAGATGCTGGAGTTGCTGGGCGATTCGCCTGAAGCCGCCAAACGCGAGGCTGCCACCATTATGCAGATTGAAACCGCGCTGGCTAAGGCTTCACTTACGCGGGTAGAGCAACGCGATCCGCATAATCTGTTCCATAAAATGGACCGCAAGCAGCTCCAGGCCCTCACTCCAGACTTCGACTGGAATACCTATCTCAAGACAACCGGCCTGGACCAGGTAGGCGCTTTCAACGTGACAGAGCCAAAGTTCTATCAGGAATTGGACCGCCAGATCCAAAGCAACAGTCTTGACGATCTAAAAACGTATCTGCGCTGGCATATAGTCAGCGCCAACGCGCCTTATCTCTCTTCAAAGTTCGTGCAACAGAATTTTGATTTCTACTCCCATACGTTGCGCGGTGTGGAACAGATTGCTCCGCGCTGGAAACGCTGCGTCCGCCTGACGGATGGGCAATTGGGAGAAGCTCTGGGCCAGGAATTCGTAAACCGCGCTTTCAGCCAGGAAACCAAGCAGAGCACCCTGAAGATGACCAAGCTGATTGAGCAGGCGATGGAAGACGATATCAAGCAGCTCACATGGATGGGACCGGAAACGAAGAAGCAAGCCCTGGAAAAGCTGCACTCCGTGGTGAACAAGATCGGCTATCCGGACAAATGGCGCGACTACAGTTCAGTGGAGATCAAGCGCGATGACTTTTGTGGGCAACGTGCATCGCGCCACCATATTCGAGTCGAGACGCGAACTGGCGAAGATCGGAAAACCACTGGATCGCGGCGAGTGGGGCATGACTCCGCCAACGGTAAATGCTTATTACAATCCGCAGATGAATGACATCAACTTTCCTGCCGGCGTCCTGCAGCCGCCGCTCTATGATCCCAAGATGGATGATGCTCCCAATTACGGCAACACCGGCGGCACCATTGGCCACGAATTGACGCACGGCTTCGACGATCAGGGCCGTCAATTTGACGCGAAAGGCAACCTGCGCGACTGGTGGACCAAGGAAGATGGCGCGCAGTTTGAAAAGCGCGCGCAATGCATCGTGGACCAGTACGCGGGATACACGATCGTTGACGATATCAAGATCAACAGCAAACTCACGGAAGGCGAGGACGTTGCCGATCTGGGTGGCCTGATACTCGCATACATGGCCTGGAAAGCTGACACCCAAGGCAAGCAACTGGAAAACCGCGACGGCTTTACCCCGGACCAGCGTTTCTTCATCGGCTATGCGCAGTGGGCCTGTGAGAACGAGCGTCCGGAAAACCTGCGCGCCAATGCCATCACCAATGAGCACTCTCCGGGCAAATATCGCGTAAATGGGCTGGTGGTAAACATACCGGAATTCCAGCAGGCATTCAGCTGCAAAGCTGGTCAGCCTATGGTGCGTGAGAATCGTTGCCGCGTGTGGTAGCCCAACCGCAAATTCGTCCCGGCAAGGTCCTGCTGGAAATCTGCGTTGACTCGGTGGAGTCCTCCGTCAATTCAGAGCGCGGCGGCGCTGACCGGGTTGAACTTTGCGCGGGCCTCCCTGAAGGTGGCACCACGCCCAGCGCAGGCATGATTGCCGCGGTGCGCAAGAAGATTGAAATCGGTCTCCATGTAATGATCCGTCCGCGCGGTGGAGATTTCTGCTACAGCGCAGAGGAATTTGGCATCATGCAGCGCGACATCCTGATCGCCA
The DNA here is from genome assembly GCA_963732195.1 of Terriglobia bacterium. Classification (GTDB taxonomy): domain Bacteria; phylum Acidobacteriota; class Terriglobia; order Terriglobales; family Acidobacteriaceae; genus Angelobacter. Next base: position 268,185 of record CAVSYO010000010.1, on the reverse strand, counting down.
AACAGCTTGGTGCAAACGGCGTAGTGTTCGGCATCCTGAATATCGATGGCAAGGTGGATAAGGACCGAATGCGGCAATTGATTGATATGGCGCATCCTCTCAAAGTCACCTGTCATCGTGCATTCGATATGTCATGCGATCTGGAGCAGGCTTTGGAAGACCTGGTAGAAGTTGGTGCAGATCGCGTCTTGACGTCTGGCAGCAAGCGAAGCGCTGTGGACGCTATGCCCACACTCAAACAGTTGGTTCAACAGGCTGGCAGTCGAATTTCCGTGATGGTTTGTGGCGAACTCTCCATAGCGAATGTGAAAGCAGTACTCGGATATTCCAATGCCACTGAGGTCCACGCCGGCCTGGGGACCACCGTCACCAGCACCATGAAGTTTCGTAACCAGAAAATTGAAATGGGTACGCTCACCAACAGCGAATACCAGCACGCGGTGGTTAAGGAAAGCAGTGTGCGCGAATTCAGGGCCGCTATCGACAGCCTTTAAAGCTGTCCATCCTGCCGGCAATCTTCTGCTGTACTCCAATTCTTCGCCCTCCCGCAAAGCCCATGGGATGGTACTTTTGTGTTTCGCCATCTGTTGATAACACTAAAATAGAGTAACCGTCTAACGAATAGGGCGATGGATCTTTCTTTCGAACAGGACCGGCATGAATGGAATACGCTGACGCAGAGCCAGCCGGCTCGGCGTCGTCGCTGGAGCTTTTCTGTCGGCATTTCTTCTGCAATCCACTTATTGGTGGTGATCGCTCTTTGCTGGCCTGCCGGTCCTATTTTTGTGAAGCCCGTCCTCGTTGCTCACGGTGAAGGCGGTAGTGCGACTCCTTCATCCGTGGTTCTATATGTCCCAAACGACCTCGAGATAGCAAGTGCAAGCAAGCCGCCTCTGCTGTCGCTGCCGGCTTCAACGCGAAAGAAACCTCAAAAAACAAAGCTTCGCAAACGCAGCAATCTGATCGAAGAGGCAGACACAACCCCGAATCCAGCTGAAGCAGGTTCAGAAACCGGCTCAGCATATGATGGCCTCGCCAGTGGTGACGAAGTAAAACCGGCTCTGCCTGTTGCGTTCCAGGACCTCAAAATCTCCCGATCAGAACTGCCCAGCGGCATTCAGGGCGATGTAATCGTGGAAATTACGATCGACGCACAGGGTACCGTGGTGGAAGAGCGCCTGCTTCAAGGGCTTGGACATGGCGTGGACGATCGCGTCATCGCAGTGTTGCGAGATTGGCGCTTTCATCCGGCAACACGGAACGGCGTGGCTATTCCCTCCAAGCACGATGTTCACTTTCATTTCCCAAGCTAGGTGCAGACGTCTTCTTAGCCGGGTGTTGCCACTCATCTAAAGCTCGTGTAGCGATGTGCTGCAGAAGAAGAATCGTTGTTTATATTCATTTATACCCGGCCTGTAACTCTGCCCAAAAGTTTTTACATTGCTCCCCGGTCAGGAATAGGCTACAGCGCTTGAATCCATAGGACATGAGTCTGGAAGAGTTAGTGCCATCAAGGGCTCACCATATATTTTTGAGTATTGGCGGCTTGTCGAGTTCAAAGCTTCTATCGTATCGCGATAAATAGGTTTTACTCGTTGAATGACATGGGTCGCGTTGGCCTTTTGTTGCGTGTGCCCGGTGATTTTCGGGCAAGCAGTAAGATAGGTAAGCAGATGGTTGCTTTTTCATCCAAAAAGTTTTCAGGTGCATTGGATTCCTTGAAATTTTAAATTTTGCCCCGGGGAACAACCAACTTCTGCACAAGTGACGAGCAGCAGAGCAGGATTGGGGTAGCAACCATACATATTCCTTAAAGCGCGAATTGCAAAATGAAATGAAGGAATTTGCCATGAAAACTTAATGGTCCTTCGCTTTCCTCATGTTCGAGTGAAAGCTAGTTCACAATAGGAGGCGGAGGCAAAGAAACTATCAGGCACTCTAACATAATTCTAGCTATTTCGCCTTGCAGGATAGATTCTCCACTGGTAGCATGCTCACGGAAGGAGCTATATGGATACGCAGCAGATAATCTCGGAACTAGAATCGGAAAGAGACCGCCTGGAGCAGGCTATTTCGGCTCTTCGCGGTTCGATGAATGGCCGTCGTGGCATTGCCGCAGTAGGTGGTGGCAGGCGTGGACGCCGGCATTTGAGCGCGGCTGCTAAAAAGCGCATTTCAGAAATGATGAAAAAGCGCTGGGCTGAAAGAAAAAGAGCTGCCAAAGCAGCCTAAAGGTAAAGAGGCAAGGTAGAGAAAAGGTATAAAGAGGGCCGCTACGGAGCGGCCCTCTTTATTTGCGGGCTGCATTTTCGCAGGCTTATGGCAAGACAACGCACGGCTCCGGCGAGTTTGAGTTTACCGTCGCAAACGTCTATAACCGATCTTCTGTGCATTGTTTTTCCCAGGTGGTGCAATGATCGCGAAGGCGGTTCTGTTTATTATTGCAGCGGCATACCTGTGCCCAGTTCAATTGATTGCGCAGGATAACTATGAGATCCAGGTCTATGGCGTCGACACGGTCGAGCCCCACAGCACCATGGTGGAATTCCATACAAACTGGACGGCTCAAGGCGAAAAAAGTGTGGTGGATGGCGTCCGCCCCACCAACCATGCCGTGCATGAAACCATTGAGATCACTCAGGGATGGAATGACTGGTTTGAGACTGGATTTTATATCTTTACCAGCGCCCGCTCGGGTGATGGCTGGGACTGGGTGGGTGACCATATACGTCCCCGCTTCCGTATTCCGGAGAAGTGGCATTGGCCAGTGGGCCTGAGCCTCTCGAACGAAATTGGCTATCAGCGCCATAGCTTTTCTGCCGACACATGGACGTGGGAGATACGTCCGATCATTGACAAGAAGATTGGGCCTTGGTACCTCTCTTTCAATCCCACTGTCGACAAATCCTTACACGGTGACAATGTCAACCAGGGTTTTGAATTTTCTCCCAACGCAAAAGTGTCTTATGATTTCTCCAAAATCATTGCCGGCGGCCTTGAATATTACGGATCCCTGGGGCCCATCGGCAACTTTGATCCCGTGGCGGAGCAGCAACAGCAGTTCGTTCCCGCCATTGACCTGAATGTCTCGCCTGCCTGGGAAATTAATTTTGGAGTGGGATGGGGAGTAACGCGATCTACGGATCACCTTATCATCAAAGGGATCATTGGACGGAGATTCAGTTGGAAGAAGACTTAATAACTGGCGATGCTCGGCTATAATTCATCGCTCAGCGGCAATTGGAGGTGCAAGTTGCGCGGAATTCTTCTCTCCATTTTGGTTTTTCTCATGACATATAAGGCTTCTACTCAAGATCGTTCCTATGGTCGCTCCGTGGTGATGACGGATCGGGGCATTGTGGCGACAAGCCATTATCTGGCTTCGCAGGCCGGTGCGCAGACTCTGGCCCAGGGCGGCTCAGCCATGGATGCAGCCATTGCCGCGAATGCCGTTCTTGGCGTGACTGAGCCCATGATGAATGGAATCGGCGGCGATCTTTTCCTGATTTATTGGGACGCAAAAGCCGGAAAACTCTATGGCCTGAATGCCAGCGGCTGGGCCCCGCGAAAGCTGACCATCGAATTTCTGAGCAAGCATGGCATAACGGCCATGCCGCACGATGGCATTCACAGCGTTACCGTTCCTGGCGCAGTCGATGGATGGAGCCAGGCACATAAGCGTTTTGGACGGCTGCCTTGGAAGGACCTGTTCAACCCGGCAATTTTTTACGCTGAGCACGGCTATGCAGTGCCGGAGATCATTCAGGATTACTGGGCCGCTGAAGAAGGCAAGCTCGGCAAAACAGCAGAAGCACGAAGAGTCTTTCTTCCCGGCGGCAAGGTACCGGAGTTGGGGGCAACATTCAGCAATCCTGACATCGCAAAATCGTTGCGGCTGATCGCGGAAAAAGGGCGCGACGCTTTTTACAAAGGCGAAATTGCCCAGGCCATCTTGCACACTTCTGCCGCAATGGGCGGCGCCATGGAGTTGCAGGATCTCGCGGATTTTTCCGCGGAATGGGTAGAGCCCATCTCCACCATCTATCGCGGCTGGAAAATTTATGAGCTCCCGCCGAACGTGCAGGGCATGGCCGCTCTGGAAATGCTCAATATCATGGAGACTTTCACGCCTGATAAAGACGGTCCAAAAGGCGCGGTAGAACTGCACAAAAAAATCGAGGCCATGAAGCTCGCCTATGCCGATCTCTATCGCTTCAACGCCGATCAGCGCTTCGCGGCGGTGCCAGTGACTGCATTGCTGAGCAAGGATTACGCGAAAGAGCGTGCCGCAAAAATTAATCCAGAAAAAGCCAATTGCAATCCCGGGCCTGGACATCCCGCTACCAGCGATACCACATATCTGGCCGCCGTTGATAAAGATGGGAATATTGCCTCGCTGATTCAAAGCAATTATTCGGCTTTTGGTTCCGGCGTGGTGGTGAACGGTATGGGCTTTGCGCTGCAGAACCGTGGTGCCTTATTTTCATTGGATCCTTCCCACCCTAACGCCCTTCAGCCGCGCAAACGTCCTTTCCACACAATTATTCCGGCATTCATGGAACGCGGCGATGTGCACATCGGCTTTGGCATTATGGGCGGAGCCAATCAGCCGCTTGCGCACGCACAGTTCGTTTCCAATCTGGTTGACTACGGAATGAATATTCAGGGCGCCCTTGAATTCCCGCGCTTCACTGTAACCAGCGGTGAGGTCACTTGCGATATTTTGATCGAGTCGCGCGTTGCTCCGGACGTGATCCAGGCTTTGCGACAGAAAGGCCATAACCTGATCGTCCGCGCGGAATACACTGCGCTCATGGGACGCGGCCAGGCGGTAATGCACAACTCAAAGACAGGCATGAATTGGGCAGCTTCTGACCCGCGCGCCGACGGCTCAGCTGAACCCGAACCAAGCGGATTTGGTAAATGAGTAAATTGGTAATTTGAGTGAATGTCTGTTCGTCTCCCTCGTCGGCTCGAACCATGCCGCAGGATTCTCATTCACTCATTTATCAAATCACTTATTTACCAATCTCCTAAACGTGTTCTTCGGCTGAAGAGATCATCGGCAGCAGGAGCACCGGCGCTTTCATGAATTCAAACCGATTAATCGCTTCCACGGCGCGCTGCACGGTGGTTTCCAGCGTTGGCTCCAGCGTAATCACAAATGAGAGCCGGTCTTTGGTCATGTTGGGCTCCTGAATAACAGAATCAATATTGATTCCTTCGCATGCAATTGCTTCTGCCGTGCGCGCAAGGATACCCGGCTGGTCATTTACTGTAAGCCGCAGGAACCAGCTCACAGGATTCTGTCGAGGAAGCGGATGCAACGGCTCGGCGCGATGAAACCCGTCGAGCAGGCTGCTCTCTGTCTGTCCTCGCGCAATCTGTCGCGCAATTTGCAAGACATCTGAAAGCACGGCGGTGCCAGTAGCGCTACCGCCGGCGCCTCGCCCGTAAAGCATCTGCGTGCCTACGCTTTCACCGGCGATAAAAATAGCATTGTTTGCTCCGGCGGCCTTGGCCAGCATTGAGTCGCGTGGCTCCAGCCATGGCTGCACCGCAATGTGCACGCCCCCTGCGGCCCGCTCAGCGGACGCCACAAGGCGGATAGTCGAGTTCAGCCGATGCGCATAATGGAAATCAATGGATGTAATGTTGCGAATGCCGGTGACAGGAATTTCCGATGTCAGCACGGAATGGCCAAAAGCAATGCGCGCCAGAATTGCGATCTTGTCGCGCGCGTCGAGCCCGTCAATATCCAGGCTGGAGTCCGCTTCAGCGTAGCCCGCCGCCTGCGCCTGTTCAAGGGCATGCGCAAACTCAATGCCGTGCTGCTCCATCTGCGTAAGAATGTAATTACAAGTGCCGTTCACAATTCCGTAAACGGCCAGAATGCGGTCTGCCGCCAGGGCTTCAGAAATTGCGCGGATTACCGGCACGCCACCCGCGACTGTGGCTTCAATTCCAATAGGAAGATTTTTTTCCTGCGCCAGTGCAAACAGTTCATCGCCGTGCAAGGCGATCAGGGCCTTATTAGCAGTGACCACGGCCTTACCGTTTTCCAGGCTGGTGCGCACGACGTCACGCGCAACGGATGTTCCACCTATCGCTTCAACCACGATGTCCACATCATCAGCGGTGGCCACCTGTCGCCAAGCGGAAGCTACATTGATTCCATTTACGCCCAGTTCAGTAGCGCGCGGCTTCTTACGACAGATTCGAGTAACAACAATAGAAACGCCGCCGGTTTTCTGGCTGATCTCTTCCGCATGGCTGGTGAGAATCTCAGCCGTGGCGCGACCTACAGTGCCATAGCCAATGATGCCAACTCGCACCGGCTTTGCGATGCGTCTGGATGATTTCTGTTTTTCTACCGCATCTTCAATGCCGGGCATAGATTTTCTCCAGAGTCCTGATCACCGCGTCACCATCCGCCTCCATGGGCCCAAGCAGATTTTGTCCTGGCAACTGTTTCATATAATCAACGTCCTTCAACATGTGTCCGGTCAGGACCAGGACGACTGTGTCTGAGGGCTTTACAAATCCCGCCGCCACCAGCTTTTTCAGCCCGGCCAGGGTTGCTGCCGACGCAGGTTCGCAGCCGATGCCCTCGGCGCCCAACTCTGCCTTGGCCTGTGCGATCTCTTTTTCAGTGACGTCTTCGCAAATGCCGCCTGTGTTCCTCAGCACGGTCACTGCTTTTCGCCAGGAAGCGGGATTGCCAATCCGAATGGCGGTCGCCCTGGTCTCTGGAGATACGCGAATCAATTCTGTACCACCGTTTTCCCGCATGGTTCGGACAAGTGGATTGGCTCCGGCTGCCTGAATGATGGAAATCTTTGGCAGAGATTCGATCAGCCCAAGATCGCGCAACTCCATGAACCCTTTACCCAGGGCTGAACTGTTGCCCAGGTTCCCTCCGGGGACGATCACATGCTCAGGGACTCGCCAATCCAGTTGCTCCATCAATTCGAATGCCACCGTCTTCTGGCCTTCCAACCGGTAGGGGTTAAGCGAATTCAGCAGATATGCGGAGAACTTACGTACAACTTCGTGCAGAACTCTCAGGCAGCCATCAAAGTCCGTGCGCAGCTGCAAAACATTTGCTCCATATTCCAGCGCTTGCGCCAGCTTTCCAGCCGCCACCTGCCCGGCAGGCAAAAGGACGATGCTCCTCATCTCAGCGCGCGAAGCATACGCGGCGACGGAGGCTGACGTATTTCCAGTGGAAGCGCAGCACACCCAGGAAAATCCTTCAGCCTTTGCCATGGTGATTGCGGCGGAAATTCCTGTGTCCTTAAATGATCCTGTGGGGTTCATTCCCTGATGCTTGACCATGAGATTCGGCAGTCGAAGCTCCCGGGCGGCCCTCTTGAGCGGGATCAGAGGCGTGTTGCCTTCGCACATCGTAACCATGTTCTGGCGATCGACCTGCGGCAACAACTCGCGGAAGCGCCAAACGCCACTGGCATTTTCGGGAAGAGATGAACCTCGCCGTTCGCGCCAGATTTCTTTCAAGCGGAGCGCGAACTCCGGCGGAGCGGATGCCCATTCCGGATAAACTACCTCCAGCAGCTCCGAGCATTGCGTACAGCGGAACATTCGATCGGCGGTTTCCTGCACTTTGCCGCAGTGGACACAGCGCAAAACGTGTGCGGCGACCTGCGGCTTGACTGGCGCAGTACTCATTGCGCCCCCGTTGCTATGGAAACGCTGGGACGAAGGCAGACAGGTATATTCGCTCCTGCCGGCTGGCAAAACTCATCATGCACGGCGCGGACCACTTCCGAGCTGCGCGCAGCCGACACAGCAAAGCAGATGCTAAGCTCACTGGCTCCCTGCGCCACAGCAATTACACTCACATCACACCGGGCCACCGCGGAAAAAACCCGGCCCAGGATTCCGCAAGTCCCTTTCATCGATTCGCCCAGAACGGCCACGACCGCAATTTCATTGTTGACCTCCGCCGGAAGCAGTACGCCTTGCGCCAGCTCAATGCGGAAAATCGAATGGATCAACTGCAGCACACGCACTGCATCGGTTTTGCGCAGCACCAACCCCAGATGCATGCTCAGGCGAAGACTGCGTCGCAAACAGAACTTCAATCTGTTCCTGACCCAGGCGAAGAAAGAGCCTTCCCCAAAGCTCCACTGGATGAACATCGCGCCGCGTGAACAGCGAGATGAGCGTGGCGTCTTTTACTGAAGTCACTGACTTCACCGGCGAGTTGGCCGGCCGGGCGTCATGCGTGATCTTGGTTCCGGCGACTTCAGGACGGAATGAATTCTTGATCCAGACAGGAAAGCCGGCTTCAGCGGCGGGATATGCCGCCTTGGGATGGATTACCTTTGCGCCGTAATAAGCCAGTTCAATTGCCTCTTCAAAGCTGATCTCTGGCAGCGTGGCGGCGTCGGGACAAATACGCGGATCGGCGGTGAGCACGCCGTCAACATCGGTCCAGATCCAGACTTCATCTGCGCCGGAAGCCGCTCCGATGATGGTGGCAGAATAATCGGAGCCTCCGCGGCCCAACGTCGTTGACTTGCCTTGCAAATCGGCGCCGCTATAACCGGCGACCACGGGAACAATGCCGCGATCAAGAAGCGGAAGCAAGGATTGTTTACATTGCTTGCGGGTGGCCTCGCTATCCGGCGCGGCATTGCCAAAATTGCTGTCCGTTACGATTACGTTTTCCGCGCGCACAAACTCGGCATGCGTCCCCAACTGCTGGAGATAACCGGCCAGCGCCGAGGCTGAAACCCGCTCTCCCAACGCGACCAGAGAGTCGGCCGTCTGCGCAGAAATATCGGACCGCAATGCAGAGAGCGCAGTACAGGCATTTTGTAGCTGTGCGACGACTTTAGCCAGATAATCATTTGCCGCGACATGGTGCTGCGGTTCAAGCAGGCTTACGATCAGTTGCCGGTGAACGCTCTCAAACTTTTGTAGATGGGCATGTGTAGCAGAGGCGTCGCCATGCCGCGCCACTTCAATAGTTTTGAAAATCAGGTCGGTCACGCCCGCCATGGCGGAAACTACAACTATTATTCTGTCATCCTTGGCCGCTTCGCCGACGATCGCGGCACACTGGCGGAACCTTTCCGCATTCCCCACGGAAGTACCGCCAAACTTCATTATGATCAAACGCTTCCCGGGCATCACTATTTCTCCAGCTTCTGCAAAACTGCTCCGAGTCTTTCCACCAGAGGCACCAGTTCGCGCGTTACTCCGGCGCCGTTGTTGTCGGCCGTGGTAAAAATGGCTTCTGTCTGCACGCCCTCTTTGGCAAAGAATCTCTGTAATTCTTCTGCTACTCGCATCTCGTCGCTCGTGGTAAACGCGATGACGGACGAGCCTGATCCGCTGATTGCCACTCCCAGCAAGCCGGGGAGCCGCAACCCGAGGCACTGCTCCATTCCGGGAACCAGCTGTTGCCGGAACGGCTGATGCAACTTGTCCTGGAACAGCTCTGGAAAGAGCTCAAAGTGTCCGGAGAAGCAGGTGGCGGCCAGGAGAGAAGTGCGTTGCAAAGTATGCAGAACATCGGCACGATCATACTTTTTGGGCAGTACTTCTCGCGCCTGGTGCGTTGGCACAGTGATTGACGGAGTGACGATTACCAGCCGGATGCTCTCAGGAAAGTTGGTCTTTGCCACCACTACGCGCTCCACATTGTTGGAAAGCGCCAGTACCAGACCACCATGGTAAGCGGCGGCGGCATTATCAATGTGGCCTTCAATCTCTTCCGCCCAGCGTAATAAGACTTCTGGCGTGACTTCTTTTCCACTATGTTGGACTCCAAGCAGCAGGCCGGCAATCACGGCAGCTGCGCTGCTTCCTAGTCCTACGCTGATGGGAATCTCGCTTTCAACAGCCACGTGGCCCGTGGGCGGAGGGGCGTCCAGGCGCTCTGCTGCAAATCGCAGCGCATGCAGGATAAGGTTCGAACTTTTCATGGGAAAGCGCTCCGCGGTCTTTCCCTGATATTCCAGGCTGAGTTCCGCCGTGGCGGAGGGCACGAAGAGCGCTCTTAGATAAATTCTTAGCGCCAGGCCGCCGCAATCAAACGCGCAGCCCAGGTTGGCGGAAGTGGCTGGTACTATCACCCGCCAGCCATGTCCCGCGTTTTGTGAATTTGATCGACTCATAAAATTTACGGTTATGCCGCCCAAAAGCAAAAACCCACTCGTTTTCAGCGAGTGGGTCAGGAAAACTTATTATTGCTGCTTAGTTACGCTGACGGCTCGCCTGAATTTCGCATGGATGTGCTTGTGCCTGTTGTTGTCAAACACATAGCCACCGCGAAAATATTCTGGCGAACCTGCATGAAATGGCACTATAGCCCGGATTTACAGGCAGAGTCAAGAATCTTAAGTAACGGCCAGCTTCTAGTCAGCATTGTTCCAAGTGATCAATGCCCTTGCAGAACCGGGGATCAGAGCTGCACAGTGTCAAAAAAGAAATGAATCAGTCCCATTCTGGAACTCATCTGACCAACTGTGAGGGGCCGTTTTTGCTTGGGGAATCGAGCAATACTGAATGAATCGAACCATCAATACTCATAGGTTAGCCTTGACACCTAAGCTTACTCACGTATACTTTTTTCCCATGACAGTTATTCGACAGAACATGTGTATGTGTTGTTGCGAGATGACTACCGTGTCTCTGGCCGGAGAAACTGCTACCTGATTCGTATTTAAATTATTAGGAGACAGGATCCATCGCCAGAAGCGATGGGTTTTTTGTTTTTGGGGACCATTTTCGAAACTTTGGCTAACACAGACTGCGGGAAAATCATGAGCACAGAAATCATAAAGCCCGTGAAAGAAACGAAAGCCCAGCGGGCAGAGCGCCTGAAGCTGGAGAAGAACCCTTGGGAGTGCTTTGAAGAGATCCGGCAGTTTGCCGGCAGAGGGTTGTCGGCTGTTCCGGACGCATGGATCAAGACCTATTTTCGGTGGTGGGGCGTTTACACACAGGGAGATGGCGCGGGTGCAGTCGGTGGCGTTGGAGGCGAAGGCCGCGCTATGCCGTACTTCATGCTGCGCATTCGTTTGTCTAATGGTTTTGTGAATGCAGCGCAGTTACGCACTATCGCCGGTCTTACGGAAAAGTATGCAGGCGGCATTGCGGATATCACCGTCCGGCAGAACATACAACTTCATTGGATAACCATCAAAGATCTTCCAGATGTGCTGCAAGCTTTGTTCGATTGTGGCCTGACCTCGATGGCGACATGCGGCGACGTGACGCGAAACGTCACGGGCTGCCCTCTCGCCGGGCTGAACGCGCATGAGCTTTGCGACGCTTCACCGTTAGTGGATGAAGTGACGCAGTTGCTCGTCGACAATCCCGAGTTTTATAACCTGCCGCGAAAGTTCAAGATCAGCATCAGCGGCTGCCAGGATTGGTGCTCGTATCCTGAGATCAACGATCTGGCTTTCACGCCTGCGGTCCGCGACGTGGAAGGGAAGAATGAGATCGGATTTTCCATCCGCGTGGGCGGCGGACTTTCCACTGAGCCGCATCTGGCAGTTCGGCTCAATGCATTTGTGCGCTGGGATCAGGTCATTCCGGTAAGCAAGGCCGTAGCCGAACTATTTCGCGATGCCGACGGTCTGCGGGAAAATCGCGAGCGCGCGCGGCTGAAATATTTATTTCTCCAGCATGGCTGGACAGCTGAATCATTCTTGCAGGAGTTGGAACGCAAGCTGGGATTCAAGCTGGATTCAGGAGTTCTGGAGCAGCAGCCTGACGATGTGTTCCGAGACCACGTTGGCGTCCATCGGCAAAAACAGCCAGGTCTTTTTTACGTTGGCGCCTCAGTGCTGCGCGGACGCATCAATCCGCAGCAACTGCGGGCGGCAGCCGATCTGGCCGAGCGCTATGGGAGTGGAGATCTTCGCACCACAAACACGCAGAACCTGGTGATTGTGAACGTGCCGCGAGCAAGCACCGCGGCCGTGACTCTTGGTCTGGAAACTGCGGGATTGCATGTTACGGCCTCGCCTTTCTGGCGTGGCGCCGTAGCTTGCACCGGCAGCGAGTTCTGCAAGCTTGCGATAACAGAAACCAAAGCTTTCACCCGCTGGCTGGTGGAGGAGTTGGAAGAGCGCATTCCGGAGTTTGATCAGCAATTAAAGCTCAACGTCACAGGGTGTCCGAACAGTTGCGGCCAGCATCGCATTGCCGATATTGGGTTGGAAGGCAAAAAGCTTAAGATTGCCGGCCGCATTCAAGACGCTTACTACTTTTGCCTTGGTGGAGCAGTGGGTGAACACGCCGGCTTTGGACGACCGGTGGGTTATCGTTGCGCGGCGAGCGAAGTGCCGGATGCCATTGAGCGTCTGCTACGCAGCTATCTTGAGGAGCGTCGCGGCGGAGAAAACCTGCGGCAGTTTTTTGCGCGCCACTCTGAAACGGCGCTCCGGATCTTTCTTGCCGGACAAGACCTGCCGCCCGTATTGCGCGATCCCTCACCCGGCAGAGTGCCACACGGGGTGGAAGGATAGAAATGTCTCTTTATCCAATTTTTCTCAAGCTTGAGGGACACAAGGTGCTGATTGTTGGCGGCGGCCTGATTGCCGAACAAAAGATAGAAGCGGTGCTGCGCTCGGCGACAGACGTTACAGTGGTTTCGCCGCAGATCACGCCCCGCATCCGCTTGTGGGCGCACCAGGGACGTGTCAAGTACCAAGCTCTTGAATTTCGCACCGGCATGACGCACGGATATTTTCTGGTGATTTCCTGCACGGATTCGGAAGAGACGAACCGCGCCGTTTACCAGGAAGCCCGCGAGTTCGGCGCTCTGGCAAACGCGGTGGATGATCCGGGATACTGCGATTTTTACGCGCCTGCGGTTGTCAGCCGTGGCGAGTTCCAGATTGCAATTTCCACAAACGGGAATAGTCCGGCGCTTAGCCAATATGTGCGTAAAAAGCTTGAAAATGAATTCGGTCCGGAGTATGAATCATGGACAGCATGGCTTGGGACGCATGCGCGACATGATGCGCAAAGTCCTGCCGCGCACAGAGCGCCGTAAAGAATTATTAATGTTGCTGGCCCTGTGCAAACCAGTAAAATTTTCGAATCAACTTATTCACGGAGGGAACCATGGACCACTTGAGAAAATCAGAGCTGGAAACCAAGCTGAGGCACGCGTTGAAAGAGCATCAGCATGAAGGACTGAACATGATCGGCAATGCTGACCAATTGCTGCATCGTCTGGTTGAAGCCGTGGAAGAGTGGAGCTGAAGGCGGTTTCATCAGCCGGCAGAAAAGCGCGTAGATTATGTCCGGAAAAGTTTACATTGTGGGCGCCGGCCCGGGTGCGGCCGACCTGTTGACCGTGCGCGCGGCTACACTGCTGCGCGCTGCGCAGGTAGTGCTGCATGACGATCTGGTGCCGCAGGAAATACTTGATCTTTGCCCGGCTTCAGCGCACGTGATCAACGTGGGCAAGCGGTGCGGGCAGCGCAGTCGCAGCCAGGAGCAAATCAACGCGCTCATGGTGTGGCATGCCCGGGAGACGGAAGCGCAGACTATCGTGCGGCTCAAGTCCGGTGATCCGGCGGTCTTTGGCAGGCTGGGTGAAGAACTGGACGCGCTACGTCGAGCCGGAGTTGAGTTTGAAATTGTTCCCGGCATAACGGCCGCCAGCGCGGCAGCGGCAGCAGCGAAAATCACGCTGACCGACCGCCGTGCAGCTTCAGCGTTGGTTGTGGTGACGGCGCACAACTGCCGCAATGAATCGCTGAGCAAAACCGTGGAACCCGCGCGTTCCACATATGCGCTTTATATGCCAGGGCCTGACTACTCCAAAACCGTGCAAGGACTGATGGAATCAGGACACGAGCCGACGACTCCATGCGCTGTGGTTTCCAACGCAGGACGAAAGAACGAAGAAGTGCGTTATTTAACTCTTCATGAGCTGGCGTCGGCCAAGGGAATTTCTGCGCCTGCGATGCTGATTGTGGGCGAGGTGACGCGGGAAAGGTTATCAATTCGAGCGGAGCATCTACCTGTAATCTCGAGCGTAGCGAGAGATCCATATAGGTATGATGAATTTCAGGTTAGCCAACGCGCGAGCAAATAGGCCACGAGTATAGCTTCTTCGCAAACTATAGGGTTCCCTCGCTTCGGCTCGGGATTACGAAAAACTACCCTCCAGCAATCGACGGCACCAGCGTTACCTCATCTCCTTCTTTGAACTTATAGTCTTTTCCGAGGAAGCGAATGTCTTCGTCATTGACATAAATATTCAGGAAGCGACGAACGTTGCCCTGTTCGTCGCGCAGGTGAGGCTTGAGATCAGGGAAGCGGCTGCCCAGCGAATCCAGCAATCCCGCCAGGTCGGAGCCTTCACACTCACAGTGGTCAGCGCCCTCAGTGTGCCGCCGAAATGCGCTTGGAATGGAAACTTTCACGCTCATTTTAGGCAGCTCCTTTGCCAGCGGCACGTGCGCCGGCGAATTGGGTTTCAAGAAATTGTTCGAACGCAGCCAGCTTGGGTGGAATCGGCTCAACGGTATCGAACTTACCTGCAAGAGCGTCCGTGGTCTTAAGGCCGTTGCCGGTGATGCAGAGCACGGTCGTCTCATCAGGACGGATACGCCCTTGCGCGTAGAGTTTGCGCGCCGCAGCCACAGTAACGCCGCCGGCGGTTTCAGTGAAGATGCCTTCGCTTTCAGCCAGCAACGTCATGGCTTCAACGATCTCAGGATCAGCTGGCATCTTCCGCCCAGCCGCCGCTGCCGAGAATAGTCTTGGCGGCATAGAACCCATCGGCAGGATTGCCGATGGCCAGCGAGCGAGCGATGGTCTGCGGCTTCTGTGGCTCAATCTCGTTGCGTCCGGCTTTTACGGCCACGCTGATTGGACTGCAACCGGTGGCTTGCGCGCCAAAGAACTTGACCTGCTTTTCTTCCACAAATCCCAAGGTTGATCAGCTCTTTGAAGGCTTTATAGATCTTGGTGATCAGCGACCCGCCGGCCATCGGGACAACGATATTGTCCGGCAGACGCCAGCCCAGTTGCTCGGCGATTTCATAGCCCACGGTCTTCGAGCCTTCCGCGTAGTAAGGCCGCAGGTTCACGTTGACGAAGCCCCAGCGATGCTTGTCCGCGATCTGCGAGCAGAGACGGTTCACGTGGTCATAATTTCCGTCAATGCGGACGATCTGCGCCCCATAGACCTGCGTGCCCAGAACTTTTGCGGGCTCAAGATCGGCGGGAATAAAGATGCAGGCTTTCAAGCCTGCGCGCGCGGCCTGCGCTGCTACGGCATTGGCCAGATTGCCGGTGGAGGAGCAACTGACGACGTCGAAGCCGAAATTGCGGGCCTGCGTGAGCGCCACCGCTACCACTCGGTCTTTGAAGCTGAGCGTAGGGAAGCAGACGGCATCATTCTTCAGGTACAGCGACCGGCTGCGCACAGTCTCACCCAGCTTGGCCGCTTTCAGCAGAGGCGTAAAGCCAGCCGGCGTGGAGCCATCATAGGTGTCAGGCAGCGGCAGCAGCTCCTTATAGCGCCAGAGATTGGTGGCGCGGCTTGCGATTTTGTCTTTGCTTATTTCTTTGCGGATGCGGTCCCAGTCATAAGCCACTTCCAGCGGGGCGAAGCAGTTCTGGCAGAAAGAAATCGGCTGGTTGCCCCAGCGGGTCTGGCATTCGCGGCATCGCAGTTCGTAACGCAGGTTCGTACTCATTTTCTTGCTCCTATGGAGTTGTCCACCTGTAGCCAGGACAATGTTGCGCAAAAACTAAAAAACCCGCTGCCCTGAGGCAGCGGGTTCATGATTGCTGAATAAAAACTTGCTATGAACCTTTCTGCCTCGGCGTGAACACACGCATAGCCATCGCGCAACAGCACATGGCCATGTTGGAGACAGAAAGTAACATCAAGTACAAGTC
This sequence comes from Terriglobia bacterium, assembly GCA_963732195.1. Lineage (GTDB taxonomy): Bacteria > Acidobacteriota > Terriglobia > Terriglobales > Acidobacteriaceae > Angelobacter. The sequence goes on along the minus strand of CAVSYO010000010.1, from coordinate 252,273 downwards.
TACATTAACTATCCGGAGGCGGCAATCCTAGATTAACGCGCACCATTCCTCTTCTGGCGGGCTCTTGGCCTTGGCTCTTAGCTCTTGGCAAAGAGCTTCTCTTTGAGCCGAGCACGGACCAAAAGCCAAGGCAAAAGCCACCAGCCGCTCTAACTCGTCATCAACTCCCTGGCCCTGATCGTCGTTTTGATGACGGCATTCATCAGGGTCACGCGCAGGCCGCCTTTTTCCAGTTCCATCAGGCCTTCGATGGTGCAGCCTGCTGGCGTCGTGACGGCGTCTTTGAGCAGCGCCGGATGATGGCCGGTTTCAAGCGCCAGCTGTGCCGAGCCATAGAGCGTTTGCGCCGCCAACGTGGTCGCCATCTCGCGTGGCAAACCAACTTTTACTCCGGCTTCAGCCAGGGATTCAAGAATCACAAACACGAACGCCGGGCCGCTGGCGGAAAGAGCGGTAATTGCGTCCATATGTTTTTCATCGACCACCAAGGCGCGGCCTACGCTTTCAAAGAGATGCTTTGCGGTCTCCAGATGCTGGGCTGTTGCCACGGGACCGGCGCAAACCGCCGTCATCGCAGCGCCCACCATGGCGGGCGTGTTGGGCATGGCCCGGACCACCGGCACGTTCTTGCCCAGCTTTTGCTGGATGAAACTTGTCGTCGTGGAAGCAGCAATGGAGATCACCAGCGTTGTGGGATCGAGCGCCGGAGCTATCTCTTCCAGCAACTGGCCGAGCACCTGCGGCTTTACGCACAGAAGAACGATCTCCGCTCCCGCGACCGCAGCCCGATTGTCCGTGCTTACTGGAACGCCGCTGAGTTCGCGCGACAACTCCTGGCAGCGCTCGCCATGCTGCACGGTAGCGATGGCGTCTTCCGGAGTCACCAGCTTCCGTTCAAGAAAAGACTCCAGCAGAATGGTTCCCATCTTGCCGCAGCCGAGCACGGCAATTTTCTTTTGCGCCCGCGTCTTTGTGTCGCGGCCGGCCTGGACTTGAGTGGTGGATGAGCTCATAGAGCGCAATCATACAAGCAGGGAATCCAAGCCGCCAGATGACTTATGACATCAGGCTCTGCGGCTATTCATAGCGCAAAGCCACCAGCGGATCGACCTTGGTGGCACGGCGCGCGGGGATATAGCATGCCGCCAGCGCAACCAGCGCCAGCAGAGCTGCCACAGCCAACAGCGTAATGGGATCGCCGGCTTTGACGCCGTATAGGAACGTGGTCAGGAAACGCGTTACTCCCACAGCAACGGCGATGCCGACGACCGCTCCGGCAGCAATCAGCGCTGCTGCTTTTGTCAGCACCAGGCCGACCACATTGTGCGACTGCGCTCCTACGGCCATGCGGATGCCAATCTCGCGCGTTCGCGTTGATACCTCATAGGAAAGCAAACCATATAAGCCCAGACACGCCAACACTAGCGCCATGATTCCGAAGAAACTGGAAAGCTGTGCAACCATGCGGTTTTCTGCCAACTGACGATCAATCTGGCCCTTTTGCGTATCTATATGGACGATGGCCAGATTGTCGTCAACGCTGTTCAAGATGTTGCGGACAGCCGAAATTAAGGACGCTGGATCAACCGAGGTACGCAGCTCGAAGGAGGCTGCGCCATCCAGGTTCGCCGAATAGATGGCAGGTTTGATTTCATCTCTCAAGTTGGTGTACTTGGCATCGGCTACCACGCCCACAATCTCATATCCGGGATGTGCCGGCCATCTTCCTTGCGCAGGCCTGTCGCCAAAACCTTGCCCCACTGGATTGCGCGTAGGAAAGTAAGCGCGCGCAAATGACTGGTTCACAACCACCGGCAAAGGATCTTTTGGCGGTTCGAATGCTGACGTTTGGGCCGCAGCTTCAAACTCCGCAGGCGTGAGGTCCCGGCCAGCCAGTCTCGGAATTTTCAGGGTCGCAAAAAAATTAGGTCCCACTTGATTAATGTCCACTTTCACCAGATCTTTGGATTCAATAGGCGTGCCAGGCCTGTGGAACATCGTCACCATTTGGCCGCCAGAGAGCGGTGGCGCCCATGAGTAACTCACAGACAGCACACCCGGCAGCGCGGAAAATTTTTGCTGCAGTTCGCGATAGAGATGTCCCACCCGCGGGCCTGTATAGCCTTCCAATCTTGGGTTTAAGTCGAATAACAGGATATTCCTTGTGTCGAACCCCGGATCAACGCTCTTAAGATTCTGGAGAGTTCGCACCATTAATCCTGCGGTCGCCAGCACGACCACGGCCAACGCGACTTGCGTCGCCACCAGCAAACTACCCAGGTTGAAGCGGCGTTGGCGCGTTCCCACTGAGCTAAATGCGTCGGCAGCTTTGAGAGATTGGGTCAGGTCTACACGCAATCCTTGAAATGCCGGTGCCAGGCCAAAGAACACGCCGGTAAGAATTGTTGCACTAGCTGTGAACGCCAGTACCCGCCAGTCAAGGTGAGGGAAAAACGTAATTGCCTGCGGGCGGCTTTCGAAGAGAAGTGACACAAGCACGCGCGCGCCTCCCACGGCCACCAGCAATCCCAGAACTCCGCCGATTGCGGAAAGTGTCAGGCTTTCAACAAGGAGCTGTCCAAATAGTCTGATACGCCTGGCGCCCAAAGCCAGACGGACAGCCATCTCTCGCTCACGACTCACCGCCCGTGCCAGCAGCAGGCCGGCAACATTGGCACAGGCAATCAGCAAAATGATACCAACACAGAGCATTAAAACGTAAACCGGGCGCAACACCAGGTTATAACGGCCACGAAGTTCCTCCTGCGCGGTCATCAGTCTGATATGTGCATCATCTTCTACCTTGAAGATTGGCTTCTCACGATGTACGGTGGCATTGCGCAAAACGAGGCTTACGGCCGCTTCCGCCTGCGAAATCTGAATACCAGGCTTAACCCGGCCCACTATGGTGTATCCGAAATAGCCAATCTCTGTCTGCCCGGGAAACCACCGCGCAACCAGATCTTTCTGCTGAGCGAGGGGAGCCCATAAATCAAATGAATTGGCCATGGCAAGAGCCGTGAAGGTGGGCTCTGTTACCCCCACAACAGTGTATGGCTTATTATTCAGGCGGATCGTCTGTCCGACGACAGAGTTGGATCCCCCAAATTCGCTCCGCCAAAATTTGTAATTGAGCACCACGACCGGGACAGCTCCCGGCTGATCGTCAGCCATAGAAAACAACCTGCCGACGGCGGGCATTACCCCAAGCGTTTCGAAATATCCTCCCGAAACAAATTGCCCTTGAATCCGCTTGGCGGGACCATTCCCTCCCAGATCCATTTGTCCCAAACCAGTAGAAGCGGCAAGACTGGAAAACGCTTGCGTCTGTGCGGCGATTTCTTTAAAGAAGGGCAGAGGCAGTGAACATCCAGATGGATTCGCTGTGTCCCTGGCGTTGTCGTTGCAATCGCCAAAATCAGCCATGCCTTCGCTATTGGGTTGCTTATGCGCTTCCCATTTCATGACAACCAGGCTTTCAGGGTGCTGTACCGGAAGTGAACGGAACAGCACTGCGTCAATCAGGCTGAAGATCGCTGTATTGGCGCCAATACCCAGCGCTAGCGTGAGCACAGCTACCATCGTAAATGCTGGCGACTTTCGTAGCATGCGCCAGCCGTAACGCAGAGTCCTGCCGGAGAACTTCCAACCACTGGATTCGATGCACCTCTCTTAACGATTCTCTGATCTGTGTAACGCCGCCAAAGGCAATCAGAGCCTGGCGGCGGGCTTCATCGGGAGACAAGCCTGCGGCGATGTTTTTCTCGATTTCCTTTTCCAGATGGAATCGGAGTTCCTCATTGGCGTCATGTTCGTGGCGGCTTGCCCGGGTAAAAAGGGTTCGGAGTTTTCCAAAGATCATGGCGTCATCCCTTTAGCTCTGCTGCAATACAAGTGCAATGGCAGCGGAGAGCCGTTCCCATTCACCCAGTTCTTTTTCCAGTTGGTTCTTGCCGGCGCGAGTAAGGGAATAAAACTTGGCCCGGCGATTATTGTCAGATGTGCTCCATTCAGAGCCGATCCAGCCACGTTGCTCAAGGCGGTGGAGTGCGGGATAAAGCGATCCCTGGCCGACTTGCAAAACGTCCTGTGAAATCTGCTGGATACGCTGGGCTATTCCCCAGCCATGCATTGGCTCAAGCGCCAGCGTCTTCAAGATCAACAGGTCCAACGTGCCTTGTAACAGTTCAATCTGGCCGCCCATTCCGCTCCCCTCGAATGTCGACAATAGTCTAGACGAGTGCCACTTGTCGAATGTCAACAAGAGATGCGATTTGTTCTGAAAAGATTTTCCGGAGAAGGGGGTGATCCGGACCAGGATGGTTAGAAAAATCTAATATGAAGATCCAAAATGCACAGATTCTGGTGCAGAATTCCGGGATTCAGACCAGAAAAATGACAAAAAATGGTGCAAAAGGTGATGCAATTCCATTCTGGATCATCTAACATGGTGCCCCTTCGTCTGCACTTGATCGAAGACTTTTGTTGGATCGTCCCTGGCCGGATGACTGGTGAAGCCGCCACTTCCCAGGAGAAGTCCGCGATGTTGAAAATCAGCAAGGCAGACTACGATCTGATCCGTTGGGAAGCCAAGCGCAGCTATCCCCATGAATGCTGTGGCATTCTGCTGGGCAATGTGGTGGAAGGGCACCGCCTAGGTCACCCTGACCCTTACCTGTGAAAACATGCGGGTGGATTCGCCTGCAGACCGCTACAGCATCAATCCTGAGCAGGTGATTGCCGCCCTGAAGCTGGCGCGTAGCCGAGGGGAGAGCATTATCGGGTTCTATCATTCCCACCCCGACCATTCACCCAACTACTCTTCCACTGACTTGGCGGAAGCCCACTGGTTTGATTGTTCGTATGTCATTACCAGCGTGGAGCATGGAACGCCTACCTCAACGGCTTCATTTGTCCTGGTGGGGTCAGAGGATAAAAAGAATTTTCAGGGAGAAAGCATTGAGATTGTGGCCAACCAGCGCTCGCCGGTCTATGCCACTTAACATATAATAAAGCTGATGGTTCCCCGCGCATCATTGCCGCAGCGTCGAATGCCTGCCATGGCCCGATGTTTCATGCGGGCCTCCCGCCGCTAATTTACTGGAATCCGACGCAATCATAAGTCGGTCGTTTTTTCTTACGGAAAGGAATTTTCCATGGCCACAACAATTGCCCCGACCCGCACTGAGCAATGAGGAAGTCTCACGCTACTCACGGCACCTGATCATGCCGGAAGTGGGAATGGAAGGCCAGCAAAAGCTCAAGGCCGCGCGCGTGCTTTGCATTGGGACTGGCGGCCTGGGATCGCCGCTGGCGCTCTACCTTTCCGCTGCCGGCGTCGGTACGCTCGGGCTGGTCGATTTTGACGTGGTGGACTTCACCAATCTGCAGCGCCAGGTGATTCATTTCACCAGCGATGTCGGCCGTCCAAAGCTGGAGTCGGCCCGGGAGAAGATTGCGGCCATCAATCCATACGTCGATGTAAAGACCTTTGATACCAAGCTGACCAGCCAGAACGCGCTGGAGATCTTTTCCGACTTTGACATCATTGTGGACGGAACAGACAATTTTCCTACGCGTTTTCTGGTCAATGATGCCTGCGTGTTTACCGGCAAGCCGAATGTTTATGGCTCGATCTTCCGCTTTGAAGGCCAGGCGAGCGTTTTTGCCACCAAGGACGGCCCCTGCTATCGCTGCCTGTATCCTGAGCCGCCACCGCCGGGGCTGGTTCCTTCCTGCGCGGAAGGCGGAGTGCTGGGTATTCTGCCCGGCTTGGTTGGCTTGATTCAGGCGACGGAAGCCATCAAGCTGATTCTGGGCGCAGGCCAGCCGCTGATCGGACGGCTATTGCTGGTGGACGCCATGGGCATGAAGTTTCGCGAGCTCAAGCTGCGCAAAAATCCTGACTGCGTGGTTTGCGGAACCAATCCCACTGTAACTAAACTCATTGATTATGAAGAGTTCTGCGGACTGCGAGGTCAAGAGAAACCAGTGAGCAACGGCGTGCCTGAAATCAGCGTGGAAGAGTTGAAACAGCGTCTTGACGCGAAAGAAGATTTTGTCCTATTGGACGTGCGCGAGCCGCACGAATACCAGATATGCAATCTTAACGGCGTTCTGATTCCGTTGAATGATCTTCCGCGGCGCGTGCATGAACTCGATCCCAGCAAGGAGATGGTTGTGCATTGCCGTTCCGGCGCGCGCAGCGCACGGGCTGTAGGCTTCCTGCAACATGCAGGATTCAAGGCCAAAAATCTTGCCGGCGGCATCCTTGCATGGTCAGACCGCATTGATCCGAAGATGCCGAAATACTAGGCAGTCGCCATTTTGAATGGCGCAGTTGAAATGGCTGCGCCAAAAGGTTCCATCGGGCAGGAATCGCGCAAAGCTAAATCGCAGGTTCGTCGTCTTCCTTTGCGTCCGCAATTTCTTCATCGCGGGGAGGAAGCTCAATATCTTCCATCTGCTTCTTCTTGGCCTTGTTATTCAACTCGGCACGGCGTTCCTGTGACTGCCGGATCACTTCAGCAAACCGGTTCTTCGAATCGTCGAGGGGAGGCTTCTTTTCCATGCCAGATAGGATACACAAAGATAGCGGTTTGTGTCGGCCTCACTTGCCCTATTTAGGCGCTCCTTCTATCGTTGTCTCATGCCGCAAGCGCAGAATGCCTGTGCCATTCCAGGACTACGGTCCGGCAAGAAGGCTGTGGTGGTCTTCTTTGAAACCGACTGTCCCACCTGCCAGCTTGCTTTGCCCTATCTGAACTCTCTCAAGCAGGATTCCATCCAGGTGATCGGGCTTTCACAGGATGATGAGCGCTCGACGCGTGAGTTCGTCAGCCAGTTGAAGATTTCTTATCCGGTGGAGTTGGATTCAGGGCTGAAGATTTCTCGCGCCTACGATCCGCACAATGTTCCGACGTTTTATCTGCTCGATGAAAGCGGGCAGGTGCAGCAAACGCTCGTGGGGTTCGATAAAAAGGGGCTGAACGATCTTGCAGCAGCAGTGGGCCAGCCGCCTATTGCGCCAGCCGACGATGGAGCTCCAGTGTGGAAGCCGGGATGCAGTTCGCGGCATCTGGAGCTGGAAGCACAGGGCGAGCGCCCAGGAGAATGGAGCAAAATTGCTGCGCCGCAGCGGCGACCCTGCCTCGCGTATCACGCTGCGCGATGAAGAAGATCCTTTCGAATATTGCCGGCAAAAGTTTGGCGACGCGCTGCCGGTAATTCCGCCGACCGTCGAAAAAGTTGAGGCGATGGTCAGAGCCTCCGGGCTGGCGCCGGAGATGGTGATTGCGCGCGTGCCGCCATTTTACGGCGAAGCGACGGTCGAAAAGATTGCGGCCAATGCGGTGATGGCCGGCTGCGTGCCGGAGATGATGCGCGTGCTGCTGCCACTTCTGCGCGCCGCGTGCGATGAGCGCTTCAACATCCATGGCGTTCAGGCGACCACGCATTTCGCCGCGCCGCTGGTGATGATCAACGGGCCGGTGCGGCAGGAATTGGGGTTCTGGTCAAAACAGAATGTTTTTTCCAACGTTGCCCGGGCCAACAGCTCGCTGGGCCGGGCGTTTCAGTTGATCCTGCTGAATATTGGTGGCGGGCGACCGGACGGGATTGACATGTCGGCGCTGGGGAATCCGGGCAAGTTTTCTTTCTGCATTGCCGAAAACGAAGAAGAGAATCCGTGGGAGCCGTTTCATGTGACGCGCGGCCTGAAGCGCGAGCAGAGCGCAGTGTCACTGTTTGCCGCAGAGCCGCCGCGCGGCGTGAGTGAGCACACCGCGCCCGCGGGCAAGACCGTGCTGGAGACAATTTCATTCGCTCTGGCGACGGTGTGGAGCTATCGCACCTGCCTGATGCCGGAGGCGATTGTGATTCTTTGTCCGGAGCATGTGAAGACCATCCATCGTGACGGCTTTACCAAGGAGCAGGCGCGGCAGTTTCTCTTTGAAAATACCGGCGTGCCGGTGCGGCATTATTCAAAAGAAGAACGCGCGGAAGGCACGCAACTCGCGGCGAACTACAAAGAGATCACCGTGCGCGGAGAAAAGTGCTACCAGAAATTCCGCTCGCCTGAGTCAATCAGCATCTTTGTAACCGGCGGAACGGCAGGAAAATTTTCCGCCGTGATCGGCAGCTGGTCAACCGGGCCGGCGGGCAGCCAGATGGTGACATATCCGATTCCGGACAAATAGAGGAGTGAAGATGGTAACGATTGTTCATCCTGGAAATGAAAGCGTGCCGAAAGCGGCAACGCCGCCGGCGCGGCTGGCAAGCTTGAAAGGCAAGAAAATCGGGCTGCTCGACATCAGCAAGCCCGGCGGCAGTTTCTTTCCTGGACCGGCTGGAAGAGATCCTGCGGACGAAGTATGGCGTTGCGGAAATCCTGCGCACAAAGAAGCCGACGTTCTCCAAGAATGCTCCGCCGCAGATCATCGAACAACTGCGCGGCATGGACGCAGTGGTGGAAGGGCTGGCGGATTGAGGGTCGTGCACAACGTGCAGTTTGCACGACACAATCGGCTTAGAAAATCTGGGCATTCCCGCAGTGCCGGTCGCCACCACAGAGTTCACCGCTCCTGCGCGAGTGCAGGCCAGCGCGTTGGGACGCGCGGGCTTTGACGCTGTTTACGTGCAACATCCCATTCAAGACCAGACGCCGCAGCAGATCGCCGCGCGGGCAGATGCGGTGGCGGAAGAGATTGTGAGAAGGCTGACGGTTGCAAGCTGATTTTCATCTCTGGGACGGCGGATCTCTCCGAGTCGGCCGCCATCAGTCCAGCACTTGCTCACTTTGATTTCTGTTCTGCGATCCATTTATCCGTGCGCGCGTCGAGCAGATCAAGCGGCAAGGTCCCACCATTCAGCATTTCGTCGTGGAAGCTGCGGATATCAAATTTGGGCCCCAATGCTTTCTGTGCGCGGTCGCGCAATTCACGGAATTTGAGCTGCCCCAGCTTATAGCTAAGCGCCTGTGCAGGCCACGCGATGTAGCGGTCGGTCTCAGACTGGATTGTCGGCTCATCCACAGCGCCGGACTTGCGCATGAAATCCACGACCTGATCGCGCGTCCATCCTTTTGAATGGATTCCGGTATCGACCACCAGACGCACGGCGCGGAAAAGTTCAGAGGAAAGGCGGCCGTAGTCAGAAGCGGGGTCCTGGTAGAAGCCGATCTCTTTGCCGAGTTGTTCCGCGTAGAGCGCCCAGCCTTCAGAGTAAGCGTTGAAGCCAAGACCATGCAGGCGAAACTTGGGCAGCCCGGTGAGCTGCTGCTGAACGGACAGCTGCATGTGGTGTCCGGGGACGCCTTCATGGTAGGCGATGGCTTCGTCATTGATGAGCGAGCGGTCAGCAAAGTTGGATGTAGCCACAACGACGCGGCCGGGTCGCTTGCCGTCCGGAGTTCCGGTTACATAGTGGGTTGCAGCGGCAGCCTGGAATGCGGGTATGGCTTCAACCGTGACCGGCGATTTGGGCAGCAGGTTGAAAAGCCCCGGAAGTTTGGGCTCCATCTGCGCAATGTAGCGGCGGAAATCATCAAGAATTTGCTCTGCGGAGGTTGGAATGTATTTGGGATTGGTCTTGAGCGAAGCCCGGTAGGCAGCAAGGTCAGCGAAGCCTGCCTTCTTGGCGATTACCATCATCTCGGCCTGAATACGTTCGATTTCGCGAAGGCCGAGCTGGTGTATTTCGTCGGCAGTCATGTGCGTGGTGGTGCGGCCATAGATGTCATTCTGGTAGCGCTTTTGGCCGTCTGGCAGAGACGTGATTGCAAGCGCGGTGCGTCCCTGAGGCGCGTATTCCTTGCTGATGAATGCCGCAAAGCTCTTGTAGGCAGGAATGACGTCAGTATTGATGGCGTCTGTGATCTGCTGCGTCAGGCGCTTCTGGTCTTCGGCGGAGATGCTCGCTGGATATTTCTTGGTCGGAAGCAGAAAAGGATTGGCGTCGATAATGCCCTGGCACTGCACCGGGACTTTCTCAAGAAGAAAACGGACAGGCATCAGCTTGTCCTTCATTCCGGCGCGAAGGACTTCAGTGGTCTGGGTGAAGACGCGCGGAATCTGATGCAGACGCGCGATGTAGTCTTCATAGTGCTTGACTGAGTCGAAAGGGACGGAAAGAGGAAGGTCCGCAAGGCCCGTATGAACGCCGCCCTGCTGGCTGACGGGCATCTCGTATTCTTTCAGGTCGAAGTCAGCGATGCGCTGCTGCAGCACACGGACAAGAAGATCGTGAGAGAGCGTGTCCTGATCAGAGAAGCCTGCCGTCGAGATGGCCTGAAGGCGCTTTAGAAAATCTTCGTCAAGCTTGTGCCGTTGGGCGATGGCGGCAAGCGAATGGTCAGAGAGCTTGTCATTGTAGCGATAGTCGCCAAAGGAGGTGGCACGCTCCGGAGCATTGCGAAGATCGGATTCATACTGCTCTTCAAAAAGAGCGTTCTGTGCGGCGAGCCGGTCAGCAACCGGTTTGGGGTTTTGGGCGAAGACAGAAACTGCTATTGCGAGGAGGAGAAACAAGCTCGTGTGAAAGCGCATAGGCGCATTCAGGGTAACAGAGCGGAAAGGATTTTATGGAGATCGGATGACGATGGCCTCAAATCCCGCTTAAGCATTTTCTGTATGATTTCGACGCGCATTTGCGTTGGCAGCGCCTTGAATGGCACAATAAATGGTGACTTTTCAGCTGGTTGGCGCGGGGCATAATTCTCGAGTCGAAGCTGGGCTGAGGGTCATCAAAAGAACCAGTAAGACTGCGGGCTTCAACAACCCCGCAGGTCGGGCCCGTGTATTCGAGGGCTCCGCGGTAAACCGCTACGCCCTCGCCAATTGCTCGCGCGATCCGGCGCTCGCATTGGCTCACCCAACGTGCAGTGGACCTGCTGGAGCCTGTGGATGCTTTCAACATCTCCGTTCCGTTGCGCTAAGCCGCGGGACTGAAGGCGGATAAATGTCGACTACGATTGCTCCTTTGGAAGAGCGAGGCGTCAGTTGCTCGCTCGATAATTACCTTGTACTCCCCGATAACACAATGGATGCGCGCATTGCCGCGGCCAGACGCGAGCTTGGCTCACGCGCGGTGATCCTGGGCCACCACTACCAGCGCGATGAAGTGATCCGCTTTGCCGATTTTCGCGGCGACTCCTACAAACTGGCGCAGGAAGCTACCCGCACCAGCGCGGAATACATTGTTTTCTGCGGCGTGCATTTCATGGCGGAAAGCGCGGACGTGCTGGCGCATCCGGGGCAGCAGGTGATCCTGCCTGATCTCAACGCCGGTTGCTCCATGGCGGACATGGCCGAGATTGGCCAGGTGGAAAGCTGCTGGGAACAACTGGTTTCACTAGGCGCTGACCGACGAGATGGGGCGCGGCATTACGCCGCTGACATATATGAACTCCACGGCGGCGATCAAGGCGTTTTGCGGCGAGCGCGGCGGCTTGGTGTGCACGTCGTCCAATGCGCCGGCGGCGTTCAAGTGGGCGTTTGCGCGCAATGAGAAAATCCTGTTCCTTCCTGACCAGCATCTTGGCCGCAACACGGCATTTGCCATGGGCATTCCGCTGGACCAATGCGTGGTGTGGGACCCGTTCATGATTGGCGGCGGAGTCGATCCTGCGCGGTTGCGCAAGGCGAAAGTAATTTTGTGGAAGGGACATTGCTCGGTTCACCAGCGCTTTCCTGCCGGAGCACGTTGATCGAGTTCGGGCGCTGCATCCCGGCGATCAAGGTGATTGTGCATCCGGAATGCCGCTGGGAGGTTTGCCAGAAGGCTGACGGCATAGGCTCGACTGAAAGCTTGATCAAGATGATTGCCGAATGCGCCAGCAGGCAGCAAGTTTGCCGTGGGCACTGAGATCCATCTGGTGAATCGCATGGGCAAGGAATTTGCCAGAGAGCGTAAGATGGTAATTACCCTGGATGAATCCGGCTGCCTCTGCACCACCATGTTTCGCATATCGCCACAGCACCTGTGCTGGGCGCTGGAAAACCTGACGGAAGGCAACGTGGTGAATCGTATCCAGGTGCCGGACGACGTGAAATACTGGTCACGCGTGGCGCTGGACAGGATGCTGGAGATTCGGTGAGCTGACGCAGGCACGAAGACAATTTATGGCAAAACAGAAAACTTTCACGCTGGAAGAGGCGCACGCTCTGCTGCCGGTATTGCGGTCATTGATCAAGCGCGCCATGGACGATAAAGGCGTGATTGAATCCGTGGAAAAGCAACTGCAGGACCTGAAACATCGGATACTGCTGAGCGGCGGGCTTTTTGTTGATGTCCCGATGGTAGCGCGCCGGCGCGCCGAGCGCGACAAGGCCTTTCAGGACATCAAAGACACGCTGGCGGAAATTGACGCCATCGGCGTGCAGGTAAAAGACCTCGACATCGGCCTGCTGGATTTCCCCTGCGCCGTGGACGATGAGATTGTCCTGCTGTGCTGGAAATATGGCGAAGAAAAAATCGAGTTCTGGCACGGCATGGAAGAAGGATTCAAAGGCCGCAAGCCCATCGACGAGCGCATTCTGCGCGGGAAGAAGAGAGAGAAGCCGAACTAATTTGGTAATTGCGTAATTTGGTAATTGAGTAATTGGTACAGGTCGTTTCGTGGCGAACGAAGAATCTGTTGCGCAGCCTCATAGTGGACTCGCCTTCCGAATGCGTTTTCAGCTACAAGGGTTCCCTCGCTGCGCTCGGGATAAAAGAGCTTAAGGCTTCTTTCCTTCCACCCACGCCGGCTTGAATTCGGAATTGGCCAGCCATTTCACTGGACCAAGCATGGAATGGATTGCCTGTTCCATGTGGTTGAAGTCGATGTGGGCGACGTCGTCACCGGGGCGGTGATAGTCAGAGTGCAGGCCGAAGCTCGAAACAGTGTGCGCGACGATGCCTTGTTTGGCCAGGGCGTAATTGTCCGATCGCTGAAAAAAGTTTTGCTTGGGATGTGGATCGGCCACCAGCTTGGCGCCATGTTTCGCCAACTCCGGGCCGAGATTGCTGCGGTCGAAACCGGTGAGCCAGAGTTCGTCGGGTTTTACGGCGGAATCAGCGCGGCCGATCATCTCAAATTCCAGGTTAGCAACAATGTTCTTCAGCGGCACGGGCGGATGCTGCAGAAAATATTGATTGCCCTGTCCGCCGGTCTCTTCACTTCCAAAAAAGACAAAGAGCACGGTGCGTTTCGGCGCTTTCTCATGGGCCAGAGCCCGCGCAAACTGGAGAACGGCGACACAGCCGGATGCATCATCATCGGCGCCGTTGTAAATGTCGTCACCATTGACCGGCTTTCCAATGCCAATGTGGTCCATATGCGCGGTAAGAAGGATGACCTGATCTTTGAGTTTTGCGTCGCGTCCTTCAATTCTGCCGATGACGTTGCGGGTGTTCCACTGCTTCTTGCCTTCCCGATAAAAGTTGAACTCGCCGGAGACGTTCTGAATGTAGCCGCCTTCGTCGCCGGCTGGCGCTATCCCGATTTCGCGCAACTGCGAAGCGAGATAGGTGGCGGCGAGCAACTCGTCATGGGAGCCGCTGGCGCGTCCCTGCATGGCGTCACTGGCCAGAAATTCCATCGCCCCGCGGATCTGGGCCTGGTCTGTTCTCGATTTCTCGGCGGCAACAGCGGACAGGAAACAAAAAACACTGATGAATAAAAAGCGTTTTAAGCGGATCGCCATTCTTCTCCTTAGCTTCAGCAGTATAACGTGGAGGAAAGTGGGACCTTGAAATCGATGCGCAGAAAACTGTCCGAAGCTAAACATTCCTGCTGACGTGCGCGAGATTTGCCGCGGGCGCACGCCGCGGGATTTCGGCGGCAACCTGGCGCAGCCAGTGCAGCTCAGCACGAAATTGCTCGATGACGAGTTTGATCATCCAGACAGCTTCATGAAAACCATGGCCGACTTCCTTTTCAACCGCGCGCAATGTTTCCAGTTCACGGGCAAGTTCGGCTTCCAGGAATTTCTCTCGACGCTGGAGTTGTTTGAGGACCGTCGCCGGTGAAGCCTGCCAGGAAAGTGCCATCCACGTGAGAAACGGCGGGCGATCGCGCTGGTTGGTCCAGTCTTCGCGTTCAAGAGCGGCGGCGAGCGCGGCTCTGCCTTTTGCTGTGGTGGAAAAGATGCGGCGTTCCGGACCGAACGCAGGTTCGCGGTCGCCCGTTTCGGCGATCAGCCCAAGGCGCGCCAGCTTTTCCAGCGAGTAATAAACCTGTGGACGGGAGACGCCGGCCCAGTCCTGGACCTGGCGGCGCTCCAATTCCAGGTTGGCCTGGTAGCCGTGCATAGGCTGTTCTGCCAGCAAGCTGAGCAGCACAAGATCCGGCACCGTGAGCCCGGCTTTTTTTGCCGCGCGCTTCTTATGCGGAGGCTTTTTAGCTGCTGGCATTTCCGGCCTTTCGCTGGCGGCTCCAATACCACCACTGGCATTGCTCGGCAGGCAGAAGCGGATTGCGGGCCTGCGCTACTGCGGCGGAGAAGACGTCCTGGCAGCAGATATCGACGCGCTGGCCAGTGGCGCGGCAGAGTTGCTGATAGAGCTTTGCCGGATTGCGCTGCGCAAGCTGCTTTATTGTGCGAATGCCGAGAAGCTCAAAATCGCGGAGCATGGCTGGTCCCACCGAAATCAGATCCTCTAAACGACGTTGCTGAACTGGCATAAGAAACTCCTGTTGACATCGGATAAATCGCGATGTATATTTAATCTAGTCTAAATTAGACTAGTAACAAATTGCAAGAACAATTTGAATTCGCTGTGGAGGAGAAATGAAATCTGCGGAAGTAAAGAAAATCACACCCATTCTGTTTGCTGAAGAACTTGAACCCTGTATTCAATTCTGGACTGAGACGAATGGGCTTTCAGAAAACTGTTGAAGTTCCAGAAGGAGAAAAGATCGGCTTTGCCATCGTGGAGAAAAATGGCGTGGAGTTGATGTACCAGAGCTTTGCCAGCGTGGAGAAAGAGAACGCGCAACCGGAGCCGCGGTGCGCAAGGGGCCGAGTTTTCTGTATATCGAAGTGGCTGACCTGAACGCGGCGCTGGGAGCGACCGAGGGAGCGGAAATCGTGATGCCGGTTCGAACGACCTTTTACCACGTCAAAGGAGTTCGGCATTAAAGATCCCGTGGGACATTACCTGATTTTTGCCCAGCAGGGAGCAGCCTCGGGAAGCTGATGCTGCCGGTCGCGATCGATAGGCGGGAGTGGCGAAGCAAGACTCGAAATTTTCTCGTCTGCTACGCGTCTGTTCTGAGCAGCGTTGGGCTGCTATATTTGTCGGTAAAAAGCGATGGGAAAATTTTGATCACACGCCTGGTCCGAATTCAAAAGCGAATCAATCCTTGCGGTGCTGCTGGTGAGCGCCGCGCTGTGCCTGTTGGCAGGATGCAGCGGGAAAGGCGGCTCATCTGACCGCGTGGAATATGCCTACGTTGCCGTGACCGAAGCCGGGCTGCGCGACCATGTTGCAACTTTTTATAACAAGACCGGCGTAGTGCATAACGGAGAGCGGGTGCAGATCCTGGAGCGGATGCAGAGCAAGCGCTTTCTCCGCGTGCGCTCTCCGCGCGGCGAAGAAGGCTGGGTGCAGGAACGCTATCTTGCCGACCAGCCTACGTTCGATCAGTTTCAAAAATTAGCGGAACAATATAAGTCCACTCCCGCGCAGGCCACGGCCACCACGGAAGAGCAAGTCAAGGTGCATGTGCTGCCGGGAAGAAAGACTGCATATCTTTACCTGCTGAACGAAAAGCAGAAAGTGGATATGCTGCAGCGACAGCCGGTGGACCGCAATGCTCCGCCCCTGCAATTGAATGAGGACAAACAAAAGGATGCAGACGAAGCACCGGATGAAGAGAAGGTAAAGAGTGATAACGCCGGGCCGCCGGCCGTCCGCGAAGATTGGTGGCTGGTGCGTGATGCGCAAACGCGTGTGGGATGGGTGCTGGGCAGGGCGCTTTACCTGCAATTGCCGGAGGAGATCGCCCAGTATTCTGAAGGGCAGCGCATCGTAGCGGCGTATCCGCTGGACGAAGTTCAGGATGAAGACAAGAAGGTTCCAGAGTACCTGGTGCTTTTTACGGAAAAAGAAGGGTCTGCCTTACGATTTCAGCCAGGCGAGAGTTTTTACGTGGAACGTGCGCAAGCATCGCTATGAAACGGCGTATCGAGAGCGGGAGCTAGCAGGCGTGCTGCCGGTGACATTAGGACGGCAGGAGTTTGAAAAAGAAGGCAATTTGCGCACATTTGTGCTGCGGGTGAAAGGCGATGACGGCAGCGTGCATGAACGTACTTACAAATTCAATCCCGCCGTTGGTGCATCGCGTTTTGGCGCCCGGAGAGAAACCGCCTGCCCCGCGGCATCGCAAAGGAACCAAGGCCAGCAGCAAAGGAAAATCTAAACCTTAAGGTTGTGGCATCCAGAGAGCCTTATTTGCATCTCCAAGAGGGTATGGCAGAAAAGGTCAAAGAACTTCATCTGGAACGGGACTACAAGAAGTATTTGTACTTTGTTGACGGCAATGGGAACGTAAGCCGCAAATCGAAATCCGGCGAAGGTGAAACCGAGGTTCTGGTGCCCAAGGCGATTGAACGGGACAACCAGTATCTTTACTTCGTGGATAAAGAAGGCGATGTGGCGCGATCGCCACGTGCTGTACGCAGAACAGCCAAGAAAGTAGCCTGAGCGAGTACGACAGCAGCTTGACGAGCATCCATGAGCGGTTTGAATCTGCTGGTCTTCCGTGAAGACCAGCGGCGCGCGAGCGGGAAAGAACTGAAGGCGGCAATCACTGCACAGTTGGAGCAGTTTTGCGGCCATCTTTCGCAACGGACGTTGTTGGCTGCGCAGCTGCTGGCAGGCGAGCTTGAATGCGGCGTGGCCGATAGTGATCCGCAAGCAGCGCGCGCTTGTGAACTGCTCACCGATCGGCATTGCGAATGCGCTGTTGGCGGGCGAACAAGTTTCGTCTTTCGACCTCGGCTTTCAAAGGCCTGATTTTGATTTCCTGATGAATGCTGCGCGAGCCCTTCCCGTTTTTGAGCAACTCAGCATTTCCACTCCTGAAGGTTTTGCCTACTACGCACTTCATCCATTTGCTTACGCAAAGGTCATACGTCAGCTTCCCGCTTGCGCCCATTTGCTGGTGGTGGGCATCAGGAGCATCGGCACAACGCTGAGCTCAGTTGCCGCTGCTGCAGCGCGTGCTCGCGGAATCATAGCCGGAAAGAATCACGGTTCGTCCGCAGGGACATCCTTACAATCGCACAGTCGAGTTCACCACTGAGCAGATGGCGGCAACGTGTAGAGCGGTGTCCTGCGGCGCGAGCTTCGCTGTAGTGGATGAAGGGCCGGGATTAAGCGGATCGTCTTTTCTGGCGGTGGCAGAAGCTCTGGAGCGTGCAGGAGCGGCAAGAGAGAAGATTTTCCTGGTGAGCAGTCATGCGCCGAACTTGAACGCACTATGCGCAGATAATGCCGCGCGCCGGTGGCAACGGTTTCATTGCATTCCGGTTGCGGGCGAAGCACGGCGGCCAGCAGAAGCAGTAGATTTTATCGGCGGGGGCCAGTGGCGTAGCAGGGTGTTCGCGAACGAGCCTGAATGGCCTGCTGCATGGACCAGCTTTGAGCGGCTTAAATATCTGTCTTCGAGCGGAGCAAGACGAGCGGAGGATTTTCAAGTTTGCCGGTCTTGGCCACTATGGCGATGCAGTCCTGGCGCGCGAACAGAAAGTCGCTGCAGCCGGATTCGGGCTGATGCCGCGCGAAGAGAGCGATGGATTTATTTCTTATCAGTGGATTGAAGGCCGGCCATTGTCTTCGAGCGATCTGTCAGCAGAGATCCTGGCAAGGCTTGCTGAGTACTGTACTTTTCGCCAGCGGGCATTCGCGCGTTGAATTATCTAACCTTGACGCCCTGCAAGAGATGGCGGACCACAATCTGCGTGAACTTGGATTGGATCTGCAGGTCGACCTGTGTCTGGAACGCCCGGTGATCGCCGACGGAAGAATGCAGCCGCATGAATGGCTGTTGAGCAAAGACGGCAAGTTGCTGAAGGCGGATTCCGGCAGCCACGGCGATGACCATTTCTTTCCCGGTCCGACAGACATCGCATGGGACCTGGCCGGAGCGATTGTCGAATGGCAAATGAATGAGCAGCAAGCAGCGGAGTTTCTCGATCGCTATCACCGCGCCGGCGGAGACGATGCCAGCGCCAGAATTGATAGCTTCATCAAAGCGTATGCAGTTTTTCGCCTGGCTTACTGCCTGATGGCGGCGAATGCCATGGCGGGATCTGATGAGCAGCTGCGTATGCAGCGGGCGGCTGATATCTACAGAACATTGCTGACTGAACCAACGCCCCGCGCCGCTGCGGTTGCTTCATCGCTCGCCAACGCCATTCCTTATTAGCTAGTCTTCTGAGGCTTTCCACCATAATGAGCTGACTAGGAATAAAACTCCGCAATCGACTCCACCACGTGCCGCTGTTCATCTTCTTCAAGTTCAGGAAAGATAGGCAAAGCCAGCACGTCAAGCGCGGCACGCTCGGCCTCCGGCAAATCTCCGGGTGCATAGCCGAGATAAGCAAAACACTTCTGCAAATGCAGAGGAATGGGATAGTAAATTTCCGAGCCAATGCCACGTTCGCCAAGGAATACGCGCAGCTTATCGCGATCGCGGACGCGAATCACATACTGATGATAAATATGGTGCGCTCCGGCCAGAGTTTTTAAAAGCACAACTGGAGGCGTGGAGTCTGCGCCAGTTTTGGTCAGGCCGGCGCTGCTGAGCAGACGGCCATACGTCCGAGCGCGTTCGCGGCGTGCTTCATTCCACTTGGCTAAGTGTGGCATCTTCACGCGCAGCACAGCAGCCTGAATCGAATCAAGGCGGCTGTTGGCTCCTACTTCATCGTGATAATAACGTTGTTTTCCGCCATGGTTGCGCAGCGATCTCATGCGTTCAGCCAGGCGGGCATCACTTGTGGTTACGGCGCCGGCGTCACCAAATGCACTGAGATTTTTTGTGGGATAAAAGCTGAACGCAGCGGCCAGACTTAGCGATCCTGCGCGTTTCCCATTCCATGTTGCGCCTACTGCCTGGGCAGCATCTTCCACTAAATGAATGTTGAATTGAGATGCGATCTGGCTGAATGCATCCATATCCGCGCATTGCCCGTAGAGATGCACCGGCATGACGGCCCGTACGTCGTTCGATGAAGTCCTGAGCCGCTGCTCTACTTTTGCCGGATCCAGGTTCAGTGTCCCCGGATCGACGTCAGCAAAAACCGGTTTGGCGCCCGCGCGCAAGATCGAACTGGCGGTGGCAAAGAAGCTGAAAGGCGTGGTAATGACGGAATCGCCAGGACCAACGCCGGCAGCGGCCAAAGCCAGCCAGAGTCCGTCTGTGCCGGAAGCGCAGCCGACGCAGTCTGCGGTGGCGCACAGGGCAGCAAATTCGCGTTCAAAGGCGGCTACTTCTTCACCCAGAATGTAATGTTGAGAGTCACAGACGCGCGCGACAGCGGCCAGAACCTCATTGCGGATCGCGGCATATTGGCGCGAGAGGTCCAGCATGGGGACAGCTGCCGCGGCTTTGTGGCTTGCACTCTTCATCACTAAGGAAAACAACTAACAAAATTCTAGCATTACCGGGCGAATACGCTGTGACAGTGGCTTTTTGCCCGGAACGCCCTGAAAAGCTACAATGGCAGTGAGAGAGGCCACCAAGGCTGCTTCCGCGTCCCTATGCAAACACAGGAGAAAGATCGGCAGATGGAAAATAAGCCGGCACAAAACATACAGGACTCGTTTCTGAATACCGCGCGCAAGGACAAGAGTCAGATCACCATTTATCTGCTGAGCGGGGTGAAACTGACAGGCCGTATCCGGTCCTTTGACAAATATTCGGTCGTCCTAGAAACCAACAATCAGGAACAACTCATTTTTAAACACGCCATATCAACCGTGGTGATGGCGAAAGGCAGCCATTTTGACAGCCGTTCGCACGGTCCATCGGGAGAGGGCGACAGCAGTACCGGCAAGTCGGAGGGCTAATTTATTCCTGGGCAGCGTTCCCGCCGTTTTCAACCGTCGGCCGGGATCAAGACTGGTCGAGATGGTCCGGAGCGGGCATTTCTTGTAGCTCTGGAGTTCCGTTACCGCTCCCGTTCCGACCGCGATCTGCACGTGCCGCCCAGCGCCGTGCTTGCGCGCAACGTAGCGTCTGACCGTGCGGAAGGGAAAAGTGTCTCCCGCGTAGGCGTAGAAGAATCGCTGGCCGAGTTTCGTGAGCTGGTAGCTTCTGCCGGTGCGGAGATCGCCGGTGAGTTTATCCAGCATCGTGACCGGCCTGATCCGGCCACGCTCATTGGCAAAGGCAAGCTCCAGGAAATCGCCGGCGCGGTAGCTTCGGTTGATGCCGATCTGGTGCTTATCGACCATGAGCTTTCTCCTTCACAGCAGCGCAATATAGAAAAAGAAGTGAACGCGCGGGTGATCGATCGCACCCAGCTCATTCTGGATATTTTTGCCCGCCATGCCCGCAGCCGAGAAGGCCAATTGCAAGTTGAGCTGGCGCAACTCGACTACATGCTGCCGCGGCTGGCCGGACGAGGCATTGAGATGTCGCAGCTGGGCGGCGGCATCGGAACGCGCGGTCCGGGTGAAACGCAGCTTGAGACTGACCGGCGAAAAATCTATCGGCGCATTCGTCACATCAAGCAGCAGCTTGAGGACGTGAAACGCATTCGCGGCCAGCAGCGGCAACGGCGTGAATCTGTCCCGCTGCCAACGATAGCGTTAGTGGGCTATACCAACGCCGGTAAATCGACATTGTTCAACGTGCTCACCGGCGCGGGCGTGCTTGAATCCGCCAAGATGTTCGCCACGCTCGATCCCACGGTCCGCGGCGTTACGCTGCCCAGCAAACGCAAAGTGCTCTTGTCGGATACCGTCGGGTTCATCCGCAACCTGCCCACGACGCTGGTCTCCGCTTTTCGGGCGACGCTGGAAGAAGTCCAGCGTGCCGCGTTGCTGCTGCATGTTGCCGACGTCACCAGCGCTTCCGCTCACGATCAACAGACGCCAGGTGGAAAGCGTGCTGAAAGATCTTGAAGTAATGGACCGTCCGCAGATTCGCGTGATGAACAAGATCGATCTGGTGCCGCAGGCGCAACGACGTGAACTGGCCAACAGTTCAAACACCGTTTACATCTCGGCGGCGAAAGAACTCGGCCTCAATGATCTGCTCTCCGCGATCGACGACCACCTGAAGATCGACGCCATTCAGCACATGCGGATTCGCGTTCCGCAAAGCCAAGGCAAACTGCTGGCACAAATTGAATCAAGGGCGCACATCCTGAAGCGCTCTTATCGTGACAGCAAAGTGCAGATGGACGTGGAAGCTCCGGAATCGCTGGCGCGGGTGCTGCGGGAGTATGAGGTAAGGCCAAGGAGCCGCTAGCTCTTTCTGAAATCCCGACCCTGAGCGGTCTTTGCGAAGGGGAGGGATCCCTACCATCTATTTACGACCTACTGCCTGTTCCTTGCGTGACCCTGCGGATTTCACTCAATTTCGCTCATATTTTCGGATCATTTTTGCTGCTCTTTTGATTGCACCGGGCGCGTAAGTCCTTCTCTTTCAATCCCGGCTTGCCTTTCCGCCGGCAATTTACATGACCCCCTGCCCCTACCCCCTATGTAGACCCAATTTCACCCAAGGGCACCCAATGTCACCCAAGGACAGGCAGTGGGTCGCAGGGTTGCGATGCTAGTGTGGCACCGCCCCCTCGGCGGTGTCGGCAGAGGGTTGCAAATCCTAGGATCTGGCTAATTGCCATTTGCCAATTGCTATTTGCTTTTTGTCAAAGATCGGACGCACTTCCACCCCTGAGGGCTGCTGGATAATAGCGCATTTTGTGGGGCGATGCAATAGCGAAAGACACGACGCGTTTCCCTTTTTTCGATTGGTGCGAAACTCCCATCGATGAAGGCCTCTTCTACGTCGATCAGCCCAGGTTTCAAACCCCTCAGTTCTGTCCTCAGATGTATGTTGGGTGCCCCATCCTTTGCGACTCAAGCCGCGCCGGTGTTGCGCGAGCTTGGGCTCAGTCGCAAAGGGTGGGAGATAATTACTCGCCGACCTTAACAGGCCCTTCTTCGCCCAACCAGTAGTGCCGAAAGCTGCTCCAGGGCCAGAGTCCGGGAGATTCTACCAATCCTCGCCCTCACCGGATTGGAATGTATATATTTCAGCTTCTCAACGTACTTCTTTTCCGTTCTAACATTGAAGTCATAAGATCGGGGCTGCCAGAATGCGGCAGGCAACTGTTCACTAAAAGTATTGAGCTGCTGTTTGGTGGCTCTTTTCTTTGCGCGGCACTGGAGCGAAACACGTTGCTTCAGCACTTGCATCAATCTTTTATTCTCTGTGTTCCTTCGTGTCCTCTCTGTGGTAAAAGGTTCTTCCGCAGCCGCGCCTCGCGGGAAAAATGAATGGCGCTACCCCAGCGCCGCAACGCTTCTTTCGCGGAAAACCAAAATATCTGAATCGCATTACTCCAGCGCCGGAGGCGCGACAGAGTCTAACCCTAGTCTAGCCCAGCACGGCCCGAGGCGCGCTGGCGCACGCTGAAGGGGCAAGTGCTGGGAAAGGATTAGGAGAAATGGAGCGCCGTAGGTGCGGCACAGCCCCAGTTTGCTCAAGGACTTTAAGAAACACATAACGGTGCCCGGCTGATCCAAGAGAAGGGAGCCTTTGGTAACAGGAACAGGTAATGAAATGCCAGTCACTCTCCACCCCATAACGCGCAACCGCAGCGCGTTGTGGGGACCCCGGTGTCCGTAAATGCGGATGAGTCCTTTAGGCATAGGCTGATTTTATATCCCACCCTTTGGGCCTAAACGAATCTCGCGCAACAGCGGTGCGAGATTCAGTCCCAAAGGATGATTATTCTGAAGGACAGAAAAAACTCCGGAAAGCCTGGGCCACCCGCCGTCGATATGCGTCAGACCGACCTCTGGACCATCGCGCACTGCAATTGCCACGGCACGATTCCGCAAGGCGAGTTTTCAGCATCTGCGCTCAGCGCTTTTGAGCGCTGAGCGTTGTGGAAGAGCGGGCCTTCACGGGCGTTTGGCGCTACCGCCCGCAAAACACGTTGATGCCCTCCTGAAGCGCACCCACGCTGGAATAGCCCAGGGTTGAGGCGGACGCATCGATGCTCCCAAACTCATGAGCCATTGCAGAAACTGTGAGGCCGTGGCAGTTTGCCTCCCCGGGCGTGCCTGCTGCGGGGATAGTATTGCCGGTCAGGCTGAAGGTCATGTTGAACGTGTCGCTACCGATGATGTCGGTGCCGATGCGCAGCCAATCCGGGACCAGGTTCGCGTTGCGGATCCATGCTTGCAGGTCGGTCGTGCCGGCAGGAAACGGCGTCCCCGACGTGATCGGTCTCGGTGCAGAAAGGAACAAGAAATTGCCGCCGCTTACCTCAGCTTCCGGGCGGAAAAAATAGTGACCCGGCGGTAGGAAAAGCGGGGGGTTGAAGGCGATATTAATCTCTACCTGTTCGCCGGTCGCCGGCCCTTCGCCATGGGTCGTTTGAGCGGGCGCTTTATTGATGCCGTTGATCACGCTGTTTTGCACCGTGAAGGTCGAGACGTCGGTTGTGATAAAGCGCAGGGCACCCTCATCGGAATCACGCGTGGCAGCGTCTATTTCCACGTCGGACGGTGAATTGGTGCGTGTCGGCACGCTCGGCGTGCGGGCAGCGTCAGAGTCCAGGGGAAAGACGTGGTAGATCTCCACCTCGACTCTCCCCACACTGGAGGCAGGAGCTCCCGCGGGGATCAACCCGTGCATTGTGGCTCCGCTAACAACTGTGGCTTGCGTCAATACGAAATCGTCGGCCGTTTCGGTTTCGAGTCCCTGTGACCCGGCAGGCCTGGAAAGCGCGCCTAGCTTGCCGTCAGGACTGCCCGTGCTGAAGGAAAAGCGATCGCCCCTCGCGGGTAGAGCGAAACACACCGCGAAGGCTAACGTCAGTGCTGTCAGACTAACTCGCATTCTCATGGCATTCCTCTTAACGGGATTTTGGCAAGGACGCAGGAAGACTTCCCCTTCCTGCGAGTTCAAAATTACGCCGGGAGACTCCACTGAGTCAGGTACACGACCAGCAAAGCCTATTCAGGATGAGTTGGTCTCGCAACTGTTAGTTCTTGCAGACTGAGATATCTTCTCCAGCAAGCTACGCAAGTGCCTGGCTTGCCCGTTGGAGCCAATCGAGGCAGACGATGTTGCCAGCGGAACGAGAAACGGCCGGGAGAGTTGCGCAACAGTAAATGGGCAGCCTATGGCATTAACGTTGGTTCAATCGTCCGCCCGGGGGCTTACTGGTGCGCGCAAGCGGTGTGCGGAAGGCATTTGGGCGGATTGTCGGCAACTCTTACCTTGGGATTTTCAGTGTTACCCGTGATCACTTTTCGATAACCCGCGGGAAAAACGGGGACAGACGGGACGTTTACCGCTTTCCATTGCTGAAAAATAGGGGTTGGCCACCCGGCCGAATGTTTATAGACTTCCGGTTGGGACTGCGCCTGCACCCTCGTAATTCACTAGAATGACGCCTTTCGAGGTGACTGTGCTTTCCGTCACCTTGAATGCCGCCGGGATCGTGCCATCGGCTACTCTGTGGGCACTCCCGCTGACGAAACTCCGCCTTATCTGCATAATGCGCCGGAACAGAATAAAGGGCTGGCGGCGTGGAAGCATGGCATAAATTTGATTTGGCAGGAAATCACTGCGGCTTGACAGGCGTGTCTCGCAACTCCTGGGCCGACACCTCAATCACCTTACCATCGCGCCAGATATAGAGCGGACGCCCCTCTCGCACATGCGATTCTACTACCTTCTCAACAGCCGCTTTGAGGGCCATTTCAGCGCGTTCCGCCAGGGGCAATTCGAGAATATTTGCCGGCGGTTTAGTCAGGTTTCCCATATTGCGCGGCCGCGGTTTCCGGCGAGAATGGGGCCATACCCTGGGCAATCAGGTCTGCGTTGACGAAGTTCTTGCAATCCGCGTAATTCGGCAGAAATTCCCGCGCGAAAGTCGTCTTGCCGACCCCGTTCGGTCCCGCAATTATGTAAGCATTCGGACGCATAGAAGCGTGCTGACAATAATAGCGGAGATCGTTCCAAGGCAATCTCCTTTAAGCTCAGGGCAGGCTCTTCGCAAAAAACGCGAAGGACCGAAGCACCCACTGTGTTTGTAATGCCCGCAAGATCAAAAGCCCGGGCCACCCGGCTATCGCAGATTTTTCTGTCACTGTTTCAAGTAACGAAGCGCAACACATCCTGATTTAAAAATCTTTGACTCAACAAGTTTTAGTTGCAATCTCTCCGGCAGGCTACTACCTTCAAACAACCGTCTACCTTCTCCTGAAACTATCGGGTGAACCACAAAATGATATTCATCAATCAGACCAAGCTCTATAAGTTGTGAAGGAAGACTTACACCACCGATTAGAATATTTTTGCCTTGTTCCTGTTTCAATTTAAGTATTTCGTCGTGAAGGCTCGTACGAACAATTCTCGTATTTTTATCTTCAGCGCTCTCTAATGATCGTGAAAAAACAACTTTGTTGATGGCGTCAAATGCCTGGGCAAATTCGGTATCTGCTTTTGTCGCAGAATGGTCTTTGGCGACATCAGGCCAATAGGGAACCATCAATTGATAGGTTTTACGCCCAAAGACGTGCAGGTCAGCATCTCGCGTGAGGTGCGTAAAATACTCAAGCGTTTCGTCATCGGGATTGAATTTGGTGTGGTCGCAGCATCCATCCAGGGTAATGTTGATGGCGAAGATCAGCTTTCTCATCGGATTGTCCTGCCCCCTTTTATGTACCATCGCTTATCAGAATGTGCGGTGTGCGTGCTGGATCGTCCGTCCTATAGTCATCGCACACCCTTTACCAATCATCTAGTCTTCAGATGGCCTCAACACCACGCTGCCTTAATCGTTCAAGGTTAGCCTTCATGTTGTTGAGTTCATCGGCGGAGTGGCCTTGCCAACGGATCACCTCTCCTATCACACGAAGCGGGTCCTTGGAGCGATATGACAATGTCGGATTGCCTGGGTATTTCTTGTCAGTCAGATTGGGGTCATCTTCAATAGGGCCGGTCGCCTCCACAACGTAGATTCTGCCGGGTTCTTCGCCGAAGGCCAACTCGGCTCCCCAGATCGCCGCATTCAAGGTGCCTGTCAGATAGATGTAAGCAGCTATCCTCCTTTTCCCATAGTTGGAGTTGTACCCTGGCTTGATGAGATCTCCTGGTTTCAAGTTGGCCTTGGTGCCGTGGAAGAAACTTCGACCGGGGAACACGGGGTTGGTCACGAATATCTCCTATATTTTATGGTCCGTTGGGGATCAGATAAAAGATACGTTCGGCTCACTCCCCCGCTTACCCCGCGCCCATGGTGCCGGTCCGCAAAGGTCCGCTGGGCCTGTAGGTGCTGATGATGACGCCCGAGGCTACAGCCTTGGTGCTGACGAGCGCGAGTTCGCGTGGCGGGGTTCCGTCCGAAAAGATACGTTTGCCCGTGCCTAACAGGACCGGAAAGACGAGCAGCAAGACTTCATCCGCAAGCCCGTGTTCCAGCAGCACCGGAGTCAGCGTCGAGCTGCCCCAGACAATCAGATGCGGCCCGCTCTTCGCCTTGGCGCGGCGAACGCCCTCAACGATGTCCGCTCCAAGGCCCTCGACCGGCCCCCATTCAAGACTCTTCGGCCTGTGGGTCGCGACGTATTTCGTCGCTGCGTTGATACTGTCCGCCATCGGACTGTTCGGAGCTTTCGGCCAAAAGCCGCTCCAGATATCGTAGGTTCGGCGGCCCAGCAGCAGATCGAAATCATCGCCGTGAGCCGCGACGATGGCCTCTCCACCTTCGGGGTCGTCATGCGGCGCCGACCATCCGCCGTACTTGAAGCCGCCGCTGGTATCTTCCTCTGGCCCGCCGGGGGCCTGAATCACGCCGTCCAGCGAGATGTGTTCGATGATCCTGACCTTTCTCATGGTGTTTCTCCTTTTCACTGTTTTGAATGCTCGCTTTCGGTTGTCGAAAACGCAACAACGCGCTGGCCGTCTGCCGGTTTACTTGCGGTTCCGCTGCGCGTTCTTCCACGCCGTTCCGTGACGCCGGGCCGCCAAACGAAGCTCGCGCACTTCGCCGGCCACATCGCAGGCGATGGCAGCCTTCTTCGCCCATCCCAGCGCCTCGTCGATATTAGCGCATTCCAGTATCCAGAAATCCGCCTATGTGCTCCTTGGTCTCGGGTACGGCCCGTCGGTGACGAGCACCCTCCCGTCGGGCTGCTTCGGCAAGATCAAAATCACCGAGCAATCGGATCAGTGTTGCCAGGATTCGTCCCGAATCCACGCGATAAAGAGAGTCGAGCAATTCGCGTATCTGGTCACTCATCTGCTCGGGGGAACGCTGGGACATGACTGACGACCTTAGCAAACCAACTGCCCCGAATCAATTTGGCAATCCGCGGATCATTGACAGCAGATCGATGCAAAGTGCCCGGTCGCGACTCTGAAATCTGGGCACCATAACGTTTCCTCGGAAGTTATAAAAATGCTAGTCGAAGACTTGGGAGTATTGCTGAAGCAGCTATTCTGGGATTCTATGACGGTGGAAATGAAATCAGTGTGCGGTACGAGACAAAGCCAATGGCTAAGAGCTAAAAGATGATTTTTCGGGCTTCGCACCGCAAAAATCAAAATGGGCCTGAGACCAAGAAGCGGTGACGGTTTCCTTGGCCACAAGCCCATTCGATCCTGAATCGGATCGGAGGTGATAAGTACATTCTAGGCCACTGAGGGACGAAGTCAAGCGATCCGCTAACTCTTTTTATACTTACATAATCATCTGGATAACCGTGTCCCCCTGCTCGGGCAAACCCCTGTAAATAAAGGAGAAAGGCACTCGGGCGACTTGCAGCTGCCTACTGCAAAACGATTATGCACGTGAAAGTAGTAACTGAATGCCAATGATTGCCAGCAAAGTGCCAAACGCCCTGCGTAAGACCACTTCCGACAGGTGCTGGGCCCAGAGTCCGCCAAAGTACCCGCCAATGAGAAAGCCTAAAGCGATCAGCAGGCCGGCTTTCAGGTCGACATTTCCTGCCTTGTAGTACTCCCAGAAGGCGAGAGCGCCAATGGGAGCCAGCAGCGCCGCCAGAGATGTTCCCTGGGCCTTGTGCTGGCTCATATGAAAGAAATAAACCAGAGCGGGGATGATCATGATGCCGCCGCCAATGCCGACGATTCCGGATAGAGCCCCAACGAGCAATCCGAGCAGTAGGTAGAGAAAAATCATGTCGGTCACAATAACAAAAATCAGCTTTTTCTTAACGAAAAAATCACCGTTCCCCTGTCTGGCCCGCCATCGCGACAACGTGATGTACCCACTTGTGTGGCTCTCAGTGCGCTGGGCAGCATCGTGGCTCCGCAGTCGATGGCAGGAGGTTTCCGGATGTGTAAGAATAAAGCTATGCAAACGCAGATCAATCGCGTTAGCGGAAGAATCATCGTCGTTCTGTCAGTCACAGCGCTGCTGGCTGTGCTTAGCGGGTATACGCATCCGCTGCAAGCGGACGAAGGCACGGCGGCGCACATCTTTCAGTTGTCAATCGTGGCGCTGATACCGATGTTCGTATTTTTTCTCACCACCGCGGATTGGAGGCAGCCTTCGCGAAGCGCTCGATTTCTGGCGCTCCCGGGCACCGCTTTAGTTCTCGCGTTCGGGGCGCTGTATTACCTCGAGCACTATCGATAAAACGAAGCCGCAACCGGGGACCAAAGTGAGCGCAATGTGCGGCTGCTTGCGTTGACACTGCTGTGAATCGAATGTTAAGTTAAAGAGTTTGGTGGTAGCCCCCGATCCGCTTCTTGTTCACTACAACTTAAAGATTAATTTTGCATGGACGCGATACTCAGGCAAATAGGCGAATTACTGATTAATTCCATCCCCACGATCATCTCAGTGCTGATCTTGTGGACGGCGTACACTTTCCTGGTGCATAACAAGCTGCGTCAGGTACTGGCGCAGCGTCACGCCCTGACGGAAGGCGCCATGGAGCGGGCGCAGCAGGAAATCGCCATTGCCGAGAAGAGCACTGCGGAATACGAACAGCGCGTGCGTGAAGCGCGATCACAGATTTATAAAGCACAGCAGGCCAACCGGCAGCGAGTGATGGAAGAGCGAAATACAGCGTTGGCGGAAGCGCGGAAGAGTGCCGGCGAGATGGTGAAGAAAGCCCGGACGGCGCTGGAAAAAGATACCGTCGGCGCGAAAGCAGATTTGGAACAGCAGGCCAATGTGCTGGCCGACCAGGTGATTGCAACAGTCCTGAAGCCGGCTACAGCAGCAGGGGGCCGGTAGTATGAAACAGATGGTCCAGAGAGTTTGGTTTTACGCAACCATAGCGGTGCTGGGGATCGCGATCGTGCCTGTAGGAACCGTGCGGGCCCAGGAAAATGCGAAACCCGCGAGCAGCACGGCCCAGCAGCCGCCACAAGCAGCGCATCCTTCGCCGAAGCACGAGGGTGAAGAACAGCTGGAACAAGGCGGGGAAGCTGAAGCCATTCGTCATTCCCCTTCAGTCAAATGGATCGCCCGCCATACCGGCCTCACTGCCGACCAGGCGTACTGGCTCTGCTTTGTGCTTAATTTTGCCGTGATCTTCTTTTTTATGGCCAGGCTGTTGCGCAAAATACTTCCTGGCTACTTCAAGGGACGCACATCGACCATTCAGAAAGGCATTGAGGAAGCGCGCAAAATGAGTGAAGACGCGCGCCGCCGGCTGACTGAAGTGGAAGGAAGGCTTTCTCGTCTTGATGCCGATATCGCCGCGATGCAGCGTGAGGCCGACGAGAACGCCAAGGCCGAAGAGCAGCGCCTGCTGGCTGCGGGAGAAGAAGAGCGCAAGCGCATTGTGACTTCCGCCGAGCAGGAAATTGAAATGGCCGCTAACGCCGCGCGCCGCGGACTTGAAAGCGTACGTGGCAGATCTGGCTGTGGAATTGGCCGAGAAAAAAATTCGTGTGAGCAACGATACTGACGAGGCCCTGGTGCGAGCTTTTACCGCCCAGATGGGAAAGGACGGCAATTAGATGGCAGCAGTCCTGGGCCGGTACGCACGCGCTTACGCCGACGTGGCAGTCAAGAACAAGCTGAATCCAGAAAAGACCGTCGCGGAATTTCAGCAGATGGCTGATGTGGTGAACAGCAGCCGCGAGTTGCGGAATGTGTTGCAGAATCCAGCCGTCAGTCGAGAGCAGAAGCACCAACTGCTGGATGCGATCATCCAGCGCGTTGGCGCGACAAATATCCTGCGGAACTTTCTGGCTGTGTTAATCGACCACGGACGCATCGGCAATATCGGCGATCTGCTGGAACAATTCAAGCAGGAGTTGGACCGGCGGCTGGGCATCGCTGAAGCAAAGGTGAGCTCGGTGCGCGAATTGTCATCGGCTGAGAAGAAGTCGCTGGAACAGCAACTGGTTGCCATCACAGGCATGACGGTGAGAGCAACATATTCTCAAGACGTCACCCTGCTTGGTGGAGTTTTGGTGCGTGTGGGCAGCACGATCTATGACGGATCAGTGCAAGGCCGGTTACAGCGTATGCGGCAAGAACTGGCCACAGCGTAAGAACAAAGAAAAAAGGATTTATGGCTCAGATAAAAGTCGAGGCGATTAGCAGGCGTGAGCGAAGAGGGAGCCTGCTGCCGAGATCCTGAGCGAGCGCAAGCGAGTCGAAGGACCTCCGCCAAGAATGGTTTGAAGGAAAAACAGGATTTATGGCTCAGATAAAAGCAGACGAAATAACAAAGCTCATCCGCGACCAGATTGAAAATTACGAATCCAAGGTTTCCGTGGACGAGGTGGGCACCATCATCTCCCTGGGTGACGGAATCGCCCGTATTCACGGGCTGGATAAAGTCATGGCCGGCGAACTGCTCCAGTTCGGGCACGGCGTTGCCGGTCTGGCCATGAACCTGGAAGAAGACCAGGTGGGCGCGGTGCTGCTGGGCGAATTCACCGAAATCAAAGAAGGCGACGAGGTGAAGCGCACCGGGACGATCATGTCAGTCCCCGTGGGCGAGGGCATGATTGGGCGCGTGGTGAACGCTCTGGGCCAGCCGATTGACGGCAAGGGGCCAATCGCCTCGAACAAGCAGATTGCGATTGAGCGCATTGCTCCGGGCGTGATTGACCGCCAGCCGGTGCGCGAGCCCATGGCCACGGGTATCAAGGCCATCGACTCCATGATTCCCATTGGCCGCGGCCAGCGCGAACTGATCATTGGCGACCGCCAGACCGGCAAGACCGCCGTTGCGCTGGATACCATCATCAACAGCAAAGGCAACAACCTGATTTGTATCTACAACGCGATTGGACAGAAACGCTCTTCGATCGCGCAAGTGGTAAAGGTGCTGGAAGATTACGGCGCCATGGAATACACGATCGTAGTGGCGGCGTCCGCTTCAGAGCCTGCGCCAATGCTTTACCTTGCGCCGTATGCAGCGTGCGCCATGGGCGAGTACTTCCGCGATACCGGCAAGCACGCGCTGGTGATCTATGACGATCTTTCCAAGCATGCCGCAGCGTACCGCGAAATCTCACTGCTGCTGCGCCGTCCGCCGGGACGCGAAGCGTATCCCGGAGACGTGTTCTATCTCCACTCCCGCCTGCTGGAGCGCGCGGCAAAAATGTCAGACAAGATGGGTGGCGGTTCGCTTACGGCACTCCCGGTCATTGAGACGCAGGCGGGCGACGTTTCCGCCTACATTCCGACGAACGTTATCTCCATTACTGACGGACAGATTTTCCTTGAAACTGACCTGTTCAACTCCGGCGTGCGTCCGGCAGTGAACGTCGGTATCTCAGTTAGTCGCGTTGGTGGTTCGGCGCAGATCAAGGCCATGCGGCAGGTAGCAGGTACGCTGAAGCTGGAACTGGCGCAGTATCGAGAACTGGCGGCGTTCGCGCAATTCGGTTCCGATCTGGACAAAGCCACGCAGGCGCAGCTGAATCGCGGCAAACGACTGGTGGAAATCCTGAAGCAGGACCAGTACCAGCCGCTTTCATTCGGCAAGCAGATCATGATTATCTTTGCCGGAACCAACGGCTACCTGGACGATCTGGAAGTGGAACAGGTGCGTGCGTTCTCTGAGGAGCTGAACAAATACGTTGAGGCGATGAACCCGAAGCTGCTGGACACGATCATGCAGAAGAAGACGATCGATGACGCGATCAAGGCAGAGATTGAAAAGACGCTGAAGGAGTTCAAGCAACGCTTTGTGGCTGAGAGACAAGCGGACAAAGCGGCTGCAAAGGCCTAGCATATAAATATGGCGAACCTTTTAGACATCCGGCGGCGAATCCGCAGCGTGCGGAACACGCGGCAGATCACCAAGGCCATGCAGATGGTCTCGGCGGCCAAGCTGCGCCGCGCGCAGGAACGCGCGCTGCAGACCCGTCCTTTCGGACAAATGATCACGAACGTTCTGAAATCGCTGGTCTCGCGGGCCGATGTCTATGATCCGGCGACGGGCGAAGCGCTGCATCCGTTGCTGGTGCGTCGCGAAGAAAAGAGCACGCTGCTGATCGTGGTGTCAGGCGAGAAAGGGCTGGCTGGGGCATTCAACTCCAACATCCTGAAAGCCGCGGCGAAGTTCATTGACCTCAAGAAGGACAAGAACATCGATATTCTGGCCCTGGGAAGAAAGTCGCGTGACTACTTCCGCCGCCGTTATCCCGTGGCGCTTGAGGCGGACGCAGAACGCAAAGGGCCTATCCAGGTGGTAGCGGAATACGTGGGCCTGATGAACCGGGCGCAGTTGCAGAGCGCGCGTGAAATTTCAGATAAGGTAATCCGGCTTTACACGGAAGGCAAGGTCGATTCTGTTTACATCGTCTACAACGAATTTAAGTCAGTCATTGCGCAGCGGCTGGTGGTGGATGACGTTTTGCCGATTCGCGCGATTGGCGAGACCGTGCACGAGATGACCGAGGAGGCCACGGAAGAACAGCTCAAACAGCGGCTGCAAGCGGCAAAGCATGCAGGCGCGTCCATCCGAGGCGCTGATACGTCGGAAATGGACAAGAAAGCCGCGGGCTTTGGTACGGCTGAGGTTGACTATATCTACGAGCAGCCTCCGGAAGTGCTGTTCCGCGACCTGCTGCCACGCTACATTTACGCACAGCTGTTCCGCGCCATGCTGGAGTCTGAAGCGGCAGAACACGCCGCGCGCATGACGGCCATGGATTCAGCCACCAGCAACGCTTCTGACATGATTGATTCGCTTACGCTGGCCATGAACCGGGCCCGCCAGGCGAAGATTACCAAAGAGATTATTGAGATTGTGAGCGGGGCGGCCGCAGCGCAGTAAAGAAGATCGGGTGATCCGATGATCAGGTGATCGGAAAAGCAAAGGCTTTACCGCAGAGGACGCGAAGGGCGCGAATAGTTTTTGGGAACTCCCGAGCAGAAGCGAGGGATCGCTATAGCCGCGAAGAGCTTTGGGATTGGGAAATTGGTTGTGCAGATGCTGAGTGCTTAGAAGAACGTAGTGATCCCTCACCCGCAAAAAGCGCGGGATTCGGGATTTCAGAAAGACTCGCAGCGAGCGCGGGTTCAGGGATTTTAGGAAACCGGAACTGGGCAGGGCGCGAAAAGAATTCAGGTTTCGCTAATTGCTAGTTACTAATTGCTAGTTGCTTCTTAAAGGTCATTATGGCTACTCAAAATGTAGGCAAGGTTATACAGATCGCGGGACCCGCGGTTGACGTGGAATTTTCTGAAGGCAATCTGCCGCCGATTTATCAGGCGCTGCGCGTAACCAGTGAAGGCTTTAAAGTGCCGGACCCGATCGACGTGGTGCTGGAAGTGCAACAGCACCTGGGCGAAGGCCGCGTGCGCACCGTCGCCATGCAGGCCACGGATGGCATGGTGCGCGGCATGAACGCGCTTGATCTTGGCGGGCCGATCTCTGTGCCCGTGGGCAAAGAGACGCTGGGCCGCGTGATGAACGTGATCGGTGAACCTGTGGACAACCTAGGCCCAGTGAAGGCGGCGAAGCGGCTGCCCATCCATCGCCCAGCGCCCGCGTTTGACGAGCAGGCGACCAAAGCGGAAATGTTTGAGACTGGCGTGAAGGTCATTGACCTGATCCAACCCTTTTTGAAGGGTGGAAAGATTGGCCTGTTTGGCGGCGCTGGCGTAGGCAAGACGGTTGTGATCATGGAACTGATCAACAACGTAGCCAAGCAGCACGGAGGATATTCCGTGTTCGCCGGAGTGGGCGAGCGCACCCGTGAAGGCAACGATCTGTGGCTGGAAATGACTGAATCCGGCGTGATCAAGCCGGGTACGGCGTCAGAGTCAAAAGCATCACTGATTTACGGCCAGATGACAGAGCCGCCTGGAGCGCGTCTGCGCGTGGCCCTGACCGGTCTTACCGTTGCTGAATATTTCCGCGATGAAGAAGGCGCGGACACGCTGCTCTTCATCGACAACATTTTCCGTTTCACCCAGGCCGGGTCAGAAGTTTCAGCGCTGCTGGGCCGCATGCCTTCCGCCGTGGGTTATCAGCCGAACCTTGCCACGGAAATGGGCGAGTTGCAGGAGCGCATTACCTCGACCAAGCGCGGATCGATCACGTCAGTGCAGGCGATTTACGTGCCCGCCGACGATCTTACCGATCCTGCGCCGGCGACTACATTTGCCCACCTGGACGCAACCACAGTGCTTTCGCGTCCGCTGACGGCGATTGGAATTTATCCGGCGGTGGATCCGCTGGCTTCGACTTCGCGCATTCTCGACCCGCACATCGTGGGCCAGGAGCATTACGACGTGGCGCAGGGCGTGAAGAGAATCCTGCAACGCTACACCGACTTGCAGGACATCATTGCCATTCTCGGCATTGAAGAACTGAGCGAAGAAGACAAGCTCACGGTTTCACGCGCGCGCAAGGTGCAGAAGTTCCTGTCACAGCCGTTCTTTGTGGCGCAGCAGTTCACCGGCATGGCCGGCAGGTATGTGAAAATCGCCGACACCGTGCGCAGCTTCAAGGAAATCATCGAGGGCAAGCACGATGAGATTCCGGAGCAGGCGTTCTACATGAAGGGCGCGATTGAAGAAGTGCTGGAGGCAGCGGAAAAGATGAAGTCCGGAGCGGCAGCGTAAGAAAATGGCAGACACCATTCAACTGGAGATCGTGACACCGGAGCGGCTGGTGGTAAACGAGGCCGCCGAGTACATCGAGATCCCCGGCGAAACCGGGTATCTTGGTGTGCTTCCTGGTCACGCTCCGCTCATCACTGAGCTGGCCCCCGGCGAACTTACCTATCGCAATGGCAACCAGACAAAACGATTGGCAGTGGCCTGGGGATTTGCCGAAGTGTTGCAAACGAAAGTCACGATTCTTGCGGAAGCCGCGGAGAGAGCCGAAGAGATAGATACGGCCCGGGCCGAAGCGGCGAAAAGAAAAGCCGAAGCCGAGTTGCAAAAGTCCGGCCTTGAGGTAAATGAGGAAGCGCAGGAAGCATTGCAGCGTGCGCAAGCAAGGCTGGACGTTGCAGGGAAATCAGGAAAACAATAATCAAATTTACCGCTGATTTACGCGGATGAACGCCGATCAAAATAAAACAGATTTCACGTATAGAGGCAAAGCGCCAGCTTGCCTCTATTTTTCTTTCCGGGGAATCCTTCTGTACGGATGTTCAAAGCTGAGATAGAAGAAAACCCCTTTTTCGCCGCTTGTCGGCCCCACGCCAACCGGCACTGAAATTCCCGGCACAATTTGCAGTCCGCTGGAAAAGTTATAAGCCCAACGGATCCCGGGATTCACAAACACCTGACTCTCCCATTGCGTTTGCCTGGGGCCAATCACAGATTCACCACGATTGAAAATCGTCTCCATGAACGCATTGAAGCGTGGATGCATTGTCCATACCAGGCTGTGGCCCAGGTTGTAAGCATAGGTCGCGGCAGAGTTGCCAAGCTCATCCTTGGAGTGCGGCGTGATGGTTGCGCCCGCGTTGAAGTGGGTGGTGAATTTCTTGTTCAGAACAATGCTTATCGCCCAGTTCGTCTGCAGGCCAACTCCGCCGGCGCCGCGTCCGAATTTGGGATCGCCTGAAGGAACAAGCAGGCTCAGGCGAGGAGCGACCGCAACCCTGGTATCGCCACTGCCTACCAGTTGGTAGCGATAGTTCAGCGCGATGTCACCCAGGCCTGTGCCTGAGCCGGGAAAGTCTCCGGAGTGCGTAGCCACGACCGTATAGCTGAGCTGGTTTTTGGGCGCAATATCAACCGGCCATTCCTGGGTGAAGCTGTAAACCCACGTCTTGCTCTGCCACAAACGTTCAAAGTTATTGATGTGTTGCACTACGCCATAATCCTGGTTATAAGACTCTTCAATCAGAAAGCTATTGTCCTGAATGCCGCCCTCATAGAGTTCAGCTTTCCAGTCATGGTAATAGGGATCGTTGGAAGGACGTTCAGGGTCGGCTTTTTGTCCCCAGGCGGCGGTAACCACATGGAAAAGTAATATGAGAGCAACCGTCTTCCGCAAGCAGTTTCCCCCGCACCTAAGAAATTTCGCTCGAAACAAATCTACCTGAAATAACGCGGCAGCGAAGGATTTATTCCATCTAAAATTTTTGCTCACTTCAGGCAGCCGGACGTTTAGAAGCGTGCAACCGGCCAAAGATCATCTGTTTCAATTCCAGCGCGTTCTGCGCCGCGTAGCCTGCCTGGTCATTATCAAAATAAACGTAAACAGCCTTCAACCTTTTCTGACCATTCCTCAATGCGCTTTGTCCACCCGCGTAACTGTGCATTGCCGTAACTGCCCTGGTATTTTCCCGCCTCAGGGCCGTGAAGGCGGACATAAGCGAAATCGGCGGTGATATCGAACGACGAGTGATAACCCGCAAGCTCGTAAATGCAGAAAGCTGCGTTGTAGCGCTCCAGCAGGCGATTGACTTCCGGGGTCATCCAACTCAATTCACGAAATTCAAACGCGTAACGGTGCTCGCGAGGCAGAATTTTTAGCAAGCCTTCCAGCCGTTCAAGATTCACTTTCCACTTTGGCGGCAGTTGAAAGAGAACAGGTCCCAGCTTTTTGCCCAGATGCTCAGCGCGGGGAAGAATGTTATCGAGAGCATTCTCAGGGTCTTTAAGCTTTTTGTTATGCGTGATGAACCGGCTGGCCTTTACCGCGAACACAAAATTTTTCGGCGTGGCATCGCGCCATGACTCGAAGGCTTCAATCGTCGGCAGCCGATAAAAGCTGTTGTTTAATTCCAGGGTATCAAAGTGACGGACGTAATAATCGAGCATCTTCGATGGGGGCGTCTTTGGCGGGTAGAACGTTCCTACCCAATGCTTGTAGTGATAGCCGGAAGTGCCAATGCGAATGTCGGTTGCCATATCTCGAGCGTAGCGAGAGATCGCTATTCCATCTTGTGCGCTTTCAATTTAGATGCTTGAATCGCAATCAACTATGCGCGGCAAAGCGGCCCAGATTATAGTGGCCATAGGGTTCCCTCCCCGTTCGCGCCGCTCAGGGTCGGGAGTAAACCAAAAAGCTAATTAAAATCCGCGGTTCCCACCCGCAGTATGGTCCTGGTCTTTTTCCCGCGATCAACCTTTTCTTCTTCTGATGTCTGGTGCGCCCATGCGCCAAAGACCTTGTTGCCGAACGCGGAGATCGCAAGGTAGTCGCCCAGGAAATCGCCTTCTGCAGCGAACGCCTCCGGGTCCCAAGTGTAATTCTGGAAAGTTTTTGCGCCGTCAGTAGAGCGAGCCAGAGTCACAGTGGTTTGCTGGTTGTCAGTGCGGCGATCATAAAAGATAAGGTTCACGGCGCCACTTTGCGGATCGACAGCCATCCATTGAAAAAACTGGTCTTTGCCGTTATGGATAGGATCAGTATTTACGCGGACAGGCGCGCTCCAGGTCTTGCCGTAGTCGCCCGACGACGAAACGAAAACATCGACATCACCATTAGAGTAGTCACTCCAGGCAACGTACAGATTGCCGCCATGTTCTTGCCCTGACTTCCGCATATCCATCCCGATCTGGGGAAAGCCATTGGAGCGTGAGACGCCTGTAATGCCGAAATAGCCGGGGCCGGCCGGGATTATCCGGCGATCTTTGCTGAAGCTATGGCCGCCATCGCGGGAGACAGCCATCATGATGCCATCACGGTCGTCCCAGATCGTGTACAGAGCGCCGTCAGGACCGACGATGCCATGAAAACCTTCCAGCGCGCCATTATCATCACGTGGCAAACCTGGAACGCTGTTCAACTTGATCGGTTGCGACCATGTCTTGCCGTCATCCGTGGAGCGCGAGAACAAAAGGTCGCTGGCGGCAAGAGTGAACTGAGTCCAGCCGATATAAAGATTGCCGGCGTGTGTCCCGCTGGTGTCTGCAACGATCCAGGGTTTGTCCTCAAAGGGAATGCCGGGAGTGGATTCATGGGAAATCACGGTTATAGCGTCGGGCTCCCAGTTCTGGCCGCCATCGAGCGAGCGACGGATGAAGATGCCGTTGCGAGTAGCGCCCTGCGCCCAATAGTTCGTTGAGCCAAGCTTGTCAAAAGCGATATAGCAAAGAATGGCATGGCCTGAAGCGTCATAGGCGAGAGAGACGTCGCCGGAAACACGGTAATTCTTGGGCGCAGTGCCCTCTGCTACCTTCCATGTCTGGCCGCCATCTGTGGAATACGCAGCGCTCGCGTTGACTTGCCATGCCGCCACCAGTTGCTGCGGATTTTTAGGATTCACGGCGAGCGCGGGTTCGTTGAAGTAACCGGCTTTGGGAGTTACGTCCACAATATGGGCCTTGGGAGCGGGTGGCAATTGTTGCGCAAAGAGGCTGCCTGCATGGAGTATGAGCAATAAGCAGAAGATTTTCATAAGTTTAAAATCGGAACACATTCTAAATGAGCAGGTCAGCTGCTCACCCTCGGCGGCCAGCCTACGTCTTAATAACAGATATAATCTGCCTTTCGCCCTAAAGATTCCTTCTGAGGTGTAATTTCACATGCGTAAACTCCTGTCGCTAGGCTCCATCATTGCGTTGGCGCTACTGTTCTGTTTTTCACTGAGCGGTTTAGCCGCCAACCCGGCCGAACCCGCCGCTCCTTCCCAGGATGGCACCATGCCCGCGCTCACGGCCATTGCCGGGCAGGGCATGATGAGCAATGAAGCCTTTGACGATCTGGAAGAACTTTCTGACTACATTGGCGGCCGCGTGACTGGATCCCCGGAAGCCGGACAAGCCATCCAGTGGGGCTTGCAGAAGATGCGCGCCATAGGGCTTGAAAATGTCCGCGCAGAAAAATGGCAGATCTCGCGCGGCTGGACACGCGTTTCCGCCTCGCGCAGAACTGGTTGTTCCTATCCATCGCCGCCTCACTGTCGATTCCATGGGCTGGGTCGGTTCCACCAAACAAGGCGGAGAAGAAGCCGAAGTGGTGCCGGTAAACTCCAACCGTCTTGAAGACGAGATAAAGAACAATTCCGCTTCCTGGGCCGGCAAGGTTCTGCTGATCGTGAAAAAAGGCGCTGCGCCGCCGCCGAACCCGAACAATTTTGCCCGCTTTGGCGACTTCCTGAAAAAAGCGCATGACGCTCACGCCGTTGCCGTCATTGGCGGACAAGGCGGCGGATTTCCCGCAGGCATGCACCTTACTCACACCGGCGCAATGGGCTTTGACACGTACTATGAAATCCCCGTCGTCAGCATGATTGCTGAAGACCAGCAGCAGCTCGGCCGCTTTCTTGATAAGGGCAAGCCCGTGCGCATGCTGATCAACGTGCAGAATCGCGTGACCAGCGGGCCGGTGGACTCTGCCAACGTGGTGGGTGAAATCCGCGGCACCGAGCATCCTGAACAAGTCATTGTTGTGGGCGGCCATCTTGATTCCTGGGACCTGGCAGATGGCGCCACCGACGACGGCTGCGGCGTTGCCACAACTCTGGGCGCGGCCAAAGCCATCAAGCTGAGCGGCTTCAAGCCTAAACGCACCATCCGTTTTGTGCTCTTTACCGGTGAAGAGCAGGGTCTGCTCGGTTCGCTGGCTTACACCAAAATGCATAAAGACGAACTGCCCAACCACGTTGCCGCGCTCGTGCTGGATAACGGCCAGGGTCCGGTCGTGCGGCTTGACATGGGCGGCCACGATGACCTGATTCCCGCAGTCACCAAAGTTTTCCGACTCAGTAAAGTCTTTTGGTGAAGTTGAAGTCGACGACCGCACCGTCTTCGGCACTGACGCAGGGCCATTCATTCTCGTCGGGCTGCCCGGCATCAACATGGGCCAGGATTCGCCCGAATACAAATTCACGCACCACTCCGCCGTGGATACCTTTGACAAAGTAAAGCCTGACCTGCTCACCCGCGACGCCACCGTCATGGGCCTCACCGCTTTCTGGATCGCCGACCGCCCTGAGCGCCTGGCCAGCCCGTGGCCTCCGGAGAAGACCGCCAAGATGCTGGTGGAAAAACATAA
Organism: Terriglobia bacterium; assembly: GCA_963732195.1. GTDB lineage: Bacteria > Acidobacteriota > Terriglobia > Terriglobales > Acidobacteriaceae > Angelobacter. Next base: position 211,668 of record CAVSYO010000010.1, on the reverse strand, counting down.
TGACGTGATGCTGAAGGCTTATGGAATTTGGCCGTTCGGTGATCTGGGCAAGTCCGACGAAAAGAAGCCTGCTGCGCCGGCACCGAGCGGAGGAGAAGAACTAGCAACCTCTCCCCCGGATCCTCAACTAGGATTCTGAAGGGTTTAGGGGATTCAATCCCTGGGATCTCCCTGTGCGATCACCGGATTCCGGTTTCTGATCTCGTGTCCTTCTCGCATTGATCCCGAAGAGTTTAGTTCGGGGTTTTCCCGATTACCCGATCACGTGCGATCATCAGTCCCCCGATCACGGGGGTACCCCTCCCCCTCCCTTGGTATCCCATTGCATCCCAGGTCATCCCAGATTGGCGTGGACTTCAGCGATTCGGCCCGAGTGGCGTAGGTTCACTAGCCCCTGCCTCTGATCAGTGTCATCCGTGTGAATCAGTGGTAAGGGGTTTTGGTTTTTCCGGCTAGTTGCCAATTGCTATTTGCTAACTGCTTTTTCAAAGATCGCGTTTCTTCCGCCCTGAGTGCTGCCAGAGTGATAGCCGAATTCCATCGTGTGCTTCAATTGCGAAGTAGTACAACCTCTAAGTGCTCCAAAAGAAATTGAATCTTCGCGTTCCACATGTATATTCCATCAACACCCCCGCAAGCCAATTCATGCCGGAAAGCTTCCAGTACGACGTCTTCCTTAGCCACAGTTCCAAAGACAAGCCCGTTGTCCGTCCTCTTGCGGAGCGCTTGCGCAAGGACGGCCTTGGGCGTCTTGGTTTGACGAATGGGAAATCCATCCCGGTGACAGCATCCCTTCCAAGATCGAAGATGGGTTGGAACATTCTCGTGTGCTCGTGCTCTGCATGTCAGGCAATGCATTCGGCTCCGATTGGGCTGCGCTTGAAAGTCAGACCTTCCGCTTTCGTGACCCGTTAAACAAAGATCGCCGCTTCATTCCTCTGCGGCTCGACGAAGCCCCCGTCAAAGGCTCTTTGGCGCAGTTCCTCTACATCAACTGGCTGCCGCAGTCCCTCGAACAGGAATATCCGAAGATCCTCGAAGCCTGCCGCCCGCCCGCGAACCCCGCGCGGTGGAAAGCGTCGATACGGATATGCAGACTGCGAATAAATCCATCCAGCTAGACTGCGGCGATAAGGGCACGATCATTGGTTACGCATTCGGTTCGGATGGAAAGCGTTTACTTACTGCCAGCGCAGATCATATGGTGCGAATGTGGGACCTTCAGTCGGGGCGTTGCTTGCGCACCTTCCAAGGCCACAAGGGGCCGGTTATGGGCGTGGTATGGAGCGCGGATCAGCGCCCGGCTCTTTCCTGCTCATTGGACAACCTGGCGCATGTCCAAATGTTCCGGTACCGCGTATCTCCATTCCTGGACGACCTGCTCCGGGATGCGAGTTCGGCCCTGTGGAGGCAACTCCGTCCAACAAGCGGAGGCTCTCCCAGCGCTCGCTGGTGGTGCAGATCCTGCGCCTTTGCCGAACCACGCGGGGTGATAGTGATTGGAGGTACCGCTGTGGTTACTGTTGGGGGCTCATTGACATGGGCGTGGTGCAAACAAACGAGTGGAAAGACGCAGCTAAGGCGAATGCTCCCAACGATCCGTGCGGTAAGGCTATGGGAGGTGGAAACGGGACGATGCCTCCGAGTTTTCGAAGGCCACTCAGACGAAATTACCGCTGTATCGTGGAGCGGCGATCAACGAAGGGGCTTTTCGGGCGACAAAAAAGGTAATGTCCGGATTTGGGATGTGGCGGAGCCCGTCAAGAAAGGAATACTGTCAAATGCAACTGCGATCTTACCCACAAAGGCGAAAGATCAGGTCCAGTACACGAACGCCAAGATTCTGCTTGTTGGCGACACGGGTGTGGGCAAAAGTGCGCTTGCCGAGCGATTAGTCCATGGGCAGTTTGTCGCAACGAAGTCTTCTCATGCTCGCCTGGCGTATGTTCTTGAGAGCACAGTCGTAAAGGATTCGGGCGGCGCTTCGCTTCATAGGGAAACGATACTGTGGGATCTCGCTGGGCAGCCCGCCTACCGGTCGGTCCACCAGTTGAGTATGGATGAGGCCGCTTTGGCCTGTGTGCTCTTTGATGCCCGTAGTGAGACAAACCCGTTTGAAGGTGCTTCCTACTGGTCGCAGGTACTGGACCAGGCCAGAACAAATACCAAACTGAAGAAGATTCTGGTCGCTTCGCGCGTAGATGTAGGTGGCCTTCCGGCTAGTTGGGATAGAGTCGAAGCATTCGCCCGAGATAATGGTTTTGTGCGATTCGTCCCAACGAGCGCTTATACCGGAGAAGGTTGTGAAGAGTTGCTGGAGGTAATTCGAAAGGAAATTCCCTGGGACGATTTGCCAAAAGTTACCACAACGGATGTCTTAGCGGCTGCACGCGAGTATCTAACGGAGTTGAAGGAGATTGATAACAGCGATAAGTCAGAGGTTTCCCTGTGAATTCATCAGCAAACAGGCTGCTTCCGTGGCTGCTCTTCACGAGGGTTTTGTTGCGAGCTTTGGCGAGAAAATTCCTTTGTCTGAATTCATCGCGCACCTTCAACGGCTTGAGCTTCAGATACTGTGGGTCTGCTGATTTTTCGAACCACAGGAGCAGTTCCTCGACCCGAGGATTTGGTGTTGCTCGATCCAACCAGGGTCGATGCGTATTCGAGTGCCATACTCGTGGCCGCTAAGGACCAACCCGATGGCCCTGGGCATTTACTTGAGTCCAGTGTGCGCGACGGCAATTTCAAGCTTACCAAGGAGGAGCGTATTGCCGATCCCGCTTCTGAACGTCATGTATTGTGGTACGTGGTCGAGAAGTTGCTGTCGAGAGACCTAGCTCTTCGCGAGCGGATCAAGGGAGAGGATTACTTAGTATTTCCCTCGCAGTGTACTGCCGAACTGAGGTTTCCCGGTGGGGCGGCTTTTGGTGTAAATTTCGGCTTTGCGGGCCCCGTGCGAAGTATTTATGCGAGGTTAATTGCCCATCTTGCTCATTATGAGGGCTTCAACAAACGCGAATTCTTTAGAGACGCAGCCGCCTATCGCGCTGACGCCGGAGGCCGCTGCATTATACATTTGCTCGATCATGGGCGGGGTCAGGGCGAACTGGAGGTTTTGTACGACGGAGAAACGCCGTCCCCGGTTCGCCAGGGCTTTTCGGAATTCGTGGGCAAACAATTAGAGGCGAAAAGCACTCCGGGCAGCGTAACGAAGAGGATTGCTTATCACTGTGCCAATCAGAAATGTGGCAATCCGTTCGAGGACCGCGTGGTAAGAGCACGATTGGAAGCGCAGAAAAAGAATCTGATCTGTCCGATTTGTGAGCTGAAGACCCTTTTGGTAGACCTATTGGCCCCACCAACGGCGGCAAGTGAACAGGTGGCGGAACAGATCGACAGCGATGCCACAGTGGGCCGTAAACGAATGACCGCGGCGTTTGTTATCAAGGCGAAAGAGGCTGAAGGGAAATTCGACGTTTTCCTCAGCCACAATTCGAAGGACAAAACAGCGGTAGAAAAGATCGCGAAACAATTGAAAGCTCTTGGCCTTCTTCCCTGGTTAGATAAATGGAACCTCGCTGGAGGAGACACAATTCAAGATGCATTGGAGCAGGCCATCAGAACCATTCCATGTGCCGCACTCTGCTTTGGACCAGCCGATGTGGGCGATTGGCACATTATGGAAATCCGTGCTTATGTGGCCGCATGGGCCAAGAAGAAGGCACGAATGATTCCCGTCATACTTCCCGGCGTGGATACGCTACCAGAGTTGCCGATTTTTTTGCAGGAAGCACTATGGGTGGACATGCGCGATTGGGAGAAAGCTGAGAGCGATGGCTTTTACCAAATGGTCTGTGCAATTCTGGGGAGACCTCCGGGGGATTCACCGGTGAAGAGATTTGGCGTTCGCCATGTAATCGAATGGCAAAAGAAGAAATCCTAGCCAACATCCTCCACTTCTTCCGTAAACCTCTTCCTCAACTCCTCCGCCTTCACACCTCTCAACTTCCTCAAGCTCAACGCATCATGCCTCTTCGCCAGACGGACATTCTTTTCATCGCGCAGCAGCGGGCAGTGAAAATATGCGGGCACTGGATATCCCAGCGCGCGGATCAGCAGCAGTTGTCGTGCGGTGCTCTTGAGCAGGTCTGCGCCGCGGACGACTTCCGTAATTGCATCGCCGCATCAGCGACGACCACCCCCAACTGATATGCGGGGACATCTCGCTATACTGCCACCCGAAATTTCTGTAAAGCCCATCATTATTATTATTTCGAACTTGCCACGTAATCTTTGAAGTAACTCGTACTATCAGTCTTTGACCAAAGACCGATACGGCCGGAAATAGGCGGTTGCAAGACCGGATTGTTTGCCGGAATCAGATCTGGGTTTGGCGGGCCGCCGTTGCGTCCTGGACCTGGTTGGCTGCCAAAAGTGAACTCCAATGCCAGAGCGCCATCCAGCCACGCTTTGAAGTCGGTTCCGTTCACCGTCATCTTCAGTTCATGCCATGCGTTCCGGTCAAGCATAAACGGCTTGGTGCGGTCGCTGAATTTTACGGGACGGCGAATGCCATTGTGAAACTCCCACAATGCCACGTTATTTTCTGTGTCGTTATAGCGGACGGCCAGCCAATCGCCACTGGCTTTCACATTGAATAGAATGCCGGAGCAACGATCAGCATCGCCGGAAATTGTCTTGAACTTGAGGCTGATGGTGCCATTGGAAAAATTATCCACTCCCTTGAGAAGGGCAACCGGATAGTAGGCGAACTGCTTGGCATTATCCATAAGCTCTTCATTCGCGGTGCCATAAAGCTTGCGCGCGCTTTCAATCAGCAGTTTGGTGGGGTTGTCTTTGTTTGCGACCCACGGGCGACCGTCCACCATAATGGCTTTTTCTTTTCCGTCCTCCACCACAAGCCACGTTCCCACGATCGGTTCAAACGCGGCAGGAGGTTTGCCAACCTGTTCCTTGGCCAGATCAATTTTCTTGTCGGCAGCGCCCAGCGATGACGCCAGCAATGCGATGAAAAGAATGAGAGTGTTTCCACGTTTCATTACGCTCATAACGGTCTCCTTTGAACAAAAAATCCGGCGCTCACAACAAGTGCCGGCCAGATAACATAGAACACCAGGGCCGCGCCGCGAGGCGCCACGGCAAGCGGATGTCCTAAAAATGAATCAGCGCTTTCCGGGGGTGTAATTCCCGCAAGCGAGTAGATGGTTTCCAGCGCGCCCTCCGGAGTGACTGCGCGACTCATTTCTCTGCGGCCTCCAAGTTCATACCAGATTTCGCCGTAATGCGAGCTGGTTTGCTCGAACAACCCGATTGAAGTCGTCGAGAAGTATTCCACGCGCAGTCCCGGCAAAAGCCGCCGCAGTTTGGAGAGCGTGCGGTGCTCAAGATCCACTCGCCGTGGATCTTCCGGCGCAAGATGCACTTCAATCTGAAGCGGCCCGCGAATCTGCAGCAGCGCCTGCTCGTCAGCGCGCGAGAATGAGTTCATCCTGTTTTCAGATAAATCCCAGCTTCTTCTTGCGGCAGCGCACACAAAGATAAGCGCCATCGCCGTTGCCGCCACTAGTATTGACTCTTTCACTCTCCTGCGGACGGCAGCGCCCAATCGAATCCAGATGGCTGCAAGAGATAAGCCAGCCAGAATGAGCGCCAGCGCGATCAATAAAACATCAAGGCGAATGAGACCGTGCTGGAATTCAGCGACCATCGCGGTCGGCGTGTATCCGGCGACCCGCTCCCACCAGCCGCCATGCACCGCCGCAATAAAATTAACGATCCACGAACCAACAGTAATGGCCAGTGTCACGATGGCAGCAGTCGCCGGATGTTCAGTCATTGAAGCTGCGGCGCCTGCCAGCGCAATCGTCAATCCGGCGTTGAGCAGATGCCCAAGTACTACCGTGGACAATTCAGGAACGTAAACGTTTCCTCCGTAGCACTTCCAAAGTACCACGCCGATTGCAGGAGCCAGCAGCGCAATGCACCAGCCGGCCATTAAGATCGCAGCCTTGGCGGCAATGCGCGTGAACGCCGGCATGGGATGCTGCAGCTCCAGCTTCAACGCCCCGCTCTGCCGGTCACCCGCGAAAAGCCTGATGGCGACAAATGGCAGCAAAAAAGCTGCCGCCAATTCACATGCGCTGTACGTTGGGGCCCATATTCCAATCAGCGGCGAGAAAGCCTCGCCCACTCCAGCCGAAGTTCCACCCAGGCCGCTTGCCTCCGCATAAGTACGAACTGCACTGATGAATGACACGCCTGCGAGAGGCCCCATCAAGACCAGAAATATCCACCACGCGCGCGAAGCCAGCAGCTCGCGCCATTCCTTTTTCAGCAGCCAGGCCAGCGCTGATCTAGGTAAGGGCAAGAAACACCTCTTCAAGATTCGTAGCTGGAATGCTGTTCCCGCGCGACGCTGCCATGGCGGAGAGTTCAGGTAACGTACCCTCGCCGCAGAGCTTTCCGCCGCTTAAGAGAACAAAGCGATCACAGACGCGTGCGGCGTCGGCAATCTGATGGATGGATAAAACTATTGTCCGCTTTCCCTCGCCGGCATAAGAACGTAGCGCAGAGGCTATGTCGCGAGTCTGGCGAAGATCGAGCCCTTCAAACGGCTCGTCGGCAATCAGCACCGGCTGCGGCGAAAGCAGGCCAATGGCAAGCAGGACGCGCTTGCGCTGACCTTTTGACAGTTTGCCGATCGACTGCTTTAAAAGCGGAGTCAGGAACAGACGATGCACTACGTCATCGCGGAGATTAGTGCGTCCACCGAACAGGCCAACGGTGTAGTCGAGAGCCCAATTTACGGTTTGTGCGGGCCATGGCGCAATCCCGTCCGGCAGATAGAAAACGAGAGAGTTGAGATCATGCAGAGCAAGCGGCTGGCCGTCGCGTAGGACGTGAATCTGATCTGCGGGAAGCACTCCGCCAAGACATTCGAAAACAGTGGTCTTACCAGCGCCGTTCGGTCCAATCAGCCCAAGAATTTCGCCTTCGCGGATCGAAAATGACACTTGCTCCACCGCCGTGAGACGGCCGTAGCGTTTTGTCAGGCCCATTACCTGCAGCAGAGGTTTCAATACGATAACCGGAATGAGAACTGCAAAGACCGCGCTGGTAGCTGGCTCGTGATGCCGTTAAAAAGGGGCGACCCGAGCGTCGTAGGAACAGTCAGGCCGTTCCCGAAGGTACCAACATAACCGACGAAGTTCGGGTGATTCAAGACGTTAAAGGCCTCTGCCCGCAGTCTTGCACGCAGATGTTCCCCGAATGGAAAGACCTTCTCCAAAAAAGGTGAGAGCTCGTAGATCGGACGGCCGCGTCCCGTGTTGCGGCCCACCACAGCTCCATTGATCACAGGCCGATCGGTCGTGGCGCCCGTGTCGCCGCTATTGTTGCTTCCCGTAACAATGTTGAACGGCAGGCCTGAGGCCAAGGTCGTAATTCCGCCCGCATCAATTCCAAACGGCGCATGGAACGTGCCGCTCAGCACAAAGCGATGGCGCTGGTCAAAGATGGCGTTACCAATCTCTTCAGGACCAGTGAAGTTGGGATCGTTCGGATTTCCGCCCGGAGCATCAGGGTCCACGTTGTCAATGGAGTGCGAGTAAACGTAACTGGCCAGCATGGCAAACCTGCGTGTGAAAGAGTGGCTCAGGTTCACGTTGAGCGAGTTGTAGGAGACAAAACCATCATTCACGTCAGTTGTAATCACACCAAAAGCGGGTTGGGGAGGATTGGCAGCCTGCAGATCGCAGGCGCCCCCGGCTGCGGCGTAGAACGCGACCCAGAGCGGACGCGTGCAATTTGCGGCCTGCGCGCTTCGCGTCTGACCCTGTGCAGTGCGTATGAACGGCGCCGGAGAATCGACATCGAGCGGTCGAACGACCTTTATTGTGCGCGAACCAACGTAGTCTGCGCTTAGTACCCAATTGTGCCCTAATTGGCGCTCAACGCCAAAAGTCCATTGTTCGGAATAAGGATTGAGCAGCGCATCCGGATAACCCTTGAGTAACGATGTGTCAAAGAACTGGTTGTAGAACGAAGCGCGGCCAGGACGGATATAAATGCTGCGCACCGGAGCAACCGCGCCCGCAGGGAAAGCGGGGAGAGGAACCGCGGAGACGCTGGTCGGGAACCCAATCTGTCCTGCACTGGCGGTGAAATTAAAGACACCGGTCGGGCCGCTGAGCGCGTAGTTTGCCTGTGAGTTATCGACCACCTGGGCGTAATAAATACCAAAGCCGCCGCGAATAATCGTGTTGTGCCGCTGCCGCCAGTCATAAGCGAAACCCGCGCGCGGAGCAAAGTTCATGCGCGCATCGGTGAAAGTCTGCTGCTCATAACGCAGCCCGAGATTCAGCGTCAGGTCTGGCCGAACGCGGAAATCGTCCTGGGCGAACAGTGACCACAGAGTGTCATCCACGGTGTAATTGCCGTTGCCGTAGCTCTGCGTGTAACTGGCCACGTTCGCGATGTTGTTAAGGTACGTAGTCTGGCAGGTGCTCAGCGGCGTCAATGCGGGGCAGGGATTGTAGAGCAGCTGTCCCAGAAAAATGGGTCCCCCAAATTCTTTGCTGTTGCCGCCCGTGTGCGCGTACAGAACGTCCGCCCCGATTTTCAGCTGATGTTTTCCCCGCACCGCAGAGAGAGTATCGTTCATGCCAATTTGGTGGTTCAGCAGGAGGGCGGATTGGGATGTGCCTGTGGTAAAAGTAGCGCCACCAGCTATCGGCACTACGAACTGCGTGCCAAAGGTTACCGGATCGAATTGCGTGATGGGAGATGCCAGCTGAAATTGCGCGCGCGCGCTATTGAGCAGCGTCGATGAGAGTGTTGCCGTCTCGCCCAGCTCCAGAGAGTAGGTCCGGCGGCGGAAGATCCGATCCACTGACGGCAAGGTGTTTCCTCCTACTGTGCCGTTGGGATTTGTATCGTGGAAGCTGTCAGTATTCGCTCGAAGGAAGGCGCTGTTGTTCTGATTGATCTGGTGGTCCAGGCGCAAAAAAGTCATCCAGCCCGCATAATGACCTGTGAATACTCCCGGCGCCAAAGGCGAGTTTACCTGTGAACTGCGGTCTTCGCGGCTGTACTCTCCACCGAAAAAGAATTGCGTCGCCTGCATGTGCGGAACAGGACCGGAAAACGCGGCACTCACCTGCCCCAGAGAATCGGCGATCACTTGATTGCCATTGCTTGCGTTCGCAGCAGTAAATCCTGAAAGCTTGGCTGATGTCTCATTAGGCCGCCACAGCCCGATAAGATCGCCATGGTAGTTCCTGCCGCCAGTCTTGGTCACAATGTTGACCACGCCGCCGGTTGTCGCGCCAAATTCCGAGGAGAAGGCATTTTCTAATACCGTCATCTCCTCTACCGCCACTCGGGGAACGTTGCTGAAAATAGTTTGCCGTCCCCAACTATCGTTTCCCGTTGCGCCATCCACGACCCATGATGTTTGCCGGCGTCCGGAACCGTTGGTGGTAAACAGGTTTTGGTTCATGAATACGTCGCCCTGGTTAATGGCGGGACGATTGGCCGCATTGAGCAGTGGAAGAAACGTAATCCGGCTGTTCAACAGAGGCATTTCCTGCATCTGTTCAGGACCAAGACGGTCCCCCAGTTGCGGCTGGTCAGCGCGCACCTCGCCTGCTGTTCCGGTGACAACTACTTCGGTTTGTACGTCGGAGACACTCAACTGCAGCGTGACGTCTGCATCCGTGCCGCCGACCAGGGTGAGCTGACGGTGCAGATCGGCAAATTGGTCTTTATGAACGGTCAAGGTGTAGGGGCCAATTGGCAGTCCCGAGAACGAAAAATGCCCTGACGAATTGGTGCGAGTAGATCGTTCCGCGCCAACCCGGTTATTGGTGATCCTTACCTCCGCGCCAGACACCGCGGCGTGTGTCTGGTCCAGTATCTGCCCACGAATGCTCGCGGCGTCAGGTGTTTGGGCTGCCATGAAGGCAGCCGACAGTAAAACAATAAGGAGGAGCATTGGGGAGAGTCGGAACATATTGATCACCTTGCCGGCTAGATTCCTGTGTAGCAGATTAAGCGAAAAATAATAACTGTTCTGAAGCTGCTACTACCATGCATCGTAGGCGAGTAGCCTGTCCTTCCTCCTCTTTTTTACCCTCGCCACACTGCGGCGGTGAGCACCCGCGCTTTTTGTGGCGGCGCGCCCAAAATGGGATTTTTCAATCCGACGGACTTCCTCTATCCCACTCCAGTTCTTCTGCAAACCTCTTCCTCAACTCCTCCGCCTTCACGCCCTGCTCTCTTAACTTCCTCAAGCTCAGCGAATCATGCCTCTTCGCAAGTCGGACATTTTTTTCATCACGCAGCAGAGGACAGTGAAAATATGCGGGCACTGGATATCCCAGCGCGCGGATCAGCAGCAGTTGTCGTGCGGTGCTTTTGAGTAAGTCTGCGCCGCGGACGACTTCTGTGATCTGCATGGCGGCATCGTCGACGACCACGGCAAGTTGATACGCAGGGATATCGTCGCGACGCCAGAGCAGAAAGTCGGCAAAGTCGCGTGCGGCGACGAACTCCTGCCGCCCGAAATAACCGTCGTTGAAAGAGATCGTTTCGCCGTCAGGGACTTTGAAGCGCCAGCTCACGCCTGCGGGTGAATCGTAGTCTTTCGCGGTTCCGATTCTTTTGCGGCACGTACCGGGGTAGGGAAGTTCATCATCAGCGGCGGGGGCTTCAACTACCAATCTTTCCCGCTGTGCCACATTCGGTTGGTCGAAGGGCCCACCGCCGGGGGCGGCGGTGCCACACGAGTATCGCGAACCCTCTGCAATTTGGTGAGAAGGCGCTTCATGTAATGGTTCATCTAACTCTACCCCACGCAATGGCTCATGCGGCGCAGATAACGCCCGTTCTAAATCTTTGCGCGAGCAAGTACACGGATAGATCAGCCCGCTGTTGCGCAGCTTGCGCCATCCGTCCAGATAGAAGCTGCGGCGTTCGCTCTGCGAGTACGGACCAAAATTACCGCGGCCAGCTCTCCCGTGACTAACACTGCCGCTGCCGACTTCTCCATCCGCAAGACCATTATCCAGATCAGGCCCTTCATCCCAATCTAGGCCCAGCCACCGCAGGTCTTCATACATCGCCTGAACGAACTCCGGCTTACATCGCTGATAGTCGAGATCTTCATTGCGGAAGATAAGTTTGCCGTGTGCGGCGCGGGCGCGCTGCCACGCCACCCAGAAAGTGCGTGCGTGTCCTAGATGGAGATATCCGGTAGGTGAAGGCGCAAGCCGCCCGCGATAAGTAGCCATTAGCATTTAGCCATTGTGTTTTAGCTGCCAACATGGGTTGCTAAAGGCTGGGAGCCAGTGTTATTCAGCCATTTTCCCTGAGCTGTTGGCCTTCAGCCAAAATTACTTAAGTCTAAAACAGAGAGGCTAAATGCTGAATTGCTAATGGCTAATTGCTACTTCGGTCGGATGACGACCAGATTCGGCGGCGCGGGAGAACCATCGGCTTTCTTAAAGGTCATGGGAATCTGGACCTCGTCAACGTTGCTGTTCAGATTGATTCGATCCACCGTGTTGGTTCCCTTGACGCCCACCCACAGGGTAGCGCCATCGGGCGTCATTCCGCCGCTCAAAGCTTCCGTGGCGCCGGCAGGCAATGGAACGGCGCCAGCGCTGAATACATTGTTTGCATTCACCAGCGTAAGCACCTGGTTCATTCCCTGGGGCAAAACGGCTATATGTATGCCGTTCGAACCTACCAGCAATTGGTTTGCCGTGAACGGCCCTACCCCGAGATCGATGAAGTTATTGCTGTACGTGATAATGCCGGGACAATTCGCCGGCGTGATCGTGGTCGGCGGCGTCAGGTTGGCGGGATTCGCGCTTTCAACATCAAGGCCCGGCGAATCCACCGCTATAAACATGTTTGTATCCCGCACAGACTGCACGAACTGTATGTTGGTGGAATGGGTTGGCGGATTAGTGGTTTGAGGCGCATTGTTGCAGGTGGCGATCGCTTGCAGCCCCGCCGAGTTGGCCACGTACACAAACGGGCCGGAAGGCAGCTGGGTCACATCCGCGCTCGCGCCGCCAATGGCCAACGTCTGTGGTGACAGGAATGGGGAGATCACGTATACATTGCCGTTGCTCGCGGCGACATAGGCCCTGAATCCGTCATCATCAAAGTTTGCGGCAACTGCCCCGGTCAAAATAAAAGTCGTGATGGTGCTGTTGCTCTTGTTGAAAAGCCAGACGCGCTGCTCGGAAGGAAATGGATCGATCTGATTACCGGTTGAGGGATCAATCGCAGCGTTGGAGATAATCACCTGAGTGCCATCGGCAGAAACGGCGAGCACTTTGCCTATAGGTATGGGTGAAATCAGTTGTACAACATTCGTGGCCGTATTCAATGAAGCCAGCCCGGTGCTCGTTCCGATGAAACCCGTGGTTCCCGCCCGGTCAAACAACATTGAGTTGGGGAATCCAGGAAGAAAGATCGGTGACCCCGCGACCGGTGGAGTTTTGCTGGTGTCGATCGGGATCATTGTGATGCTGGAGCCCGGCACATTAGGAAAGGTGCTGGTGGCATAAACAGTGGTGGTGTTGGGACTGGTGCCGGCCACAAAGATGCTGAACAGGTTGCTGTAGATAGGGGTATTGACTCCTATCCCGCAAGTTGGTGGCGCGCACACGGCTTGTAGACCTGCGCCGCCGGGCGACTGTGCCGTCAAGGTCGTTCCCGTAACTGTGGCAACCGTACTGTTGTTGGTGAGAATCGTTACTGGCGCGTTGGGCGTCACCGCTCCCAGTTCGTCTACCATATCAAGCTGGACTGTCTTTGTGTCCGCAACGTTCATGGTTACGGCTTCAGTAGGGACTCCAGCTGGGTCTCCATTGACATGCAGTTCAAGGTGGACCGGCATGCAGGTCTTAAAAAACACAGCCGGTGACGTTGTTGAACCTGCGCTGGCAACCACGCCGGTTATTCCGGGCGCCCGGGCCGATGCTAATCCGTCTGCATCCACTGAGGCCACGCTGGCCGCCGATGCCGACCAGCTGAAATTACCAATCTGGCTGGTGATTTCCTGGTTGTTATGAAATGCATGGGCTATGAATTGGTGCGTCTGCGCAATTGAGAAGCAAGATTGTGTCACCGGCTCAACACTGACTGAAGTGATTGACGGATGCACAGCCACGGTAACCGGACCACTGGTCACGCCGGCAGCGGTGACGGTAATGATTGCCGTCCCGATGATAGGGTTATTCTGAGCGTCTAAACCATTGCAAACCACAAAGGCGGAATCCCAGACCCCGGCGCAAACGTTGCCCTGCGGAGAAATGGTGGCGATGCTGGTATTCGTGGAATTGAAGGTGAACGTGGTGCTGACGGTGGTGTTGGCGGAATTGACTGCCGAGGCGCTTAGCCCTGTTACCTGCCCCGCCACCATAGAGAGTGTAGCGGGAGCCACATTCACCGCTGCGACTGTATTATTCACCGATTTTGAGCCGCCGCAACCCGCCATCAGCGAGGCAAACAGGACAATGAGGGCTATTCCGGTAAAAACCAGGCAACGTGCGTTCTTTCCCTGGATCTTGAGAAACACTTGATTGCGCATAATATAGAAGAGAGTTCAGTGTAGATTCTTGCGCGGATTTCTTCAAGGAACCTCGGGACGGGAATGGCAAAATATACTTTGCTATCGGTTTTGGATCATGGAGTTACCGCTTTGGTAGGCGCAAAGGGCATGAACGCGAAAAGCGCTTGCATTTCTTTCTCTCCGCGTGAAAGAATCCACAGCCATCCGCTAAAAAGGCACAAAAGAGGCAGCTGCAAGGATGAATCTTTGAGTCTGAACGTCTATTTCGCGAATTTTACCAGCCGCACCATCGTGACCGCCCTGTCGGATTCGAACGGGAACCAGGGGCAGATCACCAGAGGTTCCAATTTTGTTTCAGGCTCGCTGGTCGCAGCCGGATTCACCATCCCACCCAACACCATTAGCCCTCCTCTGGGTGTTATCGACAATACTAGTATTGGGATCTTCAACCAGACCCCTTGGGATTGGATGTATTTCAACCTGCTGAATCCGGATGCTTCGGTGGCATTAGAGCTCCAGGCATTTCTTCAGATAGATGACGACAGCAAATTGCCCACAAAAATAGAAGTCGGGCCTTACGATCAGAGCACTTCAAACAGCAATCAGATGCCCCAGAAGCCTTATCGCACCTATGGCGGCGGAAATGGGAATGGGATTTGGTTTATTCTCTCGGATGCGGATCTGCTTTCACTCTCAGCACCCAAGTGATTTCTCATGCAAAGCGTCAACGACACACTTAAAACACTCACTGAAGCCGGGTTTGAAATTGCCGGTGCCCTTGTGGACATGCCGGTAGCGGGTGCGATCGGCAGCGCTTTGGTCAGCCTCTTTTGGCCAGACAGCACGACTGATGTGTGGATGCAGGTGCAGAATAGCGTCGCTACCCTGCTCAATCAGACCTTTGATCAAACCACCTATACCAACTTGAGCAATCTGCTAAGCGGCCCTCCCGGTAGCGAAAATGAGGGGCTATTAGGGGCTTATAACGAGTATCTTGCATCTTTGGATTCTGGAGATCTGACTCTGATCCAGGGCAGCTGGACTGCTGCCCGTGCTTCGATCACCTCCCTGATCACCCAATTTCAGAAACTGGGGCTTCAGGACGCGGGGGCATTTCTAGCGCTTTTTACCCAGGTGGGCAATCTTCAACTTGCCCTGTTGAAGGATGGCGTCAACAAAGGAGCCGACTGGGGATTAAATGGGCAAGGTGTAGCCCAGATTCACCAGGAGCTCAAGCAGGCGATCTATAGTAATGCAAATTGGGTCGAAAGCACGTATACGGCGGGACTGCCGTCCTCAACCGTGCCGCCCCCGGGAATTGGGGGAAGTTCCATCCCGGCTGGCATATGGCAGCAGCAGAACACCTATATTCGCGCCATGGTGCTGACGGTTTGGGACTTCGTTTTTCTCTGGCCCTATTTCGATCCCGACTCTGCAACCCCGCCCCCGGCGAATACCAGGGAGATTTACTCGGATTTGATTGGCGGGTTAACGAATAATCCGATCGATCAATCGATGGATTCGGGAACGCAGCCCTTGTTGCCCACTCTTCCGGCGCCGGCAGTGACGATTAACTATGACCCTGGCGTATCGCCCCAGCCGCCAAACCCACCGCCGCCAAACTATAGTTCCTGCGCGCCAATCGCGCTCCAGTGGAACCAGCCTTTGTCCCAGCCAGCCGTAGCCGGCATTACCACGTGGGTTCAGTACACGCCCAACAACGAGGGTTCTCCCTGGGTGTACACGCTTTTTTCCGCGCAAGTCTCCAGGGCCGGCACCGCGAATCCGGATCCGATTACGGGAGCCCAGCCACCCATTGGCGCAGCTTCTTCTTGGTCCACCATACCGATTACCTCAGCACGGGGAGGCTTTGGAGGCGGGATGTGGCCCTATATTAATTGGATCCAATTTGTGTCGAACAACGACCCGGCGAACGTCTCTCCTGCGACGGGGAATTTATTCGGAAGCAATTACAATGAGATCTGGGCTGGTCCTCAGCCCTTTGTCTTTACCTATCCAAGCCATCAGTTGTCCAATCTGCTTTTCACTCAAGTGGCGCAGCCCGATCCTCCCCACAATTATCCTCCAATGCCGGTTGCGGTCATTTTTGGTTTTCGCCTCTCCAATAGCTACTGATACCGACTTGCGCGACCGGTCGGAGAAAAATTTCCCGTGGTTGAGATGGCAAGAGTGAGAGCTAAACGGCGGGTTTTTGTGGCTATTCGGTTTATGCCCTGGTTCAATGGGGGTAAAGAGTCTGTTGGGCCGAGGGCAAGTTGACGTAAATGCAAGGTAGTTGCTATATTAAATAAGTTCCGCGAGTTCAATTTAGCTTGACTGTAGTGAGCTGTAACGTATTTTTGCCCGAAGATTTGTTCTGATAGCAGGGCATGCCTCGCTGAAATGGTTCGCGCTACCTTCCCACGGAAGGGTATGCGGGCCAGGAGAACGAAACGGAGTGCCCCCGATCAGGCTCGGTGCCACCGTCGTTTCTCAACCACAGATAGGGTAATTCAATATTCTCCGCTAAGTTTGGCGGATTTATGGCTGCATGCATCGCAGCCAGTCTCGCATCGCGGGATCCTAAAGCAGGCAGGACGCGCCGCGTGTGCGCGGCCATTTGCCTGAAAAAAAGAGCAAAAGTTTTCAGTAGCACCAGGGCAAAGCAGCGCAGCTGCGGAGCCCTTGAATAGAAGAAGGAAATAACTTTGCCGACATTTAATCAGCTGGTTCGAAAAGGCAGGACGGCGCCGAATTACAAGACGGCCAGCCCGGCCTTGCAATCTTCGCCGCAGCGCCGTGGCGTGTGTACGCGTGTTTATACGCAAACGCCCAAAAAGCCGAATTCCGCCCTGCGCAAAGTGGCCCGCGTGCGACTGACAAATGGGATTGAGGTTACCACGTACATCCCAGGTGTCGGCCACAACCTGCAGGAGCACTCGATTGTGCTGATCCGCGGAGGCCGCGTAAAAGACCTTCCCGGCGTTCGCTATCACGTGGTGCGTGGAACGCTGGATGCTACCGGCGTTGCCAATCGCAAGCAGGGGCGCTCGAAATACGGAGCGAAGAGACCGAAGTAGATCGCGTTTTGCGGGCGTAAGCGAGGCATGGCCGAGCGTGAGTCCGCAGCGATCATCCTGAGCGCGAAGCGCGAAGGATCTTAAAAGTTGCCAAAATTGGTAATTGACAAAATTGCCAATATTGAAAAACCAAGGTGATCGCCGTGACGGTAATTTCGGCTATTTCGGCAATCTTGGCAGTTCTGGCAATAGCAGAAGCAAGACAAGGATTTAGAGGATTTAAACACGATGCCTAGAAAAGGACATGTTCCAAAGCGCGATCCGATCGCGGACCCGATTTACGGGTCAACGCTGGTGACCAAGTTCGTGAACGCCATGATGTGGGGCGGCAAGAAATCCACCGCGCAGGGAATTTTCTATCAATGCATGGAAAACCTGCAGGCCAAAGGCGGCGACGAGGCCCTGAAGCTTTTCAAGAAGGCTGTGGAAAATGCCAAGCCCATGCTGGAAGTGAAGACCCGCCGCGTGGGCGGAGCCAACTACCAGGTGCCTGTGGAAGTCAATCCGGACCGGCGTACCTCGCTGGCCATCCGCTGGATCGTAAGCTACGCGCGTGATCGCGGCGAAAAAGGCATGGTGGACAAGCTTTCCAACGAATTGCTGGACGCGGCTAACGGTCGCGGCGCTGCCATTAAGAAAAAGGAAGACGTACACCGCATGGCGGAAGCGAATAAGGCGTTCGCGCATTATCGCTGGTAAAGAAATTTCAAATTTGAAATTTTAAATTTCAAATTTTAAGGATTTAGGGAACACACAGTGCCTCGACAAGCTCCATTAGAACGTTGCCGCAACATCGGGATCATGGCCCACATTGATGCCGGCAAGACAACTACGACTGAACGTGTCCTGTTCTATACGGGCATCACGCACCGCATTGGTGAAGTGCATGAAGGCACCGCCACCATGGACTGGATGGAGCAGGAGCAGGAGCGCGGCATTACGATTACCTCCGCTGCCACCACCTGCACATGGCGCGACATCCGCATCAATATCATCGATACGCCCGGCCACGTTGACTTTACCGCGGAAGTCGAGCGCTCGCTGCGCGTCCTGGACGGCGCGGTAGCCGTGTTTGACGCCGTGCATGGCGTCGAGCCGCAGTCGGAAACCGTATGGCGTCAGGCCGATAAATACGGCGTTCCCCGAATTTGCTTCATCAACAAAATGGACAAGATGGGCGCAGACTTTGAGCACGCCGTCGATACTATCCGCAAACGTCTTAATGCCCGCCCCGTAGCTATTCAGATTCCCATTGGACAAGAAGCAGCTTTTAAAGGCGTCGTCGATCTCGTGGACATGAAGGCCATTTACTGGCGCGATGAGACCCTGGGCGCCAAATACGAAGTGGAAGAGATTCCCGCTGAGCTGAAAAAGAAAGCCGAAGCATTCCACGCGCAGCTCGTCGAATCAGTCGCCGAAAATGACGACGAAATGCTGCACAAATTTCTGGAAGGCGAAGCCATCAGCGCCGACGAGCTCCGCGCTTCTCTGCGCAAGAGCGTAATCAGCCTCAAGCTGTTCCCGGTCCTCTGCGGCACGGCCTTTAAGAACAAAGGCGTTCAAACTCTGCTGGACGCGGTGGTGGATTACCTGCCTTCGCCGCTGGACATCCCCGCTACCCGGGGCCACGATCCCGATCATCAGGAAAAAGTTTTGGAGCGCAAACCGGCAGACAATGAACCGTTTTCCGGCTTGGCGTTCAAAATCATGGCTGATTCGTTTGTCGGCCAGTTGGTGTTCGTCCGCGTGTACTCCGGCCATTTAAAGACCGGTGACAGCGTTTTAAACACCACCAAAGGCAAGTCAGAGCGCATTGGCCGCCTGCTGAAAATGCATGCCAACAAGCGCGAAGAAATCAGCGAAATTTATGCCGGCGATATCTGCGCCTGCGTCGGGCTGAAGAACGTCACCACCGGTGACACCATCTGCTCGGAAAAAGCGCCGATCCTGCTGGAGTCGATCACCTTCGCTGCGCCGGTAATTTCCGTCGCCGTTGAGCCAAAGACCAAGAGCGACCAGGAAAAAATGGGCGTTGCCCTGAGCCGTCTGGCGCAGGAAGACCCCACGTTCAAGGTTGCCACCGACCCGGATTCCGGCCAGACCATCATCAGCGGCATGGGCGAGCTACACCTGGAAATCATCATTGACCGCATGATGCGCGAATACAAAGTGGAAGCCAATGTGGGTAAACCGCAGGTGGCGTACCGCGAAACCATTCGCAGGCACGCCGAAGCGGAAGGCAAGTACATTCGCCAGACCGGCGGCTCAGGCCACTACGGTCACGTGAAGCTGCGCATTGATCCCAATGAGATGGGCAAAGGCTTTGAGTTCATCAATGAGATCAAGAGCGGCTCCGTGCCTCGTGAGTTTTTCAAGCCCATCGAGCAGGGCATCAAGCAGGCCATGGAAGGCGGCGTTTTGGCCGGCTATGAAATGGTCGATATCAAGGTCACGCTCTATGACGGCAGTTATCACGAAGTAGATTCTGACGAAATGGCATTCAAGATCGCGTCTTCCATGGGCTTTAAGGAAGCGGCGCGCAAGGCTTCGCCGGTGCTGCTGGAACCGATTATGTCAGTGGAAGTAGTAGTGCCGGAAGAATTCATGGGCATTATTATCGGCGACTTGAATTCCCGCCGCGGACGCATTGAAGGCATTGAGCACCGTGCCGGTTCACAGGTAATCAAGTCACTGGTGCCGTTGGCTGAAATGTTCGGCTACGCCACCAACATGCGCTCAAACACACAGGGACGCGCGACCTTCTCCATGCATTTTGCGCACTATGACGAAGCGCCGCGCGCGGTAACAGAAGAGATTGTCGCCAAGGTGCAGGGCAAGCCGGCAGCAAGATAATGGCTGGTGCAGGCGAATACGTAATCGTCTGGGAATTTCAAGTACGTCAGGCAAGGAACGAAGAGTTTGTTCAGAAGTACGGGCCTGAGGGAGCATGGGCGCGTTTCTTCCGTGGTTCCGCAGGCTACATTCGAACGGAGTTGGTAAGAGATGTTGTTGTTGATTTTCGCTATCTCACGCTGGATTACTGGCAGTCGGAAGAAGAGTTCAGGCGCTTCCGCGAGCAGAATCTGGCCGAGTATGAGCGGCTGGACAAAGAATTTGAAGGTTTAACGGAATCAGAGACGCGTTTGGGCGCATTCTGGTCCCGGAAAAGCTAGAGGAGCTTCAGGCAATGGCAAAAGAAAAATTTGATCGCAGCAAACCGCACGTAAACGTAGGAACGATTGGTCATATTGACCACGGGAAGACGACGTTGACGGCGGCGATCACCAAGGTGTTGTCGAAGCACAATCCGAAGATCAAGTTTCGCGATTTTGCCTCGATTGATAATGCTCCGGAAGAGCGCGAGCGCGGCATCACCATCGCCACGGCGCACGTGGAATACGAGACGCCGAACCGGCACTATGCCCACGTGGATTGCCCGGGCCACGCCGACTACATCAAGAACATGATTACCGGCGCAGCCCAGATGGATGGCGCAATTCTGGTCGTGGCGGCCACCGACGGCCCCATGCCGCAGACGCGTGAACACGTTCTCTTGGCCCGCCAGGTAGGTGTGCC
This sequence comes from Terriglobia bacterium, assembly GCA_963732195.1. GTDB lineage: Bacteria > Acidobacteriota > Terriglobia > Terriglobales > Acidobacteriaceae > Angelobacter. The sequence goes on along the minus strand of CAVSYO010000010.1, from coordinate 191,403 downwards.
TTGCATCGTGGTGGCGCTGAATAAGTGCGATGCCGTGGATGATGCCGAACTGCTCGATCTGGTTGAACTCGAAGTCCGCGAGCTGCTGAAGAGCTACAAGTTCCCCGGCGACGATGTTCCGGTGATTCGTTTGTCGGCGCTGAACGCGTTGAACGGCGATGCCAAGTGGGAAAAGCAGATTGACGAGCTGATGGCCGCCGTTGACAAGTATGTACCGCTGCCGGCACGCGACATCGATAAGCCGTTCCTGATGCCGATTGAAGATATCTTCTCGATCTCAGGGCGCGGCACCGTGGTTACAGGCCGTATCGAGCGCGGCAAGGTGAAGGTAGGCGAGGAAGTTGAGATTGTCGGCTTCCGCGACACGCGCAAGACGGTGGTGACGGGCGTGGAAATGTTCAAGAAGCAGCTGGACGAAGGCATGGCTGGCGACAACGCCGGACTGCTGCTCAGAGGCATCGGCAAGGATGACGTTGAGCGCGGCATGGTTCTGGCCAAGGGTGGATCGATCACGCCGCACACCAAGTTCAAGGCTGAGATTTACGTTCTGAACAAAGAAGAAGGCGGACGTCATACACCGTTCTTCAAGGGCTATCGTCCGCAGTTTTACTTCCGCACCACAGACGTGACGGGCGTGGCTGAGCTGCCTGCCGGCACGGAGATGGTGATGCCGGGCGACAACGTTTCGCTTGACCATCGAGCTGATTACGCCGGTGGCCATGGAAAAGGGCCTGCGTTTTGCCATCCGTGAAGGTGGACGGACGGTGGGAGCAGGCACGATCAGCGAGATTATTCAGTAAGTGCGAATTGGTGATTTGTGATTGGTGATTTCTGATTCGCCAATCGCAAATCAGAAATTGAAAAGAAGCGGCAGTGACCTTCGATCTTTCAACACTGGCCTGACCGCAGAAGATCTTTGAGGAAAACGACAGTGATAGGCAAAGAGAGAATTCGCATACGGCTGAAAGCGTACGACTATCGCATCCTGGACCAGTCCACGGGCGAAATCGTTGACACGGCCAAACGTACCGGGGCGCAGATTGCTGGACCGATTCCATTGCCCACGGTGAAGAACAAATATTGCGTGCTGCGCTCCCCTCACGTGGACAAGAAGTCGCGCGAGGCATTTGAGATCCGCACGCACAAGCGCCTGATCGACATTCTGGAGCCGACGCAGAACACGGTGGACGCGCTGATGAAGCTCGACCTGCCCGCGGGCGTGGATGTAGAGATCAAGGCGTTCGGGAAGGAACATAAATAGCTTTTAGCCATTGGCTCTTAGCCTTTGGCTTTGTGTGAAAACGCAAAGCAGCTCTGGCTAAAGGCCAAAAGCTAAGAGCCAAGGGCGAAAAGCCATAACCTACAGTTCCTGCATGCTGCAAGCGGTGCCGGAATGATGAGGAGAGGAACAAATGATTAACGGAATTCTAGGCAAGAAAATCGGCATGACGCAGGTATTTGACGACAAGGGTGACGTTCATCCTGTCACTGTCCTGCAAGCTGGGCCGTGCGTGATCACGCAGATCAAGCGCAATAATAAAGACGGCTATGAAGCCGCGCAGATCGGACTGGTCGAATTCGTCAAGGGCAAGAACGTCAGCAAGGCCATGCAGGGACACTTCGGCAAGCACGACCTGCCGCCGGTAAAGTTCATGCGCGAAGTTGCCATGCTGGACGGCACCGAAGCGGCGCAAGCTGAAGCGCAGCCCGCGGAAGGCGAAGCAGCCGCGACGAACGGTGATGGCTTGAAGGTCGGCGGCAAGGTGCTGGTGGATATTTTTACCAATGAAAAATTTGTCGATGTGATTGGCGTGAGCAAAGGGCGCGGTTTTGCCGGCGTAGTTAAGCGGCATCACTTTGGCGGCGGCCCCGGAGCGCACGGACACATGTTCCAGGTGCAAGGATCGATCGGCGCATCGTCGTTTCCGTCGCGTGTTTTTCCCGGAATGCGCATGTCCGGCCACATGGGCGTGGACCAGGTAACGGTGCGCAATTTGAAGATTCGCGGAATCGATACCGATGACAACCTTCTTCTGGTGGAAGGCGCGGTACCGGGTCCGAAGGGCGCGTATGTGGTGATCCTGAAAGCAAAGAAACCACCGCGCGAGCGCCGTGGCTTTGCTGGATCGACCACGCTGGATCCGTTGAAGGCCGCCAAGAAGGCAGCAGCGGGTAAAGCGAAGAAATAATTTCTGGTCACAGGCAAGAGTGCCTGTGCCACATAAACAAGAGCTAATAGCCAAGAGCTAATAGCTAAGAGCTAAATATGGCAAAGATTGATGTAGTAAATCTCGAAGGCAAGAAGACAGGCTCGCTGGAGCTGGCCGACGAGGTCTTCGGCGGTATCAATGAGGACCTTCTCTGGGAAGCGGTAAAGCATTACCGCGCCGCCCATAGGGCCGGCACCCACGCCACCAAGAACAAGAAGCTGGTGTCGGGCGCTGGCAAGAAGCTCTGGAAGCAAAAGGGCACAGGCCGCGCACGCGTGGGCTCCATCCGGTCGCCACTGTGGCGTCATGGCGGCACGGTCCACGGACCGCAGCCCCGTTCTTACGACTACCAGTTTCCCAAGAAGAAGCTGCTGGGTGCGCTGCGTTCCGCGCTGGCCTCCAAGCATTCTGACGGCAAGCTGATGGTGGTGGAAGCATTCGAGCTGGAGGCAGCCAAGACCGGCGAGTTCCGCAAGACGTTGGGCAAGTTGGGTGTCGGCAAAACGACGCTGCTGGTGGATGGCGCAAAAGAGAACCGCAACCTGGAGTTGAGCTCCCGCAACATTCGCGGCGTGGAGCTGGTTCCCGGAAACCAGGTGCATCCGTATCATCTGCTGCGCTATGAAACGGCGATCTTCTCTAAGCCTGCTCTGGAAAAACTGCAGGATTCACTGAAGGCGAGTGCGCCGAAGCAAAAAGCGGAGGTGGCGTAATGAAGTCGGCCTATCAGATTATCCGCAAGCCGGTGATCACGGAAAAAGGGCTGGGCGTGAAGGAAAACCAGGGCACGCTGGTTTTTGAAGTGAACGCCGCAGCCACCAAGACGGAAGTAAAAGAAGCCGTCCAGAAGATTTTCAAGGTAAAGGTTGATTCGGTGCGCACCGCAAACTTCGTCGGCAAAGAGCGCCGCCGGGGCAAGTTTGCCGGGTACCGTCCGGACTGGAAGAAGGCATACGTAAGGCTGAAGGCGGGCGAAAAAATGCCCGAGTATGCTGCGAATATTTAAGAAAACCGCTTGAGGGCCTGGATCGTGATTAAAGCAATTCGGCTCCTGAGGCAGCGCGATTTGGCGACTGTTGTGCCAAATCGCTTATGAAAAAGATTTAAAGGTTTAGCAATTAACCCGTGAGCTTGGAAACAAGACCAAAGGCTAAGAGCTAAGTACTAAAGGCTGATTTTTATGGCAATTAAGACATACAGACCGATTACGCCGTCGTTGCGTTTCAAGACAACGCTGACCAATGACGAGTTGACGACCGATAAGCCACACAAGCCGCTGACGCGCATCAAGCTGCGTACCGGCGGCCGCCGCAACGCTGGAGACATCACCATCTGGCACCGTGGCGGCGGGCACAAGCGCAAGCTGCGCGCGATCGACTTCAAGCGGGACAAGAATGGCGTTCCGGCAACCGTGGTTTCAATCGAGTACGATCCCAACCGTTCGGCGCGCATTGCGCTGATCGCATATGCCGACGGTGAGAAGCGTTACATCCTTCATCCCGTGGGGCTGAACGTGGGCCAGAAGATCGTCAGCGGTCCTGAAGCCGACATTCTTGTTGGAAACGCCCTGCCATTGAAGAACATTCCGGCCGGCACCACGATCCACAACATCGAACTCAAGCCTGGCAAAGGCGCGCAGATGGTGCGCTCGGCGGGTGGATCGGCCCAGCTCGTCGCGAAAGAAGACGAGTACGCGCTGGTGAAGTTGCCTTCCGGCGAGACGCGCAAAGTGCTGATCGATTGCATGGCGACGATCGGGCAGATTGGCAACGTGGACCATGAAAACGTTTCCATCGGCAAGGCCGGACGCAATATCTGGCTGGGCAAGAAGCCGGTCAACCGAGGCGTGGCCATGAACCCCGTGGACCATCCGCACGGCGGCGGTGAAGGTAAAACTTCAGGCGGACGGCATCCGGTGACCCCGTGGGGCCAGCCGACACGCGGCTACAAGACGCGCAACAACAAGCGCACAGACAAGTTCATTGTCAGCAGGAGACAGAAATAATGGCGCGTTCATTAAAGAAAGGGCCGCATATTGACGGCCATCTGTTGAAGAAGATTGAAGACCTGAACCAGAAGAATGACAAGAAGGTCATCCGTTCATGGTCACGCCGTTCGACGATTTCGCCGGAGATGGTGGGACACACCATCGCGGTGCACAACGGCAAAAAGTTTATTCCGGTGTACATCACGGAAAACATGGTGGGACATAAGTTGGGCGAGTTCTCCTTCACGCGGATCTTTAAAGGTCACTCAATGAAGGCAGCGGCGGAAGTTGCCGCCAAGCCGGCAGGCGTGCCGGGTGGTCCGGGAGCGATTGCCCCGGCAGCACCGCCAGCGAAATAGCAAAGATTGAGAGCATAGGTTAACCGACATGGAATTTACAGCGAAAGCCCGATTCACCCGAGTATCGCCGCAGAAGGCGCGGCTGGTGCTGGACCTGATTAAAGGCCGGCGCGTGGAAGACGCTTTGACCACGCTCACTTTCACCAAGAAGCGCATTGCTCCGGCGATTTTTCAGCTGCTGCGCTCGGCGGTGGAGAACGCGAACTACCTGAGCCAGGAAAAAGGCATGGACGTGGACCTGGACCGGCTCTATGTGAAGCACGCCATCGCCAATGAAGGCCCGCGCATGAAGCGAATCCGCCCGGCTCCGATGGGCAGGGCGTTCCGCTACCAGCGCCGCATCTCGCACATGGAGATCGTGCTGGCGGAAAAGGGCGTGCAGGACAAGCAGGATCTGGCGACGGTGGTGGGCGAAGAAGATGCTGCTCCGGCCAAAACCACGGCCAAGAAGAAAGCGGTTGGAGCAAAGAAGAAATCGGCCGGCAAGAAGAAGACCGCCGCGGCGCGGTAGAAGTTTTAGTTAGAGACGTAGCATGCTATGTCTGCGGAAAGATAAGCGCAATCAGTTGCGCGGAAGAAAGATTAGAAGAGGTAAATGCATGGGACAGAAAGTCCATCCTTACGGATTTCGGCTCGGTTATACCAAGCCCTGGCGCTCGCGCTGGTTCATTGAGAAAGATTACGACAAGCTTCTTCTGGAAGACGTAAAGCTCAAAGACGAGCTGAAGGACAAGCTCAAGTCCGCGGGCGTGAGCTCGGTGGAGATTGAGCGTCCGGGCAACAAGCTGCGCATCATCATCCGCACGGCGCGTCCCGGAATCATCATCGGGCGCAAAGGCGCGGAAATTGACAAGCTGAAGGTCGAGCTGCAGAAGCGCACGAACCGCGATGTTTTCATCGACATCCAGGAAGTGCACAAGCCTGAGCTGGACGCGCAGCTGGTGTCGGAAGGAATCGCGCTGCAACTGGAAAAGCGCGTAGGCTTCCGCCGGGCGATGCGCAAGTCAGTGGATTCGGCGCTGCGTTTCGGCTGCAAGGGCATCAAGGTCCGCGTGTCCGGCCGTTTGAACGGCAATGAAATCGCGCGCTCAGAATGGTACCTGCAGGGACGGCTGCCATTGCACACGCTGCGCGCCGATATCGATTTTGGCTTCTCCGAGGCCCGCACCACGTACGGCGTGATTGGCGTGAAGTGCTGGGTTTACAAAGGCGACATTCTGCCGCAGAAAAAGCGGCAGCCTGAGCGCACAGGCGCAGGAGCATTTTAAGAGCGGCTCTTGGTGTTTGGCTTTGAATTGAAGATCGCGACAGCTGGTTTTGCCAAGAGCTAAAAGCCAAAGGCCAAAAGCCAGGCTCGCAAGCTGTCAAGCAGTAACAAGGGATTGAAATTATGTTAATGCCGAAAAAAGTTAAGTACCGCAAGCAGCAGCGCGGTCGCATGTGCGGTAAGGCCTGGCGCGGAGGAGAACTCTCCTTCGGCGATTTCGGGTTGAAGGTCATGGAGCCGGGCTGGATCACCGATCGGCAGATCGAAGCCAGCCGCGTCGCCATGACGCGTTTTGTGAAACGTGGCGGCAAGATATGGATTCGCCTGTTTCCGGACAAGCCTGTGACCAAGAAGCCGGCTGAAACCCGTATGGGTAAAGGTAAAGGCGCGCCGGACCACTGGGTTGCGGTAGTACGCCCGGGCAAGATCCTGTTTGAGATGGAAGGCGTGAACCGTACCGATGCGCAGGAAGCAATGCGGCTGGCGTCGAATAAGTTGGGCTTGCGAACAAAGTTTGTGGCTCGCGCAGACGCGCACTAGAAAAGAAGCAATTAGCAATTGGCAATTAGCCCTTGTGTTTTAAATCAAGCAGCTTCGGCTAAAGGCTAAGAGCCAGAAGCTAATAGCTAAACGCAAAGAAGAGACAACACGATGGATGTCGAAAAACTGAGAAGTCTGACCGATGCCGAACTGCTGCACCAGCAGCAGGAGCTCAATGACCAGCTCTTCCGCCTCAAGTTCCAGCTGAAAATGGGACAGACGGAGAGCCTGACCAAGATCCGCGGCCTGCGCAAGGATGTGGCGCGCGTGCACACCGTGATCCGGGAAAAAGAACTGGGCATTACAGCGCCCAGTAACGGCCACAAAGCGGAAGCCGCCGGCGATGCCGAACCAAAGCCGAAGAAGGCCGCTGCCGGCAAGAGCGCCAAGAAGAAAAAGACCAAGGCTGCCGCAAAGGGCAAAACAGCCAAGCCGGCGAAGAAGAAGATCGCAGCCAAGGCGAGGAAAAAGTAAATGGCAGAGACAACAGAGAAAAAGCAAAGCAGCCGCAGCACCAAGATTGGCCGTGTGACCTCCACCAAGATGAGCAAAACCATCGTGGTGCAGGTAATCATGAAGAAGGCGCATCCGCTCTATCGCCGCGTTGTCGCCAAGTCGAAGAAGTTCTACGCGCATGATGAGAAGAACACGGCGCACGTGGGCGATTTTGTGGAGATTGAAGAGACGCGTCCCATGTCCAAGCTGAAGCGGTGGCGGCTGAAGAACATCATCCAGAAGGCCAAGCTGGTGGGCGGCGAGGAAGCGGTCATCGAATCGAAAACCGCTTGAGAGCGTGGATCGTGGACAAAGCTTTCAGCGGCTCGAGGCTGAGGACCGAATCGCTGATGAAAAGGAATTAAGAAGGGGATACAACCATGGCAGTCATGATGAGAAGCATTCTCGATGTGGCCGATAACAGCGGAGCGCGCCGGCTGCAGATGATCCTGCCGCTGGGCGGGCACACCGGCCTGAACGCCAGCCTGGGCGATGTGGTTACAGCCTCGGTAAAAGAGGCGTCGCCGGACGGCACGGCCAAGAAGGGCACAGTAGTGAAGTGCGTGATCGTGCGTCAGCGCAAAGAACATCGCCGGCGCGACGGCACTTATATCCGCTTTGATCAAAATGCCGCAGTACTGATCAATGAAACCGGCGAGCCGATCGGAACGCGCGTGTTTGGTCCCGTGGCCCGCGAGCTCCGCGAAAAGAAGTTTTTGAAGATTGTTTCTCTGGCGCCTGAAGTTCTGTAAGAGCAGCGCGTCGTAAAGAGAGACGAAGACGGCTAGACGAGAAGATTTTCCGGCGGATGCAAGCTGAGGCCGCCAATGGTTGAAGGCAGACAATGCATACAAGAGTCGACATCAAGCGCAATGACACGGTGAAGGTAATCACCGGACGCGACAAGGGCAAGCAGGGCCGCGTGCTGCGGGTTTTCCCCGGCACCAGCAAAGTTCTGGTGGAGCACGTGATGATGGTGAAGAAAAATGTGCGGCCGAACCCGCAACGCAACATTAAGGGCGGAATCGCGGAACAGGAATCGCCTATCGCCATTTCGAACGTCATGGTGGTATGCCCAAGCTGCGGCCCCTCGCGCATTGGACACAAAACGCAAGGCAGCCGGCATATGAGGATCTGCCGCCGTTGTGAAGCGCCGTTGGATAAATAGCACTCAGCGGTCGGCGAACAGCATTCAGCCACAGAAACTGCTTTGGCTAAAGGCTGAGAGTTGGGAAAGCTAAGGAAGAGGAAACGCAGGCACGGGCGCCTGCGGTCCACAAGAAGCGGTCCACAAGAAATTGATGACCCTACGAACCGGTAACCACTCCGAAACCGTGGGAGAAGGAAGAACAGAGAAGCGATGGCAACAACAAAGGTAACAGCAAGACTGAAAGACAAATTCGATAAAGAGATTGCCCCGGCGCTGGCCAAAGAGCTGGGCGCGACCAATCCCATGGCTGTGCCGCGGCTGCATAAGATCGTGGTGAACATGGGCGTAGGCGAAGCCACGCAGAACACCAAGATGCTCGACCCGCTGGTCCGCGACCTGGGTGAGATTTGTGGGCAGAAGCCGGTAGTGACCAAGGCAAAGAAATCGATTGCGGCGTTCAAGGTTCGTGAAGGCATGGCGATTGGCGCCATGGTGACGCTGCGCGGCCCGCGCATGTATGAGTTTCTTGATCGGCTGATCAACGTCGCTCTGCCGCGCGTGCGCGATTTCCGTGGCGTTTCGACGAAGTCATTTGATGGCCGCGGCAATTACACGCTCGGCCTGCGTGACCAGTTGATTTTTCCGGAAATCGATTACGCGAAGGTGGACAAGTTGAAGGGCATGAACGTAACGATTGTGACCACGGCGCGTGACGACAATCAGGCGCGGGCGCTGCTCAAGCATTTTGGAATGCCGTTTAGACAGTAGCAGTTGGCAATTGGCAACTAGCAATTAGCCTGGGCATGAAAGATCAAAACCGTTAGCACGCCTCGGCAAATGAGAGATTTAGAGATTAGGTAGTGGAAACAATCAGCAAATAACATTCCGGCTAATTGCCAATTGCTATTTGCTAATTGCTGAAAAGGACACAATGGCAACAACAGCAAAGATCGCCAAGACGAACAAGAAACCCAAGTTTTCCACCCAGCACCGCAATCGCTGCAGCATCTGCGGACGGCCGCGCGCGTTTCTGCGCAAATTCGGCCTCTGCCGCCTGTGCTTCCGCGGCCTGGCGCTGAAGGGTGAGGTTCCCGGGGTTTCGAAATCGAGTTGGTAAGAAAGCAACTTAGCAGCTGGCAATTAGCTATCGGCCGTTTGCTTGAGCGTCGGCAGAAAGATGCTGTCGACCTGGGCTGTCCGATAGAGACCAGAGCTAATGGCTAAGTGCCAATTGCCAGAGCTGCCGTTCAGCAGTACGTCACGGCAGGTTCTCCGGCGGAGCCGGAGCAAACGGGTGACGATAAGAGGAGATAAACGAAGATGAGTTTGACCGATCCGGTCGCAGATTTGCTGGCACGCATTCGCAATGCGATCCATGCACGTCACCAAAAGCTTGATGTGCCGGCTTCCAAGCTGAAGCTGGAAATTGCGCGCATTCTGAAAGAAGAAGGCTATATCGCCAATTTCAAGCCGACAGAGGAAGAAGGCAGAAAAGTCCTGCGCATTTACCTGAAGTACGGGCAGGACAACAATGCCGCTATCGCCAACCTGCAGCGCATTTCGCGGCCCGGCTGCCGCGTCTACGTGGGACGCAATGACATTCCACGCGTGCTCGGCGGGCTGGGGATCAACATCCTCACCACGCCCAAGGGCGTGATGACAGGACGCCAGGCGCGCAAACAGGGCCTGGGCGGCGAAATACTTTGCGAAGTGTGGTAGTTCGCGCCGAAGGCGTGAACGAGCTCTTAGCTACTAGCTGCTTAGCAAGACGTAAGCAGAAACGCGCTTTTCGTGCAACGATTGAATGCATTGTTGCAAGTAGCGATTGCAATAACAGTTAGTCTTGGCTATGGCTAGAAGCCAACAGCTAACAGCTCGAATAAGATCAGCGTGGAATTCAGCCGCAAGCGGCTAGAAGGACTCGCTTCAAGAGAAGGGTAGAGCACAAATGTCTCGTATCGGAAAGAAACCGATTCCGCTCCCGCAGGGAGTGAAGTTTGAAGTAAAGGGAAATACCGTGGTGGTGCAGGGCCCCAAGGGCCAGGTGCAGACGCATCTTCCCTCCGGCGTTGAATTGAAGCAGGCGGACGGACACATACAGGTCACCCGCAAGGATGATAACCATGCGGCTGTCCATGGACTGGCGCGGGCGCTGGTGAATAACGCCGTGGAAGGCGTGACCAAGGGCTGGAACCGCGATCTGGAAATCGTCGGCATTGGATACCGCGCGGAGTTGAAGGGCAAGAACACGGTGGTGTTCACGCTGGGCTATTCACATCCGATTGAGTTTCCGCTGCCTACGGGCGTAACGGTTGCGGTTGATCCCAAAGCAGACCAAGCTGACCGTAAGCGGCATCGATCGCCAGAAAGTTGGACAGGTTGCGGCGGACATGCGCAGCCTGCGTCCACCGGACCCTTACAAGCAGAAGGGCGTCCGTTATGTGGGCGAGAAATTGAAGAAGAAGGTCGGCAAGACCGGAGCGAAGTAAGATCGGGAGATCGTGATCGCGCGTGATCGGGTGATCTGAAATCCCCGAACTCCCCGAAGATTGTTGCCGAGTGAAGATTGCGGCCACGGTAATTGCAAGATGATCGAGCGGCGAATAATAGATATGGGTGGCTTGAAATCGATCACCCGATGAACCGATCACCGGATCACCCGATTGATGGCAAGCGGAAGACAGAATTTTGATCGTGGCGCTCAATAGCACTACGAAGCAAAGGGTAAAGACATGATTCCAGATAGTTCGAAAGACGCAACACGGCGGCGGATCCATCAGCGGCTGCGCAACAAGCTTTCCGGATCGCCGGAACGGCCGCGGCTGAACGTGTATCGCTCACTGAACCACATTTACGTGCAGGTGATTGACGACACCTCCGGCACCACGCTCGCTTCGGCCAGCACGGTGAAGGGCAAAAAAGGCAGCAAGAAGACGGGCGGCAACGTGGCCAGCGCCAAGGAAATCGGCAAAGAGATTGCGCAGCGGGCGCAGGAAAAAGGAATCAAGAAAGTGGTATTTGACCGTGGCGGATATCTCTACCACGGGCGCATCAAGGCGCTGGCGGACGCAGCGCGTGAAGCAGGTCTGGAGTTCTAAATAAAATGGCAATCGCAACGAAAAGAAAGCTCGATGCCGGCAATTACCAGTTGAAAGACCAGGTAGTGGCCATCAACCGCGTGACCAAGGTGGTCAAGGGCGGCAAAAACATGTCATTCGCGGCGCTGGTCGTGGTGGGCGACCCCAGTGCGGGCGTGGTCGGATACGGTTCCGGCAAAGCCAAGGAAGTGCCGCAGGCCATCCGCAAGGGGATTGAATCGGCCAAGAAGAATCTGGTGCGGGTCAACCTGAGCAAGACCTCGATTCCGCACGCGGTGCTGGGAACGTTCGGCTCCGGCCGGGTGCTGCTCAAGCCTGCCCCGGAAGGCACGGGAGTGATCGCCGGCGGCGCGGTGCGCGCGGTGATGACCTCAGTGGGCGTGCAGAATGTGCTCACGAAATCGATTGGGACCGCCAATCCGCACAACGTGATCAAAGCCACGTTTGATGCGCTCAATAAACTTCGCGACCGCCAGGATGTGGCCACACTGCGCGGAAAGTCGCTGCAGGAGCTGTAAAATGACGGCACAGAAAAAGACAATTCGCCTTCAATATGTGCGCTCGAAGATTTGCACCCCGGTGAAACACAAGAAGGTGGTGAAAGGGCTGGGCTTTACCCGGCTTTATCAGGTAGTGGAACGGGAAGACACACCGTCGATTCGCGGTATGGTCGCCAAGATTCCGCATCTGGTGCAGATTTTAGAGAAGTAAGCAGGATCGTGGGATTTGGTAAATGGGTAATTTGGTAATTGGGTAAATTGAAAAATCTGATCTTTCATTTACCAAATTACCAAATTACTCAATTATCAATTGAAACCAGGGAAACCGAGTAGTTGCTCGAAATAGCAGCAGCTGCGCAAAAGGAAATCAAGTGCCAACGAATTTATCGAACTTACGGCCTCCCAAGGGCGCCACGTCCAATAAGAAACGCGTGGGCCGGGGCATGGGCAGTGGAATGGGCAAGACCTCAACGCGCGGTCACAAAGGCCAGCGTTCGCGTTCAGGTTCGCGCATGATGCGCGGCTTTGAAGGCGGCCAGATGCCGTTGCATCGCCGCTTGCCCAAGCGCGGCTTTACCAACATTTTCCGCGTGGAATACCAGGTAGTGAACCTTGATCGCCTGGTTGAGCTGGGCGAAAAAAACATTACCCCGGAACTCCTGATCAAGAACGGCGTAGTACATAAGAACGATTTGATCAAGGTGCTGGGCGATGGTGAACTCAAGACGGCGCTGACAGTGCAGGCGCACAAGTTCTCCAAGTCGGCTGAAGAAAAAATCACCAAGGCCGGCGGCAAGATTGAGATTATTGGCGGCGCTGCCGTTGCGGCCGCGGCCAAGGATGAATCCCCGACGGGCAAAAGCAAGGCACCTTCGAAACCAAAGAAAAAGGTGACCTAAATGTTCGAGAAACTGGCGAATATCTTTCGAGTACCGGACCTGCGCAAGCGCGTGCTGTTTACGCTGGCCATGCTGGCGGTCTATCGCCTGGGTTCGCACATTCCCACGCCGGGCATCAATACGGATGCACTGCAGAAGGCGTTTGAACAGCAGAGCGGCGGCCTGCTGGGGTTTTATGACCTGTTTAGCGGCGGCAACCTGCGTCGTCTCACGATTTTTGCTTTGGGCATCATGCCGTACATCACGGCATCGATTATCTTGCAGCTGCTGACAGTGGTTTGGGAGCCCCTGGCGCGCCTGCAAAAAGAAGGCGATCTGGGCCGTCGCAAGATCACCCAGTGGACCCGCTACCTGACGCTGATTCTTTCCATCCTGCAAAGCATGGGCATCGCCTTTACGCTGGAAGCGCAAAAGTTTGTGGTGGACCCGGGACCGTCGTTCATTTTGAAGACGATCATCACGCTGACCACAGGCAGCATCTTCATCATGTGGCTGGGCGAGCAGATTACGGAACGCGGCGTGGGCAACGGCATGTCATTGCTGATCTTCGCCGGTATTGTGGTCGGATTGCCGAAGGCCGTAGTTGATTTGGCGCAAAAAGCGCGGTCGTCAGCCTGGGGAAGCTTTACCGTGCCGGCGCTGCTGATTCTGGTAGCCATCATGGTCCTGGTGGTGGCGTTCATCGTTTTTATGGAACGCTCAGAGCGGCGCATTCCGGTGCAGTATGCAAAGCGGGTTGTAGGACGCCGCATTATGGGCGGTCAGTCTACACACCTGCCGTTGCGCGTGAACTCCGGCGGCGTGATGCCGGTCATTTTTGCTTCGTCACTGCTCAGCATTCCGCAGATGCTTACGCTTTCCAACGCCTTTAAGCCCGGCGGAACGTTAAACCGGTATTTCGGCGGCACCATGGAGCAGCTGAAGTGGGGCGAGCCGCTCTACACTCTGCTGTATGCGGTCGGCATTATTTTCTTCGCGTATTTCTACGTTTCCATTGTGTTCAACCCGTCAGACGTGGCGGACAACATGCGGAAATACGGCGGATTTATTCCCGGCATACGTCCCGGACATCGCACGCGCGACTACATCAATGACGTGCTGACGCGCGTTACGCTGGTGGGCGGCCTCTACCTGATTCTGATCTCGCTGATTCCGGAATGGATGATTGCCGGAATTCATCTTGATCACATACCCTGGATTGGCCCCAAGGTGTTCAGCGGCCTTCCAACATGGGTGTTGCACGGCTTGAACGTGAACTTTTACTTTGGCGGCACATCGCTGCTGATTGTGGTGGGCGTGGCCATGGACACGGTGAACCAGATCGAGTCACAGCTGGTGATGCGCCACTATGAAGGCTTTACTTCTCGCAGCGGACGCGTTCGCGGCAGAAGGCTCTGGGGTTAAGCGGAATTTTCCGGCCGGCACGGTGTTGACGCTATGAGCGGAAAAAACATACCTGTTGGTCCGATCGTCCTGCTGGGAGCGCCAGGAGCAGGCAAAGGTACACAGGCCAAATTGATTGCCGGACATTACGGGATTCCCCATATTTCCACCGGGGACATTCTGCGGGACAATGTGGCCCGCGGCACGGAACTGGGCAGAAAAGCGAAAAGGGTCATGGAGCGGGGTGATCTGGTCTCCGATGACCTGGTAAATGGCATGGTTTCAGACCGGCTCAAGCAGCACGATGCTGACCGGGGATTTGTTCTGGATGGGTTTCCGCGAACGGTAGCGCAGGCGGAATGGCTGGATCGTGAGTTGGCGGCGAAGGCAGGCGAGAGGAAGCCGACGGTTGTCGTAGACGTTGATGTAAGTTATAATCAATTACTGCAACGGCTTACAGGCCGCCGTACTTGTCCTGTCGACGGCAAGATTTACAACATCTATCTCCAGCCGCCCAAAACTGAAGGCGTTTGCGACGTCTGCGGCACCCAGTTGTTCCAGCGCGTTGACGATACGGAAGAGGTCATATCTGAGCGTTTGAAAAGCTATGAGCGCCAGACCAAGCCTCTGGAAGAGTTTTACCAGAAGCAGGGACGTTTGCGCCGCGTCAACGGAGATCAGCCTGTTGAGAAGGTCACGGCGGAGATGTTGCGCGCAATTGAAGGCGGCGCGGCAGCGGCAGGCAGTGAGTAGTTGAAGTAAGAATGATTAATTGCAAATCACAATCCGAACTGGCAAAGATGAAGCGCAGTGGGCAGATCGTTCGCCAGGTGCTGGATGCGGTAAAGGCCCTTGTGGCCCCCGGCGTTTCCACCATGGATTTGGAAAACGTCGCGGAAGAAAAGATTCGCGAGTTCGGCGCCAAGCCCGCATTCAAAGGCTATTGCGATTATCCCTGCGTGCTCTGCACGTCAGTGAACAATGAAATCATTCACGGCATCCCGTCAGAAAAGCGGGTCCTGAAGGAAGGCGACATCGTTTCTATCGATTGCGGCGTAGTGCTGGATGGCTACTACGGCGACTCGGCCATTACTGTGCCAGTCGGCAAGTCACTGGCGCCGGAATTGCAAAAGCTGCTCGACGTGACGGAAACATCGCTCAAAAAAGCCATCGCGGAAGTCAGGCTGGGCAAGACCGTTGGCGACGTGGGTGCGGCGGTGCAGGAATACGTTGAGGCCAACGGCTTCAGCGTGGTGCGTGAGTTTGTGGGACACGGAATCGGCACGCGGCTGCATGAAGACCCGCAGGTGCCGAACTTCGGCACGCGCGGCCACGGCACACGCCTGCGCGAGGGCATGGTCATCGCCATTGAGCCGATGGTCAATATTGGCAAGCCGGGAGCGCGCGTCCTGGACGATAAATGGACAGCAGTCACTGAAGACGGCAGCTACAGCGCGCACTTCGAGCACACCGTGGCGGTCACGCAGGAATGGGCCGCTGGTGTTGACGGAGTAGCTGCTAGCTACTAGCCACTGGCTGCTAGCCGGGAAATGTCAGGTTGCGCAGTTAGATGGCAAAGTGCCAAGAAAGATTCGGTAGCGAGTCAAAATCTTTTGCTAGAGGCCAGAAGCTAGCAGCTAGAAGCTGCTCAAGGAGCTGAGTGAGTAAAGAAGACGCGATTGAGGTGATGGCAACGGTGGTTGAACCGCTGCCTAACGCCATGTTCCGGGTGGAACTGGAAAACAAGCATCAGGTGCTGGCACACGTTTCCGGCAGAATGCGCAAGAACTTTATCCGCATTCTTCCCGGCGACAAGGTCGCGGTGGAACTCTCACCGTATGACCTCACTCGCGGACGCATTGTGTATCGGTACAAATAGTCGACAGACGGAGAACGTCGCAGGATTTGGTAATTGAGTAATTTGGTAAATGGGTAATTGAAGAAATTTTCGGATTCTCAATTACCAAATTACGAATTTACCCAATTACCAATCTGAAGAGAACTCCGGTTCGGGAAAGACCTCGGCGGTTCGGATATCAGAGAGAGCAGAGACATGAAGGTCAGAGCATCGGTAAAGAAGATTTGTGACAAGTGCAAGATCGTGCACCGCAAGGGCGTGGTGCGCGTGATCTGCGAGAACTCGAAACACAAACAGAGACAGGGATAGTTATCGGGGATCGGGATGAAGGCCCGCCGGCTGTAAACCGATCGACACTTGAGTTAAAAGGACGGGTGAAGCGCGAAGAGAGCGCTGTCCCGCGCGAACGGAGCGCGAGGGCGGAGCAGCGAAGCGCGGCGGAGCCCTCAGGAGAAAAGACATGGCACGTATTTCAGGCGTTGATCTTCCGCGCAACAAGCATGTGAACATCGCGCTGACGTATATCTATGGCATCGGCAATTCGCGTTCCGCGCGCCTTCTGGAAACGGCGAAGGTCGAGCCCATGAAAAAGGTCCAGGACCTGAACGAGGACGAGGTCAACCGCATCCGCCAGGCGATTGAAGCTGAAGGCGACGTGGAAGGTGATCTGCGCAAAGACATCTCCATGCACATTAAGCGGCTGATTGAAATTGGCTCGTATCGCGGCTATCGTCATCGCCGCAACCTGCCGGTCCGCGGACAGCGCACGCACACCAATGCGCGCACCCGCAAAGGCCCGCGCAAAGGCACGGTGGCGAACAAGAAGAAGACGGCGGCAAAGACGTAGCAATCAGCTCAGCACTGGCTGCTGAGACAGTCTAGCTAAAGTCCAAGAGTCTGGATCGAACGATAAGAGCGAGAGGCTAGCAGCGAAGACAGCTAGTAGCTGTTCAGAGAAGCGGTCACCCTGAGAGTGACGCAAAGGATAAAGAGAATGGCAAAGCAGCAACAGCGGCACCGGGCACCGGCGCTACCGGAACAAAAGGCAAGAAAAAAGTCTTCAAGAAGAAAGAACGCAAGAACGTTCCGCACGGCGTGGCGTTCATTCAGGCGTCTTTCAACAACACCATTGTGACCATCACGGACAGTGAAGGCAAAACACTGGCATGGAAGAGCTCCGGCTCGCTGGGCTTCCGTGGATCGCGCAAAGGCACTCCGTTTGCCGCGCAGCAGGCCGCCAGCAATGCCGCCAGCCAGGCCCGTGATCATGGCATGCGTTCAGTTGAAGTGCGCGTGAATGGCCCCGGCTCAGGACGTGAGTCGGCGATTCGCGCTCTGGCAGCGGCTGGTCTCGATGTGAAGACGATCAAAGACGTCACGCCGATTCCGCACAACGGATGCCGGCCGCCGAAAAGACGACGCGTGTAACGCGCCAGCTACTGGCAACTGGCTTCTAGCCGCTAGCTGCTGGTCGACAAAGACTTTTAAAGCTGGCAGCTAGAGGCTAGCGGCTAATTGGATGGGGAAGAAGGGGACAACTTCTCTGTAAACCCATCGACACTCGCAGTAGAGGAGAAACATGGCACGTTATAAAGGTGCAGTATGCCGCCTTTGCCGTCGCGAAGGCATGAAATTGTTTTTGAAAGGGGCCAAGTGTTTCACTGACAAGTGCCCCGTGGAAAAGCGCAACTTCGCTCCCGGCCAGCATGGCAAGGACCGCAAAGCCAAGGTCGTAGGCTATGGCTTGCAGCTCCGGGAAAAGCAGAAGACCAAGCGCATGTATTTCACCCTGGAAAACCAGTTCCGCAACTACTTTGAGAAAGCCGCGCGCAAGCCCGGCGTCACCGGCGAACTGCTCTTGCAGCAGCTTGAGCGCCGGCTGGACAACGTGGTTTACCGGCTGGGCTTCGCCACGTCGCGCCGCCAGTCACGGCAGATTGTGCGCCACGGCCACATTGACGTGAACGGACGCCGCGTGAACATCCCGTCATTCCAGGTGAGCGCCGGAGACGAGATCCAGGTGCGCGACAAAGCCAAGAAATTCACGGTGATTGAGGGTGCGCGCGACTATTCAAGCCATCAGCCTGTGGTCGGATGGCTGGAAGTGGACCGCGACAACCTGAAGGGCCGCGTGCTTGTCACTGCCGAAGCGTGAAGACATTAATGCGCCGGTCAATGAACAGTTGATCGTCGAACTGTACTCGAAGTAATTCGGTGAGCGGCGGGCTGCAGGCCCGCCGCGTGCCGCCTGATGAATCGAAGCTTTGGGGCCGGGCATCAAATAGGTTCCCACTGGTTCATCAACCTGAAATTTTGTTTCGCCAGAAGCTGCAGCTTACGCAGGCAGCTTCACAATTGCCCGCACCAGAACAGCCTTGTGGTCTCCCAGCCGCATGCGCCAAACGGAGCGGAGTTGAAAGGACAAAAAGCACATGGTTCTATGGAGAGGTTTCCAAAAACCCAAGCGTCTTGCCACCGATACCGAGACACTTACCGACAAATACGGCCGCTTTTACGCCCAGCCTTTTGAGCGTGGATTTGGCACCACCATTGGCAACGCCCTCAGGCGCGTGCTGCTGTCTTCAATTGAAGGCGCGGCCGTAACCGCCGTGAAGATTGAAGGCGTACTGCACGAATTCCAGTCGATTCCCGGCGTTGTGGAAGACGCGACCGACATCATCCTCAACCTGAAGCAGGTCCCGTTCAAGCTGAACGGAGACGGCCCCAAAGCAATCTACCTGAAAGCCGAGCAGCCCGGCGTGGTCACCAGCAGCATGATTGAAGCTGATGGCGACGTGGAAATCCTGGACAAAAATGTTTACATCGCCACGGTTTCTGAAGGCGGCAAGCTCGACATGGAAATGCGCCTGAAGCGCGGCCGCGGCTATGTGGCTGCCGACAAAAACTTTGACGAAGACCTGGGTCTCGGCTTTATTCCGATCGATTCCGTTCATTCCCCGGTGCGCAAGTGCAATTACACGGTGGAAGCGGCTCGTCTGGGACAAATCACCGACTACGACAAGCTCGATATTGAAATCTGGACCAACGGCTCCATTGCCCCGGCTGACGCGCTTGGCCTGGCGGCGAAGCTGCTCAAAGACCACATGACCATCTTCATCAACTTTGAAGAGGAGTTGGAGACGGAGTCGCGTGGTGAAGAGAAGCCGCTGATCAAGAATGAAAACCTGAACCGCTCCGTGGAAGAGCTGGAGCTTTCCGTGCGCAGCTACAACTGCCTGAAGAATGCGAATATCCAGTCGATTGGCGAACTGGTGCAGAAGACGGAAGCGGAGATGCTCAAGACCAAGAACTTCGGCCGCAAGTCGCTCAATGAGATCAAGGAAATCCTTGCTTCCATGGGCCTCTCACTGGGCATGAAGATCGACGATCAGGGCAATGCCGTTCCCGGACCTACCAGCCAGATGCCATCCGCAGTGCCCATGGGCGGCGGTGGCCTGGATGATGGCGGCGACGGACAGGAATTTTAAGATCGGGTAATCGGGAGATCAGGTGATCGGGAAATCGGAACGGCTGTAACGCGATTTCCCTATCACAATCCCTCGAAAAAGATTTAGCTAAAGGCCAAAGGCTAAGAGCCAAAGGCCGTTTCGACCAGAAGCTAGCAGCTAGAAGCTAGTGGCTGGTCAAGCAACAGAAATTTTTCTGAAGGACATAAAGTCATGCGTCACCAGAGACACACGAAAAAACTCGGACGTAACACCAGCCATCGGCGCGCGCTGCTGCGCAACCTGGTGACCTCGCTCATCATGGAAGAGCGGCTTGAAACCACGCCGGCCAAGGCCAAAGCCATGCGTCCGCACGTGGAAAAAATGATCACACTGGGCAAGCGCGGAGATCTTTCGGCGCGTCGCCTGGCCGGCAGCTACTTGATGACGCGCGAGTCAGTCAGCCGGTTGTTTGATACCGTTGCGCCTCGTTTTGGCGACCGCAGCGGCGGCTACCTGCGCATCATCCACAAAGGATGGCGCGCGGGAGATGGCGCAGCTACCTGCTACATCGAGTTGCTGGGCAGCGAAAAGGTGATTGAGGCCAAGCGCGCCAAGCGGGCAGAGATCCGCACCAAGCGCCAGGAAGAAGTCCGCAAGCAGATGGAAGAAGAGCAGGCAGCCGCAGCCGCTGAACAGGGCGGCGACGAAGAAAAGAAGTAGCTGCTCAGCCGCAATTCATATTTAGGAAGCGCTCTTGTGGGCGCTTTCTTTTTTGCGTGGAGCATCCACCTGCTCGCAGTCAGGGAACCGGGCAGGATAATAAAAATTCGTTTTCCTGTGTGTTCGTGGCCGCCTCGCCGCGGAATTGCACCTTCCATTTGTGCGGCCGGCTCACGCCGGGAGGCAGTTTGATTTCCAGCATATATCCAGCCCAGGCAAAACGGATGAGAGACGCCACGTAAACGCTCAGCAGGCCGCCGGTTTCCTCCGTAGTGCGCGCGAGCACCGTTTTTTCCAGATCATGGGATTGCCACAGGAAGTCGCGCTCTACGCGGCTGCCTTGCGTCCTGCGCATCATGAAGAGCCGAGTTCCACTGGCGACAAATTCTTTTTCCACGCTTTGCGGCGAATGGTGGCTGGAATCGTCATAAGGATCGCCGACGAGCAGGACGGTGTCTCCCGGCTGGTGCGGTCCAAAAAGCGCGAGAGCTTCATGCAGAGCGTCCCATAGCGCAACACGTTTCCCTAGCGGGGGTGCGCCTTCTATTACTTCATTGATCGCGGCAGTGCGCATCTCCGGTTCGGAAGAAAAGCCTTTAGTAAAGGAAGCCTTTTCGGCAAAGACTCCGAAGGCCACCGGCTTGCCTGCCGGCGCCTGCCGCGCTTGTTGCGTCACGGTGGTCACCAAGTCGGCGAGTTTTTCATTTTTGGCCGAGCCCTCGGTTTCCAGCAGAATCAGCAGCCGGTTATTGAAGTCACGGCTGGCGCTGAGCACCGGCAACTTCTTTCCATTGATTTTTATTTCCAGGTCGCCGGGCTTGAGAGTCTCAATTTCATCTTTCGTGAGCTGATCATAAAAGGACGCCAACACAGTGGTGGTGCATTCCTGGGCAAGGCCCTGGGACGATAGCAGCAGCGCAAAAACTGCGATAACAAGGCGCATGGGGAACACCTCACAGTTAATTAAATTATCCTAGAATAAGGAATGCCGAAGGTTAAAATTTAGATGTCCGATTACACCAGACTTCCCATAGGCGAAAAGACGCCGCACCGCATCAACGCGGTGATTGAAATTCCCAAAGATTCAGTCAAACAAATACGAGTATGACAAGCAGCTTCATGTCCGGAAACGACTTAGAGCGCACGATTGCTTTCATTCGTTGGCTGCGAATCAACGCGAAATGACGCGAAATCGAAGACATAAGGTGCGCGATTTATTTAACTTGGCGGAGTTGATTCTGAGCAAGCTTCTTCTTAAGATCGTGCTTATTCGAGAAATTCGCGGCTTGGTTTCCTGTCATCTATTCGGGAACATAACGCTCCCAGCAAGTGTCAATTATTAAAGCGCGCAAACTCAAGTAACGCAAACACGGTTGCATGGTGAAGCGAACCATGTCTGGGTGATCGGGCCGGTCGGCGGCATCGGGATAGATCACGACGCCGACGGCCCCGTGCTTGAGCACTGCCTGACGAACAACATTCGCTGCGTAACCTGAAGCCAGCGCAACCTTGCCGCGAAGGTCGATGCCCTGATAATTCTCGTCCTTGGTGCCGCTGCCCACGTCCACGAGTTCACCCCTCCAATCGCCGCTTTTGGAATACGTGGAAACGCACATCGGTACTTCGGAATAGCGGCACAGCAGAATGGGCTTGAAATCTCTTCACATCACCCACGCTTTCAACCCATAGTTCCCCGGACCGCATGTCCCAGCCCATGGGAGAAATGTAGGTGCCGTACTTCGTCTTGCCGTCAGAAGGGAACTGCTCAAGGAAAGCCACAACGCCGTAAATCTTCAATTGTGCATCGACAACTTCATGGGCGACGGCGCCCATCATGGGGCTGCCCTGGATGCGGTGGTACTCGACGATGCGGCGGGTATTCTCCTGTGCCGCTTCACCTGAATATTCATTGGCGATGGCGTCAAAAACTTCTTGTTGGACCAAGTGCTGGGCGGAGGCGAGTAGCGCAGTGAAGCAGAGGCACAGGCGCAGAAAAAATTTCATGCCGATGAGAGTACAGGAAAGCAGGCGGTTGGCAAACAGTATTGGAGGCATTGAGGCGTTTCTTTTTCTATGGCGCTCCGCTTTGCTGCGCGCCGGCCTTCGGCAGAGTAGACAGGAGTCTCATAGCTTCTTACGGCACGACTCCGCTGCCCTTGCTCACTCCGTTCGCGCGAGCAAAACGCTAAAGTCGTGCCCTGACACTTGTCTTCGAAAGCCACTGCAATTTTGTACTGCATATTGCTGCTCCCGTGTGTGCCAGACGAAGTATTTGATAATTTATGAAAATTATTTGTCTGGGAAATTTCCGGGAACATCTCGCCTCCCTTAAGTGTCAATTACTGCAGCGCGCAAAACTCAAGAGGACCGCAAGTTCGGCCTACGCAAGGAGCCAAGCCATGTCAATGATGGTTGGAGCGCGCAGCACGCAGTCGTGTGAGATCAATGTCACGCCATTGATTGATGTTCTATTGGTCCTGCTGATCATTTTTATGGTCATTCTGCCCGACCACAAGTGGGGAGAGAAGACGCTAGTCCCACAGCCGAGCACAGAAAGCATGGAGAAGAATCCTTCGACGCCGATTGTCATCCAATTAAAAGACATGGGGGAAAGCAAGCGGCCTCTGCTGAAGATCAATCAGGAAGAAGTTCCCTGGGACGCTTTGGAATCGCGCCTCACGGCGGCGTTTAAGCTTCAGGTTGACCGGGTAGCTTTTGTGAAGGGCGACCCGGAAGTTGATTTTGAATATGTAGCGCAGGCCGTGGACATCACGCATCATGCGGGCGCCGACCGGGTAGGCCTGCTGGGCAAAAAAGATTAGCAGAGTTCCCGAGTCCGGGGAGGCCTCCTTATCAGGCCTATATCGAAGTGCCAGTAAATAAACGGCTTGCAGGCGTAGTACTTGCCAAGAAAAGACATCACCGAGGCTGAGTGCTCGTTGTTTTTTGCGCGTATTGGGCGTATTATTAAGGAGTGGTAGCTGGTTTCGGCTCAGGCCGGAAGGTGGTCTGAGTGGGTTAGAAATCCCCAATTCGGCGAACGTACCAGTGGGCGGACTGCCCACTTTATTTTTGGTGTCATTGTTGTGGTTGCTTCGCGACAAACCGCTCGAGTTTGATCAGATTTGCGGATTTTAAAGCGCTTGTCGGCGCAACTCGGCGAGACGGGCCGAGTTGCTGATCGCGTAAACCAAAGTCGGCATCGCCGGTTTGTTGGATGAACGTATCGAATCGATCGAAACTGAACCGGTTCATGCTAAGTGGATGGCGGCAGATCTCAACACAATTCGCGAAATTGCCGGCCGGGTGGCCACGGCACAAGGCATTGAAGTTGTGGATGTGGAATTGCGGGGCGGCGGCAAAGCGCGCACCTTAAGAATCACCATCGACAAGCCGGAAGGCGTAACGCACGAAGATTGCGCCATGATCAGCCGGGATGTTTCGACCATCCTGGATGTAGAAGATGCAGTACAGTGGCGCGTCGTACACGCTGGAAGTTTCGTCGCCGGGATTGGACAGGGCGCTGAAAAGGCCGGAGGATTACCGGCGCTTTACCGGAAGCCGGATGAAGTTGATGACGCGCGAACCGGTGAATGGGAACAGGCATTTTGAAGGACGCTTGCAGAGTTTTGAGAATGGCAGGCTGACCCTGGAGACGATGAAGGGCAGGCAGAAAGCGAAGCCCGGACATCCGATTCCAGCGGGCGAGAGAATTGAGATAGACCTGGCGAACGTGGAAAAGGCCAATCTGGTGCCGGAAATTTAAACAATTGCCGGAATCGCTGTGATCGGGTACCGGAATCGGATATACGATCCCCGGGGTTGAACGTTGTAAGTCCTTTGGAATCCTAGTTGAGGGTACCGGGGGGTAGGTCATCGAAACCGGTAATACGGAAGTTTCAAGACGGAATTCATAGGGAAGAAATAAGTTTATGGCAAGTGAGATTTATAACGTTATTGACGCCCTGAGCCGGGAAAAAGGCATTGATCCGCAGATTGTGGTGAGCGCGGTGGAAGACGCCATAGTTGCGGCCACACGCAAGAAGGAAAAGAGCCAGGAGAATCTGAAGGGCGAGCTGGACAAAGAGTCCGGCATGATCCGCGTGTACGCGGTGAAGAGCATTCTGCCTTCAGAAGATGACATTGAAGATCCACAGCTGGAAATTTCTCTGGATGAAGCCAAAGCGATCGATCCAAACGCCGAAGTCGGCGGCGAAGTACGCTTCCTGAAATCGACGGAAGGACTGGGCCGCATCTCCGCGCAGATTGCCAAGCAGATCATCTTCCAAAAGGTCCGTGAAGCTGAGCGCGATACGGTTTACAACGAATACATTGGCCGCGTGGGTGAAGTTTTGAACGCAACGGTAAAACGCATTGAAGGGCCGGACGTGATCTTTGACATCGGCAGGGCTGAAGCTCGCATGTCAAAGAAAGAGCAGTCGCGGCTGGAATCGTTTTCAGTGGGCGAGCGCGTGCGTGCCGTACTGGTGCGCGTGGATAAAAATTCCAAAGGTCCCGGCGGTGGTTGTTTCCCGCGCCGCGCCGGAGCTGGTGCAAAACCTGTTCCAGACTGAAGTGCCGGAAATTTACGACGGTACGGTGCAGATCAGGGCCATTGCCCGTGAAGCCGGCGAGCGCACCAAGATTGCCGTGATGTCGCGCGACAAAGACGTGGACGCGGTTGGCGCATGCGTGGGAATGAAGGGCATGCGTGTGCAATCGATTATCCGCGAGCTGCGCGGCGAAAAGATTGACATTATCGAATACCACGAAGATCCGGTTACGTTCGCGGAAAAAGCGTTGCAACCCGCTAAAGTTAGCCGCGTGACCGTGGTGGACCAGACAGATAAGCACCTTGAAGTTGTGGTGGATGACAGCCAGCTTTCGCTTGCCATCGGCAAGAAAGGGCAGAATGTGCGGCTGGCGGCCAAGCTGCTGGGCTGGAAAATCGACATCAAGAGTGAAGAAGAGAAGCGCCAGGAAGTGGAACAGCAGATGGAGTCTTTGACCACCCAGCAATCCACTCCGCTGACGAACGTTACTGACCTGGGCGAGGCATTGATCGGCAAGCTGAATGAAGCGGGCATTTCCACGGTGGAAGCCCTGGCTGACATGACGCCGGAACAGCTGGAAGAAGTGCCCGGCGTAGGCCCTAAAACAGTGGAAAAAATCAGCATTGCGGTGAATAATTACTTCTCTACCCTTGAAACAAGCCCCGCGGCCGCCGTGCCGGAAGCCGGCGAAACAGCCGCTGTGGAAGGCGGCGTTGCGGCAGAGCCGGTGACGGAAATAGCTGCTGCTGAAGACGCTGCAACGGAGTATGCCGAAGCGGTAGAGACAGGCCAGGGCAGTGAAGCCGCTGCAATTGCCGGCGTGGAAAATGCACCCGACGCAGACGTGGCGGAAGTGCACACGCATGGCGAAGATCAGCCCGCCGACGCAGGCCTGGTAGAGCCGGAATTGGCAAAACCCGATGAAGAATCTGAAGAAGAACAATCGTAGTGAGATTCAAGGCAAAAACCGTGAGGTCATTATGATCGCGTAACAGGTAACTCGGAGGAAATAGAGAGCGGATGAAAATTCGAATCAATGATCTGGCCAGAGAGCTTGAGGTCAAGGCCAAGGTAATTCTGGATGTCTTGCCGGAAGTGGGTGTGACCGAAAAGAAAACCCACTCAAGCTCGATTGAGGAGGATGAAGCGGTACGGGTACGAAAGCATTTTTCGGCCAGATCCGGCTCGTCTTCGCGGGAAAGAACGTCCGCCACAGAGGTCAAACCGAAAATCGACCTCTCCAAGATTTCCAAGCCTGGCGACGTAGCAAGGCTGCTCAGAGAGAGAGAGCAGCAGCAACATCATCCGCCCGCGCCTCCGGCCAAAGCGCCCGCCACTACTGCTCCACCCGCTGCTCCTCCGGCGCCCGTGAAAGTGACGCCAGCAGCGCCTCCGCCTTCGGCAGAAAAGCCCGCCGTTGTGGTATCCAAACCGGCTGCTCCGGCAGCGGAAAGAAGTGCTGTGGTTACACCTCCTGTTGTAAAGCCGACGGCGCCGGCAGTGGTTGCGCCTCCTCCAGTTGAAAAGCCAGCCGCTCCGCCCGCAGTAGTGGTCACCCCGCCCACACATCCTCCGGCAGTAGTTTACGCCACCACCGGCAGCAGCGCAAAAACCGCCTGCAACGCCTCCAGTGGCAGCAAGCCCGCAGGGAACTCCTGCTGCGCCGCCTTCCACCAAGCCTGTACCGGGCCAGCCGATCGCGCAGCAGAGAAGGATGATCACGCCGCAGACAGGGCCTCGTCCGGTGTACACGGCGCCGCCACCGCGCGCAGCCGCACCCAGCGCTCCACAAGGTCGACCCATGCAGGGAGCCCCTGGAACGCGGCCTATGCAGAGCCAGGGTGGTCCGGGACAGCGTCCGCAAGGCGTGGTTCGCGGCCAGCCCATTTTTCAGCGGCCACGTCCTTCTGGGCCAGGAGGCCCCGGCGGACCTCCGGGATCGCGTCCACCATACCAAGGCAGACCCGGCGAACAACGTCGAGGTCCACATCCCACAAGCTCACCGCGTCCGGGTGGCTATCCGCCACGCCCGGGGATGGGAGGCGTAGGTCCAGGTGGCCCACCGCCACCGGCGGGAAGACCGGCACGTCCGGGCGGGCCAACGCGTCGTCCAGGCCAGCCTTATATCCCGAGGGAAAAAGAAGGCACGATGAAGGGCTTTGTTCCACCGCCGCGTCTGGCGTTGTCGAACGAGCCGCTTCCCATCACGCGCTCCATCACTATTGGTGAAGGCATCAGCGTAAAAGACCTGGCAGAAAAGCTGGGAGTACGCGCCAAAGATCTGATTGCACGCCTGCTGATGAAGGGCGTAATGGCCACGGTAAACCAGAGCCTCGATTTCGAACTGGCCAAGGATCTGGCGCGACATTTCGGCGCTGAGTCTGAATCGATCAGCTTTGAAGATCAGGCAGCGCAGGAAATGGCAGCGCTGACCGGCGTGACGCAAGAGAAAGCCGCGCAGGCCGCGGTAACGCGTCCGCCGGTGGTTACGATCATGGGTCACGTCGATCACGGCAAAACTTCGCTGCTCGATGCCATTCGTGAAACCGACGTCGCCGGCGGCGAAGCTGGTGGAATCACGCAGCATATCGGCGCTTACAAGGTAAAGATCACCAAGGAAGATTCGCCTGCATTTGGCCGGCAGATCGTCTTCCTGGATACGCCGGGTCACGAAGCGTTTACGCGCATGCGCGCCCGCGGCGCCAAAGTCACGGACATTGTTGTGCTCGTCGTAGCAGCCGATGACGGCGTGATGCCGCAAACGCTTGAGGCCATGGACCACGCCAAAGCTGCGAAGGTTCCGATCATCGTGGCCGTCAACAAGATCGATAAACCCGATGCCTTGCCGGACCGCGTAAAGAAGCAGCTGGCTGATCGCGGACTGATGCCGGAAGACTGGGGCGGCACCACGGTATTTGTGGATGTTTCCGCCAAGAAGCGCACCAACCTGAACCTGCTGATGGAAATGATCTGCCTTGTTGCCGACCTGCAAGACCTTAAGGCCAATCCGGAGCGTCCGGCAACGGGAACCGTGGTTGAAGCCAAGGTCGATCGCGGCCGCGGCGTTGTGGCCACCGTGCTGGTACAGAACGGCACGTTGCGCGTGGGAGATAACTTCATCATCGGCAACACGTTTGGCAAAGTGCGCGCCATGTTTGACGATCGCAGCAAAGCCGTCGAAGAAGCGCCGCCGTCAACTCCGGTTGAGGTGCTTGGCCTGGAAGGCCTGCCGCAGTCGGGTGACGTGCTGATGGTCGCCGACCGCGAAAAAGCGCGGCAGATTGCCGAGTATCGCGAACAGCGCGCTCGTGAAGCCACGCTGGCCAAGAGTTCCAAGCTTTCTCTGGAAGGACTGGCAGAGCAGATCAAAACTGCCGGCATGAAAGAGCTGCCTATTATCCTGAAAGCCGATGTACAGGGATCGTCGGAAGTTCTGGCCGATACGCTTGACCAAGCTTTCCAATGAAAAGGTGAAGATCAAAATTCTTCATACCGGCGTGGGCGCCATCAATGAAAATGACGTGCTGCTGGCATCGGCGTCGAATGCGGTGATTATCGGCTTCAATGTCCGTCCGGAGCGCAAAGCTCAGGAATTGGCGGACATGGAAAAGATCGATATCCGCCTGCACTCGATCATTTACGAGCTGCAGGACCAGATCAAGAAAGCCATGCTGGGCCTGCTCGATCCGGTCATCAAGGAAACCTATCAGGGCCGCGCCGAAGTTCGCGACACGTTCCGCGTGCCCAAGGCAGGCACCATCGCCGGCTGCTATGTGCTGGACGGCATCATCAAGCGCGATTCCGACGTTCGCCTGGTGCGCGATGGCGTGCAGGTTTACAAGGGCAGAGTCGGTTCGCTGAAGCGCTTTAAAGACGATGCCAGCGAAGTGCGCAACGGAATGGAGTGCGGTATTAATCTCCAGAACTTCAATGACGTAAAGAAGGGCGACGTGATTGAGGCCTTTGTGACCGAGCGCATCGCGGCGGAAATGGGTGTCGCGTGAGATCCTTCGCTGCGCTCAGGATTTCGCTTGCAGGCTCCCGCTTCACTCACGCCTGCAATGCGGCTCAAATTGAGTAATTTGGTAATTTTGTAATTGGGTTCGGCGCAAGCCGGACCCTTTACTACGACCGCCCAACGGCTCAAGCATTTCGCAATCTTCTTCAATCGTCATCCTGACGGCCCGTTAAGCGAGCGCGCATTCTCCAGCGCGCGAGTAGGCCGGAAGGACCTTGTGTTTCTTTTAAATGGTCTACATTTGGAACCCGCTACCGAGTATGCAAGAGACTAAGAGATGATCCTGCTAAGCTGCTATCTGTTAAGCTCTTCAATTACCCAATTACGAAATTACCCATTTACCAAATTCCTGCATGGACTTTAAAAACCTACCTCCCGCAATGGTTTCTCAACTCGCCAACATGGTTGAGGACTACATTTCCAGCAGCCGCAAGAAGTATGCGCCGCAGGCCGTGCCGCTCACCGACGCGCAACGCACCGCCATGCAGCCATTCTTTTCGCCGGCGGTGCTCGACTCAGCGCGGCTCTGCGTTTTACGCGGTACCCGCGTGTCGAATCCTTCGATGTATCCCATGGCTAAGATGATGGGCATCCGCAACCTGCCGGACTTCGCAGACATGGCGGCAATCACCTTTGTGGACGTGATTGTTTCCCATCAGGAATTCACGGATGCGTTGCTCTTCCATGAACTCGTCCACGTGGTGCAGTATGCGCAGATGGATCTCAAAGAATTTGCCGGACGCTTCGTCAATGGATTTATTCAGGGCGGCAGCTATGAAGAAATTCCTCTGGAGAAGATGGCGAATGAGTTGGAAAGGCGTTTCAACCAGAGCAGCGGCGTTCCGTTTTCCGTCGAGGACGAAGTTCGGCAGTGGCGAGAAGCGGAAAAGATATAAGGCTCTTTTGATCCTGGTCTGGCTTGTTGCCACCGTTCCTAGGTTGGGACTCGCCGAGCTCTGATTTTGAACCTGGCGAGCCCCACTTTCCGCTTTGAAGGTGCATAGCGTCTAACTAGCCCACATGGAGCTCTGTAGTCTTGTCAACGATTACAGCGATACGCTCTCGAAACAAAGTACGGCCGTCTGAATCGCGCAGTTCGATGTCGTGGGTACCTGGTCGAAGAGCGAACTTTTTGGCCTTCTCCACTTTGTCCGCGAAGCCGCCATCCACGTAGACTGACGCATCCTTGCGATCCGTTTTGATCTTAACGTACCCAAAGTTTGCTGACATGTAGTCAGGCGCATATGCGTACGGGTACGGATAGTCAAAGAACGGGTCAAAAACGCGGATCGGCTCAACGATCACGACGCGGTGGTTTGACTGTGGTGCAGGGGCCGCCTGTGCTGAGGACTTTTGTACAGGAGCCATTGGAGCTGAGGACTTTTGTGCCGGTGCCTTTGGCGCCGGAGGCTGCTGCGAATATGCTGTTGGAGCCGAACTCAACATGAGTCCGGAGATAGCCATAAACATAAATGTCTTGCGGAGCCAAGCCATATTTCCCCCTTTCTGGTTGTCCAGGATGGAATTTGGTTAGATTTTTACAATTGGGCTCTAATCAAATGAGATGCGCGATAGCCCAAAATCGGTGCCTTTGCAACTTATTGCATGCAAATGGGATAGCGTCGCAAATCTTGATTTCTGCTGGATTCCCGGCTACTCTGGAAAGGAACACAAATCACGCCTGTCGGTATCTATTGCCGGCGGGCGTTTTTCTTTGGAGCAAGAATGACCGACGCCGAGATTCTTACGCTGGTCGACCGGCTTGAGCGCTGCCTTCTAGGAAAAGAAGAATTTCACCATCGCGACCATCTGACTGTGGCGATGGTGTATCTCTACGCCTCTGATCTTGAAACCGCGATGGATCGCATGCGCAACAGCTTGAAACGCTTTGCGGCGCATCATAGCGTGACCAAGCTGTATCACGAGACGCTGACGCGCTTCTGGCTGCTACAAGTGGAACAGAGATTGGATCGCAGCCAATGTCTGGAACAGTCAGTGAGCAAGACCATTCAGGAGCAACTCAGTGACAAAAATCTCGCATTCGACTATTACAGCCGGGAGCGAATTGAATCGAAAGAAGCAAGAGAGACTTGGCTGGAACCGGACCTGAAGGAGCTATGAAACGAAGGACAGATTTACTTCGCCGCCGCTACAGACGTTGTGTCGTCACCGGTAAAGCCGGAACCATTGTTCTTTGACGCCACCTTTACCCCGCTCAGGCTGTTCACGTATTTGAAAACGCCTTTATAAAGCGAGTCGGCGATGCGCTGCCGATAGTCATTGGTCTTCAGCTTCTTGGCGTCATCAGGATTGCTGACGAAAGAAATTTCCGCCAGGATAGACGGCATGTTGGCCCCGATCAGGACGACGAACGGTGCTTTCTTCACCCCACGATTGCGCAGGTTGGGGCTCTTGGCGCTCAGTCCGGCATACAGTGAACGCTGTACGTCAGAAGCAAACTCGCGGGACTCGCCAATCTTCTCTTTGAGCGCGATCTTCTTCACCAGGTCCTGCAATTCGTGGATCGACTTTTCTGAAACCGCGTTTTCACGCGCCGCCACTTCCAGCGCATCGGCGCGGCTGGTGAAGTTCAGGTAATAGGTTTCCACGCCGCGCGCCGTGGGATCGTCAGACGAGTTGGCATGGATGGAGATGAACAGGTCCGCCTGTTCTTTGTTGGCGATGGCGGTGCGCGTCTCCAGCGGAATAAACGTGTCATCGTCGCGCGTGTAAACCACTTCAGCGCCAAGTTTATCTTCCAGCAGCTTGCCCAGCTTCAGCGCCACGTCGAGGACGAGATCTTTTTCCTGAAGGCCATTGGGGCCGATGGTGCCGGTGTCATGCCCGCCATGGCCGGCATCAACCACAATCTTTCCGATCTTGAGGCCCAAGGCGCGGATGAGAGAGCGTTCGCCGGCGGCGTTGGGTGCCGCCGTGCGCGTAGTTGCTGTAGTGGCGGCGGATGTGCGCGGCCGCACCTCAACGTTTGCTCGTTTATTTCTGCTGGATTCCTTCGGCGCGATCGATTCAAATGTCGGGCCGCTGGTGGGCTCGCCCGCAGCACGTCCGGAATCTTCTATTACACTTTCGTCGACGGCAATTTTCGGCGTGACAACTTTTGCAGTCTCAGCCGGCGTCTGCGGTACCACCCGCTCTTTGTCCTTGTCTTTATCTTTGCCCTGGCCGCGAAGCGGGCCGGATTTGCTCGCTTCTGCGTGCTGAATGGCGGCGGCCGCGTCACCAGATGCCTTTGGCGCCGCAGGCTTGCTTTCCGGCTGCATAACAGTCGTGACCGTTACGTCCTGCGCCGGGCCGGCGTCGGGAGCAGGTTGGTTCGTGTCAGGCGCGACTGGTTTGTTTTCCTGCGGAGTGTTCTTTGGTTCTTTATTTTTCGCCAGCTTGTTGGGCGGCAGCTTGCCGTGAATGTCGATGATCAGCCTGTATGGATTGGGCAGCAGGAACGCGGAGTATTCAGCCACATCGTCAACATCAAGCACCACGCGCGCCATGCCCAGCTTGTATTGCGCCACGCGGATTTTGTGCAGAAATCCTGCGTCTACTTCAAAACTTTTGCCCACCAGTTCCGGCGCGAGCTTGGTGCCATACAGGTCAAAGAAGATTCGGTCAGGATGAGGCACGCGTCCGGACTGGTACTTTACTTCCTGCTCCAGATCAATGGCGATGCGCGTGTAATCTCCAGTAGACCAGTGGCGTATGCCGGTGAGACGCGGAAGCCGATGAGGCTGCGCGTCATTGGTTACGACAGCGGCGTCTTGCTGTTGCGGCTGCGCAGGAGCATCAGGCGTGTCATCGGCAACCGGAGGAGGCTTTAGGAGCTTCCTCGGCAGCGCGCAACCTCTTTTGCCGTCCGGCACGTTGACGCGGCTGCTTTTGCCTGGAACGGGCTTCTGGCCACAGATGGATTATCGATTTCGGCAATGGCTTTGCGCGCTTCCTGTGCGCGGGAATTGCCGGGATAACGTTTTACGAAATCTTCAAACGTGGCCTTGGCTTGTTTGGCATCATCCAGGTCGTCGCGATAAATTTCGCCGATAGTGAACAGCGCTTCTGCACGGAACTTGCTGCCGGGATATTCGCGGCGCAGAAAGACCAGCTGGCCAATCGCGTCTTTAAAACTCTTGGGATCATTCAGCAGGCGGCCCTGGTCCTCAAGCAACTCCGCCACTGCCTGCACTGCGACATCAGCCTTGGCCAGGCTGGGGGCGGTGTAATAGACCTTGCGGTAGGCGTCCATTACTTTCTGGAAATCTTTTCGGGTGCGTTGCGCTTCCGGCTTGCTCTCCAGTGAATCGCGCATGCGCTCAGCGGTCTCCAACTGCGCGCGCGCAGCCTGTTTTTTCTGCGCCACAGTACGCGCAAAAATGCTCACCGGAGCCAGCAGAAGGCAGGCCAGTGCGCAAGCGAACGTTTTTCGCGAGAGAGTTCTGGGTCCGATGTTCATTACCGCTATTTCAAAGCACCTTACAGAATAAACCCGAAGACGCGTTAATCGTTGTTGGAAAATACACGGTGACCATCTGCGTCACGGGTCTCCACCAGACGCGGTCGCAGGGCCGCTCCATGGTAAAGCTCCGTGATTTTCTTTACATAGTCACGGGTCTCGCGGAAAGGAGGAACGCCTCCGCTCCTTCTTACCGCCCCGCTGCCGGCATTGTAAGCCGCCAGTGAGAGTTCCACGTTTCCATTATAGTTTTCCAGCAGGCTCTTCAGGTGGCGAACTCCGGCGTCAATGTTCTGGCGGGGATCAAACGCATTATCCACGTTGAGCGATTTCGCAGTGTACGGCATGAGCTGCATCAGCCCCATTGCCCCCTTGCTTGAAACCGCATGCGGATTAAAGTTTGATTCCACCTTTACCACTGCGCGAACCAGGTTCGGATCAACGCCATGCCGCTCTGCTGCCGCATCAATCGCCTTGTCCACGGTGACTGAGTCCACTGGCCGGGTCTCAGTCAAATTTGCTGACTTGAGATCGACCGGACGCGCATGTTTCAGCGCGCGGCTGTCACTGCTGCTCACCGGCACCGCAACCATGTCATTCACTTCGCGGGCGGCGCTGCGGGCCGCTTTCATGGTGGCGGAACTTGCCAAAGGAACGGCTACCCAGCGGTGTTCCTTGTGGCTCCAGTAAACCAGGCCGCTGTAGCGTGAGGGCGTGGCTGCTCCGCTGAAGCTGAAGCAGGCTGAGCGGAAGTTAGTGGTCGAGCGTCTGCTGGCTTTGCACGGATTCAGGAACAACGGGTTGAGGATCTGTGGCCTGCGGCTTCGGATGGAGGCTTGGCCTCGTCACTGGCGACCCATATCGTGTGGCCATAAGCATCGTGAGTGGCAACGATGTTCTGGGCTCGGGCTGGGCTGCTAGCTACCATCGACGCGGCGCCGATCAGGATGGTAAATAGGTGCTTTTTCATCGGGTTACACTCTAGATATCAGCTTCCGGCGGCTTCCGCCACCTCACTGAAGGCCAAACACCTTTTATCCCGACCTGATACCTGAGAAATCGACCAGAGGAGGGCGATTATAGGACGGCAGCCAGCCTGAAACAATCAGCTAAAACCAGACGAATCTAAGGGGTGAACACGCAGGAAATACCCGGTAAAAGCCCTAAATGCCGGCAAAACACGCCGTTTCCTGCCGTTGTGACGAACTGCGCCTTACAAAACTTAAGTAATTGGCCTGCAAAGATATGCGAGACTTCCATTCTTAAAATATGGCAAACAACAAACGAGTAAGAATGGTTTTTTACGCGCTGGCTATCGTGGAGATGATCCTGCTTTCCGCGTTTTACTCCTGGGGACGGGTGATTCACTAGCCAACGGCTGGCTTGATGGGACTGCGCCTGTGCCGGCGCTCCGCATCAAATTGGCATGGTCTCGCCACGCAAACGCAAACCTGCCGACGTTGGATCGGCCGCTGTTCCCGCTGAACAGCTTACCCACGCTTTTCCCAAACTCAATCTGCCCATCCAGCCGCCGTATCCGCCGGCGGAAGCTAAGTCGGTAGATACATTGCCGCACGAATCCGGCTGGCTGTACGAGCCAAAGTGGGATGGATTCCGCTGTCTGGCTTTTCGCCAGGGCGACGAAGTGGTTTTACAGTCCAAGGCCGGTCAGCCGCTGGGCCGTTATTTTCCTGAAATTGTTGCTGCCCTGCTTGCCCTGCCCGCGCGCAGGTTTGTGCTGGATGGTGAAATCGTGATCCGCAGCGGCGCAGGCCTGGACTTTGACGCGCTCTTGCAGCGCATACACCCCGCTGCCAGCCGAATCCAGCGGCTCGCGCAGGAGACGCCCTCGACTTACATGGTGTTTGATCTTCTTGTCGATAGCAAAGGCCGATCTCTGGTCGCAAGCCGCTCTCCGCGCGACGCATGGCGTTGCAGGAATTTGCAGCGGCTAACATCCTTACAGGCGACGAGCCTGATGGCAAACGCAGCAAGAACGTAAGATCACAAACGACATTGAATCGCCGAACGCATCCTGCTTTCACCTGCCAGCGCCGATTTTCCGACGGCGGAAAAGTGGATGCGTGAAGGCGCAGCCAGCGGATGGGACGGCGTGGTCGCAAAACGCCTTGATTGCGAATATATGTCCGGCGAGCGTACCGGCATGGTCAAGGTCAAGCGCATTCGCACCGCGGACTGCGTGGTCGGCGGCTTTCGCTGGGCGCGCGCAAAAGCTCCAGCCGGTGAAGCTAAAGAATCCAAGGGCAAATCCAAAGTCAGCAGATTCCTAAGAAACGACCAACAGAAGAAGTAGGCTCGCTGCTGCTGGGGCTTTACAACAAAAATGGCGAGCTTGACCACATCGGTTTTAGCGCCAGCTTTACGCGGGAAGAGCGCAAAAAGCTGAAGTCGATCCTTAAACCATTCATGGGCGGAGAAGGATTTTCCGGCAAGGCTCCCGGCGGTCCCAGCCGCTGGACGCGCGATGCCCGCGATACGGAGTGGTTTCCACTCAAGCCGAAACTGGTGGGCGAGTTCCAGTACGACCATTTTTCCGGCGGACGCTTCCGTCACGGGACAAAGTTTCTGCGCTGGCGTCCGGAAAAGAAGCCGGAGCAATGCACCATGGAGCAAATCCGGTCGGCGAAGAAAGCGGCTGCCTAGCAAGGAATGGCAGCTCGGCCATTTTTCCGCCCCTCATAGTAAAATTCGCCTTCATGAGTTACGGCTACATTCCAGCGCCTCCGCCGCCTCCCATGGCTTTGCCAAAAAGCTGGTTTTCGCGTAACTGGAAGTGGTTTGTTCCCACTTTAGTTCTGGGTTTGGTACTGCTGGTTGCAGTCGCGATGGGTGCGTTGCTCACTTTTGTGTTCGGACTGATGAAATCCAGCGAGCCCTATCAGCGCGCGGTCGCCGTCGCCAGCAGCAATCCGGATGTTGTCCATGAACTGGGCGCGCCGATTGCCCCTGGTTGGTATGCTTCCGGCAACATCAATGTATCGGAAAACTCCGGCGAAGCTAACCTGTCCATTCCACTCAATGGCAAGCTTCGCCATGGTACTGTGTATGTCGTTGCCAAAAAGACTGACGGCATGGAGCTACGACAAATTAGAAATGTTGGTCGATGGGTATGAGTTTCCCATCGAACTCCTGCCCACCTCGCCGCCAAAGGACAAATAGATGCCGCCACAGGAATTTGCCAGCTACGAAGATTTCTTCACTTTCTATCTGCATGAGCACAGCGATGCGTGCAATCGGGCCATGCATGCGGTTGGCACTTTGCTGGGACTGGCTACGATGATTGTGGCTTTTGCGGTTGGACATCCCTGGTACGCGCTGCTGTGGCCCGTGGTGTCTTACGCTTTTGCCTGGATCGGACACTTCCTGATTGAAGGCAACAAGCCGGCGACATTCGGCCATCCCTTTTGGTCATTGATCAGCGATTTCAGAATGCTGGGGCTGATGTTTACCGGAAGGCTGAAGGCGCGTATGCAGGCGGGAGCGGCTGCAGCCGCGAATCGACGCTAACATAAAACGCTTTCCAAAAATAGAGCTACCGAATCTGGCTGGTTGCGCCCGCAGGTTTGGTCTGGAACGACGCCTGCGCTGCTTCAGCCAGCGTGCCTGTGCCTTGTCCCTGTCCTGACTCAGCCTTGAAATAGTAGGTAGTGTTCGGCTTCAGGTTTTTGATCAGCACTCTGTGCGTGAAGCCGCCCCAGGGCATGCCGGCGGTCTGGTCCAGATGAGTCGGGTCGGTGCCGTAGTGCAGTGCCGTTCCGGAATTTACGTTGGTGGACCACGCGATTTCAGCGGTGGTGTCCGTCACGTTTTCAACCACAGGGCCGTGGGTGATCTGCACGCCGTTTGTTGGCACGCCAATGGGGCTCACGGGAATCTGCTGCACCGTGGGCGATTGAGGAGAAACTTGCTGGGAAGCACCCTGAGCTGTCTGGCTGGAGCCCTGCTGTAGCTGTAAGAGTCCATTTCCCAGAACCCATCCATTTCCCAGAATTAACCCCAGACCGAGTACGGTAACCATGATATTCATAGGAGTTTCTCCCTTATCGCCTGGGTTAGATGAGGATTTCAGAGAAAAGGTGTTCTGGAATCTAGCGGTCTGTTGATGCTCTAAGAGTTGCCGTCTACGGGCCTTAGCGCATGATGCGAGGCATCAGCAGCAGCACCAATCCAACTGCCTACTGCGGTAATCAACAGAAGCGACAGAATCCACCCGAGCAGGAAAGCGCGCTCGTGCTCTGGTTTGGCGGGAGTAATGCCCAGAATCGCATGGCCGATTCGCATTAGGTTTAAGCAAAAACTCCACTTTCCAGCTCCGGCGTCCACGGCAGCGCTGTGGAATAGTTTGTTTCAGGATAGCACTCGCACTCGCCGGTTAATATTGCGCAATCCATGCCGCCTTAGGCAGAATAACCGGCGGAGAAGACTCATGAAGATCGGCAAAGTCCTGATCTGGCTGGCGGTAGCAGCGCTAGGCACGCTTGCCCTGGCGACAATCGCATTTCATCGGCACGAGCCGATCAGCGCCATGTGGCTGGTGGCGGCGGCGCTGTGCAGTTATGCGCTGGGCTATAGATTTTATTCAAAGTTCGTCGCCGCCAAAGTGCTGGCGCTGGACGCCATGCGCGCCACACCGGCTGAGCGCCTGGAAAACGGCCGCGATTTTGTCCGCACCAATAAGTGGGTGGTCTTCGGACATCACTTTGCCGCAATCGCCGGGCCAGGACCGCTGGTGGGGCCGGTGCTGGCCGCGCAGTTCGGCTATCTGCCGGGAACGCTGTGGATCCTGGTGGGCGCGGTCTTTGCCGGATGCGTGCAGGATTTTGTGATTCTGCTTTTCTCCGTCCGGCGCGACGGCAAATCACTGGGCCAGATGGCGCGGGAAGAAATCAGCAAGACCGCCGGCACCGTGGCATTTATTTCTGTGCTCAGCATTTTGATTATTCTGCTGGCCGTGGTGGCGCTGATTATCGTGAACGCGCTCAAAGACAGCCCGTGGGGCGCTTTCACCATTGGGATGACGATCCCCATCGCGCTGCTGATGGGCGTTTACCTGCGCTACCTGCGCCCGGGACGCGTGCTGGAAGCTTCGGTGCTCGGCTTTTTGCTGGTTGTAGCTGCGATCTTTGGCGGGCAGTGGATTTCACAATCCACGCATGCCGCGGCATTCACGTTGGCCGGAACCACGCTGGCGATTCTCATCATCGTTTATGGATTTGCCGCTTCGGCTCTGCCGGTATGGCTGCTGCTGGCGCCGCGTGATTACCTGAGCACGTTTGTAAAACTTGGCACGGTGGCCATCCTGGCGCTGGGGATTGTGCTGGTGCGGCCAACGTTGCAGATGCCCGCGCTCACGCGCTTTATCGATGGCAGCGGGCCGGTCTTTGCCGGCAATCTATTTCCGTTTGCGTTTATCACGATCGCATGCGGAGCGATCAGCGGATTTCATTCGCTGATTTCCAGCGGCACCACGCCCAAGATGATTGCCCGCGAAACGCAGACGCGCATGGTCGGCTACGGAGCCATGATGGCGGAATCCTTCGTCGGCATTATGGCCATGATTGCGGCATGCACGCTGCAGCCGGGAACTTATCTGGCGGTAAATAGCGGAGCGGGGATGGTGGGCGGGAATCCCGCAGCCGCCGTTGCGACCATCAGCAACTGGGGTTTTCCCGTTACGGCTGATCAGATGGCCCTGTTGGCGCACAACGTCGGCGAGAAGACGCTTTTCTTCCGCACCGGCGGTGCTCCGGCATTTGCGCTGGGCATGGCCAAGATTTTTTCTGACAGCCTGGGCGGAACCGCCGTGATGGCCATCTGGTATCACTTTGCCATCATGTTTGAAGCGCTGTTTATTCTTACGGTGCTCGATGCAGGCACGCGCGTGGCGCGCTTTATGCTGCAGGATGCACTCGGCCACATCTGGAAACCGCTGGGGCGGACAAGCTGGTATCCCAGCATTGTCGCCACCAGCGCAGTTACGGTGGCTGCGTGGGGATATTTTCTGTGGCAGGGCATTCGCGATCCGCTGGGCGGGATCAACTCGCTCTGGCCTCTCTTTGGCATTTGCAACCAGTTGCTGGCAGCCGTGGCGCTTTGTGTGGCAACGACGATCATTGTGAAGATGGGCCGCGCACGCTACATATGGGTAACTCTGGCGCCGCTTTGCTGGCTGGTGGCTGTGACATTTGCAGCGTCGTGGCACAAAGTCTTTGATCCCAATCCGCTGATTGGGCTGCTGGCGCACGCCCGCCAGCTTGCAGCCGGGCCAGCGGTAGCAGGGCTGCACCGCAGAATCTTTAATGATCAGCTTGACGCCGCAGTCTGCGGGCTGCTGGTGGTCCTGGTCAGCGTGATTGTGATTGAGTCAGCGATGCAATGGATCAGCGTGATTTCAGGCCGTCGCCAGCCTGCAACACAGGAAGCGCCATTTGTGGCGACGCAGTATGCGGAGGAGGCGTTATGACATGCATCACCACGGAGGCACGGAGACACGGAGAAAGATCGGTGATCTGGTGATCGCGCGTGATCGGGTGATCGAAATAATACAAACGATCACGGCCACGCTCCGTGAAATCTTTGATGAATCAGCCTATGACCGCTTCCTGCTGCGGACACATGCATCTCGGTCCATTGCCAGCTATCGCCAATTCGTGCAAGAACGAGACGAGGCCCTGGTGAAAAAGCCGAGGTGCTGCTGAGAACAAGCCTTAAGACACCGGGCTAGACATCGAATCACACCACCCTTTTGCCGATCACCCGATCATCCGATTCTGCGGTACACTTAGCCTCAATGCGTGTTCTGGGAATCGATTGCGGCAGCGAGTACACCGGCTATGGCGTAGTGGAAGAGACACCCGATCGAAAGCTGCTCTGTCACGTCAATGGCGCCATCAAATTGAAATCGGGTACGCCGATGGCCGCGAAGCTGGAAAAAATCTTTGCCGATCTCAAGGACATCATTGCCAAGCACCAGCCTGAAGTCATGGCGATTGAAGATGTGTTTTATGCGGTCAACGTAAAGAGCGCGCTCAAGCTGGGGCAAGTCAGGGGCGTGGCCATGCTGGCTGCATCGACATCGGGGTTGCAGGTAGCTGAATATTCGCCGCTCTCGATCAAGTCCGCCGTGGTCGGTTATGGGCGGGCAGACAAATTCCAGGTGCAGCAGATGGTTACACGGCTCTTGAATCTACCCGCACCGCCGGAACCCACGGACGCTTCAGACGCGCTGGCCATCGCCATTTGCCACATTCATACCTCGGCCACCACCAATCGTTATCAAGCAGCTTCAAGATGAAACATGGCGGCGGCATTTTTCTTTGGCTGTTGTTGCCCGCCACACTCCTGCTGACGGGGCACATGCTCCCGGCGAAGAACAGTGAACAGAATTCCGCCGCGGTCGGGGGCCAGAACTCCGCCGCGGTCCCGTCCATCACTTTCGATCGTTTGTGGAGCAGCTTCACGCCACAAAGTGTGACGATGACGGTATCGGCAAACGGCGCTGGAAAATACAGTTCGCGCAATCCGGAAAAAAGCGGCGACGATGTGGACGATTTCCAGACCAAGTTCACCATGTCACCCGCCGCACGGGACAAGCTTTTTCGATATGCCAAAGAAGCAAACTATTTTGATGGCGACTTCACCTTTAAAAAGCACGTTGTCGCCAGCACGGGAAAAAAGACGCTGAGCTATTCCGATCCAGCGCGGCACTTCAGCACCACGTATGACTATTCGGAGAACAAGGCTATCCAGGAGATCACGAACATTCTTTCCGGGATTTCCAACACCATTGAGCACGGTCGCAAGCTGCAGTTTCTGCATCGCTTTGACAAGCTGGGGCTGGAAGAGGAACTGAAAGGCATGGAAACGTGCCGCTGAAAGCCACAATCTGGCGGAACTGCAAATCATCCGGCCCACGCTGGAAAGCATCGCCGCGGACAGCACAGTTCTTAATATTGCCCGCCAAAGGGCCAAAAGACTGCTCGCTAAGGCCAATTCTGAGTGAAGCAATGAGCAGTTCTGACTTTAAAAGTTAAGTATCATCAATAACACTTAACAATAAGAAACTAAGTGTCTAAAGACCGATCTAATAGAGTAGCAATGCTTTTTAGGAGGGTTTATGCTGCGCCGGTCTTTTATGTTTCGGGACCCAATGAATCGCCGGGATCTGCGTAAGAGAGGGCTCTTGGCCATGGTTTTTGCGCTGATATTTTCTTTGGCGCTGCCTTCCTTCGCACAAGATTTTGAAAACGACGATGGGCATGATTCGCAGGCGCGTATCGTGCGTATCAGCTATGTTGAGGGCGATGTGCGGCTCGACAATGGTCACGGTTATGAGAGCGCGACCATGAATGTCCCTCTCACGGAACGCGACTGGTTGCAAACCGGCCATGACGGCTGGGCTGAAGTGCAGTTGGAAGATGGCAGCCTGATCCGGCTTGCTCCGGATACGGTGATTGCGTTCACGCAACTGGCCCGTGCGTCGTCTGGCGCAACGCTTACCACGGTCGATCTTGACCAGGGCGAAGCCGAATTCAAGGCCACAAAACACAATGACGGCGAATTCAACGTCACAGTAAAGAAAAACACTATTGCTCTTACACGCTCCGGTTCATTCCGCGTAACCAGCACCAACGCCAATCCGCTGGAGGTTGCGGTATGGAAGGGCGAAGTGGGCGTAAGCGACACGGATAATGGCGGCGAAGTTGCCGTAAAGCAAAACGAAACCTTTGTCCTGG
The DNA here is from genome assembly GCA_963732195.1 of Terriglobia bacterium. Lineage (GTDB taxonomy): Bacteria > Acidobacteriota > Terriglobia > Terriglobales > Acidobacteriaceae > Angelobacter. Next base: position 149,699 of record CAVSYO010000010.1, on the reverse strand, counting down.
ACCCCAATGATGTGGCGCGCTATGCGCTGGATAAAGGCGTGGACGGCGACGATCTGGACCAGTGGAGCACGCAACGCGACGATGCCCTGAGCACGTACGCTTCTGCCGGTCCGGGCTACGCGCAGTCGCCTTATCAATACGGCGCGAGCGACCTGAATTATTACGGCCAATACTATGACGTCCCTGGATACGGCGAAGTCTGGCAGCCGAACAATGTTGGGTACAACTGGGACCCATTCAGCAATGGCTATTGGAGCTACTCTCCGGGCTTTGGATATACCTGGGTTTCATCATATCCGTGGGGCTGGATGCCTTATCGGTATGGCCGGTGGGTATTCGTCAACGGACGCGGCTGGTGCTGGGCGCCGGGCGGCTGGAACAGATGGTATAGCAGGCCTCGGTTGGTGAATGCGCCTCCAGGATTTCATGCTCCCCTTCCACCCGCAGACAAGCGAATTGTCGATCGCGGACCGGTGAGAAATCGTCCCGAACCTCCTGCTGGAAATGGTGGAGGAAGAACTGTTGGTTCCGTTGGAGGCAGGAATGTTGGACCATGATGGCGACAACCGTACGCCAGGTCGTTCCAATGGAGATAAAGGCGACAGGCGCGTATACACGAATGACGATGTGGCGAGAGTGCCGCGGACTGACACGCCGCCACCGCAGCCAAAGCCCGACGTTAACAACGATCACGGACGAGTCGACGGCGACCGCAATCCGAAAGTAGTTGATCAACAGCCCGCTCGAGGCACGGGTGATAGTGGAGGCGATTCTAATCACGGGCGTGACGACCATCAGGGGCAGCCCGAACCCGTAAGGCGTTCCAATAATGACGGTGCGCCGCCGACACAGACAGAGCGGCAGCATAATCCGCAGCCGCAAACTAACACACCGCCTCCGCAACGGCAGCCGGAACATGCACATAATCCGCCGCCTCAGCCTGCGGTCCATCAACAGGCCCCGCCGCCGGTGGTGCATCAACAAGCGCCGCCCGCGCCTGCCGTACATCAGTCGGCGCCACCGCCGGAAAGCCATGTGAGATCGTCGGACGAGGGTTCACGCGGTGGTCGGCCAAAATAGGAGCTCTTAACCACAAAGGACACAAAGGGACACGAAGTTTGATTTTCGTGTCCTTTTTGTTTCTGGATGTTGAGTAATGCAGACCGCTTCAATGAAATTACAAGGAGTTGTGAGCGACCGCGCCTTGCCGAGCTCGCTCTCCTTTGTGTTTCTTCGTGTCCTTTGTGGTTAATTCTTCAGCTTGCGGAAAATCTGCGCAGAAGTTTCCAGTGGCAGTGCTTCCGCGCGCACATCAGCACGTACGCCTGTTTCTTTCAGGCTGTTGCGGATGATTTCTTCGCCGTAGTCTTTCTTCAAATTGTTGAGCAGCGTCTTGCGCTTCATGGCAAACGCCGTTTTCAGGAATGCGATGAACTCTGCCGGCTGGATCTGCAATTCAGCAAAGCGCGGCGCAACCGTCATTCGCAGGACCGACGAATGAACTTTGGGCGGCGGCAGGAATGCTTGCGGCGGCAGGGTGAAGAGATTCTCGACCCTGGTATAGAGCTGCGCCGTAGCGGAGAGCATGCCGTAATCGCGTGTGCCGGGGCGTGCGGCGATGCGATCAGCTACTTCGCGCTGAACCATGATCACAATCACGTCAAACTGCTCATGAAATTCAAAAAGACGCAGCAGAATGTCTGACGTGATGTAGTACGGCAGATTTCCTACCACTCGTGCCCGAGAAGGCTTGAGCGGACGGAGGTCATTCAGCGGGCCAATAGTGCGGTTCAGCACGGTGCGGAAATCCAGTTTCAGCACGTCCGCTTCAATGATCTCAACCTGGGGTTGCAGACGATATTTGAAGCGAAGCTCGGTGGACATCATGCGGTCAAGTTCCACCGCGATTAATCTGTGCGCCCTGCGCGCCAGCACCTGCGTGAGCGCGCCCTTGCCGGGGCCGATTTCCACTACCACGGAATTGGATGTGTCGCCCAGCGCGTCAACAATCCGCTCTGCGGCGTCCACGTCGGCCAGAAAATTCTGGCCCAGCTTAGGTTTTTTTATCGTTCCCGAATTGGCCCTTTTTGTTGTCGCCATTTAGAATTTTCTATAGCAGGTTTGTGCTGCGTTTGTCGCATGCTACCACGGAGGCCCCGTGAAAATTGTCTTTGCCGCTTCTGAGTGCGTGCCGTTCGCTAAAACCGGCGGACTGGCTGATGTTGTAGGCGCTCTGCCGCAAGCGCTTGCCGAACTGGGCCATTCCGTTTCTGTCTATCTGCCTAAATATAAACAGACCAAGCTGCCGGACGCCAAGGTGCTGTTGCGCAGCGTTACCGTACCATTCGACGATCAATACCGGTTCTGCTCAGTGCTCGACGGCGGAAAACGTTCCGGGGTGCAATTCTACTTCATCGATTATCCGGCGTTTTTTGACCGCGAAGCTCTCTACGGAACCTCTGCGGGCGATTATCCCGACAACGCCGAACGGTTCGCGCTCTATTGTCGCGCCGTGCTGGAAGCTTCCAAGGTCCTGGGCGTGCCGGATATTTTTCACTGTCATGACTGGCAGTCAGCGCTGGTCCCCATTCTGCTGCGCACCAGTTATGAGGCCGATCCGGTTTTTCGCGGCACCCGCACGGTGTTTACGATCCACAACATCGGTTACCAGGGTCTTTTTCCCCCAGATACGCTGCCGCTCCTGATGCTGCCCTGGGACCTCTTTACCATTGACCAGATGGAGTTCTGGGGCAAAGCAAATTTCCTGAAGGGCGCGCTGGCCTTCTCCGATCATCTCACTACGGTAAGCCGCAAGTATGCGCAGGAAATTCAGACCAGCGAATATGGATTCGGACTGGAAGGAGTGCTGAAGTCGCGTACGGGATCATTGACAGGGATCATCAATGGAGTGGATTACAACGAGTGGAGCCCGGAGAAAGACAAGTATATTGTCCGGCAATATTCTGCTGAGAGTCTTCAAGGCAAGAAAGAATGCAAGTACGATCTGCTGCGCCAGTTCGGCATGGAAAATGCGCCCATTGATACGCCAGTGATCGGCATCGTGTCGCGCTTCGCGGCGCAAAAAGGTTTTGACCTGATTGAAGAAATTGGCAGCGACTTGGCCCGTCTGCCGCTGATCGTCACAGTGCTGGGCAGCGGCGACAAGAAATACCAGGAAATGCTGTTGAAGCTGCAAAAACAACATCCAGACAAAATCGCCGTGAAAGCGGCGTATGACAACGGGCTGGCGCACAAGATTGAAGCCGGAGCAGATATGTTCCTGATGCCCTCGCGCTATGAACCCAGCGGCCTGAATCAGATGTATAGCCTGCGCTATGGAACGGTGCCAATCGTCCGCGCCACAGGCGGCCTGGACGATACGGTTGAGCAGTGGGAGCCGACTACAGGTAAAGGCACCGGCTTTAGGTTCAGCGCATATTCCGGCGTGGCGCTGCTGAACTGCATTCACGAGGCTTTGCGGGCATTTAAGGACCAGTCCGCATGGCTAAAACTAATGCAGAACGGCATGAAGAAAGATTTTTCCTGGATCGCCTCGGCACGCGAATATGTGAAAGTTTACGAGCGCCTCTCGCCGCCCAAGCCCGGGCCTGCAGAGAAGGTGCTGGAGTTCAGCAGGGTGTAGCTTTTCCTCTGCAGTCCCGAAGCCGCTGGGTTTTTGCGACTGAGGAAGCCCTATAGTCACGATTCGTTTCAGGAATCGCAGCCCCTCAATGTCTCGCGACGAGAGGGATCTCTCCCCTTCGGCTTCGCTCAGGGTCGAGATTTCAGAAAAAAGTTCCTTCGTGTCCTTTGTGGTTAAATGCTTTTCTTCTGCTTCGCGAAATACCAAAACACAGGCACTCCCGCCAGCATCACCAGCGTCATCACAATCGTACCGACCAGCGAATGGTGCAACTTGTCGATGAACGTGTAATAGAGCAGCACGGCTGCGGCGACGACGAACAGAGCCGGCACCACGGGATATCCCCAGGTGCTGTACGGACGCGGGGCGTTTGGTTCACGAACGCGAAAAACGAAGATGGTGCTGGCGGCGATCATGTAGAACAAGCCATTCGGAGAAAATCGCGAGTTCCAGGAAGTCGCGGAACGATCCGCCGCCCAACTGAAGGGCAATTGCCATCACGCACTGGACGATGAGAGCCAGCGACGGAGTATGAAAACGCGGATGAACGTCGGCCAGCGCTTTAAAGAAATATCCATCGCGTGCGACGGCAAACGGAATGCGTCCGCCGCTCATGATGGTTCCGTTGAGCGTCACGAACATTGAGAGAGCCATTCCGGCAGATACCAGCAGAGCGCCCGAACGGCCAATCGCGATCAGCGTTGCCGATGAAGCAGGCACGGGAGATGCAGCCACTGCTGCGGCCGGCATTACAAACTGCACGGCCGCGTTTACGCCGATATAAAGCACAGCCACAATGGCCACGCCGGCTATCAACGCTATGGGAATGCTTCGTTCAGGATTGCGAATCTCACCGCTCACCATGTTGAGGTCATTCCAGCCGTCATAGGCCCAGAGGGCCGCGACCAGCGCAGCCATGAAGCCGGCCATCCCGCCTTTGGCGCCAAGAAAAGTAGTGCCGAAGTTGCTCCAGCTTCCGCGTGGTGGCGCTGAAGCCTGCGGCGATGATGACGACGATCATCACAATTTTCAGCGTGGTCATTACCAGCTGGAAGTTGCCAGCCTTGCGCACGCCCAGGTAATTCAAAGCGGAGATCAGGATGGTGGCGGCGATGGCGAGCAGATGCCCGTAAGTAAGCTGGTAACCGCCTTGGAGCGCAAATATCGGATGAGGAAGAAAACTAAATGCTGAGAAATTGCCGAGCACGCGCACCAACCCGCTGGTTACGCTAGCGATAGATGCAGGCTTGGCGATGAGAAACCACGTCCAGGCATAGAGAAAAGAGGGCAAGGGACCGTAAGCGTCGCGGATATAAACGTATTCGCCGCCGGCCCAGGGACGCACAGCGCCGAGTTCGGCATAAGTGAGCGCACCAAAGAAAGAAAGCAGGCCGCCGACGATCCATGCGAGATAGACCAGCCGCGCCGAGCCCACGGCCTGCATCATTTCGGCAGGAACAAGAAAGATTCCGCTGCCGATGATGGTGCCGACGACAATCGCCGTGGAGTGCCAGGCGTTCAGTTCGCGTACAAGCTCCGGCCTTCTCTCGTCCGCGGCCGCCGTGGAAGTCGCCATGAATGCCTCGTTAGTTTTTGCCAACCGATTTTGGTCCACCTTGCATTGTAGTGCTGCCTGTCGGATCTTCCATCGCGGGGAGATTCCAGCGATGGCTCAGCTTCTGGTATTGGGCCGCCGGCAGCTGTACCAGCAGCGGCTTCCGCGCAGGGTCAAGCCAGCCCAGCAGCGACTCCATGTCATCTTGAGGCATGGCTGTGCAACCGACCGTCGGTTGCGCCGGGCCGTGCCAGATATGCATGAAGATACACGATCCGCCTCCCGGACATCGGAGGATTGGCGTTGTGGTCCACGAGTATGCCCCAGCGATACAGATCGTCAGAGCGGCGCATCTTTTCGTTCTCGTGGCTGCCCCAGTCACGCGAGATAGTAGGAGTGTCCACAAGCGTGTTGTAGAACTTTGATTTTTCATCATCAACGCATTCGATCGTGGGCGTGAGGCTGACATAAGGCATCTTCCATCCGGACTGCGCTTGTGGCGCGTAACCGAATGCCTTGCTCAGACGAAACACACCTGCTGGAGCTTTCCCGTCGCCTTCTTTCTTCACTGGGTCGTTGTTCATTGGGTCGTTTTTCAATGGACCATGGGCGTCTTGCGCTGGCGGCTTGAGCACGCCCGTTCCCCATCCAAGCCCGTTCTTGCCGACCATGACAGTGATCGGCCCGCCGACGGGCTGCCAGGGATTCCCGGGCCGCTCGCGTTCGTAGCGGCGCAGCGTTCCCTGCGGTGCGTCCCAGCTGTTGGTGTTCACGATGATCATTTGTGTAGAGGAGGAAAAGGCAGGCGGTTCCTTGGCATAAGCCACGGTAAGTAGAGTGGATACGACGAGGCAAGTAAGAATAATTTTCATGAGTCGATGAGAATATTCGCTGTGTGACCAGTGTCGCATCTGCTCCGCATCGTCAACAATAGAGTGTGTCCCTTATCGGCTCGAGTCCTGGATCGCGCTTTGCGACTGCTCGGAGGAAGGCATCGCGAGGCTTGCCAGATATCCGACGCAGAATGTGGTGATGGAACCAAACGTCACGTACCAGGTCCAGGCGATGTGCGTCCATCCCCAGATATAAATGTTGAGAGCCAGTCCGCAGAGCATACCAGCAATTGCGCCACTCTGTGTGGCACGGCGCGTGAGCAGCCCCAACAGAAAGACACCGAGCAGACCTCCATAGGCCAGGGACGCGATGGTGAGACCTTTTTCCAGCACGTTGCCGCCATAGCGAGAAGCCAACGCCAAACCGAAGAGCGCAACGCCCCAGACGACAGTCGCTACGCGGGAGAGCGTGAGGCGTTTGCCATCAGAGGTCTCAGGCCGGCGACGCAGGTAAAAATCGATCATGGTAGTGGAAGACAGCGAGTTCAACGCGGCGCTCAGGTTGGACATGGCAGCGGCCAGGATTGCGGCGATCAGCAATCCGGCAATGCCGCGCGGCATGTGCTCCACGATGAACGTAGGGAAAACATAGTCATTGGTAGCGAAATGGCCGGTGGGAGGAAATTGGCGGTAGAAAACCCATAGCCCAGCGCCGACCAGCAGAAACAGCGTGAACTGAATCAGGATCACGCCGCCGCTGAAGAGCAGCGCCGTGCGGGAGTCGCGCTGATTGCGCGCCACGAGCAGGCGCTGGACCATAAGCTGGTCAGTGCCATGCGTCGCGGTGTTCAGGAACATGCCGCCGATCAGTCCGGCCCAGAATGTGTAAGTCTTGAAGAAGTTGAGAGAGAAGTCGAACACCTGTAGCTTGCCAGCGCCGGAAGCGACGGAATGAATGACAGGCCAGCCGCCCGGCACCAGATGCAGCAGCGTGATAAAGCCAATAATCGTGCCGCCAATGTAGATGGCGAGCTGAACGACGTCCGTCCAGATGACGGCAGCCATGCCGCCTTCAAAGGTATAAATGAGCGTGAGCGCCATGACGATGGCAACAGATGTAACCCCGCCTGTCCCCAGCGCAATGCTGATTACAATGGCAACAGCCCAGACGCGCACGCCTTCAGCAGCAGCCCGCGTGACGAGAAAAATTCCGGCGGTGATGCGATGCAGTTGCTTTCCAAAGCGGCGGTCGATGAGCTGATAGGCGGTAAACATTTCACCGCGAAAATATTGCGGGATAAAAATCAGGCTGACGACGATGCGGCCGAGCAGGTAGCCGAAGACAAGCTGGAGAAAGCCGAAATTGCCGCCGTAGGCAATTCCCGGCGTGCCGATGACGGTGAGGGTGCTGGTTTCAGCGCCAACAATGGAGAGAGCAATGGCCCACCAGGGAATATTGCGGTCGGCCAAAAAATAGTCGCGAAGCGACCTTTGGGACTTGCGAAACCTTAGTCCAAAAAAAGTGATACCGATCAGATAAACGGCGATAATGAGCAGGTCAATAATTTGCAGTCGCATGAATAGTTTTGTCTGCCAAGTCATTATTCGGGAAAAATGCTTGAAAGCAAAAGTAAAAGTTGTGGGAAGATGAATTAAAGTCCAATCATGCCACTGTACCTGGGTATTGACGCCGGAGGCACCAAGACAGACTGCGCCGTGAGCAATGGCGCGGAACTGCTGGGCCAGGCTACGGGCGCAAGCTGCAAACTGGCCCGCGTGGGCAAAGATCGCGGCCGGGAAAACTTGCAGGCAGTGATTCGCCAGGCCACTGAAACGGCTCGTGTTGATCCAGCGACAATTCAGCACGTGTGCATCGGCATGGCCGGGGCATCTTTGGCTGAAGCTGTGCATTGGGCGCAGCAGACCATCCGCGAGCTGATGCCAGAATCCACAATCTACGTTGCGGGAGATCACGTGATCGCGCACCGCGCCGCGTTTGGCACGTCTCCGGGCGTGCTGGTGATTTCCGGCACCGGATCAATTGCCTTTGGGCGCAACCAGAATGGTGAAACGGCACGCGCCGGTGGCTGGGGACCAAACGTCTCCGATGAAGGATCAGCGTTCTGGGTGGGCAGAGAGGCCGTGACGGCCGCGCTGCATGCATTTGATTTCGGCAAGAGCAATGGCTTGCTGGCCACCATCGCCGATTGCTGGAAAGTTGCGCCGGAAGAAGTAATCCGGTTGGCGAACTCTTCCGAACCGAGATTCCCCGAACTGGCGGGACCGGTAGTGAACGCCGCGGAACAGGGTGACGCCAGTGCGCGGTCAATTACGGATCGTGCGGGCAAGGCCCTGGCAGGGCTGGCGAGTGCTGTCATCGATCGGCTATGGCCGGATGGAGGCGTGGTGCCGGTTGCGCTGGCGGGTGGAGTGCTTCAGGGATCGCCGCTGGTGAGGCAGGCGTTTAAGGAAGCGATGAAAGCGGAGCAGCCGCAAGCCGCCGTGAGCTTTGCTTTTGTGCGTCCTGTGCTGGGAGCCTTGGAGATTGCCGCGCAGCGCGGAGTGAGACGATGAGCAGCGAGTCGTCTACGCATGATGAAAGCCGGCAGGAAGCGCCGGAGCAGCCTGAACCACCGCGGGTTCGCAGTGAAATCAAGAAAATAACCCTGCCTGCCGATGCGGATCTGGAGCGGCTGGTACACGACTCTGCTCCGGAAATGCTTGCTGCCGTGGCTGCCGATGGGCGACTGACGGAAGATCTGGCGCTGGCGTTGCTCAAACACTCCGATCTTCCGCGCGAAGCACTGGAAGCTCTGAGCAAGAATGGCTCGCTGATGCGGCAGCGCAAAGTCCGTATGGCAGTGGTGACGCATCAGCGAACTCCGCGTCATGTTTCGGTGCCCACAATCCGCCATCTCTATACCTTTGAGCTGATGCAGGTGGCCCTGCTGCCTTCAGTCCAGCCAGACGTGAAGCGCGCAGCGGAAGAAGTGCTGATCAGCAAACTGGCCAGCATCTCATCGGGAGAGCGAATCAACTTGGCGCGGCGCAGCTCAGGACGCGTGGCGGCAGCGCTTCTGCTGGATAAAGAAGAGCGCATCATGCAGGCGGCGCTGGCCAATCCGCAGATGACGGAAGTCTCCATTGTGAAGGTATTGAAAGCCGAACATGGGACGGAACTGCTGGCGCCTGCGGTTTCACGCCACCAGAAATGGTCCTACCGCAATGACGTGAAGGCCGCACTGCTGGGCAACAAGAACACGCCCTCAGGACGGCTGATTCATTTGGCGGCCGAGCTGCCGGTGAACCTGATCAAAGACGTTTTGCGGAGCGGAAGGCTGAGCAGCCAGGCGAAGAATAGTCTGGTAGCGGTGCTGGAGAAGCGGGTGAAGGCAAAGATTTAGAAGTTAAAATTTGAAATTTCAAATTTAAAGATCTATGTGTATGCTTGGTATCCATCGTCCCGTCCGGGCACGATCAGTTCATCCAATTTCAAAAACTCCTGAACTACTTCTTCCGGGGCGCGCTCCATTTCATGCACCGATCCCACGAAGACAGCTTGTGCTTCATGTAAAAACACGATGCGGTCCGCCAGCTTCTTGGCTAAGCGCATGTCATGCGTCACAACAATACTGGTGAGCTTGAGCTGATGCTTCAGTTTTTGAATGAGGTCGCCCAAGAGCTGTGCCATGAGCGGGTCAACCATCGTCGTGGGCTCGTCATAAAGAATGCATTCCGGCTGCGCCGAAAGCGCGCGGGCGATGGCGACGCTGCGTTTCATCCCGGTGGAGAGATCGGAGGGCAGGAGATCACGCATGGCTTTCACGCCCACCATGTCGAGCAGGCCGTCGACGATCTGGTAAATCTGCTGTTCGTCGAGGTCGTGGCGCTCGCGGAGGGGAAAGGCGACGTTTTCACCGACGCTGAGCGAATCAAAAAGCGCGCCGTTTTGGAAGACCATTGTTACTTTCTTGCGGATGCGCTCAAGCTGAGCTTCGTTGGCTTCAGTGATGTCCTCAAACGCCACTATCACGCGGCCGTCGTCAGGCTCGAGAAAACCCATGATGTGATGGAGTAAAACGGACTTGCCCACGCCGCTGCGACCCAGGATGCAAAGCGTCTCGCCGGGAAAAACCTGAAAGCTTACATCTTCCAGCACCTTGTGATCGCCGAACGCCTTGTAAACATGCCGAAACTCAACATACGGTTTCTGTTCCGAATTAGGATGCTGGGAAAGGTTGCTCATTTGTCGTGACCGGAGAAGCGGCGCCGTGCGCGGGCCAGGTCCTCAGGCGTGTTTAGATTTTCAAACATATCAGCGGCGAAGGCAAACTGGCGCAGCTCGGCTTCTTTGATGACGAGCGTCCGGTCGCGGGGAAAGAGCGGCACAATTTTGTAGTTGCCCTGGCGCAAGGCCTGTTCCGCGATGGAGCGAAAGTCGAGCGAGTAAACGGTACACAGCGGCTGCGTATAGTCGTCAATTTCCGGCGTGGTAACGATGGCGCTGGAATCGATGGCCCTTTCCGCAAGGTAGGAAAGAAATTCCGGCGCGAGAAAAGGCGTGTCTACGGCGATGATCAGGTTGAACTGTGTTTGCGAGTTGGAAAGTGCGGCATGGATCCCGCCCAGCGGCCCGCATCCGGAAAAAATGTCTTCATAGACAGGCCCCAGCACGCCATATAGCTCATGTTTGCCGAGGATGGCAACGTCACGGCATACCTGGCGCAAGGCTGCCAGGGCATGCTGTAACAGCGTGAGGCCGTTCAGGGTGACGGCGGCTTTGTCCTGGCCCATGCGCGTGCTCTTGCCGCCCGCAAGAACAAAACCGGAGAGCTGGGAGTGGACCATCGCCACGATTCTAGCGTGTGGCTGGTAAAAACAAAAAACCAGGGACGCGAGGCGCAAAAGAAATCCGTCTTCCTTTGCGGCCTTATGTCCCTGGCGATGTGCGGTTGCCTCGACGGGAAGCTACTGCACGGTAATGCTCTTTGCTGCTTTGTAAACGTTCCCTTTGCTGTCCCAGGCCTGGAAGACAACGGAATGGGTTGCTTTGGACATGCTTACTGTGGCGGCGATCTTGCTGGTGGAAGCGGAAGCGACGCTTACGCTGTCAACGTAGATGCGCATGAAGGTAATGGGATTAGACGCAGTTGCGCTCGCCGCAAGGCTTACACTCGGCCCGGTGACCGTGCTGCTGGTGGGGGAAGAAATCGTGACTACGCCTGCGGAAGCTGTCCCGGTGTTGTTCTTGAAGAACTCACGCATATCAGGAGCTGTGTTGGCTGCGGCAGGAAAGTTGGAGCTAGTACCAAGCGCCTCCAGCATGGTCTTCAGAACGCTAGGCTGATGATAGGTGGTAACGGACTTGTATCCAGCTTTCACCTGCGGGCCGTACATCGCCACTAGAATGCGTCCACCACAGCCGGTCAAAACAGTGGCGCTGCAGCGATTGTCAGTGCTCAGGTCGGCTTCATCGGACCAGATAATCAGCACGCCGTCGCCGCCCGGTTGGAACGGAGCGGTGGCAAGCAGAGGCGCGATGTTCGCTTTGAGCCAATTGTCGGCGGTCTGCAAGCAGGCGTTGAGACCGTTAGGGCAATTATGCATGTCATGATCGCCATCAGGGGTAATGAAGGCAAAGTTGGGCAGCGTGCCATTGGCAATGTCCTTGGCCATCTCCGCAGTGGAAACGTGATGCATGATCAGGCTGCTGTTTGCCATATCAGTGTAATAAGGCAGAGGAGCATGCCGCTTCATATATGCGTTGTAGTAGAGACCGGTATAGCCAGCGTAGGGTAGGGTCTGCGCATACGATTTAAAGGTCTTGCCATTGGTCAGCAGATGGCGCTCAATGTTGTCGACATTGAATGTTGCGAGGGTGTCATTGTTGTGCGTGAGATACTGGCCGGAGGTCACGATCAAATAGTTTTCCAGTGAACCATGCATGTTGGCATAGAACTGTGTCGCCGTCCCGCCTTTGGCGAGCAGGCTGTTCAGGTACGGCATGTAAGGACTGCCGACAAGGTGCTCATAGCTGTGGTTTTCTTCCGCCACAATGTACACGTGGTTGGAGCGGGGAACTTGAGCGAATGCGGTCACGCCTATAAATAACGCCAGCGCGATGGACAGCTTGCCTGCGATGGAGGTTCTCTTTGATCGATTCATCATGGCGAGCACTATGCGGGAAATGAGCTTTTCAAGAAATCGGTAAGGACGCTTAGGGCCTGTGAGGGCCTTACCCGACACAAAACCAAGCAGAGTAGCTGGATTCAGAGGGGTTTCTGGTCTTAAGACATTCTAATAAAGAGAGATATTGGGACGAATCGCAGGGTATTAGGGGGAACTAGGGCGAGCGATTATTTTGGGCTAAGGCAGAGGGAAAACTAAGGCAGAGACTCTGGATTTTGCCCCAAGCAGAGACTCTGGTTTCGACGGAAAACTTAACCGGGGCCTTACTGCGTGATCTTTGCCTTTGGGTTGCTAATTGATTTCCAGCCCCATGATCCGGCCTGCCCCATCCAGTTCCAGAGTTCCTTTGCCCTGAAACACAGAGTCACCATTCATGCCGGGGACGGTGATAAAGACCCTTTCTTCGATGAGCGTGGCGGAGTGTGTGCGGTTGAGGTATTCCAGCGACCTGCGGCTGCGGCAGGGCTCAGGCAGGCTAAAAGCCACATCGGCCAGCTCTCCGGTTTCCGTGACGGAAATGGCAACTTCCACCAAGTGGCTGAGTTCAACGTCGCGCTCTTCATCAGTGGGATCGAGCGTGGGCTTGAAAGAGACGTAATAGTGGAAACGCTCTTTCTCCGGGTTGTAAACGCCACGTGCGACTCGAAGAGACATAAGGGGAACGGAATTTTTATCATATTGAGAGCAATTGGGCCACTCATGCAGTTCCCAGCCAGGAATAGTTCTGCTTCGATCACCGATCACCCGCGATCACCCGATCATCTAGCTTCCCAGCTTCTCAAAGAACCTGATGATGCTCTCAATCCCACGATAGAAGTTGGGGATGTGGAACTTTTCGTTGGGCGCGTGCAGATTGTCGTCAGGCAGGCCAAAGCCCATCATCACGCTGGGGATTTTAAGCACATCCTGGAAATCGGTGACGATGGGAATGGAGCCGCCGGAGCGGATGAAAACCGTATCTTTCTTGAAGACCTCATGCAGCGCCTGGGTCGCGGCCTTGATGAAAGGATTATTCGTGCCCACCACGCAGGCTGGGCCCTTGCTGAAGATTTTGATATTGGTTTCAATCCCTTTGGGCGTCAGCTTCTTCACGAACTTGGTGTACTTCTTTAGGACGTCGTCTGGGTCCTGGTTCGGCACCAGGCGCATGGAGACCTTGGCGAAGGCGCGCGCCGGGATCACGGTCTTAGCGCCGGGAGCAGTAAAGCCGCCGGGCATGCCGTGGACTTCGAGCGTCGGGCGGGCCCATGTGCGATAGAGCACGGAATAGCCGGGCTCGCCGGTCAGCACTTTTGAGCCGACTTCGGTCTTGCGATAGTGCTCTTCATTGAAAGGCAGGCGCTTCCAGGCCTTGAGTTCGTCTTTGCTTGGCTCTTTCACGCCTTTATAGAAGCCTGGAATCAGGATCTTGCCTTTGGAATCTTTCAGCTTGCTGATGATTTCGATCAGCGCAAAAAACGGATTGGGCGCAGCGCCGCCATACATGCCGGAATGCAGGTCAGTCTTGGCTCCCACGGCTTCAATTTCCGTATAAACCAGGCCGCGCAGGCCGACGCAGAGAGTAGGAAGATTCGGCGCGAACAACTCTGTATCGCAGACCAGAGCGAAGTCTGCTTTCAGCTTGGCTTTCTGCGCGCGGACGTAGGCCGCGATCGACTCGCCGCCGACTTCTTCTTCGCCTTCGATGATGAACTTGACGTTGAGCGGCAGTTTGCCGCCGTTGCCGCGCAAGAGCGCTTCCACGGCCTTGATCTCCATCCAGAGCTGGCCTTTGTCGTCGACCGCGCCGCGGGCGTAAATGTTCTGGTTGCGCTCGGTAGGCTCAAAGGGTGGCGTCAGCCATTCATTCAGCGGGTCCGGCGGCTGAACGTCATAGTGCGCATAGCAGAGAACGGTTGGCTTGCCCGGCGCATGCAGCCAGTCGCCATAAACCAGCGGATGGTTCTTGGTGGGAATCACGTCGACGTTTTCCAGGCCGATGCGGCGCATCTCGTCGGCCACGAACATGGCGGCGCGGCGGACATCTTCTTTGTGCTCCGGCGCGGTGCTCACGCTGGGAATGCGGAGCAGGTCTTTCAACTCACCTAAAAACTTTTGCTGGTTTTCGCGGGCATAACTGACTGCGGATGAAGCCATAATGCGTCCTCCGGGACAGATGAATGAACCGATAAGTATATCTTGTGGCGGGATTTTTATTCGAGGTTGCCGCTCACTGGGCCATGCGACGCGCATCATTCCATTGGGAGGCGAGGTCGAGTTCGTGGACCCATTTTTCGATGTAGGGGAGGTCAGAGCTCTTCACCACGAACCTTGAGTATTCCGGCTGCGTCTTCGATTTGCCGCGATGATTCTACCGAGTTTTGCCCACTCGAGTTTTGAGACGACAATATCCTCCGACGTAGCAATGTACAGCGGGATCCCCACACGATTGCTTTCTTTCTGCGCCCAAACTCTTCCTGACTGAACTCCCGGTTTTTGAGAAAGATGAAATCGATCTTGAGACCGGTAGCGTGATCCATCACATTGAACATTGATTGATGCCGGAATGCATCAAGCGCCTGCTTCAGATCAGAATAGAAATCCTGTTTCGGGAGTTGGTCTAAGAGGCGCCTGACTCCCATTTCATTAGCGTCAATGATGAAATCAACATCAGCACTGCCTCGGTGCATCCCATAAATACTGCTGGCGAACGATCCCGTAAGCATGTATGGAATTCCGGCGTGCTCCAGCAGGGTTGAGATTCGGCGGAACAAATCTCCAGGCGTCATCAAACCCAATCCGGCAGAGGCTGCGGGAAAAATGAAAGGCGGTGGACTTCATGCTCGATTTCCTGATCTGACCAGTCAGGGTGCTGGTTACGTACACCTACCTTCATCAGCGCACGCGAAAAAAGGCTAATTTCCAAAGCCGCTTCCAAGTGCTGTTCAATGGTCATCGAACGCAAGATGCGGATTTGCATGGCCTCAATTTCAGGAGTTGTATCCAGCGGAGGCGGCATGGAGGCATCGTAGCACGGCCTCAGTCGTCCGCTGAAGCGGGACTCTATCTTCATCCGCAGCTTTTCCGGCGCTGCCCATCCGTCCCTGGCGGGGCTGGAGTCTTGAAGCGACCGAGCACTTCCCAACCCCGTTCAGAGTTACATTTCGAAGGAGGCCACGGCATTGGGCCATGGCCCACTCCTGCCTAGTTTTGCGCCGGAACGCTGCGCAATAGAACGCGGACATTGCGCGTGCTGTTGAGCCTGGTCGTTACGCTCCAATCGATGTCGCGCAATGCGACCGTGCCCTTGTTGGCGCCCGAGACGTACAGGAGCTGGTTTTGATCGCGCCAGTACTCGGTGGCCGGAAGGACAGAGCCATCGGCTAATGCGAACAACGTTACATTCGCTGGCCAGGCATTGCGGGGCGAAGGCCCAAAGTTTTCCTGAGCCGGGATCGCCGCTGAGTCACTCACGCTGGCCGCGATGGCTTGGGCTGGCTGGCTTTCTGCAGTCAAGTTCCGCAGGAATTGCAGAAACCGCTTGATTGTCCACTTCGACCAATGTTGCAGACGCAGGCACTAGACTTAGCGTGGGCTGGTAGCTCATGGCTGCAAATGTCCGGGGCTGCGGCGCGACTGGAGATGGGGTAAACGAACTGGGCTGCTCGCCAAAACGACGCCAGCCGGGCGTTGGCGGCGGCAGGGTGGATTCACGCACTACGCGGGAGATGACAAGATCATCCATCACGCGCAGCGTGACCTGAGCTTCGCCCTTGAGCGTGGGACGTGGTCCGCGCGCAGGGAGACTCAGCACCTTCCAGGGCCAGAGCGGAGGCAGCATCCACTCGACAGTATCTCGCGTGGCATGACCGTGACCGATGAGCTTTCCGTTCCGGTCAACGTTGAAGCCGGAGACGGCAATCATCTTGGCCGCCAGAGGCACATCGCCATCGGGCAGGCCGATACGATCAAAGGCCAGTTTGAGGTAACCCTTGCCCCAGAAATGGCCGGGATCCTGGTCGGCTTCCAGATGTCCGACGATGTAGCTGCCGCGCGGGAAAACCGATTGGCCAAACTGCTGCATGGCCCGCGGGTGGCAAAGAAATGGATCGCCGACACTGACCGTGGCGGAAGAGAACTTGGGCTCGTCAAGCGTGCACGTCATTAAAGTTCCCGCTGGAACTACGATGTCA
This sequence comes from Terriglobia bacterium, assembly GCA_963732195.1. Classification (GTDB taxonomy): domain Bacteria; phylum Acidobacteriota; class Terriglobia; order Terriglobales; family Acidobacteriaceae; genus Angelobacter. Next base: position 133,307 of record CAVSYO010000010.1, on the reverse strand, counting down.
CGGGTTACTACGACTCCCCTGGTCGCGAGATTGTCCGCTGCCTGGACGGTTGCTGCCACGCCCAGAAAAAACACCATGAGCATGAGGTAAAGAGACCTGGATTTCATGCTGATTTCCTCCCTGAATGGGGCCCGATACCTGCACCGGATCTGGCAGGTGTTAGATACGCCGGAGGCGCGCCTTGGTTTGATTCCAGCTACTCACGTTTCGGTTGCATTTAAGCAGGAAGTTCCAAAACGGGAATCGATGGAGCGGTCATTTGCTGCGCAGGCCGCATTCAAGGTGAGAAGCTCGCCGGCAGAATGCGGTCGGCGCTAGGGATTAGCACTACACTTCACATGCCAACTGCACCGGCTGCACGCAGCCCGTGTACTCAAGCACTTATAGTTGAGACGCGCGCGCAGAAAAGCAGAGCCGGTGGATTTCCACCACCGCTCGTGGTGATTTTCAGCCAAAGAAAACTCTTAGCCAAACAGCAGCCGTTGGCAGCAAATCAATTTGCAACGCTCGGCCGGCCAGTGAGCCCCGCTCGGATTAAATGTCTATAATAAAAACGTGAGTTCCGATTTCGCACTCCACAAAATGGCTGAAGCTGACTTTCCCACGCGCTGGGGACACTTCCGCATTATGGGCTTTGAAGGCCATTTCGATCCTGGTTCTGCCGCCGACCGCCGCAAGGAAGAAGCTGTCGCGCTTGTCTTCGGAGACATCCATGCCGCGCCGCCGCTGGTGACGGATCCATTCGCAGTGCCTTACCGGTGACGTCTTTGGATCGTTGCGCTGCGACTGCCGCCAGCAGTTGGAAATGGCTTTGTCGCTGATTGCTCAGGCTGGAGCTGGTGTTCTGCTATATGAGCTGCAAGAGGGACGCGGGATCGGACTAATGCCCAAGCTTCAGGCGTATCAATTGCAAGACCAGGGGCTTGATACGGTGCAGGCGAATGAACAACTGGGATTCAAGGCCGATCATCGCGAGTTTCAACTGCCCGCCGAGGTCTTAAAAGCTCTAGGATTGAAGCAGGTCAGACTGCTCTCCAACAATCCGCAGAAAGTAGCCGCGCTGGAATCTGCCGGAATTGAAGTAGTGGAACGCGTGCCGTGTGAAGTTGAGCCCCACGCCGCATCAGAGCGATATCTGAATACCAAGAAAGAAAAACTGGGACATCTGTTTACCAAGTAGCACTCAGCATCAGCATCAGCAATCAGCCAAACCTGTTCACCGCAAAGGGCGCGAAGGACGCAAAGCAAGAAAAAATCTGAATTCAATTCCTTTGCGATCTTTGCGTCCATTGCGGTGATTTTTGGGCTGAGTCTGATTGCTAATGCAGTATCCGCATTAGTTCTTTTTTCTTCGCCGAAGGCAGATCGATCAGCGCCGACTTTACCAGCGCGCGATAAACCTCGCTCGCTCCCGGCACGCGTTTTAGTTCTTTCAGATGGCGAAGCACGGTGTTCAAATCGCCTCGCTTAATAGGCCCGCTAAAGGCTGCTGCTGCTCCGCGTTCTGTATAGTTCTTCAACGTCTGGCGGAGTATTGGCGCCATAACGCGACGGGTCTGGCTGGCAGAAAGGCCTGCGCCCCGGCCAACGCGCTCCGCCGTCACCAGTGCGGCTACAATCAGCGGCGAAGAAAATGATCCCAGCGCGTGGTATAGCGGCTTGGCCGCTTTCTTGATAGCAAAGCTTTCCGCGCCCATAGCACGAACGATCCGGCGGGCTACTGAGACAGCGTGGCTGTCGCCTTCCACGGCAAACGGCACTTCTTCGATTCGCGGCGTCGCGCCGGGAACAAACGTCATCATGGGATGCAGGGAAGCCGTGCTGGCGCCTTTGCGTTTCAGCGGTGACAGGACATCACTGCTGAGCGCGCCGCTGGAATGAAGAACGATTTTGCCCGACCATCCAGGTTTGCGTGCGAGCAGCTTTGCGGTTTCAGCCAGAGCGTCGTCGGTATGGCAGATCCACAAAATGTCTGATGTTGGCTCCGCTTCGTTCAGAGACTGTGTGCGCGCTTCAAGAAGTCGGGCGAGCATTGCAGCGCGCCTGCGTGATGAAGCGGTCTCACGCGCGGCAATAAAGTCCACTCGATACCCTGCCGCCTTGAGCGCCGGACCTAGCGCTTGGGCAAGATTGCCGGCGCCGATCAGGGTGACAGTCGCCTTGTCCGCGTGTTTGCGTGACATTTGACCAGAGAATAGCAGAAGGGCCCCGCTGCGCTCGCCACAGAGAAGCATTTATATTGGAAACCATGCCTGCAACCCGCAAAAAGTCCAGTTCGCTTGTTCGCGTGATTTCTTCCAAAACCGCTTTCCGCGGACCGGTCTTCAGTGTGATGACCGATGAAGTTGAAGAGCCGGGCAACGTTCGGGCTCGGCGGGACGTGATCCGGCATTCCGGATCGATTGTCGTGCTGCCGCTGGATGATTCAGGACGCGTGCCTCTGGTGCTTGCTGGAGCGCCAATATCGCTATGCAGCCGGCAGACGGATGTGGGAACTGCCAGCTGGACGCGTGGATCCGGGCGAGAACCATCTTGCCGCCGCCAAGCGTGAACTGATGGAAGAAACGGGTTACACGGCTTCACGCTGGCAAAAGGCGCTTTTCTTTTACGTGAGCCCGGGTTTCCTGGATGAGAGTATGACGGTCTATCTGGCGAGCGGACTCAAGAAGGGAGTGGCGCAGCCGGAAGAAGACGAACGCATCGCAGTGCGATTTTTCCCCCTCGAACAAGCGGTTCGCATGGCCATGTCGGGCAAAATCATTGATGCAAAGACCATTGCCTCGCTTTTTTGGCTGGAAAGAAAAAATTAACCAAAATTAAATAAATCGAGCCTCTTTTTTCGATTTCACTTTATAAGAAGTTACACATTTAACGCGCAGGTGCAGGATGTCTTGTTTGCGCTAACTCATTGCTTTTTTTAGTACATAGACCGAGTTGACATCGCCTCTTTATCGGGGCAGAATAAGCGCAAAGCCAAAGTGATGGGTATAAGACGTGGAGAACTGGGAGAAGGTTAATCTCCGGTGTTTTACGTCCCTTCCCAAAAAGAATGGCAAACCCAAGAGAAGAAACTGGTCCTCGGGACCACAGGTTACCGTGTCCCCAGGGACAGCCCGGAGTAAGGAACGTGTCGCGAATCAAAGGTAAAGTGAAATGGTTCAATAATGCAAAGGGCTTCGGCTTTATCGGCCGGGATGACGGCCCTGATGTGTTCGTCCACTACAGTGCCATCCAGTCGGAGGGATACAAAAGCCTCCAGGAGGGCGATGACGTTGAATTCGAAATTGTTCAGGGACAGAAAGGCCCTCAAGCAGAAAGCGTTACCAAGCAAACTACAGCGCAAACTGCCTGATCGATTGTCCCAAACTGAACTGATTCGAGGACCCGGTGACCCCACTACCGGGTCTTTTTCTTTTGTCGCGTCGTTCCACACCGCCAGAAATTATGGCGTTGGGACGATGCATTTTCTGCGCTTGATACACGCGGCTCGACGCGAGATCGGCCTCGCCGCGTATGCTCCCATCTAATTCTTTTTGTCGTTTCGCTCCGCAGCGCTCGACCCTTGTTCGCGCGGTTCCTTCCTTAGGCACCTGATGCACGCTTCCCTCCGAGCCCAGATTCGAGCTTGCCATCCGTGGCGACCATGATTCGTTAGTGTTAAGGGCAGGTCATCTAACCTTATCCCACCATTGAGTTACAAGCTCTTTTCTGTGGAAGCAGAGTAGATGCGTCCCTAAACTCAACTTCGCTGTTCACCCTCCAAGAGAAGAGAGATTACAAACTTGTCGAAAAAGATCGTGGGCTTGTTTGCTTTCATGCTGCTGCTGGTTGCAACATCTTTTGCTGGTGTCACCGTTCAATCTCCATCGAATACCAGCGTCAGTTCGCCTGTCCATTTTGTTGCGACGGCCTCCTCCACTCACCCCATCACCGCGATGCGCATTTATGTGGACGGCATAAGCGTCTATCTCACGAACAGCGCGAGTCTTGATACCTCCGTGACGATCGCCGCGGGCCAGCATACGACAGTGGTGCAGGCCTGGGACTCCACCGGAGCAGTCTTCAAGAACACAATGGTTTTGACCGTCGGAAGTTCGTCTGCCCCCACGCCGACTCCAACTCCGTCAACTTCTCCCACGCCTGCTCCTTCAGGCGCAACCGTGAGAAGTGATATCGACCAGATGCCCGGCTGGGAGAACTGCACCGTCTGCGCCGGCGCGAACGCCGCTGGTCCTTCAGCCGTGTATTCCATGACGGAAAACGTGCTTTCTCCCGCGCTCGATGGCAAAGCAGCGCAATTCAATCTCGGCGGCAGCACTCCGTACTCTGACGCACTGTGGTGGAAGCAGCTTGGCGGCAACAATGCCATCAAGAACTTCACCTATGACGTGAATTTTTACATCACCAATTCCACGGCCCCGCAGGCCCTGGAGTTTGACGTTAACCAGTCCAACAACGTTTATAAATTCATCTTCGGCACGCAATGCAACATCAAAGATGGCGCTCAATGGGACGTTTGGGGCAACGCTGCCGGCAACTGGATTCACACCGGCATTCCTTGCACCGCTCCTGCTGCCTACACCTGGCACCATCTCACCTGGCAGCTTCAGCGCACCGCTACGCAGGTCATTTATGTGTCACTAACGTATGACGGCGTTACGCACTACGTAAATCGCACGTATCCGGCGCGTCCCAACAACGTGAGCGAAATCAACGTGGCGTTCCAGATGGACGGAGACAGCAAACAAACTGCTTACTCCGCATGGCTGGATAAAGTCTCACTCACTTACTGGTAAAACATTCGCAGCATCGCAGCAAAATCTCCCCGGGACCTGAAGTGTCCCGGGTTTTTTACTTGCTGCCTGCGCGCTGGCTGTTGGGCGTGAGACTTACTCGAACCCAATATTCCGGCTTGGGCGGAGGCGTAAATGCGGCCTTCGCCAGCTTGGGTCGCAGGCACGCGTCGCTTGCAGTCTCAGGCACCACCAGCATCTGCTGTACCGATCCGCTTTTGCTTACCTGCAGGATCAGCAGCGTTGGCGGAGGGCCACTGCCTGCCGCATTGCAATCTTTTACGGCGCGCATGTAACGGCTGGAAAACTCCTGCGCAATCACGCTGTCATATTTCTGGCCTTGCAGGGTGGCCACGTTGGCCGTCACCGCTTTGTATGCGTCCATAATCTTGCGGAAGGGAACCGCGGAATCCCTCGCCCACGTTTTTACCTTGTCGAAATATTCTTTCGTCCCCCATGTGCCGGGGTCCCAGCGATCGCCAATTTGCGTCATGGTCTCGTCGGTTACCATGTAATCTCCAAACCGCGCTGCCATCTGCGCCAGCTGGTTCTGTCCCACGGAAGTCACGCCGTATTGCGCCACCAGCGCCTGATATCCGACCATCGCTCTCGACCATGAAAGATGCTGCACAGCATTGCCCAAATCGCGGTCGCCGATAATCGATTGCGTGATCTGCCAGTAGAGAATGTCTCCGGGTTTACCGCCCGCCTTGTTGGCTGAATCCTCAACAAATTTTTCTACGTCGCCTTCTTTGCCGCGCCATTTCGGCATCAGGCCCCGAGCCACTTCCTGGTAGCTGTAATAAAACTCCGGCTCGAACGTGATTGCTCTCTGCAAGAAGGCGGTTAAGTCTTCGGCTTCCCAGCCCTTCAGCCGTCCGATTTGCAGCATCACGTAGTACCACTCCGGACACTTTCCTTCGGCTCGCTGCAACTCCGTTTCCGCCAACTTGAGGCGTTCCTGCATCAACCGGCCGCCTTCCGGAGTGACGGAAGCCGCGTCTCCGTGTCCACGCGCCTGCCATGCATAGTTCAGGTAGGCATAACCGAGCGCCACCTGCGCCGTGACCGAATCAGGACGTTGCGCCGCCCAGCGCTTCAGCCTGTCCAGCGTGTCAGCCCATTCCGCTTCCGTTGCGGGCGGTTTTACCTTGGGCGACTCAACCGCGGAATAGAACGTATAAAGCTTCCAACCGCCGCCGGGAAATCTTGTTCTGCCCAGTGCGCTCAGCCGCAGCCACGCTATCCAGGACCAGGAAGTTTTCCTGTTCCAGCTGCGTCCGCACTCGGGTGCCAAACGCGGCCTCATCTTTCTCCCCCAACAGGATGGCGATGGCATTCAAATCGGCAGTGGTAGGCGCGCAGTACGCGGCTTTACCGCCGTCTTGTCCGCCGGAGAGGACGGATCCTCGCCCTTGGATGCACGGACCCTGCGCGCTACATCGCCTAATGAATCCTGCGCGGCCAGCCTGGGCGCCCGATGCCGCCAAAATCGCCGCCAGCAACACACGTTGATAGAGAGAGACTTCTCCGCATGCCGTCAAGCATAGGCTACCCAGGCCAGAGAAAGACAGTTACAGGAGTGCTAAGTCATTGAGCAACAAGGCCACTGCCGGATGATCGTCAACTGGCGACCGGCCTCAGTCTGATCGATGCGCTCTCCAACTTCTGCAACAACTCCCCCGCATAATCCTCATCGATTCGGTCTTCCACCAATGCCTGCGCCACATCCCCAATCGTCCGCTGCACGGTATTCAAGTCCACCAATGGCGGCAGCGTAAATTGCTTGCGCCGTCGCCGCTCAATATCCGCCTGCTCCTGATGCTTGTAGCATCGGTCTGCGCCTTTCATCGCGGGGGCTTTGCACTGCTGCCCGCTCCTGCGGAACCGCTGGCAGCGCCGATAGTAGCCATACCGCTCCTCAACTATCCGGCCCTGCAACGCTTCGCTTCGATCTCGATCGCCAGCACGAGTGTCTTCCATCGCTAATGCCTTTCCGATCACCTGGATCTCCCGATCACGGCGATCACCCGATCTGCTTGGGCCTCCCCCGGTGTCCCTCAACTAGCATTCCAAAGCACTTAACGCAGTCCCATCCCAGAGGTATCCCAAATCTTGACATTTACTACCTGCCGATTAACCGCGATCACCCACCCCCTCCCCCGTACCCCTCAACTAGGATTCCAAACGACTTAGCTGGCTTCATCCCAAGGCCATCCCAAGCTCGCCCTGGCAACACTAAATTTAATTAGGATTCCAAAGGACTTATAGCCATTGTGCCAAATCAGCTTGCAGCTTTTCCCGATCACCCGGTCGACCCGATCACGGCGATCACCCGATAACTGCCTCACCCGGTCCGTTCAAGGCTCGCCAAGCCACCCCGGGTCTGCCTATGTTACTTCCCTTTTCATTTGCTTTCAAGATGTCCTGAAGTACATGGGTAAAGCTCGCCGATTTCCAGCACACCGTGGTTTCCATCCTTGCGTCCTACGAGTTCATTCTCGAAGCGGCTCGAAGCGGCCCACTTTCCATCTGCCCAATCCTGAGCGAGCACGAGCGACAGCAGGAGCGAGGACGAGTCGAAGGAGCCCGAGGATGTTTGACTCGACCATGCCGCTGTAGGGAGTTTCAACGAGAACGTGCGTACCGATTCCCAACCCACGCGCACTTGGCCCATGCGGAACGCCATCGCGCAAGCGACCCATCCTAAACCTGCTCAATCCTGAGCGAGCACGAGCGACAGCAGGAGCGAGGGCGAGTCGAAGGACCCCGAGAATGTGTCCCGCTACCACGCCGCTTCAGGGAGTTTCAACGAGAACGTGCGTGTTACCATTTCCGGCCATGCGCGAAGGACGCTTCTACAAATTTTGGGTTTATATCATCGCCAGCCCCACCGGTACGCTCTACATTGGTATGACGGGCTTCGTTGACACGCGCATCTTCCAGCACAAATCCGGCGAGATCGATGGATTTACAAAGAAATACAAGTGTAATCGGTTGGTCTATTACGAAGAATATGACGACGTGTATGTGTCAAAGCGCCGCGAGCGGCAATTGAAAGGATGGCGCAGGGACAAGAAGATTGCGCTGATCGAGAAGAGGAATCCACGCTGGGAAGATCTGGCTGAGAACTGGGGACGGGAAATGCTGTTTCGCGGCCAACCAATGAAGAAAAAAGTTTAGCGTTCATGGTTGAAACTCCCTGAATCGGCATGGGAGGGAGACACATTCTCGAGGTCCTTCGACTCACCCTCGCGTCGTTCCTCCGCTCGGCTTTCGCTCAGGATTGAGCAGTTAGGTGAAGTCGCAGCAGGAAATGATGGATTGAAAAGTCGGCCCCTGCTCTCGCTGGCGTTTGAATTCAAAAGCATGTCCCCGGTTGCGTGGAACTGCTTTTGGCATGCTGGAACAGCGTTAATGGCGTTGTGAGCTGCGCGAAAGCAACCCCCTACCCCTGCCCAATCCTGAGCGAGCACAAGCGACAGCAGGAGCGAGGGCGAGTCGAAGGACCCCGAGAATGTGTCCCGCTCCCATGCCGCTTCAGGGAGTTTCAACGAGAATGGCCGTAGCATTCCCACCACACTCTGGGTGCCCCATCCTTTGCGTCCTGCGATATCGGATATACGAACAGGACTGACTGCGGACGCAAAGGGTGGGTAAAACAAACTTCAACCCTCATCGCTTTATACGGTGTGTTTCGCTGTGTATCAGCGGCCAGCGCTTAATAGGACGCCAATTGCCGGTCTTCCAGTCGGCGTATTCCGTCTCCAGGATGAACCCGGGATTGATGACAAAATGCAGCGCGGTTTTGTCCTGAAAGCGCACGTCAATCGCATGGTACTCGCCGGCGGTGAAGACCTCCACAAAATCCACCGCCTTGCCTTTGATCTCTTCAAAGCGGTAGAACGTGCGCCCGCTGTAACGGCGCGCTGTGGTCTTCCCTCGCTTGGTTTCGGTGAATCGGAGTGAAGGTGGGAGACGTTCTCGCTTGCGATGTTTGCGGGTTGAAGTTTTAGGTTTGGCTTTGGCGGATTTGATTCGAGCAGGTTTGGTTAGGGCATGAGCGCGGCGAAGGGAGCCTTGCGCCAGGGAAGAGGAGTGTTTATTTTGGATACCAGCCATGGTTTGCCTGCCTCTAGCAGGTGAACTGCGGTTAGGGCGCGTTCGGTGCTTCTACACCGGGCGCTGCCCGTTAAGTTAAGCAAATGGCCAATAGCAATTGGCAATTAGCGTGTGTTCGGTTAGCTTCTTGTTTTTCCTTTGCGAGATTTACGTGGCGCAGGCGCTTTTTGCCTGCGCCTTTCGTTTTGGTTGACTGCTAACAGCTCTCACATATAGCTCATTCGGCTGACGCAGGTAAAGAGGGTTTTATTCGTTTTTTAAAGGCACGATTATTACGAACGGCCTAACAAAATTAAGTGGTTGATTTTTGCTTTTCCGATTCCGCGCGATGTCGGCGATAACCTACTTTTCTCCGTGCCTCCGTGGTGAGATTTTGGTTCGGGCTTCCGCGTCTCCGCGCCTCCGTGGTGAGATTTTGATCTTTACTGCTTAATCGCTTCCACCCGCACCAGCAACTTCTCCGGCGCGCCAGCACGGCTCATGTACGTCTCGCTCATTAGCTTTCCCGGTGACGCCATCCATGTAACGTTCCGCATCTGGACTTTAGCGGCCCCGCCGCCGAGCTCACCATGAAGCACCAGTTTTTCGCCTTCAAATTCGCCCGTCTCCACCAGCGCGCCGGGGAAATCACCGCCAAACACATAGGCCTTGTACTTTTTCTCATTGAGGTCCCATGTATAGACCAGCATGCCTTCAAAATCGCCGACCGGGCCTTGCGAATGGAAAGTATTGAGCAGCGAGTTGCCGCCCGGTCCCAGCTTGCTGGTGTAAGTGCCATGATTCACGGCGCCATTGGCATAGGTTTCGGTATACGTCCACTCGCCGGGATAAAACCCCAGACGCTTCATCTCGGCCGCTCCGGGCTTTGCTTTTGCCTCTTGGGCCTGCGCGGACTTTGTCTCAGGACTCTGCCCGATCATGGCCAGACCGCACACTGCAACAGCAATGAGCGTCAGGCCGAGGAGAGCCATTCTCTTCAAGCTAAAACCAAACCAAGCCGAATATTGCCTCATGAGCAGTCGCTCCTGATTCATTTCATCGATCATTGACAGTCTCCTCTGAAGTTCTTGTAGGGTAAACATCGAGTATCGCCGTGGGTTTCAGCGATGGCCCGTCCCCGGTTTTCTCCGTGTCTCCGCGCCTCCGTGGTGAGATTTTGGTTTGGGTTTCAGCGGCTGCCCAGTTCCGCTGGTGAGATTTTAGCTCTTCGACTTCTCCCACGCCTTAGCATACTTCCAGCTCACGTAGGCCGCATGGTTCATCAGCACCAGCAGGCCTTCGCGGCCATCCAGAAATCCGCCGCGGAAAAAATATGCCCAGATGAATCGCACCAACGGACGTAAAACAATATTCACCACGCTGAATCCAACTTTGCGTTCCCGCGCCACCATGTCCGCGCCCAGTGACGAATACCGGTTCGCATGCTCGATAAAACTTTCCAGCGTCGGATAGGCATGATGAATCATGTCGCCTTTTACGTGGCCCAGTTCGCCCGCCATCTTCATGTCTTCATGCACATCGCGCAGTTCAAATGTTGCCGCGCCGCGCCGGATCAGCCGCAGCTTGGGGTCAGGATAATAACCGCTCCGCTTGATCCACTTGCCGAAATACAGATTGCGCCGGTTCATCGTGTATCCGGCAAATCGCGGCGTGCCTGACGCTAGCAGCGCCTTGATGCTGGCCGCCAACTCCGGGCTCACCTCTTCGTCGGCGTCCAGCGAAAGAATCCAATCGCACGTTGCTTTTTCCAGCGACGAATTTTTCTGTCGCGCAAAGCCTTTCCACGGCTCCACAAAAACCTTTGCTCCAAATTGCTGAGCCAGGCTCACGGTTGCGTCCGTGCTGCCTGAATCCACAATAACAATCTCGTCGGCAATCTCTTTCACGCTGTTCAGCGTGCGGCCGATGTTCGCTTCTTCGTTAAGCGTAATGATGCAAACAGAAAGACTCATGCGCGGAAGGATAGCAGGTGAGTAAAGCGCCGGTCACGCTGGCGGTCGAGTACCGTCGTGATCTGAAAATAGCTGCATGCTGATGAAATAACGAACGCTCATGAAATAGCGACAATGTTCATGTTCGACCATTACCCTCTAAATCTGTCATCTTAAGCGCAGCCGGAGCGACCGCAGGGAGTAACGGCGAAGTCGAAGGACCCCGACAATGCTTCCTCTGCCATGCCGCATCAGGGAGTTCTAACGAGAGATCTTGCTTTTCGCGTTTTCTAGGCATTGCAAAACACCTCGTGATGAACACTTGTCATCCGCCCGCTCCACCACTAAACTCGCCCCAGCACTTCTCTAAAAAGAGTTCCTTTGGCGCACAATCCACAAGGCGACGCATTTCCCCTGACCCGCCACTCCGTGGTGGCAGCGGCGCGATGGTCGGCTTGATCGTCGGTTACGCCACGCAGAAATATGGCGCTCCAAGCCAGTTGCAGCGCGCATAGCAACTGATAATCATCGCGCAAAAAAATGGTTGTAGTCTTGCTTATCGCTGCTTGACGAGGTCGTCGGAGAGCAGGCGCGCCTTCACCGCAAGGGTGTGAGCGCGCGCCGGATCGTTTTCCGTGGTGGCGGTCCGGCTCTGCTTGATGAACTCTCTGATCTGCGCCCGCATCGCCTCTTCCTCTTTCGATAGCTGCCGTGTGATCCCGTTCAGGTTTGTTTCTGCGCCCTGCAGAAGCTGGTCAGTTGAAGCCTGGTTACTTCCGCCGTTGGCCGGGTTCGGGCCCGGAGAAATCTGCTGCGGCGTGGGCGCGGGCTCCGCTGGAATGACTTTCTTTGGCGGTGTATTGCGGGCTACCTCAGGCTTATCGCCGCTCGGCTTTTGTGTCGCCGTATGGCGCGGATGTTTTGGCTTGGTCTTTTCTGCTGTCTTTTCCCCGGTCTTGGATTGATCGTCCGGCGTGGGCGTTGGTTGTGCCTCCTGCGGCTGCCCGGCGGGTTGCGCCTCTGTGGCGGCAGGGGTGGGCGTAGCCTGCGGAGTTGCTGTTGGAGGAGGCTGCTGCGGCATCACCAAGACTGGTTTCTTATGCTCGCAGCCTGCTGCCATCACCATAAGCAATAAAAGGCCAGCGACTGCCGGATTTAGACGAAGTGTTTTCATGCCTTGCTGACTGAATCCTCTTTTGCTGCCACGGGTACATCGCCGTTGGCAGCGGCCTCTGCCAGCGGGAAGCGCAGGTAAAACGTGGTTCCATGATCGATGATCGACGTAAACTCCACCGATCCATGGTGCAGTTGCACCACGCGATAGGCCATAGCCAGGCCTATACCGCTTCCGCCCGTCTTTGTAGTGAAGTATAGATTAAAAACCTTGTCGCGGATATTCTCTGGAATGCCCGCTCCCTGGTCACGAACACTGATCAGAGCGCTATCGCCATCCCGTTTCACCGTCAGGCGCAGAGTGCCTCCCTCCGGCATGGCCTGCACCCCGTTTAGCACGATATTCAGGATCGCCTGCTTCACCAGATCGCCGTCAATGCGCACGGGCAGCGCATCCGGAGCGGCCTCGCGTTCTATCAGGACGTTATGCTTTTCCGCCGCCGGTGAGGCGAGGCTTACCACGTCTTCAACCAGCTTGCGCAAATCCATGTCATTCAGGCGCAACTCCACCGGACGCGTAAAGTCCACCAGCGTTTGCACCACGCGGTCCAGACGTTGAATTTCGCTGCTGATCACGTCCACGTGGCGGCGCGTGTCGGGATCGATTTCCTTCATCTTCTGCCGCAACACTTCCAGGTGCACCACAATCGCATTGATGGGATTTTTTACTTCATGCGCCACGCCTGAGGTAAGCCTGCCAATGGCTGCGAGCCGCCGCGAAAGCTCAATCTCATCTTCAATTCGATGAACGGATTCGGCGTCGCGCAATGTAAGCAGCGCGCCAATGCGCTCACCGTGTTCCTCAATAAAATCGAGCGAGAACTGTACGTGCCGGCCCTGCGCATCTTCTATATCTTCCTGGCCCACAGCTTCGCGGGAAGCAAACGCGTCCAGGATCTTGCGGCCCAGAATCGTTTCGCGCGAGAAAATCTCCTCCGGCTGGCGTCCCAGCATCTCTCCTCGTGCCTTGCCGATAAATCTCTCTGCCGATGCGCTCACCAGCACGGCGTTGGAATCGCTGGTAAACAGCATCACGCCGTCCTGAAGGTTGGCCATCATCTGGTCCAGGTTTTCCTTCAGGGCAGAGAAGACTTCCTTTACGTCGCGCATCTGCCGGCCCAGTCGTTCGATCTTGGTGGAGACAGTGCCGTATTCATCGGAACGCTTTTGCGGAGTTGCCACCAGATCAGCCTTACCGGAACTGATCAAGTCCAGCCGGCGGCTGATGGCGGCCAGCGGTCGCAACGCGAGATTAGAAAGTGCCGCGGAAAGAATAAGACTCAACAGAATTGCCGATCCCGAGAAATACAGCGCCTTGGTGATTTCCGGCTTTAAATTAGCTTTCAACAGCGTCGTATTCACTCCTACGCGCACTTCTCCGAAGGGTTTGCCCGTTGTACGGTCGGTCAACGCCAAACGGGAATCATAAGTTTCTGTTGGACCATAAATCAGCTTGAGCTGCCGGCGAATACCGCCATTGAGCAGGTTGGCGAAGTCCTCCCGGGGCGGCACAATTGTATTTTGCAAGGCTGGATTCGTGTGCAGCAGCGCCAGTCCCTTGGAGTCCTCGATGCTCGCATCAAGAATGTTCGGCGAATCGCCGGTCACCGAATCCAGAAGTGAAGCGATCACCGGATCGGACTGCAGCAAATCTTGCATTGCCGCTTCAACCTTATCGGGATCGTTGAGGTCGATCTTGGTGCTGCTTAGATCAACGCCTAGTGCGGGTTTTGCCACCGCAAAAATGTGCAGCTTGATGACGTCGGCGATTGAGGAGACTTCCTGAACGCGCTGATGGACCACTTCCGATATGTAAAGCGTCGCAAGCGTGGCCACAATCGCCACCACCATGGCGGTGATAGCGAAAACCAGCTTGGTTTTCAGGCTCAAGGCAGGCATCATTCACTTCTGAAAAGCGCGAACTGCTAAGTTTCTTTTGCCATCTTCAGCTATCGCAACGGCAAATGCAAAGGGTCTTTTAGCTGGCGCCCTCGCTGGCCACCGCGGAAGCGCTCCCGTATTCCTTCAGTTTATTGTGCAGGGTCTTAAGGCTGATTCCCAGGACTTCCGCGGCGCGGGTCTTATTGTTATTGTTCGCCGCCAACGTTTTCAGGATCAACATTTTTTCGGCCTCGCCCACCGTGGTTCCCACTTCCAGCCGGATACCTTCACCCTCGCTGGCCGGGATTCGCACGCCAATATTGCCAAAGTTTGGCGGCAGATGGCGCTGGTCCAGCAGGGTTGCGTCACAAACGATCACGCCGCGTTCCATGCTATTGCGGAGCTCACGCACATTGCCTGGCCAGTTATGGCTCTGGAACATTTGCAGAACATGGTCTGCCACGCCCGCCACTCTGCGGCCATGCTTGGCGTTCATGTCGGCAAGCAGAGCGTCCACCAGTTGCGGAATGTCTTCTTTGTGATCGCGCAACGGCGGCAGGTGGATATTGAAAACGTTGAGTCGATAATAAAGATCGCCGCGCAGCTCGCCCTTGGCGACAGCCTCTTCCGGTACTTTGTTCGTAGCCGCGAGCACGCGCACGTCGACGGGCGTTTCTACCTTGCTGCCCAGGCGGCGTAGCTTGCGGTCTTCCAGCACACGCAGCAGTTTGGCTTGAGTCGCAGCGGGCATCTCCCCAATTTCATCCAGCAGCAGCGTACCTTCTTCCGCCAGCTCAAAGCATCCCGCGCGGCGCTCCATGGCTCCGGTAAACGCGCCCTTTCTCATGGCCAAAAATTTCGCTTTCAATCAGCGTTTCCGGAATGGCCGAGCAGTTGATCGCGACAAACGGCTTGTTCTTGCGCGGACTTAAATCGTGGATCGTGCGCGCCACCATCTCTTTGCCAGTCCCGCTTTCGCCGGTGATCAGCACTGAGGCTGTGCTGGGCGCGACCATCTCAACCAGGTGAAAAATCTCCTGCATCGCGCGTGACGACCCAACCATCTGGCCAAAAACGCCGGTATCGCGCAGCTTCTTCTTCGTGACTTCCAGCTCTACAGTTGTGCCGCGCTGGCGCGAGGCATTCTGCAAAATCTGCTTGAGCCGCGCCGGATCCACAGGCTTCTGGATAAAGTCATACGCGCCCGCCTTCATGGCGTCGACTGCGACGTCGATGCTGCCTTGGGCCGTCAGCAATACCACGGCGATCTGCTGCGGCTGGTCAGCAAGACGCTGCAACAACTCCATACCGTCCATGCGCGGCATCTTGAAATCGGTGACCACGATTCCCGGGGACCATGTGGCCACTTTTTCCAACCCTTCCAGACCGTCTTTGGCGGTATCCGTTCGGTAGCCCCATGCTGTGACCAGCTCAGCCAACCCTGAGCGCTCATTTTCTTCGTCTTCCACGATCAGAACCTTTTCTTGTGTGCTCAAACGCTTCCCCTTGTTTAAAGATTATCATCGGGCACGGCAGCTACTCTGGCTTAGATGGCAAACCGTGTAAAAAAGTCTATTAAGCATCTAACCCTTTGACTGCATTGAACTTAAAATCCAGAGTAGACGCTTTTTATGCCGGTTGCATCAAATGTTGGTAGGGAAGCCATTTTTTCGCGACCAGATTTCCAATGCAGGCTTGCAAGCCCGGATCTTTCAAGGTCAGATTTGTCCAATCCCAGGAGTTGTTTAAACTTTAGACACCAATGAGAGGAAAAGATTGAATATGAGGAATTTTTGTATTGCCGCTGTGATTGCGGGTGTATTCGCAATGAGCGCCGCCGCGCAGACCTCGGCAGGCGGCTCGGCGTCCGGCAGCGCTTCCGTTACTCCCGGTCAGGCGAGCGCTGGAGCCAATGCCAGCCAGAGTGCGCAGACTCCAGCCGCGTCGACTGGTGTGAATGGATCTGCAAACGCTCAGGCGTCGCGATCGAACGCGCAACCATCGCAGTCCAAAGAGAACAAGAAAAAAGACGATAAAAGTTCTGCCGCTGCCGGCAGCAACAGCGCAGCCGGAGTGAATGGCGCTTCCACCGCCCTGAGCAGCGGGACGACTCTGCAAGCGGAACTCACAAAGTCACTCGATGCTAAGAAAGCAAAGCCGGGTGACGAAGTTACTGCAAAGCTCACGCAAGACGTAAAAGGTTCCGGTCAGGTGGTCTTGCATAAAGGAACAAAACTCGTAGGGCACGTATCCGAGGCACAAGCCAAAACTAAAGAGAACGGCGAATCCAAGCTGGGCATAGCTTTTGATAAAGCAGTCTTAAAGGGCGGCGAGGAAATGGCGTTTACCGGCGTCATTCAGGCCATGGCAGCTCCGGTGCAAGGCTCGCTTTCTGCCACCGCAGATGATGCCGGAAGTCTGGGATCAGGGATGGGCAGCGGCGCGGGCAGCTCCATGGGCGGTGGTCGCAGTGGCGGAGGGATTGCTCCCCTGGGTGGCGGAGGCTCCGGCCCAATCAACTCAACGCTCGGCTCCGCAACCAACACCGTGAATAACTCTACCGGATCGGTGACCAACTCGGCGACCGGTGCAGTGAATGGATCGGTGAATCAGGCGACCGGCGTTGCTGCAAATGGCGCAATCAACTCCGCAACCCGTGGCGTGGTGGGAATGCAGGGGATAGCTTTAAACACTGTCAATACTGCCAATGCTCAGGGCTCAGTCGTCAGTTCGGCCAGCCGGAATGTGAAGTTGGATGCTGGAACGCAAATGATTTTGCAGGTAACCGGTGCTGCTGCGGCACGATAAATCTTAGCAACAGCCGTTTCACCGACTATTTCAGCGGTCAAGTTTCAAACTTGGCCGCTGTTTTCTTTTTTCGCCCACCAACAAAACTCCAGAGTTGCCGCTTGCCCCAAATCCAACGCCGAGAAAATTATGAATTAGAATCCGCAAGTCACGGTGGATAACCAGGTACGAGGTTCTCCCATCTGTTTACTTGGTGGACTTTGCCGGAAGTTAGTTGCACAATGATGATTAGCGTAAACAGGCTTCCGGTGCTTCGTTCCCCCGAGGTGCAGCATGAAGAGCTACTGGATCGCAGCCGCGGTTTTCATGGTAACCGCATGGCCTTGCTCGAAAGCGCATGCGATTAATGCGCAACAGCCGTCGGCAGACGGCGAGCCTCAATCTTCCGCGCCTGCCGCAAATGTGAGAAATTCTGTTCAAACGACCGTTACAGCCAAACCGGCTGCGGCTGCCGCAGCCACAGTTACGCCCACCGCTGCGGCGGAAACGGTCAAACCCAAAGCTTCCTACATGCTTGTGGAATTGAGCAAGACGCTCAAGGCCAAGAAACTCAAGGTCGGCGACAAGGTGAAGGCGGAAGTTTCGCAGGATGTTGTATCTCATGGCAAGGTGATCATCCCGGTTGAAACCAAGCTGGTTGGACATGTCACGGAAGTAAGCGCCAGAGACAGCATGCATCCTGAATCGCGCCTGGGGATCGTGTTTGACCGCATTTTGCTGAAGCATTTTCATGACATTGATTTTGAGGCTGTAGTCCAGGCCGTGTCCCAGCCCGTGATCAGAAGGTCCCGTGTCGATGAACCCTCGCAGATGCTTCCGCCCTCGATGGTTGGGAGTGTCACGAGATGCGCCGTACTGCCCCAACCGGACGTGGGTCAACTTCATCGACGTCGAACCGCCCTACGGGTGGTAGTGGTGGTGGCGCAGCCAGCGCATCGTTGACCACATTCCAAACTCCCATCACCGTAAAGCAATCACCTTCCACGCATGCAGACAGCTCAGCGGCGCTTCTGGAAACGGCGTCAACCGGTAAACCAATGAGTATTGGCATGCCGCAGGGTGTGTTCGGACTCAAAGGCCTCAGCCTGAGTACTACGCCAAGCGCCAGCACACCTGGTCCCGTAATTGTCTCGAATACTGACAACGTAAAACTCGATTCGGGAACCCAGATACTGTTGCAGGTGCTCAAAGTGGACGTACCGACAGACGCGAAGCCGGCTAAATAACCTGCTTTTATCGGCATCTTATCGGCGCGCGACTCTCACATGGTCGCGCGCCCGCTTTATTTCTGGCCAAACATTTACGTTATTTGCACAAGCCTGTACTTCTTTAAATCCATTGCCCTTCGGTAACTTGTTGGAGCAAAATCATCATGTCAATCTCCTTACATTCAGCTTTCAGGGAAAATACTGTTTCAATTCATGCGCATCGCGCACCATTTCGGTTCTGGTGTTCACACTGTGGATGTCTGCAGCCCTTGCGGCGGAGCAGCCATGGCAGCCCGTCGGCCCTGATGGCGGCAACGTTCGCAGCCTGGCCATCGATCCAAAAAATCCCGACCGCATTTTTCTTGGCACCAGCGCCGGCAATCTTTATCTCTCAACCGATAAAGGAGCGAGTTGGTCGCGCTTTGCCCGGCCCGGCAACTCCGCGGAAATGGTCCTGGACCACATCGTTATAGATCCCGCAGATTCACGAAACATCTTTGCCGCCGCGTGGAATGCGCAACTTCCCAACAGCGATGGCGAGCTCTATCGCAGCCATGATGCGGGAAAGACCTGGGAAATCGTGGCTGACTCTGCACGGAAAGTCCCTGCGCGCGCTGAGCATTGCGGCTTCCGATCCAAAAATTCTGGTCGTTGGCGCATTGGACGGTATCTACCGCAGCCGCAATGGCGGCCATGATTTTGAAAGAATCTCTCCCGCCAACCATGCTGAAATCAAGAATGTTGAATCCATTGCCATTGATCCGGTGAATCCTGACGTGATCTATGCCGGCACCTGGCATCTGCCTTGGAAGACTGAAGACGGCGGCAAGACCTGGCACAACATCAAGAAGGGCGTGATTGACGACTCCGATGTTTTTTCCATCGTGATCGATCGAGCGCAGCCTGCAAACATATTCATCAGCGCCTGCTCCGGTATCTATCGCAGTGACTCAGCCGGAGAACTTTTCCGCAAGATCCAGGGCATTCCTTATTCCGCGCGGCGCACGCGCATGCTGCAAATGGATCCCATTGACCACAACATCGTTTATGCCGGGACCACCGAGGGTTTATGGAAGACCATTGACGGGGGCGCGACCTGGAAGCACATGACCGGCTCCAACATAATCATCAACGATGTGCTGATTGATCCTCGCCAGCCCTCGCGTGTGCTGCTGGCAACCGATCGTAGCGGCGTGCTGGCCAGCGACGATGGTGGCGTAACCTTTACGGCTTCCAACCGCGGCTTTACTCATCGGCAGGCGGCTGCACTACTGGTGGACCGCAGCAACAGCAACGTCCTTTATGCCGGGGTTCTGAATGACAAAGAGTTCGGCGGCGTATTTATTTCTCGCGACGCCGGACAAACGTGGAAGCAGAATAGTGACGGCTTGGATGGCCGCGATGTTTTTGTCCTTCGCCAGGCCGCAGACAACACACTGGTGGCCGGCACGGACCACGGTATCTTTGCGCTTCCACTGAATGTATCCCGCTGGATTCCGCGTGATCTGCCTCTGGCCAAGCCGCAGGCCGCAGTGCTTAAAAAAACTTCAATGCGCGTTGCGGCGGCTCAGGAGCTTGCTCCCCGCGTGACTGTTCTGGAGTTAGGCGCCGATAAATGGTTTGCCGCCACATCAAACGCGCTTTTTGTCAGCTCGGATTCCGGCGCTACATGGCGAGCGGAATCTTTGTCCGGCATCGGCGTTCCGGTGAGCATCAGCGTGACGGGCAAAGTAGTGGCGATTGCCGGCCGTAACACCGTAGCCGTCTCAGTGAGCGGAGGTGAAAGCTGGTTGCCGACAAAGACACTGGATGCCGACTTTTCCATCAACTCCGTTGCCGTGGACAACAGCGGTGACGTTTGGCTCGCGGCGCGAACAGGACTGTTCCGCAGCACCGACGCAGGTGATTCCTGGAAAAAAGTTTCCTCGCTGCGCCTTGCCGATATACAGACGGTCCGCTTTGATGATGACAATCATCGTGTGCTGGTCACAAGCGGCCTCTCCGTCAACATCTTCGAATCGTCCGATAATGGCAGGACGTGGAATGCGATCAGCACGGGATGGCGTATCCGAAATCTGCGCGTTGCTCACGGCCGCTTGATGGGAACAACGGCTTTTGATGGCGTGGTGGTCCAGCCTGAAGTTACCGCTGCGGCTGAAAATGTCTCCGGAAGCGGCACGCGTTAATCTGGCTGGCGCACGAAACAGCTACTCTGCCGGTGGTAAAAAGTACACAGTTTTAAAAATATTCATCCTATAAACCTAAGAAAATAAAGCCGCATTTTTGGCACTCGCCGTGCTTTTACCCATGGTGGCAGTGCCCCCCACACTGCTGGGGTACGTATGAAAAGAAATCTATTTTTCCTGATATTGCTGGTCCTTGCAGGATTGGCAGCAGGTTGCGGTGTGGGCGCGCAACCACCTACCGTTGCAACCGATACACCGGCAGCACCGCAGCAGCAGTTGCCTTTCGTTGAAGGCAAGGCGCTTGTAGTTCCGGCAAACTCCGCTATCTACGTGCGGCTGCAGCAATCCATTTCCAGCGCGACAGCGCAATCCGGACAGAACTTTTCTGCCGAACTGGACGAACCTCTCGTGGTGGAAGGACAAACTCTGGCGCCAAAAGGCGCGCCCGTCACAGGCAAGGTAGTTGCCGCGCGTGAGTCCGGCCACTTGCATAACGCCGGATATCTGCGCATCACTCTTTCCTCCATCACGCTGAACGGCAAGACTGTGCCGCTGCAAACCAACAGCGTGTTTGTGAGCGGCGGCAGTTACAAGAAACGCAACCTCGCCTTTATTGGCGGCGGAGCCGGCGGTGGCGCGCTCCTGGGAGCATTGATAGGTGGCGGCAAGGGCGCAGCCATCGGTTCTACTGTGGGTGCGGCCGGCGGCACAACCGCCGCTTATGCAACTGGGAAGAAAGAAGTTGGATTTATCGCGGAACGCCGTCTCGGTTTCCGGTTGACGCAGCCGCTCAACGCGAGCTAGGAATATTCTTCCCTGATCGTCAGGTGCTAAAGAGCCGTTAAGCGGCTGCCTTTCTTCAGTGTGGCCGAAAGAACCTTGACTTGCTTCGGACTGCTGCTACAGATGCACGTCGAGCTGCCAGAATAAAAAGCTCCATACATCCACGGCGTCGTCCACCAGTTTTACGATCGGCTTGCCCACTCCGTGCCCGGCCTTGGCATCCACGCGCAGCAGGATCGGCCGCTCCTGACCATTTGCCGCTTCAGCCTGAAGCAGGGCCGCCATCTTTACCGCGTGCATTGGATCGACGCGCGTATCGCTTTCCGCCGTCATGAATAAAACCGCTGGATAAAGCGTGCCTGCCTTCACTTGGTGATAAGGCGAGTAGGCGCGCAGATACTCGAACTGTTGAGGATTGTCCGACGATCCGTATTCGGGAATCCAGAGCTTGGCGATCTGAAAATTCTGGTAGCGCAGCATATCGAGCAGTGGAACCTGGCACACCACGGCGCGGAATAAGTCTGGCCGTTGCGTGAGCGCCGCGCCCATCAGCAAGCCGCCATTGCTGCCGCCCTGAATGGCCAGATGCTCGGCGTCAGTATATTTTTCTGCGATCAGATATTCTGCGGCAGCGATGAAATCGTCAAAAACGTTTTGCTTTTTCTCCAGCATGCCATTGCGATGCCAGTCCTCGCCAAACTCATTGCCGCCGCGCAACTGCACGTCAACATAAACGCCGCCTTGTTCCAGCAGCAGCAACATCACGTTGCGATTGAAGAATGGCGTGCGGCCAGCGTTGAATCCGCCATAACCTGAGAGCAGCGTGGGATTGCTGCCATTCTTCACCAGACCTTTTTTGCTCACCACGAACATTGGCACGCGTGTTCCGTCTTTGGAGTTGAACCAGAGCTGTTCCACCTGATAGCGAGCGGGATCAATGTCTGATTCCACGCGCGCCCACTCCGTGGTCTGGCCGCTGAGGCTGACTTCAAAAACCGTAGGCGGAACGGCGTACGAGACAAAGCCGAAAAAGCCTGACGTCGCTATTCCAGTTGCCGCCCAGATCAAAGATGCTGCCCAGCGCGGGCATCGCGACTTCCGCCAGCATCTTTCCCTCAAGATCGAAGAGGCGGAGCTGCGAGCTGGCGTTCCTGATGGAATGCACAAAAAGTTTTCTGGCGATGATGGTTGCGCGGCCTTCAATCACCGAGTCGCTTTCCGGGATAATTTCTTTCCAGTTTGAGCGCTCAGGCGCGGCGCACGCGGCCTTGAAGACGCGGAAACGCGGCGCACCTTCATTGGTGGTGATATAGAGCTGGCCGTCCAGTATTTCACCGTGATAAATAAAGTTTGCTCCGGTGGTGATCCGCTGGAAGCGGCCCCGCACTGCCGCTGGGTCTATCAAGGAAAGATCTTTGGAGGAAAGATCTTTGAGGTAAAGCTCCGTTTTGGTCCAGCCTTCGCTCACATCCACCAGCAGCCAGCGCCCATCGTTGGAAATGGATACGTTGGGCCAGTGCTGCGGGGCCAGTTCGATGCCATCGGCCGGAAAGATCAAAGGATCTTGCGCTCCGTCGGCGTTGCCGGATGAACTTAGCTGGTGGAAGAAGACGCGACGGTGGTACATCTCCTCACCGGCAGGTACGTCTCCGGGCCGCGGATAACGCGTGTAATAGAAGCCTGAACTGTCCGGCAGCCACGCGACGCTGGCGGCGCGGGTGCGCTCAATCTTTTCCGGCAGCAGCTTGCCACGTCTCCACTTCAATCACCTGAAGCGTGCTCAACTCTGATCCGTTCGGCGAGGTCCCAAACGCAACGTACCTACCATCCTCAGAGGGATACCACCAGTCAAGCGCAATCGTGCCATCCGGCGCGAGAGCATTTACGTCAATCAGAGGACGCTCTTCACCTTGTCGCCCTTCGCGCACATAGACCACCGCCTGGTTTTGCCACCCATGACGGCGTTCATAAAAATAATTATTGCCGCCGATGCGCGGAGACGTCACGCGCCCAATAGTCAAAAGCTGTTCCACGCGACGCCGCAGCTCGTCCCGCCCGGGAATATTTTCCAGCACGCTGCGCGTATACGCATTTTGTGCCGCAACAAATTGTTGTGTCTCCGGCGTGGCGGCATCTTCGAGCCAGCGATAAAGGTCGGCGATTTGTTGGCCATGGTATTCGTCGATGACCGTTGTCGCCCTTGCTCTGGGCGGGGCGAATGAGTTCAGAAGCGGGGATTTGGGTTGGTTATTCATTTGTATTGAGACATTGCTATTGAAATCGCTCTAGCGGATTGCTTTTAGTGTGCGAATGATCATGGGCTTTTATCTTAACCACTTGTGTGAGTTCAGGGCAGCGGTCCCCGAGAATGATGAGCGTTTCCAGGGATCTGCAGACGCCATTTCATGATTGCTAAACGCTCCAAATGCATGTTATTTTTAAGAAGACAATTCAAGCGGCCGACCACCTCTCTGGCGGCCTGTTTGCCCACTCCTCAGTAGCTCAATGGCAGAGCATTCGGCTGTTAACCGAAGGGTTGTAGGTTCGAGTCCTACCTGAGGAGCCAATTCTTTTCTGGCACTTACCTCGCTCCAGTCCATGATGCTGGCGACGACAGGATAGGGAACTCCGCCCTCAAGCATTCTCGTGCCACCTGTGTCGCGTTACTCTCGTCCGCTCAAGATATGAAGCGACTCCATATCTGGGCTGTCCTGGCTCAGTTCCCAGAACATTACGCCGCCTAGATGATGATGCCTGATATATTTCATTTTCTTGTGGAGCGCTTGTGGGCAGTCATAGCTCCAAAAAGTTGCATTACTCAAAACAGTGCAGGTAACAGCTTTGGATGAATATCTTCGGTCGGCCTCCGGTGGCAAGTCTTTCAATTCGCGATAGCTGCCGCCCGCCTGCGCGGGTGCGGCCGCGGGCTGATAGAGTCCGTGATTAACATCCTTAACGCCTTGCCATCCTTTGCCGTAAAAGGGCACTCCGAAAATGATTTTTTTCGGCCGGTACTCCGGCCTGCAAAAAGCCGCGAACAGCATAGTCTCCGTAGCGCTTATCCAGAGGAGCCGTGGATGGATCAGCCCGATCATGAAATAGCGCGCTATGGAAGTTTGTGGTCGGCTCAGTGTTCCAGTGCAGGTCGTAAGCCATGATCGAAATGTAATCCAGGTATCTGCTGACTTCCTTCAGCTCAAAATTCTTGTAGTACTCCTCTTCTGCGGGCAGGGCGGCGGTAAGAAGATAGCCGGGACGCAACGCATCCAATTGGCGGCGGAATTCTGCAGTCAGAGCAGTGAAATTTGCCTTGTCCTCAGGACGTCCCTGATGAACGCCTCCCTCGACTGGATACTCCCAATCAATATCGATGCCGTCAAAAATGCCCGCTCCTTCAATACCGTCAGCGAAGTGGCCGGCAATGAAGGTTTGAACGCAGGAGCGAACGAAATCGCGCAGATGATCTGGCGCGGCAGCACTGGTAAAGCCTTCCGATTGCCCCCAGCCTCCGAAGGAGATGAGGATTTTCAGATTCGGATAGAGATGCTTCAGCTCCTGCAGCTGATGAAAAGTGCCGCGCAGTTGGTTCGGGCCCTGGGGATCAGCGCTGCCGTCCACGCTGGAAGCGGCGTCGTATTCATGGTCCAGCGCCACCTCGCGATTCGCGATCTGGCATTGGTCATTCGCTACGTGACCAAAAGCGTAATCTATCTGCGTGAGCAGATTCGCCGCTCCACTTGTCACAATATTTCTTACCGGATACTTGCCGGAGGCCGCGCCGGACTCAGTGAAGTAGCCAATCACCTGGGACTGAGGGCGTTTGTTTTTTGCTTGGAGGGTGGGACACAAGGCAATCAGTACGATCAGCACCAGTAACAATTGTGTAAACCGAGTGCAAAGGAACACTTTGTTTTCAGCAGAATTCATCAATTCGCTATCTCCCCGCCAATGATGGTGTGAGCCACCTGTCCTTCAGGCGTAAGCACAACCAGATCAGCGTGCCTTCCCAGCGCCAGCAGCCCTCGTTGGTCAGAAATCCCCAGACGCTGGGCGGGGTTCAACGTAGCCAATTTAACGGCTTGCTGGAGCTGCCATCCTGCAAAACTCATCACGTTGCGGATTGCGCGATCCAGGGTCAGTACACTTCCTGCGAGTTTGCCCTGGTACTCGCAACGGCCATTACTCACCTGCACCTCGAGGCCGCCAAGACTGTAGACTCCGTCCGGCATGCCCGTCGCACTGATGGCGTCAGTAATGAGAATGGCGCGGTCCGCTCCTTTGGCGCGTAGGAACAGGTTCAGTGCGCTCGGATGAACATGAATTCCATCGGCAATGATGTCCGCAGTCAACTCGTTATTCTCCAGAACTGCGCCCAGAATGCCGGGATCGCGATGATCGAGCGCGCGCATGGCATTGAATGTATGCGTCGCATGATCGGCCCCGGCTGAAATGCCCGATTGTGCTTCCTGATACGTAGCATTCGAGTGTCCCAGGCTGGAGTGCACGCCAAGACTCCGAGCGTACCGAATTGTTTCCGAAGCGCCCGGAAGCTCCGGCGCAATCGTCATCATGCGGATGTTCCCTGCGGAAGCCTGCCAGAAGCGCTCAAGCGCCTGCGGAGAAGGCGGCAGAAGATTCTGTGGAGGATGCACCCCTCGTTTTTCATGGCTGATGAAAGGACCTTCAAGGTGAATGCCCAGAGGAACCGCGCGGCCCAGATTCTTATTTGCTGTGGCGATCAATTTGCCCAAGCCGCCTAAAGCTTTAAGGATTTTTTCCTGAGACGCTGTGACCGTCGTTGGCAGATACGCTGTCACGCCGTGTTTAACAAGTTGGCGCTCAATCTGCGCCAGGGCGGACTCATCAGCTTCCATGGCATCTCTGCCCGCGCCGCCGTGTATGTGGATATCAATGAATCCGGGCGCCAATATCAGGCCGGGAAAACTCAGGAGATGGCCTGCGGGAATTTCCGCATCGCTGCGAGACCGCAAAGCAGTGATGTGCCCATCTTCCACAATGACTATCGGGGATTCAATCCACTCAATGGGAGTAACCATGTGCGCGGCGGTGATGACAGTGGTCATGAGGAAGGTGTCAGCTCAATCCTGTTTACACGTTCTCCGCTGTGGCTGCAAGCACAAAGCGACCGGGAAGATTTCCCGCAGCGGCTTAGCCGATTGGGAGCGAAGGATACTGGGCCCCTTGCTCATCATGAAATTGCCGTTTCCCGTTTCCCACTTTGGAACGGCTAATTGAATCGATTAGTTAAATTTTATTGAATCGTTTCATCAAAACGTGTACTGTGTTGAAGTTTTTTGGCGCGCGCCTTTCTGCCAGGCACTGCGCCTAACCGCAACCCCGTCGAGCAGTAACCGACAGGCTCCGGCAAATCCTTTTGCCGGAACACACTATGGCCATGCATCCTTATCCAGCGGATTGAAGGCTGGAAGAAAGAATTAGGAGCTCCGCCAATGAAGAAGCTTTATACCGGCATCCTGGGTGTGGCATTGGTTCTGTGCCTGACATCCGCCACATCGTATTCTCAAACCATCCCGAACTGGGCGCCCAACACCGCTTATGCAGTAGGTGCACTGGTCATGTACCAGAATATTGAATACAAGTGTATTCAGGCACACACTTCGCAGGTGGGCTGGGAGCCGCCGAATGTCCCGGCCTTGTGGCAGCCTGTAAGCGGCTCGCCTACTCCAACTCCAACACCAACTGCCACTCCCACTCCAACGCCGCAACCCACTCCTACTCCCACACCCCCGCCTGGCGGCGGAGGAACATGCGCTCCGGCCTGGAGTCCCAGCCTTGCCTATTGCAATACGGCCACCACAAGCTGCAATGGCGGAAACAAGGCCAGCAAGAACGGCCTGAACTTTACCGCGCAGTTCTGGAATATGAACGCGGACCCGACCATCGCCGGCAACGCCGGTCCTGCGGGCTCCGGTCGTCCGTGGTTTACCGGCGTTGCGTGCACCACGGGCACGCCAACCCCGACGCCAACTCCAACTCCTACACCCAAGCCCACGCCAACGCCCACGCCCCCTCCGCCGGGCAGCGTGATCTTTGCCGCATATAAGGACGTGACGCTCAATGCCGACTTCAACACCGGCTTGCAGCGCTCGGCGGTAACCGGCACGGTGCAGCCTGTGACCAGCGCCATGCCAAATTCAACTCTGGTCTGGTCTTTTGCTACCGGTACCTGCGATGCGGAATCGTGGGCAGGAATCACGCCCGCGCAGGAAGCCACCAACGTTCAGGCCTTTGTCAACGCCGGCAAGAAATACATCATCAGCACTGGCGGCGCCAATGGCTCGTTCGATTGTTCAAGCGGTCAGGGGCTGATCAACTTCATCAATCGTTATAAGTCGGCAAACCTGGTCGGCATTGATTACGATATCGAATTGGGCCAATCGCAAGCGCTCATTGACGATCTGATCAACGCCACCAAAGTAGCCATGCAGACATTCCCCAACCTGCAATTCAGCTTTACCATCCAGTCGCTGGGCTCCATGTCGGCTAATCCCATCACGGGAGGAAGCGCCGGCACGACGGTGGTGAATGAGATCAAGCGTCTGGGGTTGACCGGCAACTACGTCGTCAACCTTATGACCTTTGACTACGGTTCCACCACTACCAGCAACTGCGTGGTGGTAAACAACGCGTGCGATATGGGCCAGTCCGCGATCGCCGCGGCGCAGGCGCTCAACGCTCAATCCGGCATACCTTTCACTCATATCGGAATCACAATGATGATCGGGAAGGCCGATACCCAGGACGAGATCACAAGCCTGCAGAACATCGATACGGTGAATGCTTTCGTGATCTCCAACCACCTGCCGACTTCGCGTTTCTGGGCGTTCGATCGCGACACGCCCGGCGCCGGCGGCAGCTCTAGCAGTGGCACCACGAATCCCGCCCTTGCTTATACGCATGAGTACATGAACAGCCTGGGTGTGCCATAAACAACGAACCCCGTGGCGTCCGCGACGATCAGCCGCGGACGCCATCTTTTATACTCATGGCACAATAAGGCTCTGTGAATCTCACAAATTACCGCGAGCACGCTTCTCCTGCACGATGGGTGCCCACCCTCTACTTTGCCGAGGGGCTACCTTTCTACACCGTCAGCCTGATGGCGCTGGTTTTTTATCAACGCGTGGGCATCAGCAATGAGGTGATTGCGCTGAGTACAAGCCTGTTGGGTCTGCCCTGGTCGCTAAAGCCACTGTGGAGCCCTTTCCTGGAGATGTATAAGACCAGGAAATTCTTCGTCGTGTGCTTTGAGTTTATCGGTGGGCTCAGCCTGGCGTTGCTGGCATTATGTTTGCCGCTTCCAGGCTACTTTCGTTATTCGATTGCGTTATTGTCGATCGTAGGCTTCTGCTCTTCTTCCCACGACATAGTCGCGGACGGTCTCTACATCGCGAGCCTCAACCCGAAACAACAGTCGGCCTATGCCGGGTGGCAAGGCGGCTTTTTTAACGTCGCGCGTTTCTTCTCGCAAGGAGGGCTCATCATCCTTGCAGGATTTCTTGAAGCGCGGATGCCCGTCCTTCGTGCCTGGATGATCATCTTTGGCAGTCTTGGCGTGATGCTTGTCTTGCTTGGTCTTTATCATGCACGTGTGCTGCCTGCCGGCGGCGAGAGCCGGCGATCCGGCAGCATAAAGGAAGTAGCAAGGACTTACTGGGACGTTGTGGCGCGCTTCTTCCAGAAGCCCAATATCATTCTGTTGCTGACTTTCATTTTTCTGTATCGCGCGGGCGAGGGGCAACTGGTAAAAATCGGCCCTCTATTTCTCAAAGCGGCGCGCACAGATCACGGCCTGGGACTGAGCACCGCGCAATTCGGGACTATTTATGGCACGCTTGGGACTGCTGCCTTCATTGCAGGCACGGTGCTGGGAGGCTACTTCACATCATGGCTCGGACTAAAGCGGGCCATCGTTCCGCTGATCATTATTATGAACCTGCCGAACGTGGCATATGTTTACTTGAGCACGGCCCTGCCGGCGAATTCTGCACTGATCGCGACCGCGCTTAGTGTGGAAATGTTCGGCTACGGTTTTGGTTTTGTTGGTGTGATTCTGCTCATGATGCAGGAGATCGCGCCGGGAAAATATCAGGCGGCCCACTATGCGTTTGCTAATTCGTTGATGAATCTGGGCCTCATTCTGCCGGGCGCAGTGAGTGGCTATATTCAGAAATGGATTGGCTACCAGAAGTTTTTTGTCTGGGTGCTGATTGCAGCTATTCCCGCCCTGGTGATGGCCCGCTTCATTCCGATTGGTGGCAGTATTGAGCCGAGACCAACACCAGCGAAGGCATTTGCTGAAGCTGAGCCATAGGACCGCGAGACCGCGGAATGTTGCGAATTGCGATCTCAAAAATACTATGACGCTGGAACAAGCGGTAGGACAGCAATTCTTGCTGACGTTTGAGGGCAGGGAAGCTCCACCCGAGCAGTTTCTTGAAGTCCTGCGGCGTCAGCACGTCGGCGGTGTGGTCCTATTCCGCCACAAAAACATGGGCAATCTGGCTGAACTTCGTGGATTGACTCATGCTCTGCAGCGTGCCGCCACGGAATCAGGTCAGCCTCCGCTCTTGATTGCTGCGGACCAAGAGGGTGGCCAACTCATCGCCGTGGACCAGACCACGCCATTTCCTGGCAACATGGCCCTTGGTGCTGCCGGCTCAGACAAGCTCGCTTACAAGGTTGGACGTGCGCTGGGGAAAGAGCTTTCTGCCGTGGGAATCAACGTTGATTTTGCCCCGGTCTGTGACGTCAATAGCAATCCGCTGAATCCGGTGATTGGCACGCGCTCTTTCGGTGAAGACCCGAAGTTGGTGGCGCGCATGAGCGCCGCGCTTATTCGCGGTCTGCAAAGCGCCGGAGTAGCCGCGACAGCCAAACATTTTCCGGGGCATGGGGACACTTCCACCGATTCGCATCGCGGCGCTCCCATAGTGAGGCACAACGCTAAACGGATTCGCTCAGTCGAGCTAGTTCCATTTCGCGCTGCCGTGAACAGCAAGGTGCGGCTGGTGATGACGGCGCATATCGTAATGCCAGCGTTGAATGGCGGATCGAATGAATTGCCGGCGACGCTCTCCCCGCGAATCCTGCGCGATCTGCTCCGCAGGAAGATGCGCTTCAAGGGCGTTGTCGTATCGGACGCTCTCGATATGAACGCCATGGAACAGGGGTCCGGTTACGTGGCCGAAACGATGGCTGCCGTTGCTGCGGGCATTGATCTGCTTCTCTTCAATCACGATCTTTCCCGAGTAGAGCCTGCCTGCAGCAATCTGGTGCAAGCCGCGCGAAGAGGACTGCTTTCAGCCGATGAGATTCACGCTTCAGCGCGGCGCATTCTTGCCCTAAAGAACTGGATCAAGCGGCAGCCGCAGGAACCTTTAGCCGTGATTGGCTGCCAGGAGCATCTTGGCCTTGCACAAGAAGTGGCGCGTAAATCAATCACGCTGGTGCGCGATACCGCGGACAACGGCTGCCGTTGCGCATCGCTCCTGAAGAGAAGATTGCGGTTGCGATTCCGCGTCCGCAAGATCTGACTCCGGCCGATACCTCGTCTTATGTGAAGCCGGTGCTGGCGGATGCGCTTCGTCGCTATCATCCGCGAGTTGACGAGTTTTCTTTTGCCATGAGCCCCGCAGCCGAGGAGATCGGAGCGTTATCTGAGCGGCTGGCCAAATACGATGTGGTGGTCCTGGGAACCATCAATGCTACTGCTCATCCAGCGCAGGCGCGGTTAGTTCAGAAGCTCATCAAGCAGGGAACACGTCTGATTACGGTAGCGCTACGCATGCCTTATGATCTTGCGGCGTATCCTGAAGCGTCTACTTACATTTGCACGTACAGCATCCTGCCTCCAGCCATGGAGGCGCTAGCTGAAGCGCTTTTTGGACGCATTGCTTTTAGCTGGTACTCTTGCCTGTGACCATTCCCGGAAAATCCGGAAAGAAATGAAGTCAAGCGAGGTGCTTGCGTGGCAATCACGGTACCGCTTGCGTCGATTCGCGAATCACCAACTCCGCTGGGAGCTTGCGATGAATGGCCGAGCCGCTGCGATTCTCGGCGGCAGCACTGATACCATCGATGAGAATGCTGACCGCGCTAGCGCCCATGGCCTCCATGGGCTGGCGAACCGTCGTGAGTGAAGGCACGAAGAGATGCGATGGATTGATGTCGTCAAAACCGATGAGCGAACACTCTTGCGGCACTTTGATGCCCGCCTTGGCCAGGGCGCGCAAAGCGCCAAAGGCGGTCATATCGTCGTAAGCCATCAATGCGCTAAACGGGCGTTTTTGTTTTAACAGCTCCTCCGTAATACGGAAAGCATCATCGACCCCGGCATGCAGGTTCACCTGGTCCGGCAAATCAACAACCAGTTTGGGATCGAGTTCAAGCCGGGTATCCTTGGCGAAGCGCTGCACCCCACGCCAACGCGCCTTGCTGCTGGCGAGTGCTCGTGGACCTCGTACAAAGGCAATCTTGCGGTGTCCGAGAGAATAGAGGTGCGCCAGGGCGGAATATGCCCCGCCTTCATCGTCCACCGTCACTGAACTGGTGGCATTCGACTCGAGCTCCCGGCCGATGATGACAGTCGGAGTTTTGCCGCGTTCAAGATCCGCCAGGAGATTGATATCGAGGTACAGCCAATTGGCCAGTACCAACAGGCCTTCCACCCTGCGCTCCAGCATCATCTCCAGATATCGTTCAAAACGGGCGCGTTCGTTATGGGCGTCGGCGAGGATGGAGAGAAACGATTCCTGGTACAGCGATTTTTCGATCCCGCGCAGGATCAGCGTGCAATACGGGTCCGTAATATCGAACAAGATCACGCCGACGGTATGATTTCTCTTGCTGCGCAGCGACTTGGCAAAGATATTCGGGTGGTAGCCGAGCTTCTTTGCAGCCTTGTGAATGCGTGCCTTGGTGGCAGGCGGAATGTAGCGGGCCAGAGGCGCATTGTTCAGAACAATGGAAACAGTGCTGGCGGCAAAGCCACTCTCACGGGCTACATCGCGGATGGTGACAGACACTTTCCTTAAGCCCTGTCTTTTCATTTTTCTCGTTTTCCTTGTGGTGGTCGGCAGTGAGCTGGCCTTTGACTCCTATTCTCGCATTGATTGTCCATGTAATGTTCAATAAAATCTCAGACACAAAGCATCTACTTTTTCCAATTGTTTTATTGAAACGATTCGTTATAATTGCGTTCCGGTTCTGTTTTCCGCAGGAGGTGGGCCATGCCGGCATTCTCCATTGGGGTCGACCTGGGAGGCACCAACCTGCGCATCGCCGCCGTGGAAGAAGAGCGGCACGCAGCTTGAGGGCGTGAGTGTGCTCACCGAAATAAGCCGGGGGCGCGAAAAAGTCGTCGACGAGATCACCGAGGCCGCTGCGCTTCCTGACCAACAAGTATTCTCCTTCCCACAAATTCCTGGGGCTGGGAATTGGCATTCCCGGGATCATCGACCTGCAGAGTGGCACCGTTCATTCGGCTTCAAACCTCCCTGACTGGAGTGGATATCCGGTGCGCGACGATCTGGAAATGCGGCTGGGTACTGCGGTGATCCTGGAAAATGACGCAAACTGCGCCGCCGTGGGTGAAAAATGGCTAGGCGCGGGGCAGCATGTTGAAGACCTCTGCATGATCACGCTGGGCACCGGCGTTGGCGGCGGTTTTGTGGTAAATGGCCGGCCCTGGCATGGAGTTCTGGGGATGGCAGGCGAGCTCGGTCACATGACCGTGATTGCGGAGGGCAGGGCATGCCCATGCGGCAACCATGGTTGCCTGGAGCAATATGCTTCCGCGACGGCAATTCGTCGAGCTGCGATTGAGGCCGCGGATTCAGGCGAATCACCCTGTTTGGTCGCAGCCAGGGAACAAGATCCAGCGTTGAGTGCGCGGACCGTACACACGTGCGCGCAAGCCGGAGATCCAGCCGCCCGCCGCATCTTTGCTGCTGCCGGGACGGCCCTGGGAATTGCCCTGGCCAATCTGATCAATGCTTTTAACCTCCCTATGTATGTAATCGGCGGAGGCGTGTCCCGAGCCTGGGAGCAGTTCTCCCCGGCCATGTTTCAGGAATTGACGGAACGCTCAATCGTCTTTCGCGCCGGGGAGCAGCAGAAGCAAAGTCATCGCGCAACAGAGGTCAAGCCTGCGCAATTGCAGGACCGCGCCGGATTGATCGGCGCCGCGCGTCTTCCTATGATCATGCAGCCCGGGCGTTGTTGCTCCCTGGCAGTCTAGACTTCGTCGACCGGATCGGCGGCTTCCCACGCAGCAATTCGTCCCTCCTCTAAAAGCATCTGTTGCCATTCCGGAACGTTGCAGCAAAAAAAGTTGCTAGACCTATTGACACGCGCACCTGCATTTGTGACAATCTCGCCCGTGTTTATGAAATCGTTTCAATAAACACTGGATTAGTTCAATAAAACGTCAAGTGCTCTCAGGGTGTTCTTCTTCCCCTGGACTTTCGGAGGTCACATGCCGCGTTTGATGATTTTGCAATCAGGTCTCCACTCCAACGCCTGTCGAGTAGCAGGTGTTGGGCGAACCAACTTCCACAGGGCGCTTACCGGAAGCGTCCTATTATTGCTGGCGGCCGTGTTTCTCCTGTCCTCACCCACATGGGCGCAGGAAGTGACGGCATCCATCGTCGGAACGGTCGTTGATCCCAGTGGTGCGGCAGTAAGCGGAGCAACGATAACCGCGAAAGACCTTGATCGGGGCACCGTTCTTACCACAACCACCAACGATGCCGGAGCATTTAATATTTCCGGCGTTCCGGTTGGCAAGTACCAGATAAAGGCGGAAGCCAAAGGCTTTCAGAGCGTGATCAACCAGGCTTTCACCGTCACTCTGAACCAGACAGCCCGACTGAATTTCCAGCTGCGAATCGGCCAGACGACTGAGACCGTCGAAGTCACGGCAGTGGCGCCACTGCTGCAAACCGACACTTCGCTGCTGGGCAATCTGGTAGATTCGGTTACCGTTTCATCGTTGCCGCTTTCCACCCACAACACCAACCAATTAACGCTGATATCAGCGCCAGGCGTGATTACTCCCAATCTTTTCGGCTTCCAGGCGGCGCAAAACACCTTCGGAACTGGCCGCCCCTACGTGAACGGGGCCCGCGAGCAGGAAAACAATTTCCTTCTCGATGGCATGGACAACAACCAGCCCGACAATAATGACGTAGGTTATGTGCCGGCTCCAGAAGCCGTTCAGGAATTTAATCTGATTACCGGCAGCGCGCCGGCGGATTTTGGCAATTATCTGGGCGGAGTAGTGAACGTGACCGTGAAGTCCGGAACCAACGACTACCACGGTTCACTGTATGAGTACCTTCGCCGCGGCGGCTTGAACGCCAATAGCTGGCAAAACAATCATGCCTGCGCTCAGAATGCTGACGGCATCACGTTCAGCTGCGGAAGAAACCAGGCCGGCCAGCAGATCGCTCCCAGGGCGGCGCTGCACTATGACGATTTCGGATTCACCTTTGGTGGACCGCTCATTCAGAACAAGCTGTTCTTTTTCTCGGATTTCGCGGAGTCACTCTTTTCTCAACCGGCGACAGTCGCCCAATTGAACCTGATTCCTGACCAGCAGCGTGCGGGCGATTTTTCCGCGCTTTGCCCGGAAGGATTCTCCGGAGGTATCTGTAACAACCCGGCGCATCAGCTTTTTGATCCGGGATCCAGCGCAAACCCGGCAACGCGCACGGCGTTTGCTCAACAATCAGATTCCGATCGGGAGGTTGAATTCCGCGGCCCGCGCTATTGTTACCTCTCCCGTTTTATCCGATTGGGCGCGGTTACCAACAACATTAATCAGTTCAAAACCAACTCCTATCAGGGCGACCTCAAGATTGATTTTGTTCCTTCTGAAAAAGACCACGTGATGGGCCGGTACTCGCAGCAGTTCATTACGGCGCCGCAAAGCAACAGCGTGCAACTGCTGGGCGATGCCGACCGCACGTTCCCTTTAAAGAACTTCGTAGTGGATGAAACGCATACTTTTTCCGCATCACTGCTCAACGACGCGCGTCTGGGATTCCAGTATTTTCCGGTGACTGAAGGATTCTCCAACCCCACAGGACAAAATCTGGGCGCAACGTTCGGTATTGCAGGCGTTGCGGTGAGCTTCCTGCCGCAGATGACCTTTGTCGGGAACGAATGTGGGCCCAATCGGCAACGCCGACCTGGTCCAATCCTTTCATGACACCACATGGCAGTTTGAAGATACCGCTACCTGGACCCATGGCCGGCATGTGATTCACGGCGGTTTCCAGGCCTACCACTACATCATGAATGATCTTTATCCCGGCAATGCCGGTCTGGCTGGGCAGTTTATTTTCAATGGCCAATTCACCGGCAACAATGGCACTTCCGCCGGCAATGCGGTTGCCGATTTCATGCTCGGTCTCCCTCAGGATGTTCAGCAGGGAAACGGTGGCGGTGGCAACAAGTATCTGCGCAACAGTCTCTTCGGGATATTCGCCCAGGACAACTGGCGCATCAAAAACAATCTTACGTTGAACCTTGGCCTTCGCTATGAGCTGACAACTGCGCGCCAGACCAACAACAACCAGGATGTGAATTTCAACCTGGTCACCGGAGTACCGACCATAGGATCGGGATACAACACCTACACCGGAATCGGAAACTTCCAGCCCCGGCTCGGCTTGGCCTGGCAGCCGCACTGGAACTCGGTGTGGACAAGGAATACCGTGATTCGCGCCGCGTATGGCATTTCCAGCTTCATGGAGGCCAACGGCGTCAACAACCTGCCATACCAGAATCCTCCATTCGTGGAAGCCCATGAGCTCATCAATCCGGCCACGCAAGCTTTACCTACCAGCACGTTGAGCCAGGGATTCAGTGGATTTCCCGCTTCCGCTTGTACACCGGCGGCATTACAGGCGCTTTCTCCGGCCTGCCTCAGTGGCGCTACGCTCCACCTGACCAACCCGAACCTGCAGCCTGCGATAGACCAGCAGTGGAACCTCACCATCCAACGGCAGCTGGGAACGAGAACATCAGTTTCAGTCGGGTATGTGGGCAACAAGATCGATCACATGTCCGATATTTTCATCTTTAACCAGAAGGTGCTTAATCCGGACGGGACTGTTTCACCTGGACCGTTTGCCCAGCCTCTGATCAACTGTTGCGGCGCGGGCAACTCGCCGACGATACGCTTTAACGATTCCAGCGGTATTCAGCGCTATAACGCTCTGCAAGTCAGCGTGGAGCAGCGTGCCTGGCAGGGTTTGCAATTCCGGACGAACTATACCTGGTCCAAGTGCATGAGCAACAGCCTGGGTTACTTCGGGCCGTTCGGCGACGAGGAAGCGCTTCCCGGGACTACGAGCCAGACCGGTTTCGGGTTCTTCTTCCAGAATGCCTACAACGCAAAAGGCGACTATGGGCGCTGCATCTCCGATGCCGCCGGTCTCTTCAATGGGTACCTGATGTATGACTTGCCCTTTGGAAAAGGCCGCCGGTTTGGCGGAGGCGCGGACCCAGTAGTTAATGCGGTGATCGGCGGCTGGAGCATCGCGTCGGACTTTACGATGCATACCGGCTTTGCGCTGTATCCTCACGGTGCAGATTCAAGTCGCTTACCGGCAGCGCTTCGCCTCGTCCAAACTGCGTCGCTGGCGTTTCGCAATCTGGGAGCGGCCAGTTCACCAATCCCAATGATCCAACTACTCCCGGGGTACTTCGGCCCGCATTTCCTCAATCCTGCATCAGTGACAGATGCGACTCCCCATACGTTTGGCACTTGCGCTGCGGGCGCGTTCCGCGGACCGGGATTAGCTACCTCTGACCTGAGCATCGTCAAGGCATTTCAGATTTCGGAGAGGACGAACTTCCAGTTCCTGACTCAGTTCATCAACCTCACGAATACACCGATCCTTGGCGCTCCCAGCACGAGTACTGGTCCGACATTTGGAGTAATCACATCGTCTAACCCAGGCCGCCAGGTGCAGTTTGGCATGAAACTCATATTCTGACGTCGTTCAAGGTGGTAACTCGCTCAACCCCGGCATTCTGTCTCATTGCAGAATGCCGGGCTGAATAAAGCCACTCAGCGCCGGTGGTGTGCGCGTATTGACCCGGTGGCTGGCCACCGACACCTCGCATGCTTCCCCGTTGGCAAGACTGGAGACGAAGGACGCATCGCTGGGCGAGGAGTGGAACGTGAATCAAGCACCGGCCAAAGCGAACCTCAAGTTCCCGCATTACATGATCCGGGAAATCTATGAGCAGCCCGACGCTGTTCGCCGGGTGCTCAAGGACCATATAGATAACCAGGGCACAATCCGTCTGCCGGAGCTGCCTTTTACTTCAGAACAGATTCGGTCTTTCTCGAAAATCACAATCGCCGCCAGCGGTTCCAGCCGCCATGCCGGAATGGTGGGCGAATTCATGTTCGAGCGAATGGCGGCCATCGACGTGGAAGTTGATTTCGCCAGCCAATATTGTTATCGCGACCCGGTGGTTGCGCCTGAGGAACTGACTGTTTTTCTTTCTCAGTCCGGGACCACCATCGATACGATAACCGCATTGCAAGTTGCCCGGCGCAAGCATGCCAGATCGCTGGCAATCTGCAACGTGCCGGAAACTCCTTTGACGCAGCTTGCGGATGCGACTTTCCTGACCCACGCCGGCGAAGAGGTGGCCATTGCCGCAACCAAGAGTTTCACCACACAGCTGACGGCCCTTTTCCTGCTGGCTGCATATTTTGCGCAAGAGCGTGGCACGCTGAATGCGCCCGCGCGCCTGGCGCTGGATGAGCTACAGAATCTTCCTGATCGCATGGAAGAAGCTCTCCAGACCGACGAGCGCAGCCGCGAGTACGCCAAACAGCTCTACCGGTTCAAGGACTTCATCTTCATCGGACGGGACATCGACTATCCCATCGCACTGGAAGGCGCGCTTAAGCTCAAAGAAGTTTCCTACATCCATGCTGAGGGTTATCCCACGGGCGAACTCAAGCACGGTCCCACGGCGCTGGTCAATGAGCAGCTCCCGATTGTTGTCCTGGCGGCCCACGATTCGCGCGATCCGGATTCAACGCTGCGCTATCGCCGCAGCGTCTCCAATATCCGCGAATTCATCGAACGTGAAATTCCCGTGCTCTCGATCGTGCCCCAGCTCTGATGGTGAAATTGAGAAGATCGCTCCCTGCGTGTTGCGCGTCCCAGACGTGCCCCTGCTGCTGCAGCCGATTTTGGAAGTGATACCGTTGCAGCTGCTGGCATATCACATCGCCGTTCTGTGCGGGCGCGACGTCGACCGCCCACGCCATCTTTCTAAGTCGGTCGTGGTGGAATAACTGCGCCTTGTTCCGTAGTGCACGGACTGTGGCTCGCTCTGAAATGCTCCAATCACCAGGGTACGGTCAGGCAATCGAACAATAAATTGTGTTGGCCTCTGTACTTGGTACCTTGTAGGATGGTTCAAACTACCAGCGTGAACTCGAATCCACGCTGCTGCTGTTCCTCATGTCGACTTCAATTCGTGCTGAACATATAGGAAGTTTTCTCAGACCGGCGGAGCTGCTGGAAGCGCGTCACCAGCCTCATGCCGATCCTGAGCGCGTGCGCGCATTGGAAGATGCTCACATCAAGCGTTTGATTTCACATCAAAAAGAGCTTGGCTTTCAGGTGTTTACAGACGGGGAAACGCGCCGTCGCAACTTCATGAGCGATTTCACTGAGGCAGTCGCAGGGTTTGACCTGGCCGATGCCACCCCGCGATCCTGGTTTTCAGAGCTGGATATTCCGCCGGCAAATGGACATGGCAATGCGCAGACCGGGAAGCCAGGAAGATGCGAATGTAAGCCGCGTGGCCGGAGTGGTAAAGGCAAAGCTTCAACAGGTCCGCAGCCTTACCGGACACGAGCTCACCTTTCTGCTCCAGCACAGCCCGGGCCCTATCAAGATGACTTTGCCAAGCGTTACCCAGTTTCCGGCGATCGCCTTTAAGCGCGGCGTGACTGATCGTGTTTATAAAAATCATTCTGAACTGCTCTGGGCGATTGTGGACGTGATGAAAGCGGAAATGGCACAGCTTTCGCGTGAGGGCGTGAACTATATCCAGATTGACGCGCCCCGCTACAGCTATTACATCGATCCCAAATGGCGCGAGTGGATTCGCAAGGAAATGCAAGTCGAGCCCAAAGACCTGCTGGAGGAATCCATCCGCGCGGACAATGCAGTGCTGGAGGCGGCCCGCCGTCCAGGCGTGACGCTGGGCATGCATCTTTGCCGCGGCAAT
The DNA here is from genome assembly GCA_963732195.1 of Terriglobia bacterium. GTDB lineage: Bacteria > Acidobacteriota > Terriglobia > Terriglobales > Acidobacteriaceae > Angelobacter. Next base: position 94,101 of record CAVSYO010000010.1, on the reverse strand, counting down.
AATCGCAGCCACTGGTATGCGGAAGGCGGATATGACGCGATTGCCGAAAAGCTGTTCGGCGGGATTAACGTTGACCGTTTCCTTCTGGAATACGACGATGAGCGTTCGGGCACATTTGCTCCGTTGCGTTTTGTTCCCACCGGCAAGACCGTCGTTCTGGGGCTGATAAGCAGTAAGCGCCCGCAACTGGAGAATGGCGACGCGCTGATGCGCAGGATCCAGCAGGCCACAACTTACGTGCCGCTGGAACGGCTTGCCCTGAGCCCGCAATGCGGATTTGCTTCGACCATGGAAGGAAATCTTTTGACGGAAGAAGAACAGTGGGCCAAGATGCGGCTGGTGATGGAAACGGCGCATCGCGTCTGGGGCTGAAGATTTTCTGGCGATTCAATGGAGCAGGTGCAAATCAGCGGTCGTTAACAAAACTCCGTCTTTAAGAAACCCTGCCGTCAAAAAACTCGCTGTTATTTGAACATCTCCTGAACTTTTTGCTTGAACCATTCCCATCCGGTAAGCTGCCGCGGCGGCTGGGCTGCCCAGCTGCGGAGTGATTCCACGCGGCGGAAATCTTTGGGGACGTCAAACAGCGTCAGCTCCAGCGGCCCTTCCTTCAATTCAACTACTTCTGAGCCCCAGGTCGAAGAAAGTGTTCGTGTGCTGCCATCAAGCTGGGTCATTTCACTGGTCAATGTGGTAGTTATTTTTACTGGGAAGCCGGTTTCTACGCCATTGCGGTGGACCTCAATCTTGTCCATCTTGTTGAAGCACTTGTCATTTGAGCCGGCGGAGACTTCTGCGGCCAGCACCACGCCATAATTGTTCTTCTTCTTCTGGTGCCACTCCGGCAACACGGAGCCGTCAATATACCAGCCATCGGTCTCACTCAAAGAAGGCTTGGAGCATGCGCCGGGCCCGACAACTCGCTTTTCGCGGGTAATAATGTGCCGGGCAATGTGTCCAAAAAGTTCTTTGCGCTCGCCGGTATCAGTGCTCTCGATCCAAATCTTCAGCGTCCCGCCGGAATCTACCATCGGACGCTTGACGGCAACCGTCGAGCCACGGGGATCAGTCTCATAGGTAATGTATTCGTGCGCCGCAAGGTCAAGCATGAAGACCCGGTCACGTTCGCCGCGCTGGATGATGGTAGCCATGGGCGGGCCGGCGCCATCGCGCATTTGCGACTGCCACTCATTGCGCAGGCGGTCGGGTGCAAGATATTCGGTGCGCGTGTCAGTAAAGCCGCCCGTGATCTGGCGCGTCACGATCTTTACGCCGTCAACGGAAGGGTTGGGGGGCGTTAGCGTAAAGTACAGCAGCAGCAGCGCTAGCGGCATATTCATTTCCTTCTCTCGTCCCTGGGCAGGGCGGGCTTTGGGGACATATTGTACTGCTATTGGCGTCCGGACAGAAGATTTTAATGTGAGTAGCTGCCCTGTAGTCGAAAGCCTGCCGTGCAAGCTATTGATTCCGATCAAACTCGGTGTGCGCCCAACTTTTTCAGCACCTGCGCCAACGCGTCCATCGCCAGATGCGTGGCGTGGATAGATGCATTAGGCAATCCGCCCAGCGCTTCCAGCAGGTTCTCACGCTGCAGGGCCGACGCTTCGGCCAGAGACTTTCCCTGGATCAATTCGGTCAGGCACGAGCCTGCGGCAATTGAGGCCACGCAGCCGCGCGTGCGATAGCGTACCTGGTCAATGCGTCCATCAGCCAGCTTTACTGAGAGACTCATAATGTCGCCGCAGACGGGATGCTCCAGCCGCACCTCTGCATCGGGCGAAGGCAGTTCGCCGATGTTGCGCGGATGCTCAAAATGATCGAGGACTTTTTCCGAATACATTTTTTGTTGTTGCTTCGCTCCCAACCCGCTTGCGGGAACTTTCCCGGTGAATAGATTTTCAGCCCTGATGCCGGTTCGGCGGACGAGCCCGCCTCGCCACCGATGTTCGAGTTTATATAATTCAATGATGCCAGAAAACCTCGTTCCACAGCGAGTCGTGTCGCTTCAGCCCAGCGTGACCGTTACGTTGCGTGATCTGGGCGTGCTGGACCGATTGGTGGCCTGCACGAAATATTGCGTCGATGTCTGCCCCGAGGTCATGGAGACGGGCTGCATCATTGTGGAAGATTCCTGGTCTGCAAAAGCGGATCAGATCATGGCGGCCAGGCCTGACCTGGTGATCGCCTCTGTCCCGTACCGGCTGGAGTCCGTGGCGGAAATACTCAAGAGCGGCGTGCCCTTTCTTGGCCTCGCGCCCAAGTCTCTGGACACGATCTATAAGGACATCATGATGATCTCGCACGTCATGGGCTTGGATGCCCCACCTCACTCGCCGCCGCGGGGCGCTGCCCTGGTTGCAAGAATGGAAAGAGAAGTCCAGGCCATGTGGCAGAAAACGGCGGGCGCGGAACGGCCGCTGGTCTATTGCGAAGAGTGGGGCAAGCCGCTGATTCTTTCGCAAACGTGGGTGGCCGAACTGGTGGAAGGCGCCGGCGGACGCTTCTTTGGCCCGCCGGGAAAGCAAACGACGGAGCAAGAAGTAGTCGGGGCCGATCCTGATGTTATCGTTGCCGCGTGGTGCGGCGCGGGCGACCGCGTGCCGCTGGAGAAGATCATCCCCAAGCGCGGATGGGAGCACACAAAAGCTGCCAGGAACGGACGTGTCTACTGCATCAATGACGAGTTTTTGAATACGCCTGCAAGCACGCTGATTCAGGGATTACATGCGCTGGCGGCGGCAATTCATCCGGAAATGTTTGCACCGTCAAAGGGCTTGCGCAGTATCGATCACGCTAAACCAACTTCGGCGCTGACTGAAAAAACTTAACCACAAAGGACACAAAGGAACACAAAGATCGCTTCGCGCCTCGGGTTCATCTTCTTCGTGTTCCTTCGTTGTGGTTAAAGTTGCGCGAAAGGACAGTACGACTAGACAAGGGCTACGGCCGCTCACGCGCCGAAGCCCGCTGCATCAGGCGCGGAACAGAGCAATCAAGAGTCAGAAACTCAAGCGGTTTGGAGCGGAGCGACAGAAACCAATGAAACAGGTCGTTGCAGCATTAATAGTTTGCGATAACAAAATCCTGATTTGCCAGCGGGCGGAAGGTCAGGCCATGCCGCTCAAGTGGGAATTTCCCGGCGGCAAGGTGGAACGCGATGAAGACCTGAAAGACGCGCTGCATCGGGAATTGGAAGAAGAACTAGGCATTGACGCTGTGATCGGCCGCAAGGTCGCGGCAATTCAGCACACCTACGCCAGCGGCGCGTCGCTGGAACTTTATTTCTACCGCGTTGATCACTTTAAGAATGAAATCGAAAACCGCATCTTTCGCGACGTGCGCTGGGTCGATCGCAAAGAGCTGACGACCTATGATTTCCTTGAAGCCGACGTGCGCTTGGTGAAAGACATCAGCGCGGGCACGCTGCTCTAGCTGCCGCCGGTAATCTGCGTCCAGACCAGCGCAATGGTCAAGCCGATCATAACGGCGCTGGTTCCCCAGGCAATCACGTTTTGTAGGGTTGAGTTTTTATAAGTTCCCATCAAGTCAGTCTTGTTGACCAGCTTCAACATAAATATCAGCACAAAAGGCAGAAGCACGCCATTGGCAACCTGGGAGAAAAGAATCAATTTGATCAGCGGCAGGTGCGGGATCAGGACGAAGCTTGCGCCGCCCAGAATCAGGAACGTATAGATCCAGTAAAAGGTGGGCGCCTCAGAAAACTTTTTGTTCACACCGGATTCCACGCCCAGTCCTTCACAAATGTTGTAGGCCGTGGCCAGCGGCAGAATGGCTGCTGAAAGCATTGCGGCGTTGACCAGTCCCACGACAAACAAAAGTTTCGCCCAATGTCCGGCGAGAGGTCCAAGCGCCTGAGCGGCTTCAGCCGCATCGGTAATGTTATGGTTGCCATTCACATATAGCGTGGCGGCGCATGCCACCACAATGAAGAAAGCAATCACGTCTGTAACAATGCAGCCCAGCACCACGTCCCAGCGGGAAAGCGCATATTGGCGTTTGCCAATGCCTTTTTCCACGATCGAGGCCTGAAGGTAAAACTGCATCCATGGCGTGATGGTGGTCCCCACCAAACCCACCACCAGCAAGATGTAATCGGCATGATTGTCGATCACGGGTACAAACGTGTCTTTGAGCGCCTGGTGCCAGTCAGGATGAGCCAGCAGCGCAGATATCGGGTAAGTGAAGTAGATCAGCGAAAACAGAATCAGGATTCGCTCCACCGGCTTGTACGATCCGCGCACCACCACAAACCACACGATCGCCGCGCCCACTGGCACCACCAGATATTTGCTGACGTCGAAAATCCCCATGCCGGAAGCCAGGCCGGCAAATTCAGCCATGATGTTGCCAAAGTCGGCAACGCCCAGGACAACCATCACGAAGAAAGTAGCGCGAAGGCCAAACTCTTCTCGGATGAGATCGGCCAGGCCTTTGCCAGTTACCGCGCCCATGCGCGCCGCCATCTCCTGCACCACGATCAACGCGATGGTCGTGGGAATCAGCGTCCAAAGCAGCGCGTAACCGTATTTTGCTCCGGCCTGCGAGTAAGTGAGGATGCCGCCGGGATCGTTATCTACATTCGCGGTGATGAAGCCAGGACCAAACACGGCGAGAAAAGCAATCAGCCTGTATTTCAATATGCCGAACCCGGCGACCCGCCGGGGCATACTGAGGTCTCGTTTAAACAATTTCAGCTTCATTGATCTATGGATTCTTTTTGCAATGGCTCTGAGAGAAATGTTGTAAATCCTGCGGTGGAACGCTTATTGGAACACTAATAGGATGCTGAGCACGATCATTACGCTGGCAGTTCCCCATGCAACCCAGTTGAAGAACCGGGAGTTTACATTCCTTCCCATCAGGCTGGTCTTGTTGATCAGCAGAAGCATAAAGATCAGCACAAAGGGCAGCAGGACTCCGTTGAAAACCTGCGAGAGCACCGGCATTTTGAGCAGTGGGAATCGAGGCAGCAGAATAACAGCAGCGCCTGCGCCTACCAGCGCGGTATACAGCCAATAAAAAACAGAGGCTTCGCTGAACTTTTTGTCCAGTCCAGATTCAAATCCCAGGCCTTCACACACTGTGTAAGCCGTGGAGAGCGGCAAAATGGACGCCGCAAAGAGCGAAGCGTTGAACAAGCCGGCGCCGAAGAGGATTTGGGCCCATCTGCCCGCCAGCGGCCCAAGGGCCTGAGCAGCATCGGCTGCGTCAGTAATGATGCGGTGCCCGGATTTGTAGAGTGTGGCGGCGCAGGCCAGGATAATGAAGGCCGCTACCAATGGCGCAAAAATCGAGCCTATCAGGACGTCGATCTTGGTCTTGTTGTAGTCGCGCATGGTAACACCCTTTTCCACCACGGAGGCTTGCAGGTAAAACTGCATCCAGGGCGCGATGGTGGCTCCGATGATTCCGGTAACCATGTAAACGTAACCGGGAACGTGGAACAATGCGGCTTCGTGCGGCGGCCTGACGGTGCTTACGGCGGCTGCCGGCCAGTTGGGCCGCGAAAGCACTCCGGCAATGATGTATGCGATATAGAAAAAAGATGCGGTGAGGAAAACCTTTTCCACGCTCTTATAGTTGCCCTTGACCACAACCAGCCAGACAATGGCCGCGGCAATGGGTACGCTGATGAACTTGGAGACGTGAAAAAGCTCCATGGAACTGGCCACGCCGGCGAACTCCGCCATTACATTGGTGAAGTTCGTCGCAACCAAAACCAGCATCATCACAAAGGTGATACGCAGGCCGTATTCTTCGCGGATCAAATCGCTCAGGCCCTTGCCGGTGCATGCGCCCATGCGTGCGGACATCTCCTGCACCACGATCAGCGCCAGCGTCATGGGAATGATGGTCCAGAGAAGGGAATAGCCGAACTGCGCGCCGGCGAACGAGTAGGTGTAGATGCCACCGGCATCATTGTCAACGTTCGCGGTTATAAAGCCCGGCCCGATCACTGCCAGCAGCAGCAGGGTCTGGGTCTTCCAGCGCTTGAGCCATTTCATTGGACGCGTTCATGCACAAATTCACTACTGTTTGGCAGAATAAACGAGAGTTCAGGGAAAGAACAACCGCAGCGAATCAATATTAGATAAATATTTGCGGGAAGAGGTTTTGAGTACGAATAAGCGAGCCGATGCCAGGAAAACCTGGGTTACTGGCCGATTGTCTCCTGCCCCAGGCGGCCAATCTCTTCTTTGGCGATTTGAAATGCCGTGTTCGCCGCAGGCACCCCGGCATAGACGGCAACCTGCAGCAGCGTTTCTTTCACGTCACACACTTCAAGATCGTGAGCCAGCGCGGCCCGCAGGTGAAGACGAAACTCTTCCCATCGGCCCAGCGCGGCGGTTATGGCCAGCACCAACAGGCGGCGGGTGCGATGGTCGAGCCCCGGACGCGTCCAAACGCCGCCCCAGGCGTAACGGGTAATCAACTCCTGAAAGTCGCGGGTGAAATCGGTGGCGTTCTTGAGCGACCGGTCCACATGCTCGTCTCCCAGCACCTGACGGCGGAGCTGCATGCCGACTTCCAACGGATCTTCCTTTGTATCTCTGGCCAGCAGGAAATCCAGCACTGCCGCGGCGAACGTTCGTGGCTGTTCCAGATTAGAGAGATGAGCGGTCTGCATGCGGAACGGCTTTCGCATTGGGGATATCGCGTGCCAACACCGAGCCGTTTCCTTCCCACGGAGTCGAGGGATCGCGGTCGCTGCCGATGACGAGCGTAGGAGTGGAAATGCTGCTCAGCGATGCTCGCATGTCGGCATCGCGTAGCGCAGTGCAGCAGGCGGCATAGCCTGTGGGGTCGGTGCCGAGAAGGACCGCGCGTGTGGATTGCGCCCAGATAGTGTCCTGTTTGTCCGGCGAAAAGAAGCGTTGCATAATCGCTTCAACAATCGCCTGCATGCCGCCTTCCTGCACCGCTTTTCGGCGGGCGTCCCATGTATCCGGTGTGCCGAACCTGGGCGACGTGTTGGCTAGAACCAGCGCAGTAAGGCGCTGCGGAGCATGGATCGCCAGCCACTGGCCCACAGCGCCGCCCATAGAGAGACCGCAGAAGGCAAACTTGCGCAAGGCCGAGTTCCTCAGCCAGCGCAAGCACGTCTTGCCCTAGCTGATCCAGCGTGTAATCACCGGCGGGAACATCGGAAGCGCCGTGACCGCGCGTGTCATAACGCAGAACCTGAAAATGCTGGAGCAGATCAGGCATCTGCGGCGCCCACATGCTATGATCGCAGCCCAGCGAATGTGAGAGCACCAAGGGAGGGAAATCGCTCCGGCCTTCCAGCCGGTAAAAAAGGCGAGTGTTAGTGATCTCTGCGAACGGCACGTTCTACCTCATGAATGGTTCCTGGTACCTGAAGGCCAGTAAATCTGCCAGCTTTTTTCCTGCGCGATTTTTTCCAGATCGGGGTTGGGATTCACGGCAAAAGCGTGCCGCGCAAGCTCCAGCATGTCTGCGTCATGAATGGAGTTGCCAAAGCATATGTCCACGGGCTTCTTAATGACCTCGTTAATCGCAGTGGCTTTGCCCGGGCCGCTCGGCACGCGGATGAGCCTGTCAGTGATTTGTCCGTCTTCAATATGGACGCTGGCAGCCAGCACGCGACGCCGCGGAATACCAAAGCGTTTTACTCCTTCGCGCACCACCCAGTCATTGGTGGAAGAGACGGCCCAGACCTCGCAACCAATGGACTCCAGCTCGCGCGTGAGCCGCAGCATCTCCGGGAAGATGCGTTTTTCCACGATGCTCGAGAAAAACTCTTCCGCCGCTTCCTGCAGCGTCTGCACGGAGTTGCCGGCATTGATGGTGACCATTTCGCCGCACATGACGGTTTCATCCACCTTGCCCTGTTTGTAGTCGGCATAGCGGGCAGCGGCGCGCTCCGCTACGTCATGCGGGAACATGCCGCGATCAATCTGCCAGTAAAAAAAGTCAGCGCCGGAATCGCCGCTCCATAGTGTGCCGTCGCAATCAAACACGGCAACACGTGGGCGCAAGGCCAGGATGGAGTCAGCGAACTTCTGGCTGGCGGTTGTCTCGGTCCTCAAACGGCTGTACCTGCGCGAAGTTTTTCAAAATCTTCCGGCGTGTCCACGTTAGCGACAACCAACGGATCGTTTACCGGAACGTAGCGGATGTGGGCCTGGTTGGCGTGCTCAACTTCCCGGGCCGAGCTGTGGACCGGTGCACGGAGAAAAGCTTCAATCATTTCACGTCCAATCACAATAGGATGACCGTGCTTGCCCTGGTATTCCGGGACCACGGCCCAGACCTGTTCGTCGCCGGAAAGAAATACCGCTTTTAGATGTGCTCAATGGTATCCACTTCTGCCGGAGGGCGATCCACGAGCGTAACGATGGCGGCGTCGCGTCCGCGATTTAAAACATCCTGCAAGCCCACCTGAAGGGAGCTGAACTGTCCTTGCTGAGGATTAGGGTTAACCACAAGAAATGCGGCATTGGCGTCGGCAATTGGGGCCAGGCTGGCGGCATTGGCTCCGGCCACCACGATTACCAGTTCCGTTGCCGGTTGCAGCGCGCGTATGGCCGCGGAAAGAAATGTGCCGTCACGCCAGGGCAGCAGCGCCTTGTCGCGGCCCATGCGTGAAGATGCCCCGGCAGCCAGGATGACGCCCGCAAATGAAGGTGAAAGGGCCATGGGTAAGACTATATCTTAATTCCTGCGCGGAAATTGTTCACCGCAAAGGGCGCGAAGGACGCCAAGTCGAAAGGAAGATTTGGACCGAAATCCCTTTGCGGTCTTTGCGTCCGTTGCGGTTAAGCTTACAACTGCTTGAGGATCTCCGCCGCCTTTGCGCTCTTCATGTGCGGCAGCGGCGTAGCGGAGTTGCGGCGAATGGCGATCAGCTCGGCCACAATCGCCACGGCAATTTCTTCCGGCGTGATTGCGCCAATATCGATGCCCACCGGCGCATAGACGCGCGCCAACTTCTCAGCGGCGATGCCTTCTTTTTCCAGCTCTTTATAGATGGCGATGGTCTTGCGCTGCGAGCCGATCATGCCGATATAACGCGCCGGAGTCTCCGCGGCCCAGCGCAGCACGCGCATATCGTCGCGATGGCCGCGGGTCACAATCACGATGTAAGAAGCATCATTCGGAGCCAGTTGCGCGGTAACGCGCTCGTATTCGTCGGCGTAAATGTCGCGGGCATCAGGGAAACGCTCGCGGTTGGCATAGCTCTCGCGGTCGTCGGTCACCACCACGTCGAAACCGGCCATTCGTGCGACCTTATAAAGACTCCAGGCCACATGTCCGGCGCCAAAGATGTAGAGCGTTGAGACAGCCAGCACCGGCTCGACAAAAACTTCCAGCGTGCCGCCGCAGACCAGGCCGGTATCGTACTTGGGATTGTTGTTCAGGTCGAAGTGCAGCGTTTGCGGCTTCTCGGTCTTCATGGACTTCGCGCGCCGCTTCCCAGACTTCGGCTTCCACGCAGCCGCCGCCAATGGTGCCGACGATGGTTCCGTCATCGCGCACCAGCATCTTGGCCGACTCAAACGAGGGAATGGAGCCGCGCACGTTGATGATGGTCGCCAGCGCTCCGCGACGGCCTTCGCGGCGCAGCCGGGTTATCTCTTCATAGATGTCCACAGGGATATTGTAATTGAGCTAAATGGATTCAAACATGGTGAATCCATGGATCGCTGGGTGGAAGAACTTACGTCATAAATCCTTAAACAGCTCTCCGAGCGGTGTTTTTAAGCCCATTGCCAGCAGTTCAATAAATCTCAGGCATGTCTCCTGTTTGCCGTTCTCGATGCGTGAAACGGTTGCCTGGTCAGTTCCGACCCGCTCGGCCAAAACAGTTTGGATAATGCCTTTAGAATTTCGTATTTCTCGAACCCGTCTGCCAAACCTCACAACAATATCTCTAGACATGCCTCCAGTGTCGGCCTTATGATCGTTCAGTCATATGACTGATAGATCATATTCAGCGATAGGTATAGGAGGAGTAATGGCGGCTCCAGACGTTGCAAAAAAGACCTGTATTTACCTGGCAATGGCAAGGCTGAATCGTTCTTTTGAAAACATTGTTATGCAATGCGAGGTCTTGCAGCAATCCGGCGTGCTTAAACCGAAGTACAGACGGCTATACCAGTCGTTTACGCAGGAGCTACAAGGGGAACTCAACTCTGAGGTACTTTCAACCCTACATGATTTTGAATTAGACGACTGGAACCGGTTCGGCAGGGTGCGGGACAAGTGGGAAAAGTATCTAAGAGGAGAGGAAACGAGACCTGCCAAAAAAGAAAAGCCTTGATGCCATTGAGACCGATTTGGCCTCAGGCAATTTATCTCTTGACAATGGCGAACAAAAAACGATACAATCAGATGGAACATGGCGCTCATCCGGCTCAGGTCGAGAAGTCCTGCGATCTTTGAAAAAATAGCAGTCGGCAATTGGGATGGGAAGGCTTCGCCATTCTGGATCGTTCGGCTCCCGGCTTCGCCGCTCGCTCACGATGACAATTTGAGTGCGGCGAATTTCCACCCCGCCAAGCCAACAACGGGCTCGTCCGGGACCCGATTTTGCGCCGCACGGCTTCTGATTGCGACCCTCTGCCTGCTTGGGGTTGGGCTTGGGTGACCCTTGGGTCACCCAAGGGTGGCCCAAGGGCCACCCAAGCGTGGCCCAAGCGTCACGCAAGGGCCGCCCAAGCGTCGATTGGGGTAAGTATCTTTGTTTGCAATAAAAATGGAAAAATGCCGGGTGGGGAGGAAAAATGCGACCGATTATTGACCGAAGTGCATACGCGAACCGCAGGCGCTCATTGAGTGGTTTAAAGCCCCAGCGCCGTCGGATGCTTTGGCTGGTATAGCCCCAGTTCCGCCGCCGGGCAGATGAATCGATGTGATCAAGCCCCAGCGGGCTTCTGTCACGGCGCTGCACTGCACGCCCTTTCCGGACAGTTCCTTCATCGTGGCTTTCAGGTCATCGCACATCAGATAAAGTTCGTGGCGCGGCTTTTCATCGTGCTCAGTCGGATGAGCGGCAAGCTCGGCCGGCGGCGCGGCAAAGATCAGCCAGCCGTGTCCGGCGTCGACCGACTTAAGGCCGAGCACATCGCGCAGGAATGCGCGGACCTTGTCGGCGTCCTGGGAATAGATGATGGCGTGGAGACCGGTGATCATGTTTTCTGAAACCTCGAAGCGGAGCGAGAGGTCGCTACCCTTACATGACTCTTGCGGTCCAAATTTTATCGTTCCGATGTCCTGAAAAAATAAAATTATTTCTTGCAACCTCGGTAAGCGCCCCAGCGTTGCCGCCGCCGGGCAGATGGATCGACGTGATCGAGCCCCACCGGGCTTCAGTGATCGCGCCGCACTTCAACGCCTTTATCGGAGAGCTCTTTTATCGTGGCTTTCAGGTCGTCACACATCAGGTAAAGTTCGTGACGCGGCTTTTCGTTCGCTTCAGTCGGATGAGCGGCAAGCTCCGCCGGCGGCGCGGCAAAGATCAGCCAGCCATGGCCGGCGTCGACCGACTTGAGACCGAGCACATCGCGCAGAAAAGCCCGGACCTTGTCGGCATCTGGTGAATAGAGGATGGCGTGGAGGCCGGTGATCATGCTTTTCTGAAACCTCGAAGCGGAGCGAGAGGTCGCTATCTTTGCGTGACTCTTGCGGTCCAAATTTTATCGTTGTGATGTCCTGAAATGAAATTTATTTCTCGCAACTTCGGCATCACCGTTGAACTTTTGAATCCTGTTGGCCATAGGGTTCCCTCGCCGGCGCTCGGGACAAACAGCCATAGGGTTCCCTCGCTGGCGCTCGGGATAAACCAGATGATAACCTCGCTTGTTTGCCCATCATGCAAGGAGAGTCCCTGATGAAAGCTGTCCGTTTCCATGAATTTGGCGGTCCGGAAGTCCTGAAATATGAAGATGTGCCGGACATCAAGCCGCGCAAAGACCAGGTACTGGTGCGGGTGAAGGCGTGTGCGCTGAATCATCTGGATCTTTTTATCCGCAAGGGATTGCCGGGAGTGAAGCTGCCGCACATCAATGGCAGCGATGTTTCCGGCGACATTGCCGAGGTGGGCGAGTACATTACCGATCTCGAAGGCAGGCCAGCGCGTGCTGCTGGCGCCGATGACGTTTTGCGGCGTCTGCCCAAAATGTACTGAAGGACAGCAGAATTTCTGCCCGCAGTTCAGCGTGCTCGGCTATTTGAATGACGGCGGCAATTGCGAATACATTGCCGTGCCGCGCGTGAACGTCCTGCCGATTCCGGAAGAGCTGACCTATGACGAAGCTGCGGCCATGCCGCTGGTTTCAGTTACTGCATGGCACATGCTGGTGAGCCGATGCGGCATCAAGCCGGGCGACACAGTGCTGGTGCTGGGCGGCGGATCAGGCATTGGGAGCATCGCCATTCAGATCTGCAAGATGTTTGGCGCAACGTGCATTGCCACCGCCGGCGACGAGAACAAGCTTGACCAGTGCCGGGACCTGGGCGCCGACCACGTGATCAACCATTACAAACAGAAGATCGGCGATGAGGTAAAAAAAATCACGAACCGCCAGATGTGCGACATTGTATTTGAGCATGTGGGCAAAGCCACGTGGCAGGAGAGCATGAAGTCGCTCAAGCCGGGCGGCAAGCTGGTGACCTGCGGCGCAACTACGGGCCCTGAAGCCAGTTTCGATATCAGGTTTTTATTTGCGCGCCAGCTTTCGTTTCTGGGTTCGTTCATGGGGACGATGGGCGACTTTCATGAGGTGATGAAGCATATCTTTGCCGGCAAGATTAAGCCCGTAGTCGATAAGAGCTTCCCTCTGCGTGAAGCCGCAGCCGCGCATGAGCGCCTGGAAAAGAGCGAGCAGTTCGGCAAGGTGATTTTGAATCCGTAGTCGCCTGCTCACGAGTGGTGACTGAAGGCAGAGATTGAAAGCAGCCTGAATTAAAGATGAATGCGGACCACATAGCGGCGTTTTCCGCGCTGGATCTTGCGCGGATGCTTTTTGGCGTGCTGATTGTTGCGGCCGGCGCGGTGAGCTGCCTGTTCTTTGCCGTCCGGCGAAAGCAAAGAGAGTATTCACTGCTGTATTTCGGCCTGGGCGCGATATTGTACGGCGTACGGCTCTTCATCAACGGCTCATCAGGCTATATGGACGAAACGGTGGGACTGGATCACAGAAGCGATCTCGCTGGTCATTCCCATCCCGCTGCTTCTGTTTTTTACCGCGACCATGGCCAGGCGCTGGAGAAAGCTTGTCCTGTGGTCGATTGGGATTTTCTGCGTGATCGGCGCGGTTGGCATGGCAGAGCTGTTTTTGGTCCATAGCGAACGTGCCACGCAGAGAGTCATTCACGTCATCGCCATTGTTGTTATTCCTGTTCTGATGCTCTTGTTATTTGTTGGCGGCCGCTCCGCCACTCGCGAGCAGAAAATTCTCCGGGCCGGTTTTTTTGTTTTCCTGCTGTTCGTCGTGCATACCAACCTGGCAAATATGGGCGTGGTCCCACATGGTCCAGACCTGGAATTTATTGGCTTTGTGACTTTCCTGGGCTGTCTGGGATACGTAGCTGCGGCCCGCACACAGCGGAATGAGGAACAGCTTCTTACCTTGAACAAAGAACTGGAAATCGCGCGCGGTATTCAGGCGGGATTGTTGCCGGAAAAGAGTTTTTCTGTCGCCGGTCTTACTGCCGCCAGCCGCTATGTTCCCGCCACTTCCGTGGCCGGTGATTTTTATGATTTCCTGCCCAAAGATGGCGGCTTGGGCGTTTTGATCGCCGATGTTTCCGGGCATGGCGTGCCGGCGGCGCTTTGTCGGCCTCCATGGTAAAGGTGGCGATCAGCGCGCAACGCGATTGGGCGGACAATCCCGCACAGGTGCTCACCGGGCTCAACTCAATTCTCTGCGGAAATCTTCAAGGACAGTTTGTGACCGCCGGTTATTTGTATCTCGATCCCAGACGTGGAGCTCTGGCTTATGCGGGCGCAGGGCATCCTCCGCTTCTGGTGTGGCGCGCGGGAGAGGCGAGAGTTGAAAGCATGGAAGAGAATGGGCTCATGCTGGGGATTTTTCCTGAAGGCGCGTACAAGAGCTTGAACGCGGCCCTGGAGCCGGGTGACAGATTTGTTCTTTACACAGATGGGATCACGGAAGCGCCCAGCCCGCTCTGGCGAGGAGTTCGGCATGGAACGCTTCAAAGAGCTTTCTGGCGGAACACGCCGGAAGCTCAGCGCAGGAACTTTGCGACGCTCTTGATGAAACACGTGACGGCATGGTCTGGCAGCGCAAGAGAACAGCACGATGACCTGACGCTGATCGTGGTGGATTACAAAGCAGCGTAAAAAACCAATGAACTCTACCGCCCAAAAGTAGCGCTGCAGCAGAAGCGCCGCAAAGCCGTTTCACCTCGGGACCGGCGATTGTGCTCTATATCGTCGCAGCCAAGGTATTGCTGCATTTGTCGATGGTCGCGCGCTATGGCATCTTTCGCGACGAGATGTATTACCTGGCCTGTTCGCGGCACATGGCCTGGGGATACGTTGATCATCCGCCATCTCACCGTGTGGGTTGCGTGGTTTTCGCGCGTGGTGCTGGGCGATTCGCCTCTGGGCGTGCGCCTGCTGCCGATCATTGCCGGAGCAGCCGTGGTGTGGCTTGCCGGGAGCGCTGGCGCGGGAAATGGGCGGAGGCCGTTTTGCCCAGGGCATGGCGGCGCTGGCCGTTTTCGTGGTTCCTCTTTATCTGATTGCGCACACGTGGCTGACGGACAACGTGTTTGAACAGCTCATCTGGATGACGTGTATCTGGCTGGTGGTGAGAGCCATCAACACAGGCGATGCGCGCTACTGGTTGTGGTTCGGCGTGGTGGCTGGGCTGGGGTTTGAAAATAAATATTCCATCGCGTTTCTGCTGCTGGGCTTGCTGGTTGGCGTGGTGCTCACGCCGCATCGGCATTTTCTGAAGAGCCGGTATCTATGGCTCGGCGTGCTGGCTTGCGCGGTGATCTCCCTGCCGAACCTGCTCTGGCAGGTGCACTATCACTTTCCTTTTCTGGAATTGATCCACAACATTCGCATGAGCAATCGCGACGTCGTGCGCGGACCGGTGGCATTCATCCTTGATCAGGCCATGATCATGAATCCGATTCTTTTTCCGCTGTGGGTTGGCGGATTGATCTGGCTGTTCTTTGGTCAGAACATCTTCCGATCAGCCGACTCAGGCCGCGATGAGTCGGCGCATGATGCCGGGCGCTATCGTATGTTCGG
Organism: Terriglobia bacterium; assembly: GCA_963732195.1. Classification (GTDB taxonomy): domain Bacteria; phylum Acidobacteriota; class Terriglobia; order Terriglobales; family Acidobacteriaceae; genus Angelobacter. Next base: position 78,827 of record CAVSYO010000010.1, on the reverse strand, counting down.
CTGGACATACCTGGTAGTGCTGATCGCCTTTATCGCACTCAAAGCCAAGAATTATTACGTTGCTCCCATTTATCCGATTTTGTTTGCCGCAGGAGCGATTGGTCTGGAGCGCGTTGGCTGCGGGACGGCGTATCGGGGCGTGGATGCGGAGGCATTTATGTCGCGCTGGTGATCCTGGTAGGCGCAGTGCTTATGCCGTTTTCCGTGCCGTTGTTGTCGCCGGAAAATTTTCTGCGCTACCAGAAAGCGATGGGATTTCAACCGCCGGAGCTCGAGCACCAGCAGAACGGGCCTTTGCCGCAATGGTATGCCGACGAGTTTGGCTGGCAGGAAATGGTGGAGAAGGTCGCGAACGTTTACAACAGCCTTCCGCCGGAAGAGCGCGCCCGCACAGCTATCTTCTCCAACGGCTGGGGCGAGGCTGCGGCGGTGGATTTTTACGGTCCGCGCTATGGGCTGCCGCAGGCCATCAGCAAACACAACAGCTACTGGATTTGGGGACCGCGCAACTATGACGGCAGCACCATGATTATCCTGCGCAGCGATGGCCGCGGAGACCGCGAGCATTTTCAGAGTGTGCAAGCGGTGGCGCGCGTGGAACATCCGTATGCCCGCCGCGATGAATACTTTGATATTTATCTTTGCCGCGGGCTCAAGGTCAACTTGCAGGATGCGTGGCCGAAGATGAAGGTCTTTGATTAAGGATCAGTCGGTCAAGATATTGCGCCTGCATCGCCCACACGAATTTTGCCCGGAGTAATGACCGAACTATCGAGCGCCGTGCTGCCATCGAGTTCACGCACGATGCGCAGCAGCACAGACGGGATCTTGTACCTGAGTATCGGGATCAAAGGTAGTCATCACGCAGCGGTCGCGCAGCTTTTCCGCGTGAATGCGTACATCGCCGATTGCGATGATTCGTCCGGGCCAGTTGCGTTCTTCCAGGTCTGGAACATCGGCAAGAAGAATATTAGGGCGCAGGCGGCGATGGTCAATGTTCAGGTAGCGCGCTGCCCCGTCGGTGGCGATGAGCAGCGGCAGAACGTCAAAGGCCTGCGGCGCAGGAATTTGCTGCAGAGTCACTGGTTCGCCAGCGGCTTCGCGAACAAGCTGCAACGCTTCGGCCGAGTTCCAGGGATGTCCGTTGATCGTAGCGATGCCGTTCGCGTTGATGGAGCCTTGCAGTCCAAGCAGCTTTGGCTTCGAGCGCGAGGTCAGGAATCTTCCGTTGATCGTTCGGATCACGGCAATCTGGCGATCACCGGGAATTCCAAGCGGAGTGATTTCTGTTTCTTCGAGCCGTTCGCCTTTGAGGCTCTTGACCGGATAGCGCCAGATTTCGGAGACATGCATGGGAAGCCTTTTGATGATGTCGCAATGCTGGGCGATGCGGATCTCATACTGGATTGCAATTGAGCGTGAGGCTGGATCTCAGTTGTCGCTCGGCAGATGAGCGAAAACCCTCGATCCTATGCATCTTCATTTCGGGATTTCAGCACAGAAGTGCTCAGCCCATGACTTGCTAACTGCTTTTCTGCGCCACCAGCACCGCTACCGGCAGGCTGTAAAAGATTTTTCCGTCGGCGCGGCGTGTGTTGAGATCAAGCGTGTTGCTCGGAGATTGATTCCTCATAGATCCTGCGCAATCGATCGGCGTCTCCTTCATTGGGAAAAGACCGGGAGAGCAGATCTTCCAACTCGCCTTCCATGCGATAGCTGTTGATTTGCGGCGTGCCGAGGCCAGCTTGTGAGAACAGTCCTCGCAGTTCGTCGAGGGGCAGCGCGCGCACGTGAGAGGGATCGCGCAGCAGCTCAGCAGCATTCAGCGCGTCGGCTTTGTCGGGTAATGGAGCCATATCAGCCACCACGACTTTGCCGCCAGACTTGCATACTCGCTTCATTTCGCATAGGGCCGCCAGCGGGTCTTGCAAATGATGGAAGACGAAGCGCGAACTCACAATGGAAAACTGATCTGGCGGGAAGGGAAGCGAATAGACATCGCCTTGCTGCCAGCTTAGGTTTTGGAGGCCTTGTTCTTCCTGCGTTTTACGTGCCTGCTCAAGCATCGCCGGCGTCATGTCGATGCCAGTGGCGTGCTTTGCCACGCGGGCAAAGGCGCAGGCCAGCAGGCCGGGGCCGCAAGCTACATCCAATACGTTGTCATGGGGGCCAGCGCCAGCCCATTGCACAATGCGATCCAGCACTTCCTGGTTGCGTATGGCCGCAGCGGCGGCGAAGGGCGCAGCCTGGCGCGTGAACTGATCAAGAATGCGGGAGTTGTGAGAACCCATGCAAGAAAGATTTTAAATTTGAAACCTAAAATTTGAAAATTTAAAACCGAAAAATCATCGCGCCGCCGCTTCAGGCCGCTTTTTGTGCCAGTCCGTTTGCTGCTCATAAGCATGGGCCAGCCGAAGAACATTGCCTTCTGCCCACGGCGCTCCGCTGATCTGAAGGCCGATGGGCAGTCCGGCGCGGGTAAATCCGCACGGAACGGAAATGGAGGGCAGTCCAAGAATGTTGAAGGGCCGCGTATTGCGTAACGTAAGAATCTCTTTGGTGCGGAGATCATCCATGTCGGCGAGAAGTTCGGAAATGGTGAACGGCGGTACCGGAGTTGTAGGCGTGACCAGGAGGTCCACGGTCTCAAATACTTTGCGGATGGTGTGCCGAAATTGCTCAACCTGGCGACGGGCCTGGATGTAGGTTGCCGTGGTCACATCTTCTCCGGCGCGAATTCTCTTCAGCGTTTCCGGTTGGTAAAGTTCGGGGTTCTTTTTGACGTTTTCAGCGTGATAGGCGTAGGCTTCCGCCCGCAGAATCGTGGTGTCATTGCTGGCGGGCATCTCAATATCGCGCACATTGGAGGCAATCTTACGGATTACCGCAAGCGCAGCATGCATCGCGCTCTCAATCTCAGGGTGCAGCTTTTCATAAAAATAAGCGCGAGGCACGCCAACGCGCAGTTGGCCATTCTGGCGAAGCGCCGCAGTGTAGTCAGGGACGGGCGCATCCGCGCTGTTGGCATCTTCAGGATCATAGCCTGCCAGAACCTGCAGCATCGCTGCCGCATCTTCCACTGTGCGAGTCATCGGGCCAACATGATCATAGAGCCACGAAAGAGGAATCACGCCCCGGGTGCTCACGCGGCCATAGGTTGGTTTGAGTCCCACGGTCCCGCAATATGCCGATGGCTGACGAATGGAGCCGCCAGTATCGGAGCCTACCGCGCCATAACAAAGACCGGCAGCCATGGCCACAGCTGATCCTGAGGAAGAACCTCCTGCCTCGTGGTCGAGCGACCAGGGATTGTGTACCGGGCCGTAATAGCTGATGACAGAACTTCCGCCATAGGCGAATTCATGCATGTTCAGCTTGCCCAGCAGCACGGCGCCTGCATCTTTCAGCCGCCGTACGATTTCGCAATCCTCCGTGGGAACTCTGTCTTTGAACAAATCACTGGCTGCTGTGGTGGGGACTCCGGCGGTATCAAACAGGTCTTTCAGAGCGATGGGAATGCCATGCAGCGGTCCACGCCAGTGGCCGCGCTGGATTTCAGTTTCCGCTTCGCGCGCCTGGGCCAGGGCTGACTCAGCCGTGACGGTAATAAATGCATTGAGCCTTGGGTTGAGCCGGTCGATTCGATTCAAACAGCCTTGAGTCAGGTCAACCGGAGAAATTTTCTTGTCCCGGATGAGGCGAGAAGCCTCGTTGAGGCTCAGCCATGTGGCATCCGATGCCGACGTACCGGCGGCGTGGCTCTCCACCGATTTCGCGTCGCCAATACCACTCATGAATGTTACGGCAGTTGCAGACAGGCTTTTAACAAACGTTCTGCGGGAACAACCGGACTCGTCTATCTCTTTCATGCGCGCGATTATACGGCAGTGACTTTGGGTTCGCGACTTTGTGGAGCGACGAAAAAAGGCCATCCTTCCCATCCGGGGCGCATCCATTTAAAATGAGGGTGTCATGAGCGATCATCTAATCGATCCCGATGTGGAACGCGAGCTGTTTACCAAGCGGTATGAGAACACGGCCGGCAATCCTGACGATGCCCAGCATCTGAAAAATGTGCTGTTCGGCAATGAGCAGCCGCAGGGCGTGATTCTTACGTCGCTCGATAACGTCGTCAACTGGATGCGCAAAAGCTCCATCTGGCCCATGACGTTTGGCCTGGCCTGTTGCGCCATTGAGATGATGGCCATGGGCGCGTCACGTTTCGATGTTGCGCGCTTCGGCGCCGAGGTGTTTCGTCCGTCGCCGCGCCAGTCTGACCTGATGATTATCGCCGGACGCGTTTCACAGAAGATGGCCCCGGTGATCCGTCAGCTCTGGGAGCAGATGCCTGAACCGAAGTGGGTGATCTCCATGGGCGCCTGCGCGACCTCCGGCGGCGTGTTCAACAATTATGCGCTGGTGCAGGGCGTGAATCAGGTGATCCCAGTCGATATCTACGTGCCCGGCTGCCCGCCGCGGCCTGAGCAGCTGATTTACGCCATCACTCTGCTGCAGGAAAAAATCCAGAAAGAGCGTGGGACGTTTAAGCGGGCGCTGAATTTGGCGTAGAAAGCGGCTGCTAGCTCTTAGCCATTGGCCTTTAGCTTTGGCATCGAAGAGGCAATGAGCACGTTTAAAGTCCTTCTGATCGCGATGAGTGCTGGGATCGTTCTCCTAGGCTTCCTTGCCTTTCTAAGTATTGCGTTTCACGGGGAACTCCTGATTTCAACAATCGCTATGGTTTGCATGCCAGTTCTTCCGATTTTCGCTGGCCGCGTTCGTAACGCTTCGCAGGAATCAAAGCTCTGGACTGCGCTGGCGGTGGCAGCTTTCTAGCGCCTTTGACGTGCCTGATTGTGCTGCTGACCGCGCTTGTGCGCTCGGATCTCTGAATTACTTGTTCATCTCTGCTAACCGTACGGAATAGAGTGTCCTCGTGATCAGGCTTTCGATCAACAAAGACTTCAAGCCCGCTGCCATCCTTTTTCCTTGGCTGCGTGTGCGCAACGGTCCGCGTTGAGAAGCACAATGATTCGTTATGGCACGAAATCAGCGCGCATCTCGCGCATCTCACGGCGACCATCAAGCCTGAACAGATCAAGACTCTTCCGCAGATTGCTGCCATGCGCTCCGCATACAAAGCTTTGGGCAAAGATCCTTCACGCTATCGCGGATCGGCGGAAGCGCTGTTGCGTCGCGTGCTGTCAGGCAAAGGGCTTGTACCAGATCAACAGCGTGGTGGACATCAACAACCTGGTCTCACTGGAATCTCTGAATCCCGCCGGCACATACGATCTGGAAAAGATCACGCCGCCGATCGAACTCCGCATCGGGGCCGCGGGTGAAAGCTATAAAGGAATCGGCAAAGACCTGATCAACATTGAAAGCTTGCCGGTCTTTGCCGATGCGCAGGCCCTTTCGGCAGCCCAACCAGCGACTCCGAACGGGCGATGGTCAGCTTGGAAACCCGAAAGATCCTGATGGTTGTCTTCTCATTTACCGGCCCGGAAGAGCTGGAGCGCTGGGTGCAGCGAGCCAGTGAGCTTCTTGGCCGATACAGCGGTGCTGAAGAAATCGAAACCTTTCTGGTGACATAATTTCCGGGTTTTTGCGGGCACCCAAATTTCACCGCAACGGACGCAAAGGTCGCAAAAAATTAACAATTCAGAATTCCGTTTTGTTGGCGTCCTTCGCGTCCTTTGCGGTAAAAGGGTTAAAGGGTTGCTAGATGCTTTCTTGGGCATCAGCAGAGCAGCTACTTGCATCAAACCACCTTTACGGCAGGTCCCTCTTCTTCTATGCGGAAAATCAAGTTCATTCTTGCTATTACGTTGCTGAGCTGCTCCATGTTTGGGCTGGCGGCCAAGTTGCGCCAGGTGGCGCTGATCGATCTGCCGGGAAGCCCCGGTTTCAGCCAGGTAACCATGGCCAATGGCCAGGTTGTAATTACCCGTCCCGGGCACTAACACCATTGAAATCTTCAGTCCGATCAAGCGGCGCATCATTGCCCGCATTTCGCAGATCAACGATCCGCGCGGCATCACCGTGGACAACGATTCCGGCACCATGTATGTGGCCCTGGCCGGGAACAACAGCATTGCCGTAGTGGACACACGCAACTGGAGCGTGGAGAAAAGTAATTCCAGTGCAGCATCGGCCGGAAAAGCTTCTATGGGTGCCGCAGACAAAAACGCTCTATGCCACCAGCGTGCTTGACCGCACCCTGAGCATCATTGATCTCCGCCTCAGCGCGGAAACGCAGGTGCTGGACCTGAATTCGTTGCCACAGGACATGCTGTATGACAATGCTCGCCAGGTTTTACTGCTTAGCCTGCAGGACCTGGGGCAGATTGCATCGATTGACCGCAACAACAAGATTACCGGCCGTTATAAAGTGATTGCATCAGAACCCACTGGACTGGCGCTGGATGAACAACGCCGCCGGCTCTATGTGGCAGTGCGCTACGCTGTGCTTGCGCTTAACGCCGATACCGGCGCGGAAGTAGCGCGTATCCCGGCTCCCGGCGGAACAGATGCGCTGGTACTCGATCCCGGCGGCAATCTGCTCTATGCCGCAGCGGGAGATGGCTCAGTGCTGGCGGTAGACCTGAACCGCAATGTAGTGGACCACGAGCTGCCTACGGACGTGAAAGGCTACAGCATCGCATATGACCCGGCGCATAAGATGCTGTTTCTTCCCGGCGGACGTGAAGGCCGGTCCAAGATGGTGATCCTGAGCCCTTCAGGCGTGACAGAAACAAACCGTTTGCAGAACGCCGCCGGCCCCATGGAATCCACGCCCCAAAGTGGTCCGCAGACTGCGAAGAAGTAATTCTCGCGCGGAATCATTGGCCGCCTGATACGGCCCGCATTAGCGAGATTACAATCGCCCTATTACGATTAGCACTTTCGGCCCTCTTTCGCTGGCCTCCTGATACTCTTTCTGCCCAAAATCTTCTTTCTGTCGGTTCCCGCATCGGATAAATTCTTGCATGGGCCCTGAGATTTACTGTCCGGAACGTTGTTCCTCCCCTATCTGTACGCGAAAAATCTCTTCATCCTGCTGTTGCTGTACTTAGACGTTTCAAGAATCCACCAACCACTCATAGAAATTTTACGAGCGAGGGGACTATGAAGAACTGGGCAATCGTCGCTATTTTTCTGGCTGCCATGATATTCAGCGCGGCGGCGCAACAACCGGTAAAACCTCAATCGGCAATCATCAACCCTGGCGGGCCCAATAGCTTTGCTGCGGAAAATCCGGCCTCGGAGCCTCCCACAAACAGCCTCAACGGCCCTGGTGCCCGGCCTCAGGCCGATCTGAAAAAGATGGCTGAGGAATTGAATGAACATCAGCGCGGCGTGATAGAGCAGCACAACCAGCAGCTCAAGGAGCGTTTTACCAGTCTGCAACAGGCTGGCGGCTGGCAGAGGGTTTTCCTGACCCAACTTAAGCTGCAGCGGTTGGATGATCCCAATGCAACGCAGCAATTGAACGCGTCGCAGCGGTTCATCACGAAGTTCGTTTTCTGCGATCATCCGCTCATCGCGGGGCAGACTTCTGAATTCCAGACCTCTACGAACAACTTCCGTCTGGGCACCGTGAGCAAGCAATTTCCCGTGGAACCGATGGCATCGATCATTATCAACGGCTGCAGCTTCGGCCCGGACACCGGCGAGGTCAGGCTGATTCTGAACCAGGATACCGGCAGCTTTGTGTCATTGCAGGTCAGCGATTGGAGTGACAGCAGCATCTTCGCAACGCTGGGCTCCAATCCTGGAATCGGTGACAAGGAAGCTCAGTTGGTGGTGGTCCGGAAAGATGGAACGCAATCGAATCCAATGACGGTTCAGTTTTTTCAACACCGCATGTTCCACGTCACCAGCTTTGATACGGCGGCGGAGAAGTCAGTGCTGGAATTTTAGAGAGCCCATGGCGACTGGATTATTGTTACGGTTACATAAATCGCGCTAAATAAGGGCTTCACCTTGAAGGATTCGCTGGGTTCTCATGCTAGACTGCGCGCTGTGAGCGCACCCGCATTTGATCCCCATACTAACGCCACCCCTATCCTGGATCGTCATGAGCCACTGCCTCCGTCCACTGTGCTGGCTTCCCGTTCTCAGCGGACGATCGGAGCTTTCATTGGTATGGGACATTGGGACGGCAATAGACCTGTTCATATTCTGGCGCCCACCATTCATGTCAGGGATTAGCGCATGGATTCATACGACATTCGCGCCAATGTTTGCCAATGAGTTGACTGTAACTCTGTTGCTATGGTTTTCGCTGGCGGCCTTTTTGGGCTGGTTTGCCGTAATGGCCGTTCATGAATGTGCACACGCGTTAGTCGGCGCATGTGTGGGATTCCGGCTCAATTCGCTTCGCATCTCCAGGCTGGAGTTCCATCGTCCTTTCCGCATCTCTCTCTACAAGGGAAGAGGCACAGGTGCGGCCGGATGGGCGACCATGGTTCCAGTCAAACAAGACCACCTTATCCCGCGTGCCGTGGCAATGTTTTTTGCGGGGCCGGGAGCGAATCTGCTATCGGTCGCATTCGTGCTTCTGTTACCAATTTCCAGGGGCATATTTGCAGCAAGCTTTGTTTTCTGGTCGTTGCTGGTTGGTCTGGTCAACTTGGTGCCCCTGCGCAGCCGCGCTATGCTCTCGGATGGAAAAAGAATCTTGATGTTATTGCAGAACCGTGAGCAGGGAGAGAGGTGGATGGCCTTAATAAGTCTGGGTGCCGAGATTGAAAATGCCGTCATGCCTGAGGCATTATCGCCTGAGTTTCTAGCCAAAGCATTGTCTATCCGTGACAGATCGCCTGATACCGTGGCTGCTTATGCAATTGGCTATGCCAAGGCATTCTATGAGGAAGATGACGAAGAAGCTGCGCGATTGCTGGAAATCTGCCTGCAGTTTTCGGCTGTACAGCCCCGATAATGCAAGAGGCATTGATGAGCGATGCCGCTGTATTCCAGGCAAGAAAGCGGAACGACTTGGCTCGTGCTGAGCAGTGGCTCGCCGACATTCCGCAAAAAACAGAGCTTCCGTGGATGCGCGCTCGTGCGGAAGCCGCCATTCTGGAAGCCAAAGGCGACACTCAGAGTGCCTTAAAGAAGCTATTTGAAATCGAAACCATGATTTGCGCGACGGCAGATAAGGCACGGCGCGAGATCACATTGCGCTTTCACCGCCGCTGGATCGAAGAGCTCCAAGCTGAACCGATTCGCGCCTGAGGACGGTCCTCTACCGCTCAGCACGTACCAATATACTTGCTATAATTTCGCCTGTTCGCGCCCTTCCACTCGCAAAAGGCGGATTTATGAAAAAATCAGTGGTTGTCCTTTTCCTCCTCATGAGCACATTCCTTAACGCAGAAGATAAAACCGCCAGCACGGCCAATGCGCTGGCGCCGCCTCCACCTCCCGTTGCAAAGTCCATCCACACGGAAAACAACGTCAACGGCGGCAAGCTGGTGGACAACTACCACTGGCTGCGCGACAAGTCGAATCCCGAAGTTGCGCAGTACCTGGAAGCCGAGAACGCGTATGCCGAGGGCGTGATGAAGCCCACTGCGGCGCTCCAGCAAAAGCTCTATGACGAGATGGTGAGCCACATCAAAGAGACGGACGTAAACGTCCCCTATAAGGACGGCGGATATTTTTATTATTCGCGCTGGGAAAAAGGGCAGCAGTATCAGATCTATGCCCGCAAAAAAGCAAACCTGGAAGCGGCGGAAGAGATCACGCTGGACCAGAACGAATTGGCCAAAGGCCAGCCTTTCATGTCACTAGGCGCCTATGAAGTGAGCGATGACGGCAATTTTCTGGCTTACTCCACTGACAACACCGGCTTTCGCCAATATAAGCTGCGGGTGCGCGACCTGCGGACCGGCAAGGATTCCGAGCCAATAGCCGACAAAGTTGGCTCCGTGGTCTGGGCCAATGACAACAAAACGCTTTTTTACACCGTGGAAGAAGACAAGACCAAGCGCCAGTATAGGTTGTATCGGCACGAGCTTGGGGCCGCAGCAGGCAAGGACGACCTGATCTATGAAGAAAAAGACGAGCGGTTCACGGTAGGCGCGGGAAAATCTCGCAGCGACAAATATATTTTTCTTCAGATTAGTAGCCATACTACTTCTGAAGCGCGGTATCTGGACGCTTCTGATCCCAAAGGTGAGTGGAAGCTCGTCGCGTCCGCGCCAGCAGGACGTGGAGTATTATCCCGACCATCACGGCGACCAGTTTCTAATCCGCACCAATGACAAAGGCCGCACCTTCCGGTTGGTGACTGCGCCGGTGAGCGCGCCGGGAAAAGAGAATTGGAAGGAGATTCTTCCTGTCCGGCCTGATGTGATGCTGAACGACATTGAAGTCTTTGAAGACTTCTACACGCTGGTGGAGCGCGAAAACGGCTTGCCACAGCTTACGATCGTAAATTTTGCCGATGGCGAGAAGCAGCGCATTACCTATCCTGAGCCGGTGTACACAGCTTCGGTCCAGGTAAATCGCGAGTACAAAACCAGCAAGCTGCGCTATGCCTACCAGTCTTTGGTCACGCCGGCATCGGTCTTTGATTACGACGTGGAAAAGCATACTTCAACTCTGCTGAAGCAGACCGAAGTGCCAGGCGGTTATGATCCTGCAAAATATCAGTCTGAGCGCGTATGGGCCACGGCCAAAGACGGCGTCAAGGTCCCTGTATCTCTTGTGTATCGCAAAGACCTGAAGAAGGCTGACGGGTCCAATCCGCTTTACGTTTACGCGTACGGTTCTTACGGCATAATTCTTCCCGTGACGTTCGGCTCAAACCGGCTTTCACTGCTGGATCGCGGAGTGGTGATGGCATATGCCCACATCCGCGGCGGCGGTGACATGGGCAAGCCGTGGCACGATGCCGGACGAATGATGAACAAGATGAATACGTTCACCGACTTCATAGCGTGCGCAGAATACCTGGTGGCAAACAAGTATGGTTCGCGAGACAAGATCGCAATCGAGGGCGGCTCAGCAGGTGGGCTGCTGATGGGCGCAGTCACCAACCTGCGTCCTGATCTGTTCAGAGCCGTGGTTTCGCACGTGCCATTCGTCGATGTGATGAATACCATGCTGGATGCTTCATTGCCGCTCACTGTTGGCGAGTATGAGGAATGGGGCAATCCCAATGAGAAGCCGGCCTACGATTACATGGTGAAGTATTCGCCGTATGACAACCTGAAAAAGGGCGCATATCCGGCGCTACTGGTGAAAACCTCTTTCAACGACAGCCAGGTGATGTACTGGGAGCCGGCAAAATACGTGGCCAAACTACGCACGCTCAAGACTGACAAAAATGTGCTGCTGCTGAAGACCAACATGGCGGCTGGTCATGGAGGCTCGTCAGGACGGTACGATCACTTGAAGGAAATCGCGTTCGATTATGCGTTTATGCTGACGCAGCTGGGCTTGTGAAATCCCGAGCGCAGCGAGGGAACCCTATTGCGACGAATCACTGCAGGTTGGACGATGATTTTAAAAGCGCAACGGCTATCGCTGAGGATAGCCGTTGTTTTCTCACTGGATAGACGCACGCTCCAAGGCATGCCCTGCAACCTCGGTCGGTTTGGATTTCCTCCGCCGGAGCGGAATGGGCCTGAAATGCCGGGACCGAAAATACCACGACCATTTTACTAGAGCGTAGGGTTCCCTCGCTCTGCTCGGGACAAGGAAAACTACGCTGCTGGTTTCTTGCTGCGGCCTTTCTTTAATTCTTCTTCACTCCGTTCGCGCGTTTGTCCGCTCGCTTCCAGTTGCAAAGGATCAGCGCCCGGATCTTCACCTTCGGATTTGCCGGTTTCCGGGTTGGCAATGTACAGCAGATCGGAAAGATCGCTGGCGTGTTCCTCTTCTTTTCGCAGAAGCTCTTCTACCAGAATGCGGGTTGTAGGATCATTGGCGCCGAAATAACGGACCATCTCCTGATACACCTCAATCACCATGCGCTCGGCGATCAGGTCTTCGCGAATCATTTCTGCCAGCGTTTCACCTTCAACATACTGTGAAATAGAACGCTCCAGCAGGCCCTTGGGATCGAAATTGGGCTTGCCGCCCAGTTGCTGGATTCGTTCCGCCAGTGAGTCGGCGTGCTCGCGTTCGTCATCGGCATGCTCCTTGAATTCATCCGCCACGCTCTTGGCGTGAACCCCGGTGGCCATAAAGTAATGGTGCATATAGCGCAGCACGCAGACAATCTCCGTCGCTAACGCTTCATTCAGGATTTCAATGGTCTTATTTACGTCGCCTTTATAGCTTTCGGTCACTGCGCCGTCTTCCATCTTGTGAATGGCGCGCTGGCGTATTTCCTGTATATCTCTAACAAAATGTGGCATAAAGTTTCCTCATTGGGGGCGGGATAATGGAAGTAACAGAGATAAGATTGCTGCCACGTAAAACAGGATGTCTCACGAGGTTGGCCACTACGCCGGCACGTAAAGGATCGCGACGAAGGCTAACGCGGAACCAGTTGTCGCGCAAAGATTTATAATTTCTTAATGTGCGATATCGAACAGTAAATGGAACTTGTGGAGTGCGGGCAGTTTACCTGCTATGATTTCTCCGTCCTCGACTCTGATAGACACGTTGCCTGTTAGTGCCTGCCTATTTCTGCTGAGAACCATCTCTAACGTTAGTAAAAGGACTTCCATGAAGAAGATTTTTGTAGGTAACTTTTCCTTCAGCCTTTCCGAAGACGAGCTACGATCTCTGTTTGCGCCGTTCGGAGCTGTTGACAGTGCGACGGTCGTAACCGACCGTGCCACTGGACGATCACGCGGCTTTGGTTTCGTGGAAATGCCGAACAACGATGAAGCAGAAAAAGCCATTGCCGGTCTGAATGGCAAGGATTCCGGCGGGCGCGCGCTGACCGTAAACGAAGCGCGGCCAAAAGTCGATCGCGGCGGTCGCGGCGGCGGAGGCAGGGACGATTATTCCGGCCACGCGCGCCAGCCTCGCGAACCTCGCTGGTAATAGACCCTCACAGCGCAGCAGGCTTGAAGGGAAGAGCTGCTGCGCGCGTTTCAATTTGCTCTCAAAATGATTGCTTCATGCATGATCAGGGGCAACACTCGCTCACGATCAGGGTGCTGTGCTTCGGTTAGTTTCCATTCCACCCGCTCAACCCCACAGACCTGCTGCAAGAAATCAAGAAAGCACAGACAAATAAAAACGGCCGCACCCATTAGGATGCGGCCAGTTGAAGGAGCGTACTGAGCTGTTATTTCGGTTAGCGGATGCGGCGGGCGATCATCTGCCACGACGTTCCGTTCCAGAAGAGCAGACCGCGTACCTGAACGCTGCCGCCGTTGGCCACTGCGACGCGGCTATCGGTTGAAGTGGTTTTGGTTACGTGGACCACAGTCTGTCCGGAGATGGTTCTGAGTGCAGAATCGGTGGCCAGGTTGATGTCAAAGGTGTTGGCTGCGGCATTTGCCACCACACCGGAAACGCCTTGCTGCTGCAGGTTGATTTTGTCCGGGCTGATGGCGCCGCTGGCCGGTGGCACAGCCGCGTCGGTGTCAACTTCGATCCGCTGACCCTGATGGATGGTCGTTGCGTCGAAGGGGAAGGTGGCGCTGGGCAGGCCGCCGCCGAATCCGTTACCGGCTTTTACACGGAACTTGCTGGCATTGAGTCCGGCGATGTTGACGCTGAAAGCTGGCGCCGATTTTGGTGTCGTCAAATCCGTTGCCGATGCCGTCCTGAGCATTTACGGTGAGCGTGGTGCCGCTGATGGCGGTGATCAGGCCTTCAACTTCCGCTCCGGTATTGCTTTCCAACCCTTCAATTTCCTTGGCAAACAAGCTGCCATCGGCGCGGGTGAAGCCTTCCACGGTCACAACCTGATTGAGCAAGCCGGCGACGCTGGTGACGCCATCTTTGAACTCCGTGGTGCCATCAGTGTTGAAAGTCATCAATGAACCGGTCTGGCCGACCTTGAACGTAAAGCTGGACCCGTTCACGGCAGTCACTGTTCCCTGGACGTCTTCAATTTCGCCGTCGTCATCCTGCTGGTTGCCGGCAACTCCGGGGGCCTTGGCAGTAATGTTGAATGAGGCCGGGGTGAACGCGATTCCGTTCACTACGCCTGCTGCTGTGGTGATTGAGGCGGCCACGTTCACGTCAATATTCAGGACGAGCGGGCTGCTGCCAATCGTAAGATTCGGACTGAGAGGAACAGTAATGGATGCGCTGGCCGGGCCATTGATGTGAACTGCGGTGCCGGTGCTGGTCAGGAATGTGAGTTCGGAATTCGCCAAAGTGAGGTTCGCGGCAGAAAACGTGCCCTGGGGCAGGCTGCCGGTGGTGAATGGCTCAAATTTTCCTGAGGCATGCGTCAGTTCGATGCGGTTGTTGGCCGGGACTGCGACGGAAACCGCTGCGCCGCCACCGGCCGGCGTTAGCGACAATGCCGAAACGGACACTTCAAAGGCAATTACGCTGTCGGCAGGGGCATCACCAAAGCGGACTTGTGCAGAGTTGGCCCCAGCGGACGGGCGTTGGGGTTGGGTTGGGGTTTGATGCGATTCCTGATCCGCCACCACCGCAGCCTGAAGCTAGCGCGATGAGTATTGCCAACATAAAGATGGAGGTTAACTTGGCCACCGGGTTGAGGATGTTTTTGTAATTTTCCGTTTTCATTTGTATCTCTCCTGGAGGGGACCAAGCTGCTAGGCGAGTTTCTCAGTCCGCCGTCGAATGATATTTGAGTTTTTGGTTCTGGTTATGTGACAAGCATCACGGCTGTTGCGGAACAGCTTTCTTGGGCCATTTGCACTATGCAAACGCTTGCATGACCGCGAAAAATCAGCCAGGAAACTGGCGATTGGGAGTGGAGACGGTTATTTCCCTGCGCCGAAAGGCCAGCTATGGGTGGGAATGAATTAGTTTTGCCCGCGCCGATGGCCCTGGAAAGCGATGAACAGGGGAAGGATCCGCGTTACCGTTTTGAGGTTACTCGGTAATCCGACGTGCCACCATATTGAACTGCGTTCCGGTCCAGAAGAGCGGCCCGCGGACGCGAATCGCACTGCCATTAGCTATGTTAGCGGCGCGATTGTCGGTTTTTGGCTGCGCGAAAACATGGATGACCGTTTCTCCGGAAAGCAGCGTCAGGTATGAATCGGCGGGAAGGAGCAGGTCAAAATTTGCAGAGCCTCCCGGCAAGGCAACGAGATTTGAAACGGTTCCGCCGATGGCTTGCTGTTGCAGCCTTGCCTGAACCGGGATGATCGGTTGACTGGCAGTAACGCCGCCGTCGGTAATGATTGCAATCCTCTGCCCTGCTTTCAGGTGGGTTGAATCGAAAGGAAAATTGATTGCGGGCGAGTCAAGTCCTGACATGTCGCAATCGCCATAGTCTGTGGCAAAGCCGGTGGCTGGAAGGGAAGAGGTGTCCACCAGGAAATCCTGCCCGATCTGGGTGCTGGTGAAGGCGGCGCCGGTTCCATCTTGCGCGGCAAATTCCAGCAAAGATGAAATATTGAAACTGCCGACTGTGGTAATGGTGCCTTCCACCTGCGAAGCATTCTGCCCGCCAAGATCGTCAACCTGCTGCGCGAAGAGCGTTCCATCGGGGCGCGTGAAACCTTCAATCTGGACGATTCTGCCCCGAAGATCTGCCAGGCGAACGCCGGTGGGAAGCGTAGTAGTGCCATCCACTGTGAACGGCAGACGCGAGCCGCTCTGTCCTGTCTGCAACACAAATCCGCTGGTGGAGACGTCAACCACTTTGCCGGTCTCATCTTCAAACTCTCCATCATCATCCTGTTGCCGGCCTTGCACGCCTACGGGCTGCACACTGAAGGAGAAGGAAGATTGAGTAAAGTTAGTGCCGGTAATATTTCCCGCTCCATCACTTACAAGCGCGGCCGCCAGGTTTACGTCCAGATTGAGCACAACAGGGTCATTGCCAACCACCAGCGGCGGGTTGAAATCCATATGTACCGTCTGGTCCGCACCGTTCACCCGGTCAATTAACGTGACAGGCGCTGGAGTGAGCAAAGTCTTGGCATAGGTGAGCGAAGGACTCTGGATTGTGATATCGGCGGCGGCATAGCTGCCCGGTTTCAGCGGCATTACGCTCAGCGCTTGCATGTTGCCAGCGGTACGGCTCAGCTCCAGCCGATTCGTGTTGACTGCGATGGTGGACGGAGTACCCCCGCCGACTGGAATCAGGCTGATGGGATTGCCGATGGTTACTTCAAAAGAGAAAACCTGGTCTGCCGGCGCGTCACCCACGCGCAGTTGGGTAACGGTCATATTCTGGGCAGTTTGAGGCGGAGCCGAAGTTGGTTGCTTCCGGAGAGCGACGGTACCGCAACCGGCCAGCAATGTGCAAAACAGAAAACTATGTGCAATTGTTTGCATCTTCCGTGGTAAACAAAGTTTCTTCATTCGGGTGCCTTATCCCTCAGAGCCAGTGCTAAAGCTTGCAAATGCAGCTACATGCATCCGCAGGCTTTTAGAGTTGCCTCTTGTAAACCACAGTGGAAGTGCGCAATTCAGTGCCCAAGAGGAGAGGCCCTAAGAGGGCGGGAACGGGGGCCGGATTTGACCTGCGGCAACCTGCAGGCGATAATTAGGTATCGAACGAACGTTCGGTAGTTTTATCTCATGGCACTGCAAAACATGGAAACCCGGTTAGCCGGCGAAGCCTTTGACGGACGCAAAGGACGCCATGCTGTTTCCGTCGGAGAAGAGGCAGCAGATTCTCGTTTTGATCGAAGGCTGGCCAAACTGCTGCACCATGCCGCCCGCATCTTCTGCGAAAAAGGTTATGAAGGCGCTTCCATGCGAGATCTTTCCCGCGCCGCCGGAATGTCACTGGCCGGCCTCTACCATTATTTTGAGTCCAAGGAAGACCTGCTTTACCTGATCCAGAAACATACGTTCCGGACGATTATTGAGCGGTTGCAGGAACGGCTGAAAGAATCCAAGGACGCGGAAGAGCGCGTGCGCATCTTCATTGAAAACCATCTGGAATATTTTCTGGCCAACAAAGAAGCCATGAAAGTGCTCACGCATGAAGATGAAACGCTCAAGAATGGCCGCGGCGCTGAAATTCGGGCCATCAAGCGCGAGTACTACAAAATTTGCCTGGACCTGCTGGAAGATCTGCGGCGGGAAAAAGGACTACAATTTTCCGGACGGCTGGCCGTGCTGGGACTCTTTGGCATGATCAACTGGATTTACACCTGGCATAACCCGCGCGTGGACCTGGACGCCGGAGCCATGGCCGAGGAAATGAGCAACCTGTTTTTGCGCGGCGTGCTCAACCCCGGCAAAACCAAACGCAAAATCGCAAAGACCAACGCCTGACGGCGTCCTGAAACGAAATCAAGATTTGAAATTCATAAGGAGCTTTTGAACCATGGCGACAACCACAGCAACGGAAACCAAGACCCTGGTGAACTATCGCGTTGAAGACGGAATAGCGGTCATCGAACTTTGCGATCCGCCGGCAAATACTTATACCTATGAGATGAACCGGCAGCTGGACGAGTGCATCCTGAAAGCGCGCATGGACAATGACGTGTACGTGCTGCTGCTGACCGGAGCGGGCGACAAGTTCTTTTCCGCCGGCGCCAACATCAAGATGCTCTCCAGCGTCGATCCGACTTTTAAATATTACTTCTGCCTGCATGCCAATGAAATGCTGCTCCGTCTGGAGCACACGCCCAAGCTGGTGATTGCCGCGATTAACGGCCACTGCGTGGGCGGCGGACTGGAAATCGCCATGGCGGCGGACATCCGCATTGCGCGCAAAGACGCGGGCAAGATTGGATTGCCGGAAATCAACCTGGGCGTACTGCCCGGCACCGGCGGCACGCAACGCCTGAGCCGCATCGTGGGCAAGAGCAAAGCCATTGAGCTGATGGTCACGGGCAACACCTTCACTTTTGAAGAAGCGAAGGACATGGGCATCATCAATGACATTTACGAGCGCGACAACTTCATGGAAAACGTGATGGAGTATGCGCGGCAGTTCACGCCTCCGAACAAAGCCGCCAAGGCAGTGGGCAACATCAAGCGGAGCGTGCAGACCGGCTGGGAGATTCCCATGGAGTCCGCGCTGGCCGTGGAGCGCGAACTGCAACAGCGATTGTTCGCCAGCGAAGATGCCAAAGAGGGTCTGGCGGCGTATGTGGAGAAAAGACCGGCGACGTTTAAGGCTAAATAGCTGCTAGCTTGGTAGCTGCTGGCTACTAGCCGAAGCTGGAATCAAATAGGCATCGGTTGGATGTCAGCCGAGTTCAAACGGGTTGTGACAGCGGGGTGACGCAGGCCTTCAGGCCTGCGTCAGCGGTGAATTTCAGAAGTCGGGCTTTAGCCACTGCGGTAACCTCAGCGGCTGAAGCCGTCAGTTGGCCAGGTTATTTGCAGGGCTAGAAGCCCTGATCCACCCCGCGTAAGGGTATGGCATCGCCAGAATGAAATCGCCAGAATGAACATGTTGTGCTTGTAAGGAGTTGTTGTAGGTTCAAGATTGCACAGGCAAGAGTGCCTGTGCCACAAAAAATAAACGCATCGCAGGCGAGGGCGCCTGTGCTCCACACGAACCAAGCTAGCAGCCAGTCGCTAGCAGCTAGAGGCTAACAAATGATCGCAGCAACCAAAGCAAAAGTTACTCCCGGCAAACTACTTATCGACGGAAAATGGTCAGAAGGCAGCGGCAAATCTTTTGACACCTTCAATCCCGCAACGGGCGAGGTGTCTCACGCAGGTCGCTGAAGGCGGCGCCAGCGGCGTTGACCAGGCAGTGACGGCGGCGCGCAAGGCCTTTGACGACGTGAACTGGCCCGTGGCGCAAGATGTCTGCCAGCGAGCGCGGCAAGATGCTGTGGCGCATTGCCGACCTGATCGAAAAGAACATTGAAGAGCTGGCCGAGTTGGAGACGCTGAACAACGGCAAGCCGATCTTTGAGTCGCGCTATGTGGACATGCCGATGGTGGCGGACGTTTTCCGTTACTACGCGGGATGGGCCACGAAGATCCACGGCGAGACCGTCAACACCTTCAGCAACGCATTTACCTACACGCTGCGCGATCCTGTGGGCGTGGTGGGCGCGATTGTGGCGTGGAATTTTCCGCTGCTGCTGGCCAGCTGGAAGCTGGGCCCTGCGCTGGCCTGCGGCAACTGCGTGATTTTGAAACCCGCGGAGCAGACGCCGCTCACGGCATTGCGTTTTGGCGAGCTGGCGCTTGAAGCCGGATTGCCTGCCGGCGTGCTCAACATTGTTACGGGCGGACCGGAGACTGGCGCTGCGCTGGTGAAGCATCCGGGCGTGGACAAAGTTGCATTTACCGGATCGACGTCCGTGGGCAAAGAGATCATGCGCAGCTCGGCGGACACGCTCAAGCGCGTGACGCTGGAACTGGGCGGCAAGTCGCCGAACATTGTTTTTGCCGATTCGCAGATGGATTCCGCCGTGAAAGGCGCGTTGAACGGCATCTTCTACGGCAAAGGCGAAGTATGCTGCGCCGGTTCGCGCTTGTTCATCGAGAAGAAAGCCGAAGACGAGTTCGTGACCAAGCTGGTCGAGTCGTCAAAGAAGATCAGGCTGGGCGATCCGCTCGATCCCAAGACGCGGCTGGGAGCGATCGTCAGCGAAAAGCAGATGCAGACGGTGCTCGGGCTACATCGAAGCCGGCAAGAACGAAGGCGCAAAGCTGTTGGCCGGCGGCAAGCGCGCGCAGGTCAATGGCGATCATGGATACTTCATTGAGCCGACGATCTTTGGCGGCGTGAACAATGACATGAAGATTGCGCAGGAAGAAATTTTTGGCCCGGTGCTGGCCACGCTCACATTTGACGACATTGAGCAGGTGGCCGAACTGGCCAACAAAAATGTTTACGGCCTGGCGGCCGCGGTCTGGACGAATGACATCAAGAAAGCGCATCAGCTGTCGCGCCGTTTGAAAGCCGGAACGGTGTGGATCAACACGTACGGCGTGATGGACGCGTCGATGCCGTTTGGTGGTTACAAGCAGTCTGGCTTTGGGCGCGAACTGGGCATGCACGCGATTGAACATTACACGGAACTGAAGTCTGTGTGGATGAATCTGTGAATCGTAGAGACGCAGCACTGCTGCGTCTCGAGACGTTGCAGTACAACATCTCTACGTAGGTAAGGAGCAATCATGACAGCACAACCTGCAATCTCAATCATCGGCGAAGAGCACTACCGCAGGCTGGAACGCATGTATCTGGCTGCGCCGATCAATGAGTTCTTTAAGCCGGCGATCCAGATCGGGCGAGGGACGGCGGAGATCACGGTGCACGTGGAGACCGCCGATTTTTTCCACGCGGCCCGGGCGCGTCCATGGCGCGGTCTATTTCAAGAGCCTGGACGACGCGGCGTTCTTTGCCGTGAGCTCTCTGGTGGAAGACCGTTTTGTTCTAACCAGCAACTTTAATCTGTACATGCTGGCGCCAATTGCAGCAGGAATGGTTCGCAGCGGTCGGCAAAGTGGTGAGCGGCGGCGGATCGTCGTTTCTGGCGGAGTCGGTGTTGTACAACGACCAGGAATGAAGAGATCGCGCGCGGAAGCGGAATGTTTGTGAGAAGCAAGGTGCGGCTTGACCCGGAGATGGGCTATCGCTAGGGACGACCGCGCAAGGTTGCAAAAGATATTTATAGGGAGTAAATCATGCCGGGAAAAATAATGAAGATTGGGTCGTTCAGTGATTGGGAAGGGCTGTTCAAAGGCTGGCGCGAGGAAATCGGCGTCAATCACGACGACATTCGCAATTTTAAATTCGATACGCTGTACGGCGCGATTGAGACCGAAGAGATTTCCTTTGGCTATTACAAAGGCCGCAATAAGTGGGAGAACGTCCGCCAGATTCCAACGCAGAACATGCGCGACGCATTGATGAACCTGATTGTTTACCAGGGCGATACGGAATTTGCCAGCGTGGAGCAGCAGCGCTGGCTGTTTGAAACCGCGCCCACGGACTACGATCGCTCGTCACTCACGCGGGTGATGATTGAGGAAATGCGCCATGGCTGGCAGATGTGCGCGCTGCTGATTGATCACTTTGGCACCACCGGCAAAGTGGAAGCGCAGAAAATGCTGGAACGCAAAGCGTACGAAAACAAGCGGCTGCTGGGATCGTTTAACGAAGAGTGCGACAACTGGCTGGACTTTTTTGCCTTCACCGACTTTGTGGATCGTGACGGCAAGTTCCAGCTACAGATGCTGAAGTACTCCGCCTTCGCGCCGCTGGGCCGGTCGATGAGCTACATGCTGCGCGAAGAAGCATTCCACATGGGCACAGGCAACACGGGACTGGCGCGCATCGCCGAGGCCGGCGTAGTTCCGGGCTGGCTGATGCAGAAGTATCTCAATAAGTGGATTTCCAGCGCCTACGATTTGTTTGGCACCGATCATTCGTCTTCCGCGCATTGGGCCTATACATGGGGACTGAAGGGCCGTTACGACGAACTGAAAAATGAAACTGCGCCCGATCTCGATAACCTGAATGACTATAACCGGCACCTCTATCGCGACGAATGCGTGCAACTGGTAAAGCGGATCAGCGCCGGTCAACGTCCGGGCAGCACGGAGCTGTATTGCCCCAACATACAGTTCAACCGCATGATTGGCCGCTGGAAGGGCCAGATGTTCCATCCGCAAACCGGCGAGCCAATGGAAGAAAAAGAATACAAACAGCAGCTCGATACATGGCTCCCAACCGCCGCGGACAAAAAGCTGCTGATGGACATTATCGGCTCAGAAAAGAAATGGATCGCGCCCAAGACCGGCGCGAAGGACCCGCTGCTCACGATCGGCGAGGTGAGGAAGAGCGCGCTGAACGCGGTGCAGTAGAGCAGCAATTAGCCATTAGTACTTAGCAATTAGCCAAACACAAGAACAGGGCTGCTTCGGTAGCCCTGTTGTTTTATGATTACATGCCTGAATGAAGATCGAGATTGCGGGTCCAGTTACAGCAATCGAGGTGATTGCAACTGGGAGATCGCTAAGAGACAGAAAACGGCTTGTCAAGTTCTACGGGCGTGGCCGCTGGAGAAAGCTGAAAGGCTTCGCAGATATCCGCTTACCCGATGGTAGGATAAGCAAAGCTGAAATTCACTGGTACGAAGCGCATGGCATCGGTAGAAAAGAAATCAAAATTAAACGGCTCCTCGGCTAAGAAACGAGGCAAGATGCATTACGTGGTCTGCATCAAGAATGAGGACTACCCTGCTTCCCTGGAACTGTTGAAGCTCTATCCTGTGCTCTCCGATCGCGCTGCCGAGAAGGCTGGGTTGCGCAGGATCATAGACGAATCGGGAGAAGACTACCTCTATCCTGAAGATTACTTTGTTGATATAAAGCTGCCCAGCGCTGTCGAAAGAATCGTCAGGCTGGCGTCGTAATTTTCCTGCAATTAATACCGACTGATTGGGCTTTCGCGATCACTCCTAGAATATACACACAGAGGCTGCTTCGGCAGCCTCGTTGCGATAGAGTCCCCTCGCTCGGGATAAAGAAAAAATGCAATACACACTCAACGAACTCATGGTCGTGGCCGCGGCGCGCGAGATCAAAGACGGCGAAGTTGTCTTTGTGGGCATGCGGCTGCCGCTGATTGCGTTTGTTGTGGCGAAGAAGACGCACGCTCCCAATGCCATTGGACTCTTTGAGAATGGCGTGATCCGCTCCACGCCATCGCCTGAACTGATCTACACGATGGCCGATCCGCCAAACATCAAAGGCGCCACGCAGTGCCTGGGCATGCTGGAAGTCATGAGCCTGCTGCAATCGGGGCGGGTGAATCTGGGATTTCTCGGCGCCGCTGAGGTGGACAAGTACGGCAACCTGAACTCCACGCAGGTGCAGGGCAAGAACGGCATGGTGCGGCTGCCGGGCTCGGGTGGCGCGTGCGATATCGCGTCGATGGCGCAGCGATTTGTGTCGCTGCTGGAGCACGGCAAGCATCGGCTGCCGGAAAAGGTGAACTACATTACCAGTCCGGGAAATGGCGATGGCGCGGGATGGCGTAAGCGCGTCGGACTGCCGCGCGGCGGACCATCGGCGGTGATCACCACCAAGTGCGTGCTGCGCTTTGGCGCTGATGCAGAGGCGTTTCTTTCCACGTATCATCCGGGCGTGACGTGGACGATGTTCTGGCAAACACTGGATGGAAGCTGAAAGTCGCGCCAGATGCACGTGAGCCAACGCCGGAACCGAATGCGGCGGAGCTGAAGGCGATCCGGGAGTACGATACGAAAGGATTCTGGACGAGCTAGAAATCGCCGAGATCGCGCGTGATCGCCGACATCGCCGGAATCGGAAAGCCCTTTCTGAAATCCCGAGCGGAGCGAGGGAACCCTACCCGCTTGAGCAATGTGAGGGCAAGTCAGGACTTCAGAACCGATGTAGTTGAATGAGAATAGGGATCCCTCACGCCCAACATCGGCGCATTCGGGATTGCAGAGAAAGATAAACGTGAACCTCATGAATCGTCTTGCCACAGATATACAAGGTGCGCTGGCTCACATTACCCTGAATCACCCACCGCTGAACGTTATCGATTTCCAGATGATGGACGAACTGCAGGTGGCGTTGCAGCAACTGGAACAACGCAGGGAAACTTCTGTCGTCATTATCAGCGGCGGTGCGCGAGCTTTTTCCGCAGGCGTCGACGTGGCGGTGCACACGCCGGACAAAGTCCAGACCATGCTGCAGAAATTTCATGGTGTGATTCTTGCGCTGACTAAATTTCCCAAGATCACGATTGCCGAGGTGCATGGCGTCTGCCTGGGCGGCGGCGCGGAGCTGGCGATGGTGTGCGATATGTGTTTTACCACGCCGGACGCCAAATGGGGATTTCCGGAGATCACGCTGGGATGTTATCCGCCGGTTGCATGCACGGCGCTGGCTGCGCTGGTGGGGCAGAAGCGCGCGGCTGACCTGGTCTTTACCGGAAGGACATTCAGCGGTGAAGAGGCTGCCGAGTGGGGACTGGCGAACGAGGCGCGTGCTGAAGGCGAATTGCAGCAGGCGATTCAGCGCACGGTCGATCATCTGTTGAAGCTGAGCCCGGCGGCGCTGGCCGTGGCCAAGAAGGCTTTCTATGCGTGGGATTCCATGCATCTGGATAAAGGCCTGGCGCGGGCAGAGAAGATCTATCTGGAAGAGCTGATGCAGACGGAAGACGTGAAAGAAGGAATCGCCGCGTGGATGGAGAAGCGGAAGCCGTTGTGGAAAGCGAAGTAGATTTCGCCGCAGGTTTATGCTGATGGACGCAGATTTGGGATTTTAGCCGCGAATGAACGCGAAAAGGCGCGAATTGTTTTTCTGAAACCTCGAAGTGAGAGAGCCTATTCGCCCATAAAGCGCTGGCAAAGCGCATAAACTCACACAACTAAGAGTTCTTTGCAACGAAAGGGCTCCCTCGCTGCGCTCGGGATTACACAAAAATCATGGCAGAGTCTCCAGCAACACCCTCACCACGTTTTCTCCCATGATCTTGTGAATGTCCTGTTCGGAAATTCCTTCCTGAAGAAGCGCGTCAGTGAGCAAGGCCCAGCCGCTCGAGTCGAAGGGCGTGGTGACGCCGCCGTCGAAATCGGAGCCGAGGGCAACGTGGTCTGCGCCGACAATGTTTACCGCATAGTGAATAGCGCGGGCGATGGCGCGCGCGTCAGAGCCGCAGGTTGCAGTGTCCCATAAGCCGATTCCGATGACGCCGTTGGTGCGGGCGACGGCGCGGAGTTCATCATCGGACAAATTGCGCGGGTTATTGCAGGTGCCTTTTACGCCGGTGTGCGAGACGATCAGCGGACGCGTGGCCATGGCGGTCACGTCTCGCAGCGTGGCGGGCGAGGCGTGTGCCAGATCAATCAGCATGTGGTGCGATTCCATGGCGTGGACCCATTGGCGTCCGAGATCGGTAAGGCCATTCTTTTTCATGCCCGCGGCAGCTCCGGCAATCGCGGTGTCAGTAAAGTGCGTTGGGGCCATCATGCGAAAGCCGGCAGAGTAAAGCTCATCGAGATTTTCCAGGCGACCTTCAAGAGGCTGCGCGCCTTCAGCTCCGAGGAATCCTGCAACAGCATGCGAAGAAGCGCGCGTGGTGAGAAACTTCTGCAAATCTGAGCGCGAGCGCACGATGACAAGCGCGCCTTTGGATTGGTCGGCGAACTTTTGCAGTCGCGCTGCCTGATAGAGTGCACGCTGTTTGGGACTGTTCCATGTGCGCGGAGGCCAGCCTTCAAAGATGGCGATATAGCGGATCAGGTCTGTCGAGTCAGAGTTCTGGTAAATGTTGAGCTTGCGCGGCGCAGTGGTGACGACTGTAAAGGCCTGGATTGAGATGTTTCCTTCAGCGAGGCGCGGCAGGTCAACGTGGCCTCGGCTGCTGCGACGGAGCAAGTTGCGGCCCCAGAGCAGACTGTCAGCGTGGAGGTCTGCGACGGTAAGGGTGCGATGCAAAGCCTGAGCCCTTGCGGACGGCTGGTACGGCGGCGGGTGCAGGGTGCGATTGAATCGGCGCTCAACGATGCCGGGCAAAGCGAGCCAAGCGGCGACCAGAATGATGATGAAAAGAAGGAGCCAGCGACGGCGTTTCATGGGCCTCAAAGGATATCATTTCGCTTGACTTTTGCGAAGGGTAATGGTAACTTAAGTCATTTAAGTTCAGTAGTTTAGGAGCTTCTTTGTTGGTTTGTCTTTGGCGCTGGTTAAGTGGGTCATCCCATGGGATGAATCGTGTAAGTCTTCTGGAATCCTAGTTGGCCCGCCAGGGGGTAGGGCCGGGAATGCCCATGGGATGAATCGTGTAAACCCTGTGGAATCCTAGTTGAGATATCGAGGGTAAGGATCCCCGACAGCTTGGAAAAATGGAGAGATCAGTTATCCGGTAGCAAGCAGATTGGAAGGGAATAGGGATCCCTCACGCTTCGCGTTCGGGATTTCAGGAAACGGGGCTCCAGAAAGAAATGTCAAAACTGGTCACAATGCGCGAAGCCATCGCCGAGCACGTCCCGGACGGAGCGAGCGTGGCGTTGGGTTTGCAGATGGAGCAGATGATTCCGTTTGCCGCCGGGCACGAGATCATACGGCAGAAGAAACGCGGGCTGCGGCTGATTGGACCAATCTCCGACATTTTGTTTGATCAGATGATAGGCGCCGGATGCGTGGAAGACGTGGTGGCGGCCTGGGTAGGCAACGTGATGATGGGATCGGCGTATAACTTCCGTCACGCTGCCGAAATTGAGAATCCGGGCAAGCGGGGCGAGAAGCTGCGCGTCTTTAATATGACGAACTTCACGCTGGCGCTGGCGCTGCAGGCGGGCGCAATGGGCGTGCCGTTTCCTGCCGACGAGGACTGCCATGGGCAGCGACGTCCCCAAGGGAAACCATTTTTTCTACCAGATCATTTCTCCGTTTGAGCCGAAAGAGACTTTGCTGGCGGTGCGGGCGCTGGTTCCCGACGTGGCGATTGTCCATCTGCAACGTGCGGACAAGAACGGCAACGCGCATTGCTGGGGAAACTTCGGAGTGATGTTGGAAGGCGTGCGCGCAGCAAAGAAAGTAATCGTATGTGCGGAAGAGATCGTGGGTGAAGACGTGATCGCGAGTGATCCTAACCGCACGGTGATTCCAGGGTTCCTGGTGACGGCGGTGGTGGAGTGTCCGCTGGGCGCGCATCCTTCACCGGTACAGGGCTACTATAAGAGAGACGACGCTTTTTTCCAGCAGTATCACGCAGAGACAAAGACGCAGAGCGACTTCAACATCTGGGCGCAGAAATGGGTGAACGATGTGGCCGATCGCGGCGAGTACGCGAAACAACTAGGACCCACGCGGGTGGAAGGTCTGGGCGTGAAACAGCATGCGTACGCTACTCCAACTGATTTCGGCTACTGAATTTTCACCGCAAAGGGCGCGAAGGACGCAAGGGAAGCTTTTTCTGAAATCCCGAGCGCAGCGAGGGAACCCTATGGTTACGAGGATTGGCGGGCAGGAAAGCGCGGCCGTGCGGAAAGCGCATGAGGAGTTTGGAGTAAGCTAGAGAGAACGACGGCAGTGGATGGACGGATTTTGAAGGAGTGTAGGGATCCCTCCCCGTTCGCTCCGCTCAGGGTCGGGATTTCAGAAAAAGCCGAATGAAGAAGGAATTAATTGAACTCCGCGTGAACGGCCGCAAGCACGAGCTGGCAATCGAGCCGAGCGAACTGCTGCTGGACGTGTTGCGTCAGGAGATGGACCTCACGGGATCAAAGCGCGGGTGTGACGACTCATCATGCGGGGCGTGCACGGTGCTGGTGGATGGAGTCCCCACGCTGAGCTGCACCATGCTCGCGATGAGCTGCGCGTCTGATGAAAATGAGGGACCGGACATCACAACCGTGGAGGGCATTGCCGATCACGGTGCGCTGGCGGCAATCCAGAAAGCTTATGGCGACTGGGGCGGCGCGCAGTGCGGCTTCTGTACACCGGGTTTTATGATCACGGTGAAGGCGTTGCTGGACCGCAATCCCGAGCCGAGCGAAGAAGAGATCAAACATGCGCTAAGCGGGAACCTGTGCCGCTGCACCGGGTACACGCAGATGTACCAGGCGATCAAGGCGGCGATACAGGCGGAGCAGGCGCATAAGATCGGGTGATCGGGTGATCGGAAAAACCGATTTACCGCAAAGGACGCGAAGGGCGCAAAGGAAAAAAGATTGAACCGCAGAGGACGCGGAGAGCGCAGAGGGTTCAAGAGGGCCATGAGGCTGAAGGCTAGTGGCTAGCAGCTTGGAAGGGAATAGGGATCCCTCACGCGCAAAAAGCCGCGCGTTCGGGACTTTGGGAAGATGTCTGATTTCTCCATTATCGGTAAACGCGTAGCCCTGGTCGACTCGGCGGGCAAGACCACGGGCCAGGGCAAGTATACTGACGACCTGTCGGTCCCCGGAATGCTGACAGGCAAGATTCTGCATTCGCCGTATCCGCATGCACGGGTCAAGAAGATTGATACGTCGAAGGCTGAGGCCGTCGAAGGCGTAGTATGCGTGGTGACTGGTCCAGACGCGCCGAACAAGTACGGCATTCTTCCTGTGGGGCATGACGAGACGGCGCTGGCTGTCGAAAAGGTGCGGTACGTCGGCGACAATGTCGCCTGCGTGGTGGCAACGTCGGAGTCGATTGCCGAGCGTGCGCTGGAATTGATTGACGTGGAGTATGAGCAGCTGCCGGCGTGGTTTGATCCGGAAGACTCGATGAAGGCGGAGAAAGACTGGATCCATCCGCAGCGGCCGAACAATATTGAGAAAGATTATCATCACGTGTTTGGCGATCCGGACAAGGGCTTTGCCGAGGCAGACGTGGTGATGGAGCATCGGTACATTGCGGGCGAGGTCACGCATGCGGCGATGGAGCCGCATTGCACGCTAGCGTCGTTTGAGATTGATTCGCAGACAGGGCAGCCGGGGCGGTTAACGGTATGGTCGTCAACGCAGGTGCCGTACTACTTGCAGCACAAGCTTTCTATTGTGCTGGAGCTGCCGATGCAGCAGATACGCGTGATCAAGCCGCTGGTGGGCGGCGGATTTGGCGGCAAGAGCGAGGTAATCCCGCTGGAGATTATTGCAGCGGTGGCGGCGCGCAAAGCCAAAGCGCCGGTAAAGATCACTTACACGCGGGAAGAAGTGTTCTGGGCGCATCGGGGGCGGCCGCGCACGATTATTGATATGAAGATCGGCGCGAAGAAAGATGGCCGCCTGACTTCCGTGGCGGCGAAAGTGATTCAGGATGGCGGCGCGTATTGCTCATACGGCGTGGTAACGATTCTCTATTCCGGCGCGCTTCTGGGCGCACTGTATGACATTCCTAATATCAAGTATGACGGCTATCGCGTCCTGACCAACAAGCCTGCCTGCGGCGCGATGCGCGGCCACGGCACGGTGAACGTGCGGTTTGCATTTGAGAGTCAACTGGATGAGATTGCCGCGAAGCTGGATATCGATCCTGCGGAGATCCGGCGGACCAATCTGCTGAAGCCGCCGTGCATCACGGTGAACAATCTGCGTGTGCAGAGCTATGGCCTGCCGGAGTGCATCGATCAAGTTATTACTCGCTCTGGCTGGCATGACCGACGCAACAAGCTGCCTCCGGCTCGCGGGATGGGTATGGCATGCAGCCACTATGTAAGCGGCGCGGCAAACAGTATTATTCGGTCGGACATGCCGCATTCCACGGTGAATATCAAGATTGATCGCGATGGCGGCGTAGTGGTGTACACAGGCGCGTCAGATATTGGGCAGGGATCAGACACAATGGTGGCGCAGATTGTTGCTGAAGTACTAGGCATCGGGTTGGGACGCGTACGCGTCATCGCCGCAGACACCGACCTGACGCCGATCGATATTGGATCGTATTCCAGCCGCGTAACGTTTATGAACGGCAATGCGTCGCTGCGCGCGGCGCAGGACGTGAAGAAGAAGATAGCGGCGGCGGCAGCGGTCAAGATGAACTGCGCGCCGGAAGACGTGATGATGCGCGATGATCGGGTGTGGAAACGCGGAACGGCGGAGCCGGCGACCAACGGAGCGCATGCAGAACAGATATTGGAGAAGATCGATGCGCCGCGAGGAAGCGTAAGGGAGGTCAGTGGGCGCGTAGAAGGGCAAACGCTGCGGGGATCGTTGCAGCAGAAGCGCAAAGAAGAAGGCCCGAAAGACAGCATGAGCTTTGAAGAAGCCGTGGTCTCGGCCATTGACTTCACTGGAGCGCTCACGGGCACGGGATCTTATGCGCCGCCTAAAGACGCGCGGGGCGGAGCATTTAAAGGCGCGGGCGTGGGGCCGTCACCGGCGTATTCATACTCGGCGCAGGTAGCAGAAGTGACCGTGGACGAAGAGACCGGCGAGGTAAAAGTCCACAAGGTCTGGGCGGCCCACGATTGCGGACGCGCGCTGAATCCGGTGTCGGTGGAGGGCCAGGTGATCGGCTCAGTGTGGATGGGGCTGGGACAGGCGATGCAGGAAGAAATGGTCTGGAAAGACGGCCTGCTAATGAATCCCGGCATGCTGGAATATAAGTCGCCGTCGGCAACGGAGTCACCGGAGGTGGAATGCATCATTGTGGAGTCGGTGGATCCGGAAGGGCCGTTCGGGGCGAAAGAAGCGAGCGAAGGCTCCCTGGCAGCGACGATTCCGGCAATCGCAAACGCGATTTATGATGCAGTGGGCGTGCGGCTGCGCGAAGCGCCATTCACGCCGGAGCGCGTGCTGGCGGCGATCAAAGCAAAACATTCAGAGAAAAAAGCTCTCGATATTACTCGAGGAGATGATCCGGTGACACCGACAACGTTCCGCGAACACGGCGGATCATTGTGGTTCAAGGGCAAAGGGCCGCAACGGCATGCGGATGATCCGTCGAGGAGGCTTTCTGAAATCCCGAGCGAAGCGAGGGAACCCTTTAGCGGCGAGAAACTTTAGGGTTGGAAACCAATTTGGCAGCACTTGTTAGTTTGAGAATTGCAGACGATTTGAGAACCGATACGGCATAGAAGGGAGCAGGGATCCCTCGCTACGCTCGGGACTTCGAACAATCATGAGCTTACCCACCTTCAAATTTCTTCGTCCACAGTCGTTGCGGCAGGCGGTCGACTACCTGGCACGGCACGGCACTGAGCTGGCGATTCTGGCCGGCGGGACGGACCTTTTGCCATCGATGAAGCAGAAGCTGTTTACGCCGGGCTACGTGATGGACATCCGCGGAATTGAAGAGATTCAGGGAATCCACGTGCGCCCCGGGGCGGGCGTGGAGATTGGCGCGCTCACACCGCTTTCCGCGATTGAAGATTCTGAGTTCATACGGCGCAGCTATCGAGTGCTGCATGAGGCGGCGATGACGGTGGCCTCGCCAATTTTGCGCAACATGGGGACGCTGGGCGGCAACATTTGCCTGGATACGCGATGCGTCTGGTACAACCAGTCATTGCAGTGGCGGCGGTCGTGCGGGTTCTGCATCAAGAAAGATGGCGACCTGTGCCACGTGGCGCCGGGCGGCAAGTTCTGTTGGGCGGCATTTTCTGGCGACACACCTCCGGCGCTGTTGTGCCTGGGCGCGGAAGTGGAGATTGCAGGGCCGGCGGGGCTGCGTCGCGTGGCGTTGAAAGATTTTTATACCAACGTGGGCGATGCGCGCATGAAACTGGAAAGAAATGAAATGCTGACGCGAGTCTTCCTCCCGCAAGAGTCTGCCGGCTGGAAGGGAAGCTACATGAAGCTTCGCATACGGGGATCGATTGACTATCCGCTGGCTGGAGTGGCAGTGGCGCTTAAGAAGAATGGTGGTCCGGTGGAGAATGCCCGGGTGGCAATTACGGCCGTCAATCCCGCGCCGCTGCTGGTGAAAGGCGCAGAGAACGCGCTGATCGGCAAGCAAATTGACGAGCACGTGGCGACGGTAGTGGGAGAATTGGCGGCCAAGATGGCAAAGCCACTGACGACTTCAGGGCTTACGCCGGAGTATCGGCGGGAAATTGTGAAGGTGTATGCGAAACGGGCGGTGATGGCGGCGGGCAAATCGTAATGTCACCGCTAAGGACGCGAAGGGGCACAAAGGATTATTTCTGAAATCCCGAGCGTAGCGAGGGAACCCTATAGCGACGAGGATTTGTTGGTCGCGTCCTGAGGAATTTTGTCTGCGCACAAGCTGTCGTGATGCTTTGAGAGCAATGTTACGGTAGGGCTCCCTCACCCGCAAGATCGGCGGGTTCGGGATTTCAAAAAAACAAATGCAGATCACTGACTGCCACATCCACATACAACCCGTTGAGATGTTTAAGGCTGGGCCGCTTGAGGTAATGAAGAAGGCGCGTGGCCATTATGAGGACATCCTGGAGTATTGCCGGTCGCCCAAGGCGCTTCTGAAGTATATGGACTCCATTGGCGTGGAGCGTGCGGTGCTCATTAATTATGTGGCGCCGGAGACAATGGGGTTTACGCATGACGTAAATCCGTGGGTGGCGAACTACTGCAAGGAAGATCCGAAGCGGCTGCTGTCTTGCGGGAGCGTGCATCCGCGGCATTCGCTCAACGTACAAGAAGAGATGGATAACCTGGTGCGCCTGGGCATACGGCTGATCAAGATCCATCCGCCGCACCAGTTGCTTTATGCCAATGATTACCTGAACGGTGTGAAGGAACTGGAGACGATTTATCGCGCGGCGGAAGCTAACGGCATTCCAGTGATGATCCATACCGGCACGTCGATTTTTCCCGCGGCGCGCAATAAATTCGGCGACCCGATTTATCTAGATGATGTAGCCGTGGATTTTCCCAAGCTAAAAATCCTGATGGCGCACGGCGGGCGGCCTATCTGGATGCAGACTGCGTTTTTCCTGCTGCGTAGGCACAAGAACGTGCACCTGGATATCAGCGGCATTCCTCCAAAAATTTTGCTTAAATATTTTCCACGGCTGGAAGAGATTGCGCACAAGACGCTATTCGGCACAGACTGGCCGAGCCCCGGCATCCCCGACATCAAACAGAATCTGGACCAGTTCAGCGCACTAGCGCTAACGGACGCTGTGAAAGAGCAGATACTGAGCAAGACGGCGCTGGAGATGTGGCCGACTTAGCCCTCTCTGAGAGACGAATTCAGCAGAGCGAAGTACTGCGCGTGTTAGTCAAAAAGTCCCGCAAAAAAACAAACTGGCCCGAATGCTACCGGGCCAGACAGTCAGTTTTAACGCGATGTCAGACCGTTGCGCGTCTTCCGGCCACCAGATGCCAGATGATCGAGATCACGGCAAATACCAGAAGCAGATGGATCAAACCGCTCGCGACGTGGAAAGCTGTGAATCCCAGAATCCAAAGCACGAACAGAACAATACCGATAAGCAAAAGCATGTAGTACCCCCCAAGGAAATTTCATCAAGGCGTTTCGTTTGCCTGCTAGTAGGATTCGAGTGCTTCTCCAGCCGTTGCACCACAACCAGTTTTTAAAAACGTTTGCAAGGGGCAACCTTCGCAGATAGGTTTTGCGCCGCAGTAATGGTTCCCAACTCTTACGATCAACGCATGCAGCTCGTTGTAATGCTGCGCAAGTTCGCTGCGAACAGAGCTGCTCATACGCGAGACTGGATGGCGCGGATCAGAGATAGCATTTTTTGCAACGAGAGACCCAGCTTCAGAGCCGCTGATGGCCTGTTCGATCATCGCGCGAATTTCTGCGTAGCCGGTTTTTTCATTGATGATCCCGTGACGCAGCAGAACGCGGCGGGTGTATGCGTCCACAACAAACACAGGATGATTGCCAGCGTAGAGCAGAATGGAGTCGGCGGTTTCAGGGCCAACCCCGTTGAGTTCCAGCAGCTCTGCCCTGAGTTTTTCAGTGGGCTCAGCGAACATGCGGCTGAGCGAGCCGGAATATTTGCGATCAAGGAATGCGATGAATACCTTGAGGTTGCGCGCTTTCTGGCGGAAGTAGCCTGAGGGACGCACCAACGATTCAAGTTCATCGATCGGCGCTTCACGCATGGCACTGACACTAAGGCAGCGAGCGCGACGCAGATTGAGGAGGGCTTTTTCGACGTTGCTCCAGTTCGTGTTCTGCGTGAGATAAGCGCCAACGATGACTTCAAAGCGAGTGCGCGCAGGCCACCAATTCTGAGCGCCGTAACGGGCGAGGAGAGCGGTATAGTATTGCGGAATTTCACCGCGGAGACGCGGGGAGCTATTTGGTAATTGAGTAATTTGGTAATTGGGTAATTGAATTGCCATGGGGCCGCCAGGCTGCTCAATTACTAAATTACCAAATTACTCAATTAAAAGATTACCAACTGGAACTCTTGCCGCCGACCTGGGCTTGCAGGTCACACGCTTCCCGGCAGGGGCGGCAATAGTAAATGCCGTCTTCGCACAGACGGACTTCATAGAGGCTCTGGCACAGCGCGCAATATTTGTTGCAGGAGCAGCTTCTCTCTGGCTGGTCGCAGACCATGCACATGAACTCTTTGGCCATGGCGGGAGATTATCGCGATTTGGGGTTTCCGGCAATGGGCCGATGGTCGATGACCTTGGGTAAGCGCCCGCAAAGTCAGCCGTTGGCGAGGTGGCAGTGCCTGTGGCGAAGCGGAACGGCCAAAGGAATTGATGCCGCACCTCGAAATCTGGATTAGCTTCTCTTGCCGTAGGGCTTCGGAAAGCGCTTCAACGCATATGGTCTTGAATTTCAGAGGCAAATGACAAATCCCGGTAAGAACTCCTTCAGGCATCATCGCGGGGTCCGCTCCCTCGGGATGTTTCGACTTTGTTCTAGCATCGCAGGCTCAGCTCGATCGTCGCTCAACATGACAAGTGCAAGGCGACTTTTCGTAAACCAATACGCTCTGGCTAACCCTGGCTCACATCAAGCGTACCTGCCTCAAAACTGATCCACCTCAGCTAAAGGGCACTGCTATTTGCGGCTAAACTAAAGGAGACACTTCTTTTGTGGCCAAAAAGGGGACATTTGTAACGAGTTAACGAAGGGGACATTTCTAACGAGCTTTGACACGATTGGCACCCTTCATTGACCCTGCAAAAATCGGATGTTAACCTTGAAGGTTCGCCTGTCCTCTCCGGCGGACTCTGTCATCTGAAACCAAAGGGATCGAAAGGGAAAACATTTGTCCTCTACCGCTGAAGGCCAGACACTCAGGAAGACTGCGCTCAACGCGACGCACCGCCGGCTCGGCGCCAAAATGGTGGATTTTGGCGGCTGGGACATGCCGGTGGAGTATCCCGCGAGCGGCGGCCTGGTGAAAGAGCATCTGGCGGTGCGTACGGGCGTGGGAATGTTTGACGTTTCGCACATGGGCGACATCCTGATCCGCGGGCCGCAGGCGCTGGACGCCGTGCAGTGGATCAGCATGAATGACGCTTCCAAACTCCAGGAAGGCCAGGCACATTATTCTGCCCTGCTGTATCCGGAAGGTACGTTCGTTGATGACGTAATCGTCCACAAGATGGGACAGAACGATTACCTGCTGGTGATCAATGCCGGTACGCGCGAGAAAGACCATAGCTGGGTACGGAAGAATGTAAGCAAGTTCCGCTGCCATGCCGACGACGTGGGCGACTACTACACGCAGATCGCTATCCAGGGACCCAAGGCGCAAGCCACACTGCAAAAGCTGACGAATGTGGATCTCTCGCAGATCAAAAATTACTGGTTCAAGCACGGGACCGTCTGCAACCTGATGAACACGTTGATCGCAAGGACGGGTTATACGGCGGAAGATGGATTTGAGATTTATGTTCCCTCTGACGTTGCGACCAGCGAGCGCGTATGGAACGAAGTGACTGAGGCGGGAAGGGAATTCGGCATTGTCGCCTGCGGCCTGGGCGCGCGCAACACGTTGCGGCTGGAAGGCAAGATGGCGCTCTATGGTCACGAGATTTCTGACGCCATCAATGTCTTTGAAGCCGTGCTGGACCGCTACTGCAAGATGGAGAAGGCGGACTTTGTTGGTAAAGCGGCGCTGGAAAAGGTCAGAGCCGAAGGACTGAAGCGCATCCTGGTGGGGCTGGAGGCGGTCGATCGCGGCATCCCACGCGATGGTTACAAAGTTTTTGACGATACGGGCAGTGAGATTGGCTACGTTACCAGCGGATCGCCAGCGCCATTTTTGAAAAAGAACATTGCTCTGGCTTACGTGCCGCCGCAGCATTCAGAAATTGGGAATGAAGTTTTTGTGGAGATCAGAGGACAGAAGATCAAGAGCAAGGTTGTGCCAACGCCGTTTTACAAGCGACCAAAAAAGTCATAGGCATCAATTCTGGGCGTCCAACGATATCTAAGTTTCAGAAACATAAATCTGAGCGGGTGAAATGCGGAGAGAGCGCTTGCCCGCGCAAAATTGCCCCAACAAGCCAACACCAGGCTCGTGGGGGACCCCAAGGAGCATGAGGGCGAAACAGCGAAGCGTGGAGCCCTGGAATAAAAGACATGGCATATCCGAAAGATTACAAGTACACCAAAGAGCACGAGTGGATACAGATCAAGAGCAACACCGCGCTGGTCGGGATCACGGACCACGCACAGGAATCACTGGGCGACATTGTGTTCGTTGAACTGCCCAAGGTGGGCACGCACGTGGAAGCGGGCAAGAGCTTTGGCACGGTAGAGTCGGTCAAGGCGGTGTCAGAACTTTATGCTCCGGCCTCCGGCAAGGTGGTGGAGGTCAATGACAGCTTGAACCAATCGCCGGAAGCAGTGAACCAGGATGCGCACAAGGCCTGGATGATCAAGCTGGAACTGACGAACCCGAGTCAGGCGGATGGGCTGATGTCCGCTGACGATTACGAGAAGTACGTGGCCGAAGAAAAGTAATTCCTGAAATCCCGAGCGGAGCTCTTTCTGAAGTCCCGAGCGAAGCGAGGTATCACTATAGCCACGACGAACTTCAGGTTTGACAATATATAGAAGATTAAGAGCATAGGAGCCTATAGGGCTCCCTCACCCACAAAATACGCGAGTTCGGGATTTCAGAAAAAAACATGCGCTACTTACCAAAATCTCCCGCTGATCGTGCGCAGATGATGCGCGAGATCGGGTGCAAGTCCATTGATGATCTGTTTGCGCCGATTCCGGCGGAATACCGGCTGAACCGCGATCTGAAAGTGCCGCGACAGATGGCGGAATCGGAAATCATTGACTATTTCCATGCTCGCGCGGATAACGCCGCTGCTGGTTACGCGCTGTTTCTTGGCGCCGGCGCTTATCACCACTATCGTCCGGTGGTGATTGATGCCATGGTTTCACGCGGTGAGTTTTTAACGTCATACACGCCATACCAGGCGGAGATTGCGCAGGGAACGCTGCAAGCGATCTTTGAATTCCAGACCATGATCTGCGAATTGACCGGAATGGAAGTGGCGAACGCCTCCATGTATGACGGCTCAACGGGCGCGGCTGAAGCCATGCTGATGGCCGTGCGCATTACCGGCAGGAAGGCGGCGGTGGTGGCGCGCAGCGTGCATCCGGAATACCGCGAAGTGATGCATACATACACACAGCACCAGGGGCTGCCGATTACTGAATGCGACTACCTGGAGAACGGCCGTGTTGATATGGTCGATCTAGAGAAGAAAATCACGTCCGATACGGCATGCGTGCTGATCCAGTCGCCGAATTTCTTTGGCACGATTGAGGACGTTGCCGCGGTGGCCGACCTGGTACACAAGAAAGGCGCGCTGCTAGTGGTGTCGATTGCGGAAGCGCTGTCGCTGGGGATCGTAAAGCCGCCGGTCGAAGCGGACATTGTTTCCATGGAAACGCAGTCCTTTGGCGTCCCGCTGGGCTACGGCGGGCCATACGCGGGAGTGATGGCGACGAAAGAAAAATTTGTCCGGCAGATACCGGGGCGGTTGGTGGGAGAGACGAAAGATAAAGACGGCAAACGCGGGTTCGTGCTGACGTTGTCTACGCGCGAGCAGCATATTCGCCGCGAAAAAGCGACCTCGAATATCTGCACCAACCAGGCGCTGATCGCGACGATGGCGACAATCTACCTCACGATTTATGGTCGCGAAGGCCTGAAAGAACTGGCCGCACAGAACCTGGCCAAGGCGACGTATGCGCGGAACGAATTTGCGAAGAAGGGGAAGATTCTTTTTGAGGGCGCGCCGCGCTTCAATGAGTTTGTGGTGCAGACGAAAGACGACGCGCATACGATCAACAAACGCCTGCTGGAAAAGAAGATGATTGGCGGCTTCCCGCTGAGCTGGCATTATCCGGAGCTGGGCAATGCATCGTTGTGGTGTTGCACGGAACTGAACAGCAAAGAGCAGATTGATGCAGCAGTGCAGGCGGTGGGCCAATGAGCAATAAAGACATCAAGAAAGCGACGCACCACGTTAACCAGAATGAAGGACTGATCTTTGAGCGGTCGTCGCCCGGGAAGAAGGGTTATCGGCTCGCGCCGCTGGATGTGCCAGAGGTCGATTACACAAAAGCTCTCGGATCTTCAGCGCGCGCCTGACCTTGGCAACATGCCGGAAGTGAGTGAGATGGAGATCATCCGGCACTTCACGCGGCTTTCCACGTGGAATTACGCGATTGATCTGGGCATGTATCCGCTGGGATCGTGCACCATGAAGTACAACGCGCGCGTGAATGAAGTGGTGGCTCGTTTTCCGGGACTGGCCAACGCACATCCTTACCAGCCGGCTGAAGTCTCACAGGGCGCGATGCGCGTGATGAAGACGCTCTCCGACTGCCTGCTGGACATCACTGGAATGGACGCGATCACGCTTGCAACCCGCCGCGGGCGCGCATGGCGAGATGACCGGGATCCTGCTGATGCATGCGTATCTGCAGTCGAAAGGGAACCCGCGCAAGAAGATCCTGATTCCTGATTCCGCGCATGGAACCAATCCGGCGACGGCAGCGATTTGCGGCTACGCGGTGGAAAATCTGAAGTCGAACTCACGCGGCATGGTGGACGTAAGCGCGCTGGCGGCGCAGATGAATGAAGACATCGCCGGACTGATGCTGACCAATCCCAACACGCTGGGAATTTTTGAGCAGGAGATCCATAAGATTGCCGACATTCTTCACGAGAAGGGCGGTCTTCTATATATGGATGGCGCGAACATGAACGCGTTGGTGGGTAAGACGCGTCCTGGCGATTTTGGCGTGGACGTGATGCATCTGAACCTCCACAAAACGTTCTCTACGCCACATGGCGGCGGCGGACCGGGATCGGGACCGGTGGCATGCAAGAAAATCCTGGAACCGTTTTTGCCGAAGCCGGTAATCGTGGAACGAGCTGACGGCACGCTGGCGTTCGACTATGACCGGCCAAAGTCGGTAGGGCGCGTGCGCATGTTTTATGGGAACTTTGGCATGCACATTCGGGCGTTAGCTTACACGCTGGCCAATGGCCCGGATGGTCTGCGGCAAACGACGGAAGACGCGGTGCTGAACGCGAATTACATTCGCAAAAAGCTGGAAGGCGACTTTACACCTTGCCGTACCAGAGCCCGTCGATGCATGAAGTGGTCTTTCAGCGACAGCATTCAGGAACAAAAAGGCGTGAAAACCGGCGACATCGCCAAGCGGCTGATTGATTACGGCTTCCATCCTTATACAGTCTCGTTTCCGCTGGTGGTGCATGGAGCCATCATGATTGAGCCCACGGAAAGCGAGTCGCTGGAAGAGCTGGATTTGCTGGTGGATGCGATGAAGTCAATTGCGCGCGAAGCGGAGGACGATCCGGAGTTCGTGAGGAACGCACCGCATACGACCAGAGTGAAGCGGCTGGATGAAACGGCTGCGGCCAGAAAGCCGGTATTGAGGTGGAAGCCGGTATCGGCCAAATCCGCGGGAGAATGAAGGATGCGTTCTCTGTAATCCCGAGCTTTTGCGAGGGAACCCTTTCGCTACCTAGCACTCTAGGGTCGCGGAGCATCCGATGGGTAAGCGTTTTAGCGTATTAACCCGACTGGCCTGACCCTATACAGTTCTTAACTATAGGGATCTCTCGCTTTCGCTCGAGACTGCGGAAGACACCTAAGGTAACATTTCCGCTGCTGAATGCTTGAGGTACACTTCTTTTAGCCATGTCATCTCTGAAGTCATATTTTCTCTGTCTATTACTTTCTATGTCTGCGCCCGCGATCATGGGGCAGACCGCCGCTGCCGGCGCAAATGATCCGGTATTGCTGCACACTTTGCAGCAGGAGTTGGATCGCGCGATGAGTTCGCTGAGCAAGGCTGATCCTGCACCCTATTTCATCAGCTACGCCGGAAACGAAGATTTTGGTTCCGTCATTATGGCCAGCAATGGCGCGCTGATGGCCGATATCAAGCGCCATGATCGCACTGTGGATGTTTCTGTGCGCGTGGGGAGCCGCGAGCTGGACAACACGCACGGAGAGAACAGGTTCAACGCGGTTACTACTGCTTCACTTCCGCTGGAAGACAAGCCCGACGCGATTGCGCGCGTGCTGTGGATCAACACCGATCGAATGTACAAGAAAGCCGCGCAGGGATTTCTTGAGGTGAAGACCAACACGAAGGTCCGCGCGGATGAAGAGGATTCGTCGCCGGATTTTTCAGCGGAGAAGCCGCAGGTTTATATCGGCAAGGAAATTGTTCCGCCCAAGTTTGATCAGCACGAGTGGGAAGAGCGGGTGCGCAGGCTTTCTTCAATCTTCAAGAAATATCCTGACATTGAAAGCTCGACGGTAGTGTTGCTGGTGGAGGATACAACCCGCTACTTTGTTTCCAGCGAAGGCTCGCGGCTGGTTGATTCGCGTCCGCTGATCAGAGTGCTGGCGCTGGGAAGCACGCGCTCATCCGATGGGATGGAACTTGCCAGGTCGGAAACGTTTGACGCGTCCACCTTTGACAAGCTGGCTCCAGAGCAGGAGATCGCGGCCAAGATCGAAAAGATTGCGCAGGACCTGCAGAAGCTGAAGAAAGCGCCGGTGGTTGAGCCTTTCAATGGTCCAGCGCTGCTTTCTGGTCGCGCGGCGGCGGTGTTCTTCCATGAGGTGGTGGGACATCGGTTGGAAGGGC
The DNA here is from genome assembly GCA_963732195.1 of Terriglobia bacterium. Classification (GTDB taxonomy): domain Bacteria; phylum Acidobacteriota; class Terriglobia; order Terriglobales; family Acidobacteriaceae; genus Angelobacter. Next base: position 38,261 of record CAVSYO010000010.1, on the reverse strand, counting down.
AGCGGCAGCGCGGAGAGAATGAAGGCCAGACGTTTACCAAGATGATCGGGCAGCCGGTGTTGCCGAAGTTTTTGAGCGTGGAAGACGATCCGACCTTGGCAAAGCTGGAAGGCGTTGAGCTGAGCGGCAATTACAGTTACGACGAGGAAGGCGAGAAAAGCAAGAAGGTAGAGTTGATTTCTAACGGCATCCTTAAGCAATTCCTGATGTCGCGCATGCCGGTGAAAGGTTTTTTGCAATCGAACGGACACGGGCGCGGACAGGCGGGAATGATGCCGGTGGGACGACAGGGAAACTTGATCGTCCGCTCCAACAAGACTGTTGCGGATTCACAGCTGCGGCAGGAACTAATCAACGAGATCAAAAAACAGAAGAAACCTTTTGGGCTTTACTTTGAAGACATAGCCGGCGGCTTTACGCTGACCATGCGCAACATGCCGCAGGCGTTCCAGGTGATGCCGCTGATGGTTTGGAAGGTATATCCGGATGGGCGTCCCGACGAACTTGTTCGCGGCGTGGACATTATTGGAACGCCGCTCAACGCGCTGAACCGGATTGTGCTCACGGGGCAAAAGATGGATGTATTCAATGGCGAATGCGGAGCCGAATCGGGATCTGTCCCAGTGGCCGCTGCCGCGCCAGCCATGTTGTTTTCAGAGATTGAGGTACAGAAAGTTTCGCAAGGGCATGAGCGACCGCCGCTGCTGCCGCCGCCGGGTATAGAAAAGGCCGAGGTTGCGATCCAGCAGTCCAGCAAGCCGGAGGTGCACTAATGCGTCGGCTGATATCTATTCTTCTTCTGCTGGTTGTTTTTGCTGCGATTGCATTGGCAGCTGACAACAATGGCGCGCCTGCGGCGACATCGGTTTCTACGAACGATCACGGCGATGCGGTATTGAAGGCCATGCTTGCGGAGCTGAAACGCTCGCAGGAAAAGCTGCAACTGGGGCAGCTGCAGAGGCCCTATTACATCGATTACCAGGTCACGGAAATTCAGGACAATATTGCTGATGCGACGCTGGGCGCATTGCGCACAGACCAGGTGAACAGCGGTCGGCTGGTGCGCGTGGTCGTCCGCATTGGCGACTACAAGCAGGACAGCTATTTCGGCGAAGGAACGGGCGCAGTCGAGGTAATGCCCACCGACAATGACGAACTAGCTCTCAGACGCCAGCTCTGGCTGGCCACCGACAAAGCGTATAAGTCCGCGCTGAGCGGCTTTACGGAAAAACAGGCGGCGCTCAAGAGCGTGGAAACCGAAACGGACATGGCAGACTTCTCGCAGGAAAAGCCGGCGCAGTCCGTACGTGACCTGGCCAAGCTGGATGTGGACCTGGACAAATGGAAGCAGGAAGTCCGCGCGACTTCTGATTTGTTCCGCAGCGATCCCAGCCTGGAGATGAGCAGCGCCATGCTGAACTTCCGTGTGCTGAACCGTTACTTTGTAAACACTGAGGGCACGGTGGCGCGCAATGGCAAGAGCATTTACACGCTTCTGTTCTCCGCCTCTGATCAAGCTGACGATGGCATGCACCTGGAGCGGAGCCATGGCTGGATCGTGATCAAAGGGGATGAACTGCCCAAGAAGGAAGAAGTAGCGCAGGAAGCCAAGAAGCTGATTGGCAGCTTTGCGGCGCTCAAGAAAGCTCCGCTGGTGGAAGACGACTATCGCGGGCCGGTGCTGTTTTCAGCGGATGCGGCAACGTCAATATTTGAGCGGTTGATTGTTCCCAACATCCTGGGCATTCGTCCTGACCTGGGAAATCCTGCGCGCACGAACGGAGAGTTTGCGTCCTACTATAAGGGACGCGTACTGCCGGAGACTTTCACCGTGGTTGACGACCCGAAGGCCAAAGAGTTCGATCACCAGTCGCTGGCGGGCTTTTACGACGTGGACGACGAGGGCGTGGAAGCGCAAAAAGTTACGGTGATCGAGAAGGGTATGCTTACGAACTACCTGCTCGGTCGCGAACCGATCCGTGACTTTCCGCACTCGAACGGGCACGGCCGGACAGCGCTTGCGGGAGCCCCGCGTCCGCAGATATCAAACCTGATCTTTAAGGCCGAACACAGCGTTCCTTTCGACGAACTGAAGAAGAAGCTGATCCAGATGTGCAAAGACCAGGGACGCCCGTATGGCTATTTTGTGGAGACCACCGGACCGCAGCTCTCGCCGCGGCTGCTGTGGAGAATCTACGTAAACGATGGCCATCAGGAGCTGGTGCGCGGAGCTGTGTTCAAGCAGCTTGATACGCGGGCCTTGCGGAGCGATATCGTGGCCACGGGTACTGACAATTACGTTTACAACCGCGCGGAGCCGCTACCCAGCGCGATTGTTGCTCCGTCAATCCTGTTTGGCGAGTTGGACATTCAGCGGGCGAACCGGACGCGGGAAAAATTGCCGACATATCCCGCGCCGGGGTTGAGTTCGGTTACGGCGACGAAGTAAGGCGTTTAACCACAAAGGACACGAAGAAACACGAAGGGTTTTTCCAAAGTTCCGACCCTGAGCTTGCGAAGGGGAGGAATCCCTATCACCGTGATAGCGGGACGGGCCTCTAGTTATCACCCCGTTTGCGGTGAGTTCGAAGACTAAACGACCGTGTATCGTGAGAACTCCCTTTTGGCAGCATGGCGACGGAAATATCCTCGGGATCCGAAGGGCTCCCTCGACTTCGCTCGGGATTTCGCTTGCGGGCTCAAACGCCCGCAAAGACGGCTCAACTTCGACTCCGCGCCCATCATCCATTATTTCGCCCAGCAACCCTTCACGCGCTTTGCTCAGGACAACAGGTTTTTGGCTTGCTCCCGATAGGACCTAACCACAAAGGACATCCGTTCGACTCCCCTGCGAGTCGCTCAGGACAGGCTACGTAACACGAAGGAAGACCAAACCTTTGTGTTCCTTCGTGTCCTTTGTGGTTAAATTGAGTTTCCTCTCATGGGGCGAATCCACGTACTTTCCGAGCATGTTGCCAACAAGATCGCCGCGGGCGAGGTGGTGGAGCGTCCTGCGTCGGTGCTGAAAGAGTTGCTGGAGAATGCGCTGGATGCTGGCGCGACGCGCGTTCGGGTGCAGGTGGAAGCAGGCGGCAAGAAGCTTATCCAGGTAACGGACAACGGCTGCGGCATGGTGCGCGACGACGCGCTGCTGGCCTTTGAGCGCCACGCGACTTCAAAAATCAAAGACGCTGAAGATCTTTTAAATATTCATACTCTGGGCTTTCGCGGCGAGGCGTTGCCCTCGATTGCGTCGGTAGCGCGGGTGCTGCTGGAGACGCGCGCGACGGAAGAAGATGGCGGCACGGTTCTGGAGATTGCCGGCGGTAAAATTCTGCGGGTCGAGGAAGCCGGGTTGCCGCAAGGAACATCGCATGGCGGTGCGCGACCTTTTCTTCAATACACCGGCGCGTAAGAAGTTTCTGAAAGCGGAGTCGACAGAGCTTTCCCATCTTGCGTCGCTGGTGACGCATTACGCGCTGGCGCATCCGGAAAAGCATTTTGAATTGCACTCTGCCACGGAAGCGATGCTGGTGGCCGCACCGGTGAGTTCACATTCGGATCGCATCTACCAGATTTTTGGCCGCGAGACGCTGGACCAGCTAGTCCAATTGGCGGCGACTATGAAGCTGGAACGCGTGGGAATTCCGGAGCCTCCGCCATGGCGGCGAGGAGAAGATTACCAAGCGCCCGTTCCGGGCGACATCCGGCTGCATGGATTTATTTCCAAGCCAGAGTTGCAGAAGCTGAACCGCAATTCGATTTATGTGTTCGTCAATGGGCGGCTGATTCGCGACCGCATGGTGCAGCACGCGATTATCGAGGGCTACAGAAATATTCTGCCGCCAACGGTTTTTCCCGTGGTGCTGCTATTCATCGAATTGCCGAATGAAGAAGTGGATGCCAATGTGCATCCCTCGAAGACCGAGGTACGATTCCGGCAGCATGCGCTGGTGCATGATTTTGTGCGCGAATCGGTAAGGGCGGCGCTGATGAAGGCGCGTCCGGTGCCGGAGTTCACGCGTGAGATTACAGCACAGCCCACGGCCGGACCCGGCCTAAGCCCGGGCGCGCACCAGCACGCTGAGTTCGCGTTGCGTCCGGAAAGTCTGCCGCCGGTGAACGAACGGCTGCAATTTGGTGGCGAAGCGATTGCAGTTGAAGCCAACATGGCGGTGAGCGGTTTTGGAGCGGTGGGCCTACCGTCCATGGTGCAAAGCGTGAACGGCCATGCTGATGCCTGCGGCAATGTGCTGGATGACGAGCCGCAAGAGGTGGTCGATCAACTGGCGCTGGCCAGCCTGAAACCGGTGGGACAAGTGAGGGATTCATTTATCCTGGCGGTAAACGCCGATGGGCTGTGGATCATCGACCAGCACGTGGCACACGAGCGGGTGTTGTTTGAAAAGATCCTGCGGGAGCGAGGACAGAACGACGCGGCCCAGGATGGCCAACGGCTGCTGATGCCCTTGCTGGTGGACTTGACGCCGGGACAGCAGGCTGTATTTGCCGAAATTTCAGAAGAGCTGCAACGCAACGGATTTGAAGTGGAGCTGTTCGGCACGCGAACCGTTGCCGTGAAGACAGCGCCTGGAGGCGTGCGGCCGGCCGATGTAGAGAAGATGCTGGTGGAATTGCTGGACCAGTTCCAGCAGGAAGAGCAGGTCCTGAATCTCGACAAGATTCGGGGGAAGATTGCGGCGAGCATCGCATGCCATGCGGCCATCAAAATCAACATGCCGCTGGAGCAGAACAAAATGGAGTGGCTGCTGAAGGAGCTAGCAAAGACGGAGTGTCCAATGACGTGTCCACATGGAAGGCCGGTGGTGTTGCGGTATTCTGTGAAGGAGATACAGAAGGCGTTTAAGAGGATTTGAGCGGACAGCCAAACACCAACATCTTTGAAACGCAGAGGAACCGAGGAAGCGGAGGATCCTTGTTGAGTTGTATGCGAAGATATTGGTTAAGGTATGGCATTTACACTCCAACTCGATCCTGAAATGGAGCGGCGATTAGCCGAACAAGCCCAAGCGCAGGGGGTTTCCATGGTGAGCGTATGTCCAGCAGATTCTCGAGCGGCAGCTTGCTGAAAAAGGAAGTGGGAATAAGCTTAATGAAGAAGCTTTTGAAGCTGCACTCGACGCGATGACTGTTTATTCCGACAAGGTTCCGGTGCTTCCGTTGGACGCGTTCAGGCGCGATGAAATCTATCGAGATCAACGACTGATGGCAGGACCAACTCAAGCACATCTCCTCGATAGACACCTAAGTTAACTATATGGAACTCCACTTTAATCCTCAATTCGAAGCCGAACTCAAACGCGCAGCATCGGATGCGTGGACGCCAGCCGACCAACTTGTGCAGGAGATAGTGGAAGCCTATCTCAGTCCCTACAAGATGGTTTAGAGCTGAAGTACAGAAAGGGTTGACTCAACTGGACAACGGAGAAAGCGTTAGCGACGATGAGATGGTCGCAAGCATTGAACGGATGTTCCAGCCTTAATGGAGATCGCTGGTTGTCTCGACGAGAAGGATCTGACGGCTGCATGTTGAGGTGCAATCACTCTAGGTCGTGCCATTCCTTCAGCTATGGAGACGTGTCGTGAGAACTCCCTGAGACAGCATGGTACAGTGTTGTATCCTCGGGATTCTTCGACTGCGCGCATTGAGCATTTCTGCTTTAACATTCTCGCCGCGCTTCGCTCAGGATGACAGATCGTAAATCAGCGTGAGTCAGCGTACAGAGAAGCGTATTCACAAAAATAGATTGCTTGATGGCTCGTGGTTAGTCATGGTGAGTTCTATTTCGAGAAAACACCGTTGAGATCGTAAGATTGTTGCATGGGGCGCAACGATGGCCTGCAACAGGCGAATGACCCAGGTCCCTAAATTCCAAAATGACTGAACAAGAACTCGAGCAGCAGCGGGCGGCGAACTGGCGGATTGACGGCAACGCTGTCCATACGGTGGAAGAAGCGCGAAATTTTGTGGAATCGGTGGGCTTTTGCCTGATGTATCCAGAGCGGACGCTGCCGCGAGTGGCAAGTTTTATGGGAGCATTTGCCGGGACGGCGGCGGGATTGCCACTGGCGAAAAATGCTTATGCCGATCCGCGGGCACAGCAGGCAACGGAACTGATGGTGCGTCTGCTACGCGAGCGCTCAGCGTTTGAAATGATTTTGTCCGGGGAAAGCACGCTCGTAGTTTCGGCGGCTGCGTTTCCTTTCTTTTACGGATTGGTGGGCGACAGGACACCAAAGGCGTTGCCGCAGAAAAAGGCGCAAGGCGCGGCGGTGTCTGAGCTTTCAGCCAAGGTATTTGAGGCATTGCAAAAACACGGCCCACTGAGCAAGACCCAGCTACAGGAACATGTAGGACGCGAGTTTAGCCAGGCGGCGCTGGATCGCGCGCTCAGCGAGCTATGGTCAATCCTGAAGATTACGCGGGTGGATTACAGCGCGCGCGGGGGCGCTTCCTGGGACGTACTGTATCGTTGGGCGCCGGGGCCGATAAAAGAAGGCATCAACATTTCCGTGCCGGAGGCTGTTACGGCGCTGGTGAGCAAATATCTTGAGACAGCGATTGCGGTAGAGCAGGACGACGTTGAACAATTTTTTTCGCACATGACATCGCGATCAAAGGTGCGCGAGGCAGTGGGCGCGCTGTTGCAGGCTCGAGAGCTAAGCCTGGTGACGATCGGGACGAAGAGCCTGATCCGCCTTACGCCGTCACCGGACATGCAACGGAGGCGCAACTAATGCGTGATGCCGCGAACGCCGTAGCGAAGCCCGGCGGCAGGAAACTGGTTGTCGCGATTGATGGGCCTGCCGGTTCCGGCAAGAGCACGCTGGCCGCACTGCTGGCGCGAAGGTACGGTTATACCAACATTGAAACCGGCGCAATGTATCGTGCACTGGCGTTTAAGGCAATTGAAAGCGGCATTTCGTTGGACGATGAGAAAGCATTGGCGGCATTGGCGGACAAGTCGCGCATTGAATTGGTGCCGGATCCGAATGGCAACCGCGTACTGCTGGACGGAGCGGACGTCACGGAGCGCCTACGCAGCCAGGAGGTGACAGATGCCGCGTCGAAGGTATCGGTGCACCCGGCGGTGCGGGAATGGATGGTGGCAGCGCAACGGAAGATGGGCGCGTGCGGCGGTATTGTGATGGAAGGGCGCGACATTGGCACGAAAGTTTTTCCTGATGCTGAAGTTAAGATCTTTCTGGATGCAGCGCCAGAGATACGCGGCACGCGGCGTTTTCAGCAGAGCCCGGCGGCGGCAACGCATGAAGCCTCTGTTGTGGCTGAGTTGCAGGCGAGAGATCAGCGCGATCGAACACGCGCCAATTCGCCGCTCGTGCCAGCGGCGGATGCTGTGCTGATTGACTCAACCTATCTCACGCTGGACCAGGTGCTGGCGCAAGCGGTTGAGGTGATTGATGCGCGGCTGGAGAAATCGACTTCCTCTTTTCGAGTCTGATCAAGGCACCAACAATTCATCGCAGGTTTCGAAATAGCATGGCCTTCAAGAAGGCCGAACCACAAGGTCCTTCCGGCCTACTCGCACGCTTAAAACTGCGCGTGCTCGCTTAACGGCCGTCAGGATGACGATCTCAAAGGAAAATTAGAGGACCTAAATCAATCGAGCTTCCGGATCTTACTGTTTACGAATCTGAATGGTGCCGCGGTCCGTGCGCAAGCGAATATCAGGCCCGCCTTTGCCAACGGTGGCGCGAGCTGTTGCGTCACGGCGCTGGTTATCAACGCTGACGCTGAAATCATTGACATCAATGGTGCCGTCTTTGCTCTCTGCGTCCAGCCTGAAGCCTGCGACCGGAGGCATTTCAAGTTCGATTCCGCCGCGGACATTGTTGACGTCGATATTGCCGAGCGGCGTTTTAGGGCGAATTGAAACCAGCCCGTTGCGGTTTTCCACCTCAACTTCACCGCTGACTTCGTCAAAATGCACTTCGTTGGAGCGAGTGTTGAGTTTAACGGGGCCGGCAAGAGCGGTGGCACGGATATCGCCATGGCCCAAGGATATTTCACCGTCGAGCTTGGCCAGCTGAAGGTCCGTGCGCACAGACTTCAAGTGAAGCCGCTGTGCGATATGCGAAAGCTGTACGTTGCCGTTGTACCCGGCGTTAAATTCCAGAGTACCGGTAACGTCTGCAACGCTTCCGTCTTCAACTTCGCCATCCACGAGAACATTCCCGGTGACAGTTTTTACATTGACCGAGCCATGGCGCAAATGCAGAGACGTGGCGCCTTTCACGTTTTCAGCGTTTAGATTGCCGCGGTCTGTGCTTAGATCCACATTACCTTCGCGCTGTGAGACGCTCAGGTTGCCGCGCCGGGTAGACATGGAGAGAGCAAGCTGCCTGGGCACCTGCAAGTCGAGATCAAAACGCGCTTTTTCAAAATCACCGCTGGTAAGGTCCAGAAGCCAGAGGTTTCCTTGCTGGGTAAACCTGGGGTGCGTGGACTCATTTACACGGTTTGCATTCTCCTGCGAGTCACTGCGCACGGACTTACGCACGACGGCGTGGACCTGATTGTCTTCACTCGGCGTGACGGTGATGTCGCCCTGGGCGGAAAGAATTTTTATTTCAGAACCGCCGGTCAGGGGCTGGGCAAAATTGTCAGTAAAATCATAGTGGCTGCCGAACATATTTTCCCAATCGTCGTCGGCGCCGATTTCCGCGCCGATGCCGCGCCAGTTCCAGTCTGCCGTGCGCGTGGCCGCCGTACCGAAAACGATGAAGAAGATCAGGAGTACGACGCCGCCCGCACCCAGGCGAGGCGTTGGTTCGCCGTGCTGGCGCGCCCACACATGTTCCAGCAGTTTGGCGACGCCCCAAAAAATCAACAGCAGCGGCCAGTAATGCACCATCCAGACGTGGAACGACTGAAAGGAAATGACGCCGGTTGTGCGCAACAGAAAAAGAATCCCGATGGTGATAAGGACGAGCGGACCTACGATGGAACGCGGTCGCGCGCGATAGTAAGGAACTTGTGGCGGCGCACTCATGGTTTCACCTGCGAATCATTCTGATCAGAAGAGGATGGCGCATTGTCCGCACCGGAAGGCCATTGCTGGGATGGCGGAGGCGGAGGAGCAGTGGTGGTTGTTGGCCACGGCTGAGTGGGTGGCTGAGCGATTGAAGGCTGTGTCCAGCCGGGTTGAATGTGTCCTTCAGTAGAACCGGTGCGAGAAACCAAAAGCACGCAGCCAATCACAAGCAGCAGCACAGGAAAGCTGCGGTCGAATGACATGACGTTGTAGCTTTCCATCAGAAAGAGCACGCCAAGCGTGATGAGGACTGCGGCACCCATTAGTCCGTGAGCGCGGCAGCGTACACACTGACAGTTTCGATTACGGATATAAGGCGTCATTGCGGGCCTCCGACGGTGGGCTGAACAGTGCGCTTGTATGCGATCCAGAGGCCTATCCCGATCAAGAACAGAGGCCAGAGGTGATGCATGCGAAGTATGCCCAGATTATCGAGCAGAAAAATCACGCCGAGAGCAATGAGCACAATAGCGCCAATGGGAGCCTTGTCCTGAGGCGAAGGAGGTGGTGGTTCTACTTGAAGAGGTGGAGTCGTCTGTGGAGATGACGGCACAGGCGGATACGCCGCACCTGTGTTGACAGTCGGCGGAATGCCGGTGGGATGGATGTTAGTTTCCTGAAGGCCAAACATTTTATCGAGGCCCAGAGGATCAGGCGCAGGCAGGCCATGACGCTTTGCTTCAGCGGTCTTGTAGGCCTCAAACGCCATATAAAACACGAAGAAGGCGATGAGCACGCCGAAAACGCCCGAAATATTGCTAGCCGCGATGATCAACATGACAAAGATCAAGACGTGCGCGAAGGCTTTGACAAATTGGCCGTTGTACATGGCCCCGACGCCAGGCACAAAACCTAACAGGCCAGCAATCGTCGGGTTGGGCGCGCCTGGAGCGCCAACTACCGGCGCCGGCGGCATGGCGCCGGGCACCGTCGCTCCGGATGCTCCCTGCAATCTCGCGGCGATGCACGGTTCGCAATAGATGGCGCCCATGACGTCGCGTTTGCATTCTTCGCAAAGCGCTTTGCCGCACGTACGGCAGTACGCTACTGCCTGGGTCTGATTGTGTACGGCGCAGTTCATATCCGGGCTCCTTCATGCCACATAAAAGTTTGGGCGATCAAACTGCCATCGCGCTCCATGCTGTAATCTTCATTCGGCTTCTCGTGTCCATCCGGCGCAGACTTTCTATTCTGTTGCCGATTCTCCCCTGGCTCCGTCACCGGCGCGGTATTCTTCTTTAGCTCGCGGACTTTCGCTTGCACCTGGTAGACGAGCCGCAGGTTCTCGTAATAGCTTGTTACCTTAGCTTCGACGTGGGTATATCCCAACACAACGTTTTTGCGCAGCATGCTCGGGTTTTCGACCATATTTTTCACGTCAGTAATTTTCACTCCAGCCAGCGTGAGCGTGATGCTGAGTGAAAAGAACGCCATGGCAAATGACATGGCAAAGCGTGAATGCAGTAGCCCGCCGACCTGCGGACTCAAGCTGCGCCGCAGACGCTCCATCCATCCCAGCTTCGCTTCTTCCGCGATCTGCTCTGCTGTAGCTTCTTTTCTGCTCGTAGCCGCCAGAATGTTATGGACAAGGTTCTTTGGCGGCTCCAGCTCAGCCATCCCCCGGACCATCAACATGCCTTCCAGGGCCTCAGCCAGCATCGGGCCACAGACCGCGCAGCTCCGGCCATGCTCATCAAAGGCCGTCCTGGTGCCGGCTGGTATCGCGTTATCAAGCGCGTCAGCCAGCAGGGTCTCAAACTCGCTGCATTCCATCCCGTGTTTTGGCTCGTTATTCATTACTTACCTGCCTTTTATTACGAGAAAGTAATCGCGCTAGTTCCATTCTTCCTCTGTTTATTCGCGACTTCACCGTTCCCTCCGGCACCCGCAAAACCTGGGCAATCTCTTTGTAGTCCATATCCTGTAAGTCCCTTAGAATCACTGCTTCCCGCAGGTCCGGACTGATCCTTGCCAGCGCCATCTGCACCATTTTCTGTGTCTCCTTGCTGGCCAGCCGATCGTCCGGGTTCGGCCGCGGGTCCTCCAGCCGGTCGCCCAGAGAGAGGAATCGTCCTCTTCCCGCAGCCCCGCGTCTATCGAATCCGTCACCCGGTCCTGCTTGCTCTTGCGGAAATGGTCCACCAGCAGGTTCCGCGTCAGGGTGGTCAGCCAGGTGGTAAACGCCCCTTTTTCAATGTGATAGCTGCCCATTGACTTGTAAACGCGGATAAAAACCTCCTGCGTCAGGTCCTGGGCGTCGTCCGGGGAGTTCGTGAACCGATAGCACAAGTTGTAGATCCGCCTGTTATGCAGGCGCACAATCTCCTCCCATGCCGCGGCATCGCCTGCCAGGCATCGGCGAACAAGTGCCCCTGTTTGTTGCTCTTCCAAACAGTCTCCCCGTCGAAAGGATACGTACTTAGCCGAGCTTTTGTTTCACAGCGCTGCAAAGCCATGATCCAAAACCCTGGGCTTTCAAGACACTGATTTTAAGAACTCTGGTTCAGGACTGACTGGCTTGTAAGTGACAAGGTTTACAGGAAAGAGGGGTGAGGCGCAAATCGGAAGTATCACAACTTGCTCCATAGGCTTTATTTGTGAGCGGCCCTCCGCTGTGTGCTTTTGCTTTTCCGATCACCTATCATTATTTGTCTGCTACTTGGTAGTTGTAAAGCATTTTGGAGCGCCGGTGTCCTCGGGTTTTCTCCGCGCCTCCGCGCCTCCGCGGTGAAGCTTTTTCTTTCCGATCAGTGTCATCAGCGTTAATCAGTGGTAAGTCTTTGCTCTCCCCGATCCGCGCTCATCCGCGCAAATCTGCGGCAAAGGTTTTCCTCCGTGCCTCCGCGTGCCTCCGTGGTAGGTGTGTCTAGATTTGCCCCACGATCTTGCTCAGCTCAATCACCTCCAGCGGACACTCCGGCCAGTTATGTTTCCAGCACACAATAATGTCGCACTGGCTCGGGTCATGCAGATGCCGCAGAAAGTTGCGGCTTTCGTATTCAAACTCAATCCTCACCGGCTGCCACCGATCTACATCCACCAGTCTCATCGCGTAGCAGTCCGGAAAAGCGCCCTGGATCAGTGTCACCACAAAGCCCAGCCTTTCAGATACCGTTCCAAACAGGTAAAGCACCCCGTTTTCATTGATAGGCCCATGGATCATCGGGTACGGCCGTATCAGGGGGCCATACACGGGACGGTCTGTCATCACCCGGGGTTTTTTCTGTTCACACTCCGGGGACGGAGCCATCTCCATCCCATCCTGCCCTTGCTCGTACTTCCGGATCAGCTCCATCACGTCCTTCCATTCTTCCGTCAGCCCTTGCTCTTCCATGTAGCGCCGCAAATAGCGCGGTACTTGTCCCCATGTCCCAAACCGTGCTCTCAGCGGCGTAATGCTGTGCTTGCCCATGGTTTCGTAATCCGCCTTGCTGGGAATTCTCTTTACCTCCCGCACCACCCGCGCCCAGTCCAGAAACAGTTTTTCCAGCGGCACTTTGTGTCCGCCCATGCTGCGCTCCAGATTGCATGCCCGTAGCGCTCGCGTGTAGGTGCCAAAGTGCTTCACAATCTGCCGGCCGCTGACCTTGCCGCTTCGCATCAGCTCGGCATGGCTCGGCACATGGCCCAGTTTGTCCGCGACTTCTGCAATCGCCGCCATCAACTGCTCCTTGGTCATCTTCAATGAACTCGGGCGTCCTGCCGGCATCTTGGCTGACCGGTTCGTCTGATAAACGAGTCAGATAGCTGGCAGGCTCCTGGTGAGTGGTTTCCGCCGGGCGTTCTATCACGGGCGGCTGTTCCCCGATTTTTTCGGTCGTGGTTTCGGCTTGTTCGTCGTTCGTGGCTGGACTTGGGTTGTGAATCGCATGGTTGCTCATGTTCCTTGCTCCAATTCGAGTTTGAATTTAATGAGTGCAGCTAAAACACAAAGCCAAGAGCTAATGGCCAAAAGCTAAAGGCCGGTTCATTGGCTCCAATAAAAATGCCACCGGTTAAGGTGGCCCAGATTCAGAATTTTGGTTTTGGCGAAACTCGTGTGGCACGGCCGCCCTCGGCTGTGTCCTGTTTCTCTAAAGACGCACTTTAGGATTGAGGATCGATGTATGCAGCTAAAACACAAAAGCTAAGGGCCAATGGCTAAGAGCTAATGGCCGCTTCTTAAGGGTCAATGGCCAAGAACCAATGGCCGGTTCGTTGGCTCCAATAAAAATGCCACCGGTTAAGGTGGCTCAAAGCTTTTAGGTTTTTGTGGCACCGGCACTCTTGCCGGTGGACATTTCCGTTACGTTTTACTCAACAATCGTGGAGCACAGGTCTGGGCCCCCCAATTAAGCCCGGTTCTGGCTTGATTGGGTAGAGAAGCCCTTGCCTGCGTGGGACAAATTTTTGGGACTATCGATGCACGTGTAGCACAGCCGCCCTCGGCTGTGGATTTTGAAAATACTGTGGACCGCAGGCGCCCTCGCCTGCGTCTTGCTCTATGATTTTGATGTCTCGGGGTTTGTCTGGCTAAAAGCTAATGGCTAAGAGCCAAAGGCTGGTTTTGATTTTTTCGGCCATTTGCCAATTGCTATTTGCTCCGCGGCCTTCGGCCGCTTCGCACACCACGGCCACCTATCCGATGACGATGTGTTGCGCAAGAATGCATCTTTTTGAGGACACACTCTAGTTCATCGGAGGCCGCGGTAACTTGTGACCCATACGGTAGGCCACTGACCACAGGGTTGCAGGCCGTTTCGGGTTTCCCCATCAGCCAGGCTTTTATTGCCTGGCTGCCGATCCGCCGGCGCCGCTCCCGTCAGATCCAGCTCCAATATCGCATACTAGAGGAGCCTTTGTCAACAGACAAATTTTGTACATACGTCTGATAACGCACATCTCTGTAAACTACTAGCTCAATTATCTGTCCAACAACACAAGTGAGCTGTAGGGCCGGCCCCAAAATATATCTCCCTGATACCCCAGTTCCATTTTGGGAAACTATTACCTTTGTACTTCTACCTTCAAGCAAAGTTCTAGATTGTGAATGGGAGAGGTTATACATTGTGCCGATGCCGCACAAATACCTCTTGAAAGAATTTGAGGAGTTCGCCCGATCGGCGGCCGAGCCTGAAGCCATGATGCAGCGGATTTCGCAGAGAGTTCACCTGCATATTCCGCGCTATAACTGGGTTGGGTTCTACCTGATCGACAAGAACGATTCTTCCGCACTGGTCCTTGGACCTCAGACGGGCAGCTTTACCCCCAAGGCAAAGATTTCCTGGAATGAAGGGTTATGCGGCGCCGCCGCTGCCACTCGCCGGGTAGTCGTGGCCGATAACGTTGCCGAAGATCCACGCTATATTCATGCCTCGGACCTGGTGAAATCGCAGATATCGGTCCCCGTCATGACTGGTAATCAAATCGTCGCCGTCTTTAACGTGGAAAGCTACTTCTTGGCCGCTTTTAAGCCTGCCCAGGAGCGCGAGTTCGTGGAAGCGTGCTCAAAAGTCGTGAGCAGATGCTTTGCCCGCACGACGACTGATATGGTGCACGCCTAAGCTTCCTCGGAACTTTGCCCGTATCTCCGCGTCCTCTGGAATGAGTCGGCTTGGCGTCGCCATTAAGCACATCATCTAACGAACACGCGATCACGCTGGGTTGCGCGTTCTTCGTGCTCCCTTTACCATTTCGCAGATGAATCGACGCGACTTCCTGGCTACCGTGCCGCTGGCCCTTGCGGCATCCACCTTACCTGTCTCTGAAATGTTTGCCGCCCCCGTCCTATACAGAACATCGACGCTGGCGAGCAAAACTCTTCGCCGTCCGCGCCGCCTGACCTCGACTTTGCAACTGCCTTGCAGGCCGCGGAAGCTATTCGCACCAGGAAGATCTCGTCCGTCGAACTCACCCAACGCATATTTGCACGCATTGATCATTACAATCCGCAGCTGAACGTCTTTGCTTATCAGCTACGTGAAGACGCGCTGGCGCAGGCAAAAAAAGCTGATGCAACGCTCGCGCAAGAGCCAGGCGTCCGGCGAATCCACTTGGTGTTTTCCACGGCGTTCCCATTACCGTGAAGGAAAGCTTTGCCGTGGCGGGTCATCCATGCACATGGGGATTTCCGCCGCTGCGTGATTCCAAAGCGCCAAAAAATTCTGACGTGGTGAACCACTTGCTCTCTGACGCCGGTGCGGTGCTGCTGGGCGCCACCAACGTGCCTGTGGCGCTGGGGGACTGGCAAAGCTACAACCCGATTTATGGCCAGACTAATAATCCATGGGACGTGAAGCGATCTCCCGGGAGGATCGTCGGGCGGAAGCGCCGCCGGCCTTGCCGCGGGTCTGGGATATCTCAGCGTCGGCAGCGACATCGGCGGTTCCATCCGAGTGCCCGCGCACTTCTGCGGACTCTTTTCCCACAAGCCCACGCTCGACCTGGTGAGCATGCAGGGGCACATTCCTGGCGGCAATCCCGGGCTGCCTGATTTCTCCACGCTTCTGGCTGTTGGCGGACCGCTGGCTCGCAGCGCTTCTGATCTGCTGGCGCACTCAAAGTTCTTGGCGGACCGGCAGGCTGGGACGCTAAAGCATGGAAGTGGCAAATGCCCGAGCCACGCGCGCGCAGCTTGAAAGATTTCCGCGTTGGTTATGTGATCGACGATCCCATTGCGCCGCCCACGCCGGAAGTAAAAGCATCTGCTGGAAAATGCAATTGACCGGCTTGGCCGCGCCGGCGCGAAAATGAAACCGGGATGGCCGGAGGGTTTGAAACCCGCGGAGCTGCTGGCCAACTACAAGTTCATGCTGGGAGCTTTCCTATACAGCACCGCGCCTCCTGAGGAACAGGAGCGCCAGCGCAAGGCATTTCCTGACTTGATGGCGGCCAAGAACTCAGGTGCGCTCAGCTCATTTGCTGACTGGCAGCAGCAGAACTTCCGCCGCCTGGCATACCGCGCGCAATGGCAGGCTTACTTCAATCAGGTGGATGTCTTTCTCTCGCCGGTGGCTTTCACCGCGGCATTCCCGCACGACCACAGCGAACCGCAAGACCAGCGGACCATCGCAACTTCAGCCGGCCCTCGCCACTATATGGATATGCTCAACTGGATTGCTCCAGCAACGCTTACCGGTTGTCCCGCGACCGTGGCTCCGGTGGGTCGAACGCCGCAGGGACTTCCGGTGGGCATCCAGATCATGGGGCCATTCTGGGAAGATGCAACTCCCATTATCTTTGCCGATCTGCTGGCCAAGGAACTTGGCGGCTTCGTGCCGCCGCCGGGATATGGGGAATGACAGAAAACTTACAGAAGGGCGGGGTGCCCCATCTATCCTTTAACCACGCCGTGGGTGCCCCATCCTTTCGCGGGTTTGCGAAAGGGTGGGATCGATTCTATCCGCGCTACACATCTGATTGTCGTTCGATTCCGCATCCACGAAGACACAAGTGTCAGGGCACGGCTTCAGCCGGGCCGTAAAGAGCAGGGAAGAGTCCCTTCCTTGCTGCCGCAGGCCCGCGCGCAGCGTCAGCGGAGCGACATAAACAAAACCCCAACACAGCCGAGGTTATCTTGACTCATAACTGAGTCCACATATTTTGTTGGGGCCAATGTCTTCCACAGAAAGAGTCTCTTTCAGGTGGAGTCTACGCTGCATCTAAATATCTGTATCAATTAAGATGAATAGCGGCGGTACGTAATGCCAGGCAAAATGCCTCCTATGAAACACAAGCCAAAGCGCAAACTGAGTAAAGCTGCAGAACCGCCCCTGTCATCTCCTGGGTCCGCCCCTGACTCTGACCGCGCCAGGCGACCGTCGCTCGTCGATCGCCCTGTTACCGGCCAGGAACTGGAGCCAGGAGATCGCGTCGAGGGTTTGGGGGACTTCGGCAAGCCGACGGGAGAAACAGGCACAGTGGAGCAATCGAACGAAGATGACGCGGTCGTCAAATGGGATGATGACGGTCGCACCCGGCTCCATCAGCCATGGCTTAAGAAGGTTTAGGAACCCTCCGCTGCCTGTCCCGCATGCGCGACGGCGGGCGTATAAACAGACGCTTAACTGTTCTATATTGAACAGATATTTGTCTCGGCCGGATTTACTATTTCAGAGACTTTCACTTATCTGAAGACTCCACCGCATTGCTGAATTCGTCAGCATACCTTGCCGCCTTCAATTTTATTGAGCTGGACATTCCGGCTCATTCAAGAAACCGGGCGCATTATGACCGCAGCAGCATCCATTCTGACCATAAGTCGTGATCGAGTTCTGCAAAAAACCCGCACCTTCATTCTGGAGCAAGCGGGCTACAGCGTTTCCGCTGCCTTGCATGACAAAGACGCAATAGGCTTCGTTGAGGCCTCGAATGACATCAGGCTTGTTCTCATGTGTCACTCGGTTCCAGAAGCAAGCCGGATGTTCCTGGTTACCAGGATCAAAGAGCTAAAACCAACACTGCCAATCCTGATGTTGTACAACGGCTATGACCCTACACAAGCGAAGGTCGATGGCTCATTGCACAGCTTGGAGACACCAGAGGCTATGCTGGACATGATCGGCTTCATGACGCGTAATATCGGCGACCATGTTCAAGCCGTTTCTTAGGCTTCAGAAGCATGTTCCACACTGCACCTGAAGCGCCAGCTGCCCCACCTATTCCTAACCATACTGTGGGTGCCCATCCTTTCGCCGCTTTTGCGAAAGGGTGTGTTTGATTCTATCCGCGCTACACATCTGATCGTCGTTCGATTTCGCATCCACGTACAGACAAGTGTCAGGGCACGAACTTTACCGGGGCCCCCAGGCAAGCCCGACTTTGGCTTCCTGGGGTGGCTTGTGCGTGTTGCCCCGGCGCGACCGAAGAAAGCAAGGGCTGCGTAGTCGTGCCGAAAAGATTCCGACAAAGTCCCTCCTTGCGCCGCAGGCTCGCGCGCAGCGCCAGAAAGGACCGCCGTGCTAACCTGCTACGTTCCCTTAAAACTCTCTCTGCGAGGTCTCCACTTGCCCAAACTTTTCCTGGCCTTCCTGCTTCTCACTAGCATGCTCCCGGCCCAGACCGTCCCTCACGCCACTGGCCTCGCCCACACTGAACAGGTTGATCTCGCGTATGAGACTTTTGGCGCAAAGGGAACGGCGCTTCCGATCATCGCCGTCAATGGCGGCCCCGGACTCTCACACGCCTACATGATGCAGAACGATCTCTGGCAGCGCGTCGGCAAGAACCGCTTCGCAGTTCTATACGACCAGCGCGGCACAGGTGGATCCAAGCGCATGCAAAATGGCGCATCACAAACAATGGATGCTCAAGTCGCCGACCTCGACGCCGTGCGCCAGGTGCTCGGCCTCACAAAATTTGCCCTGCTCGGCGACTCCTATGGTGGGCTCGTCGCCATGGCCTATGCCGCCGCGCATCCTGAACATGTAGCCAGGTTGATACTCTCCGACTCTCCCGGACCTTCATGGCACGATATCGTCCACGTTCTGCCCGATGTTTTTCCCGATATCGAGGAAGAGAACAAGCTGGAAGCGCAAAAGCTTGGTCCCGAAACTGAAGCTGCCGCGCGCGCCGGCCTGCGCAATCACTTCCGCATGATTTTTTACTCCACGCAGAAACGCGACGCCTACATGAGCCACATGGGCGATCTCGGATTTGAGCCTGCCGTTAGCGGAGCTGTCGCCAAAGCCACCGCCGATCTTGACCTCACCTCAAAGCTTGGCGGATTTCAATTTCCCACGCTGGTGATCAACGGCCGCTATGACATGAACGTGGCTCCGCTCACAGCCTGGCGACTGGCGCATGCCATCCCCGGCGCAAAGCTCGTCTTCTTTGAGCAAAGCGGCCATTTGCCTGCGTATGAAGAGCCGGAAAAGTACATTGAGGTGCTGGAAAATTTCTTGAATGGTCAATGATGGATGCTGTCGTCAACTTTTTAACGGAAGCGGAACTGGTTTCCGTGGACATAATGCCGTATCTTTCAAGTCTTCTCAGCCCAACGCTCTTTGATCTCATCATTTTCCCTCTCATGCTTTTATAATGTCAGGTTTCGTCAACTCAGCACGACGAAAGGGCTTCCAGCCTCCATGATGTTTCTCCGCCTCGCTCTGCTCATTCTCAGCACGTTATCCATTGCCGCCGCACAGCAACCCGCGCCACAGCCGTCACAACAAAAAGCCGATACATCGCCCACCGCGCAGCCTGCGCATGAACCCGGGCGTGAGCCCGCGCATGAAGATGATCCGCTGGCTGACGGCGCGCCCGTGGTCACACACCACCAGATCACGGTAAACGGCAAGCCGCTGAAGTACACCGCCACCGCCGGCCGGATATTGCTCAAACCTGAGAGCGGCCCCGCGGAAGCGGCGATTTTCTTTACCGCTTACACGCAGGATGGCGAGGATGCGCGCACACGTCCGTTGACGTTTGTGTTTAACGGTGGTCCCGGCACCGCGACGGCATGGCTGCACATGGGCGCGCTTGGTCCGCGCAAAATCAAGCTGGAAGCAGATGGCGGCGTCCCAGCGCCGCCGTACGTCACAGTCGATAACCCGGAGACGATCCTCGATCGCACCGATCTGGTATTTATCGACGCGCCCGGCACCGGCTACAGCCGCGTCCGCAGTGATCTGACCAAAAAGTTTTACAACGTGATGGGCGATGCCGACGCGTTCTATCGCTTCATCCGGATTTACCTATCGCGCTACCAGCGCTGGCGCTCTCCACTGTTTTTGTTTGGCGAGAGTTACGGCACCACGCGCGCCGCCGCCCTGGTGAACCATCTGGCTGACAATTACATTCCCGTCAATGGCGTGGCTCTGCTATCCGTTGGCCTGGATTTCACCACGCTGTTGTCCGGCAACATGAATGATCTTCCTTACCAGGTGATCGTTCCCAGCTATACCATGATCGCGGCGTACCATAAGAAGCTGACGCCGGAACTTACCGCCAATCTTGACGCGACGATCAAGAAAGTCGAGCAATGGTGCGCCACCGATTATGCGCAAGCTCTTGCGCTGGGCAATGCGCTGCCGGCGGAGAAAAGAAAACAGATCATCGAGCAGCTTGCCGCTTACACGGGACTGAAGCCGGAGCTGATTGAAGAAAACGATCTTCGCATTGAGCCGCAGGTCTTCATGCACAACCTGCTCAAGGACCGCAGGCTCGAAGTCGGGCGCGTGGATGGCCGCGTTGCCTCGCCCATGCCGCAGAGCAACGCACACGAGCCGTTCTTCGATCCTGCTATGGCCGCCCTGTTTCCCGCGTTCAACGCCGTGATGAACGATTATGCCGGCAGTGAATTGGGATACAAATCAGAGCTGCCCTATGTGATCTGGAACTATGAGGGCATCAATCGCTCATGGGATTGGGGTACGGCGATGGACTTTAGTGCGGGGATCGGCGGCTACCCGCAAACGGCGACGAAGCTGCAATCTGCCATGGCGAAAAATAAATATCTCAAAGTCCTGGTAATGGAAGGAATGTATGACCTGGCCACGCCCTTCTACGCCAGCGCCTATACGTTCCAGCATCTGCGGCTTGATGCCGAGCATCGCAAAAATGTGACGTTCGCCGATTTCAAGGGCGGGCACATGGTCTATAACGATGCCGTTGCACTTAAGGAAATGAAGCACGCGCTGGATGCGTGGTATCAGGAGGCGCTGAAGGCAGGGAAGTGAGTTACGCGTGGTATCGATTTGCGACGCCCAACGGGAGCGCGGGAGCCAACAATCTTACAAAGTCCCTGGTCTGGACAGGGATCTAGTGCGCGAGCGCAAAAATGAAAACGGTGGCCGCTGGGCAGCTTAGATCAGGCCTTCCAGGGCTTTTGAGAGTTCCAGCACTTCAAGGTTGGGCGGGCATTCCGGCCAGTTGTGACGCCAGCAGATGATCATGTCACAACCGTCTTTTCTGTGGCGATGCCTGAGGAAGTTGCGGCTTTCAAATTCAAACTCGATACGGACGCGCTGCCACACGCCGCGGGCCACCTCAAACATGGCTTCGCAATCAGGAAAGTCGGGCTGGATGCGAAGAACGACGAAGCCCAGCCGCCGCGCCAGCATGCCAAAGACAAAAACCACACCCAGTTCGTTCATCGGTTCGTGCGCCATCTCCGGCAGCGTCATGGGACGGCCATAAACAGGGCGGTCGCGATGGATGGGGCCTTTGCGGACGCGCGGGCGGACGAAAGCTTTGGCGGCTTTGCGTTGGTTCGTGACTTTGGCGTCACCGAGCTTGATCACGTCCTGCCAGTCGCGCTCAAGTTTGGCCTGGCGGGCGAATTTGCGGAAGGCCTCGGGGATGCGCGTCCATTGGCGGTAGCGGGTATGAAAGGGCATGTTGCTGAAGCGTCCGGCGCTTTCATACTCATGCACGCTGGGAACCTTGCCGAGCTTGCGGGCGACGGCGGCCCAGTCAAGCAGCAGGGTGGATTCGGGCAGGCTGAAGCCGGGGCCGGTGGCTTCCAAGCCGGCGGCGGCCAGAGCTCGTCCAAGACCTCCGAAGCGCTTGTAAATGATCTGCTCCGAGACTCGGCCGAGCAGGCGGAGGTCACGGAGGTTGGGGTTGCGGCCCAGTTTTTTGGCGGAAAGACGGATGGCCTGGATGATTTGGGGTTTGGACATGGGTGTGCACTGAGTAGCAGGCGGAGTTTTAGGCATTTTTTTCCCTCGCAAAATGGAAAAGCCACCCAGATACGGGGTGGCGATGGAGTTAATGGTTTTAATTCAGAGACTTAGAGTCGAAAACGGGGGTCGGGGGGACGGATTCGGGGCTGGAAATGGAAATTATTTCTCTACTAACTAGTGTCGAAAATGGGGGGCGCGGGGACGTTTTTTGAAAAAAATATTTTTCGGAGCTTGTTGCACAGTTAAGCAGACGAAATCGACGTTTTTTCCGTAAGCGGGATTCGCGTCTGCGTTAATGACCCGCAAAAAACCACTCAGGTGCAGGTGGTGATGGAGTTAATGGTTTTAAAAGCTGGAACGTGGTTTGGCCGGACTGCACTAGGGATCGAAATAAAAGGCCCCTACTTATATATGCACGGAAACTGGGATTCCCGGGACATGTTTTTGGAGAAATATTTTTAGGGAGTGGAGGCTCGATGCCGTCTCTTTTCAGTTGTTGCTGTTGACACCAGTTCCCAGGGATCGGGCGCGACCGCCGCAACTTGTTTCCGAAAATACTGGAAAAGTGCGGCTGCGCCGATATGACTTCCCTGTTTCGGGAACGTAAACATGTGGAGAAGCTGCGCTACATGCATTGCAATCCGGTGAAGCGCGGAATGTAATATCTCCGGAACTGCGGGGATGGAGTAGTTTTCGAGCCTACTGGCTAGATGAAATGGGCTGGTTAAGATCGGGGTTTAGTAGATCTACCCTTTGCTGCGCAAAGGGTAGGGCATCCAAATCTTAAAATGGAACTATTCTTAGGTGTTTAGCGCGGGCAGGAATGAGATCTCCATCGGAGCGGCTGCAATAGCGATTCTTCGGCAAGAATCCCCGCAAGATTTGTGTGGTTCGTCGATCAAGTCATAACAGCGCTTATGGATGCTGCGAGACCATTCACAGCCGTTCTCGGTTGCAGTGCTGTTTGATTTCCACGGGAGAGTTAGCGCGATCCTACAAAAATATAGTTGACTTTAAAAGTAGAACTCCTAGACTCCTTTTAGTCTCTGGATGTTCACTTCAAAATGCAAAGGAGGGTAAGCAATGCGACTGATTTGGTGTTTGACTCTAGTTCTCTTGGCCATGCCACGGTTAGGAGCTGCTCAGGATTGTTCCGCGCAAACTACTTTTCGGAATGAAAGGTGTTTTTGCATCGGCGAGGACCGGGTTGCGACCTATCCTTCAGGACCACCTGCCGGCACATTCGGTTTTAAGGATGGTCAAATAGACTGTGGTACCGACCTAAATCCCTGTACCATAGGCCACGTTGACAATTGCGTTGTAATACAAGGGCAAAAGATATCGCCAACGCCAACCGGCAAGGCGAAGGTAGTGGTTATCGCTATCTCTGACATGACGCTCATGGATTCGCTTATTCCTTTTTGCGGACAAGCCAGCACAACAAAAAGAAGAGAATTAGCCTTGGTTGATAAACTCAAATTGCCTTGAACCGCAGACTTTGCATGTGCCCGTCTGGTGATTTTCAAACGGGCACAGCAATCACAACAACTCATAGATGCGATTCACAAGAGTGGTGTAACCTCAAAGGAGTCCAATGTTCCGCATATTGCTTGTAATCGTCGTCATGCTTGGCGCGACCGTGCCCGGCGCATGCAGTGATCAGGAATCCGCGGACAAGCCAATCGTCTTGACAGCAGGGTCCTCCAAGACTCTTGCGATGCGCGGCTTTAGCTTCGAAACTGGCCCACAATGCGACTCCAATGGGAACCTATATTTCCGTACGGGCCGTTCGATGAGAAAAGCCGTGATACTCAAGATCGCGGGCAAGGATGGCACCCCTACTGCCTATCAGGTGAGCCAACAGCCGGCTGAAGCATATTTTGTCGCTTTTCACGTCACTGGCGACGGAAGGATCGCGATCTTGATGGGCGGCAAAAAAAATGAGCCTTCTGTCTACGAGTTCAGTGAAGACGATCCCGGTAACGTAAGCACCATCGCGCTCGAAGCGCCAGAAGGACTAAACGCACTCAATGTGCAAAGTTTTGTCGTTCTGCAAAATGATCATCTCGTGGTGCAGGGTTACTTTGGCGAAGATACGCCTGCTGACAAGATTGGTCACAGCTACCTGGCTGAATTTGCCTCTTCCGGCAAGCTCCTGCGGCTGACTCTGAACAAGGCTTCAAATGACGTATTAAAAGGCGTTGCGCAGCGTGGCGCGAAGACACAGGCCGCTCAAGGCAAGGACCATATGACGTACCTGCTTTTGGCGGACCGAATCGTGGCCCTCTCACAGGGGAGCGTTGACCGTGAAATCAAGCTTAAACCTCCAGAAGCCGGCTATAAGCCTGACATTCTATACATGCACGACCGCCGCCTCGTGGTTGGCTTTTTGTCTAGTGAAGAACCTGGACAGGCTCTCAAATCGCTGTTTCAGTTGCTCGACCCCTCAAGCGGCGAAGTCCTGCGCACTTTTGAAGCGGGCCCCGAAGTGGGCAGTGGCCTTGTCTGCTTTGGTGACGAAGGGCTCACCTTTCTGAAAATGGAAAACAAGGAGCTAAAACTCATCAACGCGCCAATTCGGTAAAAGGCTTGCGGTTGTTGGCTTCAAAAATCCTACAAGTGCAAGTGCAAGTGGAAGATAAGCTCAACCACTGTTCCTATTCCGGCGGCGCGATTCTGCTTTTGCGTTCGTCGCTGGCGACTACGCCATCTTTGATATGCACAACGCGGTAGGCGTGCTCGGCGATGTCGGCTTCATGCGTGACCAGCACAATGGTGTTGCCCTTGCGATGCAGGTCTTCCATCAGCTTCATGATTTCATTTCCAGTCTGCGAGTCAAGGTTGCCGGTGGGCTCGTCAGCCAGGATGATCGACGGATTATTCACCAGGGCGCGGGCAATGGCGACGCGCTGGCGCTGTCCGCCGGAAAGCTCGTTAGGCTTGTGGTTCATGCGCTCGCCCAGGTCCACGGCCTGGAGCGCAGCTTTGGCGCGGGCAATGCGCTCGTCAGAGGGCGTGCCGCTGTAAATCAGCGGAAGCTCGACGTTGTGCAGCGCGGTGGCGCGTGCAAGAAGGTTAAAGGTCTGGAAGACAAAGCCAATTTCTCTGTTGCGAATGCGGGCCAGTTCGTCATCGTCAAGCTCACTCACCAGATTGCTGTTGAGCCAGTAGCGGCCCTGTGTGGGTGTGTCCAGACATCCGATCAGGTTCATGAGCGTGGATTTGCCGGAGCCTGAAGGGCCCATGATGGCAACGTATTCGCCGCGATCAATGCGCAGGTTCACGCCTCGGAGAGCATGCACCTGCTCCGCGCCCATCACGTAGGTCTTCCACAGATTTTCCGTGCAGATAATGCATTCGGAAGGCGGTGCGATGATCTTTTCAGAAATGTCGGCGACTTGTGTTGACATCAACTTCTCCTGTTCGCTTGCCAACGAAACCCCACTCTCTTTAGACGGACGAAACGTTGTTGTGTCAGTACCAGGGCTAAAGCCCAATTTTAAAGTATCGCTTACGCGGCCCTAAAGGGCCGCTCTTCCACCGCCGCTTTCACCAAAGGCGCAGCAGCAAAGAGGCAAGAGTTACGATTCTCCGAGTTTGACTACGGAATTATCCACTTTCACACCGGCGCCGTTGCGCAGCGTCTTAAGAACTTTATAGCTGCCGGTAATGATTTCGTCGCCCGGTTGAAGGCCGCTCTTTACCTGGATTTCCGTGCTTCCGGTGAGGCCAGTCACTACTTCATGGAATTCGGCTTTCTTGTTCTTGATCACAAAGACGCCCTGGATATCAGTGTTTTCTTTTTTCACGGGAGCCGCCGGAGCAGTCTTATCCGCGGGCTTGTTCGGCTTTTTCTGCGTTTCAAGATCGTTCTTGTCACGCATGGTGAGCGCTTGTATCGGAATGGCGACCGCATCACGCGCCACGCCGGTAGTGATCTTGGCCGTGGTGGAAAGTCCAGGACGAAGGTTCGAAGGCGGATCAGTGAGAGTGATGACGACCTTGAAATCCTTGGCTTCCTGGGTACCGCCAGTACTTTGCGAAGTGGAAACGCCGGTGGAGCGGATGATGGCGTTATCGCCGATTTCCGTTACCTTGCCCTTAAAAGTCTGGTTGGGAATTGCGTCAATCGTGACTTCCGCCGGCTGATCGAGTTTTACGTTGACAATGTCGGTTTCATCCACCTGCACTTCCGCCGTGATGATTGACATATCCGCAACCGTCATAAGAGTGCTGCCCGGAGAATTCTGTATGCCCATAACCACGGTCTCGCCTTCATGAACGGGAAGGTTGGTCACGGTGCCATTGAACGGCGCCGTGTAAGTGGTCTTGCTAAGAACGTCATTGACGCGAGTTAACGAAGCGCGCGCCTGGCCTATGCGACCATTCGCGGAGTCGAGTTGTGCCTTGCTTTGCGCGATGCGTGCGGCGTCCTGGGCATGGGTGGCGTCAGCTACTTCATAGGCGCTTTTTTTTGTATCGAAATCCGCCTTGGAAACCAGTTGCGCCTTAAAGAGGCCCTGGTAACGTTCATAGTCCAGCTTGGTGCGTTCCAGGTCCGCAGCGCTGCTCTTAAACTGCGCCTGTGCGGTGTTCAGCGCGGCCTGGGCTGCAACAGCGTCTGTCTGGCTGCTCTCAAGCGTGGCGCGCGTCATGGCCACGTCGGCGGCGGACTGCACGTTTTCAAGCTGCGCCAGCACCTGGTTCTTCTTCACCGTGTCACCTTCGCGTCACGAACAAGCGGACAATCCGTCCCATGGCGTTCGCGCCAACGTTGACGATCGTCTTGGGCTTGATCTGGCCGGAAGCCGTGACCACGGAGGAAATATCCTGCTTATAAACCTTGCCCGTCTGGACGGTCACAACATTCTTCTGGCTCTGGTTGACCGTGAAGCCAACAATCGCGCCCAGCAGTATGACGACCCCGACGATAATGACAATTTTCTTTGCGTTCATGAATTAACCTTCCGGCACACACAACCGCGAATTACGCACACCCTATATACGCCGGCGGGACGGGGAAAGTTCCTTCGTCAAGGCAGAGCACTGCACGAGGGCGTTTGAATTTACGGTGGGCGGATGCCGACCTAGATTATAACGGGTGAACGACGCCATTCTCTATGATTTGATTAAGCAAAGAACCTAAAATTGTTAGCAAGAAATGTCCCAAATTGCATTCTAAGGTCGATAAGAAAAGGGAAGAATTCGTGTTCCATCCTTGATTATGGGCCTAAAAAAGACTTAAAATCCAAGTATCTGCCCGTTTGAAGGAGGGCTTAGCAGTGTTATCCCGTCACCCCCGTTTTTATACCATGTTTTTATTGGCTGTATTGGTTGGTTCAGGCTGTTTTGTAGTCCAGGCCCAGGAAAAAGATTCCAAGTCGGGCGATTCCGCCCAGGCGCAAACGGATGGCCAGCAGGACCCGCTGAAGCGTCAGCGAAAAAAGGACGATCAAGGCGCGCAGCCAAAGAAAAATTAGGCGGTGTCTACAAGAAATGGCTGGACGAAGACGTTCGCTGGATCATCACGGACGAAGAGCTTTCCGCGTTCAAGAAGCTGTCAAATAACGCCGAGCGCGACATTTTTATCGAGGGATTCTGGCAGCGTCGCGACCCTACGCCGGACACCGCTGAAAACGAATACAAGGAAGAGCATTACCGGCGAATTGCCTACGCCAATGAGCACTATGCAGCTGGCATGCCGGGCTGGCGTACTGACCGCGGAAGAATTTATATCATGTATGGTCCGCCTACCTCGATTGACTCTCACCCCATGGGCGGCCCCTATCAGCGATCAGCGGAAGAAGGCGGCGGCCAGACTGAGACTTTCCCGTTTGAAGTCTGGCGTTACCGCTATCTGGAGGGTATCGGCCAGGAAATCGAAATCGAATTTGTAGATGATTGCGGCTGCGGCGCGTATGAAATGACGCTGGACCGCTCCAAAAAAGACGCGCTCTTGCACGTCCCTAACGCCGGTTTGACCACGATGGAAGAAATGGGGCAGGCCAACAAGGCTGACCGTTTCCGTGGCGGCCTTGAATCCATTGGCGCCGGTCCTTTCAACCAGAACAACCAGTCCAAGCAGTTTGACCGGATGGAAACTTTCGCCAAGCTGAATCGCGCTCCAGACATCAAATTCAAAGACCTGCAAAATGAGCTGGTCACCCATAAATTCCGCACCAACCTGCTGCCGTTCGACGTCCAGGTTGACTTCGTCAAGCTGACCTCAGACACCGTGCTGGTTCCCATCACGCTGCAGGTTCCTTTGAAAGGCCTTACTTTCGCCAATAAGGATGGCGTTCAGCGCGCGGTGGTGAATGTCTACGGACAGCTGACCAAGCTTTCCGGCCAGATCGTGCAGACTTTTGAAGAAACGCTGCACCGCGATATCCCGGCTGAGCTGCTGGAAAAAGAAATTAACAACACATCGCTTTATTGGAAGGCCTTGCCCATGCGTCCGGGGCTTTACCGGCTTGACGTGGTAATGAAAGACGTGAATGGCGACAAGACCGGTATTTTCAGCCGCAGCTATACCGTTCCCGATTTCGGCGATGAAAAGCTCACGTCTTCCACGCTGATTCTTGCTGACCAGATGGAACCGGTTCCGGCGCGCGAAGTCGGCACTGGAAACTTCGTCATCGGCACCAACAAGGTGCGTCCCAAGGTCAGGCCTGCCGATGGCAAACCGGCTTCTTTTACCAAAAAAGAAAAGATCAATTTCTGGCTCCAGGTTTACAATCTTGGCGTTGACCAGAAGACAAACAAGCCTTCTGCCACGGTGGAATATCAAGTGGTAAACACCGCAACCAACCAGCATGTGCTAGACTTCACGGAATCAACGGCCCAGATGGGAAACGTTGGCGAGCAGGTGACCCTTGGCAAGAGCCTGCAATTGGGCCAGCTTGATCCCGGCATATACCAGGTAACCATTAAAGTGAACGACCAGATTTCCAAACAAACGATTTCACCCACGGCCAAGTTCGCCGTACAGCAATAGCTGCACGAGGGCCCCACTTTACTTGAGGTGGTGGATTATGACCCGCAAATTCGGATGTCTATTGGTTGTCCTGTTGGCATGGGCGCCGCTTCATGCGGCCAGCGTTGGAGCCATTGCAGGATATGTCAAAGACAGTTCCGGAGCGCCCCAGATGGGCGCGGTGGTGGAGGTTTTTGTTTCCGCCGCCAGAGTGGGCACAACCGTCTTTACTGATTCGCGCGGTTATTACGTGGCCAACAACCTGCCGGCTGGTAACTATTACGTGAAGGTAACAGCCGCATCGTTCCTTCCATCACTGCGGGAAAACATCCTTCTGCACTCCGGCGCGCACGTAATCATCAACCTCACGGTCAATACCCTGGAAGATGCGCTTCGCCTGATGCCCACCCGCCGCTCTGAGACTGAAGATGCCGACGATTGGCATTGGACCCTGCGCTCAGCCGCTAACCGGCCTATCCTTCGCGTCCTGGAAAAAGACAAAGACAGCAGTGATAGTTCGTCACTGGTTGTGGTCTCGCACAGCAAATCCGAGCGTGGTGGCAGTGACGACGCGTTGAAGGCCAGCGTTGCTTTTATGGCCGGTGCTGAAGCTGGTGGCTTTGGCAGTGCAGGCGACGTAACTACGGCTTTCGCGCTGGAGAAATCGCTTTTTTCGTCCGGAACGCTTTCCTTCAATGGCAACATCGGCGCTTCTTCAGGCGACCCCACGGGCGTGCTCCGCGCTTCTTACTCGCATGACATCGGTGATTCTTCCCGTCCGACTTTTACCGTTACCTACCGCCATTTTGCTGCGCCCGGCACTGCTGTCCAGAATTCACCCTACGCTGCCGTAACGATGAGCAGCTCTGACAGCACCACCATCGCCGGCTTTATCGACTTGAATTATGGCGCTGATCTGCAATCCACGGAGTTTGCCAATCGCGTGATTGCGCTGCGGCCGCATGGCTCCGTTGACGTGCATCTCTCGCCCAACATGCTGGTGGAATATCGCTACGCCACCGCTGAGCCCGATACGCGCGCGGCCAAAGGCTTTGACTCTGCTCCCGCCGATCTCAGCGAGTCCGGCCCGCGCATGGCGCTGCTCAACGGCCAGCCTGAAGTAGAAAAGGCCGCGCACCATGAGCTTTCCGTGTCGCGCCGCATGGGCGATACCAGTGTGCAGGTGGCAGCGTTCTTTGACCACGTGCGTAACGCCGTCCTTACCGGCGCTGGTGATCCTTCCAGCTATTCTGATGATGTGCTGCCAGACGTTTATTCCGGCACATTCTCTTACGGCTATAACCCGGGCGTAAGCAGCACCGGAGCGCGCGTGGTGGTGCAGCGCAAAATTTCTGACGATCTCACCGCCACCGTGGATTATTCCACCGGCCAGGCCATTGGGTCCGACTCAACCGGAGATTGGCAGGCTCTGGCACAAGCCCTAAACACCAGCCGCCAGCATTCCATCGGGACGAAGCTTTACGGCCATATTCCCTCTACCGGCACGCGCTGGATCGCTTCCTATAAATGGACCAGCGGCAACACGCTCTCCGCCGTCGACGCATTTAACGCCTCACCCGGCCAGACCGATCCTTACCTCAGCTTCTTTATCCGCCAGCCAATTCCCGGAACATCCTTCATCCCCGCCAAAATGGATGCGCTGCTTGACCTGCGCAACCTGCTGGCCCAGGGCTATGTTCCTGTGATGGGCCAGGACGGACGCACCGTGTACATGGTCCAGTCCGCACGGTCATTGCGCGGTGGGTTGGCATTTACTTTCTAATTTTTGCCGACCCGAGGCGAAGGGAAGGATCCCTTTCCGCTTATTAAATCCCGAAGCCTAGGACGTTTTCACTGTCATTCTGAAGCTGTCGTCGGCCATTTCAAAAACTTTAAAAGCTGTTGTCCTGAGCGAAGCGCCGCAAAATTGCTCGGAACGACTACGCTGATTGGCGCGCAGTCGAAGGATCGTGAGAATATTCCTATCTGAAATGCCGCAGCAAGGCGTTCTCACGAAATCTGCTTCTGAAGTCCCGAGCGCAGCAAGGTCCCGACCGAGGGCAACCAAAGCGATTTCTCGCTACGCTCGAGATTTTTAAAAATTTCGCGTAAATTCGCGGCTAAAAGAAGAATCCTGGTCTAAGTTTTCGGTTTGCTGTCAAATACGTGGTACGTGACCGCGTCCCATGCATTGTGAATGCCGATAAATAGCAGCAGCAAGGCCGCCGCTCCAATACCAAACAATGCTGCGCGTAAATGAGAACCAGCCGCAAAGGCCGCTGCTGCCAGCGTCGCATACGCCGCCAACGGCAGCAGAACATGAAACAACCAATCCTCGAACACAGGCTTGTATGCGCCTTGTCGTCGCATTCGGCGAGTCACAACTGCCGCATACGCTATTCCGCTAAGACCCAGCAGGCCCCACAGAACTGCAGCGGGAGCAATCTCCTGCCAGGGCGCACTCAGAATTCCTGCCAGCAGCAGTACGGCCCCAAAGTGGACGATAGTCGGCGTCGCAAACGCATGGCCCGCCTGCGCCGTACCTGCTCCAATGGGCCGGCTGGCAATGAGGGTCAGGACGACGAACTGCAATCCAATCAACGCGCCGGCAGATGATCCGACAATGACGTAAAAGTTTTCCCAAGCAGATAGTGCTGTCATGCTATGGAATTATGTCAGGCCTTGTACTGCTCGTCACTAACGTGCTCCATCCAATCGACAACCTTGCCGTCTTTCTTTTCCTGAATGGCGATGTGCGTCATGGCCGTGGTTGGCGCAGCGCCGTGCCAGTGCTTCTCTCCGGGCGAGAACCAGACCACATCACCGGGCCTGATCTCTTCCATAGGGCCGCCCCATCGCTGCGCGCGGCCGCAGCCGGCCGTCACGATAAGAGTCTGACCCAGCGGATGCGTGTGCCATGCCGTCCGCGCACCCGGCTCAAAGGTTACGCTGGCGCCTTGAACAAATGCTGGATCGGGCGCTTGAAAAAGCGGGTCGATGCGTACTGTGCCGGTGAACCAGTCTGCTGGTCCCTTGCTGGAAGGTTGCGAGCCTGCTCTCTTGATTTCCATTTTGTAACTTCTTTCCTTAAATTGCTTTCCTTAGTGTTACTTGTCCTTCGTCTTCCGCATCCAGACACCCCACGTGATCGGCCCCGCTTCCTCATTGGTCATTGGGTGGCCCGCCAGTTTGAGGGTCAGCTTTATCTGTCCTTGATGGTAGCCCTCATGCCAGATCATGTGTTGCAGCAGCAGGATTGGATGGTCATAGTGAAGGTCCATGTCACGACCTTCTTCTACTTTGCTCTTCACAGTGTCCCGCACGGCTTTCGCGCTGTTTTGCAGAAGCTGCGCCATACGATCTGGATCAGGCTCAGCCGTCCACTCATTCTCAGGCAGTTCGCTGGCTAAATCCGGGGCGTCTTCAGAAACAAACACCAGACGCACATAATGGATATGCCCAAAAAGTTCTGCGATGGAAGGACTGCCCTCGATCGCCCTGGCTTCCAGACAGGCCTTCGGAATGGCGCGAAGGAGGTTGATCAGGATCGTGTTGTTCCGGCCCCAGGAGTCCAGCAGGGCCTCAAGTAGGCTCAGGTCTGCCGCGTTCGACATAGCTCACCCCGTTTGGTAATCCAGAAATTCCGCGAAGAATAATGCAAAGAGATAACTCTTCACCGCCGCTTCAGCGATTGACCAGTTTCTGTAGATTCTCCGGGTACCGGGCTCCCTGCACCGGAATCTTCGCACTGGCGTTGTCTATCTGGCGGAGATCGTCGGGTGTAAGGTGAACGTTAGCGGCCCCGATATTTTCTTCCAACCGGTGCAGCTTGGTTGTGCCGGGGATTGGCACCATCCAGGATTTCTGGGCCAGAATCCATGCAAGCGCAATCTGCGCCGGGGTGGTCCTTTTCTGTTCGGCAAATTTGCCGACCAGATCCACCACAGCTTGGTTTGCTTTACGGTTCTCTGCGGTGAAGCGCGGCACGATGTTGCGGAAATCGGTTGTATCGAATTTGGTTTCTTCGGTGATCTTCCCGGTAAGAAAACCTTTTCCCAGTGGGCTGAATGGAACAAACCCGATGCCGAGTTCTTCAAGCGTCGGCAAAATTTCTGCTTCAGGCTCTCTCCACCACAGCGAATATTCGCTCTGCAACGCCGTGACCGGCTGTACGGCGTGTGCGCGACGGATGGTCTTGCACGCCTGCTTCAGAAAGGCCGAAGTGCTTCACCTTGCCTTGCTTGATCAGGTCCTTCACCGCTCCTGCCACGTCTTCAATTGGCACGTTAGGATCTACGCGGTGCTGATAGAAGAGATCAATCACGTCGGTCTTGAGCCGCTTGAGCGAGCCTTCAACCACTTGTTTGATGTGCTCTGGCCGGCTGTCCAGGGCATTCCACTTGCCTCCGTCCTGCGGATTCGCCGCCCAGCCGAACTTCGTTGCGATTACCACCCGATCGCGGAATGGAGCAAGCGCTTCGCCCACCAACTCTTCATTAGTAAACGGTCCGTAGACTTCCGCGGTATCAAAGAATGTAACGCCGCGTTCTACTGCCGCCCGAATCAGTGCGATCCCTTCCTTCTTGTCCATGGCAGGGCCAAATCCAAAACTCATGCCCATGCAGCCAAGCCCGATGGCTGAGACTTCCAGATTGCTTTTTCCAAGTTTGCGCTTTTGCATTATTTCTCCTTCTTAAACTAGAGCGCGCTTATGACGCTGCTGTTGCACGCTGTTTTCCGCGCGGGTCCTGTCATCTGCTTAAAGACCAAGGTTTAGTGACGGTTTTCAAACACCAGTCTAAGTTGTCAGTAGGCCATTTTAGAAGGTTTAGAGCTGTCGCCCTGAGCGAAGCGCCTCTGAAAATTGTTCGGGCGAAAGAACGATGATTGGCGCGTAGTCGAAGGATCGCGAGAATATTCCTATCTGAAATGCCGCATCAAGGCGTTCTCACGAGATAGTATTTCCCCATAGCTTTCCTTGCGACAAGCTCAGGGTCGAAATTTCGGAAAAGATTCGCGACCATTCGCGTAAATTCGCGGCTAAAAATCCAAAAACTCCGTCGCCAGCTTCATCCGACGCGGGATTGGGATTTCGACTATTCTCCCAAAACTTGCCACCGGCTTGTCCGACACGCGAGGGCCTATCGTCTTAATACTTACTGGCTAAGAATTGGGTAGCTCCCCGGATATTTCTCGCAAAGGGATCTCTCGCTACGCTCGAGAAGGTTATTCATCCCAGAACTTCCGCCACCAGCCCTTTTTCTCCTGCGGTGCTTCTTCCTCAAACACCGGCTCGTCACTCAAGCCCAGAAATCCGCCAGCACGTGTCGACGCTCGGTGCGCCGCAGGCTGAGCCAGGTACAAATGCTCCGCAGCTGTTCCGTCGCGGCACGTTGTGCCATCGCCGCTCGAGCCCGCCGAAACGTTGCTATACCTAAGCTGTCGCCACCGCCTGCAGGAAGCACGGCAATCACCGCGCTTGGTCTGGCCAGCGCGTAATCCACCGGCCCGCGTAGAAGTGTATCGATCCTGGTTCCCTGTTTCAGGGTTGAGCGAAGAATGGAAGTCGTCTTCTGGTCAAAAGCGATCCAGCGTGCCATGGGTAAACCATCCGAGAATATGAACTGAGACAAGCGGCCTTTATTTTGATGCAAGCTGCTCACGCCGCGTTTGACGGCCTGTTTTCGAGCGGCGTTTGGCATATCGCGTTGACGCCCTCTGTTTGACGCTGAAGTCACGCTTCATTTACTCTCCCCGCTTAGAAACTTCTTAACGGAGAAGAACGGGATGCCCAAATTCCTGCTTGGTCGGCGCCAATTTGCTCTAGGCGCGGCCGCGGCTGCCACTACTGCACTGATTCCAAAGGGAAACGGGCTAACGCTTGACGTCCTGGCCCAGGCTGCTGCGGCTGGTAACCCGCCGCTCGATCCCCAGTCTCTTGAAGCCAAGACAAAAGTCGCCATGGCCAAGCTTTCTGCTTCTGCTCAGGCCGAAGTAGAGATGAAGGTGGCATCCATCTTTCGCAAATATGGTGACCGGCTCAGCGACGAGCAGAAAGCCGATATCCGGCGGATCATGGCTGAATCGCAGGAAGGCCTGGAGAAGATGCGTGCCTTTAAGCTTGAAAATGGCGATCAACCGGCTGACGCCTTCCGTGCCTATCGATCTGAAGAAAAGCCCGGTGGCGTTAAGCCCAGCGAAGCAAAATTAAAGGCGGGCGGTCCGGCGCATGGGAAAGGGAAGAACTAGATGCTGAGCGAAGACATTCTTTTTCTTCCTGTTATTGAACTCGCCAAGCGTATTCACGCGCGCCAGCTTTCACCCGTTGAACTAACGGAGAGCATATCTCGATCGCAGCCGGTCGATCGGCAAAAAGCTGAACGCTTATGCCACGCTTACGCCGGACCTTGCGTTGCAACAGGCGCACGCGGCGGAAAAAGAAATCGCGGCAGGGAAGTATCGTGGGCCTTTGCATGGCATTCCTTACGCAGCCAAAGACCTGCTTGCAGTCAAAGGCTATCCCACGGGCTGGGGCGCGCGACCCTACGCTGACCAGCGCTTTGACAATGACGCCACGGTCATCAAAAAGTTGGAAGCCGCAGGCGCGGTGTTGCTGGGCAAGGCGGCAATGATCGAATTGGCCGGCGGCATGGGATATCGCTATGCCTCGGCGTCAGCCACTGGCGCGGCCAGAAATCCATGGAACACCGATTACTGGACCTGTGGATCGTCGAGCGGCTCTGCCGCCATTACCGGCGCAGGGCTGGCGGCCTTTGCCATTGGCACGGAGACCTGGGGATCGATCATCTGTCCTTCAGGATTTTGCGGGCTTAGCGGCTTGCGTCCAACTTACGGACGCGTGAGCCGCAGCGGCGCCATGGCGCTCTCTTACACCATGGACAAAATTGGCCCCATCACTCGCAGCGCCGATGATTGCGACCTGATTCTGAAAATCATTTCCGGCCATGACGCAGAGGATCTGGGCTCACTGCCTGAGAGCGCCGCCAAATATTTCGGCGCGCCTGAGGTAAAAGGCAAGCTGCGCGTTGGCTGGCTGGTGAACCAGTGGAAAGAAATTTCACCGGACGTAAATCAGGCCGTGATGGCTGCGCGGCAGGTGCTGGAAAAGAGCCCTTCGATCGATCTGAGCAATACCACGCTGCCGGAAGGGCCATGGGAAACTGCGGCAGGATTGGTTGTTTCTGTGGAAGGCGCAACCGCGTTTCGGACGCTGATTCAATCCGGACGCGTAGCCGAGCTGAACGATCCGCTGGGCAAAATTGGCGGCTATATGAATGAAGAGATCAGCGCTTCAGACTTCATCCTGGCCCAGCGTATTCGCGCCACTCTGCAAGTAAAGATGGATGAAATCTTCCAGCACGTTGACGTTCTGGCAACCGCCTCGCTGCCGGTGACAGCCAGCAAACTCGACGCCAACCTGGACGAGGCGTTGACCTTTGCCGATCCTATCGGAGGCATCGGCAACATCTGCGGGCTTCCTGCAATCAGCGTGCCTTGCGGCTTTGGCCAGCACGGCTTGCCGGTGGGCATTCAGTTTATCGGCCGCGCGCTAGATGATGCAAAAATCGTTCAAGCAGCGCGGATCTTCCAGCGGCAAACAGACTGGCATCGCAAGCACCCTAGCCTTAGTTAAGCGGACAGCGGACTCAATATGGTCAGGGTATTTCACCTGAGTGCGCTTCCAGCGCTGGCTGTGCAATACTAAATGGGTTGCCGCGTATCCTCGATTTCTTTGAGGGCGTGCATCCAATCATCCAGAATGTCCGCTGATTTATTGACCGGAACACGGTTTAATCCGGAACCGCTGCGTGAATCCATCCTGCGGCACATTCATTACGCGCTCGCCCGCCCAGGAGGCAGTCTTGTCCCACGCGAGCTTTTCAAGCCCCTTTCCCTTACAATTCGCGATTACCTGATCGATGGCCTGCTCAAGACCGAGCGGCGTTATCGCGAAGCGAACGTCAAGCGCCTGGGTTATCTCTCCATGGAATTCCTGATGGGGCGCTGGCTCAGCGACAATCTGTGCAACCTCGGTCTGGGCGAGCAGTGCCGCTCCGTGCTGGCGGAATTTGGCGTAAAACTGGAAGACGTTCTGGAAGTGGAGCCTGACGCAGGTCTTGGTAATGGCGGCCTGGGACGGCTGGCTGCATGCTTTCTGGAATCGCTGGCCACCATGGGCATGCCGGGTTTTGGTTATGGCATTGATTACGAATACGGCATGTTCAAGCAGGAAATTGTTGGCGGCTTCCAGCGGGAAAAGCCGGACCAGTGGAAATCTGAAGGAACGCCGTTTTATATTGAGCGTCCGCAGGATTTTTGCACCGTGCCGATGTACGGGCGGCTGCAGTCATCGCGTGACTCGCACGGCAACCGGCGGCAGAGCTGGGTTGACAGCAAAATTGTAGTCGGCGTGCCGAATGACATGCCTGTGGCCGGCTACGGCGGCGATACCGTAAATTTTCTGCGCCTGTTCACGGCGCGCGCGTCAGAAGATTTTGACATTGAAATTTTCAATCGCGGCGACTACATTCGCGCAGTTGAGCAGAAGATTGCTTCAGAAAATATTTCCCGCGTGCTCTATCCCTCGGATTCCGTGCTCTCCGGCAAAGAGCTGCGGCTGAACCAGGAATATTTTCTGGTGGCATGCGCGCTGCGTGACCTGCTGCGCAATTACATGTCTACGCACGCGGGCTTTGACGATCTTCCCGCCAAGGTCGCCATCCAGATGAATGACACGCATCCCAGCCTTTGCGTGGCTGAACTGATGCGCCTTCTGGTGGACGAGAACCTCGCTCGACTGGGACCACGCCTGGGAACTGACTGTCGCAACGCTCGGCTATACCAACCACACGCTGCTGCCTGAGGCCCTGGAAAAATGGCCTGTCTCTCTGATTGAGCGAGTGTTGCCCCGGCACACCGAAATCATCTTTGGCATTAACCACCAATTTTTGCGCACGGTGGCGCGCAGCTGGCCGGGAGATATTGACCGGCAGAGGCGCATGTCGATTATTGAAGAAGGTCCGGAAAAGCAGGTGCGCATGGCCAATCTGGCCATTGTTGGCAGCCACGCGATCAACGGTGTTTCCCAGTTGCATTCTGAGCTGATTAAAACTGCACTGGTACCGGACTTTGCCCAGCTCTGGCCGGACCGCTTTACCAATAAAACCAACGGAGTTGCGCCACGGCGCTGGATATTGAAAGCCAATCCCGGGCTTTCCGCCCTGCTCACACGCACCATTGGCGAAGAATGGATTACCGACCTGGAGCGTGTGCGCGCCATTGAAAAAGGCGCGGGCGATCCCGCGTTTCGCGAGCAATTTCGTGAGATCAAGCGTCACAACAAAGAAAAGCTGGCGCGCGAAGTCTTTAATACCACGGCCGTGGTCATCGACCCGCAATCGATGTTTGACGTCCACGTGAAGCGAATTCATGAATACAAGCGCCAACTGCTCAACGTGATGCGCGTGATCCACGAATACCTGAGCGTGGTGGAAGATAGCATTGAGCCCCAAATGTTGCGGAGTTATATATTCGCCGGCAAAGCTGCGCCGGGATACTGGGCCGCCAAGCAGATCATCAAGC
>CAVSYO010000009.1:0-54956 GCA_963732195.1 Terriglobia bacterium | reverse complement strand
CAAGAGCTTTTAACAGCAGAAAATCAAGTCACCCTTGCACAAGGTGAAATTGAGGCCCTCAACAAAGAGATTTGGGAATGGCAGCACCACTGGGGAGTGATTGAGGATAGTGACGGCCAGTTTCATGGCATCTTGAATGAGAATTTTCTTTCAGAGCAAGTAACTGAAATTCATCTGAGAGAGCAGTTCTCTCAGTTTCAGAATCTCGCAAGAATGTTCTGCTGAGAACATTTCATGAAAAGCTCGCTGCCTGGGCAAGTCTGAAACAGCGGTACGCTCAGGCAATTGAACAGGTGAACGCGCTGCCGATGTTAGCTCCATCCGCTTAGAGGAAGGATTCAAATGAGCGAGCAGGAAACAAGTTGGCCAGGTGTTAGAGAATTAAAAGAGGATGGCACGTTGTCTCACGTTTCCACCGTTGAATGTAGATATGTCCCTGACGGCATTCACATGAACATTTCAGCGGCATATGTTGATGAGATGGAGGCGGCCGCGCAATGTTCACCCTAAATAATGGGAACTTTCAGCTTGCCGGTGGTGGGCCTGTCGCGAACGGATCAGTGAAACTGACCCTTTCAAACTCATCAGCGATTATCCTTGCAACAGGTGGAGCAGCCCCGACCACATACATCTTCAATCTCGATTCAAATGGAAATCTTCCAGCAGGTTCGCAGGCTTTTGGAAATGCAGAACTTGGACCGTTTGGAACTTTCTACACCGCGCAGGTTTTCAACGCTCCGAATGCAACCGGGACGCTCATCACAACTTCAACTTGGATTGTCGGGCCATCAGCTCCCTATGTTGGAACACTTCCCAAACGTAACTGTTCTTCCTCCCATTTCAATCGCTGGGCAGGTAACCGGCTCCCTTTCAATCACAGGAAATTCAGGACTCCCAGCAGCAACAAGTGCAAACCTGTATATGGGAGGAACGTTTGGTTCACCGATACTTGGGAAAATCTACGTTGGTGATGGAACAGGATCGGAGAAACTCATTTTGCTAAGCGTGTAACGTCTGTTGATACGACTCTGTTCAAGATGAAGGACAGTGGAGTTTTTGATGCATCCGTTGGCTTTACTATTGCAGGTGCTGCTGCATCAGGAAATGTGTTAGAAGGAAATGGTACGAATTTTGTTTCAGGTCAACTTGCAGCAGCTGACCTGAGCAATAGGAGTCACAGGGTCAGGTGCAGTTGTTCTTGCAACATCACCAACAATATCAGGTACGCTTTCTGTTTCTGCAATTAAGCAAGCAACACCGACAGGTGCTTTTTCAATCACTGATAATAATGGTGTGACGCATTTCTTTATCTCAGGAACAGCACCTTATACCAATACTTTTATTCAAGGCAACGGTTCAGGTAATGTGTTCCTCGGTTCAGCTGCTAAAACTTCAGTTTCAGATA
Source organism: Terriglobia bacterium (assembly GCA_963732195.1). Lineage (GTDB taxonomy): Bacteria > Acidobacteriota > Terriglobia > Terriglobales > Acidobacteriaceae > Angelobacter. The sequence continues at coordinate 53,551 of CAVSYO010000009.1, read as the reverse complement.
CAACTCGTGTCATTACGATGTCAGGGGCGACATCTGGGACAACTGCAATTCAAGCATCAGCTGTTGCAGGTTCAACTACTCTCACACTCCCAGCAGCAACCGATACACTTGTTGGCAAGGCAACAACCGATACCCTCACAAACAAAACGCTCGGCGGAGCAGGTTCAACCAGTAAAGACACACTTTTCAATCGGCTCAGAGCAACGCAAGGAACCGCCCTAACGACTGGAGATATTGGATCACTAACCGGATGGGGCAGTACGGCATCAGTAAGCTCAGTTGTTGGAACTGATTCAGCATTTCAAGTTTTAATCTCATGCGCAGGGACGGGGCAAGCAATTAATCCATCATTTGTGGTCACGTTTAAGGACGGCACCTGGACGAATTTTCCGATCGTTCAAATCACAAGAGGTGAGGGGAATGCACCAAGCGCACCTCCATTCGTATCTCTGTGAGCGCAACCCAACTGACAGTCGGCGGATTGCTTTCAGCAGCACCGGTTCCTGGGAATATATATTCATTCATGATCACTTGCACAGGCAGATAGATGAAAGAACAGCAAATAAAAAAGAGAAACCTTGCGAGAAAAATAAAATCTCTGGTGAGCATCTTTCGTTGACATTTATACAGTTCGACTCGTGAGAGGAGCGATGATGTGGATAGTTTTCATATCGATAGTTGGCTCAAATTTGGAATATTTATGGCAGCTAGCGCCTGGCTTGCTGTTGTTGGCGTTGCTTCTTTCTGGGTTCGCCGTGTTATCACTCGCGCTGAGAGCGAAAGATTGTGAAAGGGAGAAATACTCCTATAAAGCAAAAGCACACGCTCATGGGCATTCCAGTCATGGGCCAAACGGCGCAGATCGCTCTCAGAAATCTAGCAAAGTGATTTTGATTCTTTGCATTGGTTTCCTTGGTGGATTGGCATGGCAGGATGATGAGTTTAACGCAAATCGTCACACTTACACCGACGTTCTGGTGGTGGCACGATATGACGACAAGAATTTCACCATTCAGCCTGCGCGTATGACTCCATGGAATGCAACAACGTGTGAAGCAACTGACGGCAGGCAGGGCAAAAGATGCGTCTCTTGATTTACCAGCAACGCACAGGGTGCAAGGACGTGGGAGTGAGGGGAGCATATGAGTTTTACACTGACCACGGAAAAAGAATGATTTTCAATCAGGAGGTAGCAAGTGTCCACTACTGAACGTGAAAGCAAAGAAGAGGAGCAGCCAGAGAAACCGAAAGACCAACCAAAGGACTGGTCAGACGATAATCCACCACCACAACCACCAAAGTAACTGGAAGAAGAAAACCAGTGCCTAATCTTTCAGTAATTGAGGTTGAAAAAGGTGTTTGCTTTGATTCGACACCTCTTATTGGACGCATATTTGAGAGGATTTTGAGTGAAGGCCCAAGTCTTCAGATAAATTGCCTTGATGAACTGGTAGAAAAAGTTGTTGATGAGGAAACCGACAGAGAGATTGAAAACAAGGTGCCGACATCAAGGGGAATGCTGTTTGCAAGATACCTGATTCCTGAGGAGTGCTATGAAGCTCTGTGTCAGGAAATCAAGAAAATAGTTGCGGGTTATCACTTCCAACAGCAACTGAGGAGACTCAGCGGACCACCAAATTGATGCACAGGAAGATGAGACAACATGAGCAAAACCACGCTTGAAATAAATCCAGTCGTTACTTTTGCAAAAGTAGGCCCTCTGCCTTCTTTGACAACGAACTGCCCACAGTGCGGCCAGCATGATCTAGTGATAAGGCAAGGTGACAGACTTCACTGTAACCGCGACGGAATTGACTTTGCAGCACCACCAGCGAGTGTTCTCACAAGTGATTTGCTGTAAAAAGAAAAGTTGGTTTGCGCCACTCATACTGATTCTAAGTTTTTATTTCTTAGACTTTTTGCGTAGTTCTTTCTTGCGTTCCTCAGCATGTATGAACACGTCGTCGGGGTCTCTGAGCCGCTTCTCCTCAGCTTGCCTGATTTTTCCGAACCGACCCCAATCATCCAGTTCAATGGAGTGCATCGTTTCCAGCAATTCTTGGTTCATTTCAGCTTGCAGCTCTTGTGTGTATCCCTGAAAAAGTTTGGTTGATTTTGCAGTAAACACGCCCGCTTCTTGCAAGGTGCGGCAGTGAGCGACGATGTTTGAAAATGACATGTTGAGACGATAGAGAGTGTGATAAATGTGAAGTTTCTTGGGAACGTCTAGTGCTGCCAAATCTCGCCTCCTGTGTGTGAACGTGTTTATCAAACACTCCATCACGTCCTGACCTCGCTTATAGGCAGCTTTCGGAACTGAATTCAACAAAAGAATTTCAGAGTGATTCAGGACTTACTCAGATTGTCACTAGGCATGTGAAAGAGTAGAAAAGTGGAAGCAGTTTTTCAGATAGTCACGGTCGTAGAACGCAAACTCTGCAAACACAGGGAAAACACAGGGAAGGCAAGCAGGTGAGAGAAGGTGAGCAGAGCGAGCGTGTGAGGCTGTGATTCCGTTGATTCTGGCGTGTCTTCTTGCTTGTGTTGCCTATTGTGATTATCAATCCCCATCAATCCCCTGCCCCCTGTCCATCTGCCTTGCAAACGTCGAGTAAATGACAATACAGCCAAGAATTCTTAATGGGTCAGACCCTTCCATCATGCCGCAAGAGATTATCGAATCACTCCGCGAGTGTCACCCATGCTCCCATAAGTAATCGTATAAGTTTTCAACTTGCTCGTCTCTGATTCTCCTCCTCTCACTTGAAAACAAACAGACTCACCTCATCGCCTCTCACCTACAACCTTCTGGTTCCTAAGAATCTGCCTACTGAATTTCCAGAAAGAGTTAAAGAACTTTTCAAAACAGTTACAAAAAACATTTAACTCCGGTTGCTGATTTCCAAAGTTGGAAATTAATATGCCGCGCGTAGTTACCAAATAGTAACTGACATTGGAGGTCAGACAAATGAAACCGCAGAAACAGACAAAGAAATCCACTCCCCAGAAATCAGCCAACAGCGTACCCGTTGATAACAAGCAACAAGAGACAGCCTCTTCCCAGGCTGAGACCATAACTCCTCCCTCACCTGTTACGCCTCCTCCTGCCGCCTCAACGCCTCCTGCCTCGACAGAGAAGGCGAAAGAAACTCCCAAGAAAGAGAAGGCCCCGAGTATCAGCGCAGCAGTGCGCAGGATCGTCGTCAAGAATTCCGCAGTCACAGCAGCTGAAGTCTCACAGAAACTGATTGATAACGGCTGGGATGCTGGTGACGTTGAAAAGAGAACCAGCACCATCGCAACACTGAGAACAGATGCCCTTGCCATCATCGCAATCGCAAAGGAGGAGGGGTGCTGGAAGTGAGCCGTCCACACAGAGACCCGCAAGCTCACACCTTGCGGGTACTGAGTGAAATATTCCACTGAAACGTGTTGTGAAAACGGTATATATCAGGGGGATCAGACGATGATCTGGAAGCCGAAATACAAGGTGGGCGAGAAGGATGGCAAGCCCATCTACAAAGAGAGTTCTATCTACTGGATGGAGTTCCGTTACTGCGGGAATCTCATCCGTGAATCCACCAAACAAACCCTCAAGACCTTGGCTGAGACTGTTGAGCGTAAACGTCGGCGCGAACTTGAGGAGAATGTCGCTGGTATCAACAAGAGCAGGAATGCGCTGACCTTCTCAACAGCAGCGGATGAATATCTTGAGGAGAAAGGCCCGCACCTGTCAGAAGGTGGCTTAGCCATTGAGCGTAACAACCTCTCACACCTGTTGCCTCACTTTGGAAACAAGATGCTCATTGCTATTGAGGCAAAGGACTTCAATCTCTATCAGCAGGGCAGGCTGAAGGAGCAGACCCGCCACCTCAATCCGGCCACAAAGAAGGTCCAGGTGGCAAAGAAACTCGCCTCACCCGCGTCTGTGAATCTTGAATTGTCAACTTTCAGGGCCATTCTCAAGCGTCATGGTGCCTGGGCAAGACTCCAGCCTCACATCCGTGCATTGAAGGTAAATGACGACATCGGCGTTGCCCTCACCCATGAGCAGGAGAAGGCATTGCTTGAGGCTTGCTCTCTCTCACGATCAAAAAGTCTCCTCCCCTTCGTGATAACACTTCTTGAAACTGGCGCAAGGTTTGCAACTGTCCAGAATCTCCGCTGGTGTGACGTTGACTTTCAAGGTCGTTGCCTCACATTTGGCAAGGACAAGACCAAGGCCGGCAGTGGACGAGTTGTCCCACTGTCACCTCGCGCCATGGCAACCCTTCAGTTCTGGGCCAGTGAGTTTCCAGACCGTAAGCCTGAACACTTTGTCTTTGCTCACCAGAAATATCTCGGGGGAGGGAAGAAAGATCACTTTGGCTTCACTGGAGGCATGTCATACGGGTTTGACCCAACTCGGCCATTTGGTGAGATCAAGGAGGCTTGGCAGCGGGCAAAACTGAAGGCTGCACGGATTCTCAGCGGTGATCCTGACGGAAAAGACGCGATTCAACCTCTCACCTGCCGCTTCCACGATCTACGGCACACAGCAGTCTCAAGAATGCTTGAGGCAAAAGTGCCATTGCCAATCGTCGCTAAGATCGTCGGATGGGCACCATCAACAATGGTTCAAATGGCCGCCAGATACGGTCACTTCACTCTTGATGAACTGAGGGGAGCTGTTGAGACTATCAGCAGGACGAGTTCACAAGCAGCCAATCTGTCTCACCTTGAAACCCACTTTGCGTCAACTCGGCACTGACGTTGTTGAGGGATTCAGAGGCAACGGAGAGTTGCCTCAATAGCTCAGCAGTTACGCTGCTAGCCATAATTCCTGCTTTCTTTCGGGTGGTCACACCCAAAACTCAATTTGATTTGCAACCCGTCAGAGTTGCTGAAATGAGCATACCCTTTCTGAAATATCAAATCAAGAAGCCAAATTCTGCAGAGTTTGAAAAAAGAGAAACCGTTTCAAGGTAGTTTCTACTTTGTTGTGTGCACTCGCTCCAACTTCCACGGAAATTGACGGCCCTCTATGTTGACGGTGCCTTCAATTACATCTCCTTTACGGATGCCTTCGTGGCTGAGATTTCCATTCTCGCCGGGAGCAATCAGCCGAATGCCACCTCCATTCCTGTACCACACGTAACCCTGAACGAAATACGGTTCACCGTGGATTCCCTTTCGCAACCTTACTGTTGAATCATTCATGAACTCTACGAGCAGGGGTTGATGCTCCGCGGTGAGCGTCTCGTCTATCCATAGCCCCTCAAGACTCTTGTCCATGGCGGGCGTTTGTGAAGATCCCAACTCCGTCCTGCGCACTTCCCTAGGATGGGCTTCTGCTGAAGATGTGACGTCTTGTCCAGTATGTGGTGAAGGTGATGGTACGGCAGTGGAACTCTGAGCTTGTTCTTGATGCTGTGGCGGCTGATCCGAATTGTCCAGCTTTGCAGCTTTTCGGAGTTCTGGTACAACCAGCCATCCGGCAATCGCTGCCACCACCCCTATAAAGAGTGACGCAATCGCGATTTTGTCCCCGCGTGACCAATTCTTCTCTGTTTTTTGACTCACGTTAACCACTCACAAAGACGGTGAATTGAGGGTTCCCCAAAGAAATTCCATAAGTCGCAACCGCTGATTTCCGTGAGGCTTGCTAACTGCCTGATTTTAATGGTGGGCCCGCAGGATTCGAACCTGCAACCAACAGATTATGAGTCTGCTGCTCTAACCGTTGAGCTACAGGCCCCCGCGTTCAAGTTTCGCACACGCTCGCCAAGGTTGCCAATTCCCATCAGGAACAGCACTCCGGAGAGACCCAAATAACCTTTGCGCTCTTTGCGTCCTTTGCGGTTAAACTTCAGCTATTCTTTCCGCATCTCTTTCAAATCAATCCCCAACTGCTGGCACTTCTTATAGAGATGGCTGCGCTCCAGACCCAGCGCTTTGGCCGTGTTCGTAATGTTCTGGTTGTGGCGCTTGATCTCTTCCACAATCATCTGCCGTTCCACCTGCTCCACGCGCTCGGCCAGCGTGCCGGTCCCGGAAAACGCCACGCCTCCACCACCGATAGCCTGAGCCGGCAGCGCCGCCTGCACGGTCGCCGGTGTTACCATGTCGCCTTCGGCAAACAGCAGCAGCCGCTCCACCACATTGCGCAGCTCGCGGATATTTCCCGGCCATGAATGTGCCTGCAAAGCCTGCAATGCTTCCGGGCTGAACGTGATCTGTTTCCAGCTATTTTGCTTGACGATCTGCGCCGCAAAATGCGCGGCCAGCGCAGGAATATCTTCCGGACGCTCCCGCAGTGGCGGCAGCACAAGGGGAAAAACAAAAATCCGATGAAACAAGTCCTGCCGGAAGTTTCCCTGCTTCACCTGCTCTTCCAGTTGGCGATGCGTGGCCACTACCACGCGGACATTTACCTTGGTCGGCTTGTCTCCGCCGATGCGCTCAACCTCGCCCTGCTCCAGCACGCGCAGCAATTTAGCTTGCATGGCCAGCGGCATGTCTCCGATTTCGTCAAGAAACAGTGTTCCGTCCGTCGCTTGCTCAAACTTGCCAATGTGCCGTGACGCCGCGCCGGTGAACGATCCTTTCTCATGTCCAAAAAGCTCAGACTCAATCAGCTCCGCCGGCACCGCCGCGCAATTCAGCGTCACGTACGGGCCGGCATGCCGTGGGCTTTTGTCATGGATTGTTCGCGCAATCAGCTCTTTGCCCGTGCCCGTCTCACCCAGAATGCACACGCGCGTCTCGCTCGCGGCCACGCGCTCCACTTGCGCCATCAGCTTGCGCATCTTCTCGCCGGTATAAACAATGCCGCCGCTGCCCAGTTGCTGCCGCAATTGCTGGTTTTCCTGCTTCAGCCGTTCCAGTTGCAGCGCGTTTTGCACCGTGAGCAAAAGCTTGTCGGTGGAAATCGGTTTTTCCAGGAAGTCGAGCGCGCCCAGCCGCGTGGCCTTCACCGCCATTTCAATGTGCGCCTGGCCCGACATCATTACTACTGGCGTCGCCACACCCGCCGCTTTGATCTGCTCCAGCAGCGCCAGCCCGTTCATCGCCGGCATCACCACGTCAGAAAAGATCACGTCAAACTTTTCCGCTTTGATCATCTCCAGCGCTTTGATCGGATTGTCACACACCGTGGCTTCATGCCCCGCAAGCCGGAAGGCACGTGAAAGCGACGCCAGCGTATTGGCGTCATCATCGACGATAAAGAGTTGGGCTTTCATAGATCAGCAATTAGCAAATAGTAATTGGCAATTAGCTTTTGTGTCTTGGTGCCGGCGTTTATCGATGACTAACAAGTCATGTTACCGCCAACTGTGGGTCATCCTGCTTCGTTCGCCGCGATGAAGCCTCGATTTTTCTGTTTTGGCTAATTGCCAGTTGCTAATTGCTAGCTGCTCTAAACCTTGCCGCTTCCAAATTCTACAGTGCTTGCATCTGAAAACACCGGCAGCTCCACGTGAAACGTCGTGCCCTCTTCCTTCTTGCTGCTCACGGTGATTCGCCCTTTATGATCGCTAATCACCGATTGCGCTATCGCCAGACCCAGCCCGGTGCCATGCTGCTTGGTGGTGTAATAAGGAGTGAACAGTCGCTCGCACTCTTCTGCCGTCAATCCGGCGCCGGTGTCGGCAAGTTCAAACAGCGCGAAGCGATCGTCACTGCTGGTCATGGTGCGGAAAGTCAATGTGCCGCCCTGCGGCATGGCGTCAATCGCGTTCAGCACAAGGTTTTCAATCACACGACGCAGCAAGACCGGATCGGCGCTCACCTTCGGCACGTCGCCCAGCTGCAGCCGCGGCTGGATGCGTCCGGGATCGCGGTTGAACTGTCCTTGAAACAATTGTGCAACGCTGCGAACCAGCTCATTCAGATCGACAGCCTGCAACTGCGGCGCGGGCATCTTTGAAAAATCACTGAAGCGCCCAATGATCGTTTTAAGGTTTGCGATTTCGGCCAGCAGCGTCGCCGTGCTTTCCTGAAATACTTCGTCAAACATCTGCGGTGTATTTTGCCGCGCGCGCAGCAGGTTCTCCACCGTAATCTGTAACGGGAAGAGCGGGTTCTTCAACTCGTGGGCCAGTCGTCGCGCAAGTTCGCGCCACGCGGCCACGCGTTCGCTCTGCACCAGGCGCTCACGCTGTCCCATCAGCTCTTCGGTCATCTGATTGAATGCCACCGCCAATTTGCCGATCTCATCTTTGCCAGAGGTCTCCACGCGGACGTCCCAATTGCCATGTCCGATTTCCGTTGCTGCCTGCGCCAGCGTCTTGATGGGCCGGCTGAATCGCGCTGTCACAATCCCGCTCACCACCACGCCAATAAAGACGCCCACTCCGGCAATAATCAGACTGATATTGCGAATGCGTTTCTCCAGCAGAAGTTCCTGCTCCAGCGAGTTGCCTACCAGCAGCACGGCCGGGACGCGGTCGGTATAGCCCGGCAGGGGAATTGCGTGCACAATCTCTTCATGCCCCAGCTCCGGTCCTGAATCTACAGTCGCAGAATCCTCGGTGCGCTTGGTTAAAACTTTCTGGATCAGCGGCGTCAGCCTTGTAGGATCAAAACTCTCTTTGCCCGGCCCAATCAGCTCGCCTGAACCCTGCTCTGGCACGCTGAAAATTGCCACGCGCAAACCCTCCGGCGGAGAAAGCGATTGCACAACCGTATCGAGCTTACGCCCGCCGATCAGGTAATAGTTGAGGCCGTGAACGGCAACAGTGCGGAAGCAGAGCATGGCCAGAACGCTGCCTTGCGGCGTTTCAATGTGCTTTAAGAAAGCCTGGCGAGGCAGCGGCGACGGAAGATCCAGAAACCAGCGCTGTTTATATCCAAATCGCGCGGGCCAGTGCGCGGAAGAGATAATCGCGCCGTCGGGTGCAATCAGGTCAAGAAAATCCAGCCGCTGCGCCGCCGCGTTTGTCGCAGCCTCGTTCACATAGTTTGCGTACTCCGCGCCATTGGCAAGCTCCGCAAGGGTGCGCTGCATCGCGTCAGAACCCGCAATGGTGTCCACGCCGCGCGTTATATCGTCGCCCGCATGTTCGAATTCTCGCCTGAACTGGTTCACCAGCGCCGACGTGCGATCATGCTCCACCTGCCGGAACGCTTCATGCGCTCGCTCTTCAATCAACCAGGCCACGGCCCCCACGCTTGCGGTAATGCTGATCGTCACCAGAAGAAGCAGCTTGGTTTTTAAGGACAATGCCTATCGTGCTCCTTCCATCCACAATTGGTCCAGGTTCCACGCGCCATTCAATTCCTGCTGCCAGTTGTGCGCTGTGGTGTTCAGCCAGAGCACCTGGGGAACGTGGGCTACGGGCAGCGCGCGGTAGCTCTCCAGCAATTTACGCTCTATCTCCAGCAGGTCTTCTGGCCGCGTTGCGCCAAGAATTGCCGGAGAGCTTTCCAGCGGAAGACCTAAATCATCAATGCTTGCCGCCAAAGCAACAGATGGATCGAGCGACTGAAGCGGAACACGAAGAAGAACCGCGTCCGCATTCATCGAACCTCGTGCCGCTTTGCTGTTGATGTGGGATTCGGCATATGGCTGAACGATGATGCCGGCTTCGCGTGCGTCAACGGCAATACGCTCCGCCGCCAGCCGCGCCAGCGGGTCAGCAAAATCATACGCGAGTGAAATGGGACTGATCACAATAAATGCGGCTGCGTCCGCCCGCAGCTCTTTTGCCCGATCCACATTCATAGCTCCGCTAAACATGAATTCATATCCCGTGAGCCACTGCGGCAGCAGTCCGGAAGCGGGAGTCGCCCGCCGCTGAAAAATAACATTGCTAATGGCCGTGCGATTGATCGCCAGTCCAAGCGCCTGGCGCACGCGTGCGTCAACCGGCTTCTTTCCCGGTCGTCCGCCGGAGTCCGGCTGAAGGAAGACAAGGGCCAGCAGATCGGCAGGGCGTGACAACGTAACCGTCTGGTTGTTCTGCTCCACGTTGCGGATCTGGTCAACACTCAATTCAGTCGCGGCATAAGACCCAAGCTGGCGATCCATGAGTTGGTCACGTAGAGAAGCACCCATCTGAAATTCAATGGAGTCGGCGAAAGGGCGTCCGCCCCAGTAATCTTCATTGGCAGTGAACTGCGCGTGTTCTCCAGCTTGCCACTGGTTGAGCTTGTAGCTTCCTGTACCGATCAGGATCGGCGCGTTGCTGCCGTCAGCCTGGCGTTTCACAATTGCGTATCGCGGCAGCGCCAGCAACTCCGCCATCTGCTGGACCGCGTAAGGCGTCTCCATCGATACCGTCTGCCGGTCAATAGCAGAATACTTCCACGCCGGATTGCTCTTTCGCCAGGCTCGCTGCAACATCAGCCGCGGTCAGGACCGTTCCGTCATGGAAATTTGCCAGCCTCAACCGAAATTGCCATGCGCGTTTTGATTGGTCCGCATGCCATGACAAAGCAAGCCCCGGACGCAAACGGCCCTGCGCGTCAACTTGCCGTCAGGTTCTCAAACGCCAGCGCGGCCATGCGGTCACGCGCGGCGGGACGGTCTTCATCGCTGAGCGGATCAATTGAGAGCACGCGGTCATGAAGCAGAATGCGCACAGTGCCGCCGTATCGCGGACGCGATCCGCCATAAGCGCCGGCTGCCAGCAGCACAAAGCTACTGATTGCAAATAACTGTAAGAGTAAACGCTTCATACTTTCCTGACTGCGAATGCAGCACTCCGTTCACCAGCTGGCCGTAATTGCCTGCAGTCCATAATGCTTCTACCGTTCCAGCTAAATCCACCGGCGCACTCACAGGCAATGCCTCCCGACCGGAAATTTCCACGGCCTGCACACTGTCTGGCCGCGTAGTGTCAGCGGGCGAACTGGTCAGCACCTGCCATCCCGAACCGCAAACTGAATGCACCGGAGCCAGCGTGCTTCCCCAGCCGTTGAAAGTTGCTGTGGGCGTGCCGAGATCATTTTGAAAAAGCCGCGTGTGACCGTCTGTGCCGGTGAAAAGCCATACATGCTGATCGCCGCTTTGCCACGTTGCTCCAGAAAAAAATGCCGCGACTGACGCCCCCGCGCTTGAACCTGCCAGCAGGCCATTGAAAAAATTCCTGCGTGGACTGAAAAACGCAACCAGCCCTTCGCCGATCGGCCAGGGATCGTCACTTGCGCGACAATCCAGCGACGGAGGCGAAATCTTCCCGCTGCAACGCGTCCCAGGCAGAAAGACATTGATCTCTCCGCTACGGACTTCCAGCCGTCCACGCAGATCACGCGGCCACGCGTTCTGGTGTGGGATCCCCAGCGTTTGTCGCGGACGCCATTGTCCTGAGTCCATCGAATACAGCGCAACCTGGCTTGGCTCCAGTACCAGCAGGTTTTGGCTGTCCTGATAAAAATCCAGAATGGGCGTTTCCTGCTGCCATACTGGTATCTTTCGGATTGTGAGCGTGGTGGCGTGCGCTGCCTGTGTCTGCTGCGGACGCGGCAATTTCTTGATCACAGTCTGGCTGCTCGATCCCTGCTGAATGCCGGCGATCAACAAATAACCCTGCCAGTCTTCAGAAAAAGTTATGTGCACTTCCGCCACTGCCTGTTCCGGCTTTACCACCCTGACGTTGGCGTTGCGGAAGGCGTTGAAGATTGCGTTCTGCAACGCCTCCACTCGTTCGGGCGACAGCGAAGACAAGTTCTGGAAGGTCACGGCAACCGAAGAAGGTGAACCCGCGCGCGACTGGATCAGCTGGACGAATTCTGTTGCCGCCACGGGAAAAGAAGTCGCCTCTTGCGACGCGGCTGAAGCTACCGACACACAGAAGAGTGTAAATGCGCAAAGCCATCGTCTATTGGCCGTGTTTAGCATTGAATGAAAGCTTGGTATAGCTCCTCATTTGACTGGAAAACACTTCAATTAGCAATCGGGGAAATACCTTCTGAACCTCTGATTGCAACCGTAAATAACGATAAATACTGATATGCGTAATACAGTACGCTGGCCACTTGCCGATCCGGATTTTCGTATCAGTGTCATCAGTGAAAATCAGTGGTAAAGGCTCTCCACCGGCCCGGGCCGCCCATTCCGGCGGGAACAAGCAGCCCGGAGAGCTACCGGCAGAACCTTATCTTCCTTTCCATGTCTTGTTTCTGGTTGCTTGTTGTGCCGGTGCAGGTTGTTCGTCCTGCTCCTGATCTGTGCCTTCACTTTCCTCCGCCGCGGCCTGTGCCGCTTTGGCATTGGTGAATGCTTCCGGCGTAACGCCGCTCTTCATCACGTCATTGAAGAAGATTTTGGCGTCGGACGGCACCATCATGATTTGCAGCTTGTCAGACATGCGCTCCGCCACGATCTTGTTAATCAACAATGGACTCTCCTTGAGCAACGCCGCTTCTGACTTCATGCGTTCGCTGTCAGCCACAGCAACAATGCGTATGCGATTGGCTTCAGCCTCGGCCAGCATGCCTCGGCGTTCCATCTCGGCTTTGCTGTCGATGACCTTGGCCTGCGCCTGAGCTTCGGCATTTTTCACCGTGGTTTCTTTTTGCGCCGCCGCTTCCAGGCGTGACTGTTCAATCTGCTTCTGCTTCAGGGGCAGAGTGTATTTCATGGCGTCCGCTTCTGACTTGGCTTGCAGCACTCTTACTTCGCCCGCGCCCTGGGCCTGCTTTACCTGCCGCACTCGCGCCGCTTCTGCCTCAAGCTCCGCAATCTTCACTTCCTTGGCTTTCATTTCTGTCTCAACGCCCATGCCCTCATTCTGCTGTTCTTTCAGCAGCAGGCCTTCCAGGCCCTTGGCGTATTCCTCCGGCAGCTGAACATCGCGCAACATGACTTCTTTCACAATGATGCCGTCAGACCCCAGCTTGCGGGTGATGCGTTCCGCCGCGCTTTGCCGTATCTCCTCGCGCTTGGTGGCAAATACCTCGCGCACGGTATAGTTCGGCGCCAGCTCGCGAAAGACGCTGGAAACTACCGGCGGCACAATCTCTTTCTCCACCGGCTGCGGCAGGTTGGCATGGATGAAATCGAGCTTTGCCGGATCGAACTTATAGCGCACCGTAATGGCAAGGCCGATGCTCAAGCCTTCCCGCGATTGCACGGTGAAGGCATCGGCTTTTTTGTTTTTCGCTTCCCGCTTTTCTGCTTCAGCTTCGCTGGTCGATTCCAAGCCCGTCTTTGCCGGACGACGTGGTCAACACCTGGTCACGTATGTCATACAGCACCACTGAATCGAGCAGCGGCATAATGAAATGCACGCCCGGATACAAAGTGCCTGGAAGCGTTCCTGCAGTCTGGCTCACTCTGATGCCACCCATCCCGCTGGGCACCACCACTATGCCGGCAGCAAGGATGAGCGGCAGCCAGGCCGCAGGAAACGCCCATTTGGCAGTGGTCCAGTTCAGTTGCGGTTTTTCCACGGTAATGCCATGGGTTGATGGCAACTCCGCGGGGGCGCCTTCCGGTCCCGATGAAAGCCCGGATTCGGAGGCTGGAGCTATATGTCGCAACTGGCGGTGATACTGGACAACCTGGTAAAGATTTCTAAAAACTTCAATGGCCGCGGCCGCAAGCAAGCCCCAACCGGTAAACAGCAGCAGGTATTTCACGAACAACATCGCAATGCCTCCTTAATGACCAAAACTTTTTCACCGCAGAGGTCGCAGAGAGCGCGGAGTAGAAGATCAAAGGACCGGACTCATAACTTGGTTCCACTCGGCTCTTTCGCAGTTCCACTGTGCGCTTTCGTGTCGATCCTCACTTACACGCTCGATCCTGACCGGGATTCCATACGAAACTGCTGATTTCCCTCCGGACCATCTCTCATTCGCGTTCTTTCGCGTTGATTCGCGGCCAATCTTCTGACCCAGCTTTTCTCTGCAATCTCCGCGTCTCTCTGCGGTTTAATTTCTTCACCCTATTGCTCCGTGGTTTCAACCGTCGTTGTCGTGGCTGCGGCTGATGCCTGTATTTCGCTGTTGGTCGCGGCGGCCAGCGTCACGGCTGGCTGCGCTGCGGTTGGCGCGGTAAAAACCTTGGCGATCATTGCGTCGCGCTCGCGCCGGACCATCACCGTGTCTACCGACCTGCACCAGCGCGTAAAGCTCTTCCACATCCTGCTTGCGCATGCGAAAGCATCCGTGCGATACCGCCTTGCCAACGGAACTCTGCACATTGGTTCCGTGAATGCCATAACCTTTCAGGCTCAGGCCCATCCAGCGCGTGCCCAGCGGATTGTCTTTTCCCGGCGGTATCTCCATCTCGCCGCCCCGATAGATGGGATCTTTTGCGTGATTGATGATCACAAAATCACCGTTAGGACTTGGAGTGCCGCGAGCGCCCACCGCGATGGGATAAGTCTTTAAAACCTGGCCATGGTCGATGACCGCCAGTTGACGGTCTGCAATGCTGATAATGATCTGGCGTTTGGGAGTTGCGGTGCCTTCGGCCGGCGTCGCGCTGGTTTGGGCTGGCTTGTTCTTTGGAGCGGTAGCTTTCTGATCCAGCGGGGCTACTTTTGCCGGGTTCTGTGTTGGAGACCAGCTCACCAGAGGTTGAGAATCCGGAGTAAGGACTGATGGCTGCTGGATTGTCGACCGCTCAAGTTGCTGCTGTTCCCGCTGGAGACTGGCGATGTGGGCTTTGGCAGCCAGGTGAATGCTGGTAAGCGCGAAAACTATCGCCGCGAAGGTCGCAATAATTTTTGATTTCCCTGAGATCACAACTAGCCGCCGCATGTTGATTTCTCCTTAATGTCGTGTGACACCTGGATTAAGAGCAGACCGGCAGCCAATACATAAGTTATTGATAAATAGAGTCTTAAATGGGTCTGGGAGACAGGTGGTGCGTGTGAGGAAAAAGACAGTGTGTCGCCGAGGACACGCCCCTGGACTGACTTATTACTAAATCGACTAATTATGAGGGTGCGAGGGGGCTGGGAAAACAAAAAATGGGTTTCAGGCAGCTATACCTGAAACCCTAAGGAGCGCAGCCAGAGTCAAGATAAACAGGCGGAAACAAGAATTGCCAAAGGTCCGCGCCGGTTGCTCAAAATCCAGCCGCTACAGAGATTAGACACGATCAAAGGGTTGCGCGGAACAGAAAATCCAATTCCGAAAGTTGCTGTACCTAATAGGTGAGCTTGAGATCCGGCGGGGTGGATAGCCTCAACTTAGGTGGAGGCGAGGTGAGGTGAGGCAAAGCGGCTTCGATTGTTTGCTCACAAATAGGAAAGGCTGTGACATTGGTTATGCTCTAGCCGCCAACTCCTGCGAGGGAGTTAACAACGTGGATGCATGTACCGTCACAGCCCTTGATGCGACCACTGCTTTCGCAGTTCCTGACCCCAACCTGCTCCTCGCAGAGCCTGTCGGTTTTTTCGGGTCCGGGTGTTCACTGGATCGCTCCACTGAACCTGGTCACTCAGTCTACTTCGGATCAGCCACTGTTTATTTTGACTAACCCTTTCGACCGTCGACATGAGTGATCCTAGCTGAAGACAGTGAAAAGTCAACGCCCATGATTTGTGCAAATGAAGATTTTTTTCCTCATCTGCACGATCATAAAAGTGCGGATAAAATGCGGTTAAAAACCAGATAAATTCCCGGTGTCCGTGATTTCCACAACGGTTTCCACAAAATCTTTATGCCAAAAGTCCCAGCCCAAACGTGTGAATGAACCAAAGATGTTCTTGACTGCACAACCTGATCTGCTTCATTGTGTCTCTTAGAGACCAGATGTCAGATCTCATCGCCTATGTCGACGGTGGTTCCCACGGCAGTCCGGGGCCTTCCGGCATTGGCGTATTGATTGAGAAGCCGGACGGCGAAATGATCCGGATCGCCCGGTGGATTGGCCACCATGACAATAATGTGGCCGAATACGCAGCCCTGCTGGAAGCCCTGCAGCGCGCGCTGGAACTCAATGCCACCTCTCTCAGCGTCTTTAGCGATTCGGAACTGGTAGTAAAACAGATGACCGGCGAATATTCCTGCCGCAGCCCACGGCTTTACTCTCTCCACTGGATGTGCCGCAAGCTGGCCCGCACCCTGAACTTCTGCATCTCCCACATTCCGCGCGAACAGAACCAGGAAGCCAATCGACTGGCGAACCATGCGGTTCGGTTTAGGCGCGAGATGGCACTGGATCAGACAGTATCGCCGTAATCGCACGGAATCGCCGGAACACGGATGCAACGGATCGTCCCTGGTCTACCATGAATGCCAAGCTGCTTGTCGGTGGCCTCGTGGCCGCTGATTTCCGCGCGCGAATCGGAAACTCCAATCATCCGTGTGATCCGTGAAATCCGTGGTGAGGTTTGGTTGGGTTTCCCGATTACGGCGATCTAGGCGATTACGCGCGATCCCGGCGATTCTTATGCTTTGGTATGCTCGTAATACTTGCCGATGATGTGCCCTATCTCGACTGCCGCCTCAGGATCAAGATCCACAAACTCAAAGCCGGCATACTGCTGGTCTGCAAAGCGCAGCCGGGCATTCACGCGCACGCGAATGTCTTCCGTCGGCTCGTGGATGGTGAAGTTGTAAATCTTGTTGTCTTCGTTGTAAATCCGTTCAGGCTCCATCATAAAACCGCCGCGCGCCAGTTGGCGCAGCACACCGGCCTGGCCGCCTTTGGTCTCCAGCACCAGCACTTGTGACTGGTGCGCGATATCTACTCGCTCAAACCTGCGGCGTTCTTCTGGATTTTGCGCTTCCTGTGTGGGCCTCATTGAATCTGCTCTCCAAATGCGCTGACTGGATCAATGTCCACGGGCACATCTTTCACGCTCGTTAGCGCCGATTTTAACTCAGCCGGCATGGAATCATACTTTTTAAACCATTGCTCAGCGCGGTTCCTGTCTCCCGTGGCCTCAATTTCCAGCAGCTCCTTGGCCAGCGTGGCAATGGCTTGCGGCATCTTTGTGAAATCAATTGCATACTTTGAGGTCTTGGGATCGAAGGTGATGGCGCCTTGCTCGGCCAGGTAATTGAATTCCATCATCTCTGCCCGACCGTGGGCTTCCGCCACGCCAAAGCGCACCGTACGGAAAATTCCGGCGACGTGCGACGCATAAAACGTGTTGGCCTGCGTTTTTCTGTATCACGCCTTTGTCCATCAGCCAGTTCAAAGCAAATAAGCCGACGATGTCCGCCTTGGCTTCTTCCAATCCCGCGTATGTAGGTCCAATAGATTCGCGAATATCGGCCTTGCCGGCTGCGGTACGGGCATAAGCCGGACCCAGACCGTGGCAGATTTCATGCATCAGCACCACCGCAAGATAGCCTTCCATGCTGGCCAGCGCTGCCTGGTCTTCGCGCATCAACTGCTTGCCGATCGGCAGCACCACATAGTTCACGCGGGCATCCATGAAATTCTTGAAGAAGATTTTCTTCGTGCCTTTTTCCTGATGGATGCGCGGATCGTTCGGCAGATTGTCTGCCACTGCCTGATATCCGTGGCGCAGATCGCCGGCGCGGAAGGGCGTGTCCATTACTTCCATTGGCGTGCTCTTGCCCTGCATCGACGGCCGGTCTTCCGGCAGCCAGAGGCAGCGCGTCCTGTATGTCCGGGACGTATTTCTTGAAAGTGTCCAGGCTGGCGCTCTCTTCCTGATTGCGGATCATCACCGCCGCGCCGTAAGAAGTCTTCACGCCCAGCAGATCGTCCAGATAGGTTTCATACGGAGCAAAGATAATGTCGAACTTTGGGTTCTCCAGATCGAGCCATGCCAGATCGCTCTTGTAATAGTCGTCGGTGAGCAGCGCATCTGCGCGCAACTGCAGAAAGCCGGCAGAAAGCTTTGTCCGGGCTCAGCGCCGCAGCTTCACGCAGCGCCTTTGCCGCTCCCGCCAGCCAGGGCTTGTATTCAATGTGGTAAGGAACGCCAACCAGCTCACCGCCCTGGCGCTTGACCACAGTGAACGGGCTGTAAATCTGGGCCTTCTTTTCCGGATGCTTGGCGACGTAAGCTTCAATTTCCTGCCGCGTGATTCCCGCGGGATACAGAGAGTGGCCGGGCAGGAATGGGTCACTGCCGATGAACGGCTTCTGATTTTCCAGCAGATCATAGCGGCTGCCATTGATCATCAAGAAAGCGACGGATCTTCTGGTTCATTACCTGGTTGCAGCCCAGCAAGCGCTTGTACAGCTCCAGCCCTTTAGGATCGCTCTGCCGCCAGTAGATGCTTTCCAGAAACTGCGAGGCTTCCACCAGCTTGTAAACCATCTTGCGCTCATTGTCAGTGAGGCCGTTCACGCTGAAAGGCATGGAAACAAGCTTGAACTTGTTTACCTGCGCGGCAATATCTTCATTCACGTTCTCTTTCAAAAGACATTTATCGGCGGTCTTGGGCGGAGGCGCGGCCCGTCGTGCCCGCCTGGGCCAATAGCGTTCCCGGAAGAACCATCGCGAATAAGAGTGCCAACAGACAGCGTTCTGTTTTCATAGGCAAGATTCTAGCAAGATCGCCGTGATCGCGCGTCATCGCCGTGATCAGCACGTGACTCGGACTGAATCACGTGGCGTAAGCCTTGCGCAAGCACGGGTGTTCTTCTGATTCTTGCGCGAGGGGTGACCGCCAGTGGTTCGCCGGATACGATACCCGGGCCTAATGTAGTGAAGACTCTATTTTCCTGATGACGGCGATGACGCGCGATGTCGGCGATTTCGGCGATT
Source organism: Terriglobia bacterium (assembly GCA_963732195.1). Taxonomy (GTDB): domain Bacteria; phylum Acidobacteriota; class Terriglobia; order Terriglobales; family Acidobacteriaceae; genus Angelobacter. Next base: position 34,916 of record CAVSYO010000009.1, on the reverse strand, counting down.
CTCCGTGATGGGTTTTCCCATTTATCATTACTCAGCAATGCCCCGTCTCATTCCCCAAACACTCCTCATCGACGCCGACGATACGCTCTGGGAAAACAACGTTTACTTTGACCAGGCCATTGCCGACTTCATCGAGCGGCTGAACCATCAGCACCTTTCCCCGGACGAAGTCCGGAAATTTTTGTATGAGGTCGAACGCGAGACGGTTTTGGAGCGCGGCTACGGATCGCACAGCTTTTCTCATTCGCTGGTCAAATGCTTTGAACGGCTTTCAGAAAAGCCGGTCACGCCGGAGCTGCATGAGTTCATCTGGGGCTTTGCCCACAAGGTATCGAACTATCCCATTGAGCTGATCTACGGCGTGCCGGAGACGCTGAACTACCTTTCCGGCCGGGGCCACCACATGGTGGTAATGACCAAGGGCGATTTCACCGAGCAGGCGGGCAAGGTGGAGCGCTCCGGCATCAAGGAATATTTTGCCGCGGTGGAGATTGTGGCGGAGAAGACCGAGTCTGCTTATAAAGAGATCGTCGCCAAGTATGAGTTCGAGCCGCAGACCACATGGATGGTCGGCAACAGTCCCAGGTCAGACATTAATCCCGCGCTGGCGGCGGGCATCAACGCCGTCTTTGTGCCGCACGATCTCACATGGGCGCTGGAGCATGAAACGGTGAACCCAGCGCCGGACGGGTTAAAGCTGCTGCAAGTTGAGAAGTTTGTGGAGCTGCAGGAGCACTTTTAGAGCGTGTTGGTTCCGGCGGAAACTACGATTTGCAGTAACTCTTCCGGCTCCGGCCTTTTCCGCCAGTCGGCATCGATTCGTGCCCATAAGAAATCTTTCCATCCGGTTGCACAACGTACGTCGCGGCCAGCGGCAGTTCCCAGCTCTGGTCGCCGTTGTAGCCGGGCAGTTTTGTCATGATGCTCTCATACATCGCCTGCATCTCCGGCGAGAGACGATATACCAATCCAAATTTTCGCGCAACCTGATTTCCTTGATCGCTCAGGACAGGGAAGCGCAGCTTGTGCATGTCGCGCGTCATGTAAGAGTGCTTTCTGCGTCTGCGGTGAGATGGCGACGAGCGACGTACCGGCTTCAGCAATCTGCGGGTGAATTTCCTGCAAGGCTCTGAGCTGCGCGTTGCAGTAAGCGCACCAGCGTCCGCGATAGAAGACGATCACCAGAGCCCCATTCGCGCCCGCGTTTGGCGTGAATGGGCGGAAAGGCCCGCTGCGAAGCAAATCTTCCGACGCCAGAGCATGCCATCGCCATCGGGGAGTTCAAAGTTTGGCGCGTGATCGCCGATCTTGAGCGCTCGCTCCGCTAATCCGGAATGAGAAAGCTGCGCCGCCGCAAGATCTACGACGGCCAGCCGTTCGGCGGGAACCATGGCGCGCAGCTTGGCGGTGAGGGAGTCGAGTTGGTCGTTGAAGAGCCATTGCTGTCCGAAATCCCGATCCTGAGCTCGCCGAAGGGCGAAGGAACCCTATGACTACGAAAGACTATGGGGCCGATACAAGGATAAGAGGCTTTTTTCCTACAGCGGGCATGACCACAACCCGGCATGTCCCGGAATTTCCTGGTGACGATAGGGGTCTCTCGCTACGCTCGAGATTGAAAGAAAAAAGCTATCTCATCATTCCCGGCAGCTTCATTCCGGCCAGCTTGCGGCTGAAGCTGGATTTGCCCATGTCCTTGAACATCTTGCGCATCTGGGCATACTGGCGCAGAAGTTGGTTCACTTCCTGCACGCTGGTGCCGGAGCCGCGGGCGATGCGCTTGCGCCGGCTGCCGTTGATGATCTCATGGTGGTTGCGCTCTTTCGGCGTCATGGAATTGATGATGGCTTCCACGCGCGTGATCTGGCTTTCGTCCACGGAGTCGGCCGCTTTCTGCATGCCGGCAAACGGGCCGATGCTGGGCAGCATCTTGATCACGCTTTGCAATGACCCCAGCTTCTTTACCTGGCGAAGCTGGTCCCGGAAATCTTCCAGCGAGAAGCCTTCTCCGCCCAACGCTTTCTGCGCGAACTCCTGCGCTTTTTTCTGGTCAACGGTCTCCTGCGCTTTTTCAACCAGCGTCAGGATGTCTCCCATGCCAAGGATGCGTCCGACGATGCGGTCAGGATGGAAAGGCTCCAGCGCGTCATACTTTTCGCCCACGCCAATGAACTTGATCGGCTGGCCGGTAACCTGGCGGATGGAGAGCGCCGCGCCGCCGCGAGCGTCGCCATCCATTTTGGTGAGCACCACGCCGGTGATGGAAAGCTTTTTGTGGAACTCGTCGGCGGAGCGCACCGCGTCCTGTCCGGTCATGGCATCGGCCACGAACAGGATTTCCTGCGGGTTGAGAATTTTCTTGAGCGACTGCATTTCTGACATCAACTCGTCATCGATGTGCAGGCGGCCGGCGGTATCAACGATCAGGAAATTGCAGCCGCTGTTGATGGCTTCTTTGCGCGCTTCTTTGGCCAGGCGCTCAACCGTCGGCGTGTCAGCCGTTTCAACCTTGCCCTCGTAGAGATTGGCCTTAATGGCTTCAGCCACCACTCTCAACTGCTGGCGCGCAGCGGGACGATACACGTCTACCGAGACCAGCATGGGCCGGTGTCCGCCTTTTTTGAGCCATGCGGCGAGCTTGCCGGAAGTGGTGGTCTTACCGGAACCCTGCAAGCCTGCCATCAGGATCACTGACGGCGGCTGCGATGCGAATTTGAGTTTGGCTGTGTCCTTGCCCAGGACTTCAACCAGTTCATCGTGGACCAGCTTGACGATCTGCTGCGCCGGAGAAAGCGCCGTCATTACTTCCTGCCCGACAGCTTTTTCCTGCACGCGGTCAATAAACGTCTTGACCACCTTGAAGTTAACGTCGGCTTCCAGCAGCGCCATGCGGATTTCTTTGAGCGCTTCCTGGATGTTTTCCTCGGTAAGCGTGCCCTGTCCGCGCAGGTTCTTGAATGCCCGTTGCAGTTTTTCCTGAAGATTTTCAAACATAGACTAAACCGGTTCTCAAAGTCAGAATGATGACGGGATTAACAGAAGACCCGCACTCTTTAGATGCGCGGGCTCACCTCTTATTGTATCAGCGGCTACCCGCGTTTCTGCTCAACGCCCAGGTAATTCAGGAAGGCCCGCGTGAGCTCGCGCTTGAGCGCCTGATCGTCTTTGGGAAGAAAAGATTTCCATGCTCCAACGTCCAGCGGCATCACCACCCAATCGAAGAGAGTGCTGGAAACCATGATGAACGCGAGTGAAATCGCGGTTCGCGGATCAGGATGCCTGATGCTTTTACGATGCGCCATAAATAAACCCACCACGTGTTCAAATGAGCGGCTCTCCGTCTTCATGGCCTTGTTGTAAAAAGGAGTACTCGCACGGCTCTGGACGAAAGTCCGCATGGCGCGCAATAACGATGCATTGACGCGATAGCTAAGCACCATTCCGCCAATGACCTGCTCGGCAAAAACCGGCAGCGGGATCTGCCCGGCCGCAGCAGGCGTAAGGCCGACCTTCATTCTCTCTTCCTGCCGCTCCAGAATTCCCAGAATAGTTGCTTCCAGCAGCGCTTCCTTATCATGAAAGCGCCGATAAATGGCGCCAGGAGTTAGGCCAGCGTGCTGTGCGATGCGGGGAATTGTTGTACCGTCAACGCCGTGCTGCCCCAGGACTTCAGCCGTTGCCTTCTGCAGTTTGCGCAGCGATTCGCGGCTGCGCTCCTGCTGGGGTGCGAGAGTCTTTTTTGCCATGGGAAATATTTATACCAATTAGCAAGATTGTACTTGACAGTTATGTAAATGTAAATTTACATTTACATATGAAGGGTCATCATCAATGGAAAACCGTGAACAGCAAGACAAAAGAGCGGAACGCAAAGAGCGTTTTATAGCAATGGCAGGCCTGATAGGAAGATTTGGCGCAGGCGCTTTCCACAGTTCGAAACCGCAAAAACTTGATGTCACCATGGACGCGCAAGAGATTCATCAAGTGGACTTACTAGTGGAGCAGGGGCTCTACGCAAGCCGCGAAGCTTTTCTGCAATCGGCAGCGCGCAACCTGCTACGCGAGCATCACGTGGAAGTTCCGCGGTCGATGACCGGTGAGTTGACGATCGCAGGTATCGCGATGCACAACCGCAAGAGCCTGAACAGACTACGCGACTCCGGCAAACAGCTTGAACTCAACGTGACCGGCATTTTGCGGCTGGCTAACGACGTGACTCCGGAGCTGGCTTGCGCCGTTATCAAGTCGCTGAAAGTACGCGGAGCATTCCAGGCGAGCGATGAGGTGAAAGCAGCCCTCATGGATCGCACGCTTTAAGCCCGTTCAGGCCCGTTATGGAGATATATATGGCCACTAACACACGACGCGCTGGAAACGAGATTCCTGCAGGACTTTTCAGGCGCGCCAAAAAGCAGATCCGGTCATGGCGATTGGGCCGGAGCAAGAAAGAATTGATTCCTCTACAGGAAGCCCAGGCAGAGCGTCCCTGGGCCAGCTTGGCGGAGTGGTTGCGTGCCGCGCACTCACTTCTCGATGACAAGACTGCGGAGTTGGCTCGCAACCCTGATTGACAGTTACAGGTCCGTGCTATCGAGCAAGGGAATGTGAGCTGAACTCGCTGGGTTCGCGCGGCTGCGGCTATACTGTCTGTCTGGAGCGGTTTTTTCGGGAGTTCCTATGACAGACGTCCGCAGCACTGCTGTTTCCGATTCCCCTGTTTGCTGGCCTGCTTTGCCTCTTTCCGCCTGGCAAGATACCCGCGACACGCTGCACATGTGGACTCAGATCGTGGGCAAAGTGCGGCTGGCGCTGACGCCCAAAATCAATCACTGGTGGAACGCGGCGCTTTATGTGAGCGCACGCGGCCTCACCACGTCGGCTATTCCGTACGGCGATCGCGTGTTTGAAATTGAGTTTGATTTTCTTGAGCACCAGTTGATCATCAAGACCTGCGATCCGGCGACGAAAATCATTCCGCTTGGGCCGCGCTCAGTGGCCGATTTCTACCAGGAGTTCATGTCTGCACTGCGGGCGTTGAAGATCGATGTGAGCATCTGGCACATGCCCGTGGAGATCGCCAATCCAATCGCGTTTGAACAGGATAAAATCCATGCGTCCTACGACAAAGAATATGCACGCCGTTTCTGGCGCACGCTAGTTTCCGTCGATGACGTGCTCAAGGTGTTTCGTTCCCGCTTCATCGGCAAATCCAGCCCAGTACATTTCTTCTGGGGCAGCTTTGACATGGCTGTCACGCGCTTTTCCGGACGTACCGCGCCGGAGCGCAGCGATCCTGATCCGGTGCTGCGCAAAATCATGCAGGAAGCTTATTCCCATGAGGTGATCAGCGCAGGCTGGTGGACGGGCGGTGGCGACGTCACAGATGCCGCTTTCTATTGCTATGCCGCGCCCAATCCGCAGGGCTTTGCCGAGCAAAAAGTGCGCCCGGCAGCGGCGTTTTATCATCAACAACTGGGCGAATTTCTTCTGATGCATGAAGACGCCCGTCGCGCAAGTTCCCCAACTGCGGCTGTGCTGGAGTTTTTGCAGAGCACGTATGAAGCCGGCGCGAACCTGGCAAAATGGGACCGCGCTGCGCTGGAACGAATCGACGAACCCGCCGCCGGTGCGGCTTAAGGAGAAGCCATGGCCCAGAGTTGCAGCCACTTGAAGCAGATCAAATTTAAGTCCACGGATACGGATGTGTGCGAAGACTGCATCAAGACCGGCGACACGTGGGTCCATCTGCGCCTGTGCCTGGAATGCGGCCATGTGGGCTGCTGCGATTCATCGAAGAACAAACATGCAACCAAGCATTTCCATCGCACCAAGCACCCGCTGATGCGTTCCATCGAACCGGGCGAGGCCTGGATCTGGTGCTATGTGGACGAACTCTCGCCGGGCGAAATCGCCGCGTAACGCTACCTGCCATTCAACCAGACAAAAAACCAGTGGATGGCCATGAGCCATACCGCCAGCAGCATCAGGTTCATGCCAATTAGCATGCCGATAACGATCAGCATGAGTCCCGCGGCAACCGTGAGCAGCGGCACAATGATCACGTAGAGCAGAGTCATAAAGACAGTAAGCACCCATCCGCCCGCTCTTACCGGCGCGATCATGTGTGAGCCCATCTTCTGCAGGCGCTTGGCGCGCTTCACCAGCGGTGGATGAAACGAAGCAAAGCTCTGCATCTGCAAACCGGACTGGCCACGTTTTGGCTGGCTTTGCCGCCTGCCTTGCTGCGCTTGTTTCAAGCGCTCGATCGCGGCCATGTCTCCGTGGCTGGCCGCCTGAATGTCGGCAAAATTGGGTAGCTCGCCAAGCCCTACAGGCAATCTTTCACCCATCATCTCTGCCATCGCGCGCATCCGCGCCATGGCTTGCGGATTTCCCGCGGCTGCCGCTTTTACGGTGGTAATCATTTCCTGGCGCACGCTGGGCCAGTCATTTTTTGCAACCCCTGATGCACCCCCGTCTGCATCCCCAGCCGCACCCCGCGCCTCAACCGGCGTGTCATAGAGATTCGCCGCATCCTGTGCCGACATCATATGGGCTGTCGACGCCCACGCCTGAATGGCTTTGGCCATTTGCTGCTGGCTCGGTTGCTGTCCGCGCAGGCCGCTGTCACCCTTGGGATTCACCACAAAAAGATGCGTGGCCCAACCGCCGCTATCGAAAGCGGTGTTGTCTTCACTCAGGCATTGCAGCGCGCGGGCCAGCGCGTCTGGATTGCGCGTAAGCTCCACTGAACTCGCGTCGGCCAGGTAGCGACGCGTGCGCCACAGCATGGCCATGCACGGTCCGAGCAGCAGGTTCAGGAAAAACCACAGCGTAATCTCAATCGCCATGTTGGTGAACATGAGCGGGAACATAATGAAGCGGTAAATTTTCTTGATCAGTCCGGGATTGCCCTGCTTGAAATAGTTGTCCATTTCAGGCGTGTCGCCATCGAGTGAGGTGGCCAGCGATTCTGCGATGGCCGCTGCGTCTGCCGCGCGTTTTTCCGGCGTGCCGCCGCCGAGCATGTAACGCGCCACGCGCCAAAGCCGGCTGCGCGACTCTTTGCCGAACGGCGCATTAATAAGGTTCACCAGCAGGCCACAGGTTTCAAAGACGCTGGTGACGGTGAACGCGATTCCCAGATCACCGTTGCCGATGGATCCAACCAGATGAGCAAGTATCGCCTGCATCTGGTCGCGATCAAGATCATCAAGTAGGCGACGCGAAATGACGATGCGGGCGTCATGCGGCGACGTGCCGACGGCAGCGGCGTTTGCGCCGATGGAATCGACAAGCATGATCTTTGGCGCGGGCAATCCGGCGGCAATTGCCATTTCCTGCGCCGACGTCCGCAAGCTGAAGCTCTTTCAGGTCAGCCTGGTTGGGTTCGCGGGCGTTCATGCTGGCCAGCGTGCCGCCCACGCCGCCATGCCGAAACAATGCCAGCATCGCAAACCACAACCCAAAGGCCACGACCATCCCCGGCAGCAGCACTAATATAAGACCGGCCGTCAGTTCGCCCGGATCAAGCGTGCCTTTCTGGTTGATAACGTAGTCGGCCACGCGCATGCCAAGCTTGGCCAGATCATTGGCCTGCCGCCAGAAATCCGCCGGCAGCGGCGAGAAATGGTTCACGATTTCCGCCACGATCAGCGTGCCGGCATAGAACAGCGGCGTAAGCACGAGAGTGAGCGGAATGCCCATGATGAAAGCGGCAAACGTGCACAGCGCGGACATGCGCCACGTGGCGCGGCGATTGCGCTTCTGCGCGGCGAAAAACGTTTCCGGATTGACCGGGCCAAAGTTCCGTGCGGGCCTTGCAGCTTCCGTGAGGTCCATGAGGGCTTTGAGATTAGCACCGCAACGGAGTGGCGGCAACTATCACGTTTCCCCAGCAGAGAATGCGGTCTTCGCGATAGAGTGTTAGGAGCACGTTTAGGAAACTACGGATTGAATTCATGCGGATTTTATTGTCATTCATCCTGTTGTCAGTTCTGATAGCCGCTGCCACCGCGCAATCGCCTTCGCCAACTCCACCACCGTCGTCTACGCCGACGCCCTCAGACCGGCCAACGCTGAACCGTCCGGGATCAAACACCGCGCCCAGTCCCGTGGCTATACCGACGCCGACGCCTTCTTCATTGCCTCCTGCTCAACCTGCGCAGGCGGAATCAAATGGTGAGCCGCCCAAGCCTTCATATCCTGACCTGCTGCCGCGCTTTGACTATGACAGCCATGCCGGACTGGAGATGCGCGAGACCGACGTGCACAAGCGAGACAATGTCCGGCTGATCGAACTCAACTATGCCGGCGCCAGCGGAGACCGCGTGCCGGCTTACCTGCTGATTCCTCCGGGCGGCGGCCCGTTTCCGGCAATCATCTGGGGACACTGGCTCATGAAAGGCTCGCCGCTCGCGAACAAAGATGAGTTCCTTGAAGAAGCCGTAGCGCTCGCCAACTCCGGTGTGGTGTCACTGCTGATTGATGCGCCGCAGGTCCGCCATGACTGGGTTGAAGCCAAGGGCGATTCCGGCCCGCTGGAAGCAGCAAAGCAGCAGAGTGAAGCCGCCGTGCACCAGGTCACTGACCTTCGCCGTGGCGTCGACCTGCTTTACGGACGTCCGGACGTTGATCGCAAGCGCATCGCTTATGTTGGCCATAGCTGGAACGCGCATGTGGGCGCGATCCTGGCCGGCGTGGAAACCCGCATCAGCGCATATGTGCTCATGGCCAGCGGCTATGCCGACCAGGAAGAGGCCTTTGCCAGCAAAGATCCGCAACGCATGGCGCAGATCAAGCAGGTGGGCGAGGACAACATCCGTGAATATTTCCGCGAGTACGCGTGGGACGATCCGGTTTATTTTCTCGGCCATACTGACCGTGAAAGCATCTTCCTGCAATTTGCGTCGGGCGATCCCATCAGCAAAGAGATGGCCCAGAAATATCTTGACCGCTTCAGCGCCAAAGATAAAAAGATGGAGTTCTATGACGCTGGTCATGCGTTGAATGCCGCCGCCCGTCTGGATCGCGCGCGCTGGCTGCAAAAACATCTCGGCATCAAGAAGATTGATGAGAAGGAACTGGGAGAGATTGAGCAGTTGAAGTAGAGCCGTTATGACGGCGTCTGAGCCGCCAGGCGATATCCCGAAACGCGCGACGCGGGTGAAAGATCTCTACCAACAGCTGAAGTTGTGGAGCGCAGGCGCGCTCGCTTGCGGCTTTCTCCCTGCTGAACCGCATCGAGAGGAAGACTACTGAAACGAAGCTCGTGTAGCACCATCGACGAGTGACGACCATCCCTCTGGCTTGCGTTGTATCATAAAAGCAATATGCCGTTTCCTATCAAAGTTTGTGCCGTCTGCTCTGAGGAGTTTGAGCTGAAGCCGGACAAGCCCGGCTTTGCCAACCGCTGTCCGGCGTGCAGCGAGCCTGAAAGCGCTGAGCCTGAAACCAAGAGCCGGATGGATGCTGTTGAACGCAAGAATGCGAAGGACGCGAATGAAGCTCGACGGCACGCGATGCGCGAGTTGCTATATCGCAAGGACAGTTAGAGCCGCCGAAGACACGAAGTGTGTGGGCGCACAGCCTTGAAGTGAAAAGCAGCTCTCATTTTCGAGCAACGGGACTATGCCGCGTGGCTCTGCAGAAAATAAAATCCATAGCACAGCATGAGAAACACGGCTTCGAGTCCGGCAAAGACCACGAAAAAGCTATTGTGGATCCGGAAAAGCAATCTGTTATCAAAGCCCCATTCACTTGCAGGCGGACGCGCCTGCATGGCGCGATAAAGACCGCGCGCGGTCATCACAAAGAAGTGCAGCAGCAGGCCATAAAAGCCGATCCAGAACACGACCCAGAAGAGCGGGCCAACGCTGGAGAACAGCTCGCTCAGGCCATAGTCACTGCCGCTGAATGCCACAAACAAAAATCCCAGCAGCACCAGATTCGGCCAGAGGCCTTCCGCTGTGATGAAGTAAAGATAATAGTCGGCCAGGTTACGCGCATGGCGATTGCGAGGAAACTCTCGCTGCGCGCCCTGGCTGAACAAACCCGCGGCCAGAAACAGCGCCAGTGAAAAAATGAGCGGGCTGCCTGAATTTACGATAGCCAGCGTGCTTTGCCGCGCGCGAAGATTATGCTCCCGCGCCGCCATATTTTTCTCGTACTGCTCTTCGGAGTTGCGCGACTCTTCCAGCGAATTATTCAACGCCGCAAGCGCCTGCTCGCGGCTGAGCGGCAACGCGGATATATGCAGCTTAAAGCTTGCATTGGGAGAACCGGAAATTCTTCTGATCTCCGCCTGCGTGGCTGAAATGATTTCTTCCTGGCGCTTGACCTCAGTCTTTGAGCTTGCCTGCAACGCCGTGATTTCATCTTCCAGTTTGCCGGAGTGCCGGGTCATCTGCCAGTTGATGCCGGCGGCAATGAACGCAATCAGCACCAGGCCTTGCAGAGCAAACATTCCGGGAGAAATCCAGCCCGGCAATCCAGCAACAGCGGCATAGGGCAGAAGTTCAGCGTTCTGGTCGATAACGTTCTTCTGGCGCAGCAACGGGACCGCCCCTGGCTGCTGCTGCCATTGCAGACGAAGCTGGTCCTGCGGCGTTAGCTGTACTTCGCTAACCTCTGCTTCTTCCTGGTACACCGATTCCATCGTACTGGCTTGTTTAGCACGGTTTGAAAATCGGGCACAAGCACCAAAAGTGCATAGCCTGAATGGCATTCGCGGTCGGGACTTTCGTGGATCGCGATCACCAGTTCCTCAGCGCCGCACAACCGTTATCGACGTCGCGGCTGTGGCCACGCCAAAGGGCGAGCCCTTGACTGGCTGCAGCGCGCCATTCGACGCAATATTAAAAGCCGCGATATCGTGGCTCCCCTGCTCGGTCACGTAGGCGAAGGAAGTGTCTGCATCCACGGCAACGGCGGAAGGTCCAACGCCTCCGGTGGGGAAAGGAGATCCGCTCACCGCGCCCAGCACGCCCGTACTCGAGTCAATCGCATAGGCAGAAACATTGTTGGATGCGCTGTTGGCGACATACAAAAGCGCTCCCTGCGGATCAATCCCCAGCCCAATTGGCGCAGCGCCTGCGGCAAATGGCGAGCCATTGATCGGGGAAAGCGCTCCACCCGACTGGATCGAGAATCCCAGCACCGCGTTGTGCGCAGGATCCGTCACGTAGAGAAAGCGTCCGGAGTGTTCCACCGCAATTGAAGTGGGTGTTGCGCCCGTGCCCACTGAGGTCGGTAGTCCTGCCTGCGCCAGCGCTCCATTCCCGTTGATGTTAAATACCGCAATTGTGCCTTCAGTGGCATTCGCTATAAACAGGAAGTCGCCCTTGGGTGAAATTGCTATAGACGAGGGATGCGATGCCGGCACAATTGGAAACGGCGAACCGGCAAGCACTCCCAGACTCCCCGTACCAGGATCAACCGTGTAAGCCGTAATGTTGCTGGCCGTCTGGTTGGCCGTAAACAGGAACGGCGCCGTCGGCGACATCACCAGGGAAACTGGTCCTTTGTCGGTGGCAAAAATATTGGTAGGATTCGTCGGGTTAACAATACTGATGCTCACCGGCACGGCAAGATTGCCGTTGCTCTGGTTAATGTCCAACAAGGTCACATCATTGCCGGAAAAATCGGTTATATAAAGGAAGTCGCCGGAAGTGTGAGGCTTCAGCGCCGACGGATTGGATCCGACAGGAAAATTCGGCGTCCCCAAAGGCACAAGCGTTCCATTGGACTGCACGCGGAACTCAAATGCCTCATTGGTTCCCTGCCCTGTTACATACACAAACTGCTTGTGCCCGCTGGCGCATCCGCTCAAAAAACCGGCCGCGCACACCGCTAGAAACGCTATTCCGCCGTAAAAGGCCTTCAACTTCCCTGCCCTCATTGAATCTCCTAAAACTGCAATTGAAAGAAAGTAAAGGATACATGAAATTACGGCAGCAATCAGCAATCAGCCGTCAGCACGCAGCCGGACGAAGCTCACCCCCACCTTCTGGGAAGAACGCCGAGAGAGCCGCTTTAATGCAGGATATGTTTTCAGCCGCTCAATTCAGCTCAAAAGACACCGTCACCGAGGCAGAAATTGATTTCTGTCCCACCGCGATAGAAGGAGCCTCGGCCTTAGCCCGCACGTCGTTAAAGCTGGCATTAGCAGTAGTGTATTCGGGCTCCGGCGCCTCCTCAATCGACTGCGCCTTGGCGAGCTTGCTCTACGACACAAGCCCAACGGATCGGGTCACGTGGGTCGTCGCCGGGGCGTTGCTCGCGGCGGTGGCGCTCCTGGCCTGCTATTTTCCAGCCCGGCGCGTGAGCAAGGTAGACTCCCTGACGATTTTGCGCTTTGAGTAAAAGATGGCCTACCAACTGACTTTTTCCTTCCGCATTTCCCGCTGGCATGTCGAACATTGAGTGGGTTGCGCTGGTTCGATAACTTAAAATTCGCGCAACTGACATTTTGGGGAATAGAACCTGCTGCAAACGCTGCTTTTGGTCAAGTCCGCTTTGCCGCCTTCTACTTTCTGGGTACAACGACAACGGCCGTCGGGTTGGTTATTGTGTAGGGTGAGCCGGAGGCCTGAGTTACGCTCGTGGCAGTCACCGTAAATACCGACAGTTTGCTGGTGGACCGACTTATCGCGTACAAGTTATTGTCATTGTCCCAACTGATCTGGTCTACCGGATCGTTCATCAGTAGCCCAGTAAACGGCGTGATCGGGTCAGCTTGATTGAAGTGAAATACCTCCAGGCCCAATCCTCCCAATGCAAGAAATTTTCCCGACGGCGACATGACGATGTTCCCGCCGACAGCAGTCTGGGGCATATTCGCAACCGTGCTGTTCGTGGTCACACTTCCGGAACCATCAACGGTGTATACCGCGAGCACTACCCCGCTGCCTTGCGGTGGAACGCCGGGACCGACATCAGCGCCGAAAGAGACGGCCAAGTTACTGGTAGGGCCTGCTGTTACCATCCCGGGACAAAGGCGGTTGGGATCCGGAAAATCAATCAGACCACCAGACGGGGTCAGTGTTCCATCGTTATTCCGCTTGAACCCCGATATCTCCGAAAAACCGTGATAACAACTCGTGGTGTATCCGTACAAATTGTTTTCCATGAAGCTCAAGGGCCCGTCGCCGCAGCAGCCAATAAATGTAGCGCCGAGGTAACTCAGTGCTCCCGTGGAGTGGTCAACGCTGTACGACTCGTAGCCGTCGTTTGCGCCATCGATAAGGAAGTGTACAGAGTACAAAGTTGTGCCAGTACGATCCAGGAACAGATCAGAAAGCCCGCCATGAGGATTGAACTGCAGGCCGTTGATGGATGAGACCTGGGTAAGCGCCCCGTTGGACGCGATGGCGAACGAATCGATGCTGCTCCCGTCAGTACCAAACAGATAATTTCGATTTGCCGCGATAGCCCCCACGTTCGCAGCGAAAGGCGAACCCGGAACGGGCGTGAGCTGCCCGTTGGAGCCTGCGGAAAAAGCATTTATTTCAAAGTTGTTGCCGCTGGGATTGCTCAAAACATAGACAAGTGCGAAAGTTCCCTGGGCTGAACCGGCGGCGCCTGGTGCTGGAATAGAGGTTTTTGATAACCCACCGCAACCAGCCAGGAACATTATTGATGAAAACAAAATTCGAGCAGTGCTGCTGAAGAAGACAGTCGCTTTCATAAGACCTCGGCCAGGGGAAGCAGAGCTGCTGAATGGACGTTCTTAATTGACCCCGAGTTGCCCCAATTAAGTGGCTTATTGCAGCCGTGGTGGCACGGGCGGGCCGCAGCCTCAAATAGCTTGGAAAAATTTTTTGTCTGTTCCTGGGGCGTTGCTGGTCCTGGCACGCGTTCTTCTAAGCTGCGCATGTGCTGCCCGCATCACTGCGCGGAAGGTTTGTGCCTCCGCAGCCACGCGTGAACTCCAGCACCTCACCCTACGCGCGTGAATTTGGCCCTGTAGATCAACGGCAATAAAAAGTTCTAAATGGCGCATCACTGGGCGATCTGCTGAAGCTTATGATCGGAAAAACGATGCTCATCGTTCTGGTTGGGCTCGCTCTGGGTGGAAGGAGTGGGGAAGATGTTGCCGCAGGCGGTGAGCAGTCTACGCCAATCGAGGCCAAAATGCTGAAGTGCACGCCAATCTGGGATGAATTGGGATGATGTCGCGCAAAGCTACGCCAATCTGGGATGGAGAGGAGAGGGGGTAGGTAGGAATCGCTGAGATCAACTGACTTAATCTGTCGAACGTCGTCGCCGTACCAGTAGCATGATTGCGACTCCCGCGTTCATCACCACAAGTGTTGCAGGATACAGCCAGGTCGCCAGGGAGTAAGAACTCAAGGCGAAAAGGGACGGAACAAATTTCGCACTGTTAAGAGCAAACGACGTGACGCTGTCCTTCCGAGGCTGGATCCAGCCTTTCTTGATTGTTGATCCGTATCCTAAAACGTCAGTAGCAGTTGCCAGAATGGCGGATTGTGTTGGATTTCTCGAAAGCAGGTAGTAGACGAACACTATCAGCCCTGCAACCAGGCAAAACCAATCGAAGAATGAAAAATGCCATTTGCCTTTGAAAAAGCTAATAGCTCCGATCAGAAAACAAATCACGGCCGTAAAGCCAACTACCCAGCTTCCGGCCCCTGCTCCTTGTGAAATCTGCACCAGGTAAACCACTCCCGTAACAAATCCCCACAAAAACCAGGAAAACGGATGCGGACGAACACCATCTTCTCTAGTGGTCTGCCAGATGTAAATCGTAAAAGCAAGAACCATCAGGAGGACGGAGAACACGCCCATGACGAATTTAAAAGTCATTTGTTGCCGTTAGGCTAACGGATTCTAACAGGGACCTGGCAGGCAAATCTTACCGCTGATCACACTGATGAAACTGATTGCGTCGAAAGATCGGAACAGCCGAGGGCGGCTGTGCTACATGAGCATCAAAGGTCGAAAACACGATGGACTGCCCCACACGCAAAAATCCCGCCTTGCGGCGGGAAATCTGCTTAACGTCTGAATGCCCTTGGTTCGGCTGATTGCTGATTGCTAATTGCTGACTAGCTGCTGCTCCCTAGCGATACTTTGCCCGAGGATCGAGCGCCGGGTTGGATTTTGACGCCATAGCGGCGCGCTGCTTGCGGAATTCAGGGACCACCACAGCCTGTTCGATCAGCGGCATGTTGAACGCGGCCAGCTTGGCGGCCAGTCGAGTGGCGTTGCCCTGCTGCCCGTTCTTGGTATACGCGGCAATCAGGGCGCGCATGGAGAGGGCATTGGACTCGTCTTCTTCCAGGTGGTTCACGGCGTCGGCAAATTTGCCTTCGGTAAGCGCCATGGTTCCGGCAGCGCCGTGGAAAGCGCCGGCGATAATGCCGTCAGCGTCATTGGCTTCAGACAAAGTTTGCAGTTGCTTGAGCGCTGTTGCGGCCGACTTAGCATTGTTATCGGCCAGGGCGCGCTCCACGCGGGTGCGCAGCACGGTGGCCAGTTCCTGGTTCAGCAGCGATTGCGGAACTTTATGCGCTTCCTTGAGAGCAGCTTCAGCCTTGGCCAGCAAAGCCAGCGACGCAGGTCCTTCAAGCTGATACAAGGACATGCTTCGATAGGCTTCAGCTTCAAGGTTGGCAAAGTCTTTGGCGTGGGCCTGCTCGGCTACGTCGTTGAAAGCTTTGTCGGCTGCTGCGAGGTCGCCTTCGCGAACATAAGTTGCAGCCACTTGCAATGACCACACAATTTTCTGCACCGGCGACGCAACTTCAATGGCCTTGGCATATTCAGCGCGGGCTTTTTGCTGGTCGCCCATCAGAGCGTAAGTATCGCCCAGGCCAAGTTGCGATTCATGGAATGTGGGATCGATCTTGAGCGACATGCGATAGTGCGTCAGCGCGTCTTCAAATCGTCCTGACATGCGCGAGATTTCCGCGAAAGAATCCTGCGGGTTGGGCTCATTGGAAACGAGTTCGGTATAGCGCTTGATGTCGGCAAAAGCTTTGTCAAAGTTGCCCTGCCGTGCATAGCAATAAGCGGCTTCGTTGTAGGCGTCGGCAAATTGCGGGTCGATCTTCATGACGCTCTCAAACATGGCGATGGCGCGCTGCGTCTGGCTGCGATCAAGTTGCAGCCACCATCCGGCTAGCCAGTGCAGATGCTTGTCATTGGGATAGCTGGTAAGCGCTTCATTCATGGCCTGGATCGCAGGGACCCAATTGGCCTGGCTCGCATTGGCCAGCCAATCGATGACGAGTTTTTCTTCCGGACCGGCGGAAGCGCGCGTGGCCAGCGCTTTTTCACGCTCGGCTACCTGCTCCGTTGGGTCCTGTGAAAAGAAGGTGAGAAAGATGTGGCCCAGTGCAAATTGCGGATCGGCCTGCACCGCGCTGCGGAAATTATTCAGGCCGTCCTGCGTGTGCAGCATCTCCATCTTTTGTATGCCTTTTTCAAAAAGGGCATGCGCCTGCGGAGACTTGGTGGAGATATGCATGCCAGTGGCACTTTCATGCGCGAAGGCTTGCAGCCCAAAAATCATGAGCAGCGCCAGAATGGAAACCTTGATCGACCTCATCTGTAAACTCCTTAGACGATTGACCGCTTCTGCCACAGCGCGGCAGTTGTGGCTAGTTGCCTTTCAGGAAATATCCCGGCTCCAGCGGAAGCTTGCCGTCGACTTTCAAAACGTTGACGCGGCCATTGATGGAGTAAACATCCACCAGGCCAACCGCGCCGGGAATGGCTTCCACCGATTTCAAGAGCTCATCTTCCGAGCGCACAATAATTACGCCGCTGGCATGTGCTGCCAGCAAAGACTTAAATTGGTCCACCTGCATGTGGTAAAGCTTCTCAATTGCCGTCTTCATCTCCGGCGTGGAAGGATCGCGCAGAACAAGAATCACCGGACGGCCATCGGGCCACTTGTGACTGTCAAACTTGAAGACCTTGGTCAGGTCCATCGCAGAGAGGCCACCCGTGTTGTTGGTCTTGTCCACAATCACGGCCAACTGCCTGGCTTCACATGAAGCGGCAAGCCCAGCGGTCAGCAATAACAAGACCCAAATTCGGCGTCCAATACTCATGACCGTGCAGTTTATGTTGGAAGTTCAGCAAAGATAAGATTACTGAGGTAATAGGTGCTTTACTTGCAATAAGTTGGAACCGAAGTTGGAGAGACAAATTGCCGCAGATTTCGCAGATCGGCGCAGATGGGAAAACTACTTAGCCGCGAATTGCGCGAATGAACACGAATTCAACTTCAGTATTGATTCGCGTAGTTTCGCGTGCATTTCGCGGCTAAAAACTCTTATCAGCGTTCATCGGCGAAGATCCGCGGCGAACCCTGTCTTGTCTTTGTCATGATCGCCGTGTAGCCCGGCCCTTTATCGGACAAAATTTTCAACAGTTCCCAACCTGTCCCGGTCAGAATCTCTTTCTTTTTGCGAAACCAGCAGGTAATCGAACCACACACCCACTATTCCCCCGGTTTCGTCACCGGATTTCATCAGCGCTCATCTGCGCAAATCTGCGGCGAGAAGTCCTTTCTTTAGTTCCGGCAGCGTCTTCCCTTTCCAGTGCTGGGTAAAATTCTCTACCGTCATCAGTGAGCGCGGGTACATATGGTCCACATACATCGTTCCCGCCAGGTGGTCGATCTCATGCTGCAAGATGCGCGCATACCAGCCGCTGGCTTCAATCACTTTCGCTTCGCCTTTTTCGTCCACGCATTCCACCCGAACGCGACGCGCTCGCGGCGTCAGTGCCATTAAATTATTAAGGCTAAGGCAGCCTTCAAAATATTCAATGCGCTCTTCGCCCAGAAGCGTGATTTTAGGATTAATGACCACGTGGAACGGCACTACATGCCGCTCGCGCTCCGCAAGTTGCTCGGGCGTCCAATCCTTGATGTATTCCGGACGGTCCTCAATCACCGCCAACTGAATCCCTTGCCCGATCTGCGGCGCGGCTAGGCCAACTCCGGGCGCGGCATGCATGGTCTCTTTCATGTGCTGGATCAACTCGCGGATCTCGCGGCTGCGAATCTCGTTCGGCCTCAACGCGCGCGCAGGCCTCCGCAGCACTGGTTCTCCGGCTTGAACGATGGTAAGGGGCATTTTTCTGTAATCCCGAGCGAAGCGAGGGAACCCTATAGCCTTTCAGTCCACAAGGGCACTGCAAATTGGCTGCAAAAATATTACGGTTACTTCTCGAGACGTTACCACTGAAAATTTTTCGCGAGGGTAGCGATCCCTCGCTCCGCTCGGGATTACAGACTCACCACACCTTGCACACCTTCTCCGGCGGATTCACCATTGGCTGTCCTGCTTTGCAGGAAAACGCATCGGCAAATTCCGGCATGTTTACCACCACGCCGTTAATGCGGTACTTCGAGGAAGAATGCGGATCAGTCAGCGCGCGCAGCCGCATCTCTTCCGGACGCGTATTCGAGCAGTCCCACTGCGCAAATCCGATAAAGAACCGCTGCTCCGGCGTCAACCCGTCAACCGGCTTCAGGTCTTTATCTTTCGTCGCGTCCTTCCACGCGATGTAGCCAAGGATCTCTCCGCCCAAATCAGCCACGTCTTCGCCCAGGGTGAGCCGGCTGTTGATGTGCAGATCATCCACCACCACGTACTGCGCATATTGGTCGGCGATGCACTTGGTGCGCTCCTCAAATTTCTGCTTGTCTTCTTTCGTCCACCAGTCGCGCAGGTTTCCCTTGGCGTCAAATTTCGCGCCTTGGTCGTCAAAGCCGTGGGTCAACTCATGGCCAATCGTTCCGCCCGTATTGCCATAGTTCGGCGCGTCATCCATCTTTGCGTCATACAGCGGAGGCTGCAACACGCCCGCCGGAAAATTAATGTCGTTTAATGACGCGCTGTAATAAGCGTTCACCGTCGGCGGCGTCATGCCCCACTCGCCGTGGTCCACCGGCTGGCCAATCTTGTTGAAGTTACGATGCCGCTCGAACTCTGTCGTGCGCTCCACGTCGCCCAGAAAATCATTGCGCATGATTTTCACCGAGCTATAGTCGCGCCACTTTTCCGGATAGCCAATCTTGTTGCGGATGCCGTGCAGCTTGGCCATTGCCTGCTCTTTTGTCTCCGGGCTCATCCAGTCCAGCTGCCCGATCCGTTGCGCCATGGCGTCTTCAATCCGCCGCACCATCTCCAGCGTGCTCGCTTTCAGTTCCGGCGGAAAGACCTTCCGCACATAGGCCTGCCCCAGCGCTTCACCCAGGTCGCGATCGGTGTACTGCACGCAGCGCCGCCAGCGTGGCTGCATCTCTTTGGCTCCACGCAGGTATTTCAGGTAAAAATCAAAATTCTCCTGCACAAACTCTGAAGACAGATACGCCGCATAGCCGTTGGCCAGGTGAAAGCGGAGATAGTTCTTCAGGTTGGCGATCGGCTCTTCCTTCAACCGCGTTTCCAGCTCTTTGAAAAATGCCGGCGGGGCCGCGTTGACAATCTCAAATTGCGGCGCTTTCAGCGTTCGATAATATGCCGCCCAGTCAAAGCTCGGGACCATCTGCTCCAGGTCAGCCAGCTTGATCTTGTTCTTGCGCTTGTAAGGATCGCGACGCTCCACCCTTGTGAGCGACGCTGTAGCCAGCGCCGTCTCAATCCGCATTACCATATCCGCGTTTTCCTTTGCGACCGCCGGCTTGTCTCCCAGCAATTCAAAGATCTTCTGCACGTGTTGCAGATAGCGTTCCCGCGTCTCCTTGGACTTCGCATCGTCCTTGGTGTAGTAATCGCGATCAGGCAATCCAATCCCGCCCTGGTCCACGCCGGCAATTTGCTGTTCTGAGTTGTCCGGATCTTGCCGCGCGCTGCTGCCAAAAAACACCGCGCCGCCCAGATCAAGCTGCATCCGCGCCACCACCGGAGCCAACTCGCGCGATGACTTCAATTGTGCTAGCGCCGTTAGCTGCGGCTTCAGCGCGCCCAATCCTAGCTTCTCTATCGCGGGCTCATCCATGCAGGCCGAATAGAAATCGCCAATCTCCTGCGTCACCGTGTCGCGCTGCCCTTTGCTGGCCGCTGCCTGCTCCAGAATGCCGCGCAGAAAAATCAGGTTGTCCTGGTACAGCTTGCTATAGACGCCCCAGGACGTTTGGTCCGGCGGAATAGGATTTTTCTGCTGCCATCCGCCACACGAATACTGATAGAAGTCCACGCACGGGTCCACGGACTTGTCCATGGAACTCACATCCAGGCTGGGCGAATACGGCAGTGTGGGCGCAGGCGGCGCAGATTGCGCGGCGGAAAATGAAATCAAGGTGAGGATGGCCAGAGGGACGCAAGCGATTAGCAGTTTTCTCATAGGTGTTTTTGATCCGGGAACTTATGTTTGACCTGATTCAGTGCAAAATGTTACAAGCGCGCCATCATGATATTGGGTGAGCAAAGGTTCGCCAACAATAAAAGGTTAGTCGGGGGTGTTTTCTGGATCGAGGACCTGCTCGTGCCATGTGCCTCCAACTTCCTGCAGCGTGTAGAGCGCATCCCCTCCATGGTAGAAACTGACCCCTTTGACCTTTGCCGCTTTGCCTGCTGCTTTAATTTGTTCATCTAAAATCGGGTGGTGGTACTTCCAGGTTCTCTTGAATTCAAGTAGGCGTTCCACCGACGCAATGCGGATCTTCGTTCCTGCCGGATATTTTTCTTTATAAGGCGGCATGCCTTCATTTCTCCCAATTTCCTTTGCGCTCTTTGCGTCCTCTGCGGTTGATCTTTTGCCGCTTTGCGGTTTTCTCTTTTGCGTCCTTCGTGGTTTGCTGACCCCACCGAGTTCGTCATCCCGAGCGTCCGTTAGCGAGTTCGCGCTTTCATCAGCGAACGAGTAGGACTGAGGAACCTTGTGTTTTGGGAACCCAGCATATCCGGTGTTCCTCCAACCCATTGTCTGGGCAGGGTTCCCTCGCTACGCTCGGGATTTCAGAAAAACTCACTCTGTCCTGATCGACCGTGTCTGCCAGTGATATCGCAAGGCCAGCAATCGCAGACCGAATCCGCAGACCGTACCCACAATTGTTGAGACCTCGCGCGGCTGTTTGAGCGCGTCACACAGCAAAAACATCGCGGCGCCAAATGCAGCGGCAATCGCGTAGAGCTCGCCGCGTTCAAAAATCTTTGGCGTGCGGCCGCTCAGCACATCGCGGATGCATCCTCCGCCCACGGCTGTTGTTAAGCCCAGCAGGAAAGCCGGCAGTCGTGCCATTCCATCGTTCAGCGCGCGTGTACTGCCTGCAACCGCGAACAGTCCAAGCGCGGCCGCATCAATAAACACCACCGCCCGCTCGGTGTTCTTGCCGATCCGCTGTGCCAGCGCCATTCCAATCACGGCGCCCCCCAGCGCGGTGATCAGGTAGCGGACATCGGCAAATGCCAGCGGCGGGCCTTTTTGCAGGATCAGGTCACGCGTAATGCCGCCGCCCAGCGCTGACACCATTGCCAGTCCGGTCACACCAACCAGATCGTACTTGTAGCGCGTGTCGCGGACAGCAGCCAAGGCTCCGCCAAATGCGCCCACAAACACGCCAAGAAAATCGATCAGCGAAAAGAGTTTGTCGATTGGAAGATGGTTTGGCATTGAATGTGTCGCCGTCCATTGTAGCGGCTCGCCCGACATGCACCCACGAATTCGATCAACGTGGCGGAGAGGCCGACCACGCGCCGAGCCGTCGGCTTCAGGCGCGAATTAGCTCTCGGCCCGGGCGGCATCCTCAAGCGGTTTGGAGCGAAGCAACATTTTATTTAGAGTCGCCGTCCATTGTATCGGCTCGCCGCCGCGCATGTACCCAGGTAACTCATTGCCGCTGTCGTTCACTATCATCACGCAGTTTTGGGCAGAGGCTTCAGTAATCTTTTGCGCGCGGCATAAAGAGACGATGATCTATTCATGCCACACTTTCCCCAAACAGCAACCAAGACGCGGTCTCCGAGAGTACGAGTTCCCAATAACGAATCCATTCGCTTCAACCTCGGTGGCCATCAGGTTTCCGCGGTGCTGCAAAAGATTTCGCTTACCGGCGGCCTGGCCCAATTTACCGGCAGCATCGGCAGCGCCACCATTGCTGAAGCCAAGGTAAATACGCTTTCCGGTCCAGTCAGCGGGCTGGTGGAGTTTTTGCCGGCGCAGGTCGGTTCCTGCACGTATCCTTTCCGCTTTATTGCGCTCAGTGATCAGGACTATGAACGCCTGAACTCCACGCTGCAGTACATGCGTAATCAGGGCCTTGGCGAGCAATAAAGTTCGCTGCCGATAAACCGCCGAACGACCTCGAATAGTTCCTCCATTACCAAACCTGCGCCTTTTGTGTTCTCATAGAGGCATTGCGCGGACGCGGGCGTACAACTCAGCACCGCACTGGCGTATCGAAACGCCCATCAGCAATGAACCCATCAGCAATGAAATGGAGAATTCCTTATGAAATTGATGCGAATCGTTACCTTGTTTGCGGCTTGCCTGTTCGCCATGGCGGCGAGTGCTCAACAAAATCCTCCGGCACAGGAAAGCGGAGAACACAAGCATGGCGGCCAGTCAGGTCGTATGGGCAACATGGACGACATGATGCAAGAGCTTACGACTAAGCTGAACCTCACCGCGGACCAGCAAACCAAGATCAAGTCAATCATGGAAGAGCAACACGAGCAGATGAGGGCCACAATGAATGACCAGTCCATGTCAAAAGAAGACAAGCATGCAAAGATGAAGAGTATGCATGACGCGATCCACGCAAAAGTGCGCGAAGTCCTGACCGACGACCAGAAGCCTAAATTCGATGCCATGGTCAAGGACATGGAAAGCAATATGCACGGACACGACAAAGGCGCAAATCCCGACCATAAATAATTAGAGCTGAAAGTTCTTGCTGAAGGGGCGTTCGCCGTTTGCGACGCCCTTTTTCTTTTCACACCTTATTCATATTCATCTTTGCGAAAAAAATCGCTGGCAGAGCTGCTGCTCGCACCACGTCCCAAGCTGCTGAAGCAGCTTCTCTGCCTTTCTCACGATTCGTGAGCTGGTTTGCCCTCCTCTGGGCGAAAACAAGCATCTCAAAAGGACTGGCCGCACCACGCGCTAAGGAGACCATTTACCGTGAAAACCATCAGGACCGCAGTCATTTCCTGCACATTCTTGTTCGCATTGGGGGCATTCGCACAATACCCAGCAGGGGGCCAATCGACACAACCCATGCAGCCGCAACCTCAGGCACAGCAACCCATGCAGCCCTCACAGCCTTCAACTCAGCCGTCGCAGCCGGGACAAGACCAAAACGCGCAGCCCGGAGCAGCAACTCAGCCGCAAAGCCCATCCGCCGCCGGACGCCCCAGCATTGACGATCAGGTGCAATCCCTGGCGCAACAATTGAATCTTTCCGCCGATCAGCAGGCCAAGGTAAAGACCGCTCTGGAAGACCAGCACACCCAGGCCATGAACGTGGTGCAGGACAACGCGATGTCGCGCGATGACAAGATCCAGAAAATCCACACTATCCGCGAAGGCACCATCAACAAGGTCCGCACCGCGCTGAACGACGACCAGAAGAAAAAGTTCGACACCATGGTGCAGCAGCAGGATCAGCGTGTCCAGCACCAACAACAGGCGCCGCCGCCGCAACCCAAGCAGTAAGCAGCGAGACCACCTCCTCCTCCGAAAAAGCGTCCCCGCAATGGGACGCTTTTTTTATTTATGTCGCTTACCTGATATCCGTCAAAGCGAGTATGCTTGGCTGAAAAATATCATTGCTTAGGAAGGCTAATGCATCTCGCCGCCGGCATTCTCATCGCTCTTCTCGCTTCACTGTCCAATCAGAAACCGGAATGGTGCCGCGATCTGCCGCGCCCCGGCTATAGCAAGCTGGAACGTGTCAACGTCCCAGACAAATGGTTTGAGGTCTATCGCATCCGCCCGGGCCTTTTTGCCATCTATGAACCCCACCAGCAGGAAGAAATCATTTCCTACCTGATCGTCGGCGAAAAACAGGCGCTGCTCTTTGATACCGGCATGGGCATCAGCAATATCAGAAGAGTTGTTGAAGGTCTTACCGATCTGCCGGTAAGCGTGATGAACTCTCACACGCACAATGATCACGTAAGTGACAATTGGCGCTTCAGCAAAATCTACGGCATGGATACCGCCTTCACGCGGGAACATGCCAAAGGCACTGTAGCGGCGGCACAGGAAGAGATTGTGCCTGGAGCCATCTGCGGCGAACTGCCCGCTGGATTTGATCCCAAAACTTATTCAGTAAAACCATTCCACATCACGGACTGGATCCATGACGGCGCAAAGATCGATCTTGGCGGTCGCGTGCTGCAGGTGATTTCGACTCCCGGCCACACGCCCGATTCCATCTCGCTCTGGGACGCACAAAACAAACTGCTCTTCACCGGCGACATGTATTATCCCGGGCCAATCTTTCTGTTTCGCCCGGAAACCGACCTTGACGCCTATGAAGCGTCCATAAAGAAGATGTCCGCACTGGGAGCCGCGCTGCTGCTGCCCGCGCACAACGTGCCCGTGGCCGATCCCGCTGATCTTCCTCGCGTTCTGTCTGCCATCCAACAGGCCCGCAGCGGCAAGATGAAACCAGTCAAAGGCGAGCACTGGTCAGAATATAAGTTTGAAGGGTTTTCTTTTTTGTTGAGCAAATAGCGGCCGGCAATTAGCAGTTGGCAAATGGCAATTAGCCAAAATAAATCTTCTTGAACAAATAACTCTGAATATGTCCTGTTCAGAAAAGAACTTTAACCACAACGACGCAAAGATCGCAAAGCGGACTGGAAATCCAGAATTCTCTTCCTTTTGCGTCCTCTGCGTCCTTTGCGGTAAAAGCTTTTGGCTAAGTGCTATTTGCTAATTGCCGACTGCTCGCTTTCCAACAACGCCGCCTTTCGCTTCACGCCCCACCGATATCCAGCCAGGCTTCCGTTCTTCTGCACCACGCGATGGCACGGCACAACCACTGCAACAGGATTCGAGCCACAAGCATTGGCCACGGCTCGCACCGCTTTCGGCCGTCCGATCGTCTTCGCCAGCTCCGTGTAACTGCGCGTTTGCCCGCACGGTATGCGTTGCAACTCTTTCCAGACCATTTGCTGAAACGCAGTTCCGCGCAGATCGAGCGGAATGTTCAGAGGCGCGGCCGATCCCTTCAGCAGTTCTTTTACCTGGGTTGCCACCGACTCCAGGCCTGCATCGTCGCGACGGATCTCCGCAGCTTTGAAATCGTGCTTGAGCTCGCGCAGCAATGCAGCTTCGTTTTCGCCAAACTTCACAGAGCAGACGCCGCGCGCGGTAGTGGCGACCAGCAGCTTGCCCAGTTCGGTCGGGACAAGGGTGCAGCGAATCTCAATTCCTTCACCACCGCGCCGAAAGGCCGACGGAGTCATCCCCAGTTGCGCTGGAATGCTTTCATACGCCCGACTGCTGGAGCTGTATCCAGCTTCATAGATCGCTTCGGTCACGCTGCCTTCGCCAAGCAGCGCCTGCCGAAATTTACCGGCCCGCCGCGCCTGCTGATACTCGCGCGGGCTGATTCCCAGAATGCGCTTGAATAGCCGTTGAAAGTGAAATGGGCTGATGGCCACGTGGCGCGAAATCGCCGTCAGGCTCAGTGTGATGTCCAGGTTCTGGTCAATGTACCGGCAGGCCGCTTCCACTTTCTGCGTCTGCGGGTTGCGTTCCAGTGGCGTGCAACGCTGGCAGGCGCGATATCCCTGCTGCTGTGCCTGCGTGGGCGAATCAAAAAACTCAACGTTCTCGCGCTTCGGCCGCCGGCTGGGGCATGAGGGACGGCAGAAAACGCCGGTTGATTTCACCGCGTAAACAAAGCGGCCATCTGCTTTGGCGTCATGCGCCAGCACAAGGTTCCATTTTTGGTTTGGGCTGCCTGATGTCATTTGCATTTGCATATATTTTCTCCGCAACACCACTTTATGGTTTGCGAAGAATGCAGACTATCCGCTGCTTGCGCTCAAAACAATTTTCCGCCTCGACCAGCCTCTTTTGAATAAAACGCAAAATCCTAGCCAAATGGCGGATGCGCATGCTTCCTCGATTCTTTCATACTGCAGTTAACAGAACAAAAAGCCAAAGAGGAAATCTGTATGGAAAATATCTGGAGCAAGCTTTCAAACGAACTGGCGGAAGTTTCCGCAGCCGCAGGTAAATCAGTTGTCGCCGTGCAGGGCACGCGTCATCCCTCCAGCGGCATTGTGATTGCCAAAGATGCAGTTGTCGCCGCCAGCCATGCGGTCCGCCGCGACGACGAGATCACTGTGATTACAGCACCGGGACAAAAACTTTTAGCGCGTGTCAGCGGACGCGATCCCAGCACTGACCTCGTCGTCCTGCGTCTGCAACAGCCGCTAGACGCCTCGCCGATTCGTTGGGCATCGACTTCAAACTTGCGCGTGGGCGAACTTGTTCTTGCATTGGCGCGGACGCGACGCGGCCACATAGTAGCCAGTTCTGGAATTCTTTCCGGCCTGATCAACGGGCCCATGCGTACATGGCGCGGCGGTGAAATTGATCAGTTCATCCGCCCCGATCTCACCATGTATCCCGGATTTTCGGGAGGACCGCTGGTGAATAGCCAGGGCGAACTTTTGGGCATGAACACCGCCGGGCTGCATCGCTCGGGCATCACGGTGCCTTCCGCGACGGTACAGCGTGTTTCGGCTGAACTGCTGGAGAAAGGCGGCATCCAGCGGCCTTACCTGGGGCTTGCGATGCAGGCTGCGCCGCTGCCGGAATCTTTACGAACTCGCCTGAATCTAACCGCCAGTGAGGGATTGCTGGTGGTCCACGTTGAACCAGGAAGCCCGGCGGACAAAGCCGCGATTTTCCTGGGAGACGTACTGATCAAATTGGCAGGCAAGCCGGTGTCTGACACCGAGTCCGTGCAAAGTATTTTGCGGTCTCACAAACCGGGAGATTCAGTTGAAGCAAGCTTGATTCGCGGCGGAGCAATCACCTCAAGCACCCTGCAACTGGAAGCCCGCGCCGCGTAGCGCAACGATGGATCAGAGAGCGATCACCGCGGCAACAGCTCGCATTGCAGCGCTGGAACAAAACGGTTAGGCATTCAGGAATGGAAAAGCGAGGCGATAGTTCATTACGAGTGCTTGTGGTCGCAGGCACGTCCGCGCGCCGTGCTCACCTTGCCGGCGTAATATCGCGGGCACTGCGTGGCGTGAATGCCATTTCCGATTCTCAGCTCTCTCCGGCAAGATTTGCCTCTTCGAAGTCCGACATCCTGGTGGCCGACCTGGACACTCCAGCCTCGGCCGCCGCGATGCTTGATTTTCTTGAAGCCGCTCCCGCAGGAACCGGCTCGGTGGCATTAATTGACGATCCTGATCCAGCATGGGTGCGATCTGCGTTGAAAGCGTCCATTAACGCAGTGATCTCACATGATGTCACTACTGAAGATATGCAACTGGCGCTTCAGGCCGCAGACGCCGGATTCGTGCTTCTTCATCCCACTTCCGTTCACGGCCTGCTGCAAAATAATGCGATCGCCGAAATCAACGATATAAGCGGCGAAGGCACCGCCCAGGAAGATCTTGCTCCCGCAGACATGATTGAAGACTTGACTGCCCGAGAATCTGAGGTTCTCCGCCTGGTGAGCATGGGCCTGGGCAACAAAGAGATTGCCGTTCGCCTGGCGATCTCCGAGCATACCGCCAAGTTTCACATCAGCTCCATTCTGAGCAAGCTGCATGCAGGTAGCCGGACAGAAGCCGTGAGCCTCGGAATTCGAAAAGGGCTGATCCCTATCCGAATCTGACAAATGTCGAGCCAATACTTAATTTTTCCTTAGAATTGAAGACCTATAGACAGCACCGGCTATTGGACATGCGCGCATAGGCCACCCGGACACAATTTCCTGCATCTTCTCTGGATCAGGCCAATGCCTGATTCGTCCCAATGCCTTAGCCCCCATGATGGCTTTACACAGTCTGTTGGCGTGGTATGCTCGAAGTGCCACTCGTCTGCAAACGCTCAGCTTAGAGCAGGAGTAAACGAGAAAGAATGTATTCCCCCTCTACCACTCGCCTGCGCGTGATCTCGTGGGTCATTACGTTTCTGCTGCCTGTGGCAGCATGGAGCGCTGCACGCTATAGTCTTTCATTCTTCCATCCCGGAGTGGGAGTATTTTTCATTGCCGCCGCATGCATTTCCGCTGTCATTGGCGGCCTGCCCGCTGCGGTGACTGGTGCATTGCTGAATACCGCTGCATTGGTTGGCTTCTCTTATCTTTATCAGCCAGAGATTTCCACACCCAGCAACGAACTCTGGGCAGCTCTGCTGATCGCCGTAACACTCGTCGTCGGCCTGGCGCGGCAAAAGTGGTCGACAGCTGAAATGATTGCCGGAAGGCTCAGTACTGACCTTGCCCGGCTGCGCGATGAGTTGGAATCGCAGCGTAGCGACCTCAAACGCTTTCACGATCTCAGCGTGCGCCTCTCCAGCAATTTGGAATTGCAGCGCCTGTTGAATGACGTTCTAACTTCCATCGCCGCTCTGCAAAAAACCGATCTCGGCATGTTGCTGCTTCTGCCTGAGCGATCCAGCAAGACACTTCAAGTGGCGACGTTTGCCGGCTTCACCGCGGAGCAGATCAAGGCTTTTGGTGATTTGCCGGCATCGTTCTTTTCTCCTGACCGCCGCGTATTGATTGAAGATATTGACAAGGCCGGAACATATTTCCCATTTATGGATGCGGCGGCTCAAGTTGGATTCAGATCGGTTTTCAGCACGCCGATCGTCAATGCCCACGGCGACGCACTCGGCGTGGTGGTAACGTTCTTCCGCAAGCCGCATACTCCCAGCGACCGTCAATCGAGACTCGTGGAGCTTTACGCGCGGCAAGCCGCTAACGCACTTGATAACGCGCGCTTATACCATGATTCGCTGCAAACTCTTGCCGCGGAACAGCAGCGCACCGCGGTACTGCGCGCACTGGCGGAAGCTTCCGTTCAGATCAACTCCGTGGTGGCGCTTGATTCCCTGCTGCAAGTCATCACCGATCAGGCGCGCATCATTATTGGCGCGCGGCAGGCCCTCACCACGCTTCTGCCAAGGGGCGAATGGAACCGCAGCATCACCTGTGTTTCCGTGGCGGAAGGGCAAGCCGCTCTTGAGTTCGCAAAAGAAAGTTCAGAGATGTTTGTGCTGGCCTGCAAACTCAACAAACCTGTGCGGCTGAATGCCGGAGAACGGGCCAACACATGGGGGCCGGTGCGTCGCGCCACGGATGCCACACGTTACGGGTGGCTGGCAGCTCCATTGCTCACGCGTGATGGGCGCAATCTGGGGTTGATCCAGCTTTCGCAAAAATTGAGCGGCGATTTCTCTCCCGACGACGAAGCTATCCTCGTCCAGCTCACGCACATGGCTTCAGTGGCCATTGACAACGTGCGGCTCTACCGTGAAGCGCAGGAGCAGATTGCTGAAACCAGGCTCGCACAGGAGATGCTGGAGCGCGGCAAGGAAAGTATGCAGCTGGCGCAGCAATACGTCGGCATTGGAATCTGGGAATGGGACCTGCAAACCGGCGAGCTGGCATGGTCGGATGAAATCCGGCGTCTGCACGGAATTGAAGTGGAAAAATTCGATGGCCGCTACGAAAGCTGGATGGAGAGCATTGTTCCGGAAGACCGCCAGCAGGTGCATCAGTCAATTACCAACGCGCTGGCCAGCAAGAGCGAGTACGAAGTTCAATACCGGGTCTACATGGCCGATAAAAGCCTGCACTGGCTGGAGGCGCGTGGACGAACAATCGTCATTGGCGACCTGCCCGTGCGCATGCTGGGCGTGGCCATGGACGTTACTTCGCGCAAAGCGGCGGAGCAGACGCTGCGGCAGTCGGAAAAAATTGCCGCTACAGGACGCCTTGCAGCCAGCATCGCGCATGAAATCAACAACCCGCTGGCTTCTGTAATGAATGCGCTGTACATTCTGCGCACCAACTCCAAAATGCCGGAGTCGGCTCTGGTGTACGTAAAGACCGCTGAGGAAGAGCTGGCCCGCGTGGTGCATATCACCAAGCAGACGCTTGGCTTCTATCGCGAGATATCTTCCCCGGTGATGAGTTCCGTGCCACAGCTTTTTGAGGAAGTGCTGGCCGCCTATGACGCTCGCATCGAACAGGGCCGGATCTCTGTGCACAGGGATTTCAGTGACGTTGGTCCTCTGGCGGCGTTCCCCAGTGAATTGCGCCAGGTGTTTTCCAATCTGGTATTGAATGCCATTGAAGCCATTTCAGGGCCGGGAAATATCTATATCCGTGTGCGATATGGGCATGACGGGCAGGAGCGCGAAGGCATACGGGTTATCGTGGCGGATGATGGCTGCGGCATCCCGGCGGAAAACATGCCGCAGATCTTTGAGCCGTTCTTTTCCACAAAAGATTCCAAAGGCACCGGACTGGGCTTATGGGTGAGCCAGGGCATTGTGCAGAAGCACCAGGGCAGCCTGCGCGTCCGCAGCCGTACCGATGAAGCAAGTCACGGTACCTGCTGCAGCGTCTTTTTGCCTTTTGCCACCAATGACGCTACGGCAGAAGACGAGTCTGTGGCGTCCCACGAATCGACGCAAGACGTGATGACTAAAACCGCTGGCTCGGGCAACGATCGTTCTGCAGCCTAAGCCGTTTTCTTGTCTCGCAACGTGTGGAACTCGATGACCTTTCCACGTTCTGAGGGTAACAGCGAGTTTGCTGGACGCAATGGAAAGCTTGCCGGAATATAAAAGTCAATTAGCTTGCCCATAACCACCTCTTATATGGGCATGTTGTCAGGCCATCTCCGGCAAGTTACTTAAAACGGAATTAAAAATCCTAAGACCTAAAATCCGGTCCCCGGCGCCCTGTCCTGCCTTGGTTTTCCGATCACCAGATCAACCGATCAACGGATCACCCGATCTCAAAGGGGTACCCCTCCCCCCATCCGTCAACTAGGATTCCAAAGGGTTTATAAGCTCATATCCCAGAGTTATCCCAGTCCGATCCCGGCGATGACGGGGTCCCCGGAAAGCCCGGTTTTGGCTTTCTGGGGTGGATGACGTGCGAGTCCGATCCCGGCGATAGGCGCGCCCCACCCCCTCCCCATTCATCCCAAGTCATCCCAGATTGGCGTGCGTTTCAGCGATCTGGTCTTGATGGCGTAGGGTCAGGGGGCTTTCCTCATGTGACCCTTCGCGTTTCTGTGGTAAGAGTTTTAGGGCTTGCTGGCTAGGAGCTAGCGGCTAGTAGCTAGAAGCTTCTTTTGTCAAAGATCGTTCACCGCACTATTTTTTCGCTCTGGAGCGAATTTCTAACTTTACCATTTGTTCGCCATTCTGTCAAGAAAAAAGTCACCCTAAATGCTGTCCCAAACTTCAGATTGTTGGCTCAAACGGGGTGGAGCAGACCTTCAGGTCTGCGGTAATGAATAGCTCCCAACATCATTCCTCGCGCCTGCGGCCCGCGCGTAGCCGGAAGGCGGAGCGCGCCAAAATGAAGACCAGCGATAGCGAAGCGATCTAAAAATCCCACGGAGCGCGCTCACACCATCCCCAAAAAGCCCTTAACCACCTCGGAACTTCAACTTAACCCATGCTATAACCGCAGGCTCTGTATGCTAAACTCCGCTCAACCGCACGCATGGAGCTATCCCTCAAACCTACTTCGGCCAAGGTTAAGGACTATTACAACGCCTTAAACCAGTTCGGACAGCTCAATATCAGCCATGAGACCGCCGTCCGGCAGGCCTTTGCCTCGCTGCTTGATACCTGCGCCCGCCAGTTCAAATGGAAACTGGTGCAGGAATTTCGCCTCCCTGCGCCCAGGAACAAATCCGTCATAGTCGATGGCGCTGTCCTTGACTCCTTCACCCTCAAGCACGGCTTCTGGGAAGCCAAAGACCTTGAAGACTCGCTTGAAAAGGAAGTTAAGAAGAAGCTGGAGCAAGGCTATCCCCGCAACAACATCATCTTTCAGAGTCCGGAGAAGGCCATTCTTTACCAGAAAGGCGTCCGCCAGGGCCTGAATGAAGACATTACCAACCCTGACAATCTTGTCGATCTCCTCAAGGAGTTCTTCAAGTACCGTGAGCCGCAGCATGAAGAATGGGAAGCCGCCATCGCTGAGTTTTCCAGCCGCATTCCTGAGATTGCAGCCGCCGTGAAAGGGATCATTGAAAAAGAGCGCAAGACCAATAAAAAGTTCGTCGCCAGTTTTGAGGGTTTTGTCCTGCTCTGCCGTCAGGCCATCAATCCCAACCTCTCGGACGACGCGGTTGAGACCATGCTGATCCAGCACCTTCTCACCGAGCGTATCTTCCGCCGCGTCTTCAACAATCCTGAATTCACGCGCCGCAACATCATCGCCGCCGAAATTGAAAAGGTCATTGACTCGCTCACCAGCCGCCACTTCAGCCGCGACGCTTTCCTGAAAGACCTGGACCGCTTCTATCACGCCATTGAAATCAATGCTGAAAACGCGACCGACTTTTCTGAGAAGCAGACCTTCCTCAACACCGTCTATGAGCGCTTCTTCCAGGGCTTCTCCGCCAAAGAGGCGGACACGCACGGGATCGTCTATACTCCGCAGCCGATCGTCAACTTCATGGTGCGGAGCGTAGAAGAAATTCTCAAAAAAGAATTCGGCAAGTCGCTGGGCGACCGTGAGGTCCACATCCTTGATCCTTTCGTCGGCACCGGGAACTTCATCGTGCGCGTCATGCAGGAAATTCCCAAGACGCGCCTGCAGTACAAGTACGATCATGAATTGCATTGCAATGAGGTCATGCTGCTGCCGTATTACATCGCCAGCATGAACATTGAGCACGCTTATCTGGACGCAACGGGCGAGTACAAACCGTTTGAAGGGATACTGTCTCGTCGATACCTTTGAGCTGGCGGAGGCGAGCCAGAGCAGCTTGTTCACCGCTGAAAACACTGCGCGTGTCGAAAAGCAAAAACGAACGCCCATTTTTGTAATTCTCGGGAATCCGCCTTACAACGTTGGCCAACTGAACGAAAACGATAACAACAAGAATCGTAAGTATCCGATCCTTGATCGCCGCGTCTCAGAAACTTACGCGAAGAAATCCGCTGCTACCAACAAAAATGCACTATCCGATGTCTACGTAAAGGCCCTCCGTTGGGCATCGGATCGAGTTGGCCAGGATGGGATGGTAGCTTTCGTCTCTAATAACAGCTTTGTCTCTGATTTCGCGTTTGATGGAGTGAGGAAAGACTTAGCCGAAACATTTTCGAGTATCTATCACTTAAACCTAAAGGGAAATGCTCGGGCATCAGGCGAGCAGCGCCGGAGGGAAGCCGGCAATATTTTTGACGACCAAGTTCGTGTTAGCGTGGGAATAACCATATTAGTGAAACATACAAAATCGACCGGAGCCCAGTCGAACATTAGTATTGCATCGGCTGAGGATTATGCTTCCGCTGAGGTCAAGAAACAATGGTTGGAAACGGTCGGATCGTTTTCACACGCTCCTTTGATTCGGCTGAATCCCGACAAGAACCACACATGGTTGACCGCGGGTCTGGACGTCAATTACGAACAGCTCATCAATATGGGGAACAAGGGCAGCGCACAAGGCCCGTCCATCTTTGCTCAGATCACAAATGGTCTCAAAAGTAACCGTGATGCTTGGGTGTACAACTTTGACCGGTCGACGCTCATTGAGACAGTGCGCAAAACCATCGAATTTTTCAACGCGGAGAGTGCTAGGTGGCGTTCCCGAGATAACAACGCAATCAAAATGGACGAGTTCGTTCGATATGATGACTCGAAGATAAGTTGGAGTAGAGATCTTAAATTAGACCTCGATCGCGGAAAAACGCTAAAGTACGATCCGAGCAAGATTCGCCCATCCTTGTACCGCCCGTTCTGCACTGCATTTGTTTACTTTGATCGCGTGTTAAATGAGGAAGTCTATGGATTACCTCATGTGTTCCCAACCAAGGACTCAGAAAATCGAGTGCTCTGGTCGAAAGTCGGCCCGAATTGGCCATATTTCGTCTTGGCTGTCGGCGTGATTCCGGACCTATTGCCGCAAAGTGGCACCCAGTGCTTTGCTTTTTACAGCTACGACGAAGACGGCACCAACCGCCGCGAGAACATCACCGACTGGGCACTTGGAAGAGTTTCGGGAGACTACGGAGACCACCAGATCACCAAATGGGACATCTTCTACTACACCTACGCCGTGCTGCATCACCCGGATACCGCACGCGCTATGCCGACAACCTCAAGCGCGAGCTACCCCGCATCCCCTACGCGCCCGCCTTTCATGCCTTCGCCAAAGCTGGCAAGCGCCTGGCCGAACTGCATGTGGATTACGAGAAGCAGGAGGAATACAAAGAGCTGGAGCGCCG
Organism: Terriglobia bacterium; assembly: GCA_963732195.1. Classification (GTDB taxonomy): domain Bacteria; phylum Acidobacteriota; class Terriglobia; order Terriglobales; family Acidobacteriaceae; genus Angelobacter. The sequence continues at coordinate 515 of CAVSYO010000009.1, read as the reverse complement.
CGAGAAGCCCGGCGAAAAGCTCAACCTGCGCGTGGAGAAAATGCGCCTCAGCAAAGACAAGCAGACGTTGTTGTACAACGACTTTCTCACTCTTACGGGCATTCCCAAAGAGACCTACGACTACCGACTCGGCAACCGCTCCGCGCTGGAATGGGTGATTGACCAATATCAGGTCTCAACCGACAAGCGCTCCGGCATCACCAATGACCCCAACCGCTCGGACGACAAAGAATACATCCTCCGCCTCATCGGCCAGGTAATCACCGTGAGCCTTGAAACCGTGAAAATCGTAAGCGCGCTGCCGGATCTGGGGTTGCCGAAAGAAACGAGCGTCCAGGCAACGACTGCCAAAGCGACGACGACCTTGCAATAGCAACGATCATCCAAGCGCTGTAGGCGCGCCCAGAGGTTAGCCCACGGCGCAAGCCGTGGGAAAACGTGAGAGAACAAACAGAGCGCCGTAGGTGCGGCACAAATACGGTGTAAAAGTTCGCAAGGAGAGCACGATGGAACCA
>CAVSYO010000008.1:0-119764 GCA_963732195.1 Terriglobia bacterium | reverse complement strand
ACCTCACCTCGAACGACGTGTGGTCGGGCGTCATAGAGGCCGGCGCGTTCGGCTTTATCGTCGCGTTGATGGGCTGCTACTACGGCTATCATTCGCGCCGGCGGCGCTCAGGGTGTCGGCGCGGCAACGACCTACGCCGTCGTGTCGGCCTCGGTGATGATCCTGCTCGTCGACTATCTGTAGCCAGCGTGTTGTTCTGATGCGCGACAGCAACGCCATGCCTTTTAATTCGTCATTCCCGCGAAAGCGGGAATCCAAAGGAAGCGACGTGCGGTTGCCCTGGGTTCCCGCTTTCGCGGGGAAGACGAGAGGAAAGAAACGGGGCAAATATCATGGCTGATGCTCCGAAAATCTCCGTCCGCGGTTTAGAAAAATTCTTCGGCGCAAGACTGTGCTCGACGGCATCGATTTCGATATCGGCCACAGCGAGAGCCTCGTGATCATCGGCGGCTCGGGCACCGGCAAATCCGTCACCGTCAAATGCATCCTCGGCCTGCTCGATCCCGATGCCGAGGCTGCCGTCGAGCTCGACGGCCAGGAAGTCACGACGCTGTCGCGCGGCCATCGCGAAACGTTGATGCAGAAATTCGGTATGCTGTTCCAGGGCGCGGCGCTGTTCAATTCGCTCAGCGTCTGGGAGAATGTCGCCTTCGGCCTGATCCAGGGCCGCGGCATGGATCGTCATAAAGCCAAGGACGTCGCGCTGCAAAAGCTTGGCGCGGTCGGGCTTGGCCCCGAGGAGTCGGCGCAGTTGCGCCCGTCCGAGTTGTAGGCGGCATGCAGAAGCGCGTCGGCCTCGCCCGCGCCATCGCCGCCGAGCCCGAGATCATCATCTTTGACGAGCCGACCACCGGCCTCGATCCGATTATGGGCGACGTGATCAACGACCTCATCGTCAAATGCGTCAAGGATCTCGGCGCGACCGCGATCTCGATCACGCATGACATGGCGAGCGCGCGCAGGATCGCCGACCGCGTCGCCATGATCCATAAGGGCCGCATCATCTGGAACGGCAAGGCGAGCGAGATCGAGCATTCGGGCAACCCCTATGTCGATCAGTTCATCCACGGCCGTGCCGACGGCCCGATCCAGATGGAAATCCGCGCTCTTTGAGGGTTAAGCTGTCATTGCACGGAGCCCGAAGGGCGACGCGGCAATCCGGGGCGACATATTGCTTCTGGATTGGTTCGCTTCGCTCGCAGTGACGGATCGACCACAACTCATGGCCAAGCCCGTGACCCAATTCGTCTGTCAGCCCTGCGGCGCCGCCCATCAAATGGGCCGGGCGCTGCGATGGGTGCGGCAACTGGAACACCCTGGTCGAGGAGACCATCGCGGCCGGTCCGCCCAAGGGCCTCGCCAAGAGTGGCAGCACGCAAGGCAAAGGCAGCCGCATCGAATTCACCGGCCTCGGCGAAGCTCGCAGGAATACCTCCGCGTCGCCGACATCGGCGAGTTCGACCGCGTCAGCGGCGGCGGTATGGTGCCGGGCTCCGCCTCCCTCGTCGGCGGCGATCCGGGCATCGGCAAATCGACCCTTTTGCTGCAGGTGGTGGGCGCGCTCGCCGCCGGCGAGAGCAGCAAGGCCTATCGCTGCGCCTACATCTCGGGCAACCGCTCGACCAAGTGCGGATGCGCGCCGATCCGGGGCTTTCGGTGACGAGCCGAGCCCGTCGAACTCGCCAGCGCGAACAGCATCCGCGACATCGTCGCCGCCGTCGATCGCGCCGACGCGCCGAGATCCTCATCATCGATTCCATTCAGACCATGTATGTCGACACGCTCGACAGCGCGCCCGGCACAGTAGCGCAAGTGCGCACCTGCGCGCAAGAACTGATCCGCGTCGCCAAGAATCGCAACATTCTCCGTTATCCTCGTCGGCCATGTCACCAAGGAAGGCATGATCGCCGGCCCGCGCGTGCTGGAGCACATGGTCGATACCGTCCTCTATCTCGAAGGCGAGCGCGGCCATCAATTCCGCGTGCTGCGCGCGGTGAAAAACCGCTGCGGTCCCAACCGACGCCAAATCGGCATGTTCGAAATGACCGACACGGTCTCGACCGAAGTGCCAAATCCGTCGGCGCTGTTTCTGGCCGACCGCCGCAATGCGATAACCGGCGCCGCGGTCTTCGCCGGCATGGAAGGCACGAGGCCGATGCTGGTGGAAATCCAGGCGCTTGTGGCGCCGACCAGCTACGGCACGCCACGCCGCGCCGTGATCGGCTGGGAACCGGCCGCCTGGCAATGGTGCTGGCGGTGCTCGAAGCCCGCTGCGGCGTCCAGTTCGGCACGACGACGTCTACCTCAACGTCGCTGGCGGGTTGCGCATCACGAACCCGCCGCCGATCTCGCCGTCGCGGCGGCGCTGCTGTCATCGCTGCACCGGAAGCCGTGCCCGCCGACACGCGTGGTCTTCGGCGAAATCGGACTGTCCGGCGAAGTGCGTCCCGTCAGCCAGGCCGAATTGCGCCTCAAAGAAGCCGCCAAGCTTGGCTTCACGCAGGTGATTTTGCCCGCCACCGATCAGCGCCCGCAAATCCGGCGATAATGTTTTGCGCCGCACGGAAATTAAGCGGCGTCGGGGGTGGTGCCGCTGTTTCAGGCAACCCCTAAACGAAATGCGCACGATTAACGTTTGGCACTTTGCCTTTCGGCCGACCGGCCGGAATCGCGCATATTCGCGACTCCCCATACTTGTTAGTCCTGCACCCCTTCTGTTACCTCAAGTCCGCAGCCTACACATTTGCGACCGTATCGCCCGTACGCAAGCATATTTATTCATCAAATCTATGCTAGATAACCCCGTTTCCATCGGGGGACGGATGGAACATTCGGGTTTAGTGCCGTCGATCGGCGTGATCGGCATTATCCTGCTTTCCGGCCTTCTGGCGCCTATTCGCGCGGCTTGGTGCGCGAAGTGTTGTCGCTCGCCGCCTGGATCGACGCCTCTTTCGCCGCCGCTGCTACACCTTATCCTGCGTCCTGCCGCCCTTGGAGCATCACCAGATCAAGGGCGAGATCGCCGCTGTCTGCGCCGCCGCGGTGGTGCTCGTCCTCGCGCTGTGGTCCTTGGCAGTATGATCTCGCTCGGCTATTACCTGGCGCGGCGGGTCCGCGGCCGCTCGCTGTCGGCGGTCGACCGCTCTTTGGGCCTTGTTCTTCGGAGCTGGCCCGCGGCTTGATCTTCGTATGTCTCGGCTTCTCGCCCTTGCACTATGGATGCTGGCCCGAGAGGCAAGGAGCCCGGCGTCTCTGGTCTGCCGTGCGCACTCGTTCCCTATCTCGATGGCTAGGCGCCGACAAGCATTAGAAGCTTTCGTCCGCTGCCGCGCGAGCACCACCAACACCGCCCCGCGACGGCATGAATTCCGATCGCCTCCGAATTCGGCGCCGAAAAAGAAGCCGAGAGCGCAATCAACGCCTTCCGGAACCCGTCCTCGAATGCCGTTACGCCAGCCATTGCCGCCCCGGTCTATACGCCCGACGAGCAGCGCGGCCTCAACCGCCTTATCCAGCAGCAGAATTCGAAATGACGGCTGATTAGCCGTCACCCCCGCGAAAGCGGGGGTCAAGGCCGCAACACGTCGTATTCTGGGACGATCCGTTCGCTCGCTGTGCGACCGACCCGGACGGCGTGGCCGCGAAATGTGGCCGCCGAGTCGTCCGCTTTCGCGGGCGCGACGGTTTAGATTTAATCGACGCACAATCACCGCAAATCAGAAATGAGCCTTGCGGCAGACGCGGGGCGTTTACGCTGGCGCTTAAGGTCGCGGCGGGACTAAAAGGCTGGTGTTTCCTCTGTCCGCTCCCTACCTTCAGCACGAGGCTCTTGCAGCGCCATGACCGGCCGAGGCCGATGCTCACTACCCTCCCTTTCGACGACGACAACACGCATGAAGAATGCGGCGTGTTCGGCATGTTCGGCCATCCCGAAGCTGCCGCACTGACGGCGCTCGGCCTGCACGCCTTGCAGCATCGCGGCCAGGAAGCCGCCGGCATCGTCGGCCTACGACGGCGAGCAGTTCCACGCGCATCGCGGATTGGGCCATGTCAGCGACAATTTCAGCTCCAAGGAGGTGATTACGCCTGCGCGGCCATGCCGCGATCGGCCATGTCCGTTACGCGACCACCGGCGAAGTCGCGTTGCGCAACGTCAGCCGCTGTTCGCCGATTTCGAGTTCGGCGGCCTCGCCATCTGCCACAACGGCAACCTGACCAACTCCTACCAGCTGCGCCGGCAGCTCGTCCGCCGCGGCAGCCTGTTCCAGTCGACGAGCGACACCGAGGTCATCGTCCATCTGATCGCGACGAGCCTGAAGGACACGGTCGTCGACCGGCTGACCGACGCGCTGCAACAGGTCCACGGCGCCTATTCCTTGGTGGCTCTCTCGCAGGACGGCATCATCGGCGTGCGCGATCCGCTGGGCGTGCGCCCTCTGGTGCTCGGCCGGCTGGGGAGAGCCGGATCCTGGCTTCGGAGACGTGCGCTCTCGACATCATCGGCGCCGAATTCGATGCGCGATATCGAACCCGGGGAAATCGTCATCATCGGTGCGGGCGGGGTGCGCAGCATCATGGCCCTTCGGGCAGCGCCAGAGCCGGTTCTGTGTCTTCGAACACATCTATTTCGCGCGTCCCGACAGCATCGTCGAAGGCCGAGCGTTTACGAGACGCGCAAGCGGATCGGCGCCGAACTCGCGCGCGAAAGCCATGTCGACGCCGACATCGTCGTCCCGGTGCCGGATTCGGGCGTCCCCGCAGCGATCGGCTATGGCCAGGAATGCGGTCTTCCCTTCGAGCTCGGGATCATCCGCAATCATTATGTCGGCCGCACCTTTATCGAGCCGACCGACCAGATCCGCCACCTCGGCGTCGCCTGAAGCACAACGCGAGCCGGGCCAACCTCGAGCGGCAAGCGGGTGATCCTGGTCGACGATTCATCGTCCGCGGCACGACCTCGATCAAGATCGTCGAAATGGTCCGTCGTGCCGGCGCCAGCGCTGTCCATATGCGAATATCGAGCCCGCCGACCACGCATCCCTGTTTTTACGGCATCGCCACGCCGCAGCGCGAAGAGCTGCTCGCCGCGCGCTTCGACATCGACGGAATGGCAAAGTATATCGGCGTCGACAGCCTCGCCTTCCTCTCGATCGACGGGCTCTATCGAGCAATGGGCGAGCCCGACGCGATCGCCTCGCTCCGCGATTTTGCGACGCTTGCTTCACCGGCGACTATCCGATCCCGCCGATCGATCACAATGCCGGCAAAGTCTCGACCCAACTCTCGCTGCTGACCGAGACCGTTTAATGCAGAACCCGCCCGGGCCGGCGCCTCTGCCCGCTGGCGAGGACGCGGAAGTGACAGCGCTGACCCCGTCCAGCAGGAAGTCTCCGCCCGCGACGAGGAAACGGGTAGTACACCTCAAAGATCGGCTGGCTCTCATCACCGGCGCCTCGCGCCGATCTCGGCGCCGCGATCGCCAAGCGCTTTGCCGCCGAAGGCGCACAGCTCGTCCTCCTGTCGCGCGACACCGCTGCACTTGAGAAGCTCGACGACGAGCTGCGCGCGAACGGCCGCAGCGCGACCTTGCGGGTCCGCTCGATCTCCGGCAATTCGATCAACTCGATGCGATGGCGGCGTCGCTGCATCAGCGCTTCGGCCGCATCGATGTTTTCGTTTCCTGCGCCGCGGCGCTCGGCCATCTCGCGCCGACCGGGCATTTTGAGCCTGCACTCGTGCAGGAAGTCATGGACGTGAATTTCACCGCGAATTGGCGGCTGATCCGCGCGCTCGATCCGCTGTTGCGCGCCTCGCCTACCGGCCGCTCGATCTTCGCGACTTGCATCGCCGCGCGCAGAGACCGAGCCTTCTGGGCGCCGTACGCCGCCAGCAAAGCCGCGCTCGAAGCGCTGGTGAAAAGCTATGCCGAGGAAGTCGCGCAGTCGACGCTGCGCGTCAATCTCGTTGATCCGGGGCCGATGCGCACGGCGCTGCGCTTTGCCGCTTTCCCTCGAGGAACGCGACAAGATCAAACCGCCCGAAGATGCGACCGAGCCTTTCGTCGCGCTCACCAAAAATCCTGCACCGAGAACGGCGCGCTGCTGACGCTCTAAAGCGAACGCGCCCCGCAGCATGAGCTGCGAGGCGCGTCGTGTCATGAGCGCCGATCAGTGAACGTTGACGCCGCCGTTGAGATTCGTGCTGTCCTGCAGATGGACGCCCGAGCCGCCGGCCCCAGCCGCGCCATTCGCACCGGCTGAGCTGCGTGTCTTCACCCTGGCATCGTTATCGGGCGCGGTCGCGACGTTGCCTTGGGTGCGCACGCCGCTATTCACCGACGCCCCGCCCGACCCAGCATTGGCACCTGCGCCAACACCCGTACCGACGCCAACGCCAACACCCGGCGCGGTCACACCGACATTGCTGTTGCTATTGACGCCGAGATCCGCCGCCCGCACTGGCGCGCCCGCCAACGCCGCCGCGCCGAAAGCCAGCGAAACGACCAAAACCGATTTCGCGATGGTATGCATGTTGCGCTTCCTCCTGATGTGAAACTCACACCTGGAGACAACGGGACGAACGAGGCAAAGCCGTGACAACGCAGCGGCATTTTCGGTACCGAATTGCGGCCGCCGGATTGCGAGACCCGCACGCCGCGGCCTAAGCTGCGACGAGAAAATTCGGGAGAGCATCGATGCAAAAGCAAACCATCACCTTCGCGACGCATGAGGGCACGGCGCTGCCCGGCGATCTTTATGTGCCGGATGGCGCGGGTCCTTTCCCGGCGATGGTTGTCGTGCATGGCGGCGGCTGGCAGCAAGGTACGCGCGCCGCTTATCAAGGCTGGGGCCATCACCTCACCCAATCCGGCATCGCGCTTTTCGCGGTCGATTACCGGCTCTGCAAGAAGGACCAGAAGACCTATCCCGAGGCCGTGCACGACGTGCGCGCGGCGGTGCAGTATCTGCGCGGCTCGGCGGCGGATCTGAAGATCGATGCGAAGCGCATCGGCCTTTGGGGCGACAGCGCCGGCGCGCAGCTCGCGGCGCTGGTCGCGCTTGCCGGCGATCATCCGCTCTTCGCCGAGGGCACGAAGAGCGATCCGTTCGGCGCGGTCAGCACCAAGATCAAATGCTGCGTCGAGTTCTATGGCGTCTACGATCTGTCCGCGCAGTGGCAACACGATCTCATCGCGCGGCCGACCGATCAGATCACCGAGAAATTCCTCGGCAAGGCACCGATCGACGATCGCCAGATTTATTTCGACAGCTCGCCGATGAGCTATGTGACGCGCGCGAACAACCAGACCGCGTTCTTCATCGCCTATGGCACCGAGGACGATGTCGTCGACATCAAGACGCAGTCTGAGGCATTCGTCACCGCGCTGAAACAGACCGGAACCTTCGTGCGCACCGCGATCGCACAAGGTGCGCCGCATTATTGGGGCTCGGAGCCGATCGACGAGCCCGGCAGCTCTTCCGGCTTCCTCGCACCGCGCGTCAAACGCTTCCTCGCCGAGCGGCTTTAAGCCGGCGATATTGCGCTCACAATTGCTCGTCATCGCGGGCGCAGCGAAGCAATCCAGAGCGGTCCATGCACGGCTCGATCGCGTCGCGGTTTATCGCCGGCAGCTCAGCGAGGGCGTGAACTCACAACCACTTTTTGTCGCGGACTTGTCTGAAGTCCGCTTCAAAGCAGCAGCGTTCGTTTGCTGCGGGTGATACTTCCCGAGAATGCCGCTCGCGGACTTCCCGTGCCGACGAGCCGGGCTCGATTTGCAAGCACCAATCTAGAGGGATTTACTCCAAGAACCTCAGGTGATGACACGGTGGCCGTGCATGATCGCTTTCCCATGTTTTGCGGCGATCGGCGACTGGCCACACTGAAGTAATAAGATGGAGGTTCCTGTATGGCATCCCTTCGTGCGACATGCGGCACAGCGGCTTTGCTGGCCATCGCGACAGCTTTTGTCTCGCCCACCGTTGGCCGCGCGGCGGGGCCGTTCGACGGAAATTGGGTCATCAATGCGGCGGGTAGTGGAGGCCGCACTCCAGAGAGCGGCAATGACCAAGCGTGTTCCGATTTCCGCCTGCCGATGCAGATCAGCGACAATATGATTTCCGGCACTTATGCGCGTTCGCCTTCCACGCCGACTGAAATCGTGCCCAGCCCGACGGGGTCTCCCATGACGGGGACCGTCCAGCCCGATGGCAGCTTCACCATGCAATGGCAGAGCTTCAACGTTACGGGGAAGATCAGCGGCAACGCGCTGGTTGCGAATTGGAGTGGCCAATGCGGCCCTCGTCTTGCACAGGGCTCGCGAGTCCAATAGCTGACGTCGGTCGACGCCAACCCACGAGGCTCTTCACACCCTAGCCTCCGGTTCATCGCCTGCCGAATTTATCCCAAATCCGTCTAATTGTCCGTTTTATGAAGGGAGCGTCATCAAACCGACGCTCCCCTTTAAATTTATGCGGCATCCCAGCGTGGGCGTCTGGGATCTTCTTCGCCGTGGCAATGGGGCGTGGCGTTCCCGCCACGAGGTCCCCACCATCCGATCGGATGATATCCACTTGAATGCTTGCAGGCCGCGTTATTGATCGCGAAGCTAAATCAAGTCGACCAAATCTCCACCTTTTCGACCCGGTTTAAAAGACCAAAGCATGACGACGGCTCGTTCAGTTTAGCGTTGGTAGTGGCAAGTTCGCGCGAATGCGCTCGGCTGATATAACAGCAACCCGCGAGTAGCTGCGTCCCCGCTCTTTTTTTGCGGGGACGCTGGGGTGTTTGCGAGTTTCGGACTGACGCTAGCCCTCCGCTACTATTCCCTTTTCCTTCCGCTATCGATGCCGACGAGAGCCTCTATCTCATCATCGCGCAGCATTGGCTGCAGGGCGAGCTACCCTATCAAAGTGTATGGGACCAGCATTCGGTAGGGCTCCCCGCATTCTTCGCCATCATCCAGTTTTTCTTCGACGGATCGGTTGCAGCGATACGCGTGACCGCGGCTCTCGCGGTGGCGGCGACCGCGACAATCGTCTATTCGACCGCGAGGCTGCTTCGGCGACAGCATCTGGCCGCGGCAATAGCGGCCCTCTTTTACATCGCGGTCGAATAGACGATTGTCGCAGTAGCCGCCACCGCGAGAGCCGCGGTCACGCGTATCACTGCAACCGATCCGTCGAAGAAAAACTGGATGATGGCGAAGAATGCGGGGAGCCCTACCGAATGCTGGTCCCATACACTTTGATAGGGTAGCTGGCCCTAGGCCGATGCTCGCGATGATGATGGCTCTCGTCGGCATCGATAGCGGAAGGAAAAAGGGAATAGTAGCGGAGGGCTAGCGTCAGTCCGAAACTCACGGCGAACAGCCGAGAGCGTCCCCGCGAAAAAAAGCGGGACCCATCGCGGGTTGCTGTTATATCAGCCGAGCGCATTCGCGCGGAACTTGCCCACTACCAACGCTAGACGAGTGGTAATACTTTGGTCTTTTAAACCGGGTCGAAAAGGTGGAGATTTTGGTCGACTCGATTTAGCTTCGCGATCGATTAACGCGGCCTGCAAGCATTCAAGTGGATATCATCCGATCGGAGTGGTCGGGTCTCGTGGCGGGAACGCCACGCCCCTGCCAGCGGCAAAGAAATATCCAGACGCCCACACTGGGATGCCGCATAATTTAAAGGGAGCGTCGGTTTCTCCAGGGTGGCCGCCCGACTTACGGCCCCAAGGCCGCCGAAATCAGCGGCAAGTTCTACCGCGCTCTGTACGATCACAACTTCTTCGCCCACACATGCCACCACCGCCAGCGGCGCAACAGAAGTAAAGACGACGGTGGAAACCCACCAATAATTTGCTCTCGACCATAAAGCAGCGAGGCCGACTTGCGCGCCGAGCTGCTCGCTTCAGGAACAGAATGCGTTTTGGCAACCCGAAGCTCGCGGGCGGTTTTGAGCGAAGCGATACAGACTTAGAGACGTAGCGTGCTTTCGTCTCGTTCCTAAAGGCTGAAGAAGACTTTCCGTTCGGAAGATGATCCATACGTAACGGGGCATGACTTCAACCATCTGCACTGCTAACAATCAGATTCGTGCCATGCCGCGAAGAATTTTCCCTTTAGTCTTCGCATTCCGTTTTCTTTTTCAGCTCCCCGCGCCCTCCGAAGTTTCTCTGTGTTCTCTGTGTTGAGGGTTTGACTTTGACTTTTGGCTGTTGCTTTTGAGTTTCCTCAGTGTCTCCGTGCCTCCGTGGTAGATGTTTCTTTTGGTTGCGGCTCTGCCGCACTATGGCCATCTGCGCTGATCTGCGGCAAAGGGCTTTGCTGTAAGACGAATTTGAGGCGAATTTGAGGCGAACATGATGGGGCTTGATTCCTTTCAGAATAGCTCTATGATTGAGCAAGGACATCTTTTGAATTGATCCACGTTGTAGCGGCATCTAAGTAGCAGAAGGTTTTTGTATGGCGAAGATAGACTTAAACAGAGGGCTTGAGGTAAAGGAAATCGCTCCATCCAGCCCAACCGGCAAAATCGGCCAGGTTGTGATTTCAATCCTAATGGAATTGCCTACATGAGAATTCCAAAGTCCGGCAATTCGCTGAAAGTCTGCTCTGCAGGCAGCAATACCTTGCTGCGAACATCGGCCCCTTCATGAATCGGTCCGCTTCGCCTGCTGCTCCCGGCTCAAACGATGAAATCGTAACCTTTACGTTCGATAAGATACAGGACTATGCCGGCCAAACCGCCGACCAGATAGGTTTAAAAGAAGGAGCTATCGTTGAGTTTGAAGCTCCTGAAGGCGTCGTACAGTCCTTAAAGTTGGCGCTGAATCGTATTTAAAGTCTGCTCGAACCTGTTGCTGTTTTCAAGTTAATGGCACAGTTACTGCTTGATCCTCAAAACCTCGTCGCAAAAAGTAGCTGGAAGCCTTCCAGCCCCATACCCGCGACGGTGCGAAATTTGGGTATTTCCCCAACATTGACGTTCGCTGCCCGGCGACCTTCTTTTAATCAGCGCCACCAGGCCGCCATGGATTTCCCGGCAAATTATTGCCGCCCAAACGCGCGGCGGATACTCCATGGACGATGCACGCTGGCATCACGCTGCCATGTACATTGGCGATGCGAATATCTGTGAAGCCACTGCGTCAGGGGTTAACCTGGTCCCGATATTTGATTATGTTGGCACACATCTGCTCAGGCTTCGCCGGGGCCAAATCTTACCGATAAAGAACGTTTCAGGGTGGCTGTAAAAGCGCTGGCTCGTTTGCGAAATTCTTATTCACAATGGAGTGTTGTTAAGCTTTACGCGCGGTCGTTCCCGGGATTCTGGCGCGATTCAGGAGACCCAGTTTCCTTTTTTGGGGCCAGTGCCGTTATTTGTTCCCAGCTTTATGCTGATGCCTATGCCATGGCGACCTCCAAACTCATCACGAGTGTTCCGTCCGTTCAGGTGACTCCGGCAGCATTGAGCGAAACCTCGCAGTTGACTGACGTAGGGCTGCATTGGAATTCAATCGGCTGAAAGCCATTGCAACAACGACTCGCTCTTCGGCCTGTCATCCTGACCGAAGCCGCGCGACCCTGAGCGAAGCCGAAGGGGAACAAGGGTGAGCGGAAGTTGAGCCGTATTGCGGGTGTCCGCCGGGGCCCCCAGCACGCGCGGTTTTCGCGTGCTGGGGGGTGTGGAATCCGCAGGCGAAATCCCGAGCGAAGTCGAGGGAACTCCGAAAGAAGTCCGGGAATTTATCGTTCGCAATGCCACATCAGGGAGTTCTACCTGCACCGTTCGTCTGCAACCGACCCGCCTGCAAAAAAGCGAAGACGTGTCACCACTTTACTCAGCGCGGTTAGGTGCACCGCGAGTCAGCCTACCCTGAGGCGAGCGAAGCGAAGCCGGAGGTGTGTTATCCGAGAGAAGCTAATTGATATTTTGTCAATGCCGCCCCGATCAACAGCATCGATCGTTTGCGCTAAATACTCAAACCTCTCTAGAAAATCATCTAAAGGCATCTGATGTTCATCATTGAGCTTCAAGTCGGGGTAATAGCGAAGAAACTTTTCATCGACAATCCCGTTTCGGTGAGAATACAAGTGACGAATTTGGAGCAATTTCTCAATGCCATCCTGCAGATCGTCGTTGAACACATCCAACCCCTTTATCTGAGGGTTGTCTGCAATAAACCCTTTAACGCTGCCCCCTCTGTAACTTCGCAAGCTTTTTTCTTAGCATATACATCAATCAATTCATGCATATCAGTGCAGTCCAGGACTTCTTTTACAGTAATCTGCTCATTCGATTTAAGAGTCGCGGGTTTGGCCAAATAAATCTCATAGAGAAGATCTGACATGTATGTCTCAAAATTGTCGGTGCAGGAAGAAAATAGAATACGCATGAGTACCTTACCCTCCTGATTTGGGGTCGGCTTTGGGGCGATTCTGGATATAAAAGACTTCCCAAGTCATCGAGGATATTCAGGACGCTCTGGTGGTGATAAGAATGTTGTTTTTGCTGAGGTGCATTGTTTTTTGTACTGCTTCAACATCGAAGATAGCTTTTTAATCCTTGGATAGCGGTTATCTTGCTCGGTAAATGCAATTTTGAGGACTGAATGAGTGCCGTCCCGAACATACATTTTGCCCTCAAGCGCTATAGGGGTATCTGATTGTTCAACCTTAATTACATAGAGTCTCTTCTGTTCGTGAAAAACATAATCGTAATTGACTCCGGGTCGTGGCGACAGCAGAATCAATCGCCTTGTGAGTTATAGCAGTCGCGTGAAACTCCTCACTTAACCCATTGATATTGAGCTTACCGTTCACGTCGGCCACGCCAAGCACAATAAAACCACCTTGGGAGTTCGCAAATGAACATATCAATTGAGCCACAGTTCGTGCTGGCGGCAGCACGGCCTTGTACTCTAGGCGAGCTCCTTCCGGTCGACCGATTAACTCGGCTACTTCTTTGGCGATATCCATCGTTGCTACACCGGGAATCTTCGAATCTGGGCTGTCTTCAGGATGTGACCTAACGAGATCCTACGCGGTTCTTGGCCATCATCAATCCACAGTTCAGAATCTTCAAAATCCAATACATCGCTCAGATCCGTAATAAATAATCACTTCCCCGCCGTAAGCTGGCCTGGCAACAATTGTCAATGGCCGGCCATCCTTTAAAATCCCTGAAAGTACAGTGGGAGCGGTCTCCTCGAATTCCGTAACGTCGTAATTGTCAAGTTTCTGCAAATGCGCGATGATGCGTTTTTTGGCTTTTGCGATTAGGCTTTGGACATATACAAACATGTCGGTTGTCGGCGTGGACTCGTGTGAAAACAGAAGGGCTAAATCCTTGTCCCTTCAGGGCTTCTGTCCACTCTTCCAGAGACGTTATGCCCATCTTCGCGACAATCTCTTCCGTCACGGGCAATAGCTGAGTTGTGCTGGCCTGCTTGGTCAGCATATTGCGTAATTCTTCGACATTTCCAACTTTGAATTCAGTCAATAAATTACTCAATTGCTCCGCTTTCTCGATATTTTCCAGAATTTCTTCATCGTCATATAATAAGTGTTTGCGCCGATACAAAACTGGAAAAAGCGTCCCCGCACGCGCTGTGTTCTCGCGAAACCATAAGAGCAATCTTCTGAATGCTGGCCGGAAGCTCGTGGCGACCACCCTATCGGACGTCTTCTCTTCAACCTGCGACGTAATTTCCCTGACTGCATACGTTCGTCTCTGCCCGATAGCCTCGAAGCCGCCTTCAACTTCGAGGGCGAGTAATTGGGTCCGTAAATCGTGTCGGAGTAAGACAAGGATATCCTTGAAGGCCTCGTCGATATCTCCTGCGTCTCGATACAGCTCTGATTGTCTGCAAAAGTCCCCGTTCTGGTTTGGAAAGAGCCGCCGCTTATTAATAATCGAATCGTACTCAGCCTCGTCCAGCTTTAGTAGCGCGTAAAAGTCGTTCAGCCAGTTATGGACATCTTGTCCTGCAATGCCTTTGAGAGCGCGTCTGACGTCCCTTTTGACTCTACAAACTCAGCCAGCTGCGCAACAGTAAGCTTTCCGCATTCATCCCAGACTACCCCGTGCCACACCTCCACATCCGTTCGTCTGGGTAGGCAATATGGGAACCAGGAACTACAACAAAGCCAAAGCTTGTCTCGTATCTCCTTTTTCACCGCAGTCGGAAACCAAATATATTTTGCACCGTTGTCTGCAAGGATCGAGGCGAGACTATCGGTCGCGCGTGCGAACTCTCTTTGCCCGGGAGTAATGTCTTTCTGATGGGTGTCAGTACTTCGTTTCTATACCACGCGATATCAATCAAATTAGAGTCCGCTGGGACTGACCGTATCGCGGCAAGGAAGTGCAAATCCTGCCAAGAGTTATCCGAAGCATGCTTCAATAAGGCGAAGTACAGCGCAACCGCCTCCTTCATAATCGCCTTATTCTCTTCGATATGGGGGTTTGGGCGTTGCGTTTCGAGTGAGAAACACTCCATCTCGAGAATATGTGGGATTAAAATTGGGATTGTTGCGATAATTACGGGAATGGGAAAGACTCGGTGCCTAACAACGGGAAGTCGCAGAATAATCGTGGGACTTGCTCGCAAGGGAGAATTTGGATGGCCTCGCCAGACAATCTTACCGGAACAGCAATCGATGTAAAACCTTTGCTCAACACCGCCAACGAATGAGCGCTGGCTTCCTTCGTCCGCTCTACATCTTCGATTAACACGGAGACAGTGCAAACATTTCCAGCCGGTGGAGCGGCAGCAGCCGTCTGTCAGAAGAGAGTATTTCCGGGGGTAGACTTCAACAGTCTCGATTTCTCTCACAAACGCTGGGGTGTACAGGTAAGCAGATGTCGAGGTCGGCCAAGCCAGCTTTTGCTACCTTGCGACTCAAGTCATCCGCTAACTGGTAACGGAACGCGGTATTAAACCGGCCAGCAACATAGTTGGGATAGGGCGGTTTATCATCCAAGTCCTCGACAGAACTCTTCGCCGTCTTTACGGCTTCGGTAATCGCATCCAAGTCAAAACCACCTCGATCAAGCAATAATTCAAATTACCGGTACTCTAGATCGGGCTCCTTGGCGATCCCTGTACCAAGACAACCCTCGGACAACAAATGCGTGGTAAGAAATCCAGTGCCAAATTTTCCCGTTGTCTTCTGCTTGCCGGCTTGATCCTTCTTTCGGTCTTTTGTCGAGATTTGTTCGATTAGGAAGCGGATATTGTCAGCCGAAAACGGCTGTCCGTTATGCATAAACGTCACGTGCGGGTTCTTACCATCGAGTTCGATCTCAATCTGAATATTTACTCTTCCCTCGATGTTTACATCCTTTGCGTTCTGGATGAGCTCCCAAATCCAGCGTTTTGGTGCAGTTGGCGAAGCTCGCCGCGCGAACGTAGATCCGACATTTCGCGAAGAATCTTGGTTGCGATGTTTTCGTAGTGTGCTTTTTCTTCTGAGGCTGTAAATCTTTCCCTATATGTCATGGTTCAAAAAGGCGTCTCTAATCAAGTCTATCCGATTGAAGGCCGTGGCCAAGCTCCCTTCCCGCGACTACAGCAGCACATAGTGGGCGATAGCATCCCCCGCCAAGGAATGAAGGCAAAGTGACCGGTTCAACTCTTCTCCGCGTCTCCGCGCTTCCGCGGTGAGCTTGTCCGATCACGCGCGATCACCCGATCACCGGACGCGCGATCACCCGATCACCGGATCACCCGATCTCCCCATCCTCTCCACCACCTTGCTCAGCTCCACCACCTCAATCCACTCCGGACACTCCGGCCAGTTGTGCACCCAGCACACAATTACGTCGCACTTCTTCGGATCGTGCCCGTGCCGCAGGAAATTTTTGCTCTCAAACTCCACCTCTACGTTCTGGTCCTGCCACTGGCCTTTGGCCATCTCGCGTACCGCCACGCAATCCGGAAACGCCACCTGCCAGCGCTTCACCGCAAATCCCAGCCGCCCCGCCAGGACGCCAAACGCAAACATCACCCCGGCCTCATTGGTCGGGGCATGCGCCATTCCCGGTATCAGCAGCGGATCGCCATACACCGCGCGGTCCTGCATTAGCGGACACCGCCGCCCGTTCTTTCCGCCTTTGGCCGTGCGCTCTATCTTGTCTTCCAGTTCTGCAATCCGCCGCAATACGTCTTTCCACTTCGTCTCGATCTTTTCTGCTCGCGCAAACTTTTTGAATGCTTCCATCACGCGGCCCCAGCGCTCGTAACGTGTGTAAAACGGGCCCAGGCTGAATTTGCCGTTCTTGTCATAGAGTTGCGCCGTCGGGATGCGGCCCAGCTTGCGCACCACCGTCGCCCAGTCCAGCAGCAGGGCAGACTCCGCCACTTCAAACCCTGACCCCACGGCCTCCAGCCCTGCGGCAGCCAGCGCTTTACTCAGGCTTCCAAATTCTTTGTCCAGGCGCGTTCCGTTGACGCCCGCTAGCCGCCTCAATTCCCGCAGGCTCGGACTATGACCCAGCTTCTTTGCGCACACACGTATCGCCTTCAGGATTTCCTGTTTGTTCATCATCGTGATTTCTCCAAGGTAGAATTTTTAGAAATAAGAAAAGCCACCCGGCCGGGTGGCTGACGAGCTGACTTGTTACGGGTTCTAGACCGGTTCAGTGTGGAACAACTGCTGTTAAAGAACTTCGCGCTTCAGCCCCGTAAGGGGCGGATGGCAATAGCCCAGCAATAGCCCGGCACGGCCCGAAGCGAGCAACGCGAGCCAGGGTAAGTGCCGGGTAACCAGAGTTTCAATCCAAGTCCCGCTTTAGCGGGACGACTGAGAGCCAATAGCCAAGAGCCAATTACCGACTTCCCAACAAAAAAGCCGCCTTTCGGCAGCCTGGTTTCAATGAATTCGGACGGCTCTTTCCGTCCGGACGAGCCCAAAATCTCTCCCTAATTACTAGTGTCGTTTTTGGCGCTTTCGGGGACATTTTTTTCAATATTTATTTTCGGTGTCCGATAACTTGCCTTTTGCTGTAAAGCTGGAAACAGTTCCGTCAAAAGTTTTCTGGAAAAAAGTCCCTCTACTTATATATGCACTCAATCGGGCTCTCTGGCGACATGTTTTTCCATATTTATTTTTGACCCTATCGATCTGTTCCACCTTTTACCCCCCGTTTCTTCTCCGTGCCTCCGTGCCTCCGTGTCTCCGTGGTAGGTTTGGCTTAATCCCCGACCAATCTGTTACGCTTTCCGCTGGCGATGAACAACTCTCCAGCGGCGGCCATTGAATTCGTCGACGTTTCTTACCGTATAAACGGTAACCGCACACTCATCTCTGATCTCAATCTTTCGGTCCATCATGGTGAAACGTTGATGCTGCTGGGCCGCAGCGGTTCCGGCAAGACCACAACGCTCAAGCTCATCAACCGCCTTCTGTCGCAGAGTGAAGGCCAGGTCCTCGTCGATGGACGTTCAACCACTGAGTGGGACGTGATTCAGCTTCGCCGTCACATCGGTTACGCCATCCAGGAAGCGGGGCTCTTTCCGCATTACACCGTGGAAGAGAATGTCGCGCTGGTTCCCAGGCTGGAGCGCTGGGACGCTGCGCGAATCGCCGCGCGCGTGCGTGAAGTGTTGCATCTGGTGGGACTGCCGTTTGAGCAATATGCTCGCCGATATCCTGACGAGCTTTCCGGCGGACAGCGACAGCGCGTGGGCCTGGCGCGAGCGCTCGCCGCCGATCCTGCAATTCTGCTGATGGATGAACCTTTCGGCGCGCTTGATCCCATTACTCGCGCGGAGTTGCAGCATGAATTCCTGGAACTCAAAAAAACGCTGAGCAAGACTATCGTTTTCGTCACGCATGACGTTGCAGAAGCGCTGATGCTGGGTAACCGCATCGCCCTCATGGATTCCGGCAAGCTCAAAGGCATTTTTGCGCCGGCGGAATTTCTTCGTTCCCCGGATAGTTCGGTTCAACCATATGTCAACGCATTCCGGGCCACGCAGCAAATCCTGAACTCCGGAGTTTAGCGCCATGTCGTTGTCAGATTTCTTTGTCACCCACAAGCGTGAAGTGCTTACGCTCATGGGCGAGCATTTATGGCTGGTCGGGATCTCAATGCTGCTGGCCGTCGCCATTGGTGTGCCGCTGGGAATCCTGCTGAGCCGGCGTCCTGCATTGAAGTCTTTGATCCTGGGCGCTAACAACATCATGCAGACCATTCCCAGCCTGGCGCTCTTCGGACTGCTGCTCCCCGTGCCGTGGATTGGCGCCCGCGCTGATCGCCTGGCGATCCTGGCGCTCACGCTCTATGCGCTGCTTCCCGTTGTGCGCAACACTTACACCGGAATCGCCGGCGTTGACGCGCCGGTGCGTGAAGCTGCCATTGCCATGGGACTCACGCCGCGGCAGTTGCTCTGGCAAGTGGAGCTGCCGCTGGCTTCAAACGTAATTGTTGCGGGCATTCGCACTGCTACCGTCATCACTGTGGGCGTGGCCACAATTGCCGCTGCCATCGGCGCTGGCGGACTGGGCGAGTTTATTTTCCGTGGCCTCGCCATGGTGGATAACAATGTGATTCTTGCCGGGGCAATCCCCGCCGCGCTCATGGCGCTCTCTGCCGACTTTGTGCTCGGCCTGATCCAGCGCTCATTGAGTGACGGACACACCAATAATGGACCGCCGCAGCTTTCTCGCCGCTCTTGCTCTGCTGTTTTCCGGCTGTGCGTCAAAGAGATCAGCGCTTACCGTCGGCTCCAAGAACTTCACTGAGCAACTGGTCCTCGGCGAACTGCTGGCGCAATATCTTGGCCGCTTCACCACTGTGCCCATCGATCGGCGTTTTTATCTCGCTGGAACGTATATCTGCCATCAGGCGCTGCTCGCCGGACGCATCGACATGTACGTGGAATACACGGGAACCGCGCTGGTCGCTATCCTGAAGGAAAAACCGATTTCCGATCACGCTGCGGTCTTCAATACCGTGAAAGATCTATACGCGCGGCGATTCGGGCTGGAAGTTCTGCCATCGCTCGGCTTCGACAATACCTTTGCCTTGGTGATGCGCGGCAATGATGCGCGTCGGCTGCGCCTGAAAACTCTTTCGGACGCTGCTGCCATCTCTTCGCAACTGCGTCTTGGCGTGGGCTATGAATTCCTTGAGCGGCCCGATGGCTACAAAGGACTGGCCGCCAAATACGGCTTCAAGTTTGCTGAAACGCCGCGCGTGATGGACTTAGGCTTGCTTTATCGTGCTTTGCAGAATAATCAGGTCGATATTGTGGCAGGTTCAAATACTGACGGCCTGATCGCCGCGCTCGACCTCGTTGTGTTGGAAGATGACAGGCATTATTTCCCGCCGTATGACGCTGTGCCAATCGTGCGGCGTGCAACGCTGGATCGCCATCCTGAAGTGGGGGAAGCTTTACAAGAGCTGAGCGGACGTATCAGCGCTGAAGACATGCGCCGAATGAACTATGCCGTGGATGGAGAAAAGAAGGACGCGGCCCTGGTAGTGAAGGATTTCCTTTTGCGGCAATCTTCCCGCCCTTAGGCCGACTCCCTCTGGGTTGTTCAGCGCTGCTTCACCCGCAGATCGCGCGCCCCTCCGCCAGTTCGTCGCATGCCGCGCAAAAGTTGTCATACCATTGCCGGGTAAACTCGCGAACAAAGTCACTGAAATTCGTGTGTGGAAACTGCCCACAGCTGGTGATGTCGGCCCAGGTGTGCACCCGCGTCCTGCCGTCGGGAAGAGCTTGAAACGTTACCCACTGCTCCATGGTATTGCCGAGCACGTGGTCGATCCAGGCAACTTGCTGCGGCGGAGAGCAAATCGTAATCACATGATCGACAGTGGCTTTTCGCGGACGGACGATTTCGATTTTAAGCCGGCTTCCTGGCTTCCAGGGTTTCCCTTTGCTCCAGCAAATGTCTCCATAGATATCGGAAAATCGTGGCCAAAGGCGATAGTCGCTAAATACCTGCCATGCCAGGGATGGGCTTGCCTTGGTAAAGGCAGTGTACTCCAGATACTCCATTTACTACTACTACCTCGCAGAGATTGACGAAAGGACAGGAACTGAATGGGCAGGGGAAGAAACCAAGAGGAACAACCGGCACAATCCCCCGACCTGATCGGGAGGTCAAAAAAACCTGCCATGGGTCAAAACCCACACCAGGCGGAATTGACTGTTCATACTACAGCGTTAGTGTAACAATGTGCAAGCTATCAATAAACGGTGAAAGATGCCGCGTACGGCCGATCAGTCCCTTGAAGCAAAAATTGTAAAAGCTGCCCACCGCCTCTGGCGGCTCCACGGCTCAAAGAGCCTTACTCTGCGGGCTGTTGCCGTTGCCGCTGGAACCACAACCACTACTGTGTACAAACGGTTTCGCAATAAGGACGCGCTGCTTCTGGCGCTGGCCGAACTGGCGCAAAAACGGATCACCGCAAGGACCACTTCGGCTTCCACCATTGAGCAGTCTTACCGTCGCTTTCT
This sequence comes from Terriglobia bacterium, assembly GCA_963732195.1. Classification (GTDB taxonomy): domain Bacteria; phylum Acidobacteriota; class Terriglobia; order Terriglobales; family Acidobacteriaceae; genus Angelobacter. The sequence goes on along the minus strand of CAVSYO010000008.1, from coordinate 99,292 downwards.
CAAATTTGCTGACCAGCATCCGCACGAATATCGTCTGCTGTGGGGACCGGCGTGGTCAGAACTGTTGGGGGCCGGCCGGCCGCGGCCGATCAAAGAATGGCTGCTGGATAAATATGCTGCACGCTTCGGCGGCAAGCCAGGAGAATATGATCTCAGTTATTATGCGCTGTTTCTTCTGGTGCACGGAACGGCCAGCCTGCTTATCGTGACTCGTGATCGACAGATCAAAGCGGAGATGACCCAGAGCTGCGTTGCGATTTGCGATGCTCTGGTTGCCAACACTGAGGTGCTGCGCCGCAAACCGGTCACTCGTAACGCAGACCTTCAATCGGGTCCAGCCGGGCGGCCTTCCTCGCCGGGTAATAGCCGAAGAAAATTCCCACGGCGGCAGAAAACAAACCGGCGATCACCATGATCTGAGCGGAGAGCTGCATTTCCCAGTGCAGCGTATTTTCGAGCAGAAAAGATCCCACAATCCCGCTGAGAACCCCTAGCCCGCCGCCAATGAGGCTCATCACAATAGCTTCACTCAAAAACTGCATTTGAATGTCTTGCTCGGTGGCCCCAACCGCCAGCCGTATGCCAATTTCCCGGGTGCGCTCGGTGACGGAAATCAGCATGATATTCATGATTCCAATTCCGCCCACCAGCAGTGAGAGGGATGCGGCGCTCGCCAACAAAAGCGTAAAGACATTGGCCGAGGCAAGCTGGGCGCGAATCAGTTCCTCCGGTGTGCGAATGTTGAAATCGTCATCTTCGCCGGCCCGCAAGTGATGCCGCTCACGCATCACTCCGATAATGCGTCGGGTGACTTCAGGTATCTCTTCTCTTGAAGCAGCAGAAAAGAAGATATCATCCAGCCAATCTTGTCCTGTGATGCGTTTCTGCGCCGTGGTGAGCGGCATCACTACAAAATCATCCTGGTCCTGGCCGGTTGCGGAAAATCCTTTGCCCTCAAGCACGCCGACCACTTTGAATGGCACGGACTGGATGTTGATTGTCTTGCCGATCGGGTCTTCCTCATCAAATAAATTCGTCGCTACCGTATGCCCGATCACGCAGACAGGCGCATTCTTTTCCAGGTCATCCTGCGTAAACGCTGCACCCAGCCGCACCACCCATTTGCGGATCTCAAAGTACTCCGGGCTTACGCCGCGATATTGCGTGCCCCAGTTCAGGTTGCCGTAAACCACCTGGATGCGGCCATCGACGTTGGGCGACGCGCTCTTTACGCCGGGAACCTGATCGAGCACAGCGCGGCTGTCTCCTTCTACCAGAGTCTTACTCCCTCGGCTGCCGATGCGAACACCATTTCGCGCGCGGCTGCCGGCTTCAACCCAGATCAGGTTGTCGCCCACATTGCTCAACTGTTGTTCCACACGGCTGGAGCCCGCCCTGCCAACAGCCACGACGCATATAAAAGATCCGACGCCCATCACGATTCCCAGCATTGTCAGCAGGCTGCGGACACGGTTGCGAAGCAGCGCCTGGAGCGCCTCGCGAAATATTGTGCTCAGCTGCATGGATGGAAATCCTGCTTATTCATAGCGCAATGCTTCAATCGGATCCAGCCGCGCCGCTTTCTGCGCCGGATAATAACCAAAGAAAATCCCAATCGCCATGGCTACAAGTGCAGCCCCGGCAATCGCTCCACCGGAAACCAGAATCGGCCAGCCCGCAGTCGAGGCGATCGTCAACGATGCAGCTACGCCCACAGCAATTCCCACGGCGCCGCCAATCAGGCTCATCACTACGGCCTCGGTAAGAAACTGCCGTTGCACATCGCTTTCAGTTGCGCCAATGGCCATGCGGACGCCGATCTCACGCGTGCGCTCACGCACGGAAACCAGCATGATGTTCATGATTCCAATTCCGCCCACCAGCAGAGAGACGCCGGCAATCGATGCCAGCAAGCCGGTCATTACCTTGCTGGCTTCTGAAGCCAGGTCCGCCATGTCCGCCAGATTGCGCACGGTGAAATCGTCCGGCTGCTCCGGGCGAATGCGATGGCGGTCACGCAGCAAAGCCACAATCTGCTGCTGCGCGGCGTAACTGCCGGAGCGCGACTTGGCGGAAACCATTACAAAGCGCAGCCAGGGCTGTCCCGTGATTTTTTTCTGCAAGGTGGTGAGCGGCAGAATGATGGTGTCGTCCTGGTCTTCACTCATCGCCGGCGATTGCCCTTTGGCGACGAGCACTCCCACCACCACGAACGGCAGGTTGCCAATGCGAATGGTCTTGCCGACGGGATCAGTAGTGGCAAAAAGATTTTTTCGTACCGTCTCGCCAATCACGGCGACGTTGGCTGCGTTGGTTACGTCATCTTCAGTGAAGCCGGCGCCGCTCTGGAACGGCCAGGTGCGAATCTCAAAATATTCCGGCGTAGTGCCGGTGATGCGCGTGCCCCAATTATCATTTTCGTACACAACCTGGGCAGACGTCTGCGTTCCGGGCGCGGCGGCGGCTACGGCATGGCATTCTTTTTCGATGGCGGCAACGTCGGCGCGAACCAGCGTTTTGGTCGCGCCCCAGCCAAGGTTCAGGCCGCCACGGTTCATGGAGCCTGAGCTGACAAAAAGCATGTTGGAGCCCAGGTTTGCGATCTGGCGCTGCACTGTCTGGTCCGCGCCCTGGCCAATTCCCACCATGGCGATCACCGCGCCCACGCCGATAATGATGCCCAGCATGGTCAGAATGGAGCGCATCTTGTTGCGCGCCAGCGCGCGAAAAGCAATCCGCAATGTGGAAAGCAAATCCATACGCTCTAGTCTTCAAGAACCGGCATGGCCTTCAGCACTTCCGTGGCGATGTCTTGATTTACAATCGGCTTCATCGCGCCGAATCTTGCCATCGCGAAAGATAATGTTGCGCTTCGTGAACTGCGCGATGTCATGCTCGTGCGTCACCAGCACAATGGTAAGACCTTGATCGTTCAGGCTCTGCAATATCTCCATCACTTCGACTGAGGTGCGGCTGTCGAGATTGCCGGTTGGCTCGTCGGCCAGCAGGATCGACGGCCGGTTTACCAGCGCCCGCGCAATGGCCACGCGCTGCTGCTGCCCGCCTGAGAGTTGCGAAGGGAAGTGATCAGTCCGGTCTCCCAGCCCCACCATCTTCAACGCTTCAGTTGCCCGCCGATGCCGTTCGTCTTTATCGATGCGCGCATACAGAGTCGGCAGCTCGGTATTTTCCAGCGCGGTGGTGCGGGCCAGCAGATTGAATCCCTGAAACACAAAGCCGATCTTGCGATTGCGAATGCCCGCCAGCTGTTTCTTTTCCAGGCTGGAGACGTCGACGCCTTCCAGCAGATATCGTCCTGAACTGGGCTTGTCCAGACATCCCAGGATATTCATAAAGGTGGACTTGCCGCTGCCGCTGGCGCCCATAATCGCCACAAACTCGCCGCGGCGGATCTCAAGGCTTACTCCGCGCAAAGCGTGGACCTGAGTTTCACCCAGTTGGTAGGTCTTGTGAATGTCGTCAACCGAATGATCACTTGGTCGCGGTTGAATTGCTCCGGCGGCTCGGCGACTGTAAGCGGTTTGGTCTGCTGTGCGCTCATCGCAAGTCTGTTATCGCCCGCGCGGCGCTCCCGGCCCACCCGGCCGAGGAGCTGTGGCTGACGCGCGGCCTTGCGCCACGCCGGTAACAAGTTCATCTCCGGCCTTCGAGCTCGCCGTTCAGGTCCTGAATCACTTCGGTAAAAGTGTGATCGGTGATTCCGGTCTTGATGCGCACCGGCTGAAGCGATTTATCTGGAGCAAGCTTCCACACGACTTGCGAATCGTAGCGCGGGACCTGGCCCTCGGCGGCGTGTGGGGTTGAATTGCCACTCGCACCGCTAGCTCCGCCTTGGCGCGATCCAGCAGTCTGTGGACGCGGCGCGGCTGCTGGAGAGCTTTCTGCTCTTGCAGCCGGCTGTGTTCTGCCGCCGGCGTTTTCAGGAATGCCGCTCTTCTGGTAGAGAGCTCGAATCTCTTCCGGCGGCAAGTCAGGTTTGTAACGCAGCGCGCCGTTGGGGACCTTGAGGACGTTGGCGGCGGTCGCCACTGGAATGCTCACGTAGGCGGTCATCCCGGGAAAGAGCTTCAGCTCGGGATTATCGAAATCGATGATCGTGTCATAGGTCACCACGTTCTGCACCACGGTGGAGTTCATGCGCACCTGTGAAACCGTGCCGCTGAACGTCTCGCGCGGATAGGCGTCCACTTTGAACGTAACTTTTTGTCCTGAGCGGATCTGGCCCACGTCAGACTCGTCGGTCTTGGCGTAAACCTGCATCTTGGTGAGGTCCTGGGCGATGGTAAACAGCGTAGGCGCCTGCAAAGAAGCGGCCACGGTCTGGCCAACGTCAACGTTGCGCGCGACTACCGTGCCGTCAATCGGCGCGTGGATGATGGTGTAATCCAAGATTGGTCTGCGCCACCTGCACGGCGGCTTCTTTTTGCTGGACCTGCGCGCGGGCCTGGTTTTCCTGCGCCAGCGCAGCGGTAACCTGGGCGGCAGCGCTATCGGCGTTGGCTTTGGCCACGTCGAGCGATTGCTGGCTGATCACGCCTTGCTTGCTGAGACCAAGATTGCGCTCGTAGTCGGCTTTGGTCTGCACTTCGGCGGCCCGCGCCTTGGCAGTATTGGCGATCGCGACCGCAAGATTCGCCTTGGCATTTTCCAGATCGGCCCTGGCCTGTGACAGCGCGCCCTCAAACAACGGCGGATCAATTTGTGCGATCAACTGGCCTTTTTTCACGTGCGAATTGAAATCAACGTAAAGCTTGGAGATGGTGCCTGAAACCTGCGATCCCACCTGGACAGTGATCACGGCGTTGATGGTGCCGGTGGCTTCCACCACCTGCTTGATTTCGCCGCTTTCCACCGGGGCGGTGTAGTACTGCACCGGACCCTTGCCGCGCAGGTTGAAGGCGGCAAAAATCCCCACTGCTGCCACAAGCAGGATAATGACCAGTATTCGTCTTCTTAGTGAATTTCACGTTTGGCCGTCAGCGGATGAGATTGTGTTTATACGTCTAATCATACCAAGCTGGCGTGAGTGGCTGCTGGCTTGTTTCTGATGCCAGTTTCGCATGCCTGAAGACGCGCTGGGGAAAGACTCTTTATTCTGCCGTCAGGGATGTTGGAGGCGCGGGTCGGAATCGAACCGACGCATAAAGGTTTTGCAGACCTCTCCCTTACCACTTGGGTACCGCGCCCTGAACTTGAGTGCCCCGCCTGTGCTGGCCTTGAGAGCATAAACCCTCCCGGTGCGTGGGGCAACCGCGAGAAAAATCATGGAGCGGGAGACGGGAGTTGAACCCGCGACTTCGACCTTGGCAAGGTCGCACTCTACCACTGAGTTACTCCCGCTCAGAGGATGAACACATTATAACGTGCTGAAAAATCAGGGTCAATTGGGACGATCTGGTGATCGGTGATCTGGTAGATCGGGAAATCGGTTCATCGGGACATCGAGAAATCGGTTTTCGAAAGGATTATGATAATTGCCAGCGCTCCGCAAACAGAAATCACGACCAGAATAAATTTCGGGTCTCGAATTGTGGTCGCGATCCAATCAGCAAGATCTCCCGATCCTGCGATGTCCCGATTCCCCGATCCCTAATGCCTTGCCGTCCACTGCGGATCATTTTCCGGAGCCACGATCAAGCCATCGCGCATATGAATGATACGGTCGCCGATTTCGGCTGCCTCGGGATTATGCGTGATCATCAGCACGGTCTGGCCAAATTGCTTGTTGGCGTCGCGCAGCATCTTCAGCACGATATCTGAGTTTTGCGAATCCAGATTGCCGGTAGGTTCGTCGGCCAGGATCAGTGCCGGCCCGTTCACGACGGCGCGCGCCAGCGCGACACGCTGCTGTTCGCCGCCGGAAAGCTCTGACGGTCGATGGTCGAGCCGCCCGGCAATGCCCAGCATCTGCGTGACCTGGTCAAACAGCTTCTTGTCCAGGCCGTTCTTGCCGGCAATCTCGCGCGCAATCTCAATGTTCCCTTTGGCGGTAAGCGTAGGGAGCAGGTTGAATTTCTGGAAGACGAAGCCAATCTTCTGCTTGCGCATCTCCGTGCGTTGCGCGTCAGAAAGCTGGGCAAAATCCGCTCCATCAATGGTTACCCGGCCAGAGGTAGCGCGCGTGAGGCCGCCCAGAATATAGAAGAGGGTAGATTTGCCGCTGCCGGAAGGACCGACGATGGTGACAAATTCGCCCTTCTCCACACTGAAGCTAACGCCTCGGAGCGCGGGCACATCGACTTTGCCGATGCGGTAAACCTTGGTTACGTTTTCAGCTTGAATGATCGGGGCCACTCAATCGATATTACCAGACCGCGGACTGAGAGAAAGGAGTCAAACAGCGGCAAAGCGCGACATCCTATTCTGTCGCTGCGCTCCAAACCGCTGGTGAGTTGATCATCTGGTCTATTTCTCCCGCTCCCGACGCGAGCGGCTCGGCGTGCTCGGGCCTCGCCGCTTAATTCCAAATAAGATTGTCGCTTACGCTAACTTGCCGCCTGCATCCGCGGAGGCTCCACATGGTTCAGCCGCTTAGGGCCGCGCTTCTTTACCAGCATCAGGCGGATCCGCTCCAGCAACTCAATGGGGGCGTACATTCCCTTGGGCAAAAAGAGATCGGCGCGCGTGTCTTTCTCATAAAAGCGTGTCTTGCCGGAAAAAAGAATGGCCGGAGTGCAGGCAGAAATTTCCTTGATCTTGTCCACCAGCTCCGCGCCGTCCAGGCCGGGCATTTGCAGGTCACTCAAGACCAGGTCAACGCCGCCCTGCTTAAAGGCTTCAAGGGCCTGTTGGCCATTGCTGCATGCCAGCACGCGGTAGCCGCGCGTTTCCAGCATTAGTTTTCGAATGGAGAGCGCCTGCTCATTGTCATCCACGCACAGAATCGTTCTTTTCGGTCGCATCTTTTCTTTCCCCCTGGGATTTTTCCGTAGCTGGCCGACGCAAAGGCGTCAACGGAAGTTTTTACGGCTGGGTGTTTGTTACTTTGGTTCAGGAACTCTACGGCATCCGAACCGGGGAAGCAAGTAACCGAAACGCCAACAAGTGGAAAACTCTGTGGAGAACTTTTTTCGGCCCGGAATCGTGACCGGAAAGCGCGGAAAACGAACCGCTTGCTGCTCTGATTCTCCAAAAAATAAATTTCCGTCGGCTTTGCACAAAAAAGCAAATCTCACCACGGATGAACACGGATGACACGGATTTACAAACTTAAAAATGTCCTAATTGAACTTTTTTGATCCGTGTAAATCAGTGTTATCACGTGGTAAGGGTTGGGTTCTTGTGCAAAGCTATAAAATAAATTCTCCGCGCGCCACTTCTGTCACGTGACCGCCCACGCGCACGTTGACGATTCTGTCGCCATTTCGTCCGGCGCTGAAAAATATCCGGCTGCGGCGCTTCATCTCCACGCCTTGCTCCATCAGCACCTGCTGATCGGCCGGAACCACGCCATATTGCACCGCCCACGCGGCACATGGGCCGGCTGCGGAGCCGGTGGCTGGATCTTCACCGTTATAAAAGATCATGCGCGATTGCAGTTTGGCCTCAGGGTTCAGAGTCTCACGGGAGACAAAGTAAAAGAATTTTGCGTCCGACTTGTCGAGGTAAGCCTTCATGTTGGCCCATGTGGGCGAGAGATTTTGCAGGACCGCGAGAGATTTCAGCGGAACAATTGCGAATGCATTGCCCGTGCTTACGGTCTGGATCGGCAGATCGTCGGCAATGTCACTGAGGGCGAGCCCTGAAGCACGCGCAACGTCTTCACGCGAATGCTTCTTTTTAAATTCCGGGTCGCGTTGCGTCATGATCCCAAAAGGCAGTCCGTCGCGCGTGGAGAAGCGCACAGGAATGCGACCGACGTTCAGGTCGAGCGCAACTTCTTCTGCGCTGCCGTTGCCGCGCTTGAGCGTCGTTTCTTAAGACCATTGCCAGTGCCCAGCGTGGGATGTCCGGCGAAGGGAAGCTCTTCCGTCGTGGTAAAGATGCGCACGCGCACGCCGCGTTCACGCTCGGTGGCGGCATCGCGCGGCAGGATGAACGTGGTTTCAGAGAGATTTGTTTCCCTGGCTATCGCCTGCATCTCTGCGTCGGAGAGCGAACTGCCGTCTGCGAAGACGGCAAGTTGGTTTCCTTCCAGCGGCACTGAGGTAAAAACATCCACCTGCACAAACGGCAAACGGCGTTTCGCATTTGACATTGGATTCATCCAACCCTACCCTCTAAAATTGCCAAACAGTGAACAATTGAAAACCTCATTGGCCCATGCCATCGTCGACAAAAAAAGCGCTGCACAGCCTGAATTTTAATTTGGATTCTTTGGCAATTGTGGCATTTTTGGCAATTTGTGGCGCGATCCAGTTCTTCTTACCTAAACTATGAAGTCTTTTCGCAGATTGCTTCACGAACTCCGCTTTTACGGCGTCTATAAATCGCTGGGCCATTATCCGGATTACTGGTACTGGAAGCTGCGCGGCGAGCCCATCCGCTCTCCGCATCTGCTCAAGCAGCGCACCGTCCGTGAATACGCGCAACGCTACAGCCTGCGCGTGCTGGTTGAAACCGGCACTTACTACGGCGAGATGGTGGCTGCCATGAAAAATCGCTTTGCGGAAATCCATTCCGTGGAGTTTGATTCTGCGCTGGCGCAACGCGCCGCAAAAAAGTTTTCCCGCTGGCCGCACCTGCATATTCATGAAGGCGACAGCCAGAAAGTTGTACCGGAGCTGCTGAAGTCGCTGAAGGAGCCTGCGCTTTTCTGGCTGGACGCCGGCTATTACGGCTGGGCCGGACTGCAAGGCGACAAGCAGCGGCTCACCAGCGAACTGGAATCCATCCTGCGTGATTCGCGCTTCCGGCACGTGATCCTGATGGACGACGCGCGCGGCCTCAACGGCCAGAACGGCTCGCCTACGGTGCCGCAACTCAAGCAGCAGATTGAAGCAGAGTTCCCGGGCAGGAACGTGGAAGTGAAGTATGACATCTTGCGGATTACGTCCGGATAGCAATCCGCATCAGCATTCAGCCAAGCACGTTTACCGCAAAGGGCGCAGAGAAAGCGAAGGAACAAGGTAACTGCCGATTCCTTTGCGGCCTTGGCGTCCTTTGCGGTTGAGTTTGCACTTCCGGTGTTGTCTCCGCGTCTCCGACAAGCCTCCGCGATGATATTTTCTTCGCTTCTGTAATACTCTGGTTGTACGTCTAACTTAAATCAGCGAAACTGTTTACGCCTCTCCGGCGACACTAACCGCACCAAGCGAGGTTCCCCATGTCTTTTCTTCGCGATTTGAAAGTTGCCATACGTTCTTTAGCCCGGGCGCGGGCGTTGTGGTTCACCGTAGCCATCACTCTGGCTCTCGGTATCGGCGCGAACGCGGCCATCTTCAGCGTTATTCGCGGTGTGCTGCTGCGGCCGCTCGCTAATCGCGACGAAGATCGCCTGCTGTATGTGCGCCAGAGCGCTCCGGGAATCGGCGCGGACAATACCACCTTCTCAGTTCCGGAAATCAATGACATAGGCAGCGGGCTGAAGAGCATCAAGGAACTCGGCACGTTTTCCGCGATTGATTTCACCATTGTCGGGCTGGGCGAGCCACGCGAGATCCGCGCCGGTGTGGTGGATGGCAATTACTTTGAAGTGATGGGCCTGCGCCCGGTGCTTGGACGACTGCTCAATCCCAGCGACGATGGCCCCAACGCCGCGGGCGCGGCGGTGCTTACATACCGGTTTTGGGTCAATTCACTGCACTCTGATCGCGGCGTGATTGGGAAAGTCGTCCGGCTTGGAGGGTTTGAAGGCAGCCGTTCCGCCACGATCGTTGGCGTTTTGGAACCGTCCGTTCCTTATCCGGTGGAAACCGAGATGATTGCCAACATCGTCACCAGCCCGCATCATCTTTCGGCGACCATGGTGACCGGCCGCGAGCATCGCATGACCGAGGTGTTCGCGCGTCTTGCTCCCGGCGCAGATCTCGATGCTGCCCGTGCGGAGTTGCGCACCGTGCATACAGCCATGCTGTCCGCGCATCCTGAGGTTTACAAGCCCGGTGACCATTACAAGATTGAAGTAACGCGCATGCATGACCAGATCAATTCGCGCGCGCGGACGATTTTGTGGGTGCTGTTCGCGGCATCCGGCCTGCTGTTTGTGATTGCGTGCTCCAATGTTGCCAACCTTATTCTGGCGCGGGCGGTACGTCGCGAACCGGAGATGGCCATTCGCGCTGCGCTGGGAGCAAGCACTGCCGCGTTCAGGCGTTCACTGCTGGCGGAAGGAATTGTGCTGTGCGGCAGCGGCGCGCTGGCAGGGATTGCCATTGCAGCCCCGATGGTGGCTGTGCTGGCCCGCTATGCTTCGCGGTTTTCAGTCCGCGCGCTCGATCTCACGCTCGATTTCAGCATGATTTGGATCGGAGTTGCGCTTGCGATGGTCGCCGCCGTTTTCCTTGCCTTTGTGCCTCGCCTGCCTGCTCCGGATACTTCTGCGGGATTCAGCCTGTCAAGCAGTGTGCGCGTGAGCGGAGGAAGCAGCCGCCGGCTTGGTATTTTTGCCGTTACACAGATCACTGCATCATTCCTGTTGCTGGCCGGGGCGGGCGCGCTGGTGAAAACCCTGCTGGTCCTGGAGAAGACGCAGCCGCCATTTGAAACCGCGCACGTTTTGGCCGTGAATCTGCCGGTGATGGCGGAAGGGAAAACGCCGGAACAGGTGCGGGATTTTTATCGCGAGGTGCAGCGCCGCGTGAGCACGCTGCCGGGAGTGCAACATGTCTCTGCAGGTTTCGGTGTTCCCTGGCGCGATGGCCGGGCCCTCAGCATCAGCTTCACCTTCTCCGTGGAGGGCGCGCGGCGCGATAAAGACGAGGACCCGCGCGCACGCTTCCGCTCAATCTCGCCCGGCTTCTTTGAAACCCTGGGCGTGCCGGTTGTGGAAGGCCGCGACTTCAGGGACACAGACCGCGACGGCGCGGAGCGCGTGGTGATCATCAGCAGGAGCGTCGCGCAGCGGCTGTTTCCCGGTCGCGAGGCCGTGGACCGCCATCTGCAATGGACTGATGGCGTGATGAAGTTTATTGGCATCAGCACCGAGCCGCGGCGGATCATTGGCGTGGTGCCAGACGTGGATGACGAAAACATCATCCCGCAACCGGCCATGACGATTTATCAGCCATCAGCGCAGGAAGGTTTTAATGGGCGGCTTTTTGTGCGCGCCCAGAATGATCCGTATGCGCTGGTTCCCACCATCACCCGGACAATTCATGACATGGCAGCAGATCAGCCTGTGGAGCGGGCCAGTTCTCTGGAAGATGTGCGCACTGAAGTTCTCACGCCTGACCGTCTTAACGCAATCGTGTTTGGCGGATTCGCCGCTCTGGCGCTGTTGATTTCCGTGGTGGGAGTGGCGGGCGTGCTCGCCTTTTCCGTGAGCGGTCGCACGCGCGAATTCGGAATCCGCCAGGCGCTGGGCGCTCAGCCGCGCAGCATTCTCACCAAGGTCCTCTCTGAAGGACTGGTGATTGCGGGCGTTGGCGTAGCTGCTGGTTTTGTGGTGGGCTTTGTCCTGGAACGTACCATCGGCAAGTACATTGCAGAAGTGCAATCGCCCGGAGCGCTGCCCTTGATTGCATCCGCTGCGGTAATCCTGGCTGCAGCGGTGATCGCGTCAGCCCTTCCTGCTGCCCGGGCTGCCCGGGTTGATCCGTCAGAGGCGCTGCGCGCTGAGTAAGTAGCGGTCAGCGCTCAGCATTCAGCCTGAGAAACTGTAACGCGAAGGCCGCTCATTGCTGCCGTTGTGTGCGTGGTCAACGCGCGGATTATCGAACTTACGAAACGTCTTCTGGTTCCTTTGCGCTCTTTGCGTCCTTTGCGGTAAACCGTCTTGGCTGAATGCTGAGTACTGATCGCTGACTGCTGATCTCTGAGCGCTGAATTCTACTCATGTACACTGAAGCAAACGCGGAAGCGCATGGGGTCCGGTGACCCTTCCGGTCTTCAAAACCGGCGAGAGTTAGCTTTGCTGGCTCTGGTGAGTTCGACTCTCACACGCTTCCGCCAAACTCATACCGCTTCCAGCATAAGATCCTTCGACTCGCGTTGCTCACTCAGGATTTCGCCTGCGGGCTCTCCCCTTCGCAAAGAACGCTCAGGGTCACGCCCGCAAAACGGCTCAAGTTCGACTCTCACACGCTTCCGCCAACTATTCTGTCGCAATAGACAAACTCTCTTCTCCAGTGCAGAATGTTTCCCTACTCATGAATCTCACCACTGACCGCCGTTCGTTCCTCGCTTATTTTTCAGGACTTGGGTTGACCTCAACGCTCTTTCCCGGCGTGCTCTGGGGCAAATTGGCCGAAGCGCGCATGTCTGAGACACAAGGGAAGCCATCGAAGCGGCTGCGCCGCCGCTGACCAAAGACATGCTGCGCGAGGCCGCGGCCGTCGCCGGTCTTGAATTCACTGACGAGCAGTTGGACAAGATGCTCAAGGGCGTCAACGAGAACACAGTGAAGCTGCGCGAGTTGCGCAAGGTGGAGATCGATAACAGCATTGCTCCGCCGCTCTACTTCAACCCGGTGCTTCCGGGGATGAAGATCGACCGCACCCGCCGGCCGTTCCGCACGAGCACTGCGCCTCGCGTGCAGCGGCCACGCAACCTGGAAGACGTGGCTTTCTGGCCGGTGACGAGCCTGAGTGAGCTGGTCCGCACCCGGCGGGTGACTTCCGTAGAGCTGACCGAGATGTATCTGGCGCGGGCCCGGCGACACAATCCCAAACTCAAATGTTTTGTGACCATCACCGATGATCTGGCGCTGCGCGAGGCGCGCCAGGCCGATCAAGAAATTGCCGCGGGCAAGTATCGCGGGCCGCTCCACGGCATTCCCTATGGAATCAAAGACCTGTTCGCGGTGAAAGGATATCCCACCACCTGGGGAGCAGCGCCATTCAAAGACCGCATCATTGATGTGGACGCGACGGTGGTCACCCGGCTGCGCGATGCCGGCGCGGTGCTCATTGGCAAACTTGCCACCGGAGAATTGGCGCTCGATGACATTTGGTTCGCAGGACAGACGATGAACCCATGGGACACGTCGATGGGATCGCAAGGTTCATCAGCTGGTCCGGGATCGGCAACCGCCGGCGGATTGGTGGGCTTTTCCATTGGTACAGAAACGCTGGGCTCGATCCTTGCGCCTTCGGCCATTTGCGGCGTGACTGGGCTGCGTCCAACCTTTGGACGTGTCAGCCGTTACGGCGCGATGGCGCTGAGCTGGAGCATGGACAAGACCGGCCCGATGTGCCGCTCAGTGGAAGACTGCGCGCTGGTGCTCAACGCCATTCAAGGCGCGGACAATCTTGACCTTGCGGCCGTGGACGTGCCTTTTAACTGGGACGCCACGCTCGATGTTCGCAAGCTGCGCGTCGCATACCTGAAGGCCGCGTTTGAAAATACCCGCCAGACGCCGCAGGTGGAGGCCAATGATCGCGCAGCGCTGGATAAGATTCGCAGCCTGGGCGTCGAGCTGGCAGAGTTTAAGCTTCCTGAAAATCCAAAGCTCGATCCCTCGGCGATCCTCAACGCTGAAGGCATTGTGGCGCTGCATGATCCCGTTGACACGCACCCAGACCAGCTCGCGCGCCCAGACCGCATCGCCAGCCAAAATGCTTATCGCCTTTATCCCGCGCCGGATTACGTGAACGCCAATCGCGCACGCATGCTGCTGATGCAGGAGATGGACAAGCTCATGGCAAACCTTGACGTCTATCTGCTGCCCTATGACTACGCCGACTACACGCCCAATCCCGTGGCCGACCGCAGCACCGGCATCACCAATCTCACCGGACACCCGAGCGTCACGCTGCCACACGGCTTTGATGAGAAGGGCCATCCGACCGGGCTGACGTTTATCGGGAAGCTGTTTGGCGAAGCGCAGATGCTGGCGCTGGCCAAGGCGTATCAGGATTCAACCGGCTGGCACCTCAAACATCCCCAGCTCTGAAAACCCAAAGCGCTCTGAAAAACCCAAAGCTCTGAGCGGAGGCGAAAATACCCCGCGCCTTCGCCGGCCTTGAGTGAAATGGCCGATGTTACGTCTCGAACTTGCCAGCGCGGCCATCTCTCAGAGACCCCGTGCCTAAATGGCCATGTTCTGCCATGTCCTTCGGTGGCAAGAATGCCCATTTTCATCGTGCCTTTGGCTTGGCCAGATTGCTACCATTGGCTTCTAACATTTCGGTGGGAGCAATATAAGGATGAAAAAGCAGCAGAAACGGGTTCGTTCACCCAGGTTCGTTGTACCGAATAACGAGCAGGCAGTTGTTTCAATCGGTGCTGAAAAACTCAAAGGCACTCTTCATATGTTGTCCCTTACCGGCGGCACAATTCGCCTGGAAAGGCGATTTGCTTCCGGCACATTCGCTGACATCGGGATACAAACCGCTTCCGGAACTTTCTCCGCCGCGATTGAGCTTTTGCCCATGGCCCGCGGCAATGCGCAGGCTTTCCGATTCATCGCTATGGGACCGGTAGCTCGAGGTCGATTGAACGACGGCCTGAGCAAAATGCGCGCGCAAGGCTTAGCGGTCGAGAAAACCCCATTGGACCAATTCCGGAGCCTGGCAAGGCGCGTGCTCTCTCCTCGTTTTGCTAAATAAAATCCTGAATTCTATTTAGCTGGCAGCCGCGAGGGGATCATGGCCTAGTCTTGCCGGATTCTCCCGAAAACTGACGTTCACGGTTTGCTTTTCCGATTCCGCGCGATTCCGGCCATGACGGCGATCACGGCGATTTTGAATGGCCGGGGGGATCCCTGACAGTTTAGACCGGGCACATCCCTGACACTTTTTCATCCTTCAGGTTGAGGGGAAGGGGTGCAGGGGAAGGGGACGCATCCCTTTCCCCTGCATCAATCTTTGTAGTCAACCCCTGCTTGGGCAAGCGTGTCAGATACGCGTGCCGAGAGTCAAAATGCGCTATGGGAAACTGCGCAAAGTAGACGGTGTAACAGTGTTCATCCACCGGCAACAAGCCAATCCGTTCCCCGGACAAAACTTCACTGACAAACACATCGTGATTCTTCCAACTGAACTCGCCTTTGTGCCGCACCTTGCGAACCAGCATCGTCACTGGATATTCCACCTCGGGCAAGCGCCGGGGAAATCTCCGCGGCGATCTCGCATACACATCCTCCGGCGTCTGCATCTGTAAAGCCTCATGCGGCCGCACCTGATTGTATTCCTGGCGAAACCTGTCCATCATCCGCTGCTGCTCCCGCCCATTGGCCGCCGGATAAATCGCTACTTCCTGCTTCAGCGTGCGATGCATCCGCTCGTGCCTTCCGTTCTGCTCCGGATGCCCGGCTTCGATCCGCTCCGGCACAATCCCCAACTTCATCCACCACACCGAGAGCCGCGACAAGCCTGCTACCGCCCGCGACGCAAACGGTGCTCCGTTGTCGGTCCGGATCGCTTCCGGCATTCCATATTCGCGAAAGGCCGCTTCAAAGATCGCCTGCACTCGTGCCGTGTCCATCTTCTCCACCGCATGGCAGCGCAGCAGATACCGGCTGTGCGCATCCGTAATCGTCAAGGGATCAATCCGCTCCCCATTCCCGCTGCGAAACCAGCCTTTGAAATCCGCACACCATAACCGATTGGCTCCATCTGCATGCGCCAGTGGCTGCGTGTACGGTGGCGTCTTGAACCGTTTCTTTCGTCCAACGATCATTCCCGATCGCTTCAGCAGCACTCCGATCGTGCTCGCCGCCGGCCATCGCTGCCCCGGCTCATCTCGTTCCAGCACTCGCTTCAGTTTCCGCGGCCCCCAACTGAGGTGCGCCTCTCGCAAATCCAGGACCTTCTCCTCGATCTCCTCCGCCGTCTGGTTCGGATACCTTTGCGCCGCTCGGCTCTTCTCCCTCAACCCTTCCAGTCCCACCGCCTGATAACGCCTCAACCACACATACCCGGTTTCCCGTGCGATCCCGTAACGCTCGCACAGTTCGCTCATGCTCAGATTCTAGGCGACTTTTGAGAGCGAATCAAGTGCGAAATGGGACAATGGCGGATCGGCCCATCCTCCCAGCTTTTCTTGGGCTCAACCGCACCTGGCCCGCGCCTCGCCGCTTGTCCAGGTGGTAAAGTTGGCCTCATGGCAGGCGACACAAATCCTGAAAGCTTTGAGCAGATTGTAGAGTGGGCATACGGCACCTTGCCCCAGAAGATCAGGCGTCTGCCGGATTTCCCCGGCATTCAAGTGGTTGACGAGCCTCCTCCGGAGGTATTAAAGGAGATGTCGAACCGGGAGAAATGGCGCCATGGAACTGAGTTATTGGGACTGTACAGCGGCATATTCAGGACGAAACGGTCATTCGCCCAGCTGAAGTATGCTCCCGACTTGATCTTTGTTTTTCGTGGCCCCATTCTGCGGTGTTCAAAAGGAGATTTGCGGGCTGAAGTGAAACAGGTGGTCTGGCATGAGGTTGCACACTGGCTCGGCTATGAAACCGAGGAGCAAGTGGAGGCCCTGGGTTTATGAGCCTCCACGGACTACGGATATTGAGTGAAATGGCGATTTAATGCCAACCTGGACATAGTTCGACTCTCACACGCTTCCGCCAGTTTCAATAATCTGGCAGGGCTGCGATCTAGTCCGTTGCAATTCAGTTAGCGATATAATCAGCCATCACTGTTGAACTTCATATGGGCGCATTGCGGTTTTATGATTTTTTTGCTGGTGCTGGCCTAGCAGCCTTGGGCCTCGGTGACCAATGGGCTTGCGTCTGGGCCAATGACATCGATCCAAAGAAAGCAGAGGTTTACAAGGCTAATTTTCCGGACGATCATTTCTTCCTTGGTGATGTGGTGGAGTTTACGGCGGCAGACCTTCCCAACAGCACACAGCTTGCATGGGCGTCGTTTCCTTGCCAAGACCTCTCACTTGCTGGATGGCGTCGCGGCCTCTCAGCAGATCGCAGTGGAGCATTTTGGCCTTTCTGGCGAATCATGAGCGATCAATTCCGCTCTGGCTGTCGTCCTCCCGTCATGGTCATCGAGAACGTCACCGGGTTGTTATATGGGGACAGCTTCGTTGGACTCTGCGAAGCTCTTGCTAGCCTTGGAATGCAATTCGGAGCGTTGGTAATGGACGCACAACACTTTTTGCCGCAATCGCGTCCGCGTGTTTTCATGATTGCCGTGGATGCCCGTCTCGACTGCTCTGGATATTGCAGTGAAGAGCCAGTGCCCGAATGGACGCCGACGCATCTCAAGAATGCTTGCAACAAACTGCCTGAAAATCTGAAGGCACTCTGGAATTTCTGGAATGTGCCAGTTCCACAAATCAAACGGCCCAGTCTCGCCAAGATTATTCAGCGGGACCCAACCGGGGTTGACTGGCACACCAAAGCGGAAACGTCCTATCTGCTGTCGCTCATGGACGAGAAAAACCATAAGAAGGTACGCGATACGCAGCGAATGGGAGGCAGTCACATCGGCTTTGTCTATAAGAGAATGCGCAAAGGCATTCAAAGGGCGGAGGTGCGTTTCGATGGAGTGTCCGGGTGCCTTAGAACTCCTCAAGGGGGTTCAAGCAGGCAGACGGTAATTATCGTAGACGATGGCCAAGTCCGTAGTCGTTTGCTTTCCCCCCGCGAAGCGGCGCGTTTAATGGGGGCGCCGGACACGTTCAAACTGCCAGAGGGATACAATCAGGCGTATAAGGCAATGGGAGATGCAGTTGCTGTTCCCGTGTGTCCTGGCTTTCCCGGCATCTGCTCGAACCCCTGGCAAACCTCGCAGCATCAACAAAGCATAACGAGCAGCGGCATCCCGACGTTTATGCGCATATTGAACGCACTGAAAAGCGCGCTTCTGAATGGACTGTCGAACTGAAACGAAAAGCTATGAAAGACGTTGAACAGAAAACCATTGCTGCACTTGGAGAGTGGTTTGCCTATGAGCAAAACCACCTCGCAGAAGATTCGGATCGGTACGTTGTCTGTGCTGGTCTAGCTGTCGCTCAAGCCCTTAAAGCCACCTTCCCTCTGGAAGAGAGCGACTACGTTACACCTCGGAATCAGGTTAAGACGGGTGGACCAATGATCCGCAACATTCTGCGTGAGTTTGGCGAAGAGCGTGTTTACGCAGCAGAGGGTGGGCGCACCACAAGAGGAACGCGCCCAGCTGCCGAAAGGTTGGTCGCAGCGTTGAATCGGATCAAAGAACTGGGTGACCTCGCCAAGCCGGAGAGAACGGCAATTGCTAAGAACATTCAATCCTGGCTGTTCAAGAATGGCGTAAGGCCGTATTTCAATCGCAAGCGTATCGAAGTGGACATTCATCTCGACAAACCCGGCTCAAAAATCATTGCCGATATTCTGGATACAGCAGCGAAACGAAGTGGCGGGGCTGGAGGTGTCGCTCACCATCTTGTCGGTGCGAAGCTGGCGCTTCGCTATCCCAGCAAAACAATCGACAACCACTCATACACAACAGCCGATCAGCAGTTAGGCCGGCACGGCGATTATGAAGTTGGAGATACCGCGTTTCATGTAACCGTTGCACCAATGCAAGGTGTTATCGATAAATGCGTTGCCAATATCCGGCACGGCTTCAGACCCATTCTGCTCGTTACAGAGCACAAGATGGAAGCGGCTCGACAGATGGCTGATATGTCGGGACACGCGGATAAAATCGGCATCAATTCCCTTGAGCAGTTCGTCGGCCAAAATATCGAAGAGATTGGGGAGTTCGGCAAAGGCGCTCTCCGCCAGAACGTCAAGGCTCTTCTTGAAAAGTACAATGAAAGAGTAGCGGAGAAGGAACCCGACCGCTCACTGTTGATTGAGATTCCCGAGAATTTGTAGGATGACAGATACGTTCGGTTCCGAGATGCGAAGTTGGATTATGTCGCGGATTCCATCTCGCGGCACCAAGCCAGAACAGCGCGTTTGTGAAGCCCTGATCGCTGCAGGCATGCGTTTTTCTAAACATCGTAGCAATCTGCCCGGAAATCCAGATGTCGTTTTCACGAGCAGACGCCTTGCTGTTTTCGTGAACGGCTGCTTTTGGCATTGGCACGGATGCGCCCAGGTGTCGGATGCCTGCTACCAACCGCCATTATTGGAAGCGAAAGATTGACCGGAACGTTCAACGGGACAAACAGCATAGGGCTGAGTTGCACCGTCGCGGCTGGCGCTATTTGACGATCTGGGAATGCCAACTCAATAGCGGCATAGCACGGTGTCTTCGGAACTTGAAGGCAGTCAATCAAACTCCGAATCTGAGAGTTGGGAACACGCCGTGATCGGGATCGTATACCCTTCGAGCTGTCATCTGCGTCCATAGTTCCTTTGACTCTTCTTCTGCAAGCCTAAGAGTCGCTCAGTATCCGGCTTCGCTCACGCCAGCTTATCGTCTCACGGTATAATCATCTTCTCCGACGCTTGGCCATGAGGAGGTAATTGTGTTCCGCAGAACGTTTTTCCTGAGTTTGGGCGCTCCTGCTATCCACCGGCTTTCTATCCGAGCTTGGCCTTTGCGTCGCCCCAACAGCAAAAGGACGAAGACGCGTCTCCTCAAAAGCAGAAAGATAAAGACAAGCAAAGCGGAGACGATGACAAGTTCTACCATGGCGCGGGAATCAACGACCTGAATGCGATTGGCAATCGCAACGTGGGCTGCAATCGCGGGCTGTTCAACTGGTACAGCCTTGACACCCAGGTCAAGATGGGCCAGGAATTTGCCCAGCAGGTGGAGCAAACGTCGCACCTGATTACCGATCCCGTGGTGAACGAATACGTAAACCGGCTGGGGCAAAATCTGTCGCGCAATTCCGATACACACCTGCCCTTCACCATCAAGATCCTGGACGTTGAAGAGCCCAACGCTTTCGCGCTGCCCGGCGGCTTCATGTTTGTGAACGCAGGAACCATTTTGATGGCCGACGATGAGTCCGAGCTGGCGGGCGTGATGGCGCATGAGATCGGACACGTGGCCGCCTGCCATGCGGCGCGCGAGGCCACGCGCGGAACCTTCGCCCAGTTGGCGATGATCCCGGTAGTGATCCTGACTGGCGGGCTTGCGGGGCTTGGAGTCAACGAGGCGGCAGGCTACGGGATCCCGGCAGTTTTCAGCAAGTTTGGCCGCAACTTTGAAGCCCAGGCGGATTACCTGGGCGTACAGTACGCCTACAAGAGTGGCTACGATCCGAATGGCATGATCAACTTCTTTGAAAAGTTGCAGGCCCTGGAGAAGAGACGCCCGGGATTCAGCGATGAAGCTTTACGGGGACCATCCGCAGACGCCGGACCGGATCGCGCAATCGCAGCGTGAGATTGGCACCATTCTGCCGCCTCGCGACCAGTACATCACGGACACCTCGGATTTTGAGCAAGCCAAGAAGCGGCTGGCGCTGGTGATGAAACACAAGCTGCAAAAAGACGGCAAGGACGCGCAGAAGCCGGATTTGCGCCGGACGGCTGGAGATAAAAACCCCGGCGACAAGAGCCCTGATCAGAACGATAAGGGCCAAAACGATGATCGTCCGGTGATCAAGCGCAAACCGGGCAACAACTAAACGAGTGGCTGCCGCACCGTCGATATGCGGCACGGCAGCTGGATGAGATCGCCGAAACGGATCAAAACCCGCTTACAGCCAGCCAGCGCGCTGGCGCGGTTGTAGTCGCGGGGATGGCCACGAAGACGATCGGCGCTATGCATGGCGAAGGCGGCGTGACTGTTCCTTCAAAACGTGCGTCGCCGGTTGTGGTGGCAGGAGTGATTCCCGCAACAAGATTGACGATGGTCGGCGCGCCGACGGCATCCTTGCTCTGGCAGCTCAGGATCACGGCAAAATTCGGGATGGGATTGGCGCCGGTGCCCACAAGAACCAGGCCGCGAACGCGGACTTCAATTTCTCCATTGGCGTTCAGCTCCGCTCTGCCGGAATCAATCTTCCATGGCGCTCCGCCGCCGCCAATGCCGCGAATTGGATTGGTGGGGCCGGTGAAGGGCGGCACAACCGGGGTAAGCTGGTTGAATTCAAATACGTTCCCGCCATCGTCGCGGACGCTGGTTCCGCTGGTGGCTGAGGCCACGCCGAGAAAAGTCAGGCAAACGAACAAAACGATCAGCTTCTTCATATTTCAACTCCTTTTGAACACGATCTCGCCGGGTACACAAGAGCTGTTGATCACTGAAAACATTCAGGATGCGGGATTGATTGCCTCGCATCGGCCCTTGCACCGTGGGAGCCAAGAGTAAAGAAACATGATATGGGAATAAATTGCTGAGAATGGGCAGGAAGTTGGTCAATCCGGTATTGGCCAAAGGGCTAGAGAGCAGTGCGCGAATCATCTTAACAGTCTCTTAGGATGATCCTGCTATACCAGCCGATCATGTGGAGCGATTGGTCTGAGCAGAACTACTGCCGGCGGGCGCAACCGAAACAACTGGACCATCATCTAAGTCCAGACATGCTGCCCCCGCACGCGTCCGACCTCTCACGGCGGCAGGTTTCAAGCTGGAGGTCCTATGGAAGGCGTCAGTTCCGGAGACGATCTTCTTCCTGGTGCACTCTGCAGCCAGAGCGGCATTTATCAGGTGATTCACCGCGAGCATCGGGAGACGCATCATGTCCTGGTGCGAGTGGGAGATACGTTCCCGCGATGCAGAGGATGCGGAGAAGCAGTTCGCTTTCGGCTGGTAAAGCAGGTCAGTGAGCCAGCACCAATGCGAGCAAAACGCGTGCGCAAGAAAAGCGCTGGAAAAAGTTAGCCGGCGCCTTCCGTAGAAATCCAGCCGCGAATTCACGCGAAAAACGCGAATCAGTTTTCTGGAAATGCCGCTCTGTTACGGAACCAGGCAGCGCGAGACGTGAAAAGCTTCATTGCAAGAGGATCTCAGTCCTTAAGGCTTCGCTCAGGGTCGAGACTTCGAAAAAAATCACACCAGATGCACGTTCGGCTCGGCTTCCGGAGCAGTGATGCCTTCCGGCAGGCGTCCACCGTTATATTCGGCGAGGCGGTTCTTCCATTTCAGAAAATCCGTGATGGTCTGCGGCTCAATGCGCACCTCAACGCGACGCAGGCTGGCAAGCAGCAGATTCATTTCCCACATCAGGCCGGTCTGGCTGCGCTGGGCCTGGCGGCACGGCTTTACCGCCATGCGGACTTCGCGGCCTTTGCATTCCAGCAGCCCCCATTTTTGCGGCAGCTCGTCGGCGCGAGATAAGGCCTTGCGGAACGAGATAAAAGCGCTCACAGCCCATGGCCAGATCAGGATCTTTGCGGAAAGGCTTTTCCTGGTCGGCCAAAAAGTCAGCGCGCGACACTTTGCATTCCACCACCACTGAGCGGCACTTGCCTTTCCATGCGATCACGTCCGGCGTTTCACCGCTGGCGCACGATTGCTCTGAGAGAACGATTCCACAACGATATCTGGTGCGAAGCCACTGCTCGGCCATCCGGACAAGCTGCTGATGGGTCATGCTTGATGTTGTAACGCAGAATGGCGTCGAGGGAAAGTGTTTTGCGAGGAACGCTTTTCAAATCGACCGCGGAGGCGCGGAGACGCGGAGAAAAGCAGAAAACCTTACCGCGGATCTATCGCGGATGAACGCAGATCGAGGCGGATCGCGGAGAAAAGAATTCAGTTAATACAAGCTAGAGATCATTCCGCATGATGTCAACTGTGCAAAGAACACGCGAGTGTCGTAATCGATGCGAACCGTGTTCCGGCGCGCGTGGGCATGGAAAATACGCTCGAGACCCTGCATCATCGGCGCGTGGGCTGGATCTCCCGGTAAAGGACAGTAGGAAGACGAGAGCAGCCGTCCGGTGAGCCCCACAAAGTCAAATTCCTGCTGATACTCAAAAACACGCTCACGATATTGGCTGCCGGCGAACAACGCCTGGGCAATTGGGGCTGTTTGTCCGTGGCGTTTTTCCTTATATTCAGCGCAATATCTGTGCAGAAGCTGCTCATAGTCATCCAAAAAAGGATTGCCGGTGATGCGGCGCTCATTCCAAAGGAGCACACACCAGCCATGCGGGCTTGAGGATGCGCTTAAATTCCGCGCGTGACTGCTCTGGCTCCAGCCAATGCGCGGCCTGGGCCACCGTGATGAAATCCACTGAAGCGGCAGGCAGCGTGGTTGCTTCTGCGGCCCCGACGACTAAAGCCAGATGCGGGAAAGATTCCTGCAGGTGGGCGCTGGCGGCACGCATTTCAGCATTGGGCTCAACGGCGAAAACGCGGTTCCCGTTCTCCAGCAGAAGCCGCGTGAAGATTCCAGTACCGGAAGCGATGTCAGCGATGGTGTGTTCGGGCCGCAGCCCGCAATCGTGGCGCAAGGCGTTGACCACCTGGGGCGGATATTGGGGTCGATAGCGGACGTAATTGTCAACGCGGTCGGTAAAGCGTTCAGTGGGGGATTTGGGCATTCAGGATATTGTATTGCGGTGGAGCAAGACGAGCTGGCGGGAACCGGAACAAAAAACCTACCACGGAGACACGGAGGCAGGGAGAACAGCAAAAACTAACCTGCTGATTAACAGCGGAATGAGCGCGCGACCACAGACGGGATGATATGCTTCGCCCGGGTGAATCCGCGACAACAAAACGGCATGGCCAAAGCGCCAGCAATATTGCTTTTGCTGGCTGTGGCGATTTTTGCAGCCGGAGGGGTGCGCTATTACCGGCACGGAAATTTCTCATTGGCCCAGGCAGGGTATTGCGTGGTTGCGATTCTAGTATCGCTGGTGGTGCTGCTGATCTTTGACTATACGCTGCATCATGCCAAGATCGCGGCGGTGATGGTGCTGATTTTTGTGGTGTTGTTTCTAGTTGCCAGTCCGGCGTTTTGCGTCGGGATGGGATTAGGCTTGGCCGGGATGGTGGTTGTGCAAGGCCGACGGTGAACTGGCGTAGCAAAACCATCGGATGTCGTTAATCATCGCCGTGCACGTGCGGCTTGGCGGCTGAAATAAGGGTTTTGCGAGTGTAAACGCCCGGTATCAACAGCGTGCAGCGAGCGAGCGTTATTTTTGCGGCTTAGGAATGACCTTCCAAGTTATGTCTACACGCTCTCCCGTTACGAGCTTCTCTACACGAAACAGGGCGTAGAGGTCGGTATCGGTGTCCCTGGCGTGAACCAGATAAATGTGTCCTTCAAATGCCTTGACGCTCGGCTCTCGCTCAGGTTCTTCGTACGCTGAGAGGGTCGGCACGACAAATTGTTCGGCCCATGTGTGCTTGCCTAAATCACGTATTCGGCTCCGGTCATCAGTCACCATCGTGACGTCAAAGGAATCTGGTTCTGGACTGTTGCCGAAGAGGATTTCCCAATTGTTATGGCAAAGCTTCTGGATTTCAGGCCCATTTCCACCAAACTTGAAGCTGTACGTGGCGTATGGATAATTGTCCACTCCGTTGGTCATGGTTCGTTTCTGCAAGGTTCCGGTGCGGATTTGGTCGCTCGGACTCTGCGTGCCAGCCGGAATTATGCCGGCCACAAGAAGGGCAATCACCAGCAGCAATTGAGTCGGTTTCCTCAAGGCCTACCTCTTTCGTTCTAGAAAAAACCGCGTTAAGTCTACACGATGAATACCTCCATGATGTGGAAAGGTTCCGAAGAGGCCCGTCCACTAAGGGTGGTTGGCGAAAAATCGCTATTCCACTCATTGACACAGTTCTGAGTGTAAACGCCTGTTTACAACAGTTGACCTGGACTAGAATGTGGAGTTCGGTAACAGGCAGCCAGCGTCGGAGGTTTCTACTTTGGCTCTATTGGAGATCGTACGAGACTCGGGCTACGCTGACGCCCTAAGAGCCTACAAGGTCGTCGTTGACGGCAACACATCCGGTGAGATCAGAGATGGGGAGACAAAGAAATTCCCCGTCTCTTCCGGCCAGCATGACTTGTCGCTCAAGATCGACTGGTGCGGATCGAGAACTATTCGGTTCACGATCGCGGACGGAGAGGTGCGCACATTCGATGCCAAGTCCAACCTTCGAGGTCCAAAAGTGCTGGCGCCGCTGTGGTATGCACTCTTCGCATGGGGTTCATGGATTGTCCTCACTGAGCGCCGTTAGACAGACGCAGCATAGTGTAGCTTCCTGACGGGCAGGGTTATGGGTGGAATCGCTGATTACGTCACGAGCAAGACACAGCCGAGGGCGGCTGTGCTACACGATTCTCGTGGTATTGAGAGTGTTATCAGACGTAAAAATAAAGTTGAAAAAAAACGTCCCCGAAAGTGGCAAATTACACACTAGTAAGTAGAGGAGGAATTCTTTGGGAAGGTGCGGCTCAACGAGCCGGTAATGAAGGCCCGGTCTGGGCCGGTAAAAGAAGTTGACGTAAGAGTGTTTATTTCGCGATTCGTTTTGAGCAACATGGACAGGATATTATCGTGAGAACGCCTTGACGCGACATGGTCACAAACGGCAGTGTCGGGATCTTTCGACTGCGCCTCAGGCCCCATTCGCTTCGCTCCAGGGTTCCTCGGCTGCGCTCAAGATGACAAATAGAAGCAATTTGGCCGGCACGAGTGAACTCGTGCCCTGACACTTGTCTCGACGCAATCGCAGGCAAAGTGGCTGCTACACGATTATTGTTGACAGCCGGGGAGCGTTATCAGACGTAAAAATAAAGTTGGCAAAACGTGTCCCGGAAAGTGGGAATTGAGTGCATATATAAGTAGGGGGCAAAAAACAGCCGTTAGCTTTTAGCCATTGGCCTTTGGCTCGTGTGTTTAAGCCCCGCGTTGTTCGTTTAGCCCAGAAAAGTTTTCGATAAGCGACCCTTCAACAAGCCACCAAAGCGGTGGCTTTTCTGTTTCCAGAACGACTCCCAAAAAAATGACTGCGAGAACAATCATGACAAAAGAAGAAATCGTGAAAGCTATCCGTGTGTGTGCCAAGAAACTGCATCGTAACCCTAGCCTGCGCGAGCTGCGCGCGATGTCTGGCGTGACGACAAAACATGTGTACAAGAGGCTGGGCAGCCTGCGCAAAGCGCTGCAAGCTGCCGGGCTGGAGGGCATTGGACCGGGATTCAGTCCGGCGGAAGAGACCGTGCTGCGTGACTGGGCGAGCGTGGCGCGCAAGCTGAAGAAGCTGCCGAGTATTGTGGAGTACGAAAGAGCAGGCAGGTTCAGCGGAAAGCCGTTCCAAAGGCTTTACGGGAGTTGGGCTGGAACGGCAGAGGGGTTCTGTAAGTTTGTCAGCAAACAGAGGCTGAAACCGCAATGGGGAGATGTGCTGAAGATGATCGCAGGAGCACAAGCTCAGAGCACCGCGCACGACAAGGTCTGCGGCCGGCACGAATGCCACGGCAACGCCGGTCATTCAAGGACAGGACAACGGTGGAAAAAGGAGATTCCGCAAAGGTGGGATTTTGCGAGACCGTCCGGTTTATGGCCGTCCGTTGCGGTGGCCGGAGCTGGCGCACGAGCCGACGAATGAATTGGGAGTGGTGTTTGTGTTTGGCATGATGGCGCGGCGGCTGGGGTTCGTTGTGCATCGGCTACAGGCCGGATTTCCTGATTGCATTGCCATGCGCGAGGTAGCGCCCGGGATGTGGCAGCGCGTGAGGATTGAATTTGAATTTGAGAGCCGGAATTTCAAGAAGCACAAGCACCGGAAGGACAAGTGCGACGTGATTGTGTGCTGGAAACATAATTGGAAGGATTGTCCGCTGGATGTGGTGGAGTTGGGGAAGGAGATCGGGTGATCGGGAGATCGGGTGAATCGGGAGATCGAAAACCTGAGACGGAGGCACGAGAAAATTGCCAGAATTGCCATGATTGCCAAAAATCGCCGAAATTGAAAATTGAGAAAACCTACCACAGAGACACGGAGGCACGGAGAACAACAGCGGGAGCTTGCTGAGCTAAGATCGCAGGCGAACGCTTCTTCACTCCATCAAGCTAAAGTCACCCCGTTGTCGGCGCTCCACATTCTATTCACCAAAGCGCTTAACATCTCGCTCAACAAAACGCTCCACATTCCGCTTCAAACAAAAAAAGAGGCCGCCTTTTTTTGCGGCCTCTTAACCAATCAACAGATTACAAATCTTACAAACCCTTTTACTGGCAGGCTGCGAAGGTCGCTCCGGCCAATGAATCGCAGAACTTGGCCAGGGGCGCTCCGCCGGCGGCGCCGGTAGCTGGGATAGTGATTGTCTGTTCCGTCAAAACTCCGTTGGTCACCACGCCGCCGTTCGGGACGGTGAGTGAAGGATGATCAAAGGGCGCGCTCTGGTTACGCACTCGCTCATCGGTAAGCGATTTCAGGAAAGCCACGACCGCTAATTTGTCCAGAGTGCCAAAGCTTGCCCGCTCAAGATTGGGATCCATGTCCGCAGACGGGAAATCACCGCGGTGGCTGTAGAAGTCGACCACCTGGCCGAGCGTGGCCTGGCCGCCGTTCACGAAGAACGGGCCGGTCAGTTCGACGTTGCGCAGGCTGGGCGTCTTAACTGCTCCGCCTACGGAAACCGGCGCGCCGGCTGGGACTGAAGTTCCGCTGACCTGTCCCATGGAGGCGAGCTGGGCGACGGAGAGCGACGCTAATCCAGAAGGATCAGAAGCCGCGATTCCCATGTCGTCAGTTGTTGGACGAACGCCGATGTTGTGGAAGCCAATGTCATGCCAGCGTCCGCCGGGCAGTTGCTCAACCACCGAGCCGCCGTGGTGCAGAACGTTGGAAACCGTGGCATCAGTAAACTCAGCGCCGTTGTGGCAATTGATGCAGCCGCCTTTACCTTCAAAGCGGTTCAAGCCGAGCTGCTCAAGAGAAGTAAGAGCAGAGCGGTTGCCTTCCATGAACTGGTCAAAGCGTGAGCTATCTGAAACCAGAGTTGACTCATACATCTGGATAGCTACTCCCCAGAACATAGAGAAGTTGTATTCCATCTGTGAGTACTCGTCAGTGTTTTCTGGCGCGCCGTTGAACAGGATGTTGCTATTTGCGTCCACTACTACGTTAGAGCTCCACCACTTTGGCAGGAAAGCTGCCTGGATCATGGAGATATAAGTAGCATTCAAGCCGTTGCCCGGAGCCGCGCTCAGGCTGCCCAGAACGCTATCGTCTGGGGCGACCTGTTGCAGCGCCAGCGGAGTGAGCATGAGCATCTTCTTGCCCATCTTCACAAATGGACGGCCGGTTGCGGACATTTCAACGTCGCTGCCCGGAGGCCCGACGGCCTGCGATGCCAGTGAAGAATTAGAGAGCCGAAGCGTGACTTCGATGGTCGAGTTCGGATTGCCGGGATCGACCTGGAGAAGACGCGCGTTTGGATCACCGGCGCCAAAAGGATTCACGCCGTTGAAAGTGCGTTGCGCGCGACCGTCCCAGAAATTGCGGTAGTTGAAGACCGCATTGATCACAGGAGGCGCGTTGCGTGGCGTTGACCGGCGCACGTTGAGCATGCCGCCATTGCCGTCAGAGATGCTCCAGACGGAATCCGCGACGCTGGTTTCGTTTTCCGCGGCCAGGCCAAGCACCACGTCATTAAAGTTGAACCGGAACACACCCTGCGAACCCACGATGTTGTTGTTGTCGCGAGTAGAGGTGTGAAGAGGGAAGTCACTCAGGCTGAGGACATGGTTAGGTCCAAAGCCTGCGTGGAAAGTATTTGAATCCGCCGCGGGATTGCCGTTGCCATCAACACGACGCAAGCCAGGATCTGTCTGGTTGGTGGTGCGGCTGTCAGCGCCGGCATTGAAATGGCAGGTAGCGCAGGCTGTCTGGCCGTCGCTGCCAAATTGCATTTCCCAGAAAAAAGCCTTGCCTAAAGCGATGGCTGCATTCTTGTCCTGGATGAGGTCGGCAAGTTCAGCCGCCGTGGGGCCGGGGACAGTAATAGTTTTCAGCGAAGCTAGACCACGGCCGTCATGACCGCCGCCGCCGTTTCCACCGCCACCACCATTTCCACCGCCACCGCCGTTTCCACCTTTGCCGCTTCCTGTGCCTCCGCCATTTCCACTGCCGCCCGTATTTCCGCCGCCACCATTTCCACCATCACCGCCGTTTCCGCCTTTGCCTTTTTGTCCGCCGGCCTGGAGCCACCGCCGCCATTTCCACCCTTACCACCTTGGCCGCCGTTGCCGTTGTCTTGACCGCCGCCACCGCCACCGCCTTTAGCAGAGAGATAGGTGACGCTGAGTAGTATGATCGCGCACAGAGAAAGCATCAGCACGACCAGTTTTTTTAGTTTGCTTTGGGAAAGCATTTGAAGCGCTCCTTGTTGTGCTCCACTGACCGGACAATGTGTGTGGTGAACAAGATGCTTCGATCGGCTGACGAACACTGTTGCATAGCCAAAGTAAAAACTGGATAGTTGAGTGAAACTACAGGGCCGGAAACCCAGTTCTTGCCTTACATTGCCTTCAGTGACCTTCAGCGCCGTCGCACCACGGCACTTGTGAGGGTCCTTGTTTTTTGTGGCTGCCCGACAACTGCCGGAAGAACGCACTTCCCGCAGATGCCAGAAGCATCCACCCGTCGATTCCCGTTCAGAGTGCGCCCGCCAACTTAGGAGTTCATTAAGCCCGTATTAAATTCTTTAACAAATCGTTTTCCGGTATATTTTTCCGCGATCCCCTGCGCACACCTGCAAAAGACTGCACAATTTTCCTCTCAAGATCGGAGCAGTCGTGCAGCTGGCCGCGCAGCAAGGTCCAGGAATCATCCAAGCTTCCCATGCGATTGGTAGGACATGGGACGGGGTTTGAAGATCAACAATCGAGCAGCATCGAGATCGTGAGAATGAATTAGAGATGCGTCAAAAGAGATGTCGGAGGCGAGCGAACGAATTTACAAGGGGTGGGATAAGCTTCGAACGGCAAGCCCTCGAAGCTCCATCCACAATTGAAACCGTTCTTATTATCCACCCATCGCCGTTAGCCAGCGACACCCCGTCGCTGGGAGGGGGAAGTCTTTCATCCTTGATCGGCGTCAGCAAGCAGCTTACCCAGACTGGGTTTGTGCTTGTCTTTCTTGGCGTGCTTCTTGTTCTCCGCGCGTTTCACCGGCGGAGGCGTCCCCAGTACTGCCCGCGACGCCGCCTTTACCACGCTGGTGGCGCTGAACCTTTTTAGCTTCTTCTTTTTCGGCATCATGGCTATTGAATCACGAAGGCCGCCCATTGACACTTATAAAAATCGTCCTTGTCAGGCCGGCGCCTTGCTTTCGATGTAAGCCAGGCGGGTCATCCTCGGCGCTGCTGTCCGCCTTCAAACAGTTAACCTCGCCACACATTTCTCTGTGTTCTCTGTGTCCTCTGTGGTTGATAATAGTAGTAATGGACGAACGAGATTTTTTCGACGAAAAAGAATCCAAAAAGCCCCATACGCTCACCTGCCCCCACTGCCGCCAAGCCGGCGAGTACGAACTCTCATGGCTGGTGCGGACCAAGAAGAAGCAGCTTTCCGGCCGCGCCGACGAGCGCGACCGCGCCAAGTTCGCCAAGGCGCAGTCTTATATGGTCCGCCGCGACGATATGGTCATGTGCAAGAACATGCGCTGCCGCAAGCGCTTTGAAGTCGCCGGAGTTCAGTCGGTGGCGTTCCTGAATTAACGCGCATAGGCGGCATTCTGCCGGTTCGAATTCGCAGAAACTTGCCTTAACGCTCACCATCGGATCACACTTTCTTTCCCGCTACACACATCTTTCCCCGTAAATATTTTCCAGCCAAACATTTCTTTACGTAACCTCGTCCCCATTCATCGAAAAGTAACATTCCCTTCACCGTACTTCCATATAGCCCTGCTATCCCTAGTTTGTGGCGCGATGGTCCCCCCGGTCGCCGCAAGAGACCGCCAGCCAGCGCTCGCCGCCAATCTCAAACATCTGGAGCTATCAATGTCGCACGTCAGACGTCTCGGCATGCTGGGCGTATTTGCCCTGTTGTTTACAGTGGGTTTCTTGACCGCCGGCGCGGAAGAAATCAAAACGGTTTTCGTAATCGCCATGGAAAACCACAATTGGACCCAGCCAGCTAACCAGTTCTCAGGCGGGATTCAGCAGATTTTTCAAAACCCGGCTGCTCCTTTCATCAATAGTCTTGTGGGCGGGACCGCGACGGCTGTCATTAATGGCCGCCAGGTCAACATCAGCCAGCAGACTGCGTTTGCCACGAACTATCGCAGCGTTCTGGCTACAGCGGGCGGGGCCAACCCCCACATTCACCCGTCAGAGCCCAACTACATCTGGGCGGAAGCCGGCACGAATTTTGGCGTTTTCAATGACAACGATCCCTTTGCCCCTGCGAGCGGCACGGGACAGATCAGCAACCAGGACAATCAGCTGCATCTGACGCGTCTCTTTGACCAATGCGGAGTAAGCTGGAAGTCGTATCAGGAAGACATCGACCTTGTCCCGAACGGCGCCTCCTTCGACAACGTCGTTCGGCCCCAGAATCAATGGACCGTTCCGCTGAAAAGCCTCTCTGGAAATTTTGTCAACGGCGTCAATCAATTCAATGGCTCCACCCAGTTTAACTACGCTGCCAAGCACAATCCTCAGGTGTACTTTACAGACAGCAACGGTGGTAACGACCTGACAACGAACAACCCTCTGCGCCTGCAATATGCTCCGCTGCAGCAGTTGTTCGTCGATCTGACCAACAATTCCGTGGCGCAATACAACTTCGTCACGCCAAACCAGTTCAATGATCAGCACACCACCCTCGCTGCGGGCTTCAAAGGCCTGACCGGCGATCCGGCAAAGATCCTGCAGGGCGACTTTTTCTTGCAGCAGGTCATTCCCGTGATCATGGCTTCCAAGGCCTACAAGGACCACGGCGCAATCATCATCTGGTGGGACGAGGCTGAGTCGGATGGCGTTCCCGGCGACAACCCGGACGACCTGACCCACACGATTGGTGAGATCGTCATTTCTCCTGACGCTCACCCCAATGAGGGCGGCAGTCCGTTT
The DNA here is from genome assembly GCA_963732195.1 of Terriglobia bacterium. Classification (GTDB taxonomy): domain Bacteria; phylum Acidobacteriota; class Terriglobia; order Terriglobales; family Acidobacteriaceae; genus Angelobacter. The sequence continues at coordinate 67,333 of CAVSYO010000008.1, read as the reverse complement.
GCCAGCGACGTGTTCCTCACTCACTCGTCTGATCTGCGCACCATGCAGGAAATCTTCCACGTGACGAATCCGTTCTTCCTGGGCGATGCAATACACGGTAACGATCTTTCCAGCCTGTTTGCAGAAGGCGCGATCCCCCAGCGCGGCAATGATGGCGACAGGGGTAACGGGTCTTGCGGACGAGATTAGGTAGGGCGTTAGAAACTCGATAAGCTTAATCTCGAGCGATTTTCTTTCTAGTCTCGAGCGAAGCGAGAGATCCCTATCGGCTCATTTCCAGCCGGTAGGGATTTTTTGCTTTCCGACGGCTCTGCCTTTTTCTCTACTGTCCCTCACCAAACTCTCGCGTGCCCCATCCTTTGCGTCCTGCGAGATCGCATGTTTAACGAGTACTGATTGCGGACGCAAAGGGTGGGTTTAAAAACGTCCAACTCTCACCGGTTATAGACTGTCCCTCACCAAACTCTGGGTGCCCCATCCTTTGCGTCCCGCGAGATCGATATACGAACCAGGCTGACTGTGGACGCAAAGGGTGGGTAAACAAACTTCAGCCTCACTCGTTTTATCCGGTGTGTTTCGCTGTGGATCAGCGGCCAGCGCTTAATAGGACGCCAGTTGCCGGTCTTCCAGTCGGCGTATTCGGTCTCCAGGATGAAGCCGGGATTGATGACAAAATGCAGCGCCGTCTTGTCCTGAAAGCGGACGTCAATAGAATGGTACTCGCCGGCGGTGAAGACCTCCACAAAATCGACGAGCTTGCCTTTGACCTCTTCTAAGCGGTAGAAGCGCCGCCCGCTGTAACGGCGCACCGTGGTCTTGCCGCGTCTGGTTTCGGTGAATCGGAGTGAAGGCGGAAGACGTTCTCGCTTGCGATGTCTGCGGGTTGAAGGTTGAGGTTTGGTTATTGTGGATTTGATTGGAGCGGGTTTGGTTTTGGCGTGAACGCGGCGGCGGGAGCCTTGCGCCCGGGACGAGGAGTGTTTACCTTGAATAGCAGCCATGGTTTGCCTGCCTCTAGCAGGTGAACTGCGGTTAGGGCGCGTTCGGTGCTAGTAACACCGGGCGCTGCCCGTTAAGTTAAGCAATTAGCCAATAGCAATTGGCAATTTGCGTGTGTTCGGCTAGCTTCTTGTTTTTCCTTTACAAGATTTACGTGGCGCAGGCGCTCGTTAGCCTGCGTCTTTCTTTTTGGCTACAGTGCTAACAGCTCTCACATATAGCTCATTTGGCTGAACCGGGTAAAGAGGCTTTTATTCGTTTTTTAAGTTCACGTTTAGGACAAACGACCTAACAAAATTAAGTGATGGGTATTGCGCTCCGCTGCGAGCCCAATCCGGGCTGTTCTCCGCGCCTCCGTGGCAGGCTTGTTCTTTCGGATCACCCGATCTCCTTGTGTGTTCCTTCGTGTCCTTTGTGGTTAAGGGGCTTGCTCTTCCGATCACGCGCGATTTGATTTCAGCCTCCTGCCATGCGTGGGGGAGTCACAGAGTAGCGATCTCCAGAATGCACCATTTCCAGCCCTCAGATGTTTATGAGACTGGTTCTATGCTGCTGGCCGCATTTCTGAATTGATTCTCCTGCTGCGCTATCTGATAATGTCTTCGCTTGTAGCGCAGGATAACAGCCCTTCACAATTCGTTAGTGGATGAATGAGCAGCGTGTGTCGAGATAAGACCCCTCGGCTGCGCTCGGGATTTCGGCTGTGGGCTCCCGTTCCCAAAACGGCTCAAGAAGAAAAGCAGATCCCTCGACTTCGCTCGGGATTTCGCCTGCGGGCTTACACGCCCGCAAAACGGCTCAACTTAACAAAACTTTTTGCTATCTTTTTACACAAAACGGCATGTCTTTTTGAGATGATTATCCGCACCTATCTCTCATAATAGATACTGAGATACATCGGACATGAACAGCAACAGCCAGCGGGTTGCTGGCGGCGGTCTTGATCGGATGTCCTGAAAGAAATCCTGCTAAATGCTAAGTGCCGGGGGAGAGTTCTGATTGGTTATAAATGAAGGTAAGTTTGTGGTGAACTGGCGACATTCGTTGGCCATACTCGCTACGTTGGTGGGTCTGTTTTTCGGCGCGCCTCTGGAGGCGCAGGACCGTCCAGCCGGTACAGACTCTCAGTCCACTGCAGGCGCTGCTATCAAGAATGTTGGCGCGGTTAAGTCGATCAGCGGAAAAAACCTGGTGCTCAAAACGGATTCCGGTCCAGAAATCACGATCTCTGTGCCGGATGGCGCACGCATTGTCCGCCTTGCTGCCGGACAGACCGATCTCAAGAGTGCTCCCGCAATTACTTTTGCTGAAATCCAGGTTGGCGACCGAATGCTATTGCGGGGGCGCGCGGGCGCAAATGGCGAAATTGAGGCCACAACGATTGTCGTGATGAAGCAGGCTGATGTGGCCGAGAAACAGCAGCATGATCGCGAAGACTGGCAGAAGCGCGGCGCAGGCGGAATCGTGAGTGCGATCGACGCGGCAGCTGGAACTTTTACCGTATCGGTCACGCCTACTCTGAGCATGGTGATCAAGACGTCAAAAGACACCAGCTTTCTGCGTTATTCACCCAACTCAGTGAAGTTTGCCGACGCGCAAAAAGGAACGATCGACCAGATCAAGACCGGCGACCAGTTGCGCGCGCGCGGCACCCGCAGCGCTGACGGCAAGGAAATCGCGGCGGAAGAAGTCATCTCCGGAACCTTTCGCAACATTGCCGGAACGGTCAGCTCGATTGATGCGGCCAACAATAGCATTACCGTGAAAGATATCCTGGCGAAAAAATCCGTAGTCATTAAATTCAATTCTGATTCGCAGTTGCGCAAACTTGCGCCGCAAATGGCGCAACGGCTGGCGTTTTTTCTGAAGGGCGCACAAGCCGCACAAGGCGGTGCTCCACGCAGGCGAGCAAATTTCGGCTGGTGGCGCACCTGTCGCCGGGCGCGGGCCAACTGGAGCAGGGCCAGGTGCGCGCCCTGCCGGCGGACCTGATTTTCAGCAAATGCTGAACAGGATACCCAGCATCACGCTGGCAGACTTGCAGAAAGAAGAAGCGGTTATGGTTGTGGCGACGCAGGGAACTACCGGCAATGAAGTGACCGCCATTACGTTGCTGGGCGGCGTTGAGCCGATTCTTACCGCATCGCCCAACGGCACAAGCGCTGCTGCGCTGTTTTCCGGATGGAACCTGGGAGCGCCCGGTGGCGAAGGCGGCGGCCCACAATGAAATGGCGCGTAAACAGCGCAGTAGTGATGACTGTTGAGGAGAGATTGATGAAATTCTGGCCTTCGGCGCGCCGCACGTGGATCCTCCGTTTTTGTTTTTTTCTTTCTTCTGGCTTGTTCCGCTGCACTCGTGGCGCAGACCCAGCCCGGCAGGCTGCGCGGACAGATCGTTGATGCTACCGGTGCAGTGATTCCCGGGGCCAGCATCACGGTAAAAAATTCCAGCGGCCTGGCGGTGTCTGCCACGTCAGATGGCGCAGGCGGTTATGACGTCAAGAATCTCGCGGCGGGCAAGTACACGGTCACGGTCACGGCAAAAGGCTTTGCTCCCACAACCAAGGAAGTGGAAATCGCTGCCGGCCAGTTGAATGAGACTGACATACCTCTCGCCATCCTGGTAAAGGAAGAAGATATTGAAGTACAGAGCGATGCCGCCCGGGTGAGCACCAGCCCTGACGCTAACGCCAGCAGTCTTGTGCTCACCGGCAAAGACCTTGACGCACTTTCAGACGATCCCGATGAATTGCAGTCGGAACTTCAGGCGCTCGCCGGGCCTTCCGCCGGCCCCAATGGCGGGCAGATCTATATTGACGGATTTACCGGCGGGCAGCTTCCGCCAAAATCTTCCATCCGCGAAATTCGCATCAACCAGAATCCATTTTCCGCGCAGTATGACCGCATGGGCTTTGGCCGGATTGAGATCCTCACCAAGCCCGGCACAGACAAGCTGCACGGCCAGGCTTCTTTCAGCGATAACCATTCCTTTATGGATGCGCTGAATCCTTTCGCGGCCACCGAGCCCGATTTCAGCACACAAATGCTCAGCGGCAACGTGGGTGGGCCGCTGGGAAAGAAGCTTTCCTACCAGATCAACGCGGAACGCCGCAATATTAATGAAGCTGCGGTCATACACCCTGAGGCCTTTGCCGCGGCGAACGTGCCGGTGGTCGGGGTGCTTAACCCGCGGATGCGCACCAATGTGAGCGCGCGGTTTGACTATCAGGTTTCGGCTTCCAACACACTCATGGCGCGCTATCAGTTCACGCATAACCATGAAGAGAATGACGGCATCAGCCAACTGGCCCTGCCTTCACAGGGTTATAACCAGACTGGCAACGAGAACACGATTCAGATCAGTGATACACAGATCTTGAGCCCGCACGCTGTCAATGAAACGCGTTTTGAGTGGGAGCGTGGCGCAACGGACCAGAATTCTCTGTTCTCAACTCCCACCATCAACGTGCTGGGACAATTTACTCAAGGCGGCAATCCAATCGGCATCAGCTCTGTCATCACCAATCACTACGAGCTGCAGAACTATACGTCCATCAACAAAGGCAATCATTTCCTGCGCCTGGGAGGCAGGCTGCGCGTCACCGGCAACTCCAGCACTTCCACGCAGAACTTCAATGGAACGTTTACGTTCGGCGCGACAAAAGACCCGGTCACGCAGCAGACCATCACGCCCTTGACGAACTTTAACAATGGCCAGCCCACGCAGTTCACAGTTCTTACCGGCAATCCTCTCACTGAAGACACTTTTGTCGATGGCGGACTTTACGCGGAAGACGACTGGAAGATTCGCCCCAACATGACCTTCAGCTACGGTCTGCGCTTTGAAACACAGAACGGCATCAGCGATCATGGCGATTGGGCGCCGCGCATCGGGTTTGCCTGGGGCTTGGGCGGCAAGAAAAATGCAGCACCCAAGACAGTTATCCGCACCGGCTTCGGCATCTTCTATGATCGTTTTCAGCAAAATCTGATCATGCAGGCGGAGCGGCTGAATGGCGTGAACCAGAGGCAGGTAACCATCACAATCGATCCCACTGCTTCTGCCGCTGCCAATGCCGCCACAAGTGCATTGCTGGCATCGTTATTCGCGGAGTATCCCAATATCCCAGCTTTGCCCGGAACGCAGACCACCACATACACAATTGATCCCGCGTGCGTGCGCCTTACGCGGTCCAGTTTGCCGGATCGGTTGAACGACAGCTTACCAAGACTGCCACGCTGACGGGTACCTATATCCATTCGCATGGCGTCCATCAGCTTTTTTCCAGCGTGCTGGCGCCAAGTCCGCTGCCGCAATATCAGTTTGAATCCGGCGGAGTCTTTAACCAGAATCAACTCATTCTCAACTTCAACATGCGCGCCGGGACCAAGCTCACCATCTTTAGCTTTTACATGTTCGGCCATGTCAATAGTGACACAGCCGGCGCAAACAGTTTCCCCTCCGATCCGGCAAGAGGTATTGCCGCCGATTACGGCCGTGCTGCCTTTGATGTCCGCCAGCGCCTTTTCCTGGGCGGTACAATCGCTTTACCCTATGGGTTCCGCGTCAGTCCGTTCATGGTGGCGAATGCGGGAGCGCCTTTTAACATCACCACAGGCACTGACCTGAATGGCGATTCCATCTTTAACGATCGTCCGGCGTTTGCCGGCGGAGCCACAGGCCCAACCATCGTGGATACAGAGTTTCGGATCGTTTAATACTTCTCCCGCGCCGGGACAAACAACCATTCCAGCCAATTTCGGTGGGGGGCCGGCACAGTTCACGCTGAACCTGCGCTTGAGCAAGACGATTGGCCTCGGGCCCAAGCTCGAAGCTTCCAATCCCACCCCGCAGCAGGGCGGGGACCATCCTCACGGCGCCGAGGGAAGAGCCCCCAGCGGTGGCGGCCCAGTGCGCATGGGCGCTCCGCGAGGAGGGGGCGGGCCTTTAGGCGGTCCTGAGAGATCGAATCAGCGCTATAGCCTAACCTTCAGCGCCAACGCGCGCAATGTGTTTAACAACGTCAATCCGGCTCCGCCCATCGGGAACCTCAGCTCCGGCCTTTTCGGCCAATCCATCGCGTTGGCTGGAGGCGTATTCAATACGCAGTCCGCCAACCGGCGTGTTGATTTGCAAGTCATGTTTTCTTTCTGACGTGAGACCGTAGGTCCGGCACTTTTGATGCGTGAGCTAACCCGCGCTACGATGTAAAATCGCGGTGGTTTTCGAAGGCTAAACGTGAAAAAGGATTGGGCACCCACCCAGGGCTCGTTTCAGGATTTTCTCCATTGGCTCGACCAAGGCGTCGATTCCGGCGGTGAGAAATATCTGGAAATGCACCGCAGGCTGGCTGCCTACTTTGATCGCAAAAATTGCCTCACGGCCGACGAACTTGCCGATGAAACGCTGGCCCGCGTTGCGCAAAAGCTCCAGGAAAAAGGCGAGATTACTGAACTTTCTCCCGCTCACTATTGTTACGTTACGGCGAAATTTGTTTTTCTTGAATATCTCCGCCACGCCAAGCATGGCCGCGCAGGACTGGAGGAATTTTCTGTCTCCGGACAGCCGGGCTCCGTTCCGGCCGCTCCTTTGTCTGCCGAAAACGATGACGATCAAGAAAAATTGCTCTCCTGCCTGGATAGCTGCCTTAACAAACTTTCTGCCGCGGATAGTAAATTGATTCTTGAGTACTATCAGGGTGAGAAGCATGAAAAAATTGAGCGGCGCCGCGAACTTGGGACCGGTTTAGGCCTTTCAGCCAATGCATTGAGCATCCGTGCGTGTCGCATCCGCACCAAAGTTGAGCAGTGTGTCAAAGACTGTTGCAAGCGCAGATGAAGTGTTTTTCGGGTTTTTGTCTTAATTAGATGTACGAATATGTCATCCTCTGAAAAAAACGTTTTTGAAGACAAATATCTCGTCCTCTACCTGGTGGGCGCGTTGCCGGCCGAAGAAGCTGACCGTCTGGACCAATTGAGCATTGCCGATGACGATTTCGCGTGGCGGCTGTGCGAAATCGAAAACGACCTTGTTGACTCATACGTTCGTTCGGAACTCAGCGGTGAAACGCTGGCTCGATTCAAGGCCTTTTATATGGCCACGGCCCAGAGGCAGAAGAAGGTGCAATTTGCCCAAGGGTTGCGCCAATTTCAGGTCGCCAACGCACCCGGAGCCGGGATAGCGGACAAGCCATATAAATCGAGGGCTCCTTTTTGGAGCACGTTTCTGCCGTCACGGATAATTCCGCAATTCGGTATCTCCGTGGCTGCGCTTGTCATGGTGCTGATAGCAGGATACCTGCTGGTGCAGAATGCGCATCTGCGCCGGGAAGCGAGGGATGCTCGCGCGCAATCTGAATCTCTCGATCAGCGTGCGCGCAATCTTGAGAATGACCTGAAGCAACAGCGCACGGCGCATACTGAGGCACAAAAATCTCCGACGGTGGATATCGCTCAGTTGAAGACGGTTTCTCTATTGCTGCCGCCGCCGACAAGGGGGCTGTCGTCGCTTAAAACAGTCACTATTCATCCAGGCACAGATCTTGTGGTTTTGCTTCTTACACTTGAATCGGCGGAGTTCCCCGGCTATAGAGTTATCGTGAAAGACCCCGCCACGAATCAGGTGGTGTGGCAAAGTTCCGAGCTCGAGGCCGGTTCTGCTGATGATAGGAAGGCCGTCTCTGTCGGCTTGCCTGCCAATCTATTGAAAGAGCGGAATTACATTGCAGAGGTCGCTGGTTTAACAAATGCAGGTAGGCAGCGGATAGTCGGAGACTATCCGTTCCATGTTGTCTTAAGATAGGCGCGAAACGTTCGCTTGCAACATGATCTTTACTATGGAACGACGGTTCGCTTCTCGTCTTTCACCTCGGTGCGTTGCCTCACGCGGGCTGGGCGTGATCCGGGCATTCGTGTGCCTGATTGCAATCCCACTGTTTCTCGCTCAGATTGCCGGAAGGGCACAGAGCGCGCATCCTTCTGAGCAACCTACTCCTGACAGCAAAAAATCTCCGGACATAACTGTGCTTGAAATGGGTAAACCCATTGAGCGCGAATTCGCCGGCCGAGACAGGCACACTTTTCAAATTCCGCTGGCAGAAGGGCAATACGCCAGCGTTATCGTCGACCATCGCTCTTCAGATTTGACCATCCGTCTGCTTGACACTCAGGGGATTGAGAAGATTGAGGCCGACTCACATCCCGGGCAGCCGCGTGACATTTTCGAATTCCTAGCTGAAAAATCCGGTGCTTATGAAATTCAGCTCGAGCCCAAATATCCAAAGGCGCCGGTAAGCAAGTACCAGATCAGCATCGGTGAAATACGCGCGGCTACCGCACAGGATAGGGCTCTTTACGATGCACGTCGGCAATTCTCTGAGGCGTTCAAGCTCTACCCGACCGGCGCATATGGTAAAGCCCAGTCTCTGGCCGAACGCGCGCTTGATCTTCGCGAAAAGGCCCTGGGCCCGGACCACTCCGATGTCGCGGAAGCTCTGAATTTGCTGGGCGTGATCTGCACTGCCCGAAGTGACTACAACCGGGCGGAATTACTCTTCCAGCGTGCGCTGGCAATCAATGAAAAGGCCTTCGGCCCCGATCATCCAGCGGCTGCCGAGGCGACTGATAATCTGGCCAAAAACTATAACGCTAAGGGGAACTATGCCGAGGCCGAAAAGCTGGCTAGAAATGCTTTGAGCATTCGACAAAAAGCCCTGGGGCAGGACCATTTCCTGGTGGCAGTTTCAATGGGCACCCTGGGTGATATTTTCCTGGCCAAAGGTGATTATGCAAACGCGCGCAGTTTCTCAGAGCAGGCACTTCAAATCACAGCAAAATCTTATACTACTGACGATCTGCCGCAAGCTGATGCGGCCAGTCGCCTGGCCCGGGTAGAGATTAAGTTGGGCAATTATGCCTCTGCGGAGCAGCTTCTCACTAACGCTTCGCGTACATGCGAGACAGTCGCTGGTCCAGAAAGCCTGCAGGCAGCAAACGCAATTCACGATCTGGGTTATCTCTACCTGATCAAGAATGACAACCTCAAAGCAGAGCAGATGAATCTCCGCGCACTTGCCCTGAAAGAAAAAATCCTGGGGCCGGATCATCTACAGCTCAGCCTGATTCTCCACAACCTGGGGCTCATTCATTACCGTCGCGGCGATTACCGCACGGCTGAAACGTATTACCAGCGTGCTCTGGCAATCAAGGAAAAAACACTCGGGCCTGATCATCCGCTGCTGGCAGCCACCGTGAACAATCTCGGTCTCATGTATTGGCGGCAGAACGACTACGTGAAGGCGAAGAAGTTTTACACCCGTGCGCTGGAGATTTGCGAAAAAGCCTACGGCGTTGACAGCGCGGATACCACGTTTCCCCTGGCGAATCTGGGAATCATTGCCAAAGAAACTGGAGACTATGATCGGGCCGAAGCGTATTACAAACGCTCTCTGGCAATCGAGGAAAAAATCTTTGGAGCCGAAAATCCTCGCGTCGGAGTTACCGTTGAAAGCCTGGGGATTCTATACCGCGATAAAGGTGAGTACGCCAAAGCTGAACCCTACTTCCTTCGCGCCGTTGCCATCACTGAAAAATCTCTCGGGCCGGACCATCCAGATAACGCCAGGCATTTTCGCAACCTGGAGCACCTTTACGCAGCCGAAGGAGACCTGTCGAACGCGCTGAAGAGTCTGGTGCGCAGCAATGAGATTGAGGAGAAGAACCTCCCGCTCAATCTGGCCATTGGATCAGAGAGGCAAAAGCTGGCCTATTTTGATCCCATGGCTAATGATCTTGAAAAACTCATCTCTTTTCAGGCGCAGCAGGATGCCGGCGACGGCGCAGCCCGCGACCTGGCTGTCACAACCCTCATACAGAGAAAGGGCCGCGTGCTGGACGCGATGGCAGACAACTTCGGCAGTCTCTGGCGGCGATCCAGTCCAGAAGACCGCGCCCTGCTTGATCAACTGAAAACTGTTACCTCGCAACTTGCAGCTCTGGTGCTTAAAGGCCCACAGGGGCTTTCGGCCGCGGAACATCAGCAGCGAATCAAGACTCTCACCCAGCGGAGAGAGGAACTGGAAGACGAAGTCGGACGGCGGAGCCAGGGCTATTACGAGCGTCCGGGCACGGTGACATTGAACGCCATCAAGGCTGCAATCCCTGCCAATGCCGTCTTGATTGAGTTCGCCGTCTATAGCCCATTTGATCCAAAGCAGCCGGTTGAGAGCACCAAAGACTTTGGTGCTCCGCGCTACATCGCCTATATAGTTCCCGGCCAGGGTGAAGTGCGATGGAAGGACCTGGGACCAGCCAAAGATATCGATGCAGGCGTAGATGCTTTTCGCCAGGCGCTGCGCGATCCGCATAGACAAAATGTAAAACACGTGGCGCGCGCCCTGGATGCAAGAATCATGCAGCCGCTGCGGGACTTGATTGGCAACGCGACGCACTTGCTCGTCTCTCCGGATGGCCAACTGGATCTCATACCATTTGAAGCTCTGGTCGATACAAAGGGCCAATACTTGATCGAACGGTTTTCAGTTACCTATCTCACTACCGGCCGTGATTTGTTACGGATGCAGGTGGCGCGGGCAAGCCGAAGCGGTCCAATGGTTATTGCCGACCCGGCTTTTGGCGAACCCGGCGCTACTACAGTAGCGAGGGCAGAGCGGCCCGGATTCGGTCCCCGGACAAGCACTGCGAAGCGTCGGAGCATCACTACGGCCAAGGATCTCTCAGGGGTTTACTTTGCTCCGTTGACTGGCACAGCCGCGGAAGCTCGCGCGATTCAAGCGCTGTTTCCGGACGCCCAGGTCTTTACCGGAGTCCGCGCCTCCAAGAGCGTGATCAAGCAGATTGATGCGCCCAGCGTCCTGCATATCGCCACGCATGGATTCTTTTTGCAGGACAAAGCTGAGAACACGTCGGACAAGAGTAAACAGCCGCCGGCTGATTCGCGCTCGGTTCGCGGATCCGCCGCAATCGAAAATCCGCTTCTGCGCTCCGGACTGGCTTTGAGTGGGGCTAACCTGAACAAAAACGGCACTGCGGATGGCATCCTTACGGCCCTGGAAGCTTCCAGCCTGGACCTGTGGGGAACGAAGCTGGTAACGCTTTCTGCCTGTGATACCGGCCTGGGCGAGGTGCGGAATGGTGAGGGCGTGTACGGCTTGCGGCGGGCTTTCTTCTTGTCCGGCGCTGAAACCCTGGTCATGAGCCTGTGGCCCATCAGCGATGACGCAACTCGCGAAATCATGTCCGCCTATTACACGGGCCTTAAACAAGGCCTGGGTCGTGGGGAGGCGCTCCACCGAGCTGAGCTTTCGATGCTCAAGCAAAAGGGCCGGCAGCACCCCTTCTATTGGGCCAGCTTCATCCAGTCCGGCGAATGGGCCAGTTTAGACGGCAAGAAATAACGGACCTCCCCTTAAGTCCCAACTCTGGGACGAAATGTTTTCCGCAATTCCGCCTTATCTTTACGAACCCGCCGTACGGCTTTCATGCTTGCTGGGCGCTTTTGGCCCTCCGGGCCGTGGAGGCAGGGAACGATTTGGCCGGTCGATCCAAACGGCGATCTGCAAGGAGGAACGCCATGTTCAGGCCGATCAATTACATGTTTGTTCGATCCATTTCGCTTGCGGTTCTTTTGCTGAGCGTCAGCGCGATGGGCCAGTTTGAAGTAGCTCCGGATCATTTTGATTCCACCAGCAAGACGGAAACAGTGCGTCGTGCAGCAACGAAAAGCCCGGTAAAACACAAAGTGTTGGCAGGCGCTCAGGCAAATCGCCGCCACGCCGCGGGAACGTCGCGGTCGAGCGTCAGCACAACGGCGCATGCACACGCCGCAACAAAGGAGACTCACCCGAAAACAACCGCATCTTTGGGGCCCAGGTAGCTTACTGGCTCAGGGTTGGGACGGCGATGAGTTGGGGCTTTCGATGTTCAGAAATCAGTGAAACGTTTCAATCTTCCGATTCACAACAACTCTGTATCTGTATAGGAGAAGTAGAATGAGAACCCATTCTTTAAAAATCAGTAGCCTGGTCGCGGCGCTCGTGTTCTTCTCGCCAGTGCTTCGTGCCCAGTTGGTTGACAACAATCTGGCCCCAAGTACGGCCAAAGCGGGAATCAACAAATCACTGGCAAATGAAATCGGACCGGGCCGCGGTGATTTAATGACGCCGAATTCCTCGCTGTTCATCATCAATCGCGATCCGTTCCGCTCCGTCCGGCGCGGACGCCAGATTTTCCAGCGCAAGTTCACGCGCGCGGAGGGCCAGGGGCCCAACAACAGTGACGGCACTGGAAACATCAACGTCACCGGCGGCATCGGGGCGGGTCTTTCAGATAGCTGCGCCGGCTGCCACGGACGCCCACGCGGTGCGGCAGGGGCGGGTGGTGATGTGGCCACGCGTCCCGATAGCCGTGATGCTCCGCATCTATTTGGGCTGGGGCTGAAAGAAATGCTGGCCGACGAAATGACCGGCGACATGCGCGCGATCCGCGCCGGTGCGATCACAGAAGCCAAGAAAACCGGCCACGCGGTCACCCGCCAGCTGCTCACCAAAGGCGTTTCGTTCGGTTCTATCACCGCTAATCCGGACGGCAGCGTGGATACCAGCCAAGTCAGCGGCGTGAATCCTGATCTGCGCGTGCGTCCGTTCTTTGCTGAAGGCAGCACCATCTCCATCCGTGAGTTCCTGGTCGGCGCGTTCCGCAATGAGATGGGCATGGAAGCGGCTGATCCTGACTTGCTTGCTGCCAGCGCGGGCGGCCGCGTGGTCACGCCTTCCGGCATGGTGCTCGATGGTTCGCTGGACAAGATCGATGCCCCGCCGATTACCGACAATGGCGCTGATCCGGATGGGGACGGCATCAATAACGAACTGCCCACCAGCATCATTGACCACGAAGAGTTTTACCTGCTCCACTACTTCAAGCCCGCGGTTTACCAGCAGACAGAAAATACGCGGAAGGGAAGAAAGTTGTTCGACAAGGTCGGCTGCTCTTCCTGCCACGTTGCGGACCTGATGATTGAGCATGACCGTCGCGTTGCTGACATGGACACGGTTTATGATTCAGTCCGCGGCAACATGAACCACCTGTTTGCCACTGCGGTTCCTGCCTTGCATGAAATCAATGACGGCTCCGGCTTTCCCACTATCAAGGTCCCGAACGGCGGGCCGTTCCTGGTGAAAGATATTTACACCGATTTCAAGCGGCATGATCTGGGCGCGAATTTCTATGAGCGCAACTATGACGGCACGTTGCAGAAGCAGTTCCTCACGCGTCCGCTATGGGGCGTCGGCACAACCTCGCCGTATGGTCACGACGGCCGCAGCATCAACCTGCATGAGGTGATCTTGCGTCACGGCGGAGAATCGCTGGCGTCGCGGAACGCTTATGCCAAGCTGGAAGCGGAAGACCAGGATGCCATCCAGTCCTTCCTGAATTCGCTGGTGTTGTTCCCACCGGACGATACGGCTTCTACCCTTGATCCGGGCATTCGCACCACCCCGAACTTTCCGCAGTTCGGTCATGGCAGCATCAAATTGACAGTGCTGTTTAACGATCCAACAGATCCGGAATGACGAATAGATGAACTACAACGGATGAGCCAAAGTTAGCGGCTGAGGGCTCAGCCGCTATCCAAAGTGGACCGTCACCTGTCATGGCGGTCCATTTGTTTTTTACGCTACCGCATTCGGCTGGATCACGGGCGCAAGTGAATGCGCTTTGTTGCCGCCTTCGGCGCGCGCAATTTCCAGCGCGCTCTCCACACGGTTGATCACTTCAGTGACCATGTCCACGGCGTCAAAGCGCTCTTGCAGCACGGCTTCGGCAATTCCCGCGCTGATGGGCGGCGTGCGCTCAGTGCCGGGGATTTTTATGGGCGCCAGCACCTTTCCTCATTTTGTCCACTACCAGAAAAGCGTTCTTCTCCGTCGTGTCTGAAAGCACCAGCGCGATGGTAGTGAGATCGTAGCGTATGGCTACATCATTCTGGCGGATGTGGGAAGCGATCGACTGCCCTATCTGCTGCATCAAGCTTTCCACTGGAGCTTCGCCAATTTCCTTGACCATGGCGGAGGCCTTGCCGAAGTGCAGAAGCATCAGGGTCAAAGGAGTTTTCTGCTGCAGTGAACGGCGGACTTCAGAAAGAAGGACGTCCAGATAAGAAGGACGTTTCAGCAGGCCGGATTTTTCATCGGTCACGGCCAGCGTCTTCATCAATGTGCGCAGGCGGACGTTGCTCACGGCCAGTACCATCTGTTCCGCGATGGTCTTCAACACCACAACATCCGTTTGCTGCCACTGCCGCGGGGAAGTCTGCTCCAGAATCAGGATCCCGGATTGCTCGCCTGAATCGAGCAGCGGCACCGCCAGCAGCGACTCAATATTCAAAGCGTGAATGTGCTCTGCCGCCGGAGCCAGTTCACGCGATGCCTTGGCATTTGGGATATTAACCACTCCATTCGCTGCAAGTTGCTGCGTAATGCCGATCAATTTCACGATCGCCATTACGTCAGACTGCTTTACTCCGGGCGCGCAATACTCCAGCGCCGCGGAAGGCGGCTTGCCGACCGTGCATAGTCCGGCGACGCATCGGCTGGCGTTATAGTGGCGTCCAATGTCGTTGACAGCGGTAAACAGCACGCTTTTCACGTTGGCCTGGCGATAAATATTCCGTGTAATTTCCGTGACGCGGGCAAAATTATCCACCGCGTTCTCTTCGTAAGCAGCAGGAGGCGCTGGCGGCGGTGCGCTTGCAGCGGCTTTCTCCTTCTGTGGCGGATCTGCGGCTGCGGCGGCCCGTGCCGCTGCCTCGGCAGCCTGATACACCGGCGTGAATCCCGCCGATATATAAAGATGGCGCAGCTTCTCGTTTTTCTGTTCTTCGCGCGGAAACAATTTGCTTACGCGCTCCAGCCGCTCCAGGGCCTTGGAGCGCATGCCGTATTGCAGATAAATCTCCGCCTGAAGAATAAAGTCTTCCAGCACCGTTGGCTCGGATTCACCACGGGGCGGCGCTGCCGCTTCTGGCTCAGGCGCTGCCACTACCGCCGCCTCAGGCTTGTTCTCAGTGCGGTGAAATCTGTTGGCAATGCGGCTGTAGGCGTGATCGTCAATGCGTCCGCGCAACATTTCCAGCCGCTTGGCGTGGCCGGGCTCGTAAGGATCAAGTTCAGCCGCGCGGTCCAGCGTTTCACCGGCCTGACCATATTTGCCCGCTGAATAGTAGAGCTGGAACAGCTTCAGCAGCGTGTTGCTGTACTCATGCTCTCGATTGGCGGTATCAAAAAGTTTGACCAGGTATTCGGTAAAGCCAAGCGTCGCCAGCCTGCGATCAGACATTTCATACATGCTGGTAATGAATTCGCGCCGCCGTCCTGCCGCCGTTTCATGCGACTCGAGTTTTTTGGCCAGTTCCAGGGCCCCGCGCGTGTCATTGATATCCAGGTAGACGCCTACCAGTGAAGCCACTTCTTCCAGTTGCTGCGGATCTTTTTCAAAAGCTTCCCAGGTGAAGGGCTCGGCTTCCGCAGGGCGTTTTGCCGCCATGAGCGCATGGGCATAAAGCTCACGCAATTCCGGCAGGCCCTTTACCTTGGTTACAACAGGCTCCAGCACGGCCATGCATTCTTTAACTGCATTGTGGGAAAACAGGCCCCGGCCATAGAGATAAATTGCCTGGAAGTTCAATTGATCGAAATTGTAGGCGCGCTCATAGGACTGGAATCCTGACCCCGGCGATTCCTGGTCCTGCAAAAGCCCAAGCTGGACAAAGTTGGTCGCCGCGGTCTTGCCTTCGCCCAGCGTAGAAGCTTTTTCCGCCGTAAGCTGCAGGTTTTCGATTGTGGGTGAAAGCTCAACAATGCGCTTGCAGGCGGCCAGGGCCTGCTTGTCTTTCTTCTGCCGCTCGAATCCCTGGAGGGCGGTGGTGTATGCATCCAGCGCTTCTTTGCGGTCCCGCTTTTCCGTGAGCTGGGCGTATTGGAAAGTCTGCGTCGGGGTCGGTGTGGTGATCTTGCAAAGCTTTTTGTAGGTGACAGACCCTTTGGCGCTTTCGCCGGCCTCAAACTCCTGTTCCAGCAAGGTGCTGAACAAGTCCACGGCCTGCTGCCGGCGGTCCAGCACCAGGCAAAGGTCGGCGGCAGCCTGCAGCACCTGGATGTTCCGGGGCTCGTCCGCCAGAATGCTCAGGTACTCTTCCAGCGCAGGCTCAGGCTTGCTTCTTTGCAGGTACTTTTCCGCTTTTTCAAGTCGCTTGGAAATATCCGCCATGGGTCAATTGCTCAAAATGCTCTCGGATGAGGGTCGCGCCGGGATGCATAGAGGCTGAGTAACTAATTCTATGCGGAATCGCCGGAGCACTCAATCCTTCATGTCGACGTGCGATAAATCCCCGAGAAAACAAACGAATCTGGCATTTGGCCGCAACAACCGTTATAACTTTTCGCAACAACAAGCCAAAAATTGATTCGCCAGGAAAGATTAGCCAAAAGAATGACTGACCAGGAGCAGGGGTTAAAACGGGAATTGACCGCCCGTCAGATGGCTATGGTAGCCGTTGGCGGTTCCATTGGCACTGGATTGCTGCTCGGCTCAGGCGCGGCTATTCAGGTTGCAGGCCCAGCCGTGGTTCTGACGTTTGTACTTAGCGCGCTGATCTCCTGGACCGTGGCCATGGCTCTGGGAGAAATGTCTGCTATCCATCCTGCGGCGGGATCGTTCGGCGTTTACGCCGATCTCTACCTGAATCGGTGGGCTGGTTTTATTGCGCGCTATGGTTATTGGTTCGCGGTGGTCATCGTGGTTGGATCGGAAGTGGTGGCGGCGGCCACTTACATGCGACAGTGGTATCCCGCGGTACCGGGAATCGTGTGGATGGTGACGTTTGGCCTTTTTCTGCTCGCGATCAACCTCTTTTCCGTCGGCCATTACGGCACGTTTGAATACTGGTTTGCCCTGCTGAAGGTGGTCACGATCTTCCTGTTCATCGCAATGGGGGCGGCATTGCTTTTTACCGGTAAGGTGCGCCCGCAATATGTTGCAAACGGCGGCTTCGCTCCGCAGGGATGGTCGGCGCCGCTCATGGCAATTTCATTTGGGCTCTATAGCTTTCTCGGCATAGAGATGGTGGCCATCTCTTCCGGCGAAGCCCGCTCCAGCAAGGACGTGGCGCGGGCAACGCGCATCGCCTTTGCCACGCTGGTGCTGGTCTACGTGGGCGCCATGGCCGTGCTGGTGGGCGTGATGCCGTGGAAAAATGCTGGCGTCTCTGAAAGTCCGTTCGTGACTGTCTTCAAAGTCGCTGGGATTCCAGCGGCCGGCTTCATTATGAACTTTGTCGTGCTTACCGCCGCGCTCTCCGGCGCGAATGCCAGTCTTTACGTTGCGTCACGCATGTTGTTTGCCCTGGCCCGCTCGGGATACGCTCCACCGCGCATGGGCGTCCTCAATCAGCACGGCGTTCCCATGGGCGCTCTGCTGGCATCGATGGCGGGAATCGTTGGGGCCATCCTTCTGCAATTGCGCACGTCGAATGCTTACCTTTACATCATCAATGCCGCTCTGGTTGGGGGGATGATCGCGTGGCTGGTTTCGCTGCTGGCGCATGTCCGCTTCCGGCGAACAGTCTCCGACGCTCAATTGGCAGAGGTCGGTCTACGCTCTCCACTGGGAGGCATAGGCTCTATTCTGGGATTCATTGCGATTGTGGCTGCGATTGCCTGTACGTGGTGGGTGTCGCAATCAAGCGTAGCCGCCAAGAGCGCAGGGATTTATCTGGTAGTGCTGAGCGTTGCTTATTTGGTGGTTAGGAAAAGATGAGAGCGGCGGAGAGAATTTTGTTTCTGAAATCTCGACCCTGAGCGAAGTCGAAGGGGAGAGATCACTATTAGAACAAAACTTCAGAAGGAGACAGCAGGATCTTTTTGTGGCGCTCTCGTCTGTCTTTCAGGCCATTACAACCATTTCTAAGCTTGCGCTCTTGTCGGTCCCCTTTCAGATCAAAGGGATTCCTCGCTTCGCTTCGGAACTTCAGAAGCGGCTCCACTCGGAATTTGAACAGGAGATCTTCCCGCAACAAAGTAATAGACCACTCCCAGCGCCATCAGTACCAGCCCAAATCCTAACTGGCTCACGTTGCCCAGGCGGCCCAGATCCAGTTGCTCACCGCGATTCTTGATCAGAGCAATCAGCAGCAATGCTGTTGGGCCAATAGCGAGGGCGATTGCGCCGAACAGGCCACCGGGCACTCGGAATGGGCGCAGAAGCTGCGGTTCGCGAATGCGCAGGACGATCAGCGCCAGAAATTCCAGCACCAGGCTTGCGCCGTAGAGAAGGATATCGAGCATGATGAGCTTGTCAAAGCTCAGTCCCAGAGAGGCGGCCCACGCGATACCTAAAACAAGAATGGCAACCCAGGGCGCTCCGTCCTTGAGCTTGCGCGTAAAGATTTTGGGCAGATGTCCATCTTCCGCCATCGCCACGGGCAGGCGTGAGTAAGACATTACCAGCGAATTGAAAGTTCCGAATTCGCTGATCATCGCAGCGCCAACTAACGCAGCGCCGAGCCACGGTCCGACGACCATCGACGCAATGCTGGCCCAGCTTCCGGCAGACCAGACTTCCGGTTGAACGTGCAAGTGCCAAACCGCTAGCACCGGGATGACGTAGGAAAGAAAGATCGCTGCCAGCGCCAGCAGCATCACGCGCGGATACGTTTTCTGCGGGTCCTCAACTTCATTGGCCACGGTGGACGCGTTGTCCCAGCCCATGTAATTCCACATGGCGACCAGCATTCCGGTAAGAAGGCTGCCTTGCGCCGGCGGCGTTGGTCCAAGCGTGAGGTGGCGAAAAAAAGCGTAGGCAGTAATGATGGCGAACGGAGCCAGCATGAGGATGCCCAGCAGAATTGAGCCGGTACCCACAGCCTTTGCGCCCAGAAGGTTCCACGCCAGGCAGACTGCAATCATGGCGGCGGCAATCGCCACGCCTCGATGTCCGGCGGTCGCGGCAGGCCAGAGCCGTCCCAGATAAAGCACGAACAGAGTGGGATAAATGGCCATATCAAAGATGCTGGCCACCAGAGAAAGCCATGCTTCCTGAAAACCCCAGAAAGGTCCCATGGCGCGACGCACCCAGACGTAAAAGCCGCCTTCAGCAGGCAGCGCGGCGGCGAGTTCGCCCACCATCAGGCCGGTGGGCAGGCTCCAGATCAAGGGAATAATAAAAAGAATGACGATGGCGAGCTTATAGCCCGTGTCCTGAACCAGTTCCTCCATGCCGTACGGGCCGCCGGAAACCATGAAATATGTGGCCGCCGCCAGCGATAAAACAGTCAGCTTGCGGCGGGAACCATTCTGGGTTTTTCGCATCTTCGTGAAATGCAATATAGCATCGCGTGAGTTTGCTGAGGCAAAGGATTTAAGGACCGCGACGAAAATTTTGTTACGAACGAGCACATGTTGTTCTGGTCGGTTGATCCGGGTTCATCCGTGTTGATCCGTGGTAAGTTTTTTTTGCCCTCGCACCGGAAATAGGGATCTCTCACCCGCTGCGCGGGATTCGAGACTTCGGGAGAAAATCGGATACACTTTTAAGCGGCAACAACGGAGACCTTCATGGCAGACGATCTGCTTCGCTTTCGCGCGGAATTTCCCATCCTGGAGCGCACAACCTATATGATCAGCAACTCGCTGGGCGCAATGCCTCGCGGGGTCTATGACTCAGCGCTTGACTACTGCGACATCTGGGCTACGCGCGGCGTGCGCGCATGGGAAGAAAAATGGTGGATGATGGCGCAGGAAGTGGGCGACGCTATTGGCGTGCTGATGAATGCCGAGTCCGGCTCCGTGAGCCCGCACTTGAACGTGACCAGTTGCCAGGCCGTGATCGCCAGTTGTTTCGACTTCAGCGGCAAGCGCAACAAGATTGTTTACAGTGACATGAATTTTCCCTCAGTGATGTATTTCTGGGAGGGCCAGCGCAGCCGCGGCGCGCGCGTGGAGATGGTCAGGACCGATGACGGCGTTCACGTGCCCACAGAGCGCCTGATCGATGCGATCGATGAAGAGACACTCCTGGTCCCCATTTCGCACGTCGTGTTTCGCAGTTCGTATATCAAGGACGTAAAGGCGATCGTGGAAAAAGCGCACAGCGTGGGGGCGCACGTGGTGCTGGATTGTTTCCAATCGCTCGGCAATGTGCCGGTCGACGTGCAGGCGCTGAACGTGGATTTTGCCGTGGGCGGCGTGCTCAAGTGGCTGTGCGGCGGAGCAGGCACTTCATATCTGTATGTGCGCCCCGACCTCGGCAAAAGACTTCAGCCGGGATTTACCGGCTGGTTTGCCCATGAACATCCATTTGAATTTGAGATTGGCGCAGAGCAAATACGGTGAAGCGCCGTTCCGCTTCATGCAGGGGACGACTAACGTCCCGGGATTTTATACCGCCATGCCGGGACTAAAGATCATTCGCGAAGCCGGCGTTGCGCAGATTCGCGAGAAATCAAAGAAGATGACCGCGCGGCTGATTGAACTGGCGGACCAGCGCGGCTGGCGGGTGAATGCTCCGCGCGATCCCGAGCAGCGCGGCGGGACGGTAGCCATCGATATGCCGAACGCCAAAGAAGTGTGCGCGGAACTGCTGCTGCGTGACGTGCTGGTGGACTACCGCCCGCGGGCCGGGGTACGGTTTTCACCGCATTTTTACAATACGATGGAAGAGATTGACCGGGCTATTGGGACGGTGGATGAGATCCTGAGCCGGATGCCGGCCGGGCTTGCGGCAAAGAAAAGTTAATATTTTTGGTTCATTTCCACAATTTCTGTTGATAATTCGCCTTTGATTCGTTAAAATTTCGCTTGTATGGCAATTACAAAGCGACAACGACAGGTTTACGACTTCCTTCAGGAATTCATCCAGCGCAATGGCTACTCGCCTTCATTTGAAGAAATCGGCGACGGCCTCGGATTGAGTTCACTGGCAACCGTGCATAAGCACATCTCCAACCTGGAGAAAAAGGGCCTCCTCAAGCGCGACTATAACCGCAGCCGGTCCATTGACGTGCTGCCGGTGCGCGGGATGTTCAAGCGGACACCACCCAAAGACCTTGCACTACCATTGATGGGTCGCATCGCCGCCGGACAGCCGATTGAGGCCGTGGAAACTCCAGAAACTATCTCCCTGGGCGATATCACCCGTTCCAAAGATGTTTTCGTGCTTCAGGTAAAAGGCGAAAGCATGAGGGACGAGCACATTGTGGACGGCGATTACGTCCTGGTGGAGAAAACCAAAGACGCACATGATGGCGAAATCGTGGTGGCGCTGGTGGAAGGCACAGACGCGACTCTGAAACGGCTGTTTCGCGAAGGCGCGAATATCCGTCTGCAACCTTCCAATACCGCCATGAAGCCGATCATTGTCCCGGCAAAGTCCGTAGCGTTGCAGGGAAGAGTGATTGGCGTGCTGCGGAAATACTGAACGAAATTGGTAATTGAGTAATTTAGTAAGTTGGTAAATTTTCCGGCTACGCTTATGCGGTCGAGCGGATTGTTTACCCATTTACCAAATTACTCAATTACCAAATATTTCCATCCGCGGCGAGTCGCTTTGGCTACAGCCGCTTTCCGAATTGTTGTAAGTCCGATTCGGAACCTTCCGTCGCCGGTCTGGTGAGTTTATGAAACAGCTCAAAAAAAGTAAGCGCCCGTGGTGCTTACGATGAATGGCAAGGCCGTCATTCAGGACGCCGAAGCTTATCAGCATTTGCTCGACATTGCCGCCCGCACCAATGCAGAGGAAGGAATCCGTCAGGGCCTTGAAAACGCGAAAGAAGGAAAATTGCGGCCGGCACGGCAGTTTTTCGACGACTTCGACGCGGCCCATGGCATATCTCGTTAGCATCACTTCCGCGCTGGAGCGACCTGGCGCAGCTCTATAGTGAAATCAATGCCGAGAATTCCGGCGCTGCCCTGAACGTGGCCACACCAGGCCAAATGTAAAACTGCTCTATCTTTCTACAATCGCATCAGAAAAAGCCGACGCCATCTTGTCTCCCCAGCCCTCACGCACATTCAGCGCAATCGCATAGGGCAGAAAGCGGTTCATCAACTCCGCCCGTTGTTCCGGAGTGTTCACCCGATCCAGTGGGTCCTGCTCCACGCGCATCAGAAATTCGCGGAAGCCGGCAAGCTGCTGCAATATCAGAAGACCATGTGGCGTGGGAGCGCGCATGATGACAAAGAAGATGTTATTGAGCAGCACAGAAAGTAATAGCGCAAGCACAAAACCGTGCGATTCCGGCAAGGCAGCAAAATAAATCACTGATCCGGGCAGGCCGAAGAAAAGCACAGGAAGCATAAAGCGCCCCATTCGCTGTCTCGTCGAGGGATGCGTTGGCTTTGAAGTCCACACGCCGCCAATCACAAGACCGGCAATCGACGTGAAAAGCAGCAGCCAGAAAGTGATGAACATTGAAGAAGACGTTTGCAGCGTGGCAGCGGTGAAAATGGCCCATACGAAAGTCACAGCCATGCCAACGCCCGCATAGCGGAAGTTCTGGCGGAAGTAGATTCCCTGCAGGTTCTTTCGAAAAGTGTCTTGCAGCGCGTCAATATGATTCTTGATGGCCGACGCGGCCAATGGATCAATGATAACGTGGCTTTCCGGTGAGAGCGACCGCCCGACTGTTGCGCCCGACATATCGTTGCTTCGCATCGGTATGACTGTGGGTTGAACGGTGGTCCCGCTTTTTGCCCATCCATTCTCTGCCGACGGTAACGGTTCGCCAATGATCGCAGTATTGGAGTCAGCGTACGGTTGCACCCGCGATACCACCCCGAAAATCGTCCTTACGAGAGATGCTTCTTCCGGCAATATGGGAGACGAATTGAGCAGCGCGACTGCATAACTTCCGGCCTGCGGCTGGATGGCTATCACGCCCTTGGCCGCCAGTCCGGCCAGCACCGCCGCCAGCGTTGTGCCGTCACTGCCGCCGGTAAGGATATAGCGCGCCACGCCGGGAGAAATTCCTGCCGGAGGTTCATATCGTGGAGCGACAACTCCGATCTTAGGATCGCGGCCCACCGCCAGCCAGCAGACGACGTAGAAAGCAAGCAACAGACCGGGGAAAACCAGATGGTAAGGGTCATGGATCGCAAAGAGATTCGCCATAGAAGATATGAGTTACAGACAAGGCCTTGATCAGCAGGGAGCCCGGGCGAGATTCTACTTTGTTTTTGCTGTCTTTCGTGAAGAAAAACCCAGCCAAAAAACCCAGCCGGAAAAGCCACACCCAGAGAGACCAAGGCACAAAGCAAAAGCCCGGTACAAAGACCGGGCCCGGCAGAAGATACTGAAAGCAAATTTTTAGCTAACGTGCTTGTTCAGGGCTTTTTCAATTACGTCGCGGCTCACATAGCCCACTATCTGTTCCTGTACCTGGCCGCCTTTAAAGATCAGCAGGGTAGGAATGCCGCGCACGCCATAACGCTGCGGAGTAGCGGGGCAGCTGTCCACATCCATCTTGCCGACCTTGATTTTTCCCTGGTATGCCGCAGCTACCTCGTCCACTACGGGCGCCAGCATCTTGCAAGGGCCACACCAGGCAGCCCAAAAGTCGATCATGACCGGTTGATCGCTCTTCAGGACCTCCTGGTCAAAATTGCCATCAGTTATTTCAAGAATTCCCACGCTCTCCATGAAGTGCCACCTTGATTAAAAAATTTGTCACGCCGCGAACCGGCTTTGCGACCTACCATCCTAGCAAATGTATTAGATGAAGCTGCTCCATTTAGGTTGCGGAAATGAGCTAAATAACTGTGGAGAAAAGAGATATTGTCACAGCAGCCGAAGTTACCAAAGTGACGTGGACGAAGGGACAGGGTGGCTCTAGACTTTCCCTCGGTGGTAAGGCAGTTCTGGGGGAGGGCTGCCGGGCGTCCTGCGATTCGTCGCGGGACGCTTGTTTTTTGGGCAAAAAAGAGCGGCCACCAAGTGGGCCGCTCTTGTTATTCCATCCGATTTAGCTAGCGCCGGTCGTGATCCCGGTCATGGTCGTGGTCGTGATCGTGGTTTTTGTCGCGATCCTTTCGCACCTCGTGCCGATCCTTATCGTCGTGGTGGCGATCTCTATCTCCATTGCGTGCCCGTGCGACGTTGTTGGTAGGACGCCGATCGTCGCGGTCATGATCGTTTCTCCGGCGATCGTCAGCGTCATGGTCATTCCTGACGACGCGATCGCGGAAGCGCGAATCGTCGTGAAAGCGCGGATCATTGCGGAAACGCGCTTCGTTCTGGCGTCTCCACTCCAAATACTCCCGCTGGCGCTCACGGCTCAACCGGTTGTATTCGATATAGTTGTACCGGCGTTCGACAAGCCATTGGCGGTAGTATGGATCGTTCTGTCCGTAGTAGCCCCCGTAGCCGGCATAGGGGCCGCTTTGATACCGATGCTCTGCGCATCCGGTCGTCACGATTGTCCCCAGAGCCAGAGTTGAAATTAAGAGTCCTGAAAATAGGCGCATGAAACCTGTTTCCTCCTTATCCCCGCGTGTACTGGTTTAAGAGATTAGATGCAAGTGGGATTGGGCCCGCAAGAATCGTGTTCAGAGAGGCTAAACAAATATTAACGGTGGAAATTAGGCAACCTCATCAGAGTTGCTGGCGCGCCCGTGACCGCGCAGTCCCGTGATTCAGGACGACGACGCCCTGCGGCATTTAGTTGATTGGACCGGACGCGCCGACACTGGAGTATTCGATGATTAGTTGATGTGAGCCCTATTTTTTGGAAAACTGCCGCGTTGCGTGATGGCTTCTGCATTGCCACTTGCGCTGATTCTTGAGGAATGTCGCATCGGTGCGCCCGCAAGTGGGGCACACAACACCTTCAGGCCAGCGATGTTTAATCATGTAATTCAGGCAGTTGTCTGGATTGCCAAAATACAGAATCGCTTCTTGAAGTGTCTGCGGTGCCTTAACCTTGTTTTCCATGATTTGAGAGTACCTAAATCATGTGGATTTGTCAAGTATATTATCGCCAACGCGGGAACGCGGGACGGCGGTCGCACAACGCGGTGGAAGCGGAGAAATGGGAACAGGCCTTGCGGCTGGTGCGGGAGCAGTACGGCGGATCTATCGGGGAAGTAGGTATGCCGATAAGGGAAAGATGAGCCCGATGGGAGAGAACGAGAAGAAGTTAAAGGAAGAAGTTAGACTTTGAAAAAGGGGACATTTTAATCGAGGTAAGAGAGGGGACATTTTAAAAGTGGTTTGACAGAGCCCTATTTTTTGCTTGACGGCGAGGCGAACAAATGGTAAAGTATGCTATTCGGCTCTGGGCTGGAGTGTGCCTTGGGCCGCGATCTTTGAAAACTAAGCAGTCAGCAATCAGTAATCAGCAGTCAGCCAAAGCGCCGTGCGGCTTTCACGCCTTGCGACCCTCTGCCGATTGGGATTGGGTGGCCCTTGGGTGGCCCTTGGGTGGCCCAAGCGTGGCCCAAGGGCCACCCAAGCGTGGCGCAAGGGAGACCCAAGGGTCGAATGCAATAAGTGGTTTGTTTGCAACAAAAGACGGAAAAAGGCCGGGTGGGGGCGAAGAGATCGCCGGAATCGCCGACATCGCGCGTCATCCCACCCCAGAAGCCAACAGCAGGCTTCCGGGGGACCCCGGTCATCGCCGAGATCGGAAAAGCAAAACCTCACCAGATCTACACAGATGACACTGATCGGAGGGGATATCCCCGGGGTTGAATCGTGTAAATCCTTTGGAATCCTAGATAGGCTATAGGGGGAGGGGTAGGCAAGATCGGGTGATCGCCGTGATTTTCAACCCTCGCCCGCCCTTAAATTTCTCCCGCGCAAAGTGTTATCCTCAAGGGTTAGGAATCCTCAGGAACTACCGCTGGTGCAGTTCCCTTTATCAATCTGGATTACACACGAGATGAGCAGCAAAAGCGCACAGATATCGACAAATGAAATCTCCCTTGGGCCCGAACAGCTTCGCGAGCAGGTCTTTGACGCCTACCGCCGCTGGGGATACCTGGATGCCAACCTGAATCCTTTTGGCGGCCCGATTGGCGGAGGTTATGCTGACCTGCCCTCTGACGCCGAAGGCGCAGAAGCGGCCCGGAGGATTTATTGCGGGACCATAGGCGCGGAATTCATGCATCTGCCGCAACGTGACCGCCGCGAATGGATCCAGAACCGCATGGAGAATCCTGCTCCGCAGCAGGTGGACCGTCGCTGGCTGGCGGAGCGGCTGCTTCAGGCTGACCTGTTTGAGCAGATCCTGCAAACCCGTTATTTGGGTACAAAACGGTATTCCGGAGAAGGCGCTACAGCGCAGATTCCGCTTCTGGACATGATGCTGGAAACCGGCGCAGAACTGGGCGCCACGACCACGGTGATGGCGATGAGCCACCGCGGACGCCTTACGGTGATGACGCTTACGGTCGGCATTCCGGCGGAAAATATCTTTGCCGGATTTGAAGATGTTGACCCGCGCAGCGTGCTGGGCGGCGGCGACGTGAAATATCACCAGGGCGCGACCGGCGAATTTCACACGCGCAAAGGCAAGGTCATACGCACGCACCTGGTTTCCAATCCCAGCCACCTTGAGGCGGTTGATCCCGTGGCGCTGGGACGCACGCTGGCCAAGCAAAAACATATTGGTGAAAACGGCGTGAAGGAAATTCTGCCTATCATCATGCATGGCGACGCTGCTTTTGCCGGCCAGGGCATCTGGGCGGAAACGCTGAATTTTGCCGGACTCAAAGGCTATTCCGTTGGCGGCGCGATTCAGGTGATCGTCAATAACCTGATCGGATTTACGACGAACCCGCGAGAGCTGCACACTTCGCGATTCTCGTCTGATCTGGCCAAGCGCCAGCCGATTCCCATCTTCCACGTGAATGCGGAAGATCCGGAAGCGGTGTTACGCGTAGCGCGCATGGCAACCGAATATCGCTACCAGTTCGGCAGCGACGTGGTGATCGACCTGATTGGCTATCGCCGCCATGGTCACAGCGAGGTTGATGATCCCACCATCACGCAGCCGCTGCTTTACAAAAAGATCAATGCTCATCGTCCGCTGTTTGAGATTTATGCGGAGCAAAACAAGATTGACACCACTGAGATGGCACAGGATTTCCGCGCCAAAGTAGACGCAGCCTACGATCACGCGGCCCAGATGCAGAAGTCTCCGGTGCTGCGCAAGCTGCCTGCATACTGGGACAAGTATCGTGGTGGTCGTTACAAGCCAGAGTACGAAGTGTCTACGGCCGTGGATGCCGGCAAACTGCAGGAGATTACGGCGAAAGCTGACAGCGTATCCCGATGATTTTGCCATTCACCCTAAAGTGAAAAAGCTGCTGGAGCAGCGCGAGAGAATGGGGACCGGAAAGCTTCCGGTGGATTATGGGATGGCCGAAGCGCTGGCTTTTGGTTCATTGCTGACCCAAGGCATTCCCGTTCGTCTTTCCGGACAGGACGCTCGCCGAGGCACCTTTAATCACCGCCATTCCTGCCTGATTGATACGGAAAACGAGCAGGAGTATGTGCCGCTCTGCAATATACGTCCCGGCCAGGCATGGTTTGAGGCCTATAACTCAATCCTTTCAGAAGCCGCGGTGCTGGGTTTTGAATATGGCTTCAGCCGCGACTATCCTGACGGCCTTACTTTGTGGGAAGCGCAGTTTGGTGACTTTGCCAACGGCGCGCAGGTAATCATCGATCAGTTCATTGTGGCCGGTGAAGACAAGTGGGGATTGCTTTCAGGCTTAGTAATGCTGCTTCCGCACGGATATGAAGGCCAGGGACCGGAACACTCGAGCGGGCGCATTGAACGCTATCTCCAACTCGCGGCCAAGGACAACATTCAGGTCGCACAGCCTTCCACAGCCGCGCAATATTTCCATTTGTTGCGACGGCAGGCTTTGCGCAGCTGGCGGAAGCCGTTGATCGTGTTCACGCCCAAAGGAATGCTGCGGCATCCTGACGCAGCCAGCCCGTTGAGCGAGCTTAGCGGCGGAAAATTTCAAACCGTAATTCAAGACCCGGAAATCAGCAATGGCGAACGAATCATTGTTTGCACTGGCAAAGTTGGCCACGAACTGCGGCGTGAGCGCAAACGTCGCAACGACACAAAGACAGCCATCGTTTTTCTGGAACAGCTTTTTCCGTTGCCGGAAAGCGAATTGGAAGCAGCGTTCGCGCAGCACACAAATGCGCGTGAATTTCTCTGGGTGCAGGAAGAACCTGCCAACATGGGCGCATTGAATTTCCTGGCGCCGCAGTTTGAGCGGCTGGCGCGCGGCGCGCCATTCCGGTCAGTAAAGCGCTCGCCTTCGTCCAGTCCGTCCACTGGGTCGCACACCGCACATGAGATGGAGCAAAAGACGCTGCTGGAGCTCGCGTTCAAGGCTTTTTAAGGCGGCAGCCACGGGGACGCATTGCATCGAAAAGGGAACCAAGGTCATCCAAAATAACTGAACCCGGTATTCATAAATGAAAGGTGGTTGAAATGGCACAAGGAACTATAACGGCACATGAGGTCCCGGCGCTGCCATACGCGTACAACGCGCTGGAGCCGCACATTGACGAGCAAACTATGCACCTGCACCATGACAAGCACCATGCGGCTTACGTAACCAAGCTGAACGGTGCAATTGAGAAACATCCTGAACTGGGAAGCAAAAGCCCTGAAGACCTGCTGCGCAACCTGAGTGCGCTGCCGGAAGACGTTCGCGGCGTAATCCGGAACAACGGCGGTGGACACGTAAACCACACCATGTTCTGGCAGATCATGGGGCCGAAAAAAGGCGGCAATCCTACCGGCGCAGTTGCCGACGCCATCAATAAAACCTTCGGCAGCTTTGACGCCTTTAAAGAAAAATTTGAAGCCGCCGGCGCTAATCAGTTCGGCAGCGGCTGGGCCTGGCTGGTAAAAACCAAGTCCGGCGAATTCAAAATTACCTCCACTCCCAACCAGGACAATCCCATTTCTAACGGCGAATTTCCCGTCTTCGGCAACGACGTTTGGGAGCACGCCTACTACCTGAAATACCAGAACCGTCGCCCGGACTACCTGAAAGCCTGGTGGAACGTGGTGAACTGGGACGAGGTCAACAAGCGTTTGGCCAAGGCCGACAGCTTTTTCAAATAGATTCTTTGCTTTTGTTAAGCCGCTCACCCCTGAGCGGCTTTTTTATTCACTCTTGTAACGCTTGTCCCTCAAGTCGCACTACCTTCGCGCACAAAACAGTAAACAAAACTGTGCTATAAGGTGGGTGCGAACCCCCCAAATAAAACTAAATCTATCGACAGGATGAGCTGTGTTTTGAACAGATTCTTAAAGGGAACGTGTGCCCTTACGTTTGTACTTTTTGCCATTGGCTCAGCAAACGCCGCGGACGAAGACTTCAAGGGCTTTATGTTGGCGTAAACGCTGGCGGCGCTTTTGGCCGTCCCAAGGTAGACACTAGCCCGAGTTTCAGTCCAACTGGCTACTTCGCCAGCACCAGCGTTGGGGCAATTGCCAGCGCCAGCAACCAGACAATAGATACCAATGGGTTTACCGCCGGAGGCACGACTGGCTACAACTGGCAATGGGAGAGCCTTGTTGTTGGGCTTGAGGCTGACTACGGCTCCATGAACCTGAGCGGGAGCACTACCGCACTGCACTATATCCCTGCTGCGCTCCGACTTCGTTCACCGTGACCCAGACGGCAAAGACAAGCTGGGTGTTTACCCTTCGTCCGCGCGTCGGCGTGGTTTTTGGACGCTTTCTGCTCTACGGAACCGCGGGTACTGCCATCACCAACGTGAAATACACCGGGTTGTTCACCGATACGTTTGCAACCGCCCATGAGAGCGCAGCCATCAACGAGACCAGACCAGGTTGGACCGCTGGTATTGGGGGGGAATATCGCCTTTCTCATCATCTGTCGGTTAAAGGTGAATATCTATGGACTGATTTCGGAACGGCATCTATTCCAACCAGCAACCTGACTGCCTTTACTCCGCCGATTGCATTCCCAACTAACATTTTCACGCACACCGTGAATATGAGAGCAGGACTTGTGCGTGGGGGCTTGAACTTCCGGTTCTAAATGCAACAGCAGGTTGTGATTGATCTCACGCCGCCTGTAATCTGGGCGGCCTTTTTCTTGTCTTATGCCGCAGCTTCACGGATAGTTTTTGCGCTCTTGTCTAGCTGCTCTCTTTCGGTTTCGGACATCTCCGGCATGATAATTCGGCTCACGCCGTTGCGCCCAAGCACGCTTGGAAGAGAAAGCGTTGCGCCAAAATCCGGATTAAATGAGCCAATTGGGATTACTGATTGCTCGTCGCGCAGCACAATTTCCGCGATCCGGGCCGATACTACGCCGATTCCAAAAACGCTGGCGCCTGTTCCTTCAATGATGGTGATATTTGCGTATCGAACTTCCTGCTCAATTTCCTTTTTGAACTGATCGAAGCTGACGCCGCTGTCCTTTGCAAACTGAGAGATGGAGCGGCCGCCGACGCGCGCACTGGACCACAGGAAGACTTGCGACGTGCCATGTTCACCCACCACGGTCGCCTCCACGCTTTGCGAATTCACTTGCAGCCGCCGGGCCAGATGAAAACGAAACCGCAATGAATCAAGATATGTTCCTGTGCTCAGCACTTTTGTGTGTCCGAGACGCAGGACGAGGTCAGCCAGCGGATCAGGAGGATCAGTCACCACCAGAATCACTGCATCGGGCGCGGCCTGCGTAATTTTTGGAATGATATCTTCATAGGCTTTGGCGTTCTTGTGCAGCAAATTAAGGCGGCCCTTTGGATCGCTGCGGTCGGTGGCTCCACCATCTTTCTCATTCACGCCGGCGGTCACCATGATCAGTAACGCGCCCTGAAGATCTGCATAGTCGCCCGCGCGAAGTCTCACGTGTGGTTGTAACGCGGCCCCGTATTGCACGTCAGTGATGACGCCATCGGCCCGTTTGCGATTGCGGTTCACCAAGTACAACTCTCGCAAGCTACACCCCGTGTAATCAGTGACGTGAGACAAGCTGCTCCAACAGCCCCGGCTCCAACAATGCCTACCTTCATGCAAACACCTCCACAGCCTCAGATTTAGATGCCATGGGAATCGATTTCGAACGCTCCCGCAAGGCGTCCCGACAGGATCGTGCGCCGGGATGTTGGGTGCTTGCCGGGAAATGTGCTGGTTGTACGGATTGTGCAAGATACTTTCGTTCTCTCGTTCAATGGTTGGCATTCATGCGAAACTTCAGGAGAATGCTCATGTTTGGAAATTTGTTTCAAGACCTGCGGTATGGCGCGCGGATGCTCTGGAAGAACCCGATGACTACTTTCGTTGCGGTTCTAACCCTCGCGCTCGGCATCGGCGCCAACACTGCGATCTTCAGCATTGTTGACGTGGTGTTGTTCCATCCACTTCCCGTATCGAAACCGAATGAGCTAGTCCGGATTTTTGGTGCAGAGACGAAAGGGAATGCTGGATGGGGATATTTGTCGTTGCCTGAGTTTCAGGAATATCGCGATCAAAGCACAGCGTTTTCAGGCTTGGCGGCCTATGTAGACCGTTTTCCGGCCAACGTTTCTCGCGGGAAAATTCGGCACAGAACGCGTTGATGCAGGCATGGTCACGGGAAACTATTTTCAAGTCATTGGCGCTCCTTCGGAAATTGGGCGCACCCTACTTGCCGACGACGATCGCAAAGATTCCACGCCTGTTGTCATGCTGGGTCATAATTTCTGGAGGCGTCATTTTCCTCCCGACGCAAGCGTGCTCGGTTCAAAAATTTTGGTAGATGGGCAGTCGTTCACCATTGTGGGTGTCACGCCGCAGGGCTTCGGTGGCGTCTCGTTCGAAAATTTCCCTGAAATATGGCTTCCTATCACGTATGGCATTCAGATTGATCCTTTGCTCAGGAGCCAGATTCCCCAGAATCACAAATCGTTCGTACCATTTGCCGTTATAGGCAGGCTCAATCCCAACATTGCTATGCCACAGGCACAAGCGCAGATGAACATACTAGCCGAGCGGAACGGTGCAGGAAAACCGGACGCCCATGAGGGCCCGGATTGGAAACGCCCGTGGCCTGTACTGGTTCCGGTCACCGATGCGGCAAGGCAGCAGCAACGCGCAATTCTCGTTCCTTCTGCTGGGGATTGTCGTGCTGGTGCTTTTGATCGCGTGTGCCGATGTCGCCGGGCTTATGCTTGGCCCGGTCCGAAACTCGCCAGAAAGAAATTGCTGTACGCCTTGCCCTTGGAGGGCCGCGAGCGCGGATCATCATGTTGCATCTGGCTGAGGCGCTGCTGATCTCCGGTATGGGGGCGGTCCTGGGATGCATCTTTGCGGCGGTCGGAACGCGCCTGGTAGTCCTTGCCGCGCCAGCGACGCTTGACCTGCCACTGGCTCGGGCATCGTCAATTCTCGATTTCCGGGTGCTCGCATTTACCGGCTTGGCCGCTCTCGCATCTGCTTTGATAAGCGCCGTGGTGCCGGCGCTTAAATATTCTCGCTCGGAGATCCTCCTCGGAATAAAAAGTGATTCGGGTCGAAGCGCTGTTACACATCGCTTCTCCGCGCAAGCTGCGCTGGTGGTGATGCAGGTGGCGGCTTCCGTGCTCCTGCTTGTGGGCGCGGGCCTGCTCACGCGAACACTTTGGCACGCTTCGCAGGTTCGTTTGGGATTTGATCCAGAGCACACTGTTGTCGCGTCCACAGATTTCATCCGCCAGGGTTACGAAAAAAATGCTGCGGCAAACCTGCTGGATCCTCTGCTCGATTCTCTAAGTGCTCGCAGCCTGGTGTGGAGTCAGCCGCTTTGGGCCCACCGCCAATGAGCGCCAACATATCGACAAACGTAAAACTGGAAGGACATTTCACCGGCGAGGGAAAGAAAGATGGAATCGTGGGCAGCCGCGTCAGCCCCGGGTATTTCAAGACGGTTGGCATCCCTTTGCTGAGTGGACGAGACTTCGCCCGCTCTGACTCGGCGAATGCGCCGGGAGCGGCAATTATCAGCGAGGCGACTGCAAGAAAATATTGGCCGCATGAAAATCCTCTGGGTAAGCACATTGAGCAGGTCGGGATACATGACCAGACGTTCGAAATTGTGGGTGTTGTGGGCGATACTGCAAATTACAACTTGCGGCGCGATCCACCGGCCATCTTTTATTTTCCCCTGGACCAAAGCTACCTGATGTTTCCATGGCAACCTGATGTTTCCATGCTGGCACGTGGACCAGGAGAGTCTGGACAATTGTTCGATACTATTCGCAAAGCAGTAGCCGGAGTTGATTCAGCCCTGCCAGTCTTCCACGCGCAGACGCTGAGAGAGCATGTGGCCGGCGCATTAGGGCAGGAGAAATTTCTGGCGAAGCTGCTCCTGGTTTTTGCTCTGGTCGCTGTCACCCTCGCTGCTGCGGGTGTGTTTGGACTGATGTCGTATAGCACGGAAAGAGGAACGCACGATTTCGGTGTACGCATGGCCCTGGGCGCTCAATCTCATCATGTCCTCTGGCTCGTCTTGCGGAACGGCCTGCTGCTTGCCCTCATTGGTTTAGTTGTGGGTTTGGTGGCTGCGTTGTGGCTCACGCGCCTTGTCGCAAGTCTGCTTTTTGGCGTCAGCGCCAATGATTCAGTAACGTTTGCTGCCGTCACAGCAGTAACATTGCTGGTCGCATTGTTGGCTTGCTATTTGCCGGCGCGTCGGGCGACGCGCGTGGATCCTCTGATCGCTTTGCGAAATGAGTAGGCGTTTCCGTCCCCGAAGCTAAGCCTTCGCGGCGTTGACCAGCCACGCCGCCCAGCCGGTCAGGATCGCTAGCACAGCAGAAAATATGGTTGGCGGCAAAATAAAGTATCTCCAACTGAGAGCGATACCAACCAGCTGCAGTCCGAAGAAGACCCAACCCAGCGCACCGATTGCCTGAGGGGTGCTTCTTGCCATTGAGCCAAGGTGCCAGGCCAGAAAAGCCGCGAACAGCAGATAGGCCGTGCAGAACAGCCCGAAGCCACGATAGAAATCACCATACGTTAAACTTTTTCCGCCTATGCTGAAGCGGACACTGTCCATGGCTTGCTGCACCGCGACGCCCTCCGGCGTAGGCGCCTTAAATTTCATAAATCCAAGAGTGTGCCCGGTAGCAAATAAACCAAAACAAATGCGGAAATACGATAGAGCAATGTAGCTGTCATGGCTCGCTCCAAATCTGGTGTGGATTTCTTGGTGGTTCAGTGTACCTGATCGGAGAGCAGGGTGCGCCACATCAATGCTACCGTCGCAGACTCAAGATCACCATCCTTTAAGGGTGACATTTTTTCGTTGCAGTTAAGGGGTGACATTATTTTGGAGCATCTTCAAAATGCCCCGGTCGCATTGCCCGCCCGCGAGCGCGCTGATAAACTTAAGAGTTTGCCCTGCTCGATCAAACTCTTCATACAGTAGGTTTCTCGTTATGGCACAAGCTACAGACATTGCAATCGTAAGCGGCGCGCGCACGCCCATGGGCCGCTATTGCGGCAAATTGCGCGACTTTACCGCCATGGATCTGGCCGCCGTCGCCAGCCAGGAGGCGATCCGGCGTTCCGGCGTCGATCCCAGGGAATTCGATCATGCCGTGTTTGGCAACGCGCAGCAAACGTCGGGCGATTCGCTCTATGGCGCGCGGCACGTTGCGCTGAAAGCTGGGCTGCCCATTGAGACTCCTGCGCTCACGGTAAACCGCCTCTGCGGATCGGGCATGCAGTCTCTGGTCAACGCG
The DNA here is from genome assembly GCA_963732195.1 of Terriglobia bacterium. Classification (GTDB taxonomy): domain Bacteria; phylum Acidobacteriota; class Terriglobia; order Terriglobales; family Acidobacteriaceae; genus Angelobacter. The sequence continues at coordinate 32,542 of CAVSYO010000008.1, read as the reverse complement.
GCGCAGATGATCCAGTTGGGTGAAGCCAAGACGGTGCTGGCGGGCGGTATGGAATCCATGTCGCAGGCGCCTCACGTGGTTCGTGGCGCGCGTTGGGGGCTTGGCCTGGGTGAAGGCAAGCTGGAAGACTCGCTCATGGTGGCCCTGCTGGACACATATTGCGGTCTTTACATGGCGAATACCGCCGAGCTTTACGCCGAGCAGCAGGGCATCACGCGCCAGCACATGGATGAATTCTCCCTTCAATCGCAGCAGAAGGCCGGGGCTGCGCAAAAAGCTTGCCGACTGGCGGAAGAGATTGTCCCGGTGGCGCTCAAGAATCGCAAAGGCGAACCCACCGGCGAGATGTTTGAGAAAGACGATCATCTCCGTCCGGAGACCACGATGGAAGGCCTGGCCAAGCTGAAGGCTGCTTTCGGCAAGAACGGGACAGTCACGGCCGGCAATGCCAGCGGCATTGTCGATGGCGGCGCAGCCGTGGTGATGATGACTCTTGAGCAGGCTGAAAAGCGTGGTTTGAAACCCATGGGACGCATCGTGAGCTGGGGCATTGCCGGCGTCGATCCCAAGATTATGGGCAGCGGTCCCGTGCCGGCGTCGCGCGCAGCGCTGAAGAAGGCCGGACTGAAGCTGGAAGAAATTGATCTGATCGAAGTCAACGAAGCTTTTGCCGGACAGTACCTCGCCGTCGAAAAAGAGCTTGGCCTTGATCGCAACAAAGTCAACGTCAACGGCGGCGCGATTGCGCTGGGCCATCCTTTGGGAGCTACAGGAACAAGGCTCGTTATTACACTGCTGCATGAGCTGCGACGTCGTAAAGCTCAGTATGGGCTGGCGACAGCCTGCATCGGCGGCGGGCAGGGCATTGCGATGATTGTGGAGAGCCTCTCCTGAAGTCTCGAGCGAAGCGAGAGATCCCTATCGTCGCGTCGATTTCTAGGATCTTCGTGACGGCATCGAGATTTTAGTGGCCATAGGGTTCCCTCATCCACAAACCCGGCGGATTCGGGATTTCAGAAAGAAGGCTTCGTAGTTCAGTGAGTACCGATAAAGGAATCATATGCAAATCAAAAAAGTTGGTGTACTCGGTTGCGGCCTCATGGGTTCAGGAATTGCCCAGGTCAGTGCCGTGGCTGGCTATGACGTAACCGTGCTGGAGCAGGAACAGAAGTTTCTCGATAAAGGCTTTGCCGGGATCGAAAAATCCCTGGCCAAGTTTGCGGAAAAGCCGGAGAAAACCGGCATCACGCCCGAGAAAGCCAAAGAAACCCGCGCACGCATTAAAGGGACGACCAGCCAGAGGGACCTTGCCGATTGCGACATCATCATCGAGGCCATCATTGAGAACGTGGAAGTGAAGAAGAAGACATTCGCAGAACTCGATGCGATCGTAAAAAAAGACGCCATCTTTGCCAGCAACACTTCTTCCATTTCCATCACTGAAGTTGCGGCGGCAACCAAGCGCGCCGATCGATTTGTCGGCCTACACTTCTTCAATCCTGTGCCGCTCATGAAACTGGTTGAGGTGGTCCGCACTATCGCCACCGGTGACACTGCGTTTGAGACAGCCTATGAATTCGGCAAGAGTCTGGGCAAAGTGCCGGTACGCACCAGCGACAAGACTGGTTTCATTGTGAACCGGCTGCTGGTTCCGTACATGCTGGATGCGATTCGCGCCTACGAAGAAGGCGTGGGCTCAATCCCTGATATTGACAATGCCATGAAGCTGGGATGCGGCTATCCCATGGGCCCGTTCACCCTGCTGGATTTTGTGGGACTCGACACCACCTACTACATCACGCAGGTGATGTTTGACGAGTTTCGCGAGCGCCGCTTCGCTTCGCCGCCACTGTTGAAGCGTCTGGTAATGGCAGGATGGTACGGACGCAAGACCGGCAAAGGGTTTTACGATTATGCAGATCCTTCGAACCCTGTTCCCATAAAGTTTTAGCCCGAAGAATTTAGCCGCGAATCAAACCAAAGAACGCGAATCAGAAAAGCCTTTGAATTGGATTCGTGTTGATTCGCGTGCATTCGCGGCCCACTTGGTTGGAAAGCATGGAAAACGTCAAACTCGAAAAGAAAAACCAGATCGCTTACGTCACCATTGACCGTCCCAAGGTGCTGAACGCGCTGAACATGGCTACGATGCAGGAGTTGTGGCAGGTCTTCAGCGAATTGAAAGACGATAAGCAGATTCGTGTCGTCATCCTCACCGGCGGAGGAGAAAAAGCATTTGTCGCCGGCGCGGACATCAATGAGCTGGCGAAGAATAATCCGGTTGAAGCCAAGGCGTACACGCACAAAGGCCAGGCCACGCTTGACCTGATTGAGAACCTTGGCAAGCCGGTGATCGGCTGCATCAACGGCTTCGCTCTGGGCGGTGGGTGCGAGATTGCCATGGCGTGCACCATGCGGATCGCAAGTGAGAATGCAAAGCTTGGCCAGCCTGAAGTAAGACTCGGCCTCATTCCCGGCTATGGCGGCACGCAGCGGTTGCCGCGTCTGGTTGGCACCGGACTGGCGATGCAAATTCTTCTTACAGGAGAAATGATCACGGCGCAAGAAGCTCACCGCATCGGACTGGTAAATGAAGTCGTCCCGGCGGACCGCCTCATTCTTCGCGCAGAAGAGATCGCGCAGAAGATCATCGGCATGGCCCCGCTCGCGATCCAGTACTGCATGGAAGCCGTGAATCAGGGCATGAACATGACGCTGCCCGAAGGTCTTTTTCTTGAAGCCACACTGTTCGGCATCTGTTGCGCGACCGAAGACAAGAAAGAAGGCACGACGGCCTTTCTTGAAAAACGCGCTGCCAATTTTCAGGGCAAGTAGCATGCATCCAGACTGGGAGCCGAACAAACTGGCCACGGCCGCCGTTTTCTATAACCTGCATGAGGCAGACATCGCGAAGGGTCTGCTGGACTCATGTGGCGTAGACTGTTTTCTGTGCGATGAACATATGCACCGCGTTCATCCGCTGACCAGTGAAATTATTGGCGGTGTGCGGCTGCAGGTTGCGCAACAGGATATTGAGCTGGCAAAAGAGCTGCTTAAAGAATACAAACCGCCGGAAGATCCTTCAGGCCCCGGGCCGATAGAATGATTGGTTGAATTGACAATGTTGAGTGATGGGATCGAATGATCAAGGGCATTACCACAATCCGCCATGTTGCCGGCAGTAAAGAATTCAAGGCTCTCAGCAAGCTCTTTGACGCCATGGGCTTCGAGCGGGGAACTCCGTGGAAGACCGCGCGCGGGCAGGGCGCTCCGTTCAAGGCGCCGCTGGGACAGATTGAGTTTGTCGAAGGACTGGAAACGACCCATGCGGACATATGGGTTGAGGTCACAGACCTGGATTCAATTCGCGATCTGCTGGCAAAGGAAAATGTCAAAGCGTCAGAAATCCGCCAGACCGCCTGGGATTCACGGTTTCTAGTGGCTGAACCATCCAAGGGGTCGAAAGTTCTTTTCTGGCAAAAAAACCGTCCCAGCGAAGATGCGATTGAAGCTGATCTTAACGCTCGTGGCATGCGCTTTGGCGTGGTGGTGAGCCGATGGAACTCATTTATCACAGAACGACTGCTGCAAGGCGCGCTAGACGCATTGCGCCGCAGCGGTTGCCATAAAGAAGACATCGGCGTTGTGCGAGTGCCGGGCGCGTTTGAAATTCCGTCGCAGGCCCGCACAATGGCGGAGAGCGGAAAGTACGACGCCATCGTCACTCTGGGCTGCCTGATTCGCGGCGAGACCACGCATTACGAACATATCTCTACTGAGGTCACTCGGGGCATTGGCCAATCGGCGCAGGAAACGGGCGTGCCACACACTTATGGCGTGCTGACCTGTGAGAACCTTGAACAGGCGCTGGATCGCGCAGGACTGAAAGCTGGCAACAAAGGTTTTGAAGCAGCGATTTCTGCCGTCGAGATGGTGAGCCTGCAGCGGAAGACACAAAGAAGATCGAAGACGAAAGCCAAGTCCGGAAAGAAAAAGACGAAGAGCAAAGGCCGTTAAATGGGAACCCGACGTAAATCTCGTGAACTATGTTTGCAGATGCTCTTCCAATGGGACATGGGCAAGCAGGCCCCGGAGCACGTGAAAAAGACCTTCTGGTCAGAGCGCGGAGAAGTGGACGAAGAGACCCGTAACTTTGCCGACGATATTTTCCAGGTGGCCGTTGACCGGCAGCAGGAAATTGATGAGTTGATCCAGAAGCACGCGCAGCACTGGCGCATGGAGCGGATGGCAGCGGTGGACCGCAATGTTTTGCGTACTGGCGTGGCGGAGTTCCTGGGGCCGCATCACACGCCTCGGCCGGTGGTGATCAATGAGGCGCTGGAAATTGCGCGCAAGTTTTCCGCCCCTGAGTCAGTGCAGTTCATCAATGGCGTGCTGGATTCGGTGGGAAAAGAGCTTGCTGTTTCTGCAATCCCGAAGCGAAGCTGAGGGACCCTTACCTTCTGAAGAATCTTCCGCTTCTGAGCGTGGACGTTGCAGCTTGTCGACCTAGAACGAATTCTGTGGCAAAAGGGATCCCTCACCCGCTGCTTGGGATTCGGGATTCCAGAAAAACCAGTGCTACAATAAAGAACTCCATCGCCCCTGGTGCCCACAAAAATAAGTACAAACGGACCTTTGCTTTTGAAAAAGACTTCCATTACTTATGCCGACAGCGGCGTCGATATCGACCGCGCCGACCGCGCCAAGCAGCGCATTAAATATCTCGCCCATCGCACGTTCACGCCGGGAGTGGTGAGCGAGATCGGCGGCTTTGGCGGCATGTTCGCCATCGACAAGAAAAAGTTCCGCGATCCCGTGCTGGTTTCCAGCGTGGATGGCGTTGGTACCAAGCTCAAAGTGGCGTTCATGATGAACCTGCATCACACCGTAGGTGGCGATCTGGTGAACCATTGCGTGAATGACATTGCCGTGCAGGGCGCAACGCCGCTGTTTTTTATGGATTACCTGGCTACCGGCTCGCTCGATCCGGAAATTGCCGAAAAGATTGTGGAGGGGATGGCCGAGGCATGCCGCCACAACGGCTGCGCATTGATCGGCGGCGAAACGGCTGAGATGCCGGGCTTCTATCCCAAAGGCGAGTACGATCTGGCCGGTTTTATCGTTGGTGTAGTCGAGAAAAGCAAGATCATTACCGGCGATAACGTTGAAGTCGGCGACGTGCTGGTTGGGCTGCCTTCCAATGGTTTGCATACCAACGGCTATTCTCTGGCGCGCAAATTGTTTTTTGACGTTGCCAAATACACACCGGATACCTACGTGAATGAAATGAAGGCCAAGGCTGGTGCAGAACTCATGCATACGCACAAAAGCTACTGGCCTGTGTTGAAGAAATTGATTGCGGCTGAACTGGTACACGCCATGGCGCACATTACTGGTGGGGGAATCACAGACAATCTTCCGCGCGTGCTTCCCAAAGGTACTGGGGCTGTGGTGGAAATGGGTACATGGCCTATTCTGCCGGTGTTTACCCACATGCAGCACATTGGCAACGTTCCGCAGGACGACATGATGCGGACCTTCAACATGGGAATTGGCATGGTGCTGGTGGTTCCGGCAAAAAAATTCAAGCGTGTGCAATCGATGATTGAAAAAATGGGCGAGAAAGCTTATCTCATCGGGCGGATCGTCAAGGGCGATCGAAAAGTGCATTACGCATAACATGGCCGCGCTAAAAAAACTGGGGGTCGTGCTTTCGGGCCGTGGCTCAAATTTTGAAGCCATTGCGGATTCCATCCAGACTGGAAAACTTCACGCTGAGATCGCCATCGTAATTTCCAACCGCGCGGACGCTCCCGGTCTGGAGTTGGCAAAGCAGCGGGGGCTGAACACGGTGTTGATTCCGTCCAAGGGCCGGGTCCGCGAAGAGCACGATGCCGAAGTAGTGGCTGCCTTGAAGCAAGCGCAGGTGGACCTGATCTGCCTGGCCGGGTACATGCGACTGCTGTCGCCGGATTTCATACGAGCTTTTCCCAATCGCATCATCAACATTCATCCGTCGCTGTTGCCGGCGTTCCCCGGAATGGACGCGCAGAAACAGGCGCTTGAATACGGCGTGAAGGTCACCGGATGCACCGTGCACTTTGTCGACGAACATCTGGACCACGGCGCAATCATTCTGCAGAAAACTGTGCCTGTGCTGGATGGAGACGACGTTCATTCGCTATCAGCGAGGATATTAGAGCAGGAGCACGCGGCGTATTCAGAGGCGATTGGTTTGTTGCTCTCCGGCGAGGTGGAGATTCAGGGAAGAACAGTTGTGCGACGCCACGTTCGCGCGGAGGGCAAGTAGATGCTGCGTGTGAAACTGCTTTCTGCGACCGCCAAGGCGCCCACCGTTGCGCATCCGGGAGAAGACCTGGGCTACGACATTTACTCAGCTGAAACCGTAACGCTGGAAGGACGCAGCCATGCCATCGTATCTACCGGCATTGCAATCGAATGCACGTCGCCGGATGGGGAAGCCATGGGTGCTCTGTTGCGAGACAAGTCATCCATGGCCGCGCGACGGCTGGTGCTCACCGGCGGCGTGATTGACGCTGGCTATCGCGGCGAGATCAAAGTCCTGATGGAAAATCTGAGCGACCTGCCGGCGACGATCCGCGCTGGAGATAAAATCGCAAACCTGATTCCGTATCCGGTGCTGACGGGCGACGTGCTGGTAGTGGACGATCTGAACGAATCCAGCCGCAAGGCCGGAGGGTTTGGGTCTTCGGGACGATAGGAGATAATCGTCGGGCTTTTTCTGAAATCCCGAGCGTAGCGAGGAATCCCTATGGCTATGATTGATTTCCTAACCTAGAGACTTGGCCGGAATCCTGAATAGAAGCTCAAATCTTGGTGGCAATAGCGATCCCTCGCTGCGCTTCGGGATTTCAGAAAAAACCTTTCAGAAAGTCTTTCTCTATAATCATCCCTGATGCCAAACTTTCCTCCTGTTGAAGAACAACTGGCTTACATCAAGAAGGGCGCAGCGGAGATCATCCATGAGCGCGAACTGCGCGAGCGCCTGGAAAATTCTCTTAAGACCGGCAAGCCTCTGCGCGTGAAAGCCGGTTTTGATCCCACGGCTCCCGACCTGCACGTGGGGCACACAGTTCTTATTCGCAAGCTCAAGCATTTTCAAGATCTGGGCCACACGGTAATCTTCCTCATCGGTGATTTCACCGGCATGATCGGCGACCCCACGGGCCGCTCGGCGACGCGCCCGCCTTTGACCCGCGCAGACGTTGAGCGCAACGCGGAAACTTACAAGGCGCAGGTCTTCAAGATTCTCGATCCACAAAAGACAGTGGTGGACTTCAACTCGCGCTGGTTCTCACCAATGTCCGCGGAAGATTTTATCCGCCTGTGCGCAAAATTCACGGTCTCGCAGATGCTGGAACGCGAGGAATTTCATAAGCGCTTCCAGGAAGAAAAACCGATTCATATTCACGAGTTGCTCTATTCCATCTGCCAGGGGTATGACTCAGTGGCCCTTCAAGCCGACGTGGAGCTGGGCGGCACCGACCAGAAGTTCAACCTGCTGATGGGGCGCACACTGCAAAAAGATTATGGGCAGCCATCGCAAATCATCCTGACCATGCCGATCCTGGAAGGCACTGACGGCGTGCAGAAGATGTCAAAGTCATATGGAAACTATATCGGCATCAACGAACCGCCGCAGGAGATATACGGCAAGGTCATGTCGATATCAGACGAGCTGATGTGGCGCTACTACGAACTTCTTACCGATGTGAAGGTGCCTGAAATCGAGCAAATGAAAGCCGATGCGGCCGCTGGCAAGCAACACCCAATGCAATTGAAGAAAGCGCTGGCGCGCGGGATTGTCCAGGACTTTCATGGAGAGCAGGCCGCAATAGCGGCGGATGAGAATTGGGCAAAGCAGTTTCAGAAGGGCGAAGCGGTAGATACCTTGACACTTGAGATCAGCAAACTTCTTTCAGATGCTGATATTCAAGCTCCTAATGTTACCCCTGTTATTAGGATGGACAAGGTGATTGTGGCTGCTGGAATGGCTGCATCCGGAGCGGAAGCCCAAAGATTGAGGAAACAAAAAGCGGTAAAGGTCAACGATCGAGTTTGGGAAGAGCATGCAATGGTTTTGGATTCCAAAGAAGTGGTTCTTAAAGTGGGCAGAAGGATTAAGAGGATCACATTTGTTTAGTTTGTCATGAGCGCTCTTGCATGTTTGCGCACCAATATCGCTAGCCTGTTGTCTCATGAGAGCATCTTGTAAAGAAAACCATACAAACGGAATGTTGAGCATGCAGAAGAACGACCCCAGCCCAAGTGAAAAAGATCTCGTCGTGTTCATGATTGTCCGCGACTCCAAGTGTTCTGGTTGTCAGGAGGAGTTGGGTAAGGGGCAATTCTTGACGATGGAGAACAGCAAACCGCTTTGCATGAAATGCGCTGATCTGGACCACCTGGTTTTTCTGGGTTCGGGCGATGCCGCACTCAGTCGCCGTGCCAAGAAGCACAGCAAGTTGTGGGCAGTAGTCGTACGTTTTAGCCGCGCGCGCAAACGCTATGAACGGCAGGGCCTTCTGGTCGAGGAAGATGCCCTCGCCAGGGCGGAAGAAGAGTGCTTAGCCGACAGTGGCCTTCGGGAAGCGCGCCGCATCCGTGACGAAGAACGCCGTCTGCGCGAGGACGAAGTTCTGGCTAGAGAGATGGAGGCCAAGCTGAAAGAGATGTTTCCTGGTTGTCCGTCTGGCGAAGCGAAGGCAATCGCACAACACGCCAGCATTCGCGGTAGCGGACGAGTCGGACGCAGTGCGGCAGGGAGGAATCTCGAGGAAGAAGCTCTACGCCTGGCTGCTATTGCGTTTATCCGTCATCGCCACACAACATACGACGATCTTCTGATGAATGGAATGGACCGTGCGTCCGCAAGACAATCCGTCTGGGACAAGATCGAGGAGACTCTCCAGCGCTGGTCTAAGAGATAGCGAGGGTTTGTCAAAATTATGCTATATGGTTCTTTGTGAACGCTGCCGCGCTGCTTGGACTATCAGCCAGGCAAAAGACAATTGAAGAGTTTCGCCTCAGCGAACGTATCCAGTTGTCGGTCGTTATTGAGCCTGCCCAGAATCACGATGCCGCCGTCATTTTCGGTGGCGATGGAACAGTCCACCGTCATCTTCCTCAGCTCCATCAGCAACAAATCCCTATGCTGGTTGTGCCCACTGGCAGCGGCAACGACTTTGCCAAAGCGCTAGGAATCCGCAGCGTAGACATCGCATTGCGCGCATGGCAGCAATTTTGTACGGACGAAAGCAATGTCAAAGAGATTGATCTGGGCGTAATTCGTGCGGGTGGAGAAGAAACACTCTTCTGCTGCGTGGCCGGCATAGGAATGGATGCAGAGGCCAATGCACGTGCCAATCGAATGCCGCCCTGGCTGAAAAGCAGAGGTGGATATGTACTGGCTGCACTGCAATCTTTAATCGCATCCAAGCCTGTTGCAATGAACATAACGGCCGAAGGAAGGGAACTCCAGAGGTCAGCGTTCTTTATTGCTGTAGGAAATGCTCTTAGCTATGGCGGCGGGATGAAAGTAACACCGCGAGCTGCACTGGATGACGGCTTGCTGGATATCTGCCTGGTCGCCAAGATGAGCAAGCTCAAATTGCTTTGCTGGGTGCCGACGATCTTTTTCGGCAAACATTTGCAGCTTAAAGAAGTGGAATATTTTCAGGCCAGGCAGATAGGGATCGAAGCGGAGCGCAAGCTGGATCTCTACGCTGATGGTGATTATGCGGGCCAAACGCCTGTGGAGATTGGGCTTATCCGCAAGGGGCTACGAGTGATTGTTCCACCTGCCGCTCTTGAACGCTGAAAGTTAAGACGTTTTCAGGCTTCAAATCGATCCGAGAGGTCAGGACCGGCTGAAAAGTTTGTATCTCGCTGTAAGCAAAACGGTTCTTGACGCGGAGGCCTATTTCAGGTGGAATAAAAGCCATGACCAAAGCTGATTTGATTGAAGAGGTTTCCCGGCTGGCAGAGCTGACCCGTAAAGACAGCGAAATTATCGTGGAAACGATTTTTGACAGCGTTGTACGTTCACTACGCTCGGGCGACAAGATTGAGATCCGCGGCTTTGGCAGTTTTCGAACCCGGCAGCGCAAGCCTCGCGTCGGGCGCAACCCCAAAACGGGCGCGCGGGTGGAAGTGCCGGCAAAGAAAATCCCTTATTTCAAACCCAGTAAAGAACTTAAGGACGTGATTAATCACGGGAAGCCGAGCGAGACGGCTGCTCCGGCTGCTGAAGGTCCAGCCTCCTGAAGGCTGAACCTGGCACGATCCCATTAAATTACTAAGAAAAGAAAGCGCTTAATTCCGGAATTTCCTGAACCAGAAACCAATTCCTCCACTCACCAGCCCCAACAATCCCAGGAGAGGCAAAATACTTGCTGCTGCCGGCAGGCGGCGGCTGCCCTGAGCGTCATTCGACTGCTGATTCTGGTTGATCTGCGGCGTAGTGGAGTTTTCTGCGCTGGCGCCAGTACCAGCAGGTTGGTCCTTACCCGATGGAGCAGGCGGCGGTGTTCCTCCCTGGCTGTTGGCCGAAGAATTCGTCTGGGGGGGCTGTTCCGTTGACTGCGCGTTCTGCCTAGCGGACTGAGGTCCTGCGTTCTGAGCCTGGCTGCTTTGCTCAAGAGAACCTTGCCCCAGCGGAGGCATGTTCTTTGCCATGGTCACGCCATTCTTGCTCGTCACCATTTGCTGGACATCGTCATTCGTTAGAAGGCGCGCCTTAACTGTGGCCTTGAGCGCCTTGTACTGTGCTGACAATTCACCCAGGCTACTGTTACCCGCGCCTGGAAGAGCATCTGCGTAGTAGGACGGCCCCAGGTCATTTATGGTCCTGCCGCCAGATTCGTTGCCTTCAGAAGAAACTTCGGAAGGAGCACCTGCGACTGGATTATTCGCGGTATTTTCTACGTTAGGCGCCGGGCGCACCCGTAGTAACCGTTTCCACTGGAGGCTGCGTTACATAAACCACCGTAGAACTTAGTGACGGCAGGCTGGAAGGTAAGGGAGCAAGATTACTGATTCCAGCCCGGCCAGCGTTGCTGATTCCGGCCGTTGGAGCTGGAGCGGCGAAAGTCGCTGAAGGCGTCGCCGGAGCAGCGCCGATAAGCGGTGTATTGAGTGGATCCGACACAACGGTGGTCGTGGTGCCAGGGTAGACTTGTGCCCCAGCCGAGAATTGTCCTACGATGGCCGCCAACAAGAAGAACGCCAAAAGTGGCATCGACCTACGACACATAAATCACCCCTGACACACGTACATCTGCTTGGATTACCGACCAGTAAACAGGGGATGCCCAGCAGCGATCGTCCGAGCGAATAACTTAGCTTCCCACGAAACGCGCATACAGGCTGCGTGCTACGGAAGTATCGTCAGTGCCCTTGATAATGGCTCGACCGTCGGGGAAGAGAGTCATTTCGAAGGGATCACGCCAAAACTTAAGAACAAAAGCATTGTGTTTCACAGTCCCGTGGGCGCCTAGACGGGCTGACATCTCAGTGAAGTCCACTGGACGATTTCGCTCATGGATCTGAACAGAGTTCCTCCCGCATAAGGTGATTTGTGGCCTGCGCTCGCCCGCTAGATGAACAAACTCATGTTTTTCACAGGTCTGGCAGCCGCGGCGGGGTCTGGCAGCTGCGATCTCAGCCTGCTCGTTGCTCCATACGTCGAAGGAGAGCAGGCTGCGGCGCAACTTATCTTTTGCGCCTACCAGAAATTTGATTGCCTCGGTCGCCTGGATCGATCCAATCAGATTAACCGCGCTGTTTAGAATTCCCGCCGGTATCGCAGGTTTCAATGGTGCCTTCCGGCGGAGCCGGGAAAACACAGGCCAGGCATGCTGTTTCTCCCGGAATCACATTCATCGTGACCGCATAAGCAGCCACGGCAGCAGCATAAATCCAAGGCTTGCCATGTTTTACAGCAAAGTCGTTGATGAGATAGCGGGTTTCAAAGTTATCGGTTGCGTCCAGAATCAGATCGGCATCAGCAAGAAGCGTGCTCAATGTTTTCCGGCGTCAGTCAGCCACCACCGGCGTCGTCTGAACTTCGGAGTTGAAAGCGGCGATCTTGCGCGCAGCGGCCACCGCTTTGGGTAGCGATTCGGCGGCATCGGCTTCATCAAACAACGATTGGCGCTGTAGATTGCTGGGTTCAACGTAATCGCGATCGATAATTGTCAAATGCCCTACACCCGCCCGCGCCAGCAGACCGGAAACGCAAGCCCCGGTCGCCCCGCAGCCTACAATCGCAACCCGCCCTTTGGCCAGGCGCTGCTGTCCTTCCGGCCCGATCCCCGGAAAAAGCACCTGTCGTGAGTATCGATCCTCAAACCTCATGCCACATTTATTATAGGTGTTTGAAGGCTAAGGGGTTTATGCGTTTCGTTGCAGGGCAGCTTACAATGCTCAAAAAGCTCGCGTGCAACTTAGGTCCAATCTGCTGTCATCGAATTACACAAACCGACCTCCAATTAAGGGGCTTTTATTGCCGCGCTGCCGGTCAGTGTGCCTGATGGTTGTGCTCTGCCTGAGCGTGTCCTACGTTCAGTGCCAGGACATCACCGCGCCCCAAAGTGCCCCAAAACCTGATCCACCGCCCCAAAGCACATCGAGCCCGGCTGTTCCAGTGCCTGAGCCCGCGTCTTCTCCTGCCAGCCCAGCCTCGGGGCTGCAGCTTTCGAGTGGTCTCAATAGCTTGCAGGGACTCAAGGTCACAAAGATTCAGGTGAACGGTCTCGGAATCGAGGATACGGAGAGACTTCTGGCAATACTGCCGCAGAAGGTCAACGAGCCGCTGGATAGATACAAAATCAGACAATCGGTACAGGCGCTTTATAACACGGGCCGATTCGCTGAGATTCAGGTAGAAGCACAGCGCAATCCCACGGGAGAAGTGGTGTTGGCGTTTGACGCCCGCGAAAACTACTTCTTTGGGTCCATTCTGGCGGAGGGGGCGTCCGCTCACCCGACTGACAGCCAACTGGTGAATGCCAGCAAACTCAACCTGGGCGAGCAGTACACTGAAGAGAAAATCACCGCCGGGATCGACGGGATGCAGCGTGCGCTCCAGGAAAATGGCTACTACCAGGCCACAGTCAAGCCATACTACGAGTGGGATTCGCGCAATCAGCAGGTCAAAGTGCGGTTTATGGTTACTCTGGGCAAGCCTGCGCGCGTGGGAGTGATCAACGTTGGAGGCTCTCCTGGTTATAGTGCAGAAGAAGTGCGAAAAATAGCTAAACTGCGATCTGGGGACAAGGTTACCGCAGCTCATCGGACGCGAGCATTGCAGCGGCTGAGAAAGCGCTTCCAGAAAAAAGATCTACTGGAAGCACAGGTCACTATGACGCAGCGCATTTACCACCCGGAGACCAATCTGCTGGATTACACCTTCGAGATTAACCGCGGTCCGGTGGTGGACGTTAAAGTGGAAGGCGCCAAATTGCGCCGCGGCCTGGTCAAGAAATTTGTTCCAGTGTTTGAAGAAAGCGCGGTTGACGATGATCTGCTGAATGAAGGGGCGCGCAACATACGCGACTATTTTCAATCAAAGGGCTTTTTCGACGTGAAGGTTACGTATGAGCAGACACAAGACTCGGCTACGGACAGGCGCACCATCATTTTTCACATCGAAAAGAGCCAACGGCACAAGCTGGTGGAACTGGCGATCCAGGGAAACCACTATTTCCGCCGGGAAGACCTGCGCGAACAGATGCTGATGCAACCGGCTGGCGGTCTATTACTGTACGGCTTATTCAGCCAATCCATCCTTGCGCGTGACGTGCAGTCGATCGAAAATCTTTACCGCAACAACGGCTTCCTGCAAGCCAAAGTCACGCCAGAAGTGCAGGATAATTACGGCAAGGAAGGCCACATTCGCGTAAGCCTCACCGTAGTGGAAGGCACGCAGACGCTTGTAGGAAAACTAAAGATTGCAGGCAATGAGGCGCTTCCGGAGGGCCAGATTCGCGGCCTGATTACGGCTTCAGAAGGCCAGCCATATTCAGATTCCATGGTCATCACAGACCAATCGGTCATTCTGGAGCAGTACTACAACCTGGGATTTCCGAAGGTGAAGTTCGATTACACAACGCAGCCCGAAGCGGATAATCCCAACAAGATCGACGTGAGCTATAAGATCGACTGAAGGCGCTCAGGTTTTTGTCGATAAGGTACTGATTTCCGGAATGAATTACACGCGGCCTTTTATTGTGGAGCGTGAAATCAAGATTGGTACCGGCGACCGCTTGAGCCAGAGCCAGATGCTTGACTCCCAGCGCCGCCTGTATGACATGGGAATCTTCAATGAAGTGGGCGTAGCTGTACAAAATCCTGAAGGCGACGCCATCAGTAAGAAGGTGAACTTCCAACTTGCTGAAGCGCGGCGCTACACGTTTAATTATGGCCTGGGACTCGAAGTACAGACCGGGCAGCCCGGCAGCAGCAGCAATCCCCAGGGAGAAACCGGCGTGAGCGGCCGCGTGTCATTCGATGTTACGCGCCTGAACTTTCGCGGACGCGACCACACCATCACGCTAAAGACTCGTTACGGCAATCTGGAAAAACTGGCGCTGATTGGTTACGGCGCTCCCCGGCTTTTCGATTCGCAGAAACTTACGCTGGATTTTACGACCTTTTACCAGCAAACCAACGACGTGAGCACTTTCACCTCAACACGGCTGGAGGGATCGGCGTCAATTAAGGAAGAGCTGAACCGCGCCACAACTCTTCTATATCGACTCATTTACCGGCGCGTGAGCACCAGCAATCTGGTCATCGATCCCAACCTGGTGCCGCTGTTTTCTCAAGCCGTGCGCGTGGGCATGCCGGATTTTAGCTACGTCCGCGATACTCGCGACAATCCAATTGAGTCGCTCAAGGGAACATTCAACACGTTTGATCTGGGCGTTGCCTCGGGGATATTCGGCTCGCAGACGAATTTCACCCGCGTCGTGGTACAGAACTCCAGCTATTACCAGTTTCATAAACGACGCTGGGTGTTTGCCCGGTCTACGCGCATAGGTGTGGAAGAGCCATTCGCCTCCACTGACTTTGCTCCGCTTCCTGAGCGCTTCTTCGCCGGCGGCAGCACGTCCCACGTGGCTTCGGCATTAACCAGGCAGGCCCACGCGACCTCACCAGCGGCTTTCCTCTGGGTGGTGAGGCCCTCTTTCTGAATAATCTTGAATTGCGTACCCCGCCGCTGCCGCTGCCCTATGTTGGCAACAATTTAAGCGCAGTGGTGTTTCATGATATGGGGAACGTTTTTTCCACGGCTGGAGATATGGCCAACAGCATTCTTAAGTTCTCTCAGCCTAACCGGAGTCTCTGTTTGAACCCGGCCGCGGCAACCTGCAACTTCAATTATGTGTCGCACGCGGTGGGCGCTGGCGCGCGTTATCGTACCCCGATCGGGCCGGTAAGTTTTGATGTTGGCTATAACCTCAACCCGCCGGCATTTCCTATCTCTGCGCCCAATCCCCCGGCTGTCCCTTCTTCACAGGTGCTAAAGCATTTCAATTTCTTTTTTAATATTGGACAGACTTTCTGATGAGAGCGCGCCTCCATTTCGTGATCGTCCTGCTGCTTGCCGGAGTTGTGCAGGCCCAGGTGGTCGATCGAATGGTCGCGGTGGTCAACAAACGTGTAATTCTGGAAAGCGAGCTTGATCAAGCCACCCGGGTGGAATTTTTGCTGCAAGTCAAGCCCATCGAGCGTCTGACCTATGCTGATCGAACCGCCGTCATGGAGCGTTTGATTGACCGCTCCTTGCTTGACCAGCAGATTGTGAATCCGGCCATGCTGGATCCCGCGCCGGAAGAGCTGAAGGCAAAAATTGAAGAGGTGCGCCAAGGCATTCCTGGCGCATCAAGGGACGAAAGCTGGAAGACCATTCTTGCCGGCTACGGTCTGACGCAGCAGGACGTGGAAGAACAGCTGGCTTCGCAGGTCCGCATTCTTCGGTTCATCGATCTACGCTTTCGCGGGCTGGTGCGCGTCGATAAAGAAGCGATTGCCGCCTACTATCAGGACCGCTTTTTGCCGGAGGTGCGCAAGCGAAATGCTTCTGAGCCAAAACTCTCAGAGGTGTCAGACAAGATTGAGCAGATACTTGCGGAGCAGCGCATTGACGAGCTTTTGAGCAACTGGCTGAAGACATTGCGCGCCCAGGCCCACATTGAGCGTATGCTGCCGGCGGCGGCCACGAGCGCCGGGACCTCGCCATGAGCAGCAAAACCGATGTAAACATCGCGCCGCCCGCTACCCCGGCGAAGAAACGCAAACTCAGGCGCTTCGTCATCCTTACTGGTCTGGCGCTGGCCGTCATCGTGATTGGTATCTTGATTTATTTGAACAGCGGTTCCTTCCGGGAAACTGTTCGGCAAAGAGTGATTGCTGAACTGCGGCAGATGACGGGCGGCAGAGTCGAACTTGAATCGTTTACCTGGAATTTTTCCACGCTACATTTTGAGGCCCGTAATGTGACGATCCATGGGCGTGAGGCGGCAGGCGAGGTCCCTTACGCCCATGCCGACCGAATCGGGGTTGATGTAAAAATCATTTCATTTTTCACGCGCAAGATTTCGCTGGAAAACGTGGCCATTGACCGTTTTGTGCTTCACTTGATGATCTATCCGGACGGCACCACCAACCAGCCTCCGCCTCAGCCGGGCGCGCCTTCTGATGGAGATACCCCACGCAGAACCTGTTCGATCTCGCGGTAAAACAGATTGCCGTGCGGCAAGGCACGCTAATGCTTGACCAGGAGAAAATCCCGTTCGATCTTGACGGCAAGGATATTTCTGCCGGGATGAACTATGTTCCAAGCCAGAAAGCCTATGACGGCCATCTGGATTTCACACCGCTGACCATCTGCATACAGAGAATGCGCCGCCGATGCAGGCGGAAATGCATGTAGGATTTCTTTTGCGTTCAGGAGAAGCGGAAATCAAATCGCTCAGGCTGGCGGCGGGCGGTTCAAAAGTCGAGGCCAGTGGAACTCTGCGGAACTACAAAAATCCTGAGCTTACTCTTCAATATCAGGCTTCATTGGACCTTGCCCAGGTGGGCAACACAGCAAAGTGGAAGCAGCTTCGTGCCGGGCGGGCTGACCTGCAGGGCAAAGGCTCTTATCAGAACAGCCGCTACTCATCTCAGGGAAACCTGAGCGTTAGAGGTTTGGAATGGCATGATACGACAGCTCACATTTCGTCCGTTGATGCGACCTCGCCCTACTCAGTAACGCAAGATAGATTCGTCCTCTCACGCCTGATTGCCCATGTATTCGGCGGCACGGTGCAGGGCGACGCACAGATCACGAACTGGAGTTCTTCGCCGACAGCGGGAAAGAAGATATTGCCGCAACAAGGCACGACACGGCTCCATTTATCCGGTGTTCAGGCAAGCAAAGTTGCGGCGGCAATTTCCTCGTCGAAGATGCCGATAGACAAAATTGAATTGGCCGGAAGCATTTCTGGTGACGTGAATTCGAGCTGGACAGGATCTCTGGAGCGTGCAACTTCTGCGTCTGAAGCTAGATGTATCTCCGCCCGCCTCGCCTTCGCCTAAAGAAGTTCCTGTGACTGCACAGCTGCAAGCGACCTATCATGGCGATGCCCGCACCCTGGACGTAGCAGGACTTACTCTGGCAACGAGGGCGATTCGCGTAAATGCCACTGGATCGCTGGGATCTGAAAAAGCCCAGGCCCATGTTTCCCTGAATGCGACCGATCTGCGCGAGCTACAACCGGCGCTTGATGCGCTTGATCCGGGAACGCGTATTCCCGTCACGCTGGAGGGCCGATCGTCATTCAATGGAGTGGTTTTTGGGAAGCTTGATGCGCTCTCAACGCGCGGTCATCTTGAGCTGGAAAAGTTTGACACGGAATTTCATCTGGTCAGCCAGCCTAAAGGAGCGCGAACTAAGCCTCCGCGAATACACTGGGACGCTCTGTCCGCCGACCTGACCTACTCGCCCTCCATGCTGTCTTTGCAACGCGGAACATTGCGGCGTGGAACGGCCCAATTGGGATTTTCCGCCAGCACAACGTTGCGTCAAGGCAACTTTGAGGAAGACACAAGCCAGCTCAAAGTCACGCTTCATATCCAGAATGAAAATGTCGCAGATATGCAGGCACTTGGCGGAACAAGTTATGCATTCACCGGCTTAGCGAATGCTGACGTGCAGGCCGCAGGGACACTACGCAATTTACAGGGCGGCGGCAAGGTGCAAATCGCCAAACCGACAATCTATGGAGAACCGTTCAAAAGTTTTTCCGGCGACTTGCGTCTGAACGGAAGCGAGGCGCGATTGGAAAATATCCAGCTGGCGCATAACGGCGCGCGTTTTACTGGATTGGTGGCATACGATCTGGGCAACAAGAATTATCGCTTTGATCTTACCGGCGCCAACATTGATTTCGCCAACTTTCAACGTTTTGATCTGCCGCGCCTCTCCGTTCAGGGACAAGCCGGCTTTCACCTGACCGGCTCCGGCACTGAGGATGCGCCAGTTATCAATGGTGAAATCAATCTCCGCAATATTGTGCTGAACCGTGAGACTGTTGGCAGCCTGACGATCCTGGCTGAGACGCACGGCGAAAACGTGCAGCTGCGCGGACGTTCAAACTTTGAAAACGCGGAGCTGAACGTTGATGGTTCCGTACGTCTTCGCGATCTGTGGCCAGGCCAGGTCACCGTTAAGTTTTCGCATCTCGACTTCGACCCATTGATTCGCGCCTATTTCCAAGGACAGATCACGGGCCACTCTTCCATTGCCGGAGAGGTTGACATCCATGGTCCCATGAGGCAGCCGCGCAACCTGGTGATTACGGGTAATGTTACGCAGCTCTCTGCCGATGTTGAAAATGTGAAACTGCAGAATGACGGGCCTATTCATTTCGGACTGGAAAACGAATCGCTCAAGGTAGATGAGTTTCACCTGACAGGAACAGAAACCGACCTTGATGCCAAAGGGACTGTGCAACTCACGGGCGAGCACATGCTTGATCTGCGTTCGCACGGACGGTTCAACCTGAAGCTGTTGCAGGCATTCAATCCCAACCTGGTGGCTAATCCGGCCCAGCGACCTTTACAGTGAACATCACAGGAAACTCAGTGCGTCCGCAACTGAGCGGAAGACTTGAACTGAAAGATGCGTCCGCCTCGCTGCTCGATCTGCCAAACGGGCTCAGCCACATCACGGGATCGTTGGTATTTGCCCAGGACCGCATGCAGATTGAGAAGCTCACGGCGCACACTGGCGGCGGCGAGCTTGATGTCGGCGGGTTTCTTGCCTACCGCAACGGAATTTATTTTGACCTCACGGCCAAAGGCAGTGACGTCCGGCTGCGATATCCGCCGGGCGTGAGTTCTTCCGCCGATGCGACGCTACGCTACACAGGGTCGGCAAAAAGCTCTTTGCTCTCCGGCGATATTCTGGTCACGCGATTTGGCATGAATCCGCATTTTGATTTTGCCAACTATCTGGCGCAAAGCAAAAAGACGCCAATCATCTCCACGCTGAATCCATTTCTGGACAATATGCGCCTGGATATGCACATTACTTCCACGCCGGAGCTGCAAGTGGAAACTTCGCTGGCCAAGCTTTCCGGCGATCTTGATTTGCACGTGCGTGGCACCGCGGCGCGACCCGCCATTGTGGGCAGGGTAAACATTGCTGAAGGCGATGTTTTCTTCAACGGTACAAAGTATCGGCTGGAACGCGGTGACATTACCTTCAGCAATCCGCTCAGTATCGAGCCTGTCGTTAATCTTGATATGTCTGCCCGCGTGCAGGGCTATGACGTAACCATCGGACTTCATGGGCAGGCGATTGGCGGCAAGGGAATCAGCATGACTTACCGCTCCGATCCGCCGCTGGCCAATTCTGACATCATTGCGCTGCTGGCGTTTGGACGCACGCGCGGACAAGGCGTTTATACCGCGAGCCAGCCTGGCGTGAACACAAATGATACGGCGTCTGCTTCCAACGCCATTCTGGGCGAGGCGCTTAACGCCACGTTCAGTGATCGCGTGCAGCGGCTGTTCGGCGCCAGCCGGGTAAAGATCGATCCACAATTTATCGGTTCAGAAAACAACCCCAGCGCGCGCGTCACCATTGAACAGCAGATCAGCAATGACATTACGTTTACCTACGTCACCAGCCTCACACAATCGGCGGAGACGGTGATTCAGGTGGAATACAATATCGATAAGAACGTATCGATCGTGGCCGTGCGTGACCAGAACGGGGTGCTGGGCTTTGATATCCACATACGCAGGCGGAAAAAGTGAAGCATGAGCGGCAATGGCACACAGCCGTTCGCAGCCGAGCGCTTCTCCATGGTGGAAAGCCAGCTGCGGCAGCGCGGCATTCGCGATGAACGTTTGCTCGCCGCGATGAGCACAGTGCCACGACATGAATTTGTCAGCCAGCAAAACTGGAATGAAGCCTATGCGGATCATCCAGTTCCAATTGCCGAAAAACAGACAACATCACAACCTTACATGATTGCAGCCATGATCCAGGCGGCGGAGATCAAGCCGGAAGACCGTGTCCTGGAAATTGGCGCTGGGTCGGGATATCAGACTGCGCTTCTTGCCGAACTCGCAAGCCAGGTCTTTGCCGTGGAGCGCTATGCGTCTCTGGCGGAGACGGCACAGAAAACACTGGAACGACTGGGCTATCGCAATGCAAGAATCGTTACCGGCGATGGATCGCTGGGGCTGCCGGACGCCGCGCCCTTCGACGCTATCATTGTGTCGGCCGCAGCTCCGCGTATCCCACAGGCCCTTGTGGATCAGCTAGCCGTCGGCGGCAGGCTGCTGATTCCGATAGGAGATGCCGATCAGCAACTTTTGCAACTTGTCCAACGAAACGCAGAAGGGAGCACCAGCGTGCACACGCTAGAAGGCTGCCGCTTTGTTCCGTTGATCGGCGAGCAGGGGTTTGTGGCTTAAGCTTTTTTCTGAAATCCCGAGCGAAGCGAGGGATCACTATACTCATCCAGGTATTGGAGGGCTATAGATCCCGCCCGAAACATGAATTTTGCAGGATCGTATCGCCGGCTTAAGTTCCTGTGGCGGTAGCGATCCCTCGCTCCGCTCGGGATTTCAGAATAAAATACTCTGTGCCCCTGCTTACCAACATCAAGACCACGCTGGAGATGATCAAGTGGGAGCACTCTATTTTTGCGCTGCCATTTGCTCTCTGCGCTGCCATGCTTGCCGCTGGAGGCATGCCCACTGCGGCCAAGCTGGGCTGGATCGTGCTGTGCATGATCTCCGCGCGTTCCGCCGCCATGGCTTTTAACCGTATTGCGGACGCAAGGATTGACGCGGCCAATCCTCGCACGGCCATGCGCGCCATTCCTGCCGGCACGCTTTCACAGAAGTTTGCGACGGTCTTTGTCGTGGTGGCTTGTCTGCTTTTTATCATTGGTGCGGCCGAACTCAATCGCGTAACGTTGCTGCTGTCTCCGGTGGCGCTGGCCGTGGTGCTGTTTTATTCCTATACCAAGCGATTTACGCGGTGGTCGCACCTGGTTCTGGGATTCGCTCTGGGCATTGCTCCGGCGGCGGCCTGGATTGCGGTGCGCGGCTCGCTTGATCCGCGCATTCTGTTGCTTACAGCGGCGGTCACATTCTGGGTAGGGCGGCTTTGACGTTCTTTATGCCTGCCAGGATATCGAGTTTGATCGCGCCAACTCGCTGAACTCAATTCCACAGGCGATGGGCGTTCCCAAAGGCTCTCATCGTGGCGCGGACTTTGCATGTCGTCATGCTCGGTTTGCTGGTGGCGTTAGTCATGGCGTTTGGACTTGGGAAGCTGGCAATCGATAGGAGTGCTGGTGGTGGCGGTGCTTCTTGCCTATGAGCACTCGCTGGTTGCGTCAGACGATCTTAGCAAATTGAACGCGGCCTTTTTTACCATGAATGGCGTAATTGCCGTAGTGTTCTTTGTGTTTGTGGCAGCCGACCTGCTGATGCGAGTCCCCAGACCGTGATAGGCTGACTGCGCATGCGCGATCCGGTTGAACTGGAAATCTTCAAGAGCCTTTTTCACTCCATTGCGGAAGAAATGGGTGCGGCTCTGCGCCGCACCGCGTTTTCTCCCAACATCAAAGAACGGCGTGATTATTCCTGCGCTGTCTTTGACGGTGCCGGCGAAGTCGTCGCCATGGGCGATCATATGCCCGTGCATCTGGGATCGATGCCCATGTCAGTACGTGCGGCGGTGGAGAAACTCACGCTCAACGACGGCGATGTGGCAATACTGAACGATCCTTTCTGCGGCGGCACGCACTTACCGGATATCACGCTGGTCGCGCCGGTCTTTATCGGCGGCCAGAATAAGCACAGGCGTGCGGCGAAGCCAGTATTTTATGTGGCATCGCGCGCTCACCATGCCGACGTCGGCGGAATGTATGCGGGATCCATGGGCATCTGTCGCGAAATTTATCAGGAAGGGATTCGCATTCCTCCCATCAAGCTGATTGCCGGAGGCAAGCTGCAGGATGATGTCTTTCGCCTGCTGCTCAACAACGTGCGTACTCCGGAAGAGCGCGAAGGAGACTTGAACGCGCAGATTGCCGCGTGCCATACCGGGGCGGAGCGACTGCTGGAGATCACCGAGCGCTACGGGCTGGCGCGCGTGCAGCATGTGATGGACGAATTGCAGGATATTCAGAAAAGCTGATGCGGGCATTTCTCGGCAAGGTCCCGCATGGCCGTTACGAAGCCGAAGATTTTCTGGATGATGACGGCGCTGGCTCGGGACCGGTGCGGATCGCGGTGGCGCTTACGTTTCAACCGGCGGCAACAAGCAAGCCGCTGGTGACGGTCGATTTCACGGGCAGCTCACCGCAAGTCGCAGGCAGCATCAATGCCGTGGATGCGATTGCTTTTTCCGCCTGCTTTTATGTTTTTCGCTGTCTGCTTGCAGGAAGATGTTCCCGCGGCTGCGGGCTTGATGCGTCCGGTGAGGATGATTGCGCCCCAGGGAACGGTGGTGAATGCACGGCCACCGGCAGCTGTCGCGGGCGGAAATGTCGAGACTTCGCAGCGCATTGTCGATGTGCTGCTGCGTGCTTTGGCGAAGGCCATGCCAGACCGTGTACCAGCCGGATCGTCAGGTACGATGAATAATTTGACCATCGGCGGGATTGATGAACGCACTGGCGAACCTTTTGCTTACTACGAGACAATTGCCGGCGGCATGGGTGCGCGTCCTGACAGGGACGGTGTGAGCGGCGTGCATACACACATGACGAACTCGCTCAATACACCCGCCGAGGCGCTGGAGTATGCGTATCCGCTGCGGGTGACGGAATATTCTTTACGCAAGGGCAGCGGTGGACTGGGAAAGTTTCACGGAGGAGACGGCATTGTGCGCGAAGTGGAGTTACTGGCCGATTCTGAAGTCACACTGCTGGCTGATCGTCGCAGCCGCGGGCCATACGGATTGCAGGGCGGGACTGACGGCGCAGCCGGACGAACCGAAGTTGTCCATCACGATGGCGCGCGTGAAGCACTGCCGGGCAAGACAAGCGTGCGCCTGAAAAAAGGCGAGAGAGTCAGAATTGAGTCACCTGGTGGCGGCGGCTGGGGCGAATCGTAAATCTGGGATCTGGTGATCGGTTGATCTGCCCCAGCAGCATCTTTCAGGCAAAGACCACGCGTGATAGCCATGATCTTCTGAATGCCAGTTGCAGCTGGGCTAAATTGCTAATTCTGCGGCGTTGGCGTGGGGCTTGCCTCTTTCTTCTTTCTGTTCAGCACCTGGTCCAGCACATCACCCAGGTTGGGAGCAGCAGGAGTGGGTGTGGCTTGCGGCTGTTGTCCCTGATTGTTGCCGACCGCTGGGCTTGCGGGTTGCTGCTGATTTTGTTGCTGCTGTTTGCTTACCGCCGATTGCATCCAAAATCCCGCCGATGCCGCCCTTCTGCTGGTTGGCTCCGCCGGCATTTCCGTTTTGATTCTTATTGCCCAGAACCGCGCCCAGAATGCCGGTGGTTAGCTGGCCGGGATTTTTGCTGGTGGGCAGCAGATTGTCTAACTTCATCTTGGCAATCTGTTGCACGTCCGGCGCAACCTGTGGATGCTGGAAGGTGCCGGTAACGATCACCGGCAACACCAACTCTCCCTGATTGTTGGAGAGCGCCGTATTCATGAACCCGCCAACCTGCGTTCCACCCACCTGCTGGCTGAGCGCCTTGTTGAGCACAGCCATCACATGCAGGTTGAGTGACTGATCGGCCAGATTTATCAGGCCGGCCGCTGCCAACGTTCCGCCGTCAATCACGGCCTTGAGATTGTTGGTCTGAGCAAGACCATTCTTCACGTCAAAGTTTCCAGTGAGTTGGGCGAGGTTAGTAAAGCCCTTTGGCGGACCAAAGCCGTTGCCAACGAATTGTCCCACTGAGGCCAATTCGTGCAGCAGGTCAAGATTCATCAGTCTGCCATTCGTAAGATCAATGGCCATGTTGCCATTCAGGCTGCGCGCAATGCTTGTAGACGAAGAAGAGCTGAAACTGGCATTGACATTCGACGCCAGCATGCCGTAAATGGTCTGCTTCACGTCGGAAACGGACGAGATCAGTTTGTTGGCATCGACTTTGTCGGTCTTCAAATTGACTGCGTAAACGGGTTGCGCGGGACGCATGTCAATGGTGATATTGCCATTTTCTTTTCCGCCGTAGATATCAGCTGTGACGGGATTCATCTTGATCAACCCGTGATCAAGTGTCACGTTCGCGTGGGCATTGTTCAAAAGCAGATCGTCATACTGAATCACACCGATAGTAACCGTGCCGCCGCCGGTCATTTTGGTGAGCATGCTGGGCTCGGCTTTGGTCTGCGCGTTTGCTTCAGGAACAAGTTGCCAGAAGCCAGCGCGTTTGGCGGGCTGCGCCGGAGTAGCGGCAAAGATCTGCTGCAATTCTGCGACATTCACTTTGTCTGCGTTAAGAGCAAACTGGACTTGAGGCGCGTCAAAGTTTTTGAGCGTAACCGTGCCGCCCGCATTGGTCTGGCCAAGAGTTATGGCAATGTTTTGCAGTGAGGCTGAGTTCTGGCTGAAGCGGATGTCGGAATTCTTGATCTGCAGCGGCTTGGTCAGCGAAGGCATCTTCAATGTGGCATTGCTGATTTTTCCTGTGCCGTCAAAGTTCAGCGCAGACATGTTCTTGGTCGATCCCTGCGCCTTTACGTCAAGGGTAAGAGTTCCGTCGCCGGACATTCCATCTACCGCCGATACGCCCGCTGCCTTGGCGATGTTGATCAACTCGCCGATGCGAGCATTCGGGGCGCGCAGGGTGGCGCTGATGGAACTGTTGGGCGCGCTGTACTGTGCCAGCGCAAAACTGACATTGACGGTAGTTGAGCCGGTCGTGGCGGCAAATTCATTGGAACGCACGGTGTCCGGCGTAAGAGCCAGACTGATGTCATTTACCTTGACCGGCTGAGGAATTTCTTTGCCGCTGATATCCAGATTTCGGGCGGAGAGATTGCCGTTCAATGCAGGCTTGTCCATGGCTCCGCGCGCCTGGATATCGGCATTGACCTGGCCTTTGACGTCCACGTCCTTGCCGAAGGCGACCCCGAAAGCCGATGCTAACCGCGCCATTTCTGCAATGGAAGCGTTCGATGCCGTGAGTTTGAGGTCGACCTGCGATGGAGTCGGTTTGGTATTGACCGTGCCTGCCAGCGAGATGGGCGTTGCGCCCAGCTTGAGATTGCCCTTGTGAATCTGGATGACGTCATTGGTCAAGTCATCGGCAACGTCATAATCCAGCGCGATGGGATAACCGACATTCACGTTGTGAATGCGCGCGTTTTCGACTTTGATCGTCCCGCTGGAAGCCAGCTTGCCGCCAGAATTTTTTACCTTGGCGTCGCCGGTGATTACCGCGTCAATTCCGTTGAGTGATTGCAAGTTCAAAAACTTTTGTGCCGCTCCGGTGGATACCTGGTCCAGCCGCAACGTGCCAGCAAAAGGCGTATTCAGCATGTCTGCTTCTTTGATTGGGCCGCCTTTGCCTTCCAGCCAGATCGCCTGCTTGCCCTCGCCGGGAAGATGCGCCGTGAGCTTCATGCTGAATTGCTGATCAGGAGCGAAATCACTGACATTGAGATCGATATGGTCATAGACCGCGCGGGACTGGTGTTTTTGAAGATCGGTAATCGCAACCTGTCCATCATTGATGAACAAGATTCGCCAGCGTGAGCTGGCCCGCAGGCTGCTTGCCAGCAGGAGATTGCGAGCCTGGTGGTCCGGTAGTGATTGTAGGCGTTGGAGCTTGTGCCGGTTGCGCTGGAGTTTTCTGCGCGGCGGTTGGTTTTGATTCCTGCCCCAGCGTGGCGAAATTCCAGACGCCCTGCGAGTTGCGCACCAATTCAATGTGAGGATGCACCAACTCCAGCGAATTCACTTCAAGTTGCTTGCGCAGCAGCGGCCAGAACTTGACGCTTACGGCCAGCTTGTCTGCCGTAGCGAACGGACGGTTCGTAGCAAAAAGAGGATCCTCCGCAATGGTGGGGGTTCTCCACATCGAAAGCCGGCGGGAAGAGCCGCAGGCCCATCTTCCCGAGTGTGACCTGTCTTCCCAGTCGCTTTTCCAGTTGAGACTGAATTTGCGAGTGATATTGATTTACGTCAATCAGGCGCGGCACTATCAATGCCGCAGCGATCAGCAAAACTACGATGACGGCGATTGCGATACCAAGTTTGCGCATACCTGCCTCAGTTAGCGCCGGCTACTCTCAGAAAAGCGCTTATTTTATTTGGATGCCAGGGTTTCCCTATCTATATAGTTTGAAGCCCGGTGTAAGGGTATGGTTGCAGACTTCTCAGAAACAGGCAAACAAGATGCGAATAAAATGCTATTGCTCTTCGATTCAGCTCTTTGCCATCTGCGTAGTAGTCTTCTTCTCCGCTGTTCAATGGGATCATTGTGCACAGATCGAAAAAGCTCTGATGAGCCAGGGTTAGTTTTCTGAGCTGGCCGCGCGCTACTGTTTTCCTGAAGGGCGGTTTGACGATTACGCTGATTTCTTGCTAAACTCAAGGTTTCATTGCCACTTATCCCACCGAGAAGGTTCCAAAGTGCCAGGTTATACCCGTCGTCAATTGAAAGAAGACAAGTTTGCTGAAACTGCCCAGGGCGCAGCCGCATGGGCCACGGGGCACCGCCAAACCGTGATTTGGACAGTGGGCCTTGCGCTCATTGCTGTATTGTTGACGGCTGGTGTAATCACGTGGCGCAACCGCCAATCGGATGAGGCCAATACACAGTTGTCTGCGGCGATGCGCACGCTGGACGCACAAATTCTGCCCGCCGGTTCACCGCCGCCTGCTGAAGATGCTGGTCAGACATTTCCAACAATTACTGATCGCGCAAAGGCCGCGCAAAAGCAGTTTCAGGCTATCGCTGACAAATATTCCACGGTCCCGCCCGGAAAGATTGCGCGCTATATGAGCGGAATCGCATTGCTGCAGGCCGGGGACAAGACAGGCGCGGAACAAGAGCTGAAGACAGCGTCGAATTTCGGCGACAAGGACGTAGCTGCTCTGGCCAAGATGGCGCTGGCATCGATGTATCGAGGAATGAACCGAGCCCCCGACGCCATAGCTATTTACAAAGATCTTTCAGAGCACCCCACAGTGACGGTATCGAAATCTCAGGCGCAACTGCAGTTAGCAGAGATGTACGAGAGCACTGATCCGCAACAGGCAACTCTGATTTATCAGCAATTGCAGAAAGATGATCCGAGGAGTCCCGCAGCACAGTTAGCCGGGCAGAAGCTTACCAAGGCCAAGTAACGTTCAGCACACCCAAGCTGGGCAGAGTACGATTCCAGAGCTGAGCAGAGCGACAAGCTCTGTTGCGGCAGACTCGGATCGAAAATGCGGCAACCTTCGCGGTGAATCCGCAATCTCTATTAGGCAGGCGGCACTCAATTCTGGCTGCCAAATTCACCAGGAGTTTAAGCATGAAATCCTTTTTGGCAGGGTTGGGAATTGGTATTGGTTTGGGGATTCTTTTTGCCCCGATGAGCGGCGAAGAAACGCGCGAAAATCTCACACAACGGGCCAGCGATCTAGCGGACTCAGCCCGCGATCTGGCGAACCAGGGTCGCGACAAGGTCCGCACCACGGTTTCTGCAATTCGCGGACAGGCTGACCGTTTTGCCAACACGGTGCAGGAAGCTACCGGAACTGAAACTCGTAACCTCTAACCAAATCTCAAAGCTACAACTGCATTTAGCCGGCGGAGAAGAACGTCTGCCTTAAGAGCTACAGGTTCTCGACGAGTGGGTCAATTCCAACAAAATTGACCCACTTTGCCGTTATGTATTCCTGCAGTTGGGACCTCTTGCGGACAGCGGTTGAAGAAAGTCTTTGCTGTTATTGCGCGCGATCATGTCCGTTGAATTAGAGTGTTTCCTGAGTTGCACACATCGCGGTTAGCGATCCATCACACCCCCGCGACGCGCCATCCTGAGGCGAGCCACGCGAACTGCAAAGTGTTTCGACACAGTTTCCGCGAAGCTGAAGGATCGGCTCCGCTGTACCTTAGGGCTATCCAAGACTGCCTGAATGATCGGCTACCCTGAAGACCAGCGGGGCAGATCCTTCGCCTCGCATCCGGATCATGGTAAAGGAGCAGAGCCATCGTGCTCGTCTCAGGATGGCACATTCATGAGGACAGAGATTGGTGATTCGGGATACAGTAATCCTAGAAACGCTTTAGATTGAGGTAGACCGCTGTTAAAATAGCCTTTAAGGCACTTTTGCAGGGCTGCTCTTTTTGGGCCGGAGCACTGCCCGGAGTTCGTTTGAGAGTTAGAGCGGTTTTATAGATAGCGTAAGCTTTAAAAAGCAAGCACAAAGTCCCTCCGTCCTACTCGCGCGCTGGTAAAGCGCGCGCTCGCTTAACGGTCGCTTAACGGCCGCCGGCGCGCGACCTCATTTTCTTTCGCTGACAGGAACACTGATCATGAATCGAATAAGACAAAATTCCTTTTTGGGAACGGAGGGTGCGGCGAGGGCTGCTTTTTTCTTGATGGAGTCCTGTATCTGAATGAAGATGATTTCTGCGCGCTGATGTGATCTCGAAGGCACGTTAAAGGCGCTTCAGTCGCGCGCGGAAAGAATGAACAGAAAGGATACTCATGTCAACGAAAAGAACGGCAGGTCTGGCAGTTCGCCTTTGCATCAGTATAGTCGCTTTGATTTCTATCTCGGCGCATCCAGCGCCGGTATCGGCTAACACGGGGACGAATTTTGCTTGTCCTCCCGAAAGCCCAATCCCCTGGTTCTGTCCCAAACCGCTCAGCAATCAGTAAACATTCATTGAATCCCATCCTTTCGGACTATGGCGAAAGGATGGGCAAATTGGCTTTGGCGGGACGCGCGCGGCGCTCTAGGATTGACAAGCCAGAAATGATTTCCAATAACGAAACGATCTTTGCAACTGTGGAAATCCAAACTGGCCAGCCCAGTACCACGGTGACGTCGGGCCTGGAAATCGTGGAACTCGGACGCCTCGGTGTCGGCGGTGCCGGTCATGCCGGCGAGCTTCTTGTAAATGCGGAAGTAGTTCTGGTAGCTGATGGTCGCCAGCGTCTGGTTCTCTTCCTGGACCTCGACGCCTTCCTTGGCTTCGATCGCCTGGTGCAGGCCGTCCGACCAGCGGCGGCCCGGCATCTTGCGGCCGGTGAACTCGTCGACGATCAGGATCTTACCTTCCTCGATCAGGTAGTTGACGTCGCGCTTGTACAACGTATGCGCGCGCAGCGCCTGCGTCACGTGGTGCAACCACTCGATGTTCTCGGGGTTGTACAGGTTGCCGACGCTCAAACGCTGCTCGACGCGCTCAATCCCGCTGTCGGTCATAATCGCCGAGTGCGCCTTCTCGTCGACGGTGTAGTCGATGTCCTTGCGCAGCGCCGGGATCATCGAGTTGACCTTCTGGTACAGGTCGGCCGACTGCTCGGCCGGGCCCGAGATGATGAGCGGCGTGCGCGCCTCGTCGATCAGGATATTAGTCCACCTCATCGATGATGCGAAGTTCAGGTGGCGCTGCACTGGTGAATGCGGCGGATAATCGGATCGGCCCAGCGTGCGGGCTTCATGTTGTCGCGCAGGTAATCGAAGCCGAACTCGCTGTTGGTGCCGTAGGTGATGTCGCAATCGGTAGCGCTGCCGCCCGGCGTTGCGGTGAGTCCCGCTCTGAACGAAGAAGCCGACCGACAGGCCAGGTACGTTGTAGATCGGCGACATCCATTCGCAGTCGCGGCGCGCCAGGTAGTCGTTGACGGTGATGACGTGGATGCCGTCGCCCGTCAGGGCGTTGAGATAGGCCGGCAGCGTCGCGACCAGCGTCTTGCCTTCGCCGGTCACCATCTCGGCGATGCCGCCCGCGTCCAGCACCATGGCACGCCGACGAGCTGCACGTCGAAGTGCCGCATGCCCAGCACGCGGCACCCGCCTCGCGGCAGACGGCGAAGGCCTCCGGCAGGATCGAATCGAGCGACTCGCCCTTTTCCAGGCGGCGCTTCAGTTCGGGCGTCGTCGCTTGTAGCTCGGCGTCGCTCTTGGTCTGAAGGCCACTCTCGAGATCGCCGATCCGCGCGACGATCGGACGCATGCTCTTGATGACACGCGCGTTCTTGGTACCGAAGATTTTCTTGGCGACGTAGCTGAACATTTAAACGCCCTCGCGGGGCGAATTCACCTTATTGCGCCGTCCGCCGATCATGCCGACCGCTAACTTATTCCGCCAACGAATTCCGCGCCTGCTCGAGCTCGCTAGGCCGAAAAAACTTCACAGGCGTGCGACGGACTCCCGCTCCTGCAAAAGCGAGCGCGAGAGTCTCCCAACGTGGCTCAGCGACCATGGCGATTCTGGAAATTTTGCGCCCGTGCGAGCTGTAAAAATCGAGGTCATCCCAATCCGCGCCGCGCTCCCAGCCTTCAAAGTTTTCAAGAATCACGAGCAAACAAGGTTTCAATCCGGTGTCGATATGACGGGCGAGCGCCTTTCCTCTGCGCCAAATTCGGATCGTTTTAAAATGCCGCTAATGCGTACCACACAGATGTCGTTAGGCTCGTCCTTATTTGCACCGGCATGATCGCATCCTATCTGCTTGCTTTCATTTTTTAAAAACGCCACCGCTCCTGATCGGACCAGCCATCCGGAAAGAAAATACCTCGGCTGGCGCATTTACACAATATGATGCGCTTCATTACGTGGCAATCGGACGATACTTCGCGGGTTTTTAGTAGAGCCAGATCATGAATTGCGCTGCAAGCGCATAAGCGGCGATGGCCGGAAGTGCTTTCTGGTGACGGAAGTACGTGCCGGAAAGGAGCAGAGCGAGGCCAACGTGCCGATTCACATTGCAGACCACGAGTGTCTTCGTCATCACTGTAACACCAGTGAGGATGGCGAAACTCACAGCAATGCAGCCAACTGCGAACAGCAGCACGGCAACGACTACCCACGGACTCACCCTTCCGTTAGCGCCGGCCCCATTTTCACGAGCAGGACGATCAACGTCACCATCAACAAAGCGTTCCCGATCACGTTCAGTGCGCTCCGTATTTTTGTCGAAAACGCCGGCGCGAAATACATCAACGCCACGCCGATGAGCAGTGGGACGAACTGCTGCTTCGCGATAACCGCTAACACCTTAACCGGTGACACCCAGATAGTGCGCCCGTAAAGCCACCCCGCCGCACCGATGAGCAGCGGAATCATTATAGGTGTAAGAAACGCCTCCCCAAAGCTGATAGATGGCGGCCAGCTCCATGTCAAAGCCACGCTTTGCCACACTGCGAGTCATGAGCGGCGCGCCGGGCGCGACTCCGATTAGGAACAAACCGATCAACGCCCCTCGATTCAGTGGCAGCAAAGTCCCAAGCGCAAGCGCGAGGATTGGTGGAACGATGAATGTTGCCACCAGCAGCTTGCCCCAAGTCGCAAGGGTAAGGCGCCGCAGAATTCGTCAGGAACTGAGTCCAATTCAGGCTCATGCCGACGGAGACCATCAACAGCAAGACAGTGCTCGGAATAAGGAGCTTCATTGCATCGGAGCTATGTGAGGGCAATCGGACGTCCGTATTACTTGTGGTGCGGGCTCGTATGCGCCTTCACTGCGGAAGCATGGCTGTCCGCACGACGGCAAATACGAAAACCGCTGTGGCGAAAGCGAACGCGACCACACGCACCCTGCGCTGCTCGAACCTTCCGAGGCACTGGCGAAGAAAAGCACTGTGGCAAACAAAACAGTGTTCGCGAGGTATTGACCAGAAACGCTGCTGGCGTTGCGCGATGCCTGCAGGCTGCTTGCAGCCTTGGCGTTGGCCTCGGCGGCCTCGCGCGTTCCCCCGCACTTCGTAAAGGTTCGGCACGAAAGGGTGCAGATCGGCCTTCGGATTTTCAAAAGGCCTCTGCGCCAGCCATGCGTC
>CAVSYO010000007.1:0-67233 GCA_963732195.1 Terriglobia bacterium | reverse complement strand
CCCGGTTCACCGCTTCCTCGCCTATCATCTCCTTTAGGTAATACAAAACCACGCTTCCCTTGCGATAGTGAATGTAGCCCTGGTTCGCCTCCACCGTCAGCAACGGACGCTCCTTCAACCGTTCAGAGCCACGCGACCGCAGATAGTTGTCCATCTCATACTTGAGGAATTTCCGCATCGTGTCGCGTCCATATTCTTTTCCATCACCATCAGCGCTGAATATTGCGCCATGGTTTCAGAAAGCAGTGTCGCGCCTTCCATATTTGCTCCGATCACCTGGTGAGCCCACCATTGATGGCCCATTTCGTGCGCGACTACATAAAAGACAAAGTCGATGTCGTCGGGCTTATTGATGTTGGCGATGAAACCAATCGATTCCGAATACGGCATGGTGCCGGGGAAAGCCTGAGCAAAGCGGGCGACGCGCGGAAATTCAATGATGCGAGCTTCCTTGTGATAATACGGGCCAAAATTCTTCGTGTAATAATCCAGTGATTTCTTGAGCGAATTCATCATTCGCGGCACGTTCCAGGGATGCTGCCCGTCGTAATAGACCTCAAGCTTGATGCCGTTCCACTCCTCCCGCGCCACTTCATAGCGGGCAGACATGAAGGAATAAAAATTCATCGACTGATGATCGAGCTTGTACTCAAAATAGCGGCGTCCGTTTTCCTGCCATTCCCGCAGAAGCGAACCCGGAGCAATCGCAAGTTGGTCAGCGGAAGTGCTAATGACCGTCTGCACGTCCACCCAGTCGGAATGCCCGCCCAGATAGTTCTCGCGGCAATCTTCGGTGCAGTTGCGTTCAAGCGGCGGCATCAGATCGATTTCTTTTAGACCGAACTTTTTCCGGTCATTGGGATCGGCCAACTGGCGCTGTGAGTTGTAGCCGATGACCGGACCAACGGTGTTATTGAAGAAGCTCCCGTTCTGTACCAGTTCCACCGTGCTCAACTCATTTTCAAAGCCGCGATTTTTGCTCTTTACCGTGAAGTGCATCGTGCGGTTCTCGCCCGGCTGCAGGGGCGAATCAAATTTGTAAATCTGGTAGTAGAGCTTTTGATCGTCTTTGCTCAGGGACGCTCCCGGTATGTCAATGTCTGTCAGATAATTTGGATCGATGGTGAAGTGAATTTCGGTGAGCGGCTGCGGATATGGATTTTGGATTACTTGCTCCGCCCGCATCGTTATGTTGCGCGATTCTGGATATACGTCGATCGCGTACTTCACGCTGCGCACACGAGGTTGCGGCTGTTTCTCAAACTGCTTATAGGTCTTTTCGTAATCGGCCTGGCGACGCCGCAATGTTTTGGGGCCCACCACCCGGTTAACAACCTCAGTGTTGTACCAGATCCAGGCGCCGGTTGAAATGAATGCGAGCAGGCAAACCAGCGTCGCGGATATCCACCCACCGTGAAAGCGTTGCGCTGCATTTCGCCGCCTTCCGGCCCAGCGGTCTTGTTTGCCACGAGGCCAGAACATTACCGTCAGAATGGCAAGTAAACCGCAGAACAGCATCCAGTAAAGCGCATACCAGCTCCAGGACATGCGATAAGGCCCATCGCCAAACATATCTGAGTGGACAACGTTGGGAGCGCCGGCAAACTGGACAAGATTTGTGGCTACGTTTAGCGGTCCCCACATAAAGGCGTTTGCGGTTAAGAAAGCGATGTATATCGCATAGCCCAAATATTTGTTAGGCGAGACCGCGTGAATAAAAAATGCGAGTACGGCAAGGGCCACAAAGAGCGAAAAATCGCGCACGAGCAGCTCATAGCAATATAAGCCGATCTGAAAACGGTGGTAGCCGTGCCAAGCCTGCACCGCAACACCGCTCAGCAGCGCAAAGACCTGGATCAGCATCACCATGAAAACCAGTGTCACAAGGCGCGTGGCATATGAGATCCACTCCGGGACGGGCGCAGCATCCACGATCTCATCCATCCGCTCATCTTTATCCTTCCAGACGAGCGCTCCAGCGTAGAAAGTCACCACCACGATTAGGAACAGGTAGAGAGTTCCTCGTATCAGGTCCAACACCCAGAACGTTACAGGTAGAGTGTGGTTGCCGTAGCCTTCAGTGGCGTTGAACATCAGCGCGAGAAGGCAGTTCAGGCCTCCGGCCAGCATGATGATAATGAATGGAATACTTACCAGCATTCCCCGTAGATGTATTCCCAGCGACTGGACCAGTTGTTGCCATGCGGCTGGACGCAAATTGGGGCTGGGGATTGGGCGGCCCACGGCGACCGGCTGAGCTTGCGAGTCTGCTTCCACGGGCTTGGCCCTGCTCGCCTTTTCAGAAAAGCTGAAGCGGAAATAGGCAAATGTAAAGATCGCGCCTGCAACCGCCGCCCATAGAAGACGGTTCCAGAGCATCCATCCGCTCAGAGAAACGGGGATGCTGTTCTTGTCAGCAACAGTCCAGTATTTGGATATAAGCGCAAAGGTGCGAATGCCGAATGGATCTGCAAACACGACATATTCTTCATGCCGCAGGTCCTGGAGCAAGGTTCCTGCCGCAATGTATCCGATCAGCAATGCCAGCGCCCCGATAAAAGGGACAACCTCATTGCGGGCCATCACCGCAATCGCAAAAAGTATGGCCGCAATGATCAACGCATTTGGCAATGCAAAAACATAAATTGCATGAAGATGTGCCGCCCAGTTCACGCGTCCCCATTGGTCCGGGTCGGCCCATGGCATGTATTTGGCTGCAAGGATACCCGCGGAAACACCCAACATTGGTATGGTGGATACCAGCGTGGCACCGATGAACCGTCCAAAAAGGTAATCGCGGCGGCGCATTGGCGTGGAAAAGACAATCTGATTGGTATTGAATCTGAAATCGCGCAGTGCTGCGGAATTCACAAAGGCCGCTGCCATCAGCAGCATCACGAGGCTGATAAAGCCGTAATATCCGCTGATGACAAAAGGAGCGTTGTGGTAGGTATTTGTCAGGACGATGAACAATTGGACGTTGGGCGTGCTGACAGCCGCAAACACCATCAATGCAATCACGCCAAAGAACACCCACAGCATTTTTGATCGCAGCCAGTACGAGATTTCAAACCATGTGATTCGCCAGAACATAAGCGCTCCTAGTCCCAGTTCCGGATTTTTGTAAAGAACACGTCTTCCAAATCGGCCTGGCTAGGAAGAAATCCGTCGCCCGGCGGTTGCTCACCAAAGACGTGCAGGAAAGGTCTGCCGCCAACCAGTTTGTTTGACACGACGCGGAAGGTCTGCTCGTAATGAGCCAGTTCCGTCTTCTCAATGGAGCGCTGCCAGATCCGGCCGTTCAGCTTGGAAATCGCAGCTTGCGGCTCGCCTTGATATAGCACTTTGCCTTCGTGAATGATGGCCATGTTGGTGCAAAGATCCATCACATCTTCCACAATGTGCGTTGAGAGGATCACGATCACTTGTTCTCCGACTTCAGCAAGCAGATTGTAGAATCGGTTGCGTTCGCCCGGATCAAGACCCGCCGTGGGTTCATCCACGATCAGAAGTTGCGGATTGCCGAGCAGTGCCTGGGCAATGCCAAAGCGTTGCCGCATGCCTCCGGAAAACCCGGTCAGCGCCTTCTTGCGGTCATTGTAAAGATTGCAGCGTTGAAGCATGGCGGACACAACTTCTTTACGCTCACGTGAGTTCGTGATTCCCTTCAGCAACGCCAGATGGCTCAACATATCCTGGGCAGAGATTCGGGGATACACGCCAAACTCTTGCGGAAGGTAGCCAAGACGTCGGCGAACTTCGTCTTTTTGCTTGAGAACATCAATCTCCCCCATCGTGACGCTGCCGCTGTCTGGTTCCTGCAGGGTAGCCAATGTCCGCATCAGAGTGGATTTCCCCGCGCCATTCGGCCCCAACAGGCCATACATCCCTCGCGGGATCGTAAGCGACACGTTATCAAGGGCTTTAACGCCGTTCTTGTAAGTCTTGGAAAGGTTCTTAATAGTCAGTTCCATGCTCATGCCTCATTGGTACGCAAATATCCGGGAGAAGTTTCAGAGAACTTTTACCAAGCGGAGTTTCCTAATGCGGAAATAGTACTCTTGGAGAGACGCTCCAGGAAACGTTTCGTCACCCGCTCGAAGCACATTGAAAGAGCAAGTGTGCGTACCGCAACCTGTTTTCTGCCGAAAATGAAACTTTACATTACGCTGGGCGCACCGATTCCCATCAATTCAAGGCTCTGGATCAGCGCTCGCCGCACCACAGCAGCCGTCGCCAGCAGAAAGCCTTTTCTTGCCTCGTCTGTCTCCGTGAGGATGTGGTGCTTATGGTAGAAGTTGTTGAACTGCTGTGCCAGTTGGAACGCATACTTGGCCGAGTAAGCCGGTTCAGTCGTGGAGATGCACTGTTCAATCATGCTGGAAAACTGGCCCACGCGAAGCCAGAGTTCCCACAATTCGTCGTCCTCTTTCAGGAACCTCAAATCGATTTTGCCGGCCAGAATTTCTTCCGCGTTCAGGCCGGCTTTGCGAAAGATATTCGTCGCGCGGACAATAGCATATTGAGCGTACGGGCCGGTCTCCCCTTCAAAGCTCAAGGCCTCCTTGAAGTCGAACGCGATTACCGAAGTCTTAGTGAACTTCAACATGAAGTAACGCAGCGCGCCAATGGCGATCTGCGAAGCAATCTCATGCCGCGTTTGCTCCTTCATCTCTGGGTTACGGGAGTCCACTTCCTTCTGCGCCGCGGCGATTAACGAATCCAGCAGATCATCCGCTTTTACGCCAAAACCCTTGCGTCCGGATACCTCTATATAAGAACGCTTCTGGTCTTCTTCAGAAACGTCATAACCCAGTTCCATGGCGCAACGCGGCGTGAGCGCCACCATTTCATAAGAAAAATGATGGTAGTCCTCCGCTTGCTCTGTGTAACCCAGCCCGCGAATCGCTTCAATCACATTGTTCTGCGGATCGGCCTGGCGCGAATCGATCACGTTATAAATCGCGTTCACGCCGCCAAAATGCGGATGGTCAGCTTCGCCGGATTCCGCGGAGATCCAGACCTGTCGCCCGTTAGGATAGCGATAGAAACGCTGGTATCCGAAGTCGCGCCCCAGCAGGCCGAATTTCCAAAGATGGTAAGCAATATCTTTTCCAACGTAAGTCACTGTGCCATTGGAGCGCACGATCACTTTGGCGTCTTCGTCCGGGCCGTTTTTGACTTCAGGAGCATCATTGCCTTCGGCTGCGGCTTGCTTCTTAGTGGGTTGCGACCCAGAAGCCCGCTTCATCACCCAGCAGCCCTTGTTTTTGCCTTCCGTTTCAAAATAAAGCACGCCCTTCTGCTTTAGTTGCTCAAACGCCGATTCCCAAAAATGCAGATGGAGAATTTCGCTTTCCTGAGGCAGAAAGTCATATTCAATGCCCAGCCGCTCCATGGTTTCCAGATGGCGTTGAATGATGGCGTTTGAAATCAGCCGCGCGATTGCAGCCGGCTCATTGCCGCCATGCTCAATGTCATGCAGCGTTTGCAGGCGAAGCTTCAGGTTCTCCTTACTCTCTTCATACCATTGGGAAACGCGCGCATAGAGGTCCCAGCAGTAGTAGTCGAACGGCTTGCCGTTGGGAGATGCGGCGATGAGCGCTTCAATCTCGCTCTTCCCTTTTTTCTCTAGATACAAAAATCCCACCACCACGTCCGCCACCTGGACTCCGGTGTTGTCGATGTAGTTCTGCACGTCAACATGCGCGCCCGCTGACTGAAGGAGGCGGACAAACGTATCTCCCAGAATGGCATTGCGCAAGTGACCGATATGAGCAGCTTTGTTGGGATTGATGCTGGTGTGCTCGACCAGAATCTTTTTGCCGCTGGCGGATCCGGGTTGAGTCGCTTGTGGATCAAGCAGCAGCCGCGCCGCTTCCTCGCGGTTGATCCGGGCATTAATGTAACCGGCTCCTGCAACCTCAAACTTCTCAAATCCGGGGACCGGGCCCAGTCCGGCAACAACCTCTTCCGCGATCTTGCGGGGGGCTTTGCGCAGCCTTTTTGCCAGCTCAAAACTTAAGGGCAGAGCGTATTCGCCCAAGCCGACATTAGGGGGCTGGTCGACCACAATACGGGGCAATTCGACATCATATTGCCGCTTCAGAAGGTCGCTAACACCCTGGATAAGCTGCTGCTGTAGTTGCAGGTACAAATGTTTGCCTTTGCTAGCTTGAGATTTAGCGGCCGGGGCCCATCAGGCCGTAAGTTGATGATGAAAAAGGCGATTATAGCAAAGTTGAAGAGAACGTCCGCCGCGCGCGGGCACCAGCGCAGCACCCTGTCGCCGAAAATTGGCAGAATTGCTTCCGGTTTGCCGACCGTACAGGAGGAACTACCCAGAAGACCGTTTCTGGACCGAGAGACATAAGCGCCGAAGGCGCCCAGATTACTTCCGCATTGCCGACTGACCCGATCTCGGCCCCGGCCAATGACTTCTGAGTGGTCGATAATATACCCGGAATATTCTTGATTTGAGTGAAACGTATCGACTCCGAATCTACACTAACCTAGGATAGACTTCGCATCCGGTCGCCGGATCAACCGCGTAGGGTGCAAGCTGTCCGGCGACGAGGAAGGAAGATTCCGATGGGACGTCAAGTAGTGACTCAAAAAGACTTGGACCAGGTTCCGAAGGAGCCAGCCGGAACGGCACAGAGCGCTCTGGGAGGAGGTGTCGCCGGCGTTGAAGAAGATAGAGCTAGTGATGCAACCAATCCGCCAACACATAGCGACAAACAGGATCAGTTCACTGACCGCTTGTTGAAGTACATTCCCGCTGAAGTCGTCGTAGTCTACGTATTTGTTGAGGGATTGATTCGCAATGCCCCAGCGGACGTGCCACGTGAAAAGGTCTTGTGGTGCGTGTTTTTCTTCTTGCTGGCTGGTACCTGGGTTTATCTAACCCGCGTCCAGAAGGTAAGCAAGAAAACGCAGCTACTGATCTCCACGTTCGCCTTCGCGGTGTGGGTCTTCTCACTGGGCGGGCCCTTTGTGTCATTTTCATGGTACAAGCCGTTCTATGGCACACTGCTTCTCCCCTTGTATACGTTCGGAATTTCTGCGATTAAGGCGGAGTCTCCGGCTCTCGCTGGCCCTTAGAAACCACGCACAGGAGCTTGACCAAACGAGAGTTTGAGCAATAAGTATGAGCGAGGTGCTGCAATGTGCGACAC
Organism: Terriglobia bacterium; assembly: GCA_963732195.1. Classification (GTDB taxonomy): domain Bacteria; phylum Acidobacteriota; class Terriglobia; order Terriglobales; family Acidobacteriaceae; genus Angelobacter. The sequence goes on along the minus strand of CAVSYO010000007.1, from coordinate 60,055 downwards.
AATTGGTGGTGACCTGATTCTCTGCTTCCCGCGTGCCGACTTAGCCGCCAGGGAGCTCGTTGGTCAGATCCGGCACGAAAAGATCGATCATGTCACCTGGGTGGAAAGCCTAGATCAAAGGCTGGAGCGGATGGGCTTAAGTGTGAATGAAGGCTTCCCTTTTGAGATGCATCTAGTTCGAGTACCGAATGGATCGGAGGCATACAAGATCTCCTACCTCCAATTTTTCTACAAGCATGAGTTATTCCGTTTCTTGACACATGAGAAACCTGCACCTGAATTTGCAGAGGTGTTTAGCCGATCAGACTACCAATTTACTGTGATTCCTAACAGCTATCTGAGTACTTCCGGACGCCCACTCGCACCTAAGCCAGTTCGAGCTGCGGGGTTTCACTTCAGCAATGCGCACAAACTCTACAGGGAGATACTCGGCTTACCTACCAAACCGCCATCAGATCTCAGCAAGATCAAGATTCTCATCCTGGACACGGGCCTGGCTGCAGACGCAAAAGTGCCGGGCATAATGAGAAAGAATTTTGTGGATCCGAGGAACTCCAAAGATGCAACTGATGATCATGGTCACGGAACCGCAGTCGCGCTAATCATTCACAATCTGGCGCCGACCACCGAATTAATCATCTACAAGGTTGCGGACGCTTCCGGGCGAGCGAGCGAATGGGATACGTTAGCTGCACTGGCGGCTGATTCGGGGGCCCATATAGTAAATGTGAGCTTGAGCTTTGGTCTTGGTGACGCAGAATGCCCGGTCTGCGGGCGAGAGTCTAAAGAGTCACGGTCTGCAGTATTCGAGAACACGATTAGCCAGATACCGAAACGAATGCCGGCGCCAGTACTCATTGCGGCTGCAGGTAACCTTGGCAGGAGCGAATTATCATTCCCGGCTCGGTTTGCGGAAGTATTGGCAATCAGTTCGATGACCAGCAAACGCGAACTGTCGTCCTTCAGCAACTTTGGAGAAAATAATCAAGTGGAAGAGATGCACGAGAACCGCTTTGCGGCGCCGGGCGGCGAATCTCGGGACCCTAATAAGGAATATGTGGGGAGTTTTGAAGGCGGGGGAGGAAATGTTTTTGGCACATCTTTTTCGGCAGCTTATGCCTCGGGTCTTCTGGCAAATGTGTGGGCACAACAAGGGTTGAAGGCTTCAGCAAGTGATGTCGTAACCGTGCTGAAGAATCACTCAATTCGGCAATTCTCTTCTTATGATTCGACCAAGTTTGGCAATGGTGTCGTGCACTTCTAGACGGATCAGTGAATTCAACCACTGATAAATGCTTCGATGCCTCCACCGGATGGAGAAACTTCGTAAAAACCCGCGCCGAGGTGAATGGGTCAGCTTGGATCTAATAGGGCAGCTTTATTTAGGACTCAAGCACAAGGTCCTTCGGTCCTACTCGCAAGCTCTGCCCATTCACGCCAACACCGGGCGCGAATAGGAACCCGAAAACGCTTGCTCCTTTACGGACCTCAGGATGACGGATTTGGTAGTGGGTGAATTAATTTCCAAACGACCCACTCCACACCAAAAGGCACTTGACATTGGCGAACAAAATGCGATACAAAGAAACGCACGCCTTTTGCAGGCAAAGGGCGAGTTCTTTGACAACCGAAATGGATGCATAAGAAGTGGGATTGCGACCCTCTGCCGATACTTCCACCCAGCGCGCGCAAAACCGGCGCGCTGTGGGGACCGCGGTGGCTGGGTCAAATGACTTAATGACCCTCTGCCAATGCTTGGGTGCCGTTGGGTGACCTTGGGTGAAATTGGGTGTACATAGGGGGTAGGGGGAGGGGTCGGCGGTTTTATGGGGCTGGATTGTTGAAACCACAGGCTTTAACGCCGAAGAGAGCGTGAAAATCGACCCAATATTACGCTGAAAATCACCCTAAATCAGACTCGATATAAGGAAACAAGCAGAGGGTCGCTGCCCTGACACACAACAGGATTGCCGTTCAACCAGACTGGCCCATTTAACCTCTTGCGCTGGTTTGACGCGGCTCACGGCTAAACCTATGATGAATGTTTGCGTCATGAATGTTCGCGTCCGCTTGGGGGCGCCAGCCTTGAGTACTACTTAAATCATTGGTTATATGCGTATTGCCTACCTAGAGTGCTTTTCCGGGATCAGCGGCGACATGTTTCTTGGCGCTTTGCTGGACGCCGGAGTTCCGCCTGAGGTCTTTACCCGGACGGTGCAAGCCCTGGGCGTGGACGCGCGGCTGGAAATTTCTCGTGTCGACCGCAGCGGCATCAGCGCTACCAAGCTCGATGTGATCGCCGCCGGTGAAAAAGAGCTTCCGCGGGAAGAGTTCTGGGCAGAAGCACTCAGCACAGAAGCACTCAGCAATCAGCAGTCAGCATTCAGCCCTGCAAGACCTTCGTCTGGAACGCACTCGCACGATCACGGGCAGGAACACGCCGACGCGCATTCCCATTCGCATGCCGACTCCCACGACCACGAACACTCACATAGCCATGGCGCGGCGGATTCTCATACGCACTCACATGAGCACTCCCACAGCCACGAGCACGGCCATACCCACTCTCATAGAGCGCAGGCGCCCTCACCTGCGGACAATCACTCTCACGAAGCCTCGCACCTTCCATCGGCAGAACACAGCCATTCCCATACACACTCCCATCGCGGACTGAAAGAAATCCGCCAGATCATTCAAGCCGCAAGCATCAGCCAGTCGGCAAAAGATCGCGCCATCAGGATCTTTGAAGCGCTGGGCGCGGCAGAAGCCAAAGTTCACAATACCGAGATTGAAACAATCCATTTTCATGAGGTCGGAGCGATTGACGCCATCGTCGATATCGTTTGCGCCTCAGTTGGCGCAGAAGCGCTTGGCGTGGACGAATGGGTCTGTTCTCCGCTGAACGTCGGCGGAGGAACTGTGGTTTGCGCGCACGGCGCGTTCCCCATTCCTGCGCCTGCGACGCTTGAACTCCTGAAGAACGCTCCAGTCTATTCCGGCGAAATTCAGAAAGAGCTGGTCACGCCCACGGGCGCAGCGATCGTCAGCGTGCTGGCATCGCGCTTCTCACAGTTTCCTGCCATGAAGACCGAAAAGATCGGCTACGGCGCGGGCAGTCGCAACTTCAAGAATTCTCCCAACGTCTTGCGGCTTACCGTGGGTGAAACGAGCGACACAGCATGAGTCACCATTCCCAATGGAAGAAATCACAGTGCTTGAGGCCAATGTCGACGACATGACGCCGCAGGTGTTCGGCTATGTGATGGAGCAGGCACTGCAAAACGGCGCACTGGACGCTTTCGGCACTTCGGTACAGATGAAGAAGAGCCGTCCCGGCATGTTGCTGACGGTGCTCTGTCGCACGGAAGACAGCCAGCGTCTCACAAAATTTATTTTGGCTGAGACTACTACGCTCGGTGTTCGAATGCGCCGGGAAAACCGCGCAGCTCTTACTCGTCGCCATGTGAGCGTCACCACTAAATGGGGCGATGTTCGCATGAAACTGGCCAACCTGAACGGCAGTATCAGCAACTACGCTCCTGAGTATGAAGATTGCCGCCAGATCGCAAAAGAAAAGAAAGTGCCATTGAAAACCGTTATGCAGGAAGCCATCAAGATTTACCTGGAAAATACCAATGGATAAGGGCCGGCAAAAGTTTTACATCACCACGCCCATTTATTACGTCAACGCACGCCCGCACATAGGGCACGCATACACCACCCTGGTGTGTGATGCCATTGCGCGCCGCAAGCGCATGCTGGGCTTTGACACCTACTTCCTTACCGGAACTGACGAGCACGGCCAGAAGATCGAGCGCTCCGCTGTGGCCGCAGGCAAAACGCCCAAGCAGTTCGCCGACGAGGTTTCCGATCTGTTCCGGTCGCTGTTTGAGAAGATGAACATCTCCAATGACGACTTCATACGCACCACCGAGCCGCGCCACAAAGCCGGGTCGCAGGAGTTATGGAAGCGTATTCAGGAAAATGGTCACATCTATAAGGGTACGTACACCGGGCAATATTGCGTCTTCGATGAGCTCTATGTTGATTCTGTAGGACCTGGCGCTCCATGTCCTGAGTGCGGAAGGCCTACTGAAACGGTGAGCGAAGAGAATTATTATTTCAAACTCTCCGCCTTTGCCGACCAACTGCTGGCGCATTACCAGCAGAACCCTGGTTTTATTCGTCCCGATACGCGGCGCAACGAAGTCATCGCTTTCGTAAAAAGCGGCTTGCGAGATCTCTCTGTCAGCCGCAGCACATTTAAATGGGGCATTCCCGTTCCAGGCGATCCCAAGCACGTAATGTATGTATGGCTGGACGCATTAAGCAATTACTGCACTGCTGTGGGATTGGGATCGAAAGACCCGGCGGAGCAGAAGAAGTTTGAGCGCTATTGGCCTGCTGACGTGCACATGATCGGCAAGGAGATTATCCGCTTTCACTGCGTTTACTGGCCTGCATTCTTGCTGGCTGCGGGCCTTCCGTTGCCGAAGTCAGTGATTGCGCACGGCTGGCTGCTGTTTGAAGAGAGCAAGATGTCAAAGTCGCGCGGAAACATTGTGCGCGCGGAAACCGTAATCGACGTGATGGGTAATGACGCACTGCGTTATTTCCTGCTGCGTGAAGTGGTGTTTGGGCAGGACGGCTCGTTCAGCTTTGACGCGCTGGTCCAACGCTACAATTCCGATCTGGCTAACGACCTGGGCAATCTTTCAAGTCGTACTTTAACTATGATCAACCGTTACTTTAACGGTTCGGTCCCATATCCTTCGCCCACGGTGGCGCGCAAGGCTACCGATGGCGTCATCAAGGAACACGCGCAGGCTGTGATCCATGAATTCGGCCAGTTCTTTGACGACTATCAGTTCTCCCGCGCGCTTGAATCGGCGTGGTCATTGATCGGCGCAGTCAACAAGTATCTGGTCGATGAAGAACCTTGGATCGTCGCCGAAAAAGAAGGCGAGGAAAACAAGTCGCGCCTGGCGACCATTCTTTATACGGCGGCAGAGGCATTGCGTGTTGTCACGGCGCTGGTGCATCCTGTGCTGCCTGCATCCACGGCAAAAATCTGGACGCAGCTCGGCCTGGGCGAGATCAGCAAATTCAACCTTGGCGAACTTAAGTGGGCGCAACTTCCGCTGGGCGGCAAGCTGGGCAAAGTGGAACCCGTGTTTCCGCGCGCGGACAAAACTTCAATCGAGAGGATGCAACAGATGGAACAGGAGCGCGCAGCACAGGCTGCCTCCAATACATCGTCATCAGCGGCAGTCATGGCCGCAACTCCCGCAGGAGAAGGCGCTCGCGCAGGACAGCCCGCAACCCAGGCTGCGCATGGCCCCACAGATGCATCGCCTGCTCCTAAGGCTGCGCCACCTGCTCAAGCCGGAGCCGCCGTGGCCGATGGAAAAATCTCCATTGACGACTTCATGAAAGTGGAGCTTCGCGTTGGCCAGGTGAAAGCCGCAGAAAAAGTAAAAGGCGCGGACAAATTGCTGCGCCTGGAAGTGGATATAGGTACTGAAGTCCGCCAGCTCGTCGCGGGTATCGCGCTGGCTTACAAGCCGGAGGAGCTGATCGGCCGCAAAGTTGTGATCGTGGCCAACCTTCAGCCGCGCAAACTGCGCGGACTGGAATCCAACGGCATGATTGTGGCTGCCTCCGTCGGCGAAGACGGCAAGCCGGTGCTGGCTGGATTTCTGGAAGATGTGCCGGTAGGCGCAAAGCTGAAATAGACGTCATCCTGCCGTGAACTCTTACCTTGACCTCGATTCGGGCTTTTACTTATTGCAATGACTGTGCAGCGATGATAGGAATGTCGCTACATGGCCTCTTCTAGTACGCAGCTTGAACTTGAAATTATTCCTTCAGCCCAGGTCCTATCTGTCAGCAATGCGCATCGATGGGTCGACCTGGGCCTCATCCTTGCCGTTGTATTTGCCGGTTCCATTCTGGAAAGCATTTACCTTGCATTTCATCCTACGGCTCCGAGTTACTCGAACATGCGACTGTTTACCGGTATCTGTGATGAAATAATCGGGCTGTTGCTTTTTCTAGTCCTTTTCAAACGCCAGGGACGGCGTTTCCAAGATATTGGACTTAGTTTTCAATGGACGGATTTGCCAAAAGCTTTGGGGTTGGCAGTGGCAGCTGTTGTAGTTATGTGGACCATTAGGCTCGTAGTCACTTATGGTTGGTTTGTTATAACTCTCAGCTTTCCGCAATGGCCTGACACACGGGCAATGTTCTCAACTTCGTCATTGTGGCTTTTCCTACCGTTTTTGCTCCTGAACCCTTTTTTTGAAGAAATACTGGTACGAGGCTACTTAATGACGGAACTAATCGATCTTCGCAAATCCGTCTTGCTTGCTACCGTTACTAGCCTCGTGGTCCAAACGAGTTACCACCTCTACTATGGTGTTGCAGGCGCAATGGTCGTGGGTAGCGGATTGACGGTTCTCGCCATCTACTTTGCAAAATCTCGTCGGCTGATGCCGGTTATCCTTGCACACATGCTTTGGGACTCCACGGCTCTCCTAGGTTTCCTGCATCGTTAATAGAATCAGTGCGGAAATGCCGGCAGCGGCGGTGCTGTACTCTTCGGGACAGCCGTGCGCGTTCCGTTCAGTACCATCGCCAGAAATGTGTAGTAGCCGTTCACTCCGATCAGGTCAATGATTCCCTGCTCTCCGAACTTGGCCTGCACGCGGGCATACGTCGCGTCACTCACGCTCTGGTTCTGATGCAGCTCAGTGCAGAACTCATAAACCAGTTCTTCGTCGGCTGACATGCCCTGCGGACGGCGGCCTTCAGCAAGGGCCTGTGTAATCTCCGCTTTCAAGCCAGCCTTTACGGCGATGGGTTCATGCAAAGCCCATTCGTACGCCTGTGTCCAGTGGCGGGCGGTAATCAGGATGGCGAATTCATTGAGCTGAGGCGGCAACACGCTTTTATAGCGCAGGTAATCACCCATCGCTTTGGCACGAAGCATCACTTCCGGGCTGCGCAGCAGCGGCACAAACGGACCGAACACAGGCGTCTTGCGTTCCGCGGCAAAATCATCGGAAGCCTTCTTCTGCTCCGGCGTGAGCTTGTCCGCGGGGATCGGCGGCATTCGGTCGGCTGGGACAGCATTAGGTTGCGCCACGGTTTGTGCTGGAGCAGGCTGTGTTGTCTGAGCAATTGTGGTTGCTCCCGCCGCTAAAGTGCATGCGCTTCCAACTCCGGTCTTGATGAAGTCTCTACGCGAAACTGTCATGTTTTCTCCTCAGGAATGATTCCACCACGTCCATTTTTACTCCAAAACCGGGCGTGAATAACGCCCGGTCAGTGTTGGCTCAACAACAAATTATTGACACGCTACGCATTTGGTCTGGCCTTGCAAGACCGCCGCAATGCATGTATCCCAGTTGGAAACCTTGGGATTCGGGCTGCCAATTGTCTGAGTAAACTCCCATCCTGCCACGCCACCGAATTTTTGTCCGATCCCGGGTTTCTTTTGAATGGTGTTCACCATGGTCATCAACTGGCAAAGATCGGTATAGCCGACACCCGGCTGCGTCACGACCGTTGCACCAGCTACCACTTTGGTCGGATCCACCGGAGTTCCTGAAGTTTGGCCAGAAACAAAACTCTCATAATCCTGGACCAGGGTTGTATCTCCATACCATTGCACATTGAGCCACGCCAGATTAGCTCCTGCGCTTTGCCAAAAAGATGCGTCATAGGCGCTCAACATGCTTGGAATGGGAGCATGTGTGATCACCAGGCCAGCACGTATCCCTGCAACAAGGTTCGTATAACTGGCCAGTAATTTGGGATCGTAGATAGGCGGAGTTTCAAAATCCAGATCAAAACCCTGCAAGTAATAGGGAGCATCCGTGAGAACTTTTAAAGCCGCCATCGCTTTCGGCGGATTCTTCTGGATGCAGTCCCATGTGCCATTGCCGGCGCCTGCCAGCAATCCAGTGACTGTGACTCCCGCTGTACGCAACGTTGTGACAACTCTCCAGAACGCAGGGTTAATTTGCCCGACGGGCGTGTCATTTAAGTACATCACATAGTTTCCACCGTCGCAGTGCATGTGAAGTGCAGAGATGATTACATGCGTGTATTTCTTGCCCTGCACCTTGGCAAAAACGCTCGCATCCGATGTTTGGCACCAAATAATGTTTCTGCTGGCCATACTTGTCTCCTTTCTATGGCCCCGGATTTATGTTTTACATGGCCCCGATTCTACGCTTCTATGCAAATATGCTTTGTCTGTTGCCGGTTATGGCATGATGAATTCAGTTCACTTTTGGGAAACAGACCAATGTACATCGACTCTCACGCCCACCTTGAAGGTCACAAATTCGATTCGGATCGCGCAGAGATGCTCACGCGCGCCCGCGAAGCCGGACTGGAGCGCATTCTGGCCATCGGCAGCGGCACAGGACCGGGAACGTATGATTGCGCGCTAAAGATTGCTGAGCAGCATGACTGGATCTTCGCCAGCACCGGACTTGCATCCGCATGAAGCCAGCGTAGCGACAGATGCCGACTACGCCGAGATGGAGCGCCTGGCGAAACATCCAAAGCTGATTGCCTGGGGTGAAATCGGCCTGGATTATTTTTATGATCACTCGCCGCGCGAGGTGCAAAAAGAAGTTTTTCGCCGCCAGATGGAACTGGCTACAGGCGCCAGACTGCCAATCATCATCCACTGCCGGCCTAGCAACAACAGTGAGAACGCGTGGGACGACACTTTGCAGATGCTCCGCGACCACTGGGCGCCAAGCGGGCTGCCGGGAATTCTCCATTGCTTTACCGGCGAATGGAAGCACGCGCAGGCCGCGCTGGACATCGGCTTCTATATTTCCTTTGCCGGGAACGTCAGCTTTCCCAAGGCGGAAAACATTCGCGAAGCTGCGAAACAAGTCCCGCTCGACCGCATGCTGATAGAAACCGACTCGCCGTATCTCGCGCCGGTACCGCATCGCGGCAAGCGCAATGAGCCAGGTTTCGTGGTCAACACAGCGGAAGCAATCGGCAGTTGCGCGGGACGAACAAAGAAGAGATAGGACAACAGACGGCGCAAAACTTTTATGCGCTGTTTCCGCAAACACGCTGATGATAAAGATCCTCTGAACCAACCGGCTCAGTCTGGTTCCAGCAGCGCGGCAAAATCCTCGAGTTGTCAGTTCATACCAAGTTGCGCTGTCAGGAATGCAAGTTTCAGCGAAAGTTCATCCACGATCTGGCTAAAAGGCCTTCCGCCGGAATGCCCGGCCTTGGTGTCATACATCAAGAGAATAGGAAAGCCTGAAGAGGTTGCGGCCTGCATGCGTGCTGCCATTTTGCGGGCCTGTTCCGGTGGAACGCGTGTGTCGGCATCGCCACTGGTAAAGAGCACCGCCGGATATTTTGTTTTAGGCATAACATGCTGATAGGGCGAATAAGCATAAAGGAACTTGAATTGTTCCGGATCAGCAGCATTGCCATATTCCAGAAGCGCCGGCGGATTGTTGTTCTTCGTGAACTTGTAATAGCGCACCATGTCCAGATCAGGATGGTCGCAGATGACTGCCCGAAATAATTCAGGACGCTGCGTCACCACTGCCCCCATCAGCAAGCCGCCGTTACTGCCTCCCCAGATTGCCAGCTTCTCAGGGTTCGTATATTTGTTTTTGATCAGCCATTCAGCCGCAGCAATGAAATCGTCAAAAACATTTTGCTTATGCTCCAGCATGCCGGCTTTGTGCCAGGCTTCTCCAAACTCAGAGCCGCCACGTAAATTGGCCACGGCGTAAACTCCGCCCTGCTCCGCCCACCACGCCGCATTCGTGTTGAAATTGGGATTTAAACTCACATTGAATCCGCCGTAGCCGTACAGAATAGTGGGCGTCTTGCCGTCCGGCTTGTAGCCTTTGCGATGCACCAGAAACATGGGCACCCGCGTGCCATCTTTTGACGTGTACCAGACCTGCTCCGTCTCAAATCGGTCTGAATCAAACGGCACCGGGTTGCGGAACCAGAGATTACGCTTGCCGGTAGACGCCGAGTAACGAAAGATGGATGCTGGCGTGGTGTAAGAAGAAAAAGAAAGAACACCCTCATCCCTGTCCCAGCGGCCAAAAATCCCTGCCGATCCCAGGGAAGGCAGCGCAACCTCACCCATCGGCTTTCCTTCCGGGGAGAAAATAGCGATGCGTGAAGTTACGTTGTGCATGTAATTCACAAAAAGTTTGCCGCCAATCAAAGCAAAACTCTGTATCGAGTCTTGCATGGTGGGCACAACTTCCCTCCACTTTTCTTGTTTGGGATCACGTAAATCAATCTTCAAAATGCGGTTGCGCGGCGCTTGCCAATCCGTCTGGACAAACAGGTAGTCGCCGGCAAAGCGCGCGCTAAAATGGGAATTGAGTCCTGTAATCAACGGACGAATCGGGCCGCCATCCTTTAGGTCTTGAATGAATAGTTCACTTTTTGCCCATCCTGCCTGGACATCAATTAAAAGATAGCGACCGTCTTCTGACACATTGGCGTCCAGCCACGTGTCCTGCCCGTATCCCTCGCCAAAAACCACGGAGTCTTTGGAAATATCCGAGCCAAGAGCGTGATAATAAATGCGCCTGCCGGAGTCGCGACGACCCACTGTGTAGTAGAAGCCGCTTTTGTCTTTCTTCCATGATGTGCCCATGTACAACGCGCGTGGAAACACTTCCGGCAGGTCATGGTGCGCATTCAAATCCATAATGTGCAGTTCGATTTCATCTTCTCCGCCGTGCCGCACCGAATAAATCATGAGCGCGCCATCGGAGGTGATATCGTCTATTCCCACGCTGGTTGTGTGGTCAGCGCTCATGGGAAGAGGATCAATCAGCAACTCGTCCGGTCCTGATGGCCCTTTGCGCCGATAGAGGCTGGGCAAATCCTGATCAGCGCCTTTTTTGGTAAAGAAGTAATAGCCATTCTCTTCATCCGGAAAGCCTATGGTGTCATGCTTCAGCATTTCCATCAGACGCTTGGAGATAGTGGCGCGCTGCGGCAGCTTGTCCAGAAGCGAGTGGGTGTAAGCATTCTGTTCCGCGACCCACTTGTGCGTTTCTTCGCTATCCTGATCTTCCAGCCAGCGATATGGATCAACGATCTCAACGCCATGAATCACTTCTTTTACGTTGTCTTGTCGAGTTGGGGGCGGCGCAGGCGTCTGCGCCACGACCGGCAGAATGCAGAACGTAACAATGGCAATCTGAAGGCACCGATTCATCCACCTGACGACGCGAGACAGCGATTGCCGAAGATTCATAGTCTACCTTCTATTTTGATGGCGCTGTATTCTCTCCAGACGGGCTGGGCACCTTCTTCGTTCCTGCGAGTTCAGCCGCTGTCTGGGTGATGTTGCGCTTGGAAAATGGCCCAAAGAATCCCCAGCAGGTAGCGGTTGGAGCGGATGGCTTCTTATCTGGCGATGGGGCCGGGCAATCTTTGCCATACTTTTCCTGCAACTGCGGCAGCACAGCATCGACGAGCGCCTGGTCGGTCTTCCCTGCCGCCTGCGCCTTGGCTACCGCATCGCGCAGCGTGACAAGATAATCGTGGAAGTCGCGAACATCGGCCACGGTGGCAACATCGCCATGCCCGGAGACAAACGTCGCCGCAGGATGGTCGGCCAGCAGCTTCTCCAGCGTCTTCACCCAATCGCTGGTGGTTGCGTCAATCAGATTGGGCAGATGCTTTTGCCAGACCAGATCGCCGGCAAAAACCACGTCGGCGTCCGGCACGGTCACCACTGAGTCGCCGCCAGTGTGGCCCAGCATGTAACGGACTTGGATCTGCCGCGTACCCAGATAGATATCGACCGCGTCGCTATAAGTTTCGTCCGGCAACACCAGCTCTTCGACCATCGCTTTTTGTTCCGGCTTCGGATTGGGGCCGAAAAATTTCAGATTCTCTGTCCGCAGCCAGCCGCGCAAATTGCGCTGCGCCAGAATAGTTGCGCCAGCCTGCGCAAACACAGCGTTTCCGCCAGTGTGGTCCAGGTGGTAATGCGTGTTCACCACAAAACGGATCGGCAGGTTCGTGATCTTGCGGATCTCCGCCAGCAGGTCTCGCGCCGGAGCTACATCTTCAAAGGTATCCACCACCACAACGCCGTTGCTGCCGACAATAAATCCGGCATTGCTGCCGGCTTTTCCGCCGTCAGCGCCAATGGCGGCATAAACACCTTCTCCGATTTTCTTCACGGTAAAATCGGCGGAGTCAGCAAAAACAGCAATTGAGTAAAACGAAAAAAGAGCCAACAAAAGAGCAGCGGTTCTGGTACGCATGCGGAGGATAGTAACATTTTCTTAGGTCACTCCGCCTTAGCAGGCTATTGCTTTTGCGGGGGACCAAACCGCGCTCATATTCACCCGATGCCCAACTCGTTTCCGCGGTCCCTCGCCCTCAAAAAACAGATTTGTTACGATGGAGTTGCGGGCTCAATTGCTGCTCCCATGGGCCCAGGTGCAATCCAATCGGCCTTAGAATTCGTACTCCTAGGAAAGCGAGAGAATGCGCGTGAGCGGCACGCAAGCGCCAAACCATAAGGACGACGCGGCCCTGATCGCCCGCATTCGCGCGGGGGACCAAAACGCCATGGCCGATCTTTATGACCGCTATGCCGGAGTAGTGTATGGGGTCGCGCTCCGCGTGCTCGCCAGTACCGCTGCGGCTGAGGACGTGGTGCAGGAAGTGTTTCTTCAGTTGTGGCGCAACCCGCAGGCTTTTAACGCCGATCGCGGACGGCTTGCGCCGTGGCTGGCCGTAATCGCGCGCAACCGCGCTATCGATTTTTTGCGAAAACGTCCTCCGGAAGACGATATCGATGAAATGCCCATCGCCACCGGAGCCAATCTGGAAGATGAGGCTTCCCAAAAGCTTGTGGTCGATAAAATTCGTGGTGTGCTGGGTGGGCTGCCGCAAGACCAGCGCAAAGCGCTTGAGATGGCATTTTTTGAAGGCATGACGCATACGGAAATCGCCGGCAAAACCGGCGATCCGCTGGGAACGGTTAAGACCCGTATCCGCACCGGCCTGCTGGCTTTGAGAAAAGTATTGGCATGAACGCGCATCCACAATTCGCTGAATCGCTGGCGCTTTACGCCATGGGCTCGCTCGATGACCCACAGGATCTGGCCGCCCTTGAGAGCCCATCTGGGCACGTGCGGTGAGTGCCGTCGCGAACTGGAAGCCCTTCGCGCGGATACGGCGCTTGCTGGCGCTTTCTGTCACCGGGCCGCAGCCTCCCGCGCGTTCGCGGCAGCGGCTGCTGAGTGCAATTGCAGCAGAGCCGCGCGTGGAAAGAACAAATACAAAACCGTATGCCGTAGGCCGTTTGCGCCGGCGCTGGGTCACTATTGCGCCCGTCATGATGATGCTGATACTGGCGGTCTTCAGCATTTTGCTGTGGCGCGACGTTCGCAATACCCGCCGAGAGCTCAGGCACACACGGGCCCAGCTGGAACAAATCCAGGCGGATTTGGCACGGACGAATACAGAGCTGGCTGAAGCTAAGATGGTCCGTGATCTGCTGCATGCCCCGGACGCGTGGCCTCTGACTCTGGTCCGCCAGAAGACACCGCCACAGCCGCAGATCAAAGCTGTCTATTCAAAGCAACAGGGCGCCCTGCTGCTGATGGCCAACAACCTGACTCCGTTGCCGGAAGACAAGATCTACCAGATCTGGCTGCTACCGGCTGACGGCGGAGCACCCATGTCAGCAGGATGGTTCAAACCAGATAGCAAGGGCAATGGCATGATGTTCCACAAAATGTCTGCAGGTCTAAGTGCAAAAGGCTTTGCTGTAACCATTGAGCCCGCCACCGGAAGCCAGACGCCAACCATGCCAATTGTGATGGAGCCCGCAGGCTAAGTCTCCCTTGAATGAAAAATACAGTTCATCACGTCCGCGCGGGCTTCCGTCCCAGTGTGGCTTACGTTCTCTTGCGAACGCAGTCAATAAACTGACTACTCGCCGTTTCGGCAGGAGATCGTGTGACCATGAAGAATCTATGGCTGGCCCGGTTCGTTGCGCTGTGCGCCGCAGCTTTTCTCTTTACCGCGAATGGTACGGCATCGGCGCAAGATGCTGCTGCCCAAACCAAAGCAGAGATCCAGCGCTTGCAGCAATTGTTGAAAGACAAGCCCATTGCGATTCCTGATATTCCAGATGTGAACTCCGAGATCGAGGGGAATCTCACAGGGGCCGCTTCTGCACTGGCTGCCGGCCGGCTGTACTTGAGCCTGGAAGGCCTGGGCCGAGCTGAAGACCACATGCACGGAGCACGCACCCTGGAAGCGAAAGCCGATGCCATCAAGGACAGCCTGCCGGCTTTTGAATCGGAATGGAACAAAACCAGCGTGCAGCTTACGGCACTGGACAAGTCAGCACGAGCAAGAGACTGGAGCCACACAACGGCGGCCATCCGCGCGATATCGGAGGCAGCGCAGGTACGGGCTATTCCGCTGCTGGAAGGCGCCCGTGGGTTCGCCACTGCAACCAAGCCGAAAGACGGTTTGTTTTATATGGGACAGGCGCAGGGCGAAACGGCATTCGCAGAATTCGTATCCAGGTTGAACGCCCCGCGCAAGGCAGCGCCAGCTCCCTTGCGATCCGTGCTTCCCGAGTTGGAAGCTCTGCAGGAAAAACAAACGCAGCTTTCCGGCCTCCGCGATCCATTGACATGCATCCTCGGTTCATCGCGTTGAATTCCACGATGAAAGCCGCCCGGGAATTGGACTCCTCCAGGGCATATGCCGGAGCGCTGTATCAATATCTCGAAGCAGTGCGGCACTTCGGCATGCTCGATCCGGCCGTGCCCGATGCGGCGAAGCAGGCCACTCTGCGAAATGCGCTTACTGAAGAGCTGAAGAAAGTTTCTGCAGCGAAGCGCGATGACTCTATCGCCCAGATTTTTCTGGAAAGAGCTGCAGGATGGCTGAACAAACCAGAAGGGGCCGCGCCTTCACCGGACGAATGGCGAGCCACTCAGGTTGTTCTGCAGCAGGTATTGCCCGCCTATTACGCGGCGCTAAAACCAACGGCCCCAAGGCAGGAACGCGCGGGACGCACAGCGACGCTCACTCTGGTGCGCTGGCCTTACACTTGAAACATCTCTGACCCAGCAAGTTTGCTGGCCCAGGAAGTTGCGGCAAAATACGCAGGGAAAGTCACGTTCGTAAGCGAAAATTTCGGTGATTCCAAACTGACCGACCGTTTTGGCGTGAAAGGCTATCCCGCCATATTCCTGGATGACGTGTTAATCGCCGCACCGCGCGATTTTGGCTACTTCGGCGAGAAAGAAGGCACAGGCCGTTATGCGCCGTGGCGCAACGCTGACAATCAAGCAAAATTCAAGAACGACCTCACCCGAATGATTGACCTGATTCTCGCGGGCAACAAAGACGTCGTCAGCCGAGAGCGTGCAGGGACGAGCACAAGCATGGCCGCTATCGCTTCCCTTCCCAAGTTCATGCTTACAGATCTTACCGGCAAGCCTCTTACCGCTGAGCAGACAGAAGGACGCGCAGTGCTGGTGGAGTTCTGGGCTACATGGTGTCCGCCATGCCGGTCAACATTGGAATGGCTGGGTGATCTGAAAAAGAAATATGGCGACAATGTGGCCATTCTCGCGTTCGCGGTGGAATCGCCGGAAGATAAGGTCCGCGAAACCGTGAATACGCTAAGCCCCGATCTGCATTGGGCCATCACTGACGCGGCCACGGCGCAGGCCTTTGGCGATATCACGGCAGTTCCAACCATGTTCCTGTTCGATAAGTCTGGAAAGACCGCCAGCGTGATGTATGGCGCACCTCCTGACCTGCATCAGCAGGCGGAGAAGATTCTAGACGGATTGATCAAATAAATTCTTGCGGCTGATTTACGCAGATGAACGCTGATCGGGCCATAAACTCAGCAATAACGTGAGCGCCGGCAAAAGATTTTATTTTTGATCTGCGCCTATCTGCGTAATCTGCGGCCAATTGATTCTGCTGTTCTCCGTGTCTCCGCGGTGGGGGTTTCATTTCCGCAACTCTCCCCCAATTTTTTTATTGACACAGTCCTTTTTCGTGATGCATATTTATACATATCACTGCATAATTATTCGTATGACGAAATTGGCCAGACAGCAATTGATTGTTGAACTCGTGCATGAAGGCCCGCTGCCTAACCAGCAGGAGCTGGTGAAGGTGCTTACGCGCAGGGGCTTCCCCGTGACGCAGGCAACGCTTTCGCGCGACATCAATGAGCTGCGGCTGGTGCGCACACCTGAAGGCTACACGCTACCCAATGGCGATGCCGGCCCCGACCCGACGCCCGCTGTTTCCCGCGTGGTGCGGGAATTCGTGGTGGAAGTCCGGCGCGCCCAGAACCTGCTGGTAATCAAAACCGTCTCCGGCGCTGCCCAGCCTGTGGCGCTGGGCGTGGATTCTGAAGGTTGGGATGAGGTTGTAGGCACCGTGGCTGGCGACGACACGGTGCTGATTATTGCGCCAGACAATAAAAGTGCAAAGAAGTTGCAGACGCGCCTTGAGGACATGCGCGCCTAATGCCGCAAACAATCCAGCCCGCGGTTGTTGGTGCAACCGGCTACGCCGGTTTTGAATTGGCGCGCCTTCTCGCCCGCCATCCCTACGCTAAGAAGCCAGTGCTCTTCACCCGCAATGGCGAGAGCCGGCACAACGGCCAAGCTTGATGAGTTATATCCACATGTCAGCGGCAATGGCGGATATCCGCTTGAACCGTTTCGCTGGGAAACTCTCAAGACTAAAAGCGTGAACGTTCTTTTTCTGGCCACACCCCATGAAGTTTCGCGTGAGTGGGTTCCTGAAGCGATTGCGCAGGGCATTCACGTAATCGACCTGAGCGGCGCATGGCGGCTGGAAACGCCGGAATATCGCGCAATCTACGACTTCAAAGATGAGAATCCGGCGCTCGCCGACAAAGTGATGGCGCAAGCGGTTTACGGTATTCCAGAGCTTCATCGCAGCGAGTTGAAAGAAGCTGCGCTGGTAGCCAATGCCGGCTGCTATGCCACGTCCATCATTCTGGCGCTGTCGCCGCTGGTTCGCGCCGGACTGGTTGACTTGAACCACGGCGTCGTATGCGATTCCAAGTCGGGCGTATCCGGCGCAGGCAAGCGGCCCACGCAGAAAACGCATTTTGTTGAAGTCGCGGAGAACCTTTCTGCCTACTCGGTCTTCAATCATCGGCACACTGGAGAAATTCTGGAGCAACTTGGCATATTGCCGGAACAGCTGATCTTCACTCCGCATCTGCTGCCAATTCCACGGGGAATTTTGTCGACGATTTATGTCCGCCTGAATTCCGCGATGACCGCGGAAGCGGTTGAAAGCTGCATGAAGCAGTTTTATGCCGACTCAGCCTTTGTACGCATCTTCCCTGCCGGGAAGCTGCCACAAATTCAATATTCGCTGCACACCAATTATTGCGACGTTGGTTTCACGCTGGCAGCTGACGGCAAGCGCCTGGTCATCGTCTCCTGTCTGGACAACCTGGTCAAAGGCGCAGCAGGACAGGCAGTACAGAACATGAATGTGATGTTTGGCTGGAATGAAGAGGAGGGCCTTAGATGAAGATTGTGGTCAAGCTCGGCGGCGCCACTCTGGAAGACGCTGCGCTGCTGCAACGCGCGGTGCTGGCGGTGAAACAACTGGCCGCGGAACATCAGGTCGCCGTGGTACACGGCGGCGGCGCTGCTCTTACACGCATGCTGGCCCAGATGGGCAAGCAGAGCGAATTCATTGACGGACTGCGCGTGACTGACGCTGAGACCCGCGACTTTGCCGTGATGGTCCTTGCCGGACACATGAATAAGAAGCTTGTCGCCGCGCTGGGTAGTGTTGGCCAGTCCGCCATGGGACTGTGCGGCGGCGATGGCCACGCTTTCCGCGCGCGCAAAAAAATGACCAATGGCCACGATCTCGGCTTCGTCGGCGAGATCTGCTCGGTAGATCCGCGCTGGATTGAGATGATCTGGCAGCAGGGCTGCATTCCCGTAATCTCAAGCGTCGCGCTGGGCAGTGACGGCCAGTATTACAACATCAACGCCGATCAGATGGCTTCTGCCTGCGCCGTGGCCTGCCACGCTAACGCGCTGATCTTTCTCACGGATGTTCAGGGCGTGAAGGACGCTGATGGGCTGGTGATTCGCTGGCTCAACCTTGGCATGGCTGCTGCGTTGACCCAGAGCGCCGTCATTGCCGGCGGCATGCTGCCCAAATTGCAAGCCTGCAAAGACGCGCTGCTGCATGGTGTGAATCGTGTGCGCATATTGCCCGCGGCGGAAGTGGAAGCGCTGCCGGAATTTTATTTTGCAAAGATTGAATCGGGGACGGAGGTGCTGGTCGCGTGAACCTGGAGCAGGTAAGCAAACTGGAATCGAAACTGCTGGTCTCGACCTACGACCGCTATCCCGTGCTGCTGCATAAAGGCCGCGGCGTCTACTTGTATGACAACAAGGGCCGCAAATACCTTGACCTGCTGAGCGGCATCGGCGTGAACGCGCTGGGCTACGCGCATCCGGCGTTGACCAAGACGATTGCGAAGCAGGCAAAGCTGCTGGTGCATACTTCCAACCTCTTTTACCACGAGTATCAGGGCCGCCTGGCGGCTGCGTTGACAAAGATTTCAGGCATGGATCGCGCCTTCTTCACCAACAGCGGCACGGAAGCCTGGGAAGGCGCATTGAAACTTGCCCGAGCTTATGCCAAGGCTAATTGCGCTGAAGGCAAAGAACCGAAGTGGCGCATTCTGGCCCTGGAACATGCTTTCCATGGCACGAACGTTTCGGCGCTCTGGCGACTACGCACAAGGAAAAATATCGCGCGCCGTTCGCGCCGGTTGTGCCGGGAGTGGAGTTTGTCCGCTTCAATGACGTCGCTGATCTGGAAAGCAAGTTTGACTCCACCGTCTGCGCCATTGGACTTTGAGTTTGTGCAAGGTGAAGGCGGTATCCGTCCGGTAAGCCAGCAATTTGCTGACACAGCGCACAAGCTTGCGCGCAAGCACAACGCATTGCTAATCGCTGATGAGATCCAGAGCGGCATGGGACGCACCGGCCGCTGGTTCGCCTACCAGAATTACAACATCCAGCCTGACCTTGTAACAGTGGCCAAACCGATAGCTGGTGGACTACCGCTGGGCGCTCTGCTTGCGACGGAAAAAGTTTCCGAATGCATTCACCCCGGCATGCACGGCACAACGTTTGGCGGCGGACCACTGGCCTGCGCTGTCGCCCTGCAACTGATCGCAGTCCTGGAAAAAGACAAGATGCTCAAGCACATACGCAAGGTCGGCGATTACTTCATGGAGGAATTGCAAAAGCTACAGAAGAAACACCATGCCATTGTTGACGTGCGCGGCCAGGGGCTGATGATCGGCATGGAACTTGAATCCGCTGAAATGGCCAAACAAGTATTTCAACAAATGCTGAAGCTGGGCACTATCGTGAACCGGACCGATGAAACTGTTATACGGTTCCTGCCCCCTTTCATCATTAAGAAACACCACATTGATACAGCCGTCCAGCAACTAGAACAGGTATTGGCACACAGCACAAAAACAGCGGCAACCGCCGGGAGGAACAAATAATAATGATGCCAGCCAGAATGTACGACCTCACAGCCATGAAAGCGCCGGTGGAGCAGCCCGTGCTCTGCCGCGACCTGGTTTCGGCGCAGGACTTTTCTCCGGAAGAAACAAAATCAATGTTTGAGCTGACGCACATCATCAAGCATCGTCCTGCGGATTTCCGCGGTGCGCTGGCGGGCAAGCAACTGGTGTTGTTCTTTGAAAAAGCCTCCTTGCGCACGCGTTTGACCTTTGAAGCCGGCATGGCCAGCCTGGGCGGCACCTCGCTCTTTATGGACCAGACACGCTCCCTTCTGGGCGAACGCGAACCCGTCTGCGACATCGCGCGCAACGTTGAGCGCTGGGTGGACGCCGTGGTGCTCCGCACCTTTGAGCACAAGACCATCGTGGATATGGCGCGTCACACCTGCATCCCCGTGATCAACGCGTTGAGCGACTATGAACATCCTTGCCAGGCATTTGCCGACTTCTTCACGCTGGAAGAAAAGTTTGGCGACCTGAGCAGGGTACATTTGGCCTACGTTGGCGATGGCAACAATGTGGCGCATTCGCTCATGCTGGCTGCAGCAGCACTGGGCACAAGTATTTCTGTCGCTACGCCGACCCGGCTATGAGCCGGTACCGGAAGTGACCGCAGCCGCCAAAAAGATTGGCCGCAGCACCGGCGCCATCATCGATATCACGAATGATGCCGTGAAAGCGGTTACAGGGGCCAACGCCATTTACACCGACGTGTGGGCCAGCATGGGGCAGGAAAAAGAAGCCGCCAAGCGTGCAAAGATCTTCGCGCCCTATCAGGTGAATGAAGAGCTGTTCTCCCACGCCGCGCCGCATGGGAGTATTTATGCACTGCCTGCCGGCGCATCGTGGCGAAGAAGTAACTGCGGGCGTGATCGATTCGCCACGGTCCATTGTGTTTGACCAGGCGGAAAACCGCATGCACATACAGAAAGCGATCTTACTTTTACTGCTGGGCAGCGGCATGCGCACCTCGCCCGAAAGGAGCAATCATGCGTGAGAAGGTAGTACTGGCATATTCCGGCGGACTTGATACCTCGATCATCATTCCGTGGCTTAAGGAAAACTATAACTGTGACGTGATCGCCATGATTGCCGACGTGGGCCAGGGTGAAGACATTGACGCCGTGGTGGAAAAGGCCCACAAAACCGGCGCTGCGAAAGTAATCGTGAAAGACCTGCGGGATGAGTTCCTGCGCGACTACGTCTTCCCTGCTCTCCGCGCAGGCGCTGAGTATGAGCACAAGTATCTTTTGGGAACGTCGCTGGCGCGGCCGGTGATTGCCAAGCACCAGGTTGAGGTCGCGCTGAAAGAAAACGCTACCGCGCTGGCGCACGGCTGCACCGGCAAGGGCAATGACCAGGTCCGGTTTGAGCACGCTTTCCAGGCGCTGGCGCCAGACTTAAAAGTGATTGCGCCATGGCGGGAATGGACACTGAAGTCCCGCGAAGACTGCCTGGACTATGCGGAAGCGCGCGGCATTTCCGTAACGGCGAGCCGCGAGAAGATTCACAGCCGCGATCGCAATATATGGCACCTGAGCCATGAAGGCGGCGAACTGGAAGATCCCGCCAACGCACCGTTTGAATCCACGTGGCAACTCACGCGCTCGCCGCAGGAAGCGCCCGACCGCGAAGAGACTGTCACTATCGGCTTTGAAGCGGGAACACCGGTCAGCGTGAACGGGCAAAGGCTTGACCCGTTGCCTCTGGTGGAGCTGCTGAATGAGATTGGTGGACACAACGCGATTGGCCGCATTGATCTGGTGGAAAACCGTTTTGTCGGCATCAAGTCACGCGGCTGCTATGAAACTCCGGGCGGAACCCTGCTGCTAACCGCCCATCGCGAACTGGAAGCGCTTTGCCTGGAGCGCGACCTCATGCACTTCAAGCAGCTGATGGCGCTCAAGTACGCTGAGATCGTTTATTACGGCCTCTGGTTCACGCCGCTGCGTGAAGCGCTGGATGCTTTCGTCGAACAGACGCAGAAAGAGGTCTGCGGCACGGTCACGCTGAAGCTCTACAAAGGTAATGTCACTATAGCCGGGCGCGAATCTGATTACTCGCTCTACCGCACCGATCTCTCATCATTCACCATGAGCGAGAGCTACGACCAGAAAGATGCGGAAGGCTTCATCCGTATTCTGGGCCTGCCGGCGCGATCGCGGGCGCGGCTGAGACAGAAACAGGGCCCCCAAGACGCGCGGGTTTCGCGTGTTGGGGCGGAGGAGATCACGAAGTGAAGATGTGGTCAGGCCGGTTCCGGCAGCCGCTGGATTCGCATTTCGAAGAGTGGCAGAGGTCGTTTCCCTTCGACCAGAAACTGCTGCGCTACGAACTTGCGGCCAGCCGCGCACATGCGCAGGCTCTGAAAGCCGCAGGCATTGTTACGCCTGCAGAATTCGGGCTGATCGCCGCGGCGCTGGAAGAGATTGGCAAGACCAGTGAACAGCAGGCCGGCTACTTCGACGATCCTGAAGCTGAAGACGTGCATCATTTCGTGGAAAAAAAGCTGGTGGCACTCATAGGTGAGACCGGCAAGAAACTGCACAGCGGACGCAGCCGCAATGAGCAGATCGCGACTGACCTGCGCCTGTTCTTGCGTGACTCGGTGGACAACCTGCGCACGCTGCTGGGCGATCTGCTGGAAGCGCTGCTGGACCGTGCGACAGTGATGCGAAGACGTTGGTAATGCCCGCCTATACGCACCTGCAGCGGGCGGAGCCAGTGCTGACCTCTCACTGGCTGCTGGCTTATTTTGAAATGTTCTTTCGCGACGGCGAGCGCCTTCTGGATTGCCGCAAGCGAGCCAATGAATGCCCGCTCGGCTCCGGAGCGGTCACGGGGGCAACGCTGCCTCTGGATCGTGAGCTGGTGAGTCGAGCACTGGGCTTTACGCGTCCAACCGCCAACAGCATCGACGCAACCAGTGATCGCGACTTTGCTTTGGAGTTGGTCAACACGCTTTCTCTGCTGGGCGTTCATCTCAGCCGCTGGGCGGAGGAGTTCATTCTTTTCGCCACGCAGGAATATGCTTTTATCAAATTGCCTGAGGCATACTCCACCGGCAGCAGCGCTATGCCGCAGAAGCAAAACCCAGACGCGCTGGAGTTGATTCGCGGAAAATCCGCCAGGATCATTGGCAATCAGGTGGCATTGCTCACGACGATTAAAGGCCTGCCCCTTGCCTACAACAAGGACATGCAGGAGACGCAGGAGCCGCTGTTTGAAGCCGTGGCCACCGCTGGGCATTGCCTGAAAATTGCTGCGGGCTTTATGCGCCAGGTGAAGTTCCACCAGCAGCGGATGAATGCTGCCTGCCAATGCGGATTCATGAACGCCATGGCCGCTGCTACATACCTGGCCAAACGCGGCGTGCCGTTCAGGCAGGCGCATGAGATCGTGGCCAAAGCAGTGCAGAAATGTGTGCAGCAGGAGTTGCGAACTAGAGCAGCTGTCACTGGATGAACTGCGTGAATTCAGCTCAGCATTCGAAGCGGACGTTTACGAACAACTAACCGTAGAAAACGTTCTGGCCTGCCACGATGTTCCTGGCGGAACAGCGACGCATCGCGTGCAGCAGGCGCTTAAGGAAGCGCGGGAAAAGCTGGCAACCTGCAGGAGGCCCATGGTACGCACGCGTAACGCCATCCTGCCCGACGTGGAACAGATTCATGCGATCATCCGTGCGTACTCCGGCAACGGGACGCTGTTGCCGCGCACGTTGGCGGAGTTGCGAGAAAACGTGCGCGACTTTGTGGTGGCGGAGCAGGATGGCAGGATCATGGGCTGCGGCGCCTTGCATCTTTACGGTATGCATCTGGCGGAAATTCGTTCCATCGCCGTAACGCCTTCCACCAAAGGTCTGGGCGCGGGGCGACGCTGGTGGAAGCGCTGCTGAAGGAAGCCGAGCGGCACACAGTGACTTGCGTCTGCCTCTTTACACGCATCCCGGATTTTTTTGCTCACATGGGATTCAGCCTGGCCAAACGCGACGACCTTCCCGACAAGATTTACAAAGATTGCCTGCAGTGCCCCGCGTTCAATGCGTGCGATGAGATCGCAATGTACCGCGGTGAAATTCCCAAACACAGCGGAGTGCGCGACTTGCAGATACCAAAACCGCTGGTTAAGCTGACCATGTGAGCACGAACCCGCCTCAGGGATTTCTTTTTTCCGCCTGCACCGCCGGCATCAAAGCCAGCGGCAAACCCGATTTAGCTCTGGCTTTAGTTCCCGATGGCGCTTCCGCGGCCGCCATATTCACGCGCAATCAGATCGTCGCGGCGCCGGTGACGGTTGGACGCGAGCATCTTCGCCGTGGACAAGGGCTGATGCGGGCGCTGATCGTAAATGCCGGCAATGCCAACTGCGCCACCGGGAAAACAAGGACTGAAAGCCGCCAACAGCGTATGCATTGGGGTGGCCAAGCAACTCCAGGTCAGCCCGCACCGCGTGTTCCCATCTTCCACGGGGATCATCGGCGTGCAACTTCCGCTTGAGAAAATTCACGCCGCGATTCCCTCGCTTGTGAACTCGGCCTCTTCCGGCTCCTGAAGCATTCGATCAATTCGCCAATGCAATCCTTACCACCGACACGCACAAGAAAGTTGCGGCACAATCGATAACCTTCAATCAAACTCCGGTGATCCTGGCGGGAGTGGCCAAGGGCGCTGGGCATGATCCATCCCAACATGGCGACGATGCTGGTTTATATGTTTACTGATTTGGCGGCGAGCCCGCGCGAATTACAAACCTGCCTGAACGAAGCGGCAGATCAGAGCTTCAACAATATTTCCATTGACGGTGATACTTCCACGAACGACACGGCGCTGCTTCTGGCCAGCGGCAAGAGCGGCGTGCCATTCAAATTTGTGCGCGATGAGTTCCAGGCGGCACTGACGAAAGTTTGCCGCTCGCTGGCAGCACAGATCGTAGCGGACGGCGAAGGCGTGCAGCACGTGGTGCGCCTGAATATTGAACAGGCGCGGTCGCGGAGTGAAGCGCGGCAGATCGGCCGTACCATTGCTAATTCTCCGTTGGTCAAGACCGCATGGGCCGGCGCTGATCCAAACTGGGGACGCATTCTGTCCGCCATCGGCTATTCAGGCGTCAAGATTAATCCCGAGCGAATCAATATCTATCTGGGCGAGCAGCAGATCTGCCGCCACGGCGCCGCCTGCCCTTTCGATCATGATCGCGCGCACGCTTATATGTCAGAACCGGTGTATGAAATCCGTATTGCTCTGGGCGCCGGGAGTGCTGCGCTAGAATTTCTTTCCTGCGATCTGACGGCGGAGTATGTGCATATCAACGCAGACTACTCGACGTAGCTTTTTCCTAAGTCCCGAGCGCAGGGAGGGAACCCTATAACAAGAACGCTGTGGCAGTCGTATGTCTCTAGAACTATCCCTGTGCTTTCAGACATGTGTTCCTAATCCTTGAACACCCTTCGTAACAATAGGGTTCCCTCCCCTTCGACAAGCTCAGGGTCGGGATTTTCAGAACAAAGCTCCTCTTTGCCGCGCATTGCCGCTTTGCGTAGTGTTCTCTGAATCGGTATTTTAGAGATAGATGCCACAGACCCTTGCCGAGTATCCGCAACTGCACATGGCACGCGGAAGCGAGATTGCGTACGTACACCGTCGCGGATTTCGCACGCTGCGCTGGACCTATGTCCAGCTCGCCGAGCTGGAATTCCGCTTTGCCCGCGAACTGGAGGCTCGTGGTATCGGCAAGAGCGATCGAGTGCTGCTCTGGGGCGATAACTGCGCGGAATGGGTCTGCGCGTTCTTTGGCTGCATGTTGCGCGGGGCGGTAGCAGTCCCCATGGATCGCATTGCCGCGCCGGATTTTGCGCAACGCGTAATGTCTGACGTGGATGCCAAGCTCATTGTCTGCGCCAGCGCTTTGACTGTCCATGCTGCAACTCGCCCGTGCCTGGAGCTTGAAAGCCTGAGCGAAGCGCTCGCACAGAGATCGGCAGAGTCCTATACTCCGGTCCAGTTCAGCCGCGACAATACGGCGCAAATCGTTTTTACATCCGGGACCACCGCCGAGCCGCGCGGCGTGGTGCTCACACATGGCAACATCCTGGCCAGCGTTGATCCCATTGAGCGCGAGTTCCCTAAATATCGAAGATCGGAGCGGCTGTTTCATCCCATACGTTTTCTGGAACTGCTGCCACTCAGCCATGTCTTCGGGCAATTCATGGGCATGTTCATCCCGGCTCTGCTCGGCGGCACCGTACATTTCCAGGACAGCTTCAAGCCCAGCGACATTATTACCACCATCAAGAGAGAACGCGTTTCCGTGTTGGTGGCAGTGCCCCGCGTGGTGGAGTCGCTAAAGAACAAGCTGCGGGACGACATGGGAGCGTATATAGAGAAAAGTTGGACCCGCGCGGAGAACGAGCGTTTCTTGAAACGCTGGTGGCGTTTCCGGAAAATCCGGCGGCTCTTTGGATGGAAGTTCTGGGCCATTATTTCCGGCGGCGCGGCGCTCGACCAGAACACGGAAGAATTTTGGCGACGGTTGGGCTACGTTGTAGTGCAGGGCTACGGCCTCACGGAGACGAGTTCGCTCATCAGCCTGAACCATCCTTTCAAAGTGGGGCGCAGATCGATTGGCAAAGTCCTACCGGGACGAGAGATGAAGCTTGATCCTGAAACGGGTGAGATTCTGGTGCGCGGAGAAAATGTGGCACGGCAATACTGGCAAGGCAAAGGATTGAAGCCAGTGACGGGCGAAGAAGGCTGGTTTCGCACCGGCGACCTCGGTGCGATGGATGAAGAAGGCAATCTTTACTTCAAGGGCCGCAGCAAGAACGTAATTGTAACGCCCGCAGGATTGAAGATCTATCCGGAAGACCTGGAGCAGGCGCTACGCAAGCAGCCGCAGGTGCGCGACGTTGTAGTTGTGGGCGTAGCCGCCGGAGGAAATGCGGAAGCTTGCGCAGTGCTGTTGCTCAGGAATGGTGACTCGGGCAGTAATGCCGTGGCCAACGCCAATCAGACGCTGGCTGATTTCCAGAAAATCCGCCGTTGGATGGTATGGCCCGACGACGATTTTCCGCGTACGTCCACGCAGAAACCCAAGCTGGAATTGATTCGCAGGGCAGCGGAAAGCCAGGTGAATGGCAGCGGTCCTTCATCAGTCCCGACGACGAGCAGCCACTCCGGGGATGGAACGCTGGAAGAGCTGATCGGCAGCATTGCCGGCCATCGTGTGGAGCTCAAGCCGGGAGCTCATCTGGAGAATGATTTGAACCTGAGCTCGCTGGACCGCGTAGAGTTGATGGCGGCAATTGAAAGCCGTTATCAGGTTGATCTGGGCGACCGCGAGTTTTCCCAGGTGAATACGGTGGCTGACCTGGAGAATTTGCTGAAGAAGTCAGCGCCAGAAGCCAAGGCCAATAATTATCCTTATTCGCGCTGGGCGCAGAGCGGGCTGGTGCGCTGGATTCGTGTGTTCGGCTACAACTGCGTTACCCTACCGTACATCTGGGTGATGGCGCGGCCCAAAATAATAGGCCGTGAACGACTAAAAGATTTTCGCGGGCCGGCGCTGATTATTTCCAACCACATTGCGCAAATCGATATTGGATTCCTGATGGCGGCGCTGCCCATGCATCTGCGCAACCGGCTGGGCGTGGCCATGCAGGGTGAGATGCTGCGTTCCATGCGCCATCCGCCGAAGGAGTGGTTCTTCCTAAAGCGCTGGTGGGAGCAGTTGCGGTACGCGCTGATCGCGATGTTCTTCAATGTGTTCTCGCTGCCGCAGCGCGCCAAATACCGTGAGAGCTTTCGTTTTGCCGGCGAACTGGTGGATCGTGGCTATAGCGTAGTCATCTTTCCAGAAGGGCGCCGCACTGAGACGGGTGAGATGTCGCCATTCCGCAGCGGGATTGGACTGCTGGCAACGCATCTTAACCTGCCGATTATTCCCATGCGTATCGACGGGCTGTTTCCTTTTAAGGTCGCCAAGAAACATTATGCCCCGCCGCATGCAGTGCAAGTAAAGATCGGAGAGCCGATGAGGTTTGAGTCGATGACCGATCCGGAGGAGATTGCGAGAGAGCTGCAGACGATCGTGGCAACCCTCTGATTGGTGGCCACGGGCGACGCAAAATTTTCACCACTGATTAACACGGATGACACTGATTCAGATACGGATTCTCCGCTTGACACGCGTGGATTTGTTTTAAACTGACAGCTGGAGAAATCGAATGTGATCTCTCAAAATTGCCTGTTTGCGAAATAGACCGCAAGGCGGCTTCCGCGCACAGCGGCACGCAACAAGCGCGGCGCCATTTCCAGACCACGAAACGGATAAGCGGTTTAGAGTGGAGCGGCAAAAATAATGATCCATACTGGACGCCATTTTTTACAGATTCCCGGACCGACAAACGTTCCTGATCGCGTCCTGCGCGCAATGGAACGGCCTGTCATCGACCATCGCGGGCTGGAGTTTGCCCAGTTGGGCGCTGAAGTGCTTGAAGGCGTGAAGTCAATCTTCAAGACCAAAGGCCCGGTCGTGATCTATCCGGCCTCCGGCTCGGGCGCCTGGGAGGCGGCGATTGTGAACACGCTTTCACCGGGTGACCGCGTGCTGATGTTTGAGACCGGGTACTTTTCCAATCTGTGGCGAGATATCGCCGTGCGGCATGGGCTGGTCGTGGATTATGTGCCGGGAAACTGGCGTCGCGGCGCGCAACCGGAGGATGCCGAACAGCGGCTGAAAGAAGACAAGCAGCACACCATCAAGGCCGTGATGGTCGTGCACAATGAAACTTCCACGGGAGTCGCCAGCCGCATTGCCGAAATTCGCAAGGCCATGGACCGGGCGCAGCATCCAGCGCTGCTGATGGTGGATACAATTTCGTCGCTGGGGTCGATTGACTACCGGCATGAGGAATGGGGAGTGGACGTTACGGTAGGCGGCTCGCAAAAAGGACTGATGCTTCCGCCGGGGCTGAGCTTCAATGCGATCTCAGAAAAGGCGCTGGCGGCAAATAAATCGGCAAAGATGGGGCGCTATTACTGGGACTGGCAGGAGATGCTTAAGCCGAATCGGTCAGGGTTCTTCCCTTACACGCCGGCGACGAACCTCTTGTGGGGACTGCGAGAAGCGCTGGCCATGCTGCATGAAGAGGGGCTGGACAATGTGTTTCGGCGGCATGACCGCCATGCTGAAGCCACGCGCGCAGCCGTGGAAGCATGGGGGCTGGAAGTGTGGTGCGAAGAGCCGAAAGAATATTCCAGTTCGCTCACGGCGGTTGCCATGCCGCTGGGCCACGATGCGGATAAGCTGCGACAAATCATTCTGGATGCGTTCGATATGTCCCTGGGCACAGGCCTGGCCAAGCTGGGAGGCAAGGTATTTCGAATCGGACATCTGGGGCACTTCAATGACCTGATGCTGGCAGGAACCTTGAGTGGGGTGGAGATGGGGCTGAATCTGGCAAATGTGCCGCATAAGGCCGGCGGGATTAATGCCGCGCTGGAGCGTCTAACGGCCAGCCAGCGCGTGGAAAACCAATCTCAGATGGCGGAAGCGGCACTTCGCTAGATTAGCGCTGCTCATCCTTGAGATTGCGAAAGTTGGCGCGATGGTCGCGGATGAGGCGGTCGAGCCGCGATTGCAGGAGCGTTACGGCGTCGTACAAAGTCTGGATTCCGCCGCTTTCCCAGCGTACATCCTCTTGTTCCATGTCCAGGGAAAGGTCGCGCATCATCTGCGCGAAACGGCGGATTCGCTCGGCTGCCAGAAACGACGCAAGCAGCTCTTTGCGTCCAGGCTGGGCATGGTGGAGTTCGCTGGCGGTCCAGGAGGTCATGCGGACTTCATCCAGGGCGTGACGAAACTCCTGCAAGGCCGCGTCGTCAGAAATGGTGCCACTTTTTAGGTCGCGCTCCAGCAGTCGCATCTCTGACGTCAAGGTCCGCAACCGCGACGCGATCTGAAATCCCTTTTCAGCCATCCTACCCCCACGTCTATTTTGATGCCGGGCACCTCTGGATTGCTCTGTATTTTGGCGCGAACATGGCCAGTGGACATGCTCTCAAATGGTCGGAACCGGGTTGTCCTAAGGTAATATGGAAAAAACAGATTTCACAAAGCCTTCAGAACCATGCCTTTAGGCAGATCGCGTCCCAAAATAGGATTCAGCGTGCTTTCGATTTGCGGCTAGCTGCCTTGGCAACGGCCTTACGCGCAGGGCGTGCGGATTGGATTTTTTTGACCTCTGGCGCGGGCATTGAATCTGTCTGCGAGGCATTCCGGCCAAGCGCGGCCAGCGGTGGCAGCTTTTGTTTGAGCTTGAGAACCGGCTCAAAGAGATCGCCGAACTTTTCTACTCGCTGCAAAACCAGGTCTGAGGAGAAAACCAGCAACTCGGGATCGGCTTTTTTTAAGCAGTTTTCCACCTCTTTCCAGCTAACAGGCGTGGATACGGTGGGCTGGTCTTTGGCACGCAGCGAGTAAACGTTGACGGTAGTTTTGTAATCGTCATTCTGGCTCCAGTCGACGAAGATTTTGCCTACACGCAAGGCCTTTTTCATGTCAGAGACAACGAGATCGGGGTGGCGCTCTTCCAGCAGTCGCGCAATGGCTTTGGCAAATGGCTTGGTCTGTTCATACGTCACAGCGGTGTTCAGGGGAACGTAAATCTGAAGTCCCTTAGAGCCGGAAGTCTTGGCAAAAGCCTGCAATCCGAATTGCTCAAAAATCTCGCGCACCCAGAGGCCGACCTGGCAACACTGCACAATGGTGGCGGGCGCACCGGGATCGAGATCAAAGGCAATTACGGTTGGACGTTGCGTTTCAGGCGCGCGCGAAAGCGAAGTATGCAATTCGAGATCGGCCAGATTGCCGAGCCAGACCAGCGTAGGCAGATCGGCAACAACGCAATAATCCATAAAGCGATTGTTGCCTTCACTCCAGACCCTGGCGGTTTTCATCCAAGTCGGACGGTAACTGGGGCAGTTTTTCTCATAAAAATGCATTCCATTAACCCCATTGGGATAGCGCTTGAGCGTAAGTGCGCGATCGGCAAGATGAGGCAGCAACACGGGAGCAATGCGCACGTAATAATCGATCACCTGGCCCTTGGTGAAGCCAGCCTTGGGATACAGCACTTTGTCCAGGTTCGATAGCTTGAGCTGGCGGCCTCCCACCTCGATCACAGATTCCTTTTTGGCCATGAATACTCCCGTTCAACCCCCATATTAGATGCTCTGGCGGGCAAATGATGATCCAAGCCCTTACCTTCCATGGTGCATTTTTCAGGGTAGTTCAACAACGTGGCACCGGGAAGAGCCATCTAATCCGTGATGCCTGACGACCAGGAAATGTCGCTGCCGGTGAGCTCTTCCACGCCGCCTGTGTTTTGTGAGCGGCAGGAGTTGCTGTTTCGCGAAGTCGTGCTTTTGCTGGAGAGCAACCATGTTCCCTTCGTGATTTCTGGAGCGTTCGCCCTGCACGAGCACACCGGCATTTGGCGAGATACCAAAGACCTGGACCTGTTTCTTCCCCCGCAGGAAGTCGGGCGCGCACTGGCCCTACTGGAAAAAGATGGCTTTGAGACTGAGATTCGGGATGCCGTTTGGCTGGCCAAAGCCAAGCGCGATGGCTTTTTTGTGGACCTGATTACCGGCATGAGCAACGCCGTGCTGCGGGTGGACTATTCATGGATCCGTCATGCCAGCCGCTCAGAAATGTTCGGATTGTCGGTCCGGGTACTGGCGCCCGAAGAGCTGATTGCTTCCAAGATTTTTGTCACGCGGCGTGAGCGATTTGATGGGGCTGACATTTGCCACGTGATCTTTGGAACGAAGGGCAAGTTTGACTGGCAGAGGCTGATGAGCCTGATCGGCGATCACTGGGAAATGCTCTTCTGGAGCCTGGTGCTCTACCACTATATTTATCCGGCAAATTCCGACTATGTTCCAGCAGAAATATGGACGGAGCTGGTACAGCGATTCAGTGTTGAGCTGGCGCATCCAAATAAGGGCGCAAACTTCCGCGGCAGCCTGATTGACGACAAGATGTTCGCCATCGACGTGGCCGAGTGGGGCATGCGGAACATCCTGGACGAGTGCCGCGACAAAGCTGAACTGATCCATCGGGAGAAAAAAGAAGCCGCGTAGCTCGGCCATGTTCAACGGTTAATCGTAGAATTTTTACAAACTGATGAGAATTGCAGCCACAGCAGACTTGCACTTTACGCCGCAGAACTATGACCGCATACGCGAGCCATTGTCACGGGTGCGCGACGAGGCTGATCTGCTGGTGATTGCCGGCGACCTCACCAATTACGGCAAGCCCGAAGAGATGCATTCCCTGTTGAATGGGCTGGTACGACTGCGCATCCCGATTGTTGTGGTGCTAGGCAACCACGATTATGAGAGCGGACAGGAAACCGAATTAATAAAGATGATGACCACCGAGGGCATCAAGGTCCTGGATGGCAGCAGCTATGAACGTGACGGAGTGGGATTTGCCGGAACCAAGGGCTTTCCCGGAGGATTTGGCCGCGGCATGCTGACAGCTTTTGGAGAAAAAGAGATCAAAGCATTTGTCCAAGCTGGGTTGGACGAGACGCTCAAACTGGAGCGTGCCCTTACCATGCTGCGCACGCCAAAAATCGTGATCGTGACGCACTATGCGCCGATATGCGAAACCGTGGAAGGAGAGCGCCAAGAGATTTTTCCGTTTTTAGGCAGCTCGCGCCTGTCCGAAGTAATCGACCGCCATCAGGCGGTGGTAGCGTTCCACGGCCACGCTCACCATGGCAAGCCCGACGGCAAAACCATTGGCGGCGTCCCGGTTCATAATGTCGCGCTGTCACTGTTGATGACGCAAAATCCGCCGTGTCCGTATCGGGTCATAGAAGTATAGGCCTAGTCGCAGATTTGCGCAGATGAACGCAGATAAAGACTTAGCCGCGAATTTACGCGAATGAACACGAATTTCATAATTGAAGAATAATCTCTGGTGTGTCCAGTATTAGAACACTGTCCAATTTCTAATTCGCGTCATTTCGCGTTGATTCGCGGCTGAACCTGGACATCCATTTGTAACGCAGCCGCTGCTGACGTTTTCTTCTCTGCTACTATTATTCCGAGTGAAATCCACTGGATCCAACGTAGTACGCATTGAGGCAGAAGCGCTGCGCGAATTGGCCGAACGCATCGATGGGCCAATGGCGCAGGATTTTGTGCGCGCCGTGGAATGCCTGCATTCGTGCGGCGGCCGCGTGGTGGTTACGGGCATGGGCAAGAGCGGAATCATTGCGCGAAAGATTGCCGCAACCCTGAGCTCCACCGGTACACCGGCGCTTTACCTGCATCCCGCGGAGGCCGTGCACGGCGACCTGGGAATGCTCGTCCGCGGCGACGTAGTACTGGCGCTTTCTTCCAGCGGCGAGACGGAAGAGATCCTGCAACTGCTGGTCACAATTCGCAGAATCGGCAGCAAGCTGATTACGATCACCGGCGACAAACTCCATCCAACAAATTCACATAAACCTTCCACGCTTGCACAGGCTGCGGACGTGGCGCTGGATTGCTCCATCGATCAGGAAGCTTGTTCGTTGGGACTGGCTCCCACGGCTTCCACCACGGCAATGTTGGCGTTAGGCGATGCGTTGGCAGTGGCACTCTCTGAAAAGCGCGGGTTCAAAGAGGAAGATTTTGCTCACCTCCATCCCGGAGGCAAGCTGGGCAAGAAGCTCGCCCGCGTATCACAGCTCATGCACAGCGGCGATGCGGTGCCGCGCGTCGAACGGACAACAAAGATGGTAGATGTGATTTATGAAATGTCGCGCAAGGGGCTGGGCATCACGACCGTAGTGAAAGATAACAAACTTCTGGGCGTGATCAGCGATGGCGATCTGCGCCGGCTGCTGGAGAAACGAAAAGACGTGCTCAGCATGACTGCCGAGGATTGCGTCACGTCCAATCCAAAGACGATCCGGCCGGAAGAATTCGCTATGACCGCGCTGAACATCATGGAGCAGAAGAAAATTACGTCGCTGGTGGTGACGCAGGCGGACGGGACTGTGGAAGGGATTATTCATCTGCATGATTTGTGGGGAACGCAGATGGTGTGAGCAGCCTTTGGCTATTAGCTCTTGGCCTTTGGCTTTGTATCGTGGTAACGGCAGACTGGCTGAAGGCAGGGCGAATCGGTATTGGTAGTTGGTACTTGGTATTTCCGGGAAAGAAATCTGCTAAATACCAAGTACCAAATACCAATGACTGATTCCATTGACCGCGCAAAGAAAATCAAAGTCATCCTTTTCGACGTGGATGGCGTTCTTACTGACGGCTCCATATGGCTCTTCCCTGCACCCGCATCGGCGCCGCGCAGCACGGACGCACACGCCGAGCAGCACGCGGACAAGCCCGGTTTCGCCATCATCAGCCAGAACATGATTGAGGCCAAGGGCTTCAATGCGCACGACGGCACAGCTATCTCCCTGGCGCGCCTGGGCGGATTGAAAACCGGGATGGTGACCAAGCGCATTTCAGAGACAGTGGCGTTGCGCGCCCGCGATTTGAAAATCGACTACCTGTACCAGGGCGCGCAGAACAAGTCAGATATCCTGGACAAGATTCTGGCCGAGAGCGGCTTCCGCGAAGAGCAGATTGCGTATGTGGGAGACGACGTGATCGATCTCCCGATCATGCGGCGCTGCGGGCTGGCGATTGCCGTGGCCAATGCACGCCCACAGGTGAAGGCGATGGCGCATCATGAGACTCCGTCTGTAGGCGGCCACGGCGCAGCGCGGGATGCGGTTGAATACATTCTTGCGGCGCAAGGAACGCTGGAGAAGGTAATTGACGCGTATATCCATGCCAGGACGTCAATCAAGGAGCAGTGAGCATCTTGATTCGGGTCGCGAAGAACGGTGGGAGCGAGGAGTGTGGGTTTTATGACAAGCCCCAACGGAAGCCATTTCCAATATTTTTTCGTTAACTTCTTGCTGACGATTTCGCTGGTTACAACAGCAATTCGCTCCCCTGCTCAGGAAGGTGGGGAACCGATTGTAATCGGAAAGAAGTTCGAAATTCATTCCAAGGTCCTCAATGAGACGCGCTCTCTGCTGGTGGCAACCCCAGAAGGCTATGATCAAGAAGCAGACCGGTACCCGGTTCTTTATCTGCTTGATGGAGACGAGAATTTTGTACATGCAGCTGGAATTGTCCGTTTTTTGGCCGAGAGCGAACGCATTCCGCCGATGATCGTAGTTGGCATTGGAAATACGGAGCGAAATCGCGATCTGACGCCTCACACCGACGTAGAGATAGAGAAGCGTTTCCATCCGATAAACGGCGGAGCGGATGCGTTTTTGGAATTCATCCACGGCGACCTTATACCTTACGTGGACACGCATTATCGCACCCGGCCATACAAAGTTTTGGCTGGCCACTCCGCGGGGGGCCTCTTCGCGATTTACGCGCTGGCATCTAACCCAACACTTTTCAATGCCTACATCGCCATTGATCCGATGCTGTCATGGAACAATCAGGCAGCAGTGGCAAAACTGGAAGCCGTTTTCAAAGGTACGCGAGAGCTCTCCTCTGATCTGTACATAACGGCAACAGATGAGGGCGGACCGGCGACTGAGCGCTGACTACAAGCTATGCGGAGTATTGAACCAAAGAACACCGAAGGAATTCCGTTGGACTTTTAAACAGATGCCCGGGGAGACTCACATCTCCATTCCTCATCAGAGCCTTTATTCGGGTCTAAACCAAATTTTTGACGGCTGGCATTTGGCCAACCCTTTGAAGTTGTACGATGAGGGCGGACTCGAAGCTGTTCACCGTCACTTTGCAAACGGCGGAAGGCGGTACGGCTACAATCGAAAGACGCCGGCATTTACCATTTCATTAATTGTTGCCGCCTTGATGGCGCAAGACCGTTTGGAGGAAGCTGCCACAGTCCTTCAGCGCGATCCCAAGAACTATCCGGCTCCGTGGAACCAACTTGATGCGTTAGCGCGAGCTTACGCGCAGCGAGGTGACAAGGAGCATGCCATCCACTATTACGAACTCTCGCTCAAGGCGAATCCAAACAATGAATGGGCGAGAAAGAAGCTGAAGGAAGCGGGGGTGGATGTGGACAGCAGGTTCCCGCGGCAATCGCGATAAAAGAATTTCCTTGTCTCGCAAGAACACCCTGAAACCGCACGGCGAAGGAGACATTCTCGAGATCCTTCGACTTACCCTCACTCGCGATGCTCCCTCGGGCGGCGCTTGATTGTATGACGACAACGGCCTCCGAGCTGTCTCGAGTAAACTCGATGTCGCATATTAGACCAAGAGCTCGAGACGAAGGAGGCCGCATATGAAGTATATCGGTTGTGACTTTCATCCGAGCTTCCAACAGATCGCAATGTTGGATTTGGAAACGGGCGAGTTGGTCGAGCGCCGTCTGCTGCATACCGAGGAAGCGCGGGCTTTTCCAGGGGCTGAAGGATCCGGTAGTAGTGGGGATCGAAACCGGCGGCCGGTCATAGTGGGGATCGAAACCAGTGGGAACACGCATTGGTTTGAGAGTCTGCTGGCGGGTTGTGGACACCAGCTGTGGATCGGGGATGCAGCAGCGATCGCCCGGCAAGAAGGGCGCAAGCAGAAGCACGATCGGCGAGACGGCGAGCGCTGATTCTGAAGTTGATGGTAGAGAATCGCTTTCCCATGATCTGGGTTCCGACGGTAGCCGAGCGAGACCTGCGGCAGTTGCTGATGCATCGTCATCAGTCTGGTGCGAATGCGGACGCGGGTGAAGAACCAGTTGCAGCACATTGCCTTGAACCAGGGTGTGCAGAAGAAATACAAACTGTGGACCCACGGCTGGGCTGAAGTTATTGCGGGAGCTGGAGCTAGAACCCTGGACGCGGCTGCGGCGAGACACGTTGCTGGAGATGCTGGAAGAGCTGGAGCAGAAGATCCAGCCACTGGAGCGGGCTGTGGAGCAAGAAGCCGAAGCCCGGCCGGCAGCGCGACTTCTGGCGTCTCATCCTGGAGTGGGCCCGGTGATTGCCTTGGCCACGGTGTTGACCATGGGAGAGGTGCAACGGTTTCCGAACTCTCGCAGTTGGGTCAGCTACCTGGGTTTGAATCCGTCAGAGCGATCGAGCGGAGAGAAGAGGCGGCTGGGAGCCATCAGCAAGCAAGGAAGCCCGTTTCTGAGATTTCTCCTGGTGCAGGGCGCCGCGAGCGCCGCGCGAGGAGATAAGAGCTTGGCCCGGGTGTATGCCCGACTGAAGGCCAAGAAGCACCACGGCGTGGCCAAAGTCGCAGTGGCCCGTAAGCTGGCGGTGCGGTTGTACTGGATGGCGCGCACGCAGAAGCCCTATCCAGAGGTAGTTCGCATGCAGGGGAGCCAGAGTCGTCCTGTGGCCGAAGTTACG
The DNA here is from genome assembly GCA_963732195.1 of Terriglobia bacterium. Taxonomy (GTDB): domain Bacteria; phylum Acidobacteriota; class Terriglobia; order Terriglobales; family Acidobacteriaceae; genus Angelobacter. The sequence goes on along the minus strand of CAVSYO010000007.1, from coordinate 22,976 downwards.
GCCGTGCGCTTGAGTAGGCCCCCTGCCTCCCGTCAGTAGTCAGCACGACGGGAGTTTGCATTCAGAAATCATGGTCGCACGTTGGACCGAATAGATGGTTGGTGGAACTACCGAAAGTGGTTTTAGCAAAACTGCGAGTTCTTGGTCATGAGCACAAAAATCAAAGGCAAAGGCAAAACCTTTCCAGCTAAGGTTGGAAGCTCAGCAAAAAGCAAAGCCGCTTCGCTTCCAACCCCGCTCGATGGTGGGGGCGCTGGAAACGCCGTCAAGGGTCAAGATGAACGCCAACACCGGGCGCCCTTGACTGCGTTTCCAGCGCGATGCCCCCGTCTGTCTTTTTTAGGCTTGACATCGGCCGTTGTTGTCATAGACAGGACGACGGTTTTATTTCCTTGGTAATCCGAAAAATTGTCGCCAGGCAGGACGGCAAGTTGAGGGCTAGGCCGACCACGCGCCAAGCCCGCGACGTCAGGAGCAGAATAGCCAGAAAGGTCCTTCGCTTCGCTCAGGATTTCGGCAGGAGGCTTCCCGCTTCGCTCACGCCTCCTGACGCCTCAAGTTTGGATCGCAGCGACAGGAATAATAGAAGCGACAACGAACAAAGAAATGACCCACCGGTTTCCCTGCCAAGACGCTTTCGCGTCGAACCGGTGGATCAGTTTTTTGTACGTTAGCTGCCAGGTACTGCAGCTACTTACATTAGAAGCAGCATCTCGGAAAAGGTTGCCGGAGGCGGAGAAATTGCTGGCTTTAGACGTGGCTTTGAGTGCGTCAAGGCCCGTGACGGATCGGGCTTCTATTTCCTTGTCAGCAGCGGAGCCGGTCGCTCACGTTCTCCGGCCTACCAGAGGTCCGTCGAAGTTCGGGATGGCAGATCGTGGGGGATGGAGTCTTCAGATACTAAACGACATCGGACAGGGATGCTTCCGAGCAGTTTTGCGCATGCGGCATGGGCTGTCCGTTCGCTGGTAAAGCACTGAAGAAATTCAGCATTGCGTGTCCACGAAGATCTGGCGCATCGGATTGAGGATTCGATTCCGACTCACGACCGCAACTTACGGCTGGAATGCTGTCGCACAGATGATCGATCTGAATGAATTAATGGCAAGAATCCGCAACGGCCCAATTCGATCTCGCTTTTATCAATCTCTCTCTTAACGATCAGTCATTTCCTGAAGGTGGAGGCTTGAGTGAGCGCACGAATGCAACGAATTCAGGCTTCTTGCGCAGGCCGGCAAATTCGTTATCATGCAAAGCCCCTTTAATGGGATAACCCTCTTCATTGGCCTTGCTCAGATAAAAACGACAATGGTCCAGGTCACCGTGCTGGCCGTACATCTGCGCCATTACATAGTGGAAATGGCCAAGATCATTCGATCCCACCAAGCGGATAGAAATGGCCGCTGCCGACGACTGGCGCTGAAAAATATCCGGATCTATCTGGATGGCGCGCTGGTATTCGCGGGAGGCACGATCGAAATCCTTTTGCGAGAAATAAGCGCCGCCCAGGTTGCTGTGAAAGCTGGCGCTTTCATCGTTGAGCTTGATGGCTTTCTTGTATTCCTTGATGGCCGCGCCGTATTTTCTGAGGTTGTAATAAAGCGCGCCAAGATTGTTATAGGCCTCAGCGTATTCCTTGTTTTTTTTGATGGCGTGTTGAAATTCCTTTTTGGCTTCAGAATCGCGACGCAACTGGAGGAGGCACATGCCGACCTTGTTGTGCAGGATGGCACTGTCCGCCGTCTTCATGGCCGCCCGATAGTAGTCAATGGAATCAAGATAAGCTTTTTGCGCGCGCATACTGATCACCTTGCTGTTCCAGTTCCACCGGATCGGCATTTTCCGCTGGAGGAGGCACGCGCACCTGGGAAGGAGAGTTTGTGCTGGAAGGTTGCTGTGCCTGTGAAGGCAGGGAGAAAACCAATATGCCGACGGTCGTTATACCGAAGAACTGTTATACCTAAAACGTTTAGCAAGCTGCAGAAGCGACCCATGGGGGCCTCCTTATTGCGGCCTGTCCTTGCCCGGACTGGGAGTGGCCGCAGGCTTGATTTGTTTATTATCGTCCTTATTGTCGTCTTTGCCACCACCAAAAATTTTGCCCCAAAAGCCCTTTTTCTTCTTGTCCTGGTCCTGAGCCTGGGACGAGTTCTGGGATGTGGCGGCGGGCTGCCCCTGCCCCTGCCCTTGGGCTGAGCTGCCACTACCTACATTAGACGCCGTAGGGGTAGGAGTTGGCTTGGGCTCAATACCAAAAATTCTTTGAAAAACATTGCCATGTGCCGTCTGCTCACAGGTCTGGGTAGGCTGGGTACCGTCGATAAAGGCTGTGGTGTAATCATCCGGGCAGGACGGAGTGGCTATCTGGTTAGTCGCCTTATCCAGAGTCAATTCGACCACGCCCTGGGGCGGAGCGAACGGTTTTGTATCTGAATAGTTAGGCAGATCGACCGCGCGCTTCATAAACTCGGTCCAGATAGGCAGGGCGATGGCCGCACCGCTGAGGTGAATATCACTGTAATCATCGTAACCCACCCAGACGATGCAGAGTAGGTTGGACGTAAATCCGGCGAACCACCCGTCATGTGAGGTGCCGGTTTTTCCGGCTGCTGGGGCGGTGAACTTGCGGGCCCGAACGCCGGCGGCGCCAGCGGCCGTTCCATTGTTGATGACTCCCTGCATCATGTCCGTGATCACATAAGCTACGCGCGGATCAAGCACCTGAGTTTTCTGCGGCTGGTAGTTGTCAATGACATCGCCATTCGCATCACGCACGGAACGGACCATGATTGGCGTAATGCGTAGGCCGTCATTGCTAAAGATGGTGTAGGCGGAAGCCATGTCCATGGGCGTGGCGTCATACGATCCCAGGGCCATGGCAGGGGTTGCGCGAACGGATGAGATTCCAGCGGTCTTGGCCAGGTTTGCTACCTTGTCATATCCGACCATTTCGGCCACTTTGACCGTGGCGTTGTTGAGCGAGTGGGCCAGAGCAAACTGGGCAGTTACTTGTCCGAAATATTCCTCTTTGTAATTCCGCGGGGTGTAAACATCATCGCCATTAATGAAGGCGGTGGGAGAGTCGTCCACCATGCTGGATGGAGTGAAAACAGGCTGTTCATTTGTGACAGCATTGTTGATGGCTGCGGCGAAGACAAAGGGCTTAAAGATGGAGCCCGTGGGCCGTTTGGCTACCGCATGATTCAACTGGCTGAAACCGTAGTTGCGTCCGCCGACCAGTGCCAGCACCTCGCCGGTGTGAGGATCAAGCGCGACCAAAGCGACCTGTGGAATTGGACCAGGAACGACCTTGGTTTCAAACTTGTTTTTGCCGACTTTGACCTTTTTCGTGCGCAGCTTTTTGACCTGAGCATCCACTTCTTTCAGTCCCAGGTCGACCGCCTGGGCCGCCGCCTGCTGCAAAGCAGGATCAAGCGTGGTGTAGATACGATAGCCGTCCGCGTTCAGGTCTTCTTCAGCGTACTTGTTGACCAGTTGCTCCTTAATGAGATCCACAAAGTAAGGGGCGTCACTGGCTTCAACATTTTGTGGCGCCAGCTTGAGTGGAGTGGCCTTTGCAGCGTCAGCCTGGGCACGGGTGATGTCGCCGGTTTCAACCATGGCTTCCAACACAAGGTTTCTGCGGTCCTGCGCACGCTCCGGATGCCGATAAGGAGAGAGATAGCTAGGCCGCTGTACCAGACCCGCGAGCAAAGCGGCTTCCGGCAGACTGATTTCTTTCAGGTCTTTGCCGAAGTAAGCCTGGGCCGCTTCGCCGAAGCCAGTGATGGTGAATGAGCCGCGCTGTCCCATATCAACCTGGTTGGCGTAAAGCTCAAAAATCTGTTTCTTGGAGAACCGCTGCTCAAGTTCGATGGAGATAAGGATCTCCGTCAGCTTGCGGGTGAGCTTCTTTTCCGGAGAGAGAAAGAAGCCGCGAGCAACTTGCATGGTGATAGTCGAGCCGCCCTGGCGATTACCGCCCTGCCGCAAATCAATCCACCCGGCTTGCAGCAACCGCCAATAATTCACCCCGCTGTGATGGAAGAAGCGGCGGTCTTCGATTGAAGTAACGGCATCAACCATGACCTTGGGAATGTCGTCATATTTGACGAGGCGGCGCTTGGAGCGTGCCTGACCGTCGAACAATCCGGTAACAAGCTGAGGCTCAAGCTCGTAAGCGGTGAGGTCGCCGGCATCGCCAAGAGATGCGATCTTGTCGACGCGGCCATCTTTTACCCGCACCACCGCGCCTTCAGCGTTGTAATACGATGCTTCGCCAGGCTTGATCTCAATGGAGTCCTTCATCACTTTATAGACGCCAAACTTTGACTTGCCCTGCTCTCCGGCTTCGGTGTAACCGGCGTGGCGGAGATAGTTGGAGATCTCCCGCGGATCAGCCTTCTGGCCGATGCGGACATCGCGCGGCTGTGCGTAAATTTTGGCGGTGTTGGCAAAAATTGGGCCGCCCATACGCTTTTCGACGATCTTCTGGTACTTGATGTAGTAGTACGAGAACACCCCGAACAGCGCGAGGGAAAGAATGATGAAAGCAGCCAGTCCAGCCCGGAAAAACGGGTTTCTCAGGCTGCCACGAAAGCCTTTGACACGAGGAATTTTTATTTTAATGGCCATGTTCCAAGTAGGCGGAGTACGCCGTCTATTTTTCTCTCAGACTCATGGCGGGCCAGAGTTACCTGCTGGTGCTGAGAAGTTTCTGTGCTTCTCTATTATAACCGTTTTTAAATCCGTTTATTCAGTGAGTTGGCCGTAAAGTTCAGGTCAACGGGATGAACAACCATATCAACGTGGATTTGGTATTTCACGCTGATTCCAAGCCCCTCCGGTGTTCGCGTGACAATCACTTGGTCTTCTCTAAGCTTGATGTCTTCACTGCCTGCTTTGGTCACGACCGTCTTTTTGATGTCATCATCGGACAGTCCCGTATAACTGTTTTTGCGCGCGATGTCATCGAGTGCGTCTTGGAACTGATAGTTGTTGAAGTACGGTGGAATCACGTTCCACGCGACGTAGAACGCTGCCACCACCACTCCGATTGCGATAAATCCTTTTAGTTTTGCCATAACGCCAGCGGGTCAAACTCCTTCAGGACCGCACCATTTGCGTAAAAGTACTCTCAATGCCGGGGATGTTAGCATCCTCCGATTTGCGTGTCGAGCGGGAAACCACCTCGACTTTCCCTTCCGTAACCTTCTTGCCAACATTTATCCGGTAAGGTATTCCCACTAGATCAGCGTCTTTAAATTTCACCCCAGCGCGCTCATCGCGATCATCCAGCAGAACGCTGAATCCCGCGCCTTCCAGCTTTTGCGCAATCTCTTCCGACGCGCCCATAATCGCGGTATCTTTCACGTTCGTCGGCGTGACGACCACATCAAACGGCGCTATCTGTGGCGGCAGCCAGAAGCCATCGGCATCATTGTTCTGCTCGATCGCCGCTGTCAAAATCCGCTCTACGCCAATGCCATAGCACCCCATAATCGGCATGACCTCTTTGCCGTCTTTATCCAAGACCGTCGCGCCCATCGATTTCGAATATTTGTAGCCCAGCTTGAAGATGTGTCCAATCTCCATCGCCTTGCCGACCACCAGCGCCTCGCCGCAATTCGGACAACCCTCACCCGCCGCCGCATTGCGCAAGTCCACCCATTCCGTGGGATGGAAATCCCGCAGCGGCGTAACGTTCTTCAGGTGATAATTTTCTTTGTTCGCGCCGCTCACCAGGTTTTTACGGCCCTTCAGCGCGGTGTCTGCCAGCATCAGCGGCAGCGCATCCAGGATGATCGCCTGTGTCACGCTGCCAAGCTGTTGCGCGCCTGCGGCCAGTGCCGGGACTTTCACCGGCCCCAGATATCCTGCCGGCGACATAAACACCCGCTGAATTTCTTCTTCATGCATCGGACGGAACTCTTTGCCATCCAGCGCCGTCGTCAGCTTGGCTTCATTCAGTGTGTGGTCGCCGCGCAGCAGCACAATCACCGGCCTGGTCTTCACCTGCCCTGGATTCTTCTTGTCCGGCTCAACCTGCATCAGCGCCAGCGTCTTAATCTTCTGCGTTGGAGAAACGCCCAAAAACTTCGCCACCTCTTCAATCGTCTTCATGCCCGGCGTGTGTACTTCTTCCGGCGCGCCGTCGCCCGGCAAGTCTTCCGCCGGAGCAAGTTGTGACGTGGCTTTCTCCAGGTTCGCTGCATAGCCGCATTTTTCGCAGCTTGCAACCATGTCTTCGCCCGCATCGGTCATCGTCATAAATTCATGGCTCAGTGATCCGCCCATCGCGCCCGAATGCGCTTCCACCACCGCATACTTCAGCCCGCACCGGTCAAAGATCCGCCGATACGTGTCATAGTGCTTCTGGTAGCTCACGTCCAGCCCCGCCTGATCGATATCGAATGAGTACGAATCTTTCATCGTGAACTGCCGCACGCGTATCAGTCCCGACTTCGGTCTTTGCTCGTCTCTGAACTTGTTCTGAATCTGGTACCAGATCTGCGGAAGCTGCTTGTAACTGCGCAACTCTTTGCGCGCAATGTCCGTCATTACCTCTTCATGCGTCATGCCCAGGCACAGGTCCGCGCCTTTGCGGTCTTTCAGGCGAAACATGTTGTCGCCCATCACCTGCCAGCGTCCGCTCTGCTCCCACAGTTCCCGCGGATGGATCGCCGGCAGCAGAAACTCCTGTCCAATCCTGTTCATCTCCTCGCGGATCACATCGATAATCTTCAATATTGACCGCTGCCCCATGAATAGATAGGAGTAAATGCCGGCGCCCAACTGCCGTATATACCCTGAGCGAACCAGAAACTTGTGGCTGGCAACCTCGGCGTCCGCCGGGGCCTCGCGTAGCGTGGGAATAAAAAGTTGTGACCAACGATGCATGAAATGCAGCCCTCAGTACTTGGTATTTAGTAATTAGCAAAAGCTGTGATCGGGTAAACGGTTATTGTAACAAGGCTGGTTCTGCCTTTTCGGATCAGTGTCATCCGTGTTGATCAGTGGTGAGATTTTGGCCTTTCCTGATCCGCGCTCATCCGCGTCAATCCGCGGTAAAGTCTGTTCTTTCCCGATCACCCGATCACGCGCGATCACCAGATCACCCGATCTCCTCTCCGTGGCTCCGTGCCTCCGTGTTAGATGTTTCTTTTGGTTGCGGCTCTGCCGCGCTACGTAAATCCGCGGCGAAATGGTTTTTCGTTTCGGACGAAGTGCGCGGCTTAAGCAGATTTTGATTGGATATTCGGAACCGCGGCCGCAGGCCGGCCGGCCTCATGTGAATGACCTGAATCGGCCAGCACTTCACGCAGCACACTATCAATCACATTCACTGACTGGCGGACAGAGTCCGTGGCCTCTGGTTGCGCCACATAGGTAAGGCATTCAATCGCTTGCAGCGCATTGCGGATGCGATCATTCATTTGCAAAATCATTTCCATTCGGCGGACCATCTCAAGCTGTCTTTCACGGATCGCCAGTTGCCAGCGCAGCGCAAAAAGAAATGTCAACACCGTGGCAATGCATGTGCCCACAATCCGAAGCGGACCTGTCCGATGAAGCCAGTCATCGTAGATAAGCCACTGCGTCAGCAGAGACGCTGCCAGCACGGCAATGGCCGCCCCAGCCGAAACTAGAACAATCTTCGCCTGAGACCAGATGGGACGAGCCGACTGAGTCTTCTTCATAAAAGGAGAGGAACAACAATCGTTATTTTATCAACGCTCCCACGGCTGGAAAAGCTGCAGATGCATTTCAAGGTCTTTCCAAAATCTTTTCTCGCTCGTCGTCACATCACAATCCTCAAAATCCGCTCAATCAGTGTCATCTGTGTTTATCAGTGGTAAGAATTGTTTTTCTTCGCTCCTCTCCGTGTCTCCGCGCGTCTCCGTGGTAGGTTTTGTTCTTCATCTGCGCTCATCATCTGCGCTCATCTGCGCAAATCTGCGGCGAATATTCCTGGCTGAATACTGATAGCTGATTGCTGAGTACCGTCTTCAGCTCCACCACCTCCAGCGGACACTCCGGCCAATTGTGTTTCCAACACACAATCAGGTCGCACTCGCTCGCCAGGTGCATGTGTTTCAAAAAATTCCGGCTTTCCTGCTCAAACTCAATCCTCACTAGCTGCAATCTGTCTTCACTCACCATTCTCAGGGCCTCGCAATCCGGATACTCCGTCTGTATCCGCAGTACCCAGAAGCCCAGCCGCTCCGCCATAGCGCCAAACAGAAACACCACGCCCATCTCATTCACTGGCGCGCAGATCAGCGGATAGGGCCTCATCACCCGGCCATACATCGGTCGGTCCTTCAAAATGATTGGGCCGCTCATAGGATTTCCATCGGCTGGCCCCGGCCACGCCGCCTTTTCTAACCGTGCGGCCCTTTCTCGCCACGCAGCCCCTTCACTCACGCCCCGGCTCCGCGCTTCGATCATTGCCAGCACATCTTTCCAATCCTCGGTCCCTTCTTTTTCTTCTGCATATTGCTTTAGCCCTTGTGGCACCCGTGACCACGTCCCAAAACGTGACATCAATGGCGCCTGGCTGTAACGGCTTTGCTCTTCGTACTCAAAGAGCGTGGGTAGTTTGTTCAACTTGCGTACCACTCCGGCCCAGTCTCTGAACAGGTCTTCCATTTCCACCTTCCTGCCGCCGCCCTTTCGTTCCAGATTGCACTCTCGTAGCGCTCGCGTGTACGTCCCAAACAGCCGTCTCACCACGCGCCTGCTGATGCCGGCCAGCTTCGCCAGCTCGTTATGTGTGGGCACTCTGCCCAGCTTCGCTGCACACTCTTGTATGGCTGCTGTAATCTGCTGTTTCGTCACGTTCATCTCCATAAGAAAGCCACCGGTCAAACCTCCGGCATGCCTCCGATTTCAGAATCTATGTGGCCCAAACATCGCTTCATTGCTCGAGTCTTCCTTGCCTCAGTCTCATCACTGTGTCCAATGAAAACGCACTACACCTCACGACATGCCATCCCGAGAGGTCCGTCCGCGAGCAAGCGTTCTTGGGTCCCCATTCGCGCCCGCTCTTGGCGTGAATGGGCAGAGCTTGCGAGCAGGACCCGAGGGACCTGCTCCGCTGCAGCCCCGCGGGAGCTGGAACCCATCTCGCACTGAAACACGGGGCTAGTTGCCAATGGCTAATTGCTAAGTGCTCCCTTTGAGGCACCTGCTCCGCTGCTGCTTTGCGGTAGCTGGAATACGTCTCGCACTGAAACACAGGGCTAATTGCCAATGGCTAATTGCCTGAGTGCTCCAAGTGCCAAAGAGCCGATTTGCCCAGACACACTTTTTCCCGCGCTGCTATTCAATTGTTTGATTTATGGGTGTTGCGACGATTGTTGGAAATCGCCGCTCCAGGTCCGAACTACCTCGTCCTGAAGCATGCAATCCTGGAACCTAACGATGGCCCCACGGAAGCATAAGTTGCAGGCCTTTTTGGGTTTCCCCGGCTCGCCAGCAGGCCAACAATGCCTGTTTTGGCGACGGTCTCCGGCGGCGCCGCTCCCGCCAGATAACTATCGCGAAGTATAGGCGAAAACAATTTTCGAGTCAATCAAAATCGCACATGAACGCGGCGCGAAATAGTACATGTCTGAGGCCATCTGCCTGCTTTTATCAGACATTGACAAATTCAAGCGCATTGCGAAATCCAAACGCATTACAAAAATCTAGACGTAGAGACGCAGCACTGCTGCGTCTCCGTGTCTGACTAACTTCGTGCTGTCCGCCCGCCATTCCCATTTTGGCCCCAATTTCCCGGAACGGGAAAATCTCTGCGCAGGAAAAAAAATTTACATCAGCAACTCTCAAGTTCAGGGCTAGAATGCGCGCTGTTAAGCTTCACGATCGTTCAGCTCCACCAAACCGAACAGTTTTCACTCAGCCTGCCACGCGTCACCGAAAGGAGCCACACCATGTTCATCTCCAAGGGGCCCCTGTTGAATTGCTTGCGCATTTTTGTTGCGCTACTTTGTTGTGTATCTGTTACCAGCGCGCAGACCACCTGTGTGCTGAAAGATCCCGGGCCACGGCCTGCGGGGAACAACATTCACTACAGCGTGCCGGACCAGAATGGCAACAGCATTCCAAATTTCACGCAGCAATCGCAAAATGGAAGCTTTAACTCTTCCGGCAACTTCTTGCCCAACCTGACATTGAACCAATTTAATTTCTGGGAAGCCGGCATGGCCAAGTTTGGCGACATCGCTTCTGTGGTGGGCGCGCCCCCGGGAGTAAACAACCCTGAGCCTCTCAAAGGTCTTGGGCCAAGATTCAACGGCAACAGTTGCTTCATGTGCCACTCACAGCCCTCCATTGGCGGTACCAGCCCCGGACAAGGCACGCCGCTTTTCAATGGAAATCCACAGATCACGGTGGCCAATGCGCATGGCGCTACCAATAATGTGCCGTCTTTTGTGCAGAACCGGCCAAATGGACCAGTGCTGGAAGCCCGTTTCCCGCGTACTACTAATTCCACGGGCACTCCGTTGAATGTCCTGGATGGCTCGGTGCAACAGCTCTTTACCATTAAGGGACGCACGGACGCGCCGCCGGTATGCAACATCACGCAACCCAATTTTCCCGCGGCGGTTACGAATAACAACGTGATCTTCCGTATTCCCACACCCACCTTCGGCATGGGATTCATTGAAACGGTGCCGGACAACACCCTGATCGCCAACCTGCTCGCGAACGCTTCGAATACTCTTGGCGTGGGCGGCCATCTCAACACCAACGGCAATGATCAAACGGTCACTCGGTTTGGCTGGAAGGCCCAGAATGCGTCGATGCTGATGTTTACGGGCGAAGCCTCAAACGTGGAAATGGGCGTCACCAATGAGCTGTTTCCATTTGAGCGGCGTGCTGGCGATTGCGCCAGCAACACCACTCCAGAAGACTTCACCACTCCCAACAACCAGACCCTTTCCACCAACCCAGTTGTCGTGGCTTCTGACATCGAGTTGCAGTCATTCTTCATGTTCGCCAACACTGCGCCCGCGCAGTGCGATTTCAGCAGTCAGGCGCCCAACGGAATTCCGCAATGCCTGCCGCTCAGCCCCGCCGCGGTCGATGGACAGACGCAGTTCAACGCCGCCGGCTGCAACACCTGTCACACGCCCACACTCACCACCGGCCCATCTATCTTCACTGACCTCAACAATGCCACGTTTTCTCCCTTCTCTGATTTCGCGCTTCACCACATGGGGTCCAAACTGGCGGATGGCGTATCCCAGGGCGCAGCCGGGCCGGATGAGTTCCGCACCGCGCCGTTGTGGGGAGCAGGCCAGCGCCTGTTCTTCCTGCATGACGGACGCACCAACAACCTGGTGGACGTAATTGAGCAGTTCCACACAAGTCCCACGGCTGACTGCGTTAAGGTCACCGGCGTTGGCGAAACCTTCATCCTGAACGGACAAACAATTACCATTCCCGCCGCAGCCAGCACAGTCTGTGGTTCGGAATCGAACGCGATCGTAACCAAGTTCAACCAATTGACTTGTACTCAACAGCAGGACGTAATCCTGTTCCTGCGATCACTTTAGGGCCCTTACTCAACATTTGCTTCCGTTGCGCGGCGACCGCCTTCCGGTTCGCCGCGCTTGTTTTTTAGGGGACGATTCGGGCACGGCGGATAAAGGATTCTTTTCCGCTTAATGCGCCGGGCGTCGCGGCACGACCGGGGGCTCAATGGGAGGTTTGGGCGCCATCGGCCCGAAGTATTGCTCATTGAAATCCGCATGAGCGGAATCCATCACGGCTTTTAGGGCGTCCCGGTATTTTTGCTGCGCAATCTCGCGAATGATGTCCGCCTTCACCTGGGCTTCCTTGAGTGTCTCTTTGCTTGCCACTTTGTAAATCACATAACTCTTGATCTCGGTTTCCAGCGGGCTCACTTCCCCAGGTTGCAGTGAGAAAACGTCCGCGGCTTCCTTCTCCAGGAAGTCTGCTCGCTGATAGCTGCCTAGGTCAGTGGCGGGAGGCTGCTCCAGGCCCAGACCGGCATAGACGTCTTTTTGTATCTGCTCCAGAGCTTCACCGTTCACCGCCCGTGTACGCGCGGCCTGAGCGGCGGCCAGGGCCTTCTTGTCGAACTCGTTCTTGTCGCCGCCGGAAAAATTCTCTCGCGGCGCCAGGATACGCAACAGATGGACCCGTTCGAAAGAACCAATATGCTCCCGGTAATAAGAATCGATCTCTTCCGGTTCTGGAGTGCGATATTTTTCCTGCAAGTTGCGGCGATAAAGATCGGCAATCGTGCGCAGCCGCACCCAAAACATTACTTCGCGAAACTCTTCCGTGTCTTCCGTCCCGGCTTTCCTGGCGGCATCCTCAAAGGCCATCGCTTCCACGTAAGCCTGGGCCAGGTTTTGCCGGCCATTTGGTGACACGCTTTGTCCGCCTGGATTGAGCGCATTCAGCAGGCGCTCAAACTCTTTCCGCGTGATTTGCTTGCTGCATGAATTTCCCGGATGGCTCTTGCGTCCAGCCCCTTCCGCACAGAGTCCGCGAATCGTGATCACAGCCTGTCCCTCTCCCACTGCTGAGGCGGAGTCCACCGGAGGGTTGGGCTTGGGCGGGACGGATGAAGCTTGCCCCTCGGCTGCTTGATTCGGTTTTTCGCGGGATGAAATTTGCTCGGAAGCTGGCGTTTGCAGGAGGGAAAAAGTGATTCCGATCGCTACCACAAGAACATTGACAAGCCACATGGCTGGTAAGCACCTCTCTTCTTTCAGAGTCCGCTACCTTCTCCAGATGGGCGCAGTCTAGACGGGGCACAACCAAATACCTTGGGGCTGTGCTACGTTACACGACTTACACTTCGATGCGCAAGCAGGAAAGGATTCATCAGATTTTATGCCGGCCTAGGATTGCTTCCCTTTCAGCCTCAACCCCGCCCGCTCTTCGATCAACATGATCGTCGCGGCGTAATCCAGATCGTCGTGGCCGTCCTTGCTGGCCTCTTCATAGATTTCATCGATCTTGATCAGCCCCGGCAGTTCGACGCCGTTTTCTTTCGCTGCATCCATCATCAAATGCATGTCTTTGTGCATCAGCTTCAGCGGAAAATTCGGAGAGTAATCCTGGTTCAGGATAAAAGGCTTTTTATATTCAGCCACGCCGGATCGGATCATTGACGCCTCAATCAACTCGAACATCTTCTCCGGCGGCACGCCCAGCTTCTTGGCCAGCGTCAGGCTCTCGCACAGGCCTTCATAGATAAAGACTATGTTCATGTTCTGCGCCAGCTTGGCGGAAAGGCCTTTGCCGTTATCGCCCATGTGGATCACTTTTTTTCCCATGGCGCGAAGACACGGTTCAACACGCTCAATGTTGTGCGGCGCGCCGCCGATCATAAAGATCAGCTGGCCGCTCTCCGCCGCGACCTTCGAGCCAGTCACTGGAGCATCAAGGAATTCACAGCCCTTTTCCTGCAAGCCTTCCATGAAGAGCAGGCTGGCGGAGGGCGAGATGGTGCTGGAATCCACCACCACCGTGCCGCTGGTCAGGCCTTCAATCGCGCCGCCGGGGCCAAAAAGAACGGCTTGCACCGCCTTGGTATCAGAGACGCAGACCCATACGGCGTCTTTGTCTTTGGCCGCTTCGGCAGGCGTGGCTGCGGTTGTGGCCCCCTCAACATCACGGGGCGTGCGGTTCCAGACTGTGACTTCATGTCCGGCTTTAACCAGGTTGGCGGCCATGGGCCGTCCCATTATTCCAAGACCTAAAAAGGCTACGCGCATGCTTGGCATTAAACTTGGTGAGAGCAGAGCGCGTCAAGTGTGGCCCGTTGTAAACCTGTACTCTGCCCTGAACTTACACTGCTGCTCTCATCGCTTTCTGTTTTAGCGCCGCCTGGTTTCCCAACAGCATCGGTTCAGAGAAAAACTCATAAAACCGCAGGTCTTCCCAGTAGCTGAGATGAGCGTAGATTGGGATTTTGTACTTGAAATGGCGGCGTGTAAGGCCCGTATAGAAGTGCAACGCTCCGCTTACCGGATCCTGCTTGGACCAGGCATTTAGCCACAAAACGGAACTCAAGCCGGAGGCGTTATATCGTTGCAGTCGGTAGAGACCATAGTCATAGTTCGACGGCGTCTTTCTGAATGACTGCAGAAACTGAAGCAGCTGCGCCCGAATCGCCTGATGCGCGGGCACATTCTCCCGGAAAAAGTAGTGGACTTTATCCAACGGACATCCGAAAGTAACCAGGCCAAGGATCTTGTCTAGTTCATCCTGGGTAACTTTTGTTTTTGGAGGTACATATCCTACGATCTGGTCTTCGCGCGAGTAGCGCTTATTCAAAAGCTGATTGAGCGTGTCATACGCGATTACGCTGCCCAGGGAGTGGCCCGCGACAATGATCTGGTCATATGGATCATTCGCCTGTGCTACGTTTTTTTCCTGCAGCAGTCGAATTACAGCGTTTGTGGAACCGGCAAGGATTGCTTTGCGAACCAGAAAGTTCTTGGCTTTCGCGTTGGCATTGGTATAGACGGCAACATCGCCTATAAAGCTCGCGAAGAAAAACTGCACCAGCCGGGCAAAGCCCGCCGCAACCACAAAGAGCAGAACGTTCAAATTCAACAGGGGAGAAAAGTAATCGGGAATGCTGACAGACCACAGATAGCCGACGCCGAAGCCGGTCGCCAGAAAAAGCATACCGAGCAGGAAAGTCTGCCAAATCCAATTCCGCACCACCATCACGGGTTGTTGCCGCTTGCGTCGTAACCATGCTTCCCAGGCTTGTTTTATTACAACAAGGTTCAGCGCCAGGGCACAGACAAAGCAGAACGTCATGATCCCCTTGGCGACCATATGTGTTTTGGTCCAGCTTTCAAAGATGCCTTTTACGGTGGCAGGCAGCTTGATGGTTTGCGGCACCAGATACAGAAGACCGCCAAGCACAAATAGCAAAGGAACATAGATCAAGACAATGCGCCGGATTTCACGCATGAAAATTGCGCCCTTGGTGAGCTGTTCGTCGCTTTCGTCGGGCTGGTCGCTTGCGTGCCGGGATTCGCCGTTCGTCATTTCGCGCATGTTCTCATTGAAGAGACGTATCGGCGTGAGCGTTGTCCTGATCAGCCATGACAGGGTTTCGCGGTAGCTGATCTTGTCTTCCGTTTGCGGCGCCCAATAGTACTCATAAATGTCGATCAGTCCCTTGGTATTCGGGTCAGGCCCAAAATTCTGCGTGCTCAGCCGTATCCGGGCTTCCGTTGAATCGTTGTGGTCATAGCGGTCCGCCTCGATTTGTAAATCATCGATTCCGCCCTCAAAAGACAAGTACCGCATCAGGTTGCGGCCAAACTGATCAAGAGTTTCATAAGGATTCTGCTCGCCGATTCCGTGGACTACCAGAATTGCGGTGCGAGCTTTGGCCAGCTTCTTATTGGAAATAAACGGCACAGCAGGAGCTGCAGTGGCAGCGGCGCTAATCTCTTCTTTCCTAATTCCCAACTCCACCATACGGCGACGCAGACGCTCCACAAACGCCTGGTTTTCCAGCTGGGTAGCTTGATGTGCCATTCGTAATGTTTTCTTAGCGCGTTTCTGGCCCGCATTATCGGCAGGCGCATCCTGTGTCTCGGGGCCTAGAAATTTTCGGTTGATTGCAGCGTGATACAAGGACTTTAGTCTTGCGATTTCTTGCGTGTCGGCCTGGGATTGCGTGCTCATAGTGGAACTATCCTTCTATCGGTGAGAAATCCTGGTTGCGGAATTCAGGGAGTTTGACACAACTTTGCTTGAAACCACAGAAATTATTTTGGGCCAATCTGGTTTGTGGCTCCTGGGCCTTAGAACGACAAAACCCGGAAATATCCTGCGACAAATCTAGCAAACATCTTGGCCCTGAACGGACAAAGTTGTACTTCAGTCCCAATATCCGGAATGCGCCACGGTGATACAATTTTAAGTTTCCCTGAGTCTCTCAAAAGGAATCAATCTTATGTCCCAGACTTCCACCCAGATTGCCCTGCCGCCCCAGCCGCTGGTCGCTCTTACCGATGATGAAGTTCTCTTTCGTGACAATGTGCGCCAGTTCGCCGATCAAGCGCTCCGCCCCAAAGTCCGTGAAATGGATGAGAAAGGCATTTTTGATCGCGGCCTGATCGACCAGTTCTTTCATCTCGGGCTGATGGGCATAGAGGTTCCTGAGCAATACGGAGGCGCCGGGGGAAAGTTCTTTGAAGCGATCCTCGCAGTAGAAGAAATTTCGCGCGTGGATGCTTCCGCCGGCGTGATTGTTGACGTGCAAAACACGCTGGTCAATAACGCGCTGCTGCGCTGGACCACTGAAGAACAGAAACGCCGTTACCTCCCTAAGATGACAAGCAACACCGTTGGCGCTTACGCTTTAAGCGAAGCCTCGTCCGGCTCAGATGCGTTCGCCATGCAGACGCGCGCGCAACTGAAAGGCAGCGAGTATGTCCTCAACGGACGCAAGCTGTGGATCACCAACAGCAAGGAAGCTGGCGTTTTTATCCTGTTTGCAACGCTAGACCCAAGCGCAGGATATAAAGGCATTACCGCTTTCATCGTAGAAAAAGATTTTCCCGGATTCACCGTTGGCAAGAAAGAGGACAAGCTGGGAATCCGCGCTTCCAGCACCTGCGAATTGATTCTAGAGGATTGCCGCGTACCCAAGGAAAATGTCCTGGGCGAAGTCGGCAAGGGATACAAGATTGCCATTGAGACGCTGAATGAAGGCCGCATCGGCATTGGCGCGCAGATGTTGGGCCTGGCGCGCGGAGCGTGGGAAAGTGCGCTCAAGTATTCGCAGGAGCGCAAGCAATTCGGCAAGAGCATTTCAGACTTCCAGGGCATCCAGTTCCAGCTGGCCCAGATGGCCACTGAAATTGAGGCCGTTAAGATGCTGGTTTACAACGCGGCGCGCATGAAAGACGCGGGAATGAATTTTGTGAAGGAGGCCGCCATGACCAAGTTGTTTGCCTCGCAGGTGGCGGAGCGCGTGGCCTCGCTGGCCGTGGAAATTTACGGCGGCAACGGATTCACCAAAGACTATCCGGTAGAGAAATACTATCGCGATGCCAAGATCGGGAAGATCTATGAAGGCACTTCCAACATGCAATTGCAAACCATTGCCAAGATGCTGCTGGGCGGGAAGTAGCACGGCAAGCCGCGGCAAAAGATATACCTAGTAGAATCAAGGAGTTACGGGCCACGCTGTTACCTTAGGGGAGTACCCGATTGTTTCTCAAGATTAAGCTGGTTTAAACTAACCACAATTTCCGGTTGCTCACCCCCACGGCATTGACACGAAATCGATTAGGGGCAGGAGTATACGTTGGTCCAGGATTCCCTTAAGGAACTGCAAGATTTAAAAGTCGTCCACACTTTTTATCTGGGGTTGCTCGAAAAAAACCTGGGGCACAGTGTGCCCGTTCCTCTTGAGATCAAGAACATCACAGACCAGCCGGAAAATAGCGCCGCTCTGATCGCAGAGTTCAAGCTGTGGCTCAATTTGCTGGATCTGGCCCTTACGCCGCCGCTGGTGCGCGACGCGTTGAAAACTCTCCCCGGGTTGGAAACCGCGCACGCATTGCTTCGTTATTTTACTGTCAAAGCATCACAGCGCGCCGGTGATCGCGACAAGACCGATTGCATCATCACGCACCTGTTCCGCATCCCGGCTCAGGGCGATACTCCGCCGGCGTGGCACAGGCCGGAAGTTGATAGTTCATACGCCTTTATCTCGCAATCGGCCCTGGCGTTTGAGGCTGATCTGTATCGTGCACTGGTTGACGTGCCGAGTGAAGCCATGCCGCCAGAGCACGTTGCGTTGTTGCAGGAATTTGAATATCTCTACCAGGAGTTGGAAGAATTCCGCCACTTTGACCAGATCATTGATTCGGGCATCGTGCAGCGTGTGCGCGAGTTGAAGCTTTCGCTGAGCAAATCGTTTTATCATCCTGATTCTCTCGCCACTCTGGCCGTATGGAATGACGTGTTTGGACGCAAGTTCGATGAGCTCTTCCACGACGCGGCCATGCAGATCAAGACATTTGCTGAGACCGTGCAGAAAGAAGGCGGAAGCCTTCTCTCCAAAGTTGAGGGCGATATTACCGTAAAAAATCTCAGCGAGGTGGAAACCACAGAGATCCTGAAAGAAGATTACCAGTCCGCGCAGGATGAATTCCGCAAAGTCTCCAGGTATAAGAAGGCCGTGGACAGCAGGCGTCCGGTCAGAATGTCGCCGGCCGGAGCGCCGCGACCACCGGCACGTTCAGCCCAGGAAGCAGCGCCGCCGCCGCGTCCCACGATTCCGCAGGCGAACACCGTAACGCAGAGACCAGGCCCAGCCTCAACAACTTTTAATTCACCGCAAGCGCCTCATGCCACGGGCTCGCCGGGGAACTCAGGTAAAAACTTGAATACGGAAGTGCTGGCGGTTGCGCCGTCGCAAGCCGTGCACAACGCCGTGCAGGAAGGAAAAATTCAGAGCGCGCGGCAGATTATCCGTGAGCACGTTCGCGCATCAGACCCCAAGATTGCCCACGTCTTCCCGGTCAAGAACTCAAAGATCACGCTGTCCTCGGCTGAGGTGGAATCCTTCAAGGCCGATTATCAAAGGGAAAAAAGTTTCCGCGCCGATTATGCCAACGTGATGATGACGATTGTGGCCTATCTTGCGCGCATGGTTATTGAAGTGGATGAATACAACCACAAAGCAAATTCGGCCTATTTGTGGAAGCCTCACGCGGATGCACTCGGCTATCTGGTGAGCACGTTGGAGCGGTTGGGTATGGAGGCTGAGCAGGTAATCTCCGTGGCCCGCTCCCGCGGTCTTGCGGAAAAGGCTGACAGTCTCACGGCCTCGCTCGATAAGCTGCGCGAGTACGGCAGGACGGTATCGCAGACTTTGCAGTCAGCAAGTCATCCGCAATAGATATTTGATCGAGATTCCCGATGCTGTTGCAGCGCATCGGCACGCCATTTCCAAAAATGAAAATCGTCATCCCCGACATCCGTTAAGCGAGCACACGCAGCCGGCCCCCGTTCACACCCGTTTTGGCGTAAATGAGCAGGGCGATGCGAGTAGGATAGAGGGACTTTTTGTTTCGCTAAGTCAGGTTTAATCGTTACGGAAAAAAGACCTATCTTCTGGTGGGATTATCTTTCGCGCTGTAATCCATTCCGGAGTAGGGCTCAGTCTTGGCAGTCTGGTGGGCGCTGGCCGCGGCCGTGCGTTTTTTCTTGGCTGCAGGCTTTGTAACGCCCAGGGCGATATCAGCGAGCTCCAGAAAGCGGCTGCTGTTGGGCGCGCCACCAGGACGGTTTTCCCAGGCGCGCTCGCCCGCCGGCCCTTTCAGGCTATAGCGCGGCGCTATCCAGAGGTCCTTGGAGACCTCAGGGTGCTTGTCTGATTTTTTGGGCATGTGCTGCTCTGATTATCGTCATTTAGTAGGCTTTTTTCAACGAAAAAAGCAGAGTTCCTGGATGCTTAGGAGCCACAAAAATAAGGAAAAATCCATAAAGCCGCCCAGGGTAAGTACATCGCATCAAATTCCATTATGGAACTCGGTCCAAACTGGTGAATAAATTGCACGATTCTTGGAGCATCTCCCGCAATCGCCAGTAACCACACATGCCCAAATTAAGTGACGCGGTTGATAATGTGTTCAGTGAAGCGCGAATGCTGCTGCTTGGCGGCCAGGTGCTGCTGGGCTTCAGTTTTCGTATCTGTTTTGAGAAAAAGTTCGAGCAGATTGCCCGGCCGGCCCAATTAGCGCAAATGCTTGGCCTTGGAATCATGACCGCGGCGCTCGGCTGGCTGATCTGGCCGGCGCCGTTTCATCAGATTGGGGAAAAAGGCCGGATGACGGCCTCCATTCACTCCTTTACTACCACAGTTCTTGACTGGGCCCTGCTCCCTTTTGCCGTTGGGCTGGCTCTCACGCTTTATACGGTTGCCACCGCGCTTGAGCTGCCTTATGCGCCCCTGATAGGAGCGGCAGCCGGAGTCTTTGCCACGGCAATATGGTATGGCTGGTCACAAACAGGCCGGAAACCGGACGCAAAGCAGAGGGTGCAGAAAGAGTTGGAGCAGCAGGAACAGAAGGACCGCGACAAGCCTGACCTTTCCGATCGTATTAAGAAAGTGCTGCTGGAATGCCGCATGGCATTGCCCGGCGCCCAGGCTTTTCTAGGATTCCAATTTGCGATTGTCTTCGCCCAGGGTTTCGAATCCGTGCCGAAGTCTTGGCAGATAATCCATTTTATAAGCCTGCTGGCCACCATCGTAGCAACCGTTCTACTCATCGCGCCTGCTGCCTACCATCGCATTCATGAAGCGGGTGAAGATACGGAGCACTTCCACAAAGTCGCAAGCCGTTTATTGCTCTTGGCACTAGTGTTTCTGGGACCGGGCATGGCTGGTGACCTGTTCGTGGTAATTGCAAAAGTAACGCAATCTCCCGGCGGGGCAGGCGTGAGCGCCGGACTTTTATTGCTGGCGTTCTATGGCTTATGGTTTGGCGCAAGCGCCTGGCGAAGAAAGTAACCGCGAACGGAATCGCGACACAAAAAGAACAAAAATGTGCCCGAGATGATCGCACCGGATATGGAGCGTAGCGCGTCGTCGACAAAAGAGTAGCTCACGATATTGCCACTGGCATCAATCGCGAACAGGAACACGGCAAACCACCAGGCCCAGAGGGCGTCCGCGTAATAAACCAAACGCGGCAAAGAACGTCCCAGCGCCCAGCGCAAGCAGGAACACCCCTGAAACTCGCCCAATGGAATGAAATAGCGCTGCGCCCTCCGGGTTCAATCTCCACATATAGTCCAGCAGAGCGTTAGGAAAAAGCAAACTCTCGCCGGTGATGAAAGCGAGAATTGTGGCGCCAAAGAGAAACGCTGCAACAATTACAACAGTTTTGGGTCGATGCCCCTCCGGGACTGTGTTCGCGCTCATCGCGCGGCAAGCGCTTCAACCCGTGCAGCAAGTTCCTGGGGTACATCGGCAAGCACCTCAAGCCATGAATCGGCATCATCAAGCACCCGGCCGCTGGAGATCGTATAGAGTTCCAGCAGCTTGGTGTCATGGCAGATTTCGCGGATCAGTCCGGCAATGCGGCGCTTGATTTTGGGAGAGACCGTCTGGCCCACAACCGCAACATCAAACTTATTTTGCTGGCACGCCGTGATCAAACTAGCTTCATCCAGGGCGGGAACCACCACATGGCCTGCGCGCTCCAAGATGAGTTGTCTGGTCCGAACAACCGAGGGATCGAGACCAGTGCATAGAACCAGCGCCATGCAGGTGGAAGTCCTTTCTTATGAAATTGGCAGTGAGAATTGACGAGATATTACCATTGGAGCCGCTTTAAAATCCATAAGTAAAGCGAATTGAAGCTAAAGTTTTTCCAAAAAAAGGACTAATTCAAATTTCAGGAAAAAAGATTCTCATTTTGAGTCTTGTTAACCTCCAAAATGGACTCGATTGGGAGCAACTTAAGCGCGAAAAAACACGGTAGTTTAGAAATGTTTTCAGTACAGGTCCGCAGAAGGACTGACCGAGTTACTTTTTGGAATCTTGACCGGCGGCGGCTGCCTTGGCTTGCTTATTGGATGGTTTATCTTTCGACAAAACAACGTCAGCCAGTTCCAGAAATCGTGAGTTGTGGGTGCTTTGGCCCTCGCCATACTCAGATGCATGTCCCCCGCCGCTCAAATTAGATTTGGGGTTGATCCACATTCCTGGATTTTCGGGTTTGATAGCCATTGCTTGATTAGAACACGCCGCCATCGAAGGAGCTGTATAAAAGAGCACATCGCGTAGCGCGATGATATCCTTTGCACATTCCAAAATGCCCCGCGGGGAGGACCTGCTGGCCGCCATGAGAAATCCATTCCTGCTGTTTACCGCGATATTGATCGCAAGTATTGCTTCGGTCGCGCAAGCCCAGCCGCTGTCTCCTGCCGGCCCGGTGCAGAGCAGGACCCTCTCCGCAGCTGGGGGTGGTGCCCCCGCCTCCACGAAGGAACCTTCTTTTAACGGTACAACGTGGTGGAACTACGTAAAGGTCCTGGCCGCCGATAACATGGAAGGCCGCGAAACCGGCAGTCCCGGCTTGCGTAAGGCGCAGGAGTTCGTTGTTGAACAGCTAAAACGCGCTGGACTCGAGCCTGTCGGCTCCGCCTCGTATTACCAGCTGGTCGGTGCTTCCCGAGTCGAGACAGATCCTAGATGAAAGAATCCAGCCTGGCCCTGGTGCACAACGGCGCAGGTTGAGCCACTTACCGTGGGGGAGGACGCCATCTTCAGTACGCGTGCGGACCTCGCACACTCGGTAGATGCTCCGCTGGCTCAGCAGCGAGACCTACTATCGCGCACGCGGCCAGAACTCGAGATGCACTTGCGCCGCGAGCCTGGAGATCGCTGCGCGGTCAACTCTTTCCGGTAGCGGCGAACTTGCGACTGACTCTTCCACGTCCCTGGCTAACGTTTTTGCGTGAGCCAGAACACGCTCCAAAGTCCACTCTCCGCTACGAACCTCAATCAGCAAATCTTTTTCTGGGCGGGGCAGTGTGATGCGCTTATGCGCCATCAGCTCCAGGCACTCATAGAGCAGCCTGAGGCCGTGCATCGCGGCTTTGGTGTCATAGCCATATTTGCCGATGTATTCCGGCCTCTGGCCTTTTTTTCCTCTTCCCTTCTCGCCGGTAAGCCGCTTGAACTGATCATCGGCGAAGCCCAGGAATTGTTTGGCTGAGCCGCGGGAAAGAAATACTTCACGCTGTGCCTGAATCTTCTTCCAGGCTTTCGGATCGACTTCTTTCGGATCGGCAAACAAAAAATGCAGAGCGGTGGCATTGCCCTTTGCTGCCATGCCAGCCCACTTGCGCAATGAGTATAGAGTTATATCAACATCGTCAGGGCCATTCCGGCGGTCGTCTCCCGCGGTGGACCACACGAAGTGTTC
>CAVSYO010000006.1:0-412701 GCA_963732195.1 Terriglobia bacterium | reverse complement strand
CTCCCAGTAAGTTCGGTTTTGGCTTGCTGGGACGAAAAGCAGCGAAGCGCGAAACAGAAACCCAACATTTTATTCCCGCTTTCGCAAAAAATATTCTCCACCCGCGCCCCGGAATAAACGCGCTCCTATCCGGTTTTGCATGGTGTACAACGCAAGGCAATCGCAAGAAGCCTTCATACATTGCAAATTGGAAAAAGGAGAAACTCTCATGAAAACCACTTTGATCCGCATACTTACCATCGCAACTCTGGCCACATCCATCTCGGCTTTTGCCGCTACCGATGAATCCAAACAGAACCAGGCAGCCGCCGCTTCCGCAAGCGACCAGCAGGCCGGATGCGCCGCTTACACGCAAAAGGACAAGAAGCAGAAGAACGCAAAGCCCCGGCGTGACGACCAGCGCACCGAGCAGGAAAAAGAATTCGATCACATGCTGATGGGATATTTCGGATGAGCGGTGACGCCCCAACAGCACCAGACGCCGGCAGCGGTGAGAGAGAACCTGCTTCATTGCTGCCGGGCGTCGCAAGAAAAGCGATGCCAAAATCGCTAACGCATCATAAGAATTAATTAATCCGCAATATCTATTTACCTCCGCTCCCTCCGTTCCTCCGTGTTTCAAAGGTTTTGACTTCCTCGCATGGCGGTATAATTCTTTCGCCAGCTAATCTCAGCTCTTTGTGAGGTTTTGACGCGATGAGAACTCTCTCTTCCGGATTCTTCTCTGCAGTCCTTTTGCTCTGCCTTTCCGTAACTTTGTTGGCCCAGACTTTTCGTGGTGGAATTCAGGGAACTGTCACCGATTCCAGCGGCGCCGTTGTGGCGGGCGCGGACGTTACGGTCGCCAGTTCTGAAACCGGGTTCTCGCGTACGACGCAGACGGATGCGACCGGCAATTACTTTGTCTCCGAATTGCCAATCGGCAACTACGACGTTACGGTTAAGGCCAAGGGATTTCGGCCGGCGGAGGCAAAGGGAATCAAGGTGGCGGTTTCGGCGAGCCTGGGTGTGAACATCAGTCTCTCGCCCGGCGATGTGACGGAGACGGTCGTCGTAAGGGACCAGACGCCGCTGGTGAACACCACGCAAAACACACTGGGCGCCACGCTGGACGCGGAACAGTTTAACGAACTACCGGTCAGCGGCCGCGACTTTACGAAACTGCTTGTCATGGTGCCTGGCTCGGGCGGCGATCCCTCGGGCGTGGCCGATTCGCCCGGCTCGTTTGGCCTGTTCAGCATCAACGGCAATCGCGGGCGCTCCAACAATTACCTGCTTGACGGCACAGACATGAATGACGGCTATCGCAACCTGCCGGCGATCAATCAGGGAGGCGTCTTCGGCACGCCGGCCACGATCCTGCCGATGGACGCGTTGCAGGAAGTTTCAGTCGTGAACAGCACTGAAGCCGAGTTTGGCCGCAGCTCCGGCGCCACGGTGAACATCGTGACCAAGTCGGGGACCAACGAGATACACGGCACGGCTTACGAGTATTTCCGTAACAACGGGCTGGACGCGCGCAATTTCTTCAACAGCAAGCCTGGCCCGCAAAACGTGTTTCACAACAACCAGTTCGGATTTTCTCTGGGCGGACCGTTTAAGAAAGATAAGACATTCTGGTTTGTCTCCTATGAAGGCCAGCGCGAGGGCGTAGGCATCCCCACACTGGCTCGGGTACCCACGCAGGCGGACCTTAACGCCGCTATCGCGGCCAATGGCGGTGTCGTGAATCCAGTGACGGCAGCTTTATTGGCCCGCAATCCCTGGCCCACGGCCAATCAGCCGGTGGACAGCAATGGCAACAACCTGCTGACTTCCGCTCCGGCGGACAATCGCGTGGATAGCCTGATCACAAAGATCGACCATCGCTTCTCCGAAAAAGACAACCTGACCGGACGATACTACTTCGGCGACAGCGACCAGAGCTTTCCGCTGGCGCTGGTCGGAGGCGGAATCCTTCCCGGCTTCAACACCGTTACACCGACGAACGTAAATATTGTTTCGCTGTCTCATACGCATCTGTTCAGCCCGCGGCTGCTCACCGAGATTCGTTTCGGCTACAACCGGTTTCATGAGGATTTCTTTCCCCAGGACCGTACGTTCGATCCCAGCACCATCGGCCTGAACATGGGCACTGCATCGCAGGATTTCGGTTTGCCGCAGATCATAGTAGGCCCCCCTGCCAGTGATGCCAATCAGCGCTCTTTTGCAACTCTCGGAGCCAACACATCCGTGCCCCGCGGACGCACAGACACCAACTGGCAGTTCAATGACAATTTCACCTGGACTCACGGCAGGCACAATTGGAAGGCGGGTTACGAGTACCGTCGCACCTTTGTGGACGGATTCTTTGACAGCGGCTACCGCGGCAGGCTCACGTTTGCGTCACTGGAGGATTTCATCGCCGGCGTTCCCGATAGCGGCCGCCAGGCTCGGGGCAACTCGTCACGGCAAACATTCCAGAACAATCATTCGCTTTACATGCAGGACACTTTTCGTTTGTCGCAACATTTCACCGTGAACTATGGTTTGCGCTGGGAATATTTCGGAGTGATTGGGGAAGAGAAGGACCGTTTCAGCCTGCTTGATTCGGCCGGCAATGTGAATACGGTGAGCCGGCTCTATCCGCGCGACCTCAACAACTTTGCGCCGCGCGCCAGCGTTGCCTGGGACCCAAGCGGCAATGGCAAGACCGTGGTCCGCGCCGGATGGGGCATGTATTATGACGCGTTCTCGCAGGACTTCTTCGTTGGCCAGCTCCCGTTTAACACCTTCAATTCCGGCCCTGCCTATAACGGAGTGGGGCCTGATCCCATCACCTTCAGTTTCTCTCCGGCGGCAACGATTCAACCCGGCGTTCCGGTGTTTGACGCCACCAGTTTTTCCGCGACCGACGTTTTCACTGTCGACCAGAACCTGCGCACGCCATATATCCACGTGTTCAACCTCAACGTGCAGCAGGAGCTGAGTCCCAGAGTGGCGCTGCAGATCGGCTACGTGGGGTCGCAGGGGCGGAAGCTTTTCCGCTATGTGGATATCAACCAGATCAATCCGGCCACCGGCACGGCCGCGTTCCCGGCGTTCCTGTTCATCAACCGGTTCCAATCGTCTGCCAGCAGCAGCTTCAATTCGCTTCAGACGTCACTGCGCTTCCGTGACTGGCATCACTTCTCCTCCAGCGTGAACTACACCTATTCACATTCCATTGACAACGCCAGCGACGGCCAGGATTACGTCCCCAACGCCACGCAGCCGGACAACAGCTTTG
Source organism: Terriglobia bacterium (assembly GCA_963732195.1). GTDB lineage: Bacteria > Acidobacteriota > Terriglobia > Terriglobales > Acidobacteriaceae > Angelobacter. The sequence goes on along the minus strand of CAVSYO010000006.1, from coordinate 409,433 downwards.
CGCCCGATCGTGAGCGCGCCAGCTCCAACTTTGACATGCGCCAGAAGCTGAGCTGGACATTCACGTATCAATTTCCATCTTCCGGAAACATGTCCCGGCTTCGCAATGGGTGGTCGGTCGATGGCGTGCTCAGCCTTGCTGCAGGGCAGCCGTTCAATGTTAATTATCTGTTTGAAGGCGACTTCAACGGCAGCGGCGAGTTTTTCGGCCGGCCAGACCTGGTGGGCGATCCGTTTGCTGGAACCAAGACGCCCAATAGCTTCTTAAACCTGAGCGCGTTTCAGGTCCCTTGTACTATCAACGCTACCCAGGATGGCTGCGTTGGAAACGTGCACTTTGGCAATCTTGGCCGCAATGCTTTTGTGGGACCGGACTTCAAGAACTTTGATTTCAGCCTGGCCAAAGACACAAAGATCAATGAACGCCTTGCCGTTCAGTTCCGCGCCAACTTCTACAACATCTTCAATCACCCGAATTTCGCCAACCCGCTTTGGCCGACTTTTGGAGTTGACTTTGCCCAGAACGGACTTGATGCTACCGGACGCGGAATTGACTTCCTGCCAATCACCGCGACTCCTGACGTAGGCACGGGCAATCCATTCCTCGGCGGCGGTGGTTCGCGCAACATCGAACTGGCGCTACGACTGAAATTCTAGAACGTTTGCAAGAGGCCCTTCGCTTCGTGTGGAGGGCCTTTTTTATCCGATGTAATGGATCGAGGTCTTGTGAACGCCTGCCTTGCGTGCAAGCCAGTCACGGATGGGCGCGGTATTGGCAGCGGCAGGTTTCGCATCGTCGACGGAGATTGCAGTGAAGCACAGCTCCACGCACTTGCCGCCGCAAAAGGAGCAGATCAGCGGCCCGACCTGACTACCAGAACCGACTCTGTAGGTGCCGGACGATCAGCGATTGGTTCCGTTCCCGACTTACGCAGGATCTTGCCGCAAATATGCAGGCACTCATCGCAAATGCGTGCTTTGGAGCTACGGCGGGCAAGCACCAAATGCAGCATTTTGCCCTGCCGCTTGCCGCAAAAAGAACAGCGTGTCTGACCTATCATGGCTGAAGATTATCCCATAGAATGGGCGGACCTTTTGCGTCCCACATCCGTGCCCATGTTTGTAAACAGCAGATTAAAAAGGATTTAATGCAAGGAGGCGAGGGCAGACGTTCTAAGGCCCGATTTCTCTTGACGTGTATCGCAAATTGAAATATTGTTATTGCGATTAGCGATATGAAACTAGGCGAAAAATTACGCTACCTCAGATTGATGGAAGGCAATCTTCGCGGCTTTGGCCGTGAGATGACGCAGCAGGAAGTTGTAAAGGCAGTCGCTCGCGACCTCAAAATGAAGATCAGCCAGAGCTATCTCTCGCAGATCGAAAATGGCGCGCGTCCGCATTTGACCAACAAGACGCGCCTGCTGCTGGCAAAATTCTTTAACGTTCATCCCGGATATCTGGTCGACGATCCGGAAGGTTTTCACAATGAGTTGATATCGGACGTGAGCGCCGCGGAAGACACGCTCGATCTCTGGTTGATTCAGGGCGCGGAGCGGTTCCGGCGCGATCCGCCAGTGAGTCGTGCGTTGCTCAACCTGGCCAAGCACAAGGATTCACGCAGCTGCCTGGTGCTGATGGAAGCGATCCTGGAAACGCCTGAGTTGGCGGAAAAGCTGCTGCATGTGTTGCGTCCGCAGCAGAACAAAAATGCTCCTGAGATGAGCGAGGCATAGTTTGAACGAGGTAAAGCCATGAACTGGGAAACTTTTTATCTGATCTGTTTTGTCGTGGGTTTTGCCTATACCGCGTTTTCATTCTTGAGCGGCACGCTGCATTTCATTTGCATATCCCACATCATTTTCATGGTCGGGCACGGCGCAGGGCATCACGGCGGTGGCGCGCATGGCTCAAGCTTTGGCTTTTTCAATCCCATGACGATCGCGGTATTCCTGGCGTGGTTCGGCGGCACCGGATATCTGCTGGTCCATCTGCGCCACATATGGGTCTTTGCCGGACTTTTGTTTTCTACCCTCTCCGGCCTCGTCGGAGCCGGAGTGGTATTCGTCTTCGCGGCAAAGTATTTCATGGCGCATGAGTCCAGTCTCGACCCAATGGATTTTGAGATGGTCGGCGTGCTGGGTCACGTCAGCGGCAATATTCGCAGCCGCGGCACTGGTGAAATTATTTTCGTGCAGGAAGGCGCGCGCAAAGCGTGCGCTGCCCGCAGTGAAGCAGGCGACGAGATCAGCGCGGGGAGAAGAGGTTGTGGTCACGCGCTTTGACCAGGGCGTAGCTTATGTGCGCCGCTGGAGTGAGCTTGCAGAAAAGGCCGGTGTTATGCCGGCGGAAGAGGGGAAGAGTCTGTGAAAAGTTTAGGAGGATCTATGGAGTGGCAAACAATTGCAATCTTTGCTGGCATGGCCGTTCTGGCCATCATGCTCGTCATCAGCATGTTGGCCCGGTTGTACCGCAAAGTTGGCCCTAACGAAGCATTGCTGGTGTATGGCCGCGGCAAAACGCCGCGCGTGGTCAAGGGAGCAGGCACGGTGATCTGGCCGCTCATTGAAAGCTGCCGGCTTCTGTCCCTTGAATTGATGTCTTTCGATGTAGCGCCACAACAGGACCTATACACCAATCAGGGCGTTGCCGTAACGGTTGAAGCCGTAGCGCAAATCAAAGTCAAGTCTGACGATATCTCAATCCGCACCGGCGCCGAGCAGTTTCTTACCAAGACGCCGCCACAGCGTGAAGGCCTGATTCGTCTGGTGATGGAAGGCCATCTTCGCGGCATCATCGGCCAGCTCACGGTGGAGCAGATTGTGAAAGAGCCGGAAATGGTGGGCGATCGCATGCGCGCCACCTGCGCCGGTGACATGAGCAAGATGGGACTGGAAGTTGTCTCGTTCACCATCAAGGAAGTTCGCGACAAGAATGAGTACATCTCCAACATGGGCCGGCCAGACGTTGCCCGCATCAAGCGCGATGCCGACGTTGCCGCCGCGGAAGCTGAGCGCGATACCGCCATCAAGAAAGCGGAAGCGCAGCGCGCCGCCGCCATCGCTCGCGCCCAGGCCGACCAGGAGCGCGTGCTGGCAGAAACACTTTCCCAGGCCAAGCAGGCAGAGGCGCAACGCGACCTGGAAGTCAAGAAGGCTGCTTACGCTGAGCTGGTCAAGAAACAGCAGGCGCAGGCCGACAAGGCGTATGAAATCCAGGCCAATATTCAGCAGCAGCAGGTAATCGCGGAGCAGGTAAAAGTTCAGCTGATCGAAAGGGAAGCACAGACCAAGGTGCAGGAAGCTGAAATCGCGCGCCACCAGAATGAGCTGATTGCTACCGTGCTGAAGCAGGCGGAAATCGAAAAGCAGCGCGTGCTCAACATTGCTGAAGGCGAAAAACAGCGGTTGATCGCCGAAGCCGAAGGCCGCGCCAATGCCATCCGGTTACAGGGAGAAGCTGAAGCCGACATCATCTTCAAGAAAGGCGAAGCAGAAGCCAAGGCCATGAACATCAAGGCCGAAGCCTATCAGGAATACAACCAGGCGGCCGTGGTGGACAAGTTGATCACAGGCTTGCCGGAAGTGGTCCGCGCCATGGCATCGCCGCTGGCCAATGTGGACAAAATCACCATTGTTTCTACCGGCAACGGTCATTCCGCGGGCATGAGCAAAATCACCGGAGACATGGCGGAGATCGCTGCGCAAGTGCCGGCATTGTTTGAAGCGCTTTCTGGCATGAGCATGGCGGAGCTGTTCTCCAAGGTGAAGCAGATTGGCGACAAAGGCCCAAAGCCCTCGCCGGAACTGCCGGGTGGGAATGATCCCGCCGCAGGCAAAGCCAAAGCAGCAGCCAAGTAAGTAGCAAAGGGAATGCCGGCAGGTTTGGATGTTCGGCCTGCCGGCGATCTTAAGGAATGCAGTAAACCGACGGAGAAAAGTCATGAAGAACAAGATTTCACTCCTGGGCATTGGTTTAGGACTCATAGCGGGTGCGCTTGTGGCATTGCTTGCGGGCACTTGGATTTTTTGGCTGGCATCCGGAATCGCCGTTGGCGTGATCTTGGGCGCTGCTGGAGCGCGGGCCGCAAAGCGTTCCGGTGTTACGCCTGACGCAAATTCCCGTGGAGCGAATGTTGGTGGAGCAAATATATGATCGCGAAGCTGGCAATCTCGGCTACCTGGATACTGGCTTCCGCGCTTCTGTTTCGTTTGCTCAACGTGTGGGACCAACTGCCGGAGCGTGTGGCCGTGCATTTTGGCCGCTCTCTGCAGCCCGATGGTTGGAGCCGCAGATCGATCATGGCATGGCTGATCGTGCTCATAGTCATGGGCCACGCTATCTTTACGACCTGGTTGGTTCTCACACATGGCCAGGGAAACGGGATGATTGCCACTATACAGTTGGTCACGGCCACCGTTTTCTTTTCCGTCTCCTGGCAGATGATCACTTTCAATATCAAAGGCAAGCCGCTGAAAGCCGTCTGGATTGTTTTGCCGGTGCTGCTGATCGTGGGTTTGATCGCCGCATTGTTGTCAGGCACTTAGTTTCATTCAGTACGTTGAGCGTTGATTGCAAGAAGAGTCAGGGAAGTAAACGTTTTGGAATCAGTGGAGGAGTTATGGCATTACTAGAAAGAGTTTCAACCTTGATCCGGGCAAACTTAAACGAATTGATTGACAAGGCTGAGCACCCGGAAATCATGATCAAGCAGGTCATCCTGGACATGGAAAATCAGTTGCTCCAGGTGAAAACGCAAGTGGCCATCGCCATGGCTGACCAGCATCTGCTGGAAAGAAAGCAGAAAGAGAACGAAGACAAGATTGCCGAATGGGGCCGCAAAGCGGAAATGGCTGTGGGCAAGAAGCAGGATGATCTGGCTCGCGCCGCCATTGAACGCAGCCTCCATTACAAGCAGATGTCTGAAAATTTCCGCCAGCAGGTGGCCGACCAGACACTGCAAGTGGAGACCCTGAAGAACGCACTCAATAAGCTTACCCAGAAGCTGGAAGAAGCGCGCTCCCGCAGCGAACTGCTGATTTCGCAGAACCGCCGCGCCCGCACGCTAAGCAAGGCCGTCGACGCACAGTCCGCTGTCTCCGGCACAAACCACGGCGCTACGTTTGACCGCATGAAGCACAAAGTGATGCGGCAGGAAGCCATTGGTCACGCCAAGACGGAGCTGTTGTCCTCTGAAGCCGCGAGCGTGGAAGATCGCTTTGCCCAGATGGAAAAAGAAGACGAGATCAGCCGGATTTTGAATGAGCTGAAGGCGAAGCGGGCATAGTTTTGGGTCTTGCGCATCGACTCAAGATGACATGTACGGCGGGAGATGATGTCATGAGGAGGATTAATGAGCACCGCAGCGTCTCCAGGTACAACACGCCAAAGGGCGGTGGATTGATTGGCGTCATCGCCCTGGTCGGAATGGGGCTCATGTTATTGAGTGATGGTTTCGCGCGCAGCTTTCTTGCACTTGCAATCCCGGCTGGCGGCCTGCTGGCGCTTGTGTTGTATTGGGCCCGTCGCTGGAAAGAGAGCTGAAACCTCCACTTGGATTGCGCTTAGACGGCAGCACCTATCGCGTACAATACGGCTTGAAAATGATCAAGGCCATTGTTGCAATTGCTTGTTTTATATTTACTATTTCCATCACCGCTCACGCTGGGCCATCTCAGCGTGAGCAGCAGCTTCTCAATCTTGTGAATCATGAGCGGGAAAAGGCCGGCTTGAGCAAGCTGGAGTGGAGTGACCGGTTGGCGCAAGCAGCTCTGGCCCATTCCAGGCTTCTCGCCGAACATCAAGACCTTTCGCACCAGTTTTCCGGCGAGCCGACCGTGCAGGAGCGGGTTGGCATCACTAAATTGCGCTTCAACGCAGTGGCGGAAAACGTTGCGGAGGCGCCAGATGTCGATACCGCCCATACAGTGTTGATGAAATCGCCGGGCCACCGCGCCAACATTCTTCATCCGGACTATAACGCTATCGGCATTTCAATCGTCGAGCGCGACCATGTGCTATTCATCACCCAGGATTTCGCGCACACGCTGGCCTCTTACACGGAAAAACAATTTCGCGAATCCCTGATTGCCAATTTCAACCATGCAAGGCGTGGGAGAAAATTGCCGCCTGTTGACGTGATCAGCGATCCGCATCTGAATAAGGCCGCTTGTTCCCAGGACATGCACACTGACAAAATGATCCAGAACATGCCCGGAGCATCGGGCCTGCTGGTGTTTTCTTTGTCAGAACCTGGCGCGCTGCCGGATGATATTCGTAAATTCACTTCTGATAGAACGCTTCAGCGCATGAATATCGGCGTATGCCTGCAGACCGGTGGCGCCACGGGGTTCTCGAAGTTTTGGGTGATCGCTGCTTTTTACCGCTCAGGCGGATAGTTGCTTTCCAGTAAAATCTTCAGATCACCCGGATGAAACTTCTCTTTCATGCCTTTTCCTTCCTGCTGACCACCGCACTGGCGGCGCAGGTCACGTCGCCGACTTCGTCGGCAGAAAAACGGATCTTTGAAGAACTGAACCATGAGCGCGCCAGCCATGGTCTGAACGCCCTCCAATGGGACGACCATGCGGCCTCTGCGGCGCGTGCCCATGCGCAACTGCTAGCGGAAAATGGCACGCTCTCGCACCAGTTTCCTGGTGAAGCCACGCTGCCTGAGCGTCTTGGGGCCACCGGAGCGCGCTTTACCGTCTCTGCAGAAAACGTTGCGCGTACTGAATACATTCAAGACATCCATCCGGCGCTTATGGGTTCAAGCGGACATCGAGCCAACATCCTGAGTCCCAGCTATAACGCAGTCGGCATAGGGATGGTTGAAAAGCAAGGCAGGATCTTTATTGCGCAGGATTTCATCTTCCTTGTACCTGACTACTCGGAATCGCAGTTCAACGCGGCGTTTGCTGAAGCATTTAATCTGGCCCGAAAAGCCAGGGGCATCAGGCCGATTTACGCGCGCGAAGATGCCGTGCTCCATCAACTGGCTTGCGCAACGGATGGCGACGCTATGAAGCTGGCGGACAAAGTCTCAGGCAACAACGCCGTGGTTGTATTCACTTCTTCTGATCCACATCATCTTCCGGCAGAATTAAATCCCCGCGTCGCCAACGCTGATTTCCATATCATGAAGTTTGGCGTGTGTTACCGTCCTGACCAGAAGCATGGCTACGCCAACTTCTGGGTCGTGGCTGCCTTCGCAAACTGAGACTCGCCAAAGAAAATCAATGTTGCGATTTCTGCAGCAAGTCCGCCAAGTGGTCGCCCCAGATCGCCGGCCATGTATGGGTTCCGTGCCCCCTGGTCTGGTCTGTGATCGGTAACAGGACGTATTGGCCATTCTTCACGCGCTGAATGTCGCGATCAATAATTTTGAGTTCGGGCGGGTTGATCTGGTCATCCGCCGAGTTTACCGCGATGAGCGGCGCGGTGATCTTTTCCAGTTGCGGCTCGGGGTTGTAATTCCGTGAAGCGTCAAAGTAATAGAGCATGTCATTCGCATCTGTGGCTTTCATGCGCGAAGCGATAAAGTCTTCGAGGAATTTATCGGCCTGCTCTCGCGTCGGCTCCTCTTTCTGCATGCGCAAAGGCGCACTGCCCATGATCAGCAGGATATCCAGCGCCGCAGCCAGGCCGTGAGGTTGTTGCTTGTATTCGCCATTGTTCCATTCCGGATCGGTGCGGATCGCGTCCATGATCATTCGGCGCATCATGCGGTTGCGTCCGGCAATCTCCACTGGCTGGCTGGCCAGCGGCATCGCAGCGTCAATGAAGTCGGGGTGCTGCTCTGCCCATAGCCATGTGTGCATGCCGCCCATGGACGTTCCCATCACCAGCCGCAGATGGTTCACGCCCAGCCCCTGCGTGAGCAGACGGTATTGCAATTCGATCATGTCGTCATATTCATAATGCGGAAAGCGCATGTGCAAGCCGTCACTCGGCTTGCTGGATTCACCGTGGCCGACGTTGTCCGGCAGGATGATGAAGTACTTCGATGCATCCAGCAGCTGGCCAGGCCCGAAAACCACGCCACCAAAATTCGCCGTGAGAAACTGTTTGCCCGTGCCGCCCGTCCCGTGCAGGATCAGAACCGCATTCCGAATTTTGCCGCTGGCATCTTTCTGCGGTGTGCCCAGTGTGTAGTAATGCAGCTTGACCTCCGGCAGTTTCTCTCCAGACTTGAACTGAAAATCTTTTATTACGAATGTCCCGGATTGCGGCGTCGGATAGTCGGCGGCGCGAACCGCCATTGCTGCGAAGACAATGAGCAGGACAGAAAGAGTGCGGCTAAGTTTCATGGGTGATCTCCTGGAAAACCGAAAAGCATAAATGATGATAGATGTTTGAGGCAAAACAGATCGAGGGGGCTTACCAAGGAAACCCGGCTACAGCCACTTTGTCATCAAGTTACGTTCATCTACCTTAAATCCCGTTGCGCGATACAGCGATTGTGCGCCCTGATTTTCCAGTCCCACCTCCAGGCGCAACGCTTTGACGCCTGCTTTCCTGCATAAGTCTTCCGTAAAGGCGACCACGGCCTTGCCCAGCTTCTGTCGCCGGTATGGCTCTCGAAGATAAATTTCGTCGAACAGGGCAAAGCGCCCATGAAATTCCAGGCTGAAGCAAAAAGTGAGAGCGAAGTATCCCGCCAGTTCCGTACCACGAAAGATGAGGTAGATCTGCGCCAGGCCGGGATCGTTCAATGCGCTAGTTACGGCGCGGGATGCGGCCGGTTCGTCGAAGCGCATCTCCTGCTGCGCATAAAACTCGCGCATCATCTCCAGCAGCGCTGGCAGTTCCTGGTCAGACAGAAGTTGGAAAAGCGCATTCACATCGCGATTCTAAATGAACCGGCATCGGCTTGGCCCCTGTTTGGCTATAATGGCCAGCCGTCTTTTTATCCAGGAGAACTCATGCTTGATCGCAGAACATTTCTTTCTGTCTGTTCCCGTTTTGGCCTTACCACAACGCTGCTCCCCGGCGTGCTATGGGCCATGGCAGACGAAAAGGGCAAAGTCACGCGACAGATGATTGACAATGCCGCCGCCGTCGCCGATGTCCATATTGCCGATGAATATAAGGACATGATGCTGGAAGACCTCAACAGTTATTCCGAGGGCTTTGACGCCATCTACAAGCTGCATATCAAGAATGAAGTTGCTCCCGCGGTGATCTTTGATCCGGTGCTTCCGGGGATGAAGTTTGAGACGGAGCGTCGTCCCATCAAGATTTCCGCCGCGCCCAGCGTGGCTGGGGCCGCGCCTAAGAATCTGGAAGACGTGGCGTTTTATTCCGTTCGCCAACTGGCGGAACTGGTACGCACGAAGAAAGTTTCTTCGGCTGCGTTGACGGAAATGTACATCGCGCGGCTCAAGCGTTATGACCCAACGCTGAAGTTCGTGATCACGTTAACGGAGGAGCGAGCGCTGGCCCAGGCGAAAGAAGCGGACCGAGAAATTGCCGCAGGGAAGTATCGTGGTCCGTTACACGGATTGCCGTGGGGCGCCAAAGATCTCCTGGCAGTCAAAGGATATCGCTCCACCTGGGGCGCAGGAGGATTTGAAGACCAGAAGATTGATGAAGACGCAACCGTGGTCAAGCGCCTTGACGCTGCCGGAGCGGTGCTGGTGGCCAAACTCACTCTAGGCGCGCTGGCGCAGGGAGACAAATGGTTCGGCGGCATGACGCGCAATCCCTGGAACACCAAACAAGGATCAAGCGGATCCTCGGCAGGGTCGGCATCGGCCACTGCTGCCGGCTGTGTGGCGTTTGCCATTGGCTCAGAAACGCTGGGATCGATTTCCTCTCCATCAACCCGCTGCGGAACCACCGGCTTGCGTCCGACATTTGGATTTGTGCCGCGCACCGGCGCAATGGCGCTTTCATGGACCATGGACAAACTTGGCCCGCTCTGCCGCGCCGTGGAAGATACGGCAATTGTGCTGAGCGCGATCCACGGGCCTGACGGTCATGACCGCACCGTACATAACGCAGCATTCAACTGGGATGCGAACCTTGACTGGCGCAAGCTCCGCATCGGCTATCTGAAATCCGACTTCGAACAGCAACCACCACCGCAACAGACCTCGCCGGCAAAAGAAGAAAAAGAACTCACTGAAGATGAAAAGAAAAAGCAGGCAGAAGAAAAGGCCAATCGGGAAGACGCCATGGCTCGCCGCCAATATGACCGTAAATTTGATGAAGCCGCGCTGGCCAAGCTACGCGCCATGGGCGTGAACCTGATTCCCGTAGAGTTTCCCAAATATCCATACGGAGCCCTGCGCAGCATTCTGCTGGCGGAAGCCGCAGCCGCCTTTGACGAGCTGACGCGCAGCGGCCGCGACAAGCTGTTGACACAACAAACGAAAGACGACTGGCCGAACACGTTTCGCGCTGCGCGCTTCATTCCGGCGGTGGAATACATTCAAGCCAACCGTGCCCGCACTACAGCAATGGAACTGGCGGCAAGAGTGTTCGATCAGGTGGATGTCATCGTCGCGCCCACGTTCAGCACGCAATTGCTGATCACAAATCTCACCGGACATCCGGCGGTCATCCTGCCTAACGGCTTTCGAGGTGACGATGCGCCGAAAGCGCGTGTCCGCGAAAACGGGGAAGTGGAAGGTGGAGGGCCGGGCACGCCCGTCAGCATCACTTTCCTGGGCCAGCTTTATGGCGAAGCCAAAATGCTGGCGCTGGCCAAGGCTTATCAGGATGCAACGGATTTTCATCGCAAGCACCCGCAGCTTGAGGCGGAAGCTAAGAAATAGCGGCTTGCCGGCTTCATATGCTTTACTTCGCGTTCCGGCCTTCTTGGTCAAACACGAAATGCCCAAACGTCTGGAGGAGTTGGGACGAATTGCCTGTTGATATGGCAAGATGAAATTTTTTGCGAAGTGGTCCTAAAATGAGAAGATGGCTGCTTCGCAACATTGATCGCGAAACGCCTGCTGAAAATGGACGCCGATGTTGCCGACATTGCTTCTAAGTTCCTGAATCTGCATCATTTGCAGCTAGGCCCCGATTGAATTCAATGGCATGAAATACATTGCATTGGCCTATGGTAAACATAGGCTGAATCCGAAAAACAAATGAATTCTTAATTGTTGTGGCGCATTTGGAGTTTTCATGTAGTCTATTCGCAACTTTCGGGGCGCAAATTCTGAAGAAGAACAAATATTGGAGGAAATTAATGATGAAGATCGCAATGCGTATGATTGTTCTCACATTGATATTGGGTGCCATGAATTTTGGAGCTGGTGGTTCATTGTCCGGACCGGGGCCGATGCCCGGCGCCGAGCCGCCAGTTCGCGCCAATCTGTAAAGCCTAATCAAAGGCGATGCCAGGCAGGAAAAATTGGCTCGCAGTTTTCTTTTGTGCTTTTCAAGTAGCTAGTTTAGGCTCACCAGCAGGATGTCCTCACATAATTGGGTCGAGATACTTATCGACTGGATGGCATTGCCGGGCTTGGCCCTGCTCGCTGGCATCCTGCTGTATCGAAAATGGCAGAGAGAATTCCCCTTCTTTCTTGCTTATATCGTTGCCACTGGTGCGATTGGAGTCGCCCGGCTGTTGGCGTCTCAGATCGGCGGAAAAGTTTACTATTACGTGTATTGGGGCTCGGACATTGCTGTGGCTGTCTTCGCCTTTTTGGCAACATATGAGTTGTTCATAAAACGCCTTTTCCCATCTTTTTATAAAACTGGCTTCTATCGTTACCTTTTTCCCGCCGCCACAGTCTTAATCACCCTGGTAGCCGCCTCCACCGCACTCTATGGGGGCAAACTCACGATCCTTGTAGTTGGAGTGCGAGTCTATGAGTTTCTAAGGGCAGCGATACTTTTGTTTTTCCTTGCGCTTATGGTCTTTATGGGTAGACGTTGGAGCAAACAGGAATTCGGCATTGCCGTTGGTTTCGGACTCGATGTTTCTGCCACGTTCGCTGCGTTGGCGATGTTGTCGAGCAATCCCAGAGGAAATGAGTTCGTCAATCGTATCGCTGTTTTTGCCTACGATATTGCTTGCCTCATTTGGCTTTACTGCTTCTGGAATGCGCCCAAAGCCCAACCCGTGGTTTCCTCCGCGCCTCTCTCAGCCCAAGCACTACAGGACGCGAAGAAATGGGAAGACACCCTCAAGGACTTTATGTCGCAGGGCAAGCGCTGATTGTTCCAGGCAATTTTTCTATTAGGAATGCGGGGATTTTAGAGGCTCTGGGCCAACGATTCATGAAGGCTGGAGAACTTCAGGCAGGTCAGATGGTCGGCTTTGTCTTTGAGCAGACTATAGGCCGGCAACAGGCTTGAGGCAACAATGCTGCGAACGTCTCCGGTGTTGGCGGCTGAAAACAGCGGCAGCCATTGCAGTGCGGATCGAACCTGCAGAACAATCAACGCCATAAAGGTATAGAGGCGCACATGGACGCCGGCATCCACCATCTCCTGCGCCAGTGAAGCGATCAACTGGTTGCCGCTGTTCACCTGCGCGTAGCCAACCTGTTGCAGCAGCGCGGCGTTGTGTGACATTCGGCGCAGGCATTCCATGGTTAAGCCAACCTGCTCGCGGTAGAGCCGCAGCAGTTCATCCCGGCCAAAAGTCTCTTGCAAATAGCGTTGCTGCGCTGGGCTAATAACATTGGAAAGCACTGCCACATCCACCGGCAGGAACGAATTCATCAGATCACCCAGTTCCACACCGGGCGCCTGTCTCCGCCGCAGGTTTAAAAACGCTGCATACAGAAACAGCAGGAGAATTCCCGCTGATAATCCGATCCATATGGCGAACATGGTGTTAGACATTTGGTGTCTTTCTCGCTGTTACACGCAAACTCTAACCCTGCCCGCAGCCGAGGTCAATGTAAATTGGGTTTGCGAATGGGCACTTTGGTAATTCAGCAACGTCCCAAAACGGGACAGAAACCGCCAAAATGCCCGTATTTATGAGGTTTTTTGCGCTTTTCAGCGTCCGATTTAGCGATCTCCCGGCTTGGCCAGAATGATTGCCGGCACCTCCTGCTTCTTTACCACCTCGTTATATGCCGGCACATCTGTACTGAGAATCTGCTTCCATTTCGCTAATTGCTCATCCAGTTGCTTGCTGAGCATGTCAAAGACTTCATAGGAAACCTGGGTCGGGGCTGAATCCGCGCTTTCCACCACTCCTCCCAGAGCGACGAGGTAATTATTCAACCGGATTGGATAGTTCAGCACGTCCTGCCCGCTTTTGGCTTTGGTCTGGATCAGCACTTCTTCCACTTCGGTCATTTTCTTGTCCAGTTGCTTTCCCGCGTCGGCCACGGCTTTTGCCTGCGGCTGTTTTTCCAGCCGCTTGTTCAAATCAGTGATCTGGGCCCGGATATCGCGGATCTGGTTCACGGTTTCATGCGCCTGGGTAACACGCTCCCGAACCTTCAAGAGAAGATCGAACTGTCTTTCCAGGTCCTGCTGCGTTACTTTTAACCGAGGATCGGGAACGATTTCCAGCGGAGCGGTGTATTGCTTGCCATTTACCGTGATGCGCACCTGATATTTACCAGGAACTGCCTGGGGTCCATCCGTGCCACCCGCCCACAGCGGCGACCGCGGAACCTTGGTGGCGCCTTCATAGCGCATGTCCCAGACAAAGCGGTTAAGCCCGGCTTCCGTGGGCAGTCCGCGCTCTGCGGGACGCGGTCCAAAACCTTCATCATCGCTGCCCTCTGTCCCAGGCTGCGGCTTAGCCGGATACTTGCGGATGACCTGCCCTTTCTGGTCAAGGATTTCCAGGGTAATCGGAGAGCTTTTTGCAGTGTCCGCCGTTTCGCTGGCGGCTGCTTCAAGTTTCGACGGTACCGGAGCGTTAGCAGGATGCGCCTGTCCCGGTTCTTTACCTTCTGTCGACGTCTCCTTGGCTGAAGTTGCAGCGGCCGTCGTGGTGCCGGCTTCTGCTTTCTTTTCTTCCGGTTTTTTCTCGCCCGGTTTTTTCAACGCCGTCTTCAACGAGTAATAAATCACTGCTCCGTTCGGCGGGTTTTGTCCGCGCTCTCCGCCACCGCCAAAGAATCCTCCCCCGAATGTTGTATGGTTGGCTGTGCTGGGCATGTACAAGTGGACTTCTTCATTCGCCACTTCAGGTTTGTATTGCTGTAAGGGTGAAAGATCGTCCAGCGCCCAGAATGCGCGTCCATGGGTTGCGACGAGCAAATCATTGCCGTGCACAAGGAGGTCGTAAATAGGGGAGACCGGCAGATTGCCCTGAAAAGATTGCCAGTTTGCACCATCGTCCCAGGAGAAGAAAACGCCACGCTCGGTGCCGGCATAGAGCAGCCCTTTGCGCTTCTTGTCCTCACGGACAGCGTGAACAAACGCATCTGCGGGAAGGCCGCTGGTGATGTTGGTCCACGTCTTGCCGAAATCTGTGGTCTTAAAGATATAAGGAGCAACGTCATCCAACTTGTGGCGCTGCACAGAAACATAAGCCGTGCCGGCGTTGTACATGGACGCTTCAACCATGCTCACGGTGCCCCACTCCGGCATGCTTTTCGGCGTCACATTGGCCCAGTTCTTTCCGCCATCAGTCGTCACATGCACCAGGCCATCGTCAGAGCCGGCCCAGATCAGGTCTTTCTGTACCGGCGACTCCACCACGGAAAAAATGGTGTCATAGACTTCAACGCCGGTATTGTCCTTGGTGATCGGTCCGCCCGATGCTACCTGCTTGCTCTTGTCATTGCGCGTCAGGTCCGGACTGATGATCTGCCAGTTCATGCCTTCGTCGGTGGACTTGAACAGTACCTGTGCCGCGAAATACAAAGCTTTGGGATCGTGCGGCGAGAAGACGATCGGTTCAGTCCATTGGAATCGGTATTTCTGGTCTGCGGCCGCGGCGCCAATGGGATTAATAGGCCATGGCGTTACATTCTTGGTTTCTTCTGTGCGATGGTCATAGCGGGTGATTTCACCGCCATAGGAACCTGCGTAAACAATTTCGGGATCGCGCGGATCAGGAGCGATGTAGCCGCTCTCTCCGCCGCCCACGGCGTACCAGCTTGTCCGATCAATGCCGCCCGGTGCTGCGCTGGCGATGGCCACAGAAGAATTATCCTGCTGCGATCCATACAGGTAATAAGGAAAACGATTGTCCGTGACCACGTGATAAAACTGCGCCGTGGGCTGGTTGGCCTGGTTGGTCCAACTGGCTCCGCCGTTGGTGCTTACATTGGCTCCGCCGTCATTCGATTCAATCATGCGGTTCGGGTCATTGGGATCAATCCACAAGCCGTGATTGTCACCATGCGGCACGCGTATCGGGCGAAAAGTTCTTCCGCCGTCGTTTGAGCGATACATGCCCGTGTTCAGCACATAAACGCCGTCAGCATTGCGTGGGTCGGCAAACACATGCGTGTAATAAAAAGCGCGCTGGCGATATTGACGGTCACTGTTGGTCAAAGTCCAGGTATCGCCGCCATCGTCAGAGCGGAACAGCCCACCCTTATCGGCTTCCACAAGAGCCCACACACGGTTGCCGCTGTAAGCCACTGCCAACCCAATGCGTCCCAGCGTTCCATCCGGCAATCCATGACCGCTGAGCTGCTTCCACGTTGTGCCGCCATCGGTACTGCGATACAGTCCGCTGCCGGAGCCGCCGCTGTCCATTCCCCAAGGCGTGCGCCGGGCTTGCCACAATGACGCAAAAATCACATTCGGGTTCGTCGGATCCATCGAGAGATCAATGCCGCCGGAGTTTTCGTCTTTATACAGGACTTTGGTCCAGTTCTTGCCGCCATCGGTTGTGCGATAGATACCGCGTTCCGGGTTCGCCCCAAACACATGACCCAGCGCCGCCACGTAAGCAATGTCAGGATTCTTTGGATTCACCGCGATGCGCCCGATTGTCCGTGTTTCTTTCAGGCCGCTATAAGTCCACGTTTTGCCTGCGTCCACAGATTTGTAAACGCCATTGCCGTTGATGATGTCACCGCGAATACAGGCTTCACCTGTCCCGGCATAGATTACGTTCGGATCAGACGGCGCCACGGCAATCGCGCCGATGGAAGGAGCCATGTCTTTTACTTTGTCGGTCAAAGGCCGCCACGTAAGTCCGCCGTCTGTGGTCTTCCATACCCCGCCGCCGGTCCCGCCGAAGTAATATGTGTGCTGGTCGCCCACCACGCCGCTCACTGCGAGAACGCGTCCGCCGCGGAATGGCCCAATCAGCCGCCACGTTAAACCATGCCACGGGCCTTTTGCTTCTTCCTGATCGCCATCGCTCGCGCCCGCTGTCTTTTCTGTGCTCGTCGATTCGGATTCAGTTTTCTTTTCCTTGCTTCGCCGCGCTGGACTGCTTTTTGGCTCTTACCGGATGAAGTCTTTTTGTTGTCCGGATTGGCTTGCGATGTCTTTGCATCAGTCTGCGCAAGCATGCAGGTGGACATCAGCAGCATCACAATCAATATCGACATGAAGCGATGGTTCGAGAACATTTTCGCGGAAGCAGCGCAAGACATTTGTGGTTTTCTCCAGGCGGACGGCAAAATTGCGAACCGCACATCCTAAATTCCCCAAACAGCAATAGCAATTCCGCGTTACAAACCCCGTGCGTGCCTTAACTTTGCCGCCCTGGCAGCTTTCGTAAGATGTTTTTCATTTTGCTTGACACCACTTCTGAGTTGCTGTATTTTTCCTCTGCCCTTCGGCTTGCTATTATTGGCTAGCAGCGTTTCAAAGTTTCATTTCAGATTTCAAACCCGTCACCTATTGGCAGACCGCTTCCAATTGTCTGCAGTCACGGCAGGGTTCTCAAAACAGTTTCAATTGGTCTCACTGGATTTCGAGGGAAGTACTCGGAATTGACGGAGCGTGTACGGCACTAAGCTGAACCTCCGTTCTGCGAGTTTTTCCCGAAATGGGAACAGTTAACTAGGATTTTTCCCTAGTGGAACGCTTAGTCCTTTGTTATCAAAGCATTATCGTCAATTTATATTGACTCATAAATCAGAGTTGCTGTATGTTTTGGCCGCGTTCCGTGACTTGGCTTGTGCCCGCACTGAGCAAGTGAAGGACGCATGAATTTTCCCATTCCCGTCCACTTTTGGCAGACAAGCCTTAATCGTCTGCAGTACGGCTGAGTTCTCGCTACAGAACCAACATTTCCCAAGAAATCTCAGGAGGAACTCGCAATGACGAGGCGGAAACTTCCCTTGATCCTATGCATCGCCACCGTTGCCGCAGCATGCGCCATCGTGGGCATTGCCCAAACGGCCACACCCGCACCTGCGGCCTTTGCCACCCCCCTTAACAACGATCAGTCTGGAGCAGTCAGCAACGGGTTTACCACCAACGCGGTATTTGCTGCAGACGAAGCCGTCTTCATGGAAGAAGAAGATATCGGCGACGGCCTGGGCCCGGTCTATAACGCGCGCTCATGCGTGGATTGCCATGCTCAACCCAACATTGGCGGCACCAGCCAGATAACGGAGTTGCGTATCGGCCATACCGACGCCAGTGGCAATTTCGTGAATCCGACCATCACGATCAATGATGGCGCCAACACCATTCCCAATCGCTCACTGATCAATGATCGTTCGATCTGTGCCCAGGACAGCGCCAACGTACCCGGAGCTGAGACCATTCGTGCGCTGCGCGCCACCACCAACGTGCTGGGCGATGGTTTTGTTGAAGCCATTGACAGCAATACGCTGTTGTCGCTAGCCAATGCACAGCCTGGCCAGAGCGGCGGACAGATTGCCGGCACATTTATCCAGGTTCCGCTTTCGGAAGCTCCTGGTCAAGTGCGCGCGGGACGTTTCGGCTGGAAGAACCAGCAGGCCAGCCTGCTGTCCTTCTCGGCAGATGCTTACGTGAACGAACAGGGGGTCACCAGCCGTTTGCAGCCCAGTGAGAGCACGACGGTGTGCGACACAGTGGCCGATCCGGAAGACCACAACGATGCGAACGGCTTGGCGGACATTGATCATTTTGCGCGATTCATGCGCGCTACGCAGGTTCCACCGCGCGACACAACTCTGGCAGCGACCTCTGACGCCGTTACAGGCAGCAATCTATTCAACCAGATTGGCTGCGCCATTTGCCACACCGCGTCAATCACAACGTCGCCGGCCGGAACCGTTATCAACGGCGGAGTTTTCACCGTTCCCGCCGCCCTAGGCAGCAAAGTCATCCATCCGTACTCTGACTTCCTACTGCACAACGTGGGTACAGGGGATGGTATTGTGCAGAACGGCGGCCAAGCCACGGCCAACATGATGCGCACTGTGCCGTTGTGGGGCGGCCGTACGCGCGACCGCTTGATGCATGATCTGCTTACATTCACCCGGAACGACGCAATTCTGCGCCATGCCGGCGAAGCCACGGGAGTCATCAACAACTACCGTGCGCTCAGCACCACGCAGAAGAACCAGCTGATTACGTTCCTGCAAAGTCTGTAACTTTTTACTACTGTCATCGGGCGAGCCACTTGTTGGTTCGCCCTTTTTATCCTCATTTCGGGGTCCTGTCCCATGGCTCGCGCGAAATCTTTGTCGCTCGTACGTCTCGTTCTTGCCGCTAGCGTTCTGGCCGCGCTGTCAGGCTGCACTTCAAATCACGCTCAAAACGTGGAGAAGCCAATCGCTGTGGCCACTCCAGAGCCCACGCCGGCGGGCTCACCCGTTGCGCCGCCAAAGTTGCCACCGCCCACGAAAGCACAAGTCAAAGAGGCAGTCAGCCGCGTTTTTGGAGAGGCACTCATCGCTCAAGTCGAAAATGCCGGCGGCACTGCAACATTTATTGTGGGCGACTTCAATGGCGATCAGTCTGAAGATCTGGCTGTGATTGCGCGGCCCGCGCCGGGAAAACTGGATGAAGTAAACAACGAACTTTCAAACTGGATTTTGCAGGATGCCGATAAAGCGTTTATACCCGTGCCTACCAAGTCTGTAGTGGTTCCACCACACCAGGCCCGTCCTCACGTGGAACGCGGCGAACAACTGTTGGCCATCATTCATGGCGTAGGCCCAGAAGGCTGGCGTAATCCGGAGGCGCGCCAGGCCTACATCGTGAAGCACGCAGCCGCCACGTTTGAGGGAACCGCGCCCTCCATCAGCCAGAAAGCAATTCGGGTCATGCATCTGCCGGTGGAAACAGAAATCATCAAGGAAGTCCGCAATGGCAGAAAAGGTTTTCTCTTCTGGACGGGCGGCGTGTACGCGTGGCATCCCAGTGAAGGATAAAGGAAATTGGTAATTGAGTAATTTGGTAATTGAGTAAATGAAACACCACCTTAAGGCATCTATCCTGCCAGCAAACGCTTGTGTTGTTAGCAATAATGCTTGTGTCTTCAATTCGGTTTTCAAATTACCCAATTACCAATTTACCCATTTACCAAATTACCCATCTACCAAATTGCTTGACCTCGGCTGCCGCTCTCATATAAGTTTTCTTCCATCTGGTAATGGGAAGCGCGGTGAGAATCCGCCACTGCCCCGCAACTGTATGCGCTGAGAACCTGAGCAACATGCCACTGGGATATCCCGGGAAGGCGCTTCAGGTTCACTTGAGGCGTAAGTCAGGAGACCGGCCAGATGCCCGTCATTGGGCGTTTCCGGCTGCGCAGGGAGAGCCGGAGAGCTTTCTTGCAATCCTGGGTTCGATTTTGCGGTCTCAAAGATCTGCTGACTTCATAGTTCTTGCTGCTCGGCTGTTTGGTTCAGCAAATCTTTAACTCGATCCTCGGCTCAACGTGCTGATCCGCGATTTGTTCTGCACGCACGACAAGCTCTCCACCCCATCGTGCCGCTTGCGACCTTTGACTACTTCCGCGGGAGGAGTCTTACAGATGAAATCGCTTTTTTGCGCCGGCCTTGTGCTGGCGTTCGCACTCACAACTATCTTCGGCCATTGCCGAAGGCGGCAACATTCACGGAACCAGTTACCGATCCCCTGGGCGCCGTGGTTCCCGGCGCTCAAGTCGAGCTTCTTCGCCAGGGCAAACCAGTTTCCTCAACGACCACGGACTCTGAAGGTAAGTATCGCTTTTCTCCGCTTCCGCCCGGACGCTACCAGGTAAAGAGCGACGGCTCCTTCATTCGCGACACAACAAAGTGACGCCATCTATATGGGCAGCAACAGCAATGCGGCGGTTGATCTTGCGTTGAAGCTCGGCAGCGTGTCGCAGCAGGTGGTGGTTTCTGCCACCGGAACCAGCCTGCCGGAAACGCAGACCGGTGCTTCCGTCTCTGTCGTGACTTCAGATCAGTTTCAGTACAAGCCAGAGGTGTTGGAGACGCTGCGGCCGGTTCCCGGGGTGCAGGTGCTGGAAAACGGTCAGCGCGGGATCAATGAATCTCTTTTTATCCGCGGCGGTGAGAGCAAATTCAACAAAGTCCTACTCGATGGTGTTCCGCTGAACGAAATTGGAGGCACGGTGGATTTTGGCGGAATCTTCACCACCGGGATTGACCAGATTGAAATCTTTCGCGGCCCCAATAGCGTACTTTACGGCTCCGACGCGCTGTCTGGCGTGGTAAACATGACCACGTCACAAGGTTCAACCTTCACCCCGCAACTCAGCTACGCCTTTGACGCCGGAAACTTCAGCAGTCTGCATAACGACTTGTCTCTCGGCGGCATCTTCCGGCAGATCGATTACTTCTCCGAGTTTGGGCGGTACGATGGCGGCAATACTTCCAGCAATCCTCACTTTCACAACGGGACATATGCCGGAAACTTTGGCTGGACGCCGGGAGCATCCACCAACCTGCGCCTTACCGTCCGGCGAGTGGCCGCGAAAGTCGATGTACCCAATGCCATTGATTTCTTCGGCATCCCTGACGATTCCTTCCAGACTGAAGACAATACCTATATCGGCGCCACGCTCCAGAACCAGACTACGTCGCACTGGCACAACCTGTTGCGCTATGGAGCCACGCGGCAGAACTCACAGTTTGTGAATCCTTCACCCACCGGCATTCCCGACTTCCGTTTTGATCGGACAACTTTCTCGGAAACATGATGACGATTCGCGGCGCCAACGGATTCAGCACGACAGGCCAGGCCATCCTTGATTTCGCCGGTGACTATCCACAGCGGTTCTTCATCCTGAACAATAGTGATTTGCTGACCTTCCAGTCCGACTATTCTTTTGGTACCCACCTGGAGGCGCTCTTTGCGTTTCACTTTGAAAACGAACGCGGAGCCCAAGCCCGTTGAGCGCACCAATTACAGCTATACCGGCGAGGTTCATGGCAATTTGTGGAACCGGCTTTACGCCACGCTGGGAGTCGGCGTGGAAAAGAATGCCGTCTTCGGTCTGGTTGCTACGCCTCGCGCCTCACTGGCCTACTATCTGGTGCGGCCAGCGTGCGAGCGGCGCACTTGCCGGCACCAAGCTCAAATTCAATTACGGGCAGGGAATCCAGGAGCCGGACATTTTCTCCACCAGCAATTCTTTGTTCGCGCTGCTTTCACAACTCCCTGATGGACCGCAGTTGATCTCAGCAGTTCCACATCGGTCCCATTGGCGCAGTGCGCTCGCGCAGCTTTGATGCCGGCGCTGGATCAATTTTTCTGGGATGGCCGCGCAAAACTAGGAGTCACGTTTTTCGACAATCACTTCAGTGACGAGATCGAGTTCGTCAGCCCCGGCGGGCTGGCGCAGCTCGGCGTCCCTGATCCGATTGTGGCCGCTACGCCCTTTGGTGCCAGCGTGAATTCACTGGCCACACGTTCTCTCGGTGCGGAAACCGAACTCGATCTCAGCCTGGGCCACGGCTTCACTGCCCGCGCTGCTTACACCTATCTCGATGGCATCGTGCGCCGGTCTTTTTCCAGCGACGAGCTTTTTCCATCGTTCAATCCTCTGTTTCCAACTATTCCTATCGGAGCATTTTCTCCGCTGGTGGGGAACCGGCCTTTCAATCGGGCTCCCCATGTCGGCAGTGTTTATCTTGGATATTCGCGGCGTAAGCTGGCGCTTGCACTAAGCGGCAACTTCATTGGCCGCCGGGACAGCAGCACGTTCCTCTTCGATTCTTCATTTGGTCCGACTATGCTTCTTGCCCAACCGGAACCTGGCAGCGGCCTATCAGAAGATCGACGTCAGCGGCAGCTATCGTCTCAACAGGTACCTTCAGCTCTATTCGGCCATTGAGAATCTGGCCAGCCAGCACTATGATCCGGCTCCGGGTTTTCCTGCGTTGCCGTTCAACTTTCGCAGCGGAATCAGAGTGACACTGGGCGGAGAGGGTCCAAAGTAAAGTCTGAATCAGCGGAATTTCACAAAACCGGCGCAGCGAATGCCGCGCCGGATTTTTGCTGGAATTATAGTTAACTACATATCCTTTTTGGCCGCGGCCTGGTGCGCTTCTTTGGCTTTGTCCATTTCTGCCCACTGTTGTTTTTGCAGCTCGTTCAATGTGAAGGTGACGAAAGCATCTGTGTTTGCTGGCGTGTCTGAAAGCATGAT
Organism: Terriglobia bacterium; assembly: GCA_963732195.1. Taxonomy (GTDB): domain Bacteria; phylum Acidobacteriota; class Terriglobia; order Terriglobales; family Acidobacteriaceae; genus Angelobacter. Next base: position 386,981 of record CAVSYO010000006.1, on the reverse strand, counting down.
CGAAATGGTCCCGTTGTCCCACAACTTCAGACCACCTGAATCGTGATTCGGACCACCAAACTTAGACTCCAAAGCCTTCACTAGTTCGGCGTCGTCGTCTTTTGCGGTCGCAACGTTGAATGTGTGGCGGACTCCGTAGGTCACGCTCAAAAGCTGGTCATGGAAGAAATCGGCAGAGCGGCTGGCCGGCAAATCAGCATAAGTTGCGTTGGGTGTGTAGCAGAGATTCTTGCCCAGATAATAATTGCACTCACCCGGGTGCTTCTTTTTGTAGTCGGCATAGCTCATGCCTAAAACGTCGCCTTTGATATCGACGATAGTGAATTGCTTTTGCGGCGGTGCGCTGGCCGTCGGCGCCGCGGAATTATTGCATCCGCCCAATCCAATGCTCGCGATTAATAGAGCTATCAACTTGTTCATTATTTCTCGCTGCGCTCCTTTTGATAATGTCGCCGGTCCGCTTTTTGCCACGGCATCCGGCTTTCCGACACAATGCTTCTCTTATTTTTAGCTCGCCACACGGGCCGAGCATGATACAACCAGCGTTTCAGGTAAGGGGAGCACTAATCTATCATGGCCAGCGCCCAGAGTCGTGCAGATCTTTTCTTCCGCATGAAGCTTGGATAGATGCACTTCTCTTCCGCATTGCAGTTTCATGTGCTTTTGGAAAAGATATCTGATTGCGATACAATGCCTGCTGCAGGACCCTGGCAGTGGAAAATGTACTCTTTTTTCGCCGGGTCTTGGTTTTTCCATGTTGAGTTGTGCTCACAGGTGGGTCTTCGCGATCGGGCTCCTGGCGGTGCTCGTGGTATTTATTGCGCCCTCGGTCGATCTGCCGGCGACACTGCTGAGCGCCCAGCAGAATGCGCGATGCATCATGCTTGGGATAACTCTTCTCCGGGCAGTGATTCTTTTCGCTGTGGTCCTGTTTTTCCACGAGCGCGACAACCCTGGAACTTCAACGAGGTCCGTCCTCCGCCTGCATCCACTGCTCTGTACCTTCCTTTGTTAGTAACTGCCCGCCTTTCCGACGCCATAAATTCCTTTGCAGCTTGGCTTCTGAAAAAACTCATTGGTGGGTTGTTAATGTTTACAGTTCTTTCTTTTGGTTATGATCGGCACCGCTTGCTTTCTCGCCATAAAGTCCTTGTTGCCGCAGGCTTTCGCGTGACCTCCATGGACAACAGAGACGATGTTTTGCGACTGCTGAAATCACATCGTTTCCACGTTCTAGTGATTGGCCACCTTGTTCCTATGGAAGACCGCAATGAGATCGCGAGCCAAGGCAAGTTCATGCAAAATGCGCGTGTGATCTTTCTCTACAAGGGCAGAATTACCGGGACCGAAATGGCCGATGCCGTGCTTTCGGTGGACGGATCGCCAGAAGACTTAAATTCAACGATCTTATGGCTGGTTCGTGGGAACGCCGAGGATGTGGAGCGGTCGACGAATGCGGTCTAACTTTGATTATTGATCGCCGGACACTTTCTGCGTCTCTTTTTCGCCAGTGAGGCGGTTTCCCTTTAAGGTCTGGTCCTGTGACCAAAGGCCATCTACCAACGACCTCATGCACGCAGGCCATCGTTGACCCTATGATTGTGGGTGGAAGGGCCGTTTGGACCGTACTCCCCATGGAACTTGCAGCCGAAACTAAACTGAACAACGCACAACATTATTCGCCGACGTCCACGCCTGTGCTGGACGTTTTTCGCCCTTTGCCGCCGCAGACCAAAGAGAGTTTGAGCGCGGGCGAATACTTTCTCGCCAGCAGCCTGTCGATCCTCATTCTGGTTGCATTACCCACCCTGCGCGCTGTAATTGAGATTGCGCCAGGATATTGGGCCGCCCTGATTCCGGTAATAGCCGCTTTCGCCGCGGGATTTAATCACGAAATGGGCCACCTTCTGGCTGGATCGCTTCTTGGCTTCAGGCTTAAGCAGATCAAGATTGGCCCGGTTTACCTGGGTAAGCGTGCACGCTGCGGTGGGCCGTATTGCGGAGATGTGCTCACACAGGGAGCCGCCGTCATGGAGCCGCGCGTGAGCGATCAAGATGATGCGATGCTGCGTCGCCGCCTATTGCTTTTGATGCTGGGAGGACCACTTGCCAGCGTATCGCTGGCGGTAGGGTTAGAAACCGCTCTGTACATTGCACAGCCAGATTTCATTGTTGCTTTCAGCTTGCATGTGGAAGCGGTATTTTCCGCGCTGCTGGCCATTGCCGCATGTCTTCCGGACGTGAATCGCCGCGGCATCTTTTCTGACGGCGCACGTCTGCTGATGCTGCTGCGCAATGACGCTAAAGCCGAGCGCTGGCTATCCAACATCCGTTGCCAGATGGCACTGAATCAGGGACGCCATCCGCGCGATTGGGACCAGGCTTGCGTTGCCCGTGCGGCTGCTGTTTCTGACGACTCACGGGACGCTTACGTTGCGCGCTGGCTGGCTTACCTGTGGGCCGCCGAGCGCCAGGACATTACCTGCGCCACAAAATATCTGGAAGGGGCGCTGGAAGTTCTGTCTTATGCCACGCCGAAAATGCGTGATCACCTTTTTCTTGAAGCCGCAGTTTTTCAGGCATGGTTCCGCGATAATCCTTCGAAAGCGTTGTTCTGGGTTTACCGCATCCGCAACAACAAGCTCACGCGGCTGCAAAAGCAGCGGCTGGATATCGCTTTGCTCTGGTCAGAGGGACGACTGTTCGACGCCTGGGAGAAGCTGGGTACAGGCTATCTTGCCGAATTGCGGGGGCTGCCGGCCTCGCCCGGACGCACGCTGGCCGAGGAAAGCTCGGCGGAATGGAAACGCCAGATGGAGTCTCGCATGCTTACGCGCGCGTGGCGCAGCATGTATTCGATCTCAAGCCAGCTTGAGCCGTCAGCTTTGCGGGCGGCCTTTGAAGCGCCGGAAAAGCACAAAATGGCTTCGTGGTAATATTTTTAAGTGTCCCCTTCCCGGAAATTGCAAGGCGGACGTGTAAAATCGCGGCCTCGCCAAAGCGCTAGCCATCTCGTCATCATTACCGGCATGTCCGGTTCCGGAAAAGCTTCAGTGCTCAAGGCATTTGAAGACCTGGATTATTACTGCGTTGATAACCTGCCGATCGATCTGATCCCGCGTTTTGCCGATCTGGCAAAGCAATCGGCTGAAATTGAAAAGGCGGCGCTGGTAGCCGATATCCGTGAAGGCGAGCAGCTCAAGCGGCTGCCTAAGATCATTCAGTCCTTGCGCAAGCAGATAAAAACGACGGTGCTTTTTCTTGAGGCGTCTGACGAAGCGCTGTTGCGCCGCTTCAGCGAGACGCGTCGCCCGCATCCGCTGGGGAAAGATTCCACGGTGAAGAAAGCTCTGGAGCAGGAGCGCCGCTTATTGCAGCCGATCCGCGCCATGGCGGACATTGTGGTGGACAGCTCAAAGTTCAACGTGCATGAACTGCGCTCGCACATCACCACCAAATTTACGGCTGGTGGCAGCGACAGGGACATTATGGTTTCCGTGGTCAGTTTCGGTTACAAGACCGGCGTGCCCAATGACGCTGATTTGCTGTTTGACGTGCGCTTTTTGCCGAATCCACATTTCATCCCCGCGTTTCGACCCTACACGGGCCGCCATCCACAGGTGGCCAAATACATCCGTTCGTTCCCGCAAACGCAGGAATTTATCGACCGCATCGTGGCTCTCCTGGTTTATCTCATCCCGCATTATGTGCGCGAAGGCAAGAGCTATCTCACCATCGGCTTTGGTTGCACCGGAGGCCAGCACCGCTCTGTCTTTATCGCTGAAGAAGTAAAGAAGCTGCTGGGACGGGCCGGCTATCCGGTGAAAGTCGTCCATCGTGACTCGCCCCGATAATTGACAATACTTTACGTTCATTCAGTTACTCGCATTTCAGCCACACTCCTTTAGAATGGAAGCAATGTTTTCTTCCGCCAAGGGAGCCGTATGCGACAACTGACAAGGTTGCTCGCGTACCTCCGTCCGTATGCGCCGCATTTCATCGGCTCTGTGCTGCTGATGGCCGTCGTCGGCGCCATGGAAAGCTTCCGCATTATTTTGATGGGGCCGATCATTGATAAGGTCTTGAATCCCAAGAGCCCAGGGCGTTCACTAACGCTGTTGCCCAATCTTCCCGGCACACACCACGTGGTTTATCTGCAGGATTTTGTCCCTCAGCATTTCCGCAATCCCCTGACCGTGGTTGCCGTGGCGCTGGTAGGGACGGCCCTGATCAAGGGCGTTTGCGACTACATTGGCACCTATCTGGTAAATCACGCAGGCTTTGGCCTGATCACCGATCTGCGTAACCGGCTGTATGACACGATTCTCCAGCGCTCGATCTCCTTTTTCTCCCGCCATTCCACTGGCATGCTGGTTTCGACCGTCGTAAACGACGTGGAGAAAGTCCAGGTCACGCTTACCATTGCATTGGCGGAGTTCCTGCAGCAGTTGTTTACGCTGGTCTTTCTTGTAGGCGCGGTGATTGTGCTGGGACACAAGCTGGCGTGGGTGCTGCTGATCTTTGTTCCGTTTGTGATTGTTTCCGCCGGGAAAATTGGACGACGCGTGCGCACGACCACGCGCAAGGGCCAGGACAAGCTGGCGGACATCCAGAACATTCTGCATGAGAGCATTGCCGGTAACCGAATCGTAAAAGCTTTCGGCATGGAAAAGTGGGAGAGCAGCCGCTTTCACACCGCAGCCAGAAAGCTCTTCCGCGCCAACCTGAAATCGGTAGCGGTGCAGGCTGTCAGCTCGCCGCTGATGGATATAGTCGGCGTGCTGGCCATCGCCCTGCTGCTTTGGGTGGGCCGCAATCAAATCAATAGTGGCGCGATGACTCCCGGCGTTTTCATCGCTTTCATTATCGCGGTCTTCCGCCTTTACGATCCCGTCCGCAAGATGGCATTTTTTAATAACAGTTTTCAGCAGGCGCTTGGCGCCTCGCAGGAGATATTCCGTTTCATCGACGAGCAAGACGAAATCCGCGAACGGCCGGACGCGATTGCACTGCCCGCTTTCCGTGAGCGCGTGCGCTTTGAGAGTGTCAGCTTCTCATACGGTGGCGCGAATGGTCCGGAAACCGAGATTCTGCACAATGTGAATCTGGAAACACGCGCCGGAGAGGTTGTGGCGATCGTGGGTTCGAGCGGCGCGGGCAAGACCACGCTGGTCAATCTGATTCCACGCTTCTTTGACGTAACTTCAGGGGCCATCAAGATTGATGGGCACGATATTCGCGATGTCACGCTGGCCTCGCTGCGTGCCCAGATTGGCGTGGTGACGCAGGAAACCATCCTCTTTAATGACACGGTGCGCAATAACGTGGCTTACGGACAGCCGCACGTTACCGAAGAAGCCGTGATTGAAGCCGCCAAAGCGGCGCTTGCGCATGATTTTATTCTTCGCCTGCCTGAGGGGTACGAGACGATGATCGGCGAACGCGGATTGAGACTTTCCGGCGGCGAGCGCCAACGCATCGCCATTGCGCGGGCCCTGCTCAAGAATGCTCCCATCCTGATCCTGGACGAGGCTACATCTTCTCTCGACACAGAGTCTGAAGCGCTGGTGCAAGGCGCGCTACAGAACCTGATCTCCGGCCGCACCGTGTTTGTGATTGCGCACCGGTTGACCACTGTTCGCCATGCTGACCGCATCGTGGTGCTGGAAGGCGGCCGTATTGCCGATTCCGGCACGCATGAAGACCTCCTGACCCGCCTGGGAACCTACCGCAAATTATATGAATTGCAGTTTATGGAGTTAGACCCCAAAATGGTTGACGAACCCGGCATTGTTGTCCGTGAGCCCCAAATTAAGCACTAGGGTCTAAAAACTAAAAGGTCCAAAAACATACTATGTCCATCCGCTCCATGACTGGATTCGCGCAGGTGAAGTCTCAGGCAGGCGAAGGCACCTCATTCACGCTGTCATTGAAGTCCGTTAATCATCGCTTTCTTGATCCCCAACTCCGCATGCCAGTTGAAATGGATGAACTTGAGATGAAGATCCGCCGCGTACTGAAAGAACGCCTAGCACGCGGGCACATAGACGTAACGCTGGGCGTGGAGCGCCGGGGCGGAGCGGGATACGAATTCAATCGCGAGCTGGTGGGCGGCTACGTTGAGGCCTTCCGCAAAGCGTCGCGCGAATTTGGCACCACCGGCGAGCCTGACCTGAACAATGTATTTCGAATGCCCGGAGCGCTGGGAGCGATGACGCCGGTGGATGGCAATTTTGAGACGTCAGTTCTGGCCGCGCTGGAGCAGGCGATCCATAAGCTGAATGCCATGCGCGAGCAGGAAGGCCGCGGCATGGAGGCGGAGCTACGGCGCCGTCTGGATTCGCTGGAGAAGGCTACGCAAGAGGTGGACAAGCTTCGCGCCGCCGTATCCAAGGCCTACATGGAAAAAGTGCGGTCACGCATGCAGGAGTTGATTGAGAACGCCGATGAAGACCGCGTGCTGCAGGAAGCAGCGATCCTGGCCGAACGCAGTGACATACAGGAAGAACTGGTCCGCCTGAACACCCACATCGACCATTTCCGCAAGCTGCTGGACCAGGGCGGTGAAGTGGGCAAGAAGCTGGACTTCCTTTTGCAGGAATTGAATCGCGAGGCCAACACGCTGCTCTCCAAGACTTCTGGCGTGGCAGGCGAAGGACTGCGAATTACCGAGCTGGGGCTGCTGATGAAATCGGAGATTGAGAAATGCCGTGAGCAGGTGCAGAACCTGGAATGAGCAGCATTCGATACATCATCTCCGCGCCTTCCGGTTCCGGCAAAACCACGCTGGTGAATGAGCTGCGCCAATACGTCCCGAACCTGGAATTTTCCATCTCTTACACCACGCGTCCGCCCCGTGGCAGCGAGCAGGATGGCCGCGAGTATCACTTCATTACTCGCGAAGAATTTGAAGCGATGATCGCCCGTGATGCCTTCCTTGAGTACGCGCAGGTTTTCGACAAATACTACGGGACTGCGCGATCAGTCCTGCAGCATGCGGAAGAGGTTGGCCATGATTTGCTGCTCGATATCGACGTGCAGGGCGAGCGCCAAGTCAAGCAGAAGATGCCGGACGCGGTGAGCATCTTTGTTCTGCCGCCGAGCAGGGCTGAGTTGGAATCGCGGCTGCGCAAACGTAGCCTGAGCGAAAACGTTCTGGCGGAAGACGTGATACGCCGCCGGCTGGACGAGGCCCGCCGCGAGATTGAGAATTACCCGCACTATGACTACATTCTGATCAACGATCGCCTGGAGCAGTCCGCGAATCAGTTGCAGGCCATCGTGTCTGGGGGAGCGCATCCGCCGATCTGGCAAAACACCCTCACCGGCAGAAAAACAATATCTAGCCACGGCTGAGAAGTGCCTGAAAGTCAACATGGAAGACAAAATCAGGCAAATTCTGGCCACGTTTTGAGGCGGCAACAGGCCGGGGGGTGCAGGTTTCACAGCATCTCTGCCAGTTAATTCTGCCTTGGACCGTATTCTGGCGGTAGGGTTCCCTCCCTTCGGTCGGGATAAAGAAAAAGCAGCCTCACCTCCGTCACTATGACCGGCTTGCCAACCGGACTAAAATATCTGTATGAAGGTGGCTCTTGGAGTTACGGGAGGAATTGCCGCGTATAAGGCGGCTGAACTGGTCCGCCTGTTGCAGGACCGCGGCATCCGCGTGCAGGTGGTGATGACGCGTGCTGCGCAGGAATTTGTCCGCCCGCTGACCTTTGCCGCGCTGAGCGGAGAAAAAGTAATTACCGATCTGTTTGGCGCAGGCGCTGAAGAACCAAACATTGATTCTGCTGTGGAGCACATTGCTGTGGCACAGGCCATTGATGCTCTGGTGGTTGCGCCCGCGACAGCGGACGTCATCGCCAAATTCGCCCACGGCGAAGCCAACGACTTTCTTACGACATTGTTTCTCGCCACCACTGCGCCTGTGGTTGTTGCGCCGGCGATGAACGTAAACATGTGGGACAACGCCGCCACGCAGGCCAATATAGAAACGTTGAAATCTCGCGGCGTGAGGGTGGTGGAGCCGGATAGCGGCTACCTTGCTTGCGGCATGGTGGGGGCAGGCCGGCTGGCGGCAAACGAAACGATTGTGATGGCTGTGCTCAAGGCGCTGAAAGCGGAACAGGACCTGGCGGGCGAAACTGTATTAGTCACCGCAGGGCCTACACGCGAGCCGATTGATCCGGTGCGCTACATCGGGAATCGATCAAGCGGCAAGATGGGTTACGCGCTTGCAGAAGCCGCATTGCGGCGCGGCGCGAAAGTAATTTTGATTTCCGGGCCGACGGCGCTCAAACCGCCGTCATTGGCTGAAGTGATTCACGTGCAGACGGCACAGCAGATGCGAGACGCCGTGATGGCGTATTTTGATCGCGCGACTATCGTGATCAAGGCCGCCGCTGTCGCCGACTTTACTCTGCGAGCGGCTGCGGATGAAAAGATCAAGCGCAAAGGCCCGATGACGCTTGAACTTGAGCCGACCACCGATATCCTGGCCGAACTGGGAGCAAAGAAGGGCAGCCGCATCATGATCGGCTTTGCCGCTGAGACCAACGATGTGCTGACAAACGCCCGCAAGAAGCTGGAAAGCAAATCGCTGGACGCCATCGTGCTCAATGATGTTTCACAGCCCGGCATAGGCTTCGATTCCGAGCGCAACGCCGTCACGATCCTTACGCAATCCGGCGCTGAGACCGTTCCGGAGACCAGCAAGTGGGAGGTTGCGCATCGCGTGCTCGATGCCGTGGTGAAGGTTAAGCTGGAACGTACACGGCTCCAGCAATCGAGATAAGAGTGCTAGTGCTTGTGTCCGACTCGGGGTGCAGCCAGCCGGTCGACGGTTTTGCACGCTCCGTCACCACCGGCTTGCGAAATAAAGTCCGGGTCAACAGGATCATTGGATCGGCCAGGATATGGCGCGACTGAAATACAGCGGCAGCCGGCGTCGCCTAGCGATACGTTTTTGAGGATGTATTCTGACGACACGGACTTCACCAGCACCGCCTGCGAACTCATCGGCTGCTTGTCAATGGAATAAGAATCCTTGACCGAATACCCCATTCCGCTAAATGCGGGATATATCCCATAATTTTTCTGCAACCAATCCGCCAGCGCTTTGTGATCGGCATCGTAGAGCGTCGCCGCATAGTTAAAGGTGTGCGCCAGCGAGGATGGGACCTTTGGCGATGGAGGATCGCTGAAGGCTTTGGCGAAGCATGCCATCTGCGTGGCGGGATCCGCGGGCGTCGCAGCACAAGCGCCGGAAGCTAAAGGAACATCGCGCTGGACAGCCAGAAAAACGTTCGGCCACGTTGCGAGTACCGCGTCGACGGCTTCCGGGTGCGGCGGACGGCAGCGCATGGCTACCAGCACCTTCCCGTCGTCGTTCACCAGCCCTGAATAGTAGGGCATGTCCGCGAGCTTGAGCGGTGGCGAGTAGAGTGCGGTAGCTGTGGTGAAGGCCCGCAAAGCCCCGGGGCGGGAAAGACTTGTGACAGCCGTGCCCGCGGGAAGAAAGCTCACACGCAAGTAGTCGGCCGGCAGGGCCTCGCGCCCTGAGTCGGAAATAACGACCGGAGCCGGAGCCAAGTTTGCCTTGCCGGCTCGATGGGAGGCGCATCCAGTAGCGAAAAGAACTACACACGAACAGACAAGAAAAAATGCAGAGCGCATGAGATACTTCCTTGAAAACGTTAGTACCGGGAAATAGAACGCTAACCACGCTGTAATTCCTTCGCTATGATCTGCGCCAGAACCAATACCGTCAACTGAAAAGGCGAAGACTGATCCCTGCAAAACTATTCCTTGAGTGGCCCTGGATGCGCTCAGAGAAAGTAAAAAGTCTTTGGCGCCATTTACTTCTTTTTCCCAACCATTTATTTTGCTTGCAGACATGCCCAAGCCTCTCGACCCGCAAACCAAAAAGCACCTTGCCGCCCGCGTGAAGTATTACAAAGAGATGGGCATTCATGATTTCTATCGGCAGCCAATCGATCCGAGCGTTGAGCCGGCATTGCAGCCAGTGGCTGAGACCCCGTCTGCGAAGTCTCAGTCTTCAGTTACGCTGCCGACCGTGATCAGCGACAAGCCTTCAGCTTTGAAACTGATCCGTGAAGACATTGGCGACTGCACGCGTTGCCGCCTGCACAAAGGCCGCACAAATCTGGTATTCGGCGTAGGCAACGTGAATGCCGACCTAATGTTTGTTGGCGAAGGGCCGGGCGCGGACGAAGACGCGCAGGGCGAACCTTTCGTGGGGCGCGCGGGACAGCTGTTGAACAACATGATTTCTGCCATGGGAATCAAGCGCGAAGATGTTTACATCGCGAACGTGGTGAAGTGCCGGCCGCCAAGCAATCGCACACCGGAAAAAGATGAGTGCGATACCTGCTCGCCGTTCCTGATGCGCCAGATCGATATCATCAAGCCCAAAGTGATCGTTGCGCTGGGTGCGGTTGCGGCCAAGAACCTGCTGGCCGTGAATGACTCCATGGCCAACCTGCGCGGCCGCTGGTATGACTTTAGAGATTCCAAACTCCTGGTGACGTACCATCCAGCGTACCTGCTGCGCGATCCGCGGCAGAAGAAGGAGGCGTGGAAAGATTTGCAGATGGTGATGAAGTATCTGGGGTTGAATCCGCCGGCTGCGAAGACATTAGAAGAGTAGATTATCATATTATGTCGTCGCAAGCCAGACTTGGTCACGACGACGCGCAGCGACGCTTCTTTCGCAAGCTGGTCTGCCTCTTCCGCGACGGCCCATCTGGCGCAGCATGACTGTCTGGCTATCAAAGACCCCGATCAGTGCCACAAGCAGTACCGTCATTCGCGCAGAAAAGCAGAGTCAATTGCGTCACTCTGTTTGTAGCCACTCTCGGCTTTTGGTAGTCAATGCTGCTGCGTCAGGTGTCCAGCGCCATAGACGCGTTGGCAACGTGTCATGGGCGATTGCAATCTCGGCGTCGAAATGGTTTCATAGGTTTTCAGCAATGTGGTCGAATTCAGCCTCGTAGCTATCGAGAGCTCAGAGAATTGCTCCTGCAGAAACCAGAGACGTGCCGGTTTCGTTTTACCGCATCCATTACAGCTGCAGCTGCTAGCGACGGCGCTCAGGAGAGGTCGACCGACGAGATGTGCTATTCTTCCAAGTTGTCTCCGCATCACCAGCTGCTGCGTGGGTGACTTGTTCCCGCACAAATCAAGGTCTCGAGGGAGAGATCGCTTCAAGCATGTCTCCGTGAAGCGATTCCGCTTCTTCGCCGGCGGAAAACAGATTGACGAGCCAGTTTGCTATGCGTGGTGGCTCAACGAAATCTGCTCGAGACCGTCATGAGTAGCTCCGCGATGAGGTCCAGACCCTCGTCATGCTTTGGAGTGCGCGATGGGTGCGGTTTACTGCCGCCACTCCCCTGGCTGTGACACGGAAACTAAGCGTTTCGAACGTCCGCCACGCTCTGGCGTAGGATCGCCGTAGTGCGACTTGACGTACCCTTTTGTCTCCAGACGTGCCAAGTGTGGCATAAACAGCGCCGACTGAAACCTCGCGCTTAGTGCGAAACTCGATCTCTTGCCGCACTGTGACTCCATAGGCTTGATCTTCCAGCCGCAAAAGCGCCAGGACAACGATGTGCTCGAATTCGCCGAGGTAATCACGCCCAAACATTATCTATACAATATAGAATAAATATTCTTCCCGTACAATCTTCTCTTACGCCATGCCCACCTTTTGCGACGTAGCACTGCCAGTCCCGCTGGACATGGCATTCACCTACAAAATTGCCGAGCACCAGCCGGTGGTGGGTGGACGTGTGCTCGTGCCGTTTCGCAATCAACGCATCTCCGGCGTAGTGACGGCGCTGCATGATCGTGCGCCTTCCATGCAGGCCAAGACCGTAATCCAGGTGCTGGACACCGAGCCGGTGCTGGATGAAGGGCTGATGAAGCTGGGGCAATGGATTTCGCAGTATTATCTGGCTCCGATTGGCGATGTGTTTCGCGGCATGCTGCCGCTTGCGGCTGAGATTAAAAAAGCCAAGCTCTACCGGATCACTGACGTTGGTTACGAGGCGCTGCATGCCTCGGCCACAGCGGGATCGTCACGACGATCAAAGCAGGACATTGATACGCAGATGATTGAGTACGCGGTGTTGGATTATCTCTCAATGTCTGATGAGGCGTTGGAAGGAACGATCCGTTCAGCGACGGGCGCGACCCGGCAGGTGCTGGATCTATTGCTCCGCAAGAAATGGATTGCGCGCGAAGACGTTTCTTCTGTCCGCGACGCGCAGCGTACGGTACAAGTTGCCGTGCTCAAAGAAATAAGTGGCAAGCTGAATGAGAACCAGCAGAAGATCGTTGTATTTCTTCAGCAGCAAGCGGGAAGAGCGTTTGTGGAACAGGTTCGCGAGCTCGATGTACCTCGCACCACGCTGCAAACGCTGGTGAAGCGCGGCTTGGTCGAGATCGTGGAAGAGCAGGCCGATTTCAGCGTAAGCAGTATGAAGAAGCGCGGGCCGTCGCACCTGGACTTTATCTTTAACGCTGAACAGAAAGCCGCGCTGGCCACGATTCAGAAATCGGTGGAAGAAAATAAATTTTCAGTCTCGCTGCTGCATGGCGTGACCGGCTCGGGCAAGACGGCAGTCTATCTGGCGGCGATGCAGTCTGTGCTGGAGCAGGGGCGCGCCGCCATTCTGTTGGTGCCAGAGATCGGACTCACGCCGGCCGCTGCCGCCAATCTGCATCAGGTATTTGGGGACGAGGTCGCCATTCTGCACTCGGCGCTTTCCGCCGATGAGCGCGCGGAGCAGTGGCATCGCATCCGTCGCGGCGATGCACGGATCGTGGTAGGGACACGCTCTGCGGTCTTTGCGCCGGTAGCAAACCTGGCGTTAATCGTAGTGGACGAAGAACACGATAGTTCCTACAAGCAGGAAGAAACGCCGCGCTATAACGGACGCGACGTGGCCGTGGTGCGCGGCAAGCTTACCAACGCTGCGGTGGTTCTGGCATCGGCAACGCCGGCAATTGAGTCATACCACAACGCGGAAGAAGGGAAGTATCGGCTGATTGAACTGAAAGAGCGAGTGGAGCGGCGGCCGTTGCCTGAGGTCGAACTGGTAGACATGCGGTCTGAGTTTCAGCAGACAGGAGAAGACCAGATTTTTTCCCGGCAGCTGATCCAGGAGGTCACGGACCGGCTGGATCGCGGCGAGCAGGCCATGGTGCTGCTGAACCGGCGCGGATATTCGTCCGTGGTGTTGTGCCGAGCCTGCGGTGAGACGCTGCAATGCAAGAACTGCACCATTGCCATGACGTTTCATAAGGCCGCGCACCGCATGGAATGCCATTACTGCGGCTATCGGCAGGCAGTGCCCAAGCGCTGCACGGCATGCAACAGCGAACACATTTTCTTTCTGGGCACAGGATCAGAGAAAGTTGAAGAGCGGCTGCATGCGGCATTTCCGCAGGCGCGCATTGGCCGGCTTGACCGCGATACCGTGCGTAATCGGCACGACTTTGAGCGCGTGCTCAACCAGTTCCATGCCGGAGAAATCAATCTTCTTGTCGGCACGCAGATGATTGCCAAGGGACATGATGTTCACGGCGTGACGCTGGTGGGCGTGGTGGGAGCAGATTACGCGCTGGGATTTCCGGATTTCCGCGCCGCAGAGCGCACATTTCAATTGCTCACTCAGGTTGCCGGACGCGCAGGACGCGGCGAAACGCCCGGCAAAGTTGTGCTGCAGACTTATCATCCTGACCACTACGCGATCCAGTTTGCCCAGCAGCATGATTACGCGGGCTTTTATGAGAAGGAAGTGCGCTTCCGCAAGTGGATGCACTATCCGCCTTTCTCGGCGTTGGCCAATGTGCTGGTGCGCAGTGACAAGCTAGAGCAAGCGCTGCGCTGGACTGGACAGCTGGGCAAGTGGTTTGAGGGGACACGCAATGAAGGCGTGCGTGTGCTGGGGCCTTCAGCAGCGCCCATCATGCGATTGAAACGTGATTATCGCTATCACTTTATCTTGAAGGCGGCCAGCCGCGAAAAGCTGAATGCATCGCTGCGCAAAATGCTGGGCTTTGCCGATGCAGAAAAAATTCCTCGTACGAACGTGATCGTGGATGTGGATGCGCTGTCTCTGCTCTAAAAAACGCTGATGCAGTGCGCTATTTAGACGGCTGCTGTTGTTGCTGGCGCTCTGCTCGATAATCGCTCAAAATTTTACCAATACCCTGCTCGCCGAAAGGCGCCGGGATGAGCGTCAAGGCCAGCATGACGAGCGCAAAAAAGGCCAGCACACGGCGCTTCGTATCGAGCGGCGGCATCAGAGGCACGTCTGGATGGCGGCTGCCGGTAAAGCGCAACACCACGGCCCACAGAAGCCATCCTGCCCAGAAGTACCAGCTCAACAAGAGCAAGATCAAAATGCTGAGCATAGACACAGGGCGATGCAGCCGGGGATTGACGGCAAAAATAATGTGGCCGCCATCAAGTTGGCCCCCGGGCAATAAATTCAGCGATGTTGCCAGCATCCCCACCCATGCCGCCATGGCCATGGGATGGATATACAGCGCGCTTACCGGCGCTTGCGCCATGGCAGCATGGCTTCCTACTGCCGCCATGATCCAGTGCGCTAACTTAAAAATCAGCGGAAAGCCCAGCAGCATGCTGGCCTTGGCTGGATCGGAAGAAGCAGCAGCCGCGGCAGCATCGCCTGTAAGCAGCTTCGATGACAACAAGCCATAGAACATCACAGGAACGGCGACTATAAAACCTGCGATCGGGCCGGCAATGCCAATATCGAATAAGTCTGCCCGGCTCTTGATCGGCGACTTGATGCGGATAAAAGCTCCCAGCGTACCAATCAGCGTGGGCGCAGGAATAAAAAACGGCAGCGTGGCAAAAACTTTCCGTCGAACGCAATAAACGTAATGCCCCAGCTCATGCGCCGTAAGAATTCCAACCAGAGATAGCGAAAACGGAAGTCCTAAAAGTAGGCGATGCCAATCCTGCAACGCCCACTGCCACGGCCAGTAGTCCAAGTCGTCAGTAAATAGGCCAAGGTTCCGGTTGAACGTGTCTTGCATGTGCGCGCCAATGCAGAGCGTGGTAAAGATGGTGGCAAGAAATAACAGCGCGTGCAGCCAGTATCGCCGTTTCGGCGGGTGAACAACCACGACGGTGAGCTCCCGTCGTTCAGGATCAAAAACGTGGTATTCCTGCGAAAGAGGCTGGATGTCCGACATGAAACGAATAGCCCTGTGGAGCTGAAGCTGGCCGCGTGGGGAAGCGGGTCAACTGCTTAGTCGATGGACTGCAACTCCTTTCCCGGCTTAAAGCGCACGGCTTTTCCGGGAGGAATGTTCACCTCAGCGCCTGTGCGCGGGTTGCGGCCGATACCGGTTTTGCGCGGACGCACGTTAAATACGCCAAATCCGCGCAGTTCAATGCGTTCGCCCCCGGCCAGGGCCTTCTTCATGCTTTCAAAAACGGTTTCCACGGCCAGCTCGGCCTTGGTTTTGGTGATGCCGGTTTTGTTGACCACTTCGTTAATGATATCGAGCTTAATCACAGGTCAGCTCTCCTCAAATTGCCAGAAAGGGCGTAACTTGCAGATATTATTGGACTTCTACGCTGGTTGTCAATGGAACAGTTTCGCCTATAAGATGGCTTCTTTGCCGCTCCACTAAAATCCCCGCAAAACCAAGGAACTTGGCCCGATGGCAATTAAAAGTGACCGCTGGATCCGGCGCATGGCGCAAGAGCATGGAATGATCAACCCTTTCAACGATCGCCAGGTGCGCGAAGGCGTTATTTCTTATGGCGTTTCATCTTACGGTTACGATCTGCGCGTGGCCGACGAATTCAAGATCTTTACCAACGTCAATTCCGCCATTGTCGACCCTAAAAACTTCGACGAACGGTCCTTCGTCAATGTCCAGGCTCCTTTCGTACTGATTCCGCCCAACTCTTTTGCCCTGGCGCGTTCTGTCGAATACTTCAGAATTCCGCGCGACGTGCTGACCATCTGCGTCGGCAAGTCCACTTACGCCCGCTGCGGCATCATCGTAAACGTGACGCCCTTTGAGCCCGAATGGGAAGGCTTTGTCACGCTGGAAATCTCCAACAGCACGCCCTTGCCGGCCAAGATCTATTCCAATGAGGGCCTGTGCCAGATCCTCTTCTTCCAGGGCGACGAGCCACCCGAAACCAGCTACAAAGATAAAGCCGGGAAATACCAGAAGCAGACAGGGATCGTGCTGCCGAAGCTGTAGAAGAAAAGTCCTCACCACGGAGACACGGATAATACGGATTGGGCAGGGAAGGCTTGCGTCAGATCTAAGGAGATCGTCCGCCCAAACGAGCTTTGAATTTGCGCTCGTAATTCCGATCCGCGCCCATCCGCGTTGGGCTTTGGCTTCCCGCCCATGCGAGCCCGCAGTTGCGTCGCCCCTCAAGCTCGAAGCTTAAGATTAATTGGACGGAAAGAGGGCCCGGTTCACCGTCCCTAGAGACTCATCGAGTACCAGCGGTCGATATTCGCAATGCTTTGTCCCGAAGCCGCTGGAGGTTAAGCGCAGTAAACGGTTCACCGTCGAACGCTATGTCTCTAATAGGCAATTTCGTTCTTTTCCTTTGTTCCTTTAAGTATTCACCGGTATCCATCCATGCTATAAGCCCCCCTGCCGTCCGCGTGACGAGCATTACTGGATGGCCGCTCCTCAACCATAAATCAGCATCGCGGAACGCCTTAATATAAAACACGTCTGTTCCATCAGGGGTACGCGTTGCCAAATAATAATCGGATGACCGGAGTTGAAGGTAAATCCGGTGGCCACTCGGGCTGCCGGCAGGATCTTTTAATTCAATTTCCGCATCTACGCCCAAATCAGAATTAGCTGTCAGACGAAAAATCTGCCCGGCTTCAGCGCAAATCGCCATCGCATGCGCTTGGAGAATGAGCTAAGATTCTCGTTGATCATCTTGCTCTGAGCAGCGTCCGCTATTTCTCGAGCCCGCTGTTTGAATCTATCGGATGAAAACTTCTGTTCAATCAAATCAAACAGGGTTACTCTCTTCTCACAGCTGACGCAAATGATATCGGCCAATCCTCGGTCTAAGCGATCTTGAACTGTCTTGCGATTTTCGACCGGCGTTTGACAGTGCGTACAAATATAATGGCGCACCCGAACCATCGACGGGTCTTTCGCCTTTAAACGATCGTCTACATATCGAATGAAAGTTACCTTGGTGTCGTCTGGAATCTCGGAATCTAAATAAATGCTGATTTCTGCGGTCCCCTCTCCTCTCTTTAACATTTTGATACCAACTCTGCGACCTTCTGGGGTTCTAAAATCAGCAGCGAAGCGCCAAAGTTGATCATGATCAAATGCGGACGTGTAGTGTAGCCGAACAACTAGAGTGGCATAGATTTCATCGAGGGCGCCGCTAAAATAATAGCTAACGAACGGTAGGGGATGTCGTTCAAGATCAGGACGCTCACGCTTGAAATAAGAAGGAAAGACCAAAAGGGGACCAGCCTCCGTCATTTGCCGCAAACACAGGCCGTGTTCAATAAAAAGTCTGGTGCATAGCCCGTAAGACAATCTGCTCTTCAGATGAAGGAAGCCGTTTCATGTCTTGATAATCGATTTGCCCGGTCAAAACGAGCTCTTCCAAATGCAGCCGATTTCATCGGTATGAGAACGCACAGCTCGGATTACCGCAGCGGCATAAGCATTAATTCGTTCGGGCTGGAGTAAAACAAAGTCCCCGAATTCTAATTGCCAGACAACACCTGGGCCCGCCAGTAATCCAATAACAGCCCGCAACTGATCTACCGTGAATGCATTTCCGGACAATCGCATTTCCAACTGTTGCTTCAACTCGCTTATCCGAAGAAGGACTTTACCCTCATCTCTGAGCTTTATGACGGCCTCCTTCAAGAGTTTGAAAATGCGGGGCGAAGCAGTCCATGGAATTTTTGGCCAGTCGATATTGTGGATAAT
The DNA here is from genome assembly GCA_963732195.1 of Terriglobia bacterium. Taxonomy (GTDB): domain Bacteria; phylum Acidobacteriota; class Terriglobia; order Terriglobales; family Acidobacteriaceae; genus Angelobacter. The sequence goes on along the minus strand of CAVSYO010000006.1, from coordinate 368,963 downwards.
GGCATCCCTGAGGATTGAGCAACCATGGCCCGTTAGAGCACTGGTTTCGATAAAGTCAGAAAATTTGTGATCGTCCCGAAAACGTTCAATAGCGCGTTGACTGACCATCAATCCTCCGCGATCACGTCGGCCTGCCACTAGCAACTTCTTAAATGAACGCCGTGCAGCTTTCGTGAGATCACGATCCCAGTGGCTCAGCCCTTCAAACGGGTCCTCGTTTTGCGGATTGAAGACAAGGACTGCTAGGGCTGTTTCGTCCATGAAGAGTTGGTGTATCAAACGATAATCGGCTTGACCTGCGAAATCCCAAAGCCAGATCTCTCTCTCAATGTCCCCCGCTTCGTTCTCATGCGGTAACCTCAACTGGGTTGCCCATGCGCCATCAGTGGAAATAGTGGAGTCAAATCGGTCCTGAGTCAGACGGATGGCGAGTCCTGTTTTGCCAACTCCGCTCTCTCCGACTAGAAGAACCTTTGCGTTTGTATAGCGAGTAACGCCGGATTCTTTTGACGAATGACTAATATCCTCTGGCAGTTCCCAAATATGTATGCTGTTGTCCTCCGCTACGGTGACTGCACGGCTACCGTCCGGCGTTGCTGCCACCCCACGCACGGGAGACGTATGTCCCTTTAACGTCGTGATACATTGACCAGAATCGACGTCCCATACTTTTATCGACTTGTCCCACGAAGCAGATAAAGCGCGACGACCATCTTTTGTTATGGCAACGCTTCCAACACTCCTTGTGTGCCCTTCAAGGGTAGCAACGCATTTCAACGCTTCTAGGTCCCATACCCTCAGTGTCCTATCTTCTGAGCCTGACACCGCACGACGCCCGTCTGGAGTAATTGCAATACCAATTACAGTATCCGTGTGCCCTTCCAGCACTTTACGGCACGTACCTCCCGGCAGTTGCCACACACGTACGGTTTTATCCTTGGAACCAGAGATGACGTATTGGCCGTCCGCAGTGATCGCTACCCTAATGACAAAATTCGAGTGCCCCTCTAGCACATGGGTACAAACTCCCGATTTGAGATCCCAAATTCTAACCGTGCCGTCCCACGACGCAGAATGCAACTCGCGATCCATCGGGCGTTATAGCCACCCCAATAACCTCTGCCTTGTGCCCTTTGAAAATCCGCTGACAACGCCACCGATCGCGCTCCATTGTCCATATCCGGACAGACCTGTCATGGGAACCAGAAACAATCACGCTTCGGTCATCCGTTATTCCCACTCCGGCCACCGTCATTTTATGGCCTTCGATTGTAGCCGTGGTAATTTGCTTATTCACATCCCAAACTCGCACTCGCTTCCGTACCCAAGAACCCGCCACTGCCCATTGCCCGTCGGTAGTGACGGCGATACCGAGTGCTGCGCTACCCCCAGTGAAGTTTCCTCCAGGGTACCTTCTCGCTTTGTGGTTGTTTCGACTGCAATGTCCGGCGGCCTTGCATGCTGTTAATAATCGACCATACTGATCGCCGGATCGCTGCCTCCAATCAACATATGCAAATTGCCTCAGTATGTCGGGGGAGGGGCGTCATCAAGAAGTAATGGTATAAACCGTCGTGCAGAGTATTGTTGGGGATCTCGGAAAAGAGCGATTGACGTTCAAGGGTCGCCCACTCCGAAAAAAAAGCATTTGCAGACATTACGAGAATTAGTGTGCGAGATTGTTCTAATCGACGTTCAATCGCAAGACCGATGAGATCTCCAGGCTTGATAATCCACTCATCAAACCAGACACTCAAGCCGTCGGTTCTCAGACGCTCCGCTAACTCGCGAACTGCCGACTTATCTCTTGAACTGTGACTAAGGAAAATATCGTAAAACGAAAGTCTCGGCCATCTTACCAATCTAACAACTCAGTTTAATTTGAGGGGGTGGGAAGGTATGTTAGCACTAGTTTCGCGGAACTTAGCGACAAAAAAGTTTTGATAGGAAATTAGAGGACATTGAGTAAATTTGTACGCTTGCTAAGTGAACGGCGTTTTTTGAGGTGCCCCAGCGCAGCGGGAGCGGCTAAAAAAATCCTACGCGGCCTCTTGATCGCTCTCTTTCTCTTTGAGTTTCGATTGCGCCGCAGGCTCAGCGCCTTCCTGCTTGGCCAATTCTGCCGTCACTTCCGTGGGATGGTGGACTGAATCAGACTTTTGCTGATGCTGATCTTGCGCCGCCTGCTCAGCGTTCTTCTGTTCGGCTTTCTCTTCTGGCTTGTCAGCTTTAACATCTCCGGAACGTCCTTGCGCCGCCTCGGTTGCCGCGAGCTTATCTTGCTTACTATCTTTATCGCTCGACTCTGTCTGCTTGTCTCCGACTAACGCTGCGACTGAGTCTCCATCGGATGAGGTTGCGCTCGACGGCTCTTCATGCAACTCAGGCTTTTTGCCCAGCTTGATTTCTTTTTCCGGATGCTCCGGTTCCAGCAGATGATCGATTCTCACCCGCGCGGCGCGCCACTTCACATTGCTGGCATTGCCGGCCTGTTCCAGATAGGGAGCAAGCTGCTTGTCGGTGACGCGTTTCTTCTCTTTCAGGAACTGCAGGATGGCCTCGCTTTGGGTTTCCAGTCTTTCCAGGTGAGAAAACAGTTCGTTCAGCACTTCCTTCATTGCGTCGTTATTCATGCGGCCTCCACGCGGACCTGCGGCTTTGCTCCTCTTAAATAGATGCCAAAAAATAGGACATGGCTTTGCGACCACTCGGACATGTCCGGGGTTTAAGCAGTGGGTCGCAAAAGACATGACCTGTGCTGGTGTACAAGTTCGCGCGTGAGTGTTACGAAGAATCGCGGTAGGATGAAGCAGCCCTCAGGGGTGTGAACGCTAACGATATTTGACAATTCGGCTTTTGGCTATTGGCTCTTAGCTTTTGGCCAGAAAAACCAACAGCGTACGCGGCGAAGCATGTGCTTTCCACTTTGCGACCCTCTGCCGATTGGGTTGGGCTTGGGTCACCCTTGGGCCACCCAAGGGCCACGCAAGGGCCACCCAAGGGCCACCCAAGCGTGGCGCAGGGGCCTCCCATGCGTCGAATGGAATAAGCGGTTGTGTTTGCAACAAAAGTTAAAAAATGACGGGTGGGGGCGAAGAGATCGCCGAAATCGCCGACATCGCACGTCATCGCCGAAATCGGAAAAGGCAAACCTCTAATCCACAAGGTCGAAAAACCCGATTTTCGTTCGCTGCGTGGGCCGAAGGCACCTGTATGACAAAGGACACGAAGGAACACAAAGGAGATCGGGGGGATCTGGTGATCGCGCGTGATCGGTTGATCGGAAGGCAGAGCCTTCTTTGCGGTTAGGGCTTGCCTTCGCCGGCCTTATAGATATAACGGATGGAGGGTTTATAGATCAGTAGCGCAGAAGCGCTGCCGCGGCTGAGCTTGATGCAGTTGCGGTCATACCACTCGATGCAGCCCTGCACCTCTTCGCCGTCTTTCATCACCACCACCACGGGAGTCTTGCCCTGTATCTGCTTCTGGTAATAGTAATTCTCGGCGTGGGTCTGCTCTGGCGGGCCATTGCGGCGGGCGACGGCAGGCGCGCGGTCGGTGCGTTCCAGCCGCTCACGGCGTTCCGAGACTGGTTCGGTGCGCGGCGCCGGCGAACTCAAGGAGGGCCGAATCAATTTCCGGCTGACAAATTCTTCTTCCTGGGTACGCTCGGGAGCCTGACGAGCGGCTGTCGAATCCATTCCATCTTTCATAATTATCCGTCCCCGCTTGAAATCGAAAACTGCACCGGCAAAACAAAACCGGCCCGGCTGGCCGAGCTGAATCCCTGAAGAATTTGATCGAGAATTCAGTGCGGGTTAATGTTGTAACCGTACCACAGTCAAGGTTTAGCTTTCAATTGCCTGAAAGGCCAATCACCCGGCACAGTACTTTACGTTCTTTATCAAACATACAAGTGCACCGCTGGTCTATGGCGTCATCGTTCCAGCGCCAGCGCAAATGCGTCCAATGAAAGTGGCCGCAGCACATTGCGGCGCATCCCGCTCTGGACCTGTCCCAGCTGATAGTTTGCCTGTGTGATCCAGTTAAAATCCACGGCCACGGCCAGCGACTTCAATTCCGCTGCGATATCTGTATTGCGGACCAGCTCCGGAGCATTTGAAACCAGCGCCAGCAGGTCTTTCAGCAGGCCATAAACCGCGCCCAGCAAGCGATCAGTCTTTTCTTTGCCCTCACCACCCGCGCGATATGTTTCCGTGGTGCGGAAAAGATCAGAATGCTCGCCAGATCGGACGGCCGTTACCAGCAGCGTCAGCGCGTCCTTGCGTGCGGACATATATTCTTCAAGGTTGAGCGTGCGTGCACGGCCAACCGCGCCTCCGCTCAATCGCGCCACAAGCTGGCGCTGGCGCGCATTCCATTCCGGGCGCGATTTCTCCAGGTAGCGCTCGATTTCGGAATTTGGAAGCGCGCTCAGGCTGAAGATCACGCAGCGCGAGCGGATTGTCGGCAGCAATTCGCCGGGATTGCGGACGAGGATGAAAAGCGTCGCAAAGTCGGGCGGCTCTTCCAGCACTTTCAGCAGCGCGTTGGCCGCTTCTTTCATGAACGCTGAATCCACAAAAACAAACACGCGCCGGCGCGCTTCCTGCGGCTTGTATCGAGCGGTCTGGATCACCTGCCGCACCTGGTCAACTTTAATCATCATCTGCGGCGGATCAGGCGGCACCACCAGAACATCGGGATGGGTCTGTACCAGAATGCGGGTCTCGCGCTTGTCAGTCTCGCGTAGCCCTTCGCGGGCTTCCACGGCCTCAGCAAACCGGCTTTCCAGATCTTCAGCCTGGCCAATCCGCGTACAGTTTGAACAGACGCCACAGAAATCCGGCAGGCCATCGGTCAGCCTCGGATCAAGGCAATTCATGGTTCTGGCCACCATCAGGGCCAGGGTGTACTTTCCCGCGCCCTGCGGCCCGGCCAGGATCACAGCATGGGGAAACCGGTCGCGCGCCAGCATCTCTCGCAACTGGCGGACGGTCTCCGCATTGCCCTGGAAGTCAGAAAATGGCATACAGCCATTCTAAACACGAACGGAACAGCCGTATGCGGCGGATTTCAAGCCTTTCAGTCGTAAATTTATGGCTCTTGTAAGCTATTGATAACAAAATGGATATTAGATTTATTGGAATTCTCTGATTTTTTTGTGTCAAAGCCTATATTTCCGGCAGGTCATCTGACTCTACTACTACAGAAGCAGGCTCATCCGTCGACTGCTAAATAGGTGGATATGGACCCGGAAGCCGTATCCACCTAGTAATTTTTTAAGTCCCCTTTTTCGACCTGCCGTTCCAGTTCTACTGAGACTCATCCAAATCCTTTGCCAATTTCCGCACATCATCCATTAGCTTTTTTAACAGGACTCTAATCACTGCCTAACGAACTCCGTGGATGATTGCAGCAAGGGAGTTCCCCGTCCCAATTGAATGTGGTTTAGAGGTTGGCGTCTTCACCCTCCGAGGCTCCCCCCACGAGAGGTGTCTGGTGGTCATCGAATTAGTGGAACTGGCATGGTCCAGGGTTTTCCGCTGCCGTCATAAGAAATGCACGCCGCTTATTACCTGCCGTAAGGGCCAGCCACGGTCACGTGTCGCGGCCATTACAGGAACCTATTTTGTCTGCCTGAAATGTGGCAAAGAGTTCGCCTATGACTGGGAGAACATGCGGGTGATCGATTCCGAAGCCAGCCAGATGAAACTGGTGGCAGAGAAGGCCACTGAGATGTACGCGGGCAAGTAACCGTCGAAAACTAAATTTTTCCGTCCGCCAGACGCATCAATCCCGGATTGGAACCCGAAGCCTGCTTTGGGGCCGAGGACTTTTGTGTCCAGGCTTTGCGGATGGAATCTGCCAGCGCGTCGGTGCCGCCGTCGATTGGGGCTGTTATGGGTACCGAAGCGGGGAAGTGAAGCACTCTTACGTTTGAACGGCCGTTTTGGTTGCGCTCATTCTTGGGCATATAAGTTTCCTGTTATTCATTCAGAATTGAAGAGATTGTTCTAGGTTTGGCCTCAGGCGGCCTTTTCCGGTTTGCTTGCAGAGCTCTCCGTTTTTTCCTTTTCGCTCGCGGCATTGTCCTTTGCTGGATGCAGCGTTCTGGCTCCGGCATTCAACTCCAGCGTTGAACGCACCATGCTGCCGCTTAACTTGAAACCGTTGTTACGAAGCTGCTGGGCCCTGGCCTTGATTCGGTCCGATGTAACCTTCATGCCTGAATTCCTTTTATAAGTCCAAGAGGGTTATGCGTGTGAGAAGGAGCAAAAGACTAACGATAAACAGTTAGAAGCAAATGCGAACAAAAGGATGTATTTCTAAGGTGAATTGCCCTAATCCTATTCAGGTCAAACGCCTGATTGCTTCCATTCTTCATCTGGATACTCTTGGGGCATGTTGCAGAAATTTTCACGCATTGTGGTGATCTCCGTCTTATCCCTGGCTGGCTGGTTGAGCGCACAAACGCCCACGCCTTCGCCTACCCCCGCCGATGAGTTCACGATCGTCGCGCTGCCGGACACACAGTTCTATTCATCCCTGAATCCCCAGATTTTCGCGGCGCAGACGCAGTGGATCGCCAATCACGTTCAGGACCAGAACATTCAACTGGTGGTTGGCCTTGGCGATATCGTTGACGCTGGCGGCGACCTGACGCAATGGCAGAACGCTGATGCTGCAGTGCGCCTGCTGAGCGGTCAAGTGCCTTACATGATGGCGATCGGGAACCATGATTATGACCAGAACAATCCCGCCGGACGCACCGCTTCCACCAAGAACTTTAATTCGTTCTTTGGCCCGGCACGCTATGCCGGAGCAAGCTGGTATAAGGGCAGCTTCCCCGCCGGCAGCAATGAGAATTTTTATGGTGTCGTAACCGTCAATAAACGCAGTTACCTCGTCATTGTGCTGGAATTTGCCGCGCGCGATTCGGCGCTGGCCTGGGCCGATGGCATCCTGAAAGCCAACCAGGATAAAGACGCAATTATCGTCACGCACATGTTCACCTATTCCGACAATACGCGCATCTCCGGATGCGACCTGAACAGCGCGGGCAGCTTCGGTGTGGGGAAGGACAATAATGGCGAGGATATGTGGTGGAAGCTGGTGCGCAAGTATCCCAATATCCACCTTGTCTTGAGCGGTCACGTCGTCCAGGGAGATGGTACCGGGCGGCGCATGGACCTGGGCCTGAACGGAAATCTGGTGAACCAGATTCTTGCCGACTACCAATCTGACCCGCTGGGCGGAGGCGGCTATCTGCGCATCATGCGGATCTCGCCGTCACTGAACCGCGTGAGCGTTTCAACCTATTCGCCTTACCTGGATAGCTTCATGACGGACGACCACAATCAGTTCACGGTGCCGTATCACAACCCCGGCGTTTCCACAGCGGCAGGCACGATCTCAGGCAAGGCCAGGAGCGCCCTTGATTGCTCAGCCGCGGCGGGAGTTACTGTGGCTTACAGTGGCGGCTCAGCGGTGACTGACGCCAATGGCAACTTCACCATCCCGGCAAACGCGCGTAAGTCCCTGGCGATCACTGCCGGCAAGACGGGATGGCTCAGTGACGCCCGCACCGGCACCTCCACGCTCAATGCTGTGGCGGAACCAAGTCCGACCAAGATCTTTATTTCCACGGCAGGCCAGATCAGCGGACACGTGGTGAATAGCGGCGGAGCGCCCGTCGCCGGCGCCGCGTTGACTTTTATCGGCGGCAAGCTGCGCCTCACTAAAACGGTCACAGCCGATGGCGCGGGAGCGTTCAACTCAAGTTGGACTTCCGTGGGAAGTTATACGGTCACAGTGTCTGCGCCGGGCTTCTCCAGCGTGAGTACAACCGCTACTGTTAACACAGGTTTGATCACCGCGCTGAATGTGACGCTCCAATAAGTTTCGGGTCATTACCAACGCACCGTGAATTCGCCGGCGGAAGCTGTAATTTGTTCCGTCGGCGAACGTCTTTAGGGATGAGGCTCTGATTCGGCCCCGAAAAAATGGATCCTTCCGCAAGCCCGAAAGCACTGCCAGGCAAACGTAATATTTTTCGCAAGATCATTTTGGCGTGCTTCATCGCCTATCTCCTTTTTTCAATTCTGGCCGGGATTGTAATTGCCGATTTCAGCCTCAAGCTACATCGCCTTCCGCTGCGGCACAAGCAGGCCATTGCCGCAGCCGTCCGAGCTGATTTCCACGTTGAATTGCAGGATGTGACGATCACCGCAGCTGATGGGGCGGCACTCAAGGGCTGGTTTGTTCATCCACGGGACTACAACGGCAATGCGGTAATCCTGCTGCACGGAATTACCGACAATCGCGAAGGCGTGGCCGGGTACGGTCATCTCCTGTTGCAACACGGTTATGCAGTGTTGCTTCCGGATGCGCGCGGCCATGGCGAGAGCGGCGGTGAACTGGCCACTTATGGAGTGAAGGAATCGGACGACGTTCATCGCTGGGTCTCGTGGATATACGAGCATGACCCGCCGCAGTGCATTTACGGCTTCGGAGAGTCGTACGGCGCAGCGTTGATGCTGCAATCTATGGCCGTAGAAAACCGTTTCTGTGCAGTGGCTGTGGAAAGCCCATTCTCCACCGCGCGAGAAATGAGTTATGAACGTGTCTCCGGTCCGCTGCACGTAGGGGCTTGGTTCGGGCGCACGCTGGGTCGTCCAGCAATCTGGTCAGCAGTGCTGTATGCGCATCTTCGTTACGGGATTAATCTGCTGCAGCCGAGCCCGCTGGAGGCGGCGGAGCATTCTACAGTTCCCGTATTGCTGATCCATGGCGACGCGGACAAGAATATTGCTCCGCGGCATTCTCAATTGATAGCTGCCGCCGCACCCAACCATACTGAACTCTGGCTGGTGCCTCATGCCGGCCATACCATGGCATGGGCCGCCGCGCATTCCGAATTTGAGAGCCGGCTTCTGGGGTGGTTCGCATCACACACCCGACCGCGTAACACCATTGCCAATTCCCCGAGCGTAGCCTTCTAAATGCAATTTTTCATCGGAGAATTCAGTTTTTGGAATATTTTTGCATAAGTTATTGTGCAACTTTGTTCCATTTCCGAATTCCGAACAGATTATCGTCTTCTAATTTTCCTGCTGTTCTGGGTAGTAAGCTGCGTCCCGGTTTTTTTACAGCCCGGATGCAAACTCCTGTCATTTTGCACCAACAGGTTCCACATCCGAAAAACCAGAAAAGCTGCACAGCTCAAACCGTGCGAACTTCATTTGCAGCGGGTAGTAAGAGAGCCTGCTGGAACCATTCACCAGTACCTGGCCAAGTTGCAAAACATTCCAAAACAAGGTGGTACAAAATGAATCTAGTTCTATCGAAGCGGAAATTTCTTGCAAGTTCATGTCTTCTGGCGGGATTGCTCGCATTCCTGTCCGTGAGCGCCGGCGCGCAACTTGTTGCGCCAGCCAAGCCTCCAGATTGGGCTCAATGGGCCCTGAATTCTCAGCACACGCTGTTTGATGGAGGCGTAGCAGGCCAGTCCCTGAACCAGAACGCCGTCATCCTCCAATACGACTTCAATATCGCGGCAGAAAAAGCCGATCCCAATGCCGCTCGGCGACCTGCTGGTGCATTATCAGGTCCCGCTGGTGGATGGCAACGATGTGTACATCGAGTCCAAGGATGGAACCTACAGCAACAGCACTTACAGCACACAGAAATGGCACCAGAACAAATACACATGGGTGGGCGGAACGCTGGTCAAGCAATGGACCTTTAACACAGACTGGTTTGCTGCCGGGTCCTCCAGCACTTTCTGGGAGCCGGTATATCACGCCGTGTTAGCCAACGGGTTTCTCTATGATCCCGGCCAGGGCGGCACTATCTTCAAGATCAATAAGAGCACCGGAGCGGTGGTAAAGCGCATTAACCCCTTCGGCAGCACGATCAATCCAAACACGTTTACGGCTTCGCCCATCAGCGCGGATTCAAGCGGAAACCTGTATTACAACGTTGTCCAGGTTACGCAAAACAATCTAACTGGTTTCTTGAGTGACGACGTGGTCAACTCCTGGCTGGTCAAGGTCACGCCCAGTGACGTTGTCACCAAAGTTAGCTACAGTACGCTGTTTGCGCAGGCGCAGATCAAGGGCGAAGCGCCACAACCGGCGAATGGCCGTTGCAACGCTTCGTTCAGCGAGACACAGTTGCCCTGGCCGCCCCAGCCGAATTCCAACCCGCCAACCGCACCGTGCGGCAGCGAGCGTGCAGCGTGGAATATTGCTCCGGCGATTGCGCCTAATGGAACCATTTACACCATCGCCAAGGCCCATCTGGTTACACGCTACAACTATCTGGTGGCGGTGAATTCCAACATGACAGGCAAATGGGCTGCTTCATTCCGCAACCGGCTCAATGACGGCTGCGGCGTGAGCTTTCCCATCGGCAATCCGGGTGGCGCAGGCGCCAACGGCGGATGCAGCGCTGGAGCGACCTTCGGCGTTGATCCGTCAACCAATGAACCGCCTCCGGCCCGCGTGCTGGATGATTCTTCCTCCACGCCCGTGGTGGCGCCTGATGGCAGCATCTTCTACGGTGCATATACGCTCTATAACTTTGCGCAGGGGCACATGCTCCATTTCAGCGCTAACGGTGATTTCCTGAATGCCTTCAACTTCGGCTGGGACAACACGCCAGCCATCTATCCTCATGGCGGAACTTACTCAGTCGTATTCAAGAACAATCACTACGGCGGAGAGGGATTTGGCGATTATTGCTCTGATCCCAACTGGTGCCCGGACCGTTCTAACCCCAACGCTTCATTCCTGGGACCGGAACAGTACTTTGTTTCGCAATTGAATCCCAACCTCAACCTTGAGTGGAGCTTCCAGAACACCAATACGAACAGCTGCACGCGCAATCCTGATGGAACGATTACGTGCGTGTCTGACCATCCGAATGGCTTTGAGTGGTGCGTGAATGCGGCTGTTGTTGACGCCAATGGCGTGGTCTACGCCAATAGTGAAGACGGCAACCTTTACGCTATTGGTCAGGGAGGCAACCTCGTTAAGAACATCTTCCAGAATCTTGCCATTGGCGCGGCTTATACACCCGCATCTATGGACAACAGCGGAAGGATCTACTCACAGAACGATGGATTCCTTTTTGTCGTAACCAAGTAGTCCATCGCAGATTCGGGAGGCCACTTGAGCTTCCCGCGTTCGTCCTGAAATTGAGGCCCGCTTCGGCGGGCCTCTTTTCGTGCATAACGGAACGGAACAGGTAGTCGCGTCAGAGTGTCTTTTGTTTTAGGAGTGGTTTGCCTGAGAACAGGCGTTCGTCCACGATGCCAACAATCTTTTTTTGGACTTTGGCGATGGGGTCGGCTGCATCCACTGGGACCACCCGTTGCGGGTCGCGCTTGGCGATAGCCATGTAGGTCGCCAGCACCCGGTTATAGAAAGCGCGGCTTTCTTTCTCAAAGCGGTTCTCGTCGTCCGCCATTGTCTTGGATTGTTCTACATTTCTGCGGCGGGCGCGCGCGACCGTTCGCGCCACGTCGGAGACCATCAGTATGGTCAGATCAGGCTGGAGATCGTGGCACAAAATTTTATGCAATTGCAGGACAGTCTCACTGCCAAGCTCGCGGCCGCCGCCCTGGTAGGCTTCACTGGAGTCAGTAAAGCGGTCGCATAAGACCCATTGTCCGCGTTCAAGGGCCGGCAGAATCTGTTCGTCAATGTGCTGTGCGCGGTCGGCAAACATCAAGCCCAGTTCAGCCAGCGGCGACAAGCCCCGCAGTGCGCGAACTGAGCAGGACAGTCCGCAGCTTTTCTCCCAGCGCCGTGCCGCCGGGCTCCCGCGTGGTGATCAGGTCAATGCCGCGATCACGCAGGTGCACGGCCAGGTTTTCCATCTGCGTGGATTTGCCCACGCCATCCAGGCCTTCAAAAGTGATGAATTTGCCGCGCTGTGGAAGAGGCACGATAGAGATTTAATCATAAACCAAGGCACAGGAGGCCTTTTGGCAGGACAATAAGAGGAACTTCTTATGCCGATCACAACCATCATCGAGCCCTTCCGGATTAAAAGCGTTGAGCCCCTGCACTGGACCACGCGCGAGCAGCGTGAGCATCTTCTCCGGGCATCGAACTATAACCTTTTTCTGCTGGCCGCCGAGGACGTATTGATTGACTTGCTTACCGATTCCGGGACTGGCGCCATGTCCACAGAGCAGTGGGCCGGCATCATGCGCGGCGATGAAAGCTATGCCGGCAGCCCGAGTTTTTCCCGTTTCCGCGATTCCGTACAGAATATATTCGGCTACAAGCACGTAATCCCCACACACCAGGGCCGGGCCGCCGAACGGATCCTGTTCAATGTGATGTGCAAGAAAGGCGACGTGGTCCCCAACAATACCCATTTTGATACCACGCGGGCCAATGTGGAGTTTGTAGGCGCGGAGGCGGTTGACCTGCCGTGCGAGGAAAGCCGGCTTCCGGAATCGGTTTATCCGTTCAAAGGCAACATGAATGTGCCCGCTCTGCAACAGTTGATTGGGCGTGTGGGCCGGGAACGCGTGCCCGTTGTGATGCTTACGGTCACAAATAATTCAGGCGGAGGCCAGCCGGTCTCAATGGAAAACGCGCGCGCCGTGAGCGCGCTCTGCCATAAGCATGGTATCCCTCTTTATTTTGACGCCTGCCGCTTCGCCGAAAATGCCTACTTCATCAAGCTGCGTGAAGCCGGATATTCAGAAAGGACTCCAAAGCAGATAGCCCAGGAAATGTTCGCCTTGGGCGATGGCTGCACCATGTCTGCCAAGAAAGACGGAATGGCGAACATCGGCGGTTTTCTATGCACCAATGATGACGCCCTGGCGCAGCAGGAGAAAGACCTGCTCATCCTGACCGAGGGATATCCCACCTATGGCGGCCTTGCCGGACGCGATCTTGAGGCCGTGGGCATCGGCATCCAGGAAGCGTTGGATGAAGACTATCTCAGGTATCGCATTGCCTCCACGGCCTACCTGGGACGCCACATTTCCGATCACGGTGTGCCCATTGTCCAGCCGCCGGGCGGACACGCGATCTATATTGACGCCCGCGCTTTTCTGCCCCACATTCCGCCGGAACAATTTCCCGCCGTCGCGCTGGCGAATGAGCTTTACCTGGAAGGCGGCATACGCTCGGTGGAGATTGGCACGCTCATGTTTAGCGACAAGGCCAGAATGGACCTGGTCCGGCTTGCCATCCCACGGCGGGTTTACACGCAAAGCCACATTGACTATGTTGTGGAAGTAGTGCTTGATGTGTGGAACCAGCGCCGGCAGATTCAAGGGCTGCAGTTGATTTCCGCAGCGCCATTCCTGCGTCACTTTACCGCCCGGCTGGCGCCCCTGACGCATTCATAAGACGCATTCATAAAAGGAGAACTTCATGCGACTTGGCGACGATATCGACGATCATTGTTCACGCTGCAAACGCACGACCGACCATTCTGTTGTTTCCATGATGGGAGAGGAAGTGCTGCGGACGCGCTGCCGCACGTGCAACAGCGAACACAAATACCGCGGCAACAAAAGCCGCAGCAAAGAGATGACGGCCAAAGAGGCGTTCGACCATGTGCTGGCCAGCGTCACCGGCGCTCAGCCGGAAGCGCAATCGACCACGAAAAAGAAGAAGCAATAGCCACACAAAAAGAAATAACCGCAGAGGACGCGAAGGAACGCAAAGAAGGTAGGGAATCGAGACTCGCCCCTATGCCGGGCAGATCTTTGCTTTTCAATTTCGGCGATTTTGGCAAATGCTGGCAATTATTGGCAATCTCTTGGTGTCATTCGTGGTTAAACCCGCCCTTGCCTTCCCTCGTCGGCTTCTTTAGTCTTAGTCCACTCCAGAGGGAGAAGAACTCATCCATGCCAAAATTCTTTCGACCGATTGCTCTATTCGTTTTACTCATTACCGCGATCGCCAGTCCTGCCCAGAAACGCAAACCGCAACCAGCCGCCGGCACGGCCCCTTCACAGCCGATCAAGCTGATGGTCGACGCAACACACGCGCCGGAAAAGATCCTGCATGCGCAAATGGAAATTCCCGTGGCCGCGGGCGAAGTGAAATTGGTCTTCCCTAAATGGATTCCAGGCGAGCACGGTCCCACTGGTCCGATCACCGATCTAACAGGCCTGCAGTTTTTCGCCAACGGAAAGAGACTCACCTGGCGTCGCGATCTGGATGAGATGTACACAATCCACGTCACTGTGCCGCAGGGCATTAGCACGTTGGAGGCAAAGCTGGACCTGGTGATGCCTGCTCCGCCGGAAGGCTTTTCCTCCGGAGCGTCAGCTACAACGCAACTCGACATGCTTAGCTGGAACCAGGTTGTCCTCTATGTGCCGGGAAAGCACACAGACGATATCCCGATCGTTGCATCGCTCAAGCTGCCTGCGGGCTGGAAGTATGGCACGGCATTGCCCGTGACAGGTGAGAGCGACGGCCAAATCAATTTTCAGCAGGTATCGCTGACCACGCTGGTGGATTCGCCGGTGCTTGCCGGAGCGCACTTTCGCCGCATTCCGCTTACGCCTGAAGGCCCGATCCAGCATTTCATTGATGAAGTTGCCGACGGCGACGCAGCTTTGGACATGCCGCAGGCGACCATAGACCAGTACAAGCGCCTGATCGCTGAAACCGGTGCTCTCTACGGTGCGCGGCACTATCGCGACTATCACTTTCTGCTCACGCTGAGCGACCACACAGCCCATTTCGGGTTGGAGCATCATGAGTCCAGCGATGATCGCGTGGCCGAGCGCACCATGATCGACGACGATGCGCGCTGGCTTGCCGGCAGTTTGTTGCCACATGAGATGACGCATTCCTGGAACGGCAAGTATCGCCGTCCCAAAGGGCTGGCAACGCCGGATTACCAGGTACCAATGGAAGGCGATCTGCTCTGGGTGTATGAAGGACTCACGCAATATCTGGGAGATATTCTTGCGCCGCGCGCCGGCCTGTGGACCAAGCAACAATTCCTGGATGAAACTGCGGAAACGGCCGCAGCCCTGGACCATACGCCGGGACGAGCGTGGCGTCCTTTGCAAGACACTGCAGACGCCGCGCAGCTTCTTTATGGCGCAGCGTCTGAGTTTGAAAGCTGGCGCCGCAGTGTGGACTACTATCCTGAAGGCTTTCTGATCTGGCTGGAAGCGGACACGATTATCCGGCAGCAGACGAAAGGCCAGAAGTCGATGAACGATTTCTGCCAAATCTTCCACGGTGGCGGCAACACTCCGCCTATGGTGAAACCGTACACGTTCGATGAAGTTGTGAAAACGCTCAACGACGTCACGCCTTATGATTGGGCCAAATTCCTGCGCGACCGGCTGGATACGTACGGCCCGGGCGCTCCCCTTGGGGGCATTACCAACAGCGGCTGGAAGCTGGTCTATGACGACAATCCCAGCGAGTTCACCAAAGCCATGGAAAAAGTTCGCAACGCCGTGGATGCGCGTTTCTCCATCGGCCTGTCGCTGGATGACAAGGGCGGCATCCACGATGTGATTGCTGACTCGCCTGCGTGGAAGGCCGGTATTGCGCCGGGAACCACGCTGATAGCCGTCAATGGCAGAAAGTTCAATCCCGACATTCTGCGCGACGCGCTCAAAGCAGGGAACGGAAAAGGACCGAACCTGGAACTGCTGGTGATGAATGGCGATTACTACAAAACGTTTACGCTCAACTATCACGATGGCGAGAAATACGCTCACCTGGTGCGCGATGAATCGAAGCCGGACGTGCTGAGCGAGATCATCAAGCCGGTGGCGAAGTAGGTTCTTCTGAAATCCCGAACCCGCGCAGCTAACCTGCGGACGTGCTGGGTAAAATTGATGCGCGGGTGAGGGAACCCTATCACCACGAGTCAGCTTAGGAAATATGCCTGAAACTATTTGGTGAGGGTAGCGATCCCTCGCTGCGCTCGGGATTTCAGAAAAATGCCTCGATTACCCAATATCCTCTATCCCCGCAAACAAATCTGTCTCCATCTCCACCTTGCTCGGCTTTACGCTGTTGGCCAAATGAAACACTTCCATTTTGCCGCGCTTGCGCATGGTCGCTTCAAAAAAACCGAACAGGGGTGCTTGCGATGTGTGCAGCTTAAAAGCTGCAATCTTGGCATCAATCTCATGCTGCGTTAGTTCGATGATCGCGGTGGTAGGCGCCAGAGACACTGGCTGGCGTTCAGGCATGGTAAAGAGAGCGCTAGCGTAATAAAGCTTTTGCGTCCGATGGGGAGCAAGGCCATTTTCCAACTGGTCGGGAAAGCGGTTCGTCCGCCCGGCCCAATGGCAGGCTATGGTGGCAAATACTGAAACCATGGAGTGGTCTGGATGCGCGGTAATAGCGCCTTCAGTTCCCATGGTCATCACCACGTGTGGACGCAACTCGCGGACGCGCCGGGTCAGGTCCGCAACAACCGCATAAAAATCCTGCCGATCGAGCTTGCCGTCGGGATAGTCGAGTACGGTTCCGCGGCTTACTTTCAGCAATTTGCAGGCAGCCTGGAATTCCAGACGGCGGGCTGCGGAAAGCTCGTCATCGGACCTGGCCGTGCCCCGATGCGTGGCTGCCTGCCCAGGCGTAAGGCAAATCACATTGGTTTCAACGCCGCGTTCGGCGTACCGCAGCAGCGTGCCGCCAAAGCCGCCAGCTTCGTCGTCAGGATGGGCAGTAAAACACAGGAGGCGAAGCATCTTTTTTCTCTCTATTCTTCTCTCATGAGATGAGCTTCTTGTGTATCACGCCGGGCCGTTTCACGCCACACGCCGGAAGCCGGAAAAGAGCCGCCATGAATGCCCGTGGACTCGCTTTAAGTGGCATCCTCTTGATAGTTGCCGGTCTTGCTCTCGTCGCGTCGGCCAGAAACGGGCCAAAGTCTGCAACGGCGCTGCGTTCCAACATTCCCGTTGGCTATGATGTGATGTTGCTGAAACCATCAAAAGCCACACTGTCATTGATAGGCCTGATCGAGTGCCCGGAACTTGAAGGGGCGCAGCATGTGTCGGAAGGCTCGCACGCAAAACTCATTTCAAGCGATGGCAGCACGGTCAAAGAATTCCCCCAGCACTTTAGCTTTCGTATTACCGCATCGATCAAGAAGGTCTTTCTTGATGGTCCGGTAGCGTCGATCGAGCTTCCTGACGATCCGCAGCAACTGCTGCTCCACCTGAAGTTCCGTGTCCGTGCCTATCATGGTTTGGAAGTGCGGGAAGTTGAGCCGCAATCCATTGAAATGATAGGAATGCCTGCAGAAGTGCCGTACGATGAACGCGTTTACCGCATCAACATCAAGGCTGGAAATCTTCCCATCACAGACCGTCTGGTGGTAGAAATCCTTTCACCGGAAGGCAAGCTTTTAACGCATTTCCCATTTATTCCGCTTTAGATTTTGTTTACGTCTTTAAGGGAGTGGGCTGCGTAGCGGACTGCCAGTCCGTCTGCGGGACCAACGTCGCATTTAATGCAGGTTCCGGCGCAGGAGCGGCGACCACTACAGGTGCAGGCATCCATGCGCGGATTTCCGGCATAGCGGCGCGGGCGGCCACTTCTCCGCAGCGGATCAAATCAGGTGCGCGAACAAAGTCATCGTAAGCAAATTCGCCGATCTCCGGCTGCAAGACGATATCAGACGCGGCTTTCCACGGTCCGCACATCCGTTCCTGCGCAATGGAGAAGCATTGTCCAATCACGTCAAACACGTGGCGAGGGCCGCCGGGTTTGACCCAGTGTGCCGCCAGGTGGACGGAAATAACACGGTCAGCGCCCATATCGCGCAGCGGCATGGCCGGAACAGAATGAGCCAGCAGGCCGTCGACTAGCAATTGTCCGCCGATTCTTACCGGCTGGAACATGCCGGGATAAGCGCAGCTGGCGCGCACAGGATCCACCAGATCGCCTTTGGTAAAGACCACAGCATCGCCGGTAATAATGTCAGTGGCTGCGATAGCCATTGGAATCCTTAGCTCTTCAAACGTTTTGCAGCGCAATATTTTGCGCAGGAAGATTGACATCTTGTCATTGCTGAAGAGGCCAAAACGTGAGAAGGTCCAGCGGGAGAAGTCTTTAAACCGGACAAGTGCCGCTACCTCTTCCAGTTCTTTGGCGCTGATGCCGCTCGCATAGGCCGCGCCGATTACCGATCCAACGCTGGTGCCGGCGATGAAGTCCACCGGGATGTTTTCTTCTTCCAGAACTTTCAGGATGCCAATGTGGGCCAGGCCGCGGGCAAAGCCTCCGCCCAGCGCAATGCCGACTTTCGGTATCCGTGGCTGCTCAACGGGAGGTACTTCAGGAATAGTCTGGCGGGCAAGTTCTCGTCCCAGGGCGCGCACGGACCGTACGATTCTATTCAGCGGATTCTTCAACGGCGCTCCTTAACATGGGACTTGCCGCACCCGGATTGCACCTTTATCGTAAGATGCTGGTTTACTGCAAATGTTGCACAGTAAGTTAAACCGTAACCGTCAACAATTAGTTTCACTCTATTTTCATCTTAAAAACGAGACAACCTCTGATGACCTTGGTAACCTCAAATCGGCCCGAAATGGGCTCAGAAAAGTTCGTAAAATGGCCTGCTAAACCTCATTTTCCATGATTGGGCAGATACTTCTTTGACCAAAATGCTACGAGAGTTTTCCGCTGGCGCGCTGGTTTTGCGGCACATGCAAAAGCAATGGTGGGTAGCCGTGATTGAGCCCGGCCGCGAAGGCGAACCCGAAGATCGCAAAAACATTGTCGCCCTGCCCAAAGGCAATGTCGATGCTGGTGAAAAGCCGGCGGAGACCGCGCTCCGTGAAGTCCATGAAGAAACCGGCCTCAAGGCCACGCTCATCACCAAACTCGGCGACGTCAAGTACGTCTATGTGCGCAAATGGGCCGGTAATCAAAAAGCGTTCAAGATCGTGTCGTTCTTTCTTACCAAATATCAGTCGGGCCAGATCGATAACGTTACCGCGGCCATGCGGCATGAAGTTCGCCGCGCCTACTGGCTCCCCCTGGCCGACGCTCCCGGCAAACTCAGCTATACCGGCGAACGCCAGATGGCCGAAAAAGCTCTGGCATACATTGAAGCTCATCCAGACGAACTGGATTAACTTTTTGTCTTGCGGCACTCGGCTGCGAAAACCTACAGAGCACAGCTTCTCGCCTTCGTGGATGTCTTTGCGCAAGGGTGTTCTGATCTGTGACGTCTCGGCGGTTTTCCTTTGTGTTCCGCAGCCTGCCCTGAGCGACTCGAAGAGGAGCCGAATGGGTGTCCTTTGTGGTAAAAAATATTGGTTTCCGACCAGAGGTCAAAAGAAATGCCCGAAGGCTACTACGTCCCTTTCTCCGCTATAGTCGACGCTCCTTACTGGCACTACAAATTTGGTCAGGGGCCCAAAGCGAGTAATTCTGCGGGAACCATCCCCAAGGGTGGCCTCATCCACGTGCAAGGACCGGCTGGCGCTTGGGGCGGCACCCACCAAAGCGCATACCTGATGGGCATTGGACGAATCATCGTGAAAATTGGCGATTTCCAACCCGCACCGGCACTGACGACGAATTCGTGACTTCTGATTTCCCTGATCTTCGAGTTTCAAAGAACCGTCTTATGTCGCCTCAGCGGAATATTTTCCGATACAGCGATCCTGCCCCCGGACATTTGCGTTCAGTGACTTTTTACTTCAAGCCCAGAAAACGCCAATTCTATGTGCGTTGGCGCGCCGTCTAGCAAGCTGTCCATCACCAGACTTACTGGCAGTTGCAGGCCGCTTACCGGCTCATGATCAATTTTGAGACTCAGCTTCACTACTCCGGGGCCTGACGTCGGCTTGTAATCCGCGTCATAGCCTGTCAGGACAAACCCTTTCGGCGTATGCACAAACTGCGGCCGCACTGAGCTGTTAAATTCCGCTGAATTTACCTTGATATCGGTGATGATCAAATTCTTTCCCATCATGGTAACCACGTCCGCCGCGCCATCTTTGTAGGAAAGCCGGTATTGCGTGCCGAGGTTTTCCAGTGTGTAGGGGCTGTCGGCCGCCGGGAACGGAGAGTTCAGCATGAACACTTCCCAGGTGGTGAAAAAGCCGTTGATGGCCTGGTCCATGCCCGAATAAATGTCGTCAAAGCCCTTGCGCTGTTGTTCATTCGATGGCTCCGTGTCCGTGTGGTGCGTCACCGTTACTTTGTCGCTCCGGTCTAGCTGCATGGAAAAGTGCAGTCCGTTCAAAAGTTTCAGCCCGGCTTGTGCCCCCGCGGGATCGGCCTTGAGCTGGTCTTTCAGCACCAGCTCCCAGTTCGGCTTCACGGTGGCGCTGAACTCATCCAGCCCCGCCGCGCGCAGGCTGTAATAGGCGTGCCGCGCGTCTTCTATTAACTTCTTGGGGTCCGTTACAGGCGTCTGGGCTTGGGCCAATGCGGCAAAGCCGCACGCCAGAAGCAAAGGCAGGCAAAGTTTGCGCCAGCGAGGTTTCATGGAAACTCCAAAGTTTATTTTTTCGGGGGACTCGCCTTATGGCTCCAATTATGGCCCGTCTGATTGCGGAAGCCCACGGCGAAAGCATCGACGGCTGGTTACGGCGGTTTCCGCCTTCTTTCTCACCAAACTAATAAATGGGTACGATCATCCAATGTCCTATCCTGCCGAAGGCCGGAGCCCTGAGTTCGAAGTCGTGGGGCCCCTCCTTTGCCGCGAATGGAGGATCTAAATCGGCGATAGCCCACTTTGTCGTCCCGTCTTGCCTGCTTTCTTCAGCCGTGAACAGCCGGGGACATCCCTGACACTTTAGACCGGGCACATATCTGACACTTTTTGCTCCATCTCAACGAAAGTTGGCATCTGCGAAGAGGACGGCGTTTCAGTCACTCGTCCCCTTCCTTGCAGTCCTGGTTGTTTCAAAGATGCTTGCCAATTCTACTGCTTAAGTTGCGCTACTTTAGCCGATGCAACACGCACGAAGCAATAGCGAATCCGGACAAGACCACACCAAACCTCCTTTCTCGCCGAATCAATGTCCTCCATGAGTGACAAGGTTTTTTCTACTTTTAACAAAAACGTTGCCCTTGCCGAGAATGTTTCCCAAAATGGAACTGTGTTCAGGTTTTTGTCTGTGATTCTTAGGTGAAATTCAGCAGCAACTCAGGCTTTCAATCCCCTGATTCTTTGATATGATCCGTTTACTCCTAACACCAATACACAGGCAAACCCTCTTCCATAAACATCAGGACCCCGCTCGTCGGAAAGGGCGCCAATCAATTACCTGAAAGGGAAAGTGCACTATGCGTACGATGAAAGTTTTCACCGTTGTTCTATTGTGGGCCGGCCTCGCCGGCGCCCAGGCCTCCCGGACGTGGGTTTCCGGTGTGGGCGATGACGCTAACCCCTGCAGCCGCACTGCCCCGTGCAAAACGTTTGCAGGCGCAATCTCCAAAACTGCCGCCGGTGGCGAAATTGACGCCCTTGATCCAGCCGGTTACGGCGCGGTCACCATCACCAAGGGCATGACCATTGACGGCGGAGGCGGCCAGGTGGCTTCCGTTCTGGTCAGCGGCACCAACGGCTATCGTGGTTTCAGCCGGTCCATCCGATGTTGTGATTCTCAGAAACCTCCGGATCAACGGCATTGGCACCGGAATCAATGGGATCCGCTGGCTCGCTGGCAAGTCCTTGACCGTTGAGAACTGCGATATCTTCGGATTCACCAACAACGGAATCGACATTGCAAAAAGCGACGGTGGAAAGGCTTACGTCATCAACACTGTGGTGGAGAACAATGGTGTTTCCGGACTACAGAGCCGAAATACTGTCAATAATGTTCAGACAACCGTCGATAATTCCCACTTTATCAACAATCAGTTCGGGATTGCCTCCGAGGATTTCAGCAAAATGTCGGTAAGGCATAGCGACGTTTCGGGAAACAGCTCTGTAGGTCTCCTCTCTGAGGCTGTGACGGCAGGTCCCTCGCTTCTGGACGTATCTGATTCAACCAGCGCACACAACAATATAGGTATACAAGCTGGTGGATCTGGCGTCACTTCCGTCGCCAACATTACGGCGCTCGCGCTCTTTGACAATGGGACAGGAATCGTGAACAACTCGGGAGGCACAACGAACACATTCCACAACAACAGCAATACCGGTACCGGCAGTCCAAACGGTACATTCATTCCCCAACAGTAACTATTCGTCAGTAGTGGTTGTGCGAATTGGGGCGTCAGAAAGATTGACGCCCCTCTTAATTGCATATGCTTGTCCCTCCGGCAGCTTCCGACCCAGAGCTCCGCAACTCCATTCTGCCAAGGGCTGCGGAGTCGGCTTCCTTGAGTTCCACGAAGTCTCCGAAAGTGAATTCGGGCCGCAATGGTCCACCCTGCTGGATCGTGACGCGTATCAGTGGGCCCCGCCCGAGACCTACCGCATGATCCCCGGGATTGAGGAGCTCGAACGTGATGTAGGATCAGATGCAACAGGCCGCTTGTTCTCTTAACGGCCCAGCTCTCACTTCCGCAAACCGAACCGCGTTCCATGATCAAACATTTGCGGATTTATAAAGCTAGACAACACGAGATTATCGAACATGTTCATGATTATGACTGCTCAGAAAAGCTGCATCAGTGGCGACACCGTTCCTCATACGCACACGAACTTTGGCTCCGGAACAGCCTGCCTGTACTTCTCATAGATGTCTGGCATCACGTCACTCTGCCAGTGCCGGTTTCATCTTCCAGCGTCATAAATATCAGAAGGTCGGAAAGTGTGGAATCGAGTTGTTCACGCGAAAAGTTCGATCAAATAGAACGACAAGCCCCATCTCCTAATCGACCATTATCTCGTGAAGGCATTTCGAATTATGCAGATTCTGAGGTCTCAATCGGAGGTAAAAGATGATCCACCAGAGAAGGCATGATGTCTTGAAGCTGTTGCGCCAGTCGAGCAAAACCTTCTTTTCCATTCATATGTGGATCTTCAAGGTCCAGCCCTTGCCGCAGACAGAGTATCTTAGATGCCGTCTCGGGAAACATTTTCATTGCGGTTTGTCGTTGTGATTCAGTCATACAGAATATGAATTCCGCTTTAGCTGCCAAATCGGCCGTAAGATTCTGAGCGTGATGAACCGGGACTGGCACTTTTAAATCATGTAAGGCTTCCTGTGCCTCCATCACCATCAAGTCTCCGGAGTTTGCGGCAAGGCCGGCGCTAACAGCGTGAACCCCTGTCTCGCTTAACATTTTCTGAGACAGCTTCAGCCGACGGGCAATTTCGGCATTACAGATAGCTTGCGCCATAGGAGACCGGCTCGTGTTTCGCGTACAGATAAAAACGAACAAACGCTGACACGCGCGCAGGCGTTTGCTCCGGATCAGATGACAGGCCTGCGGCCAGATGATCATCCATACATCGTCGCCATTTCTGAGCATGGAGTTAGAAAGACCTTCACTCAGATTCACCCGGAATTCAAGCCCGGCGTCAATTCGCAGCTCGGCTCTCTGGCCGGAATAGTTGATTTGCTTGATCCTGCCGTGGACCAGGTTATAACGGTTGAGGATGGCAGGAGGATGTGTAGCCAGTAGAATTTCATCCGCTCGAATGCCTACGTGGTGCGAAGGCGCCTGAGTCAGCCGCGTTAATGGTATCTGAATGTCAATAGAAGACCCCGTCAGCCGGCAAATCATGGTGGCCTGGCTTTCCTGGATTCCGGTCACCACAGCATCAAATAGGTTTTCAAACCCGGCGATCTGCGCCATGGAGTGCCTGCGCGACGGGGTCACAACTTCCATAGGAGGGCCTTCAGCCGCAATCTGTCCTTGTTCAAGTAAGATCGCGCGTTCCCCAAGAGCAAAGGCCTCCTCATGGTTATGCGTGACATAAAGTATCGGGGTTCTACGTGTCTCATTCCAGGTGCGCAGGTCGTCGATAATTTCCGCTTTAGTGTGTGGATCAAGAGAGGAAAGCGGCTCGTCGAGTAATAATATGGATGGTTCCGTAACCAGCGAGCGCGCGAGAGCCACTCTTTGCTGTTCGCCTCCCGAAATGTCCCGCGGCAACCGCCGTCGTAAATTTGCAATCTGGAATGATTCCAGAATTGCTCCGACTTTTCGGTTACGATCTTGCGGGTCTAATTTTCGCAAGCCGTAGGAAACATTTTCCTGGACAGTAAGGTGGGGGAAGAGGGCCAAATCCTGGAATACAAATCCTACCCGGCGTTTTCCCGGCTCTATTGCGATCTTCTTCTCGCTGTCGAAGAGCGTTCTTTCTCCGCTCAAGATACGCCCTTTTTCTGGGTTGCAAAGGCCGGCAATGCAGCGTAACAGCGTTGTTTTGCCCGCGCCGGACCGGCCAATCAGCATTGTGATGCCAGGATCCGCCGTGAAGGTCACATTCAATTGAAATTGTGAGTGTACGCCAGCGGAATGGCCCTTCTGTACGGCAACGTGCAAAGATCGGTCTGCAACAGGTCCGGGAAGAGGGATGGCGGCAAGGCTCACGTTATCGGTTCTCCACGGTCGCTGCTTTGCCGAAAGGTGTTACAACATCGGCGAAGCCAGTCAATCGGCTAAAGAGCATGGAAGCTACAACCGCGCAAGTTGCCAGTGCGACCAGGCAAAATGCCACCGGCAATGCTCCGGAAAGTCCTTCGGATTCAAACTTCACCCACATATAGACCGGCAGGGAATGAGGATTGTAGGCCACGATGAGCGTGGAGCCGAACTCGCCCATAGCTCTTATCCATGCCAAAGTTAATCCGGCTGCAATTCCCGGCCACGCAAGAGGCAGCGCGATTCTGCAGAAGATATGCCATCGCGAGTCTCCCAGCGTGGCGGCGGCCATTTCCAGCTTGAGGTCAACGCTGGCAAAGCCTGCCAAGGAAGAGACAATCACAAAAGGCGCGGCGACAAACAACTGCGCGAGCACAATCCCGGCGAGATTGTTGGTCAGAGCAATGTTTCGCGCGTTAAGCGGCTGGCCGATAATGCCATAAGGGCCAAAGGTCCTCAACAGCAGGATGCCGGCAGCCAGGTCGGGAACAACCATCGGCAGGAAGACAAGGCTGATCCACAGCCGTTTGAGCGGAAGATCGGCGCGGGCCAGCAGATAACCCAACGGCACGCCCAGCAGGAGCATGATCATCACGGAAATAGCCGACGCCTCCAATGAAATCACCAGTGCCTGCTGGGCTTCGACTTGCTTCAGGGCTTCGAGCCAGCCTCCCCAGTTTGCGTCCAGGAAGAGGCTTGCGATCGGCAGGACGAGGTCGATAAGAAGGAAGCTGCCCAACAATCCGAATACCAGAAAGGTCGGCTTTAAGGATCGGCTCATGGCTTGAAAACTCCTGATGTCAGGCCACGCAGCTCAGAAGGAATTTGGGCGGCATCTCCCCCTACTCGATGCTCCACTTCTTCCAGGCCAAACTTCCGCAGCAACTCGCCGGACTTGAGTAGAAACTGGACGAAGGCTAGGACAGCTTCGCGGTGGGGGGCCGATTCCGGAATGGTCACCGTGAACAGGATCGGCGCTCCCGAAACCTGCTGTCCGGTAGCTGTGGTGTAGGTTTCCTGCGCATATAAACTGGAAAAACGCGGATCGCTGAGATTGATTTCCGATGGAAGGCTGATGTACGGCAGTTGCCGGGCGATAATTTCATGTTTGTAAAAAATCCCTGCATCGAACTGGCCGGATTCAACCCGCGCCAGAAGCACCACTTCTGGAAATACCTGAGCAGGATTCAAAGGCTGGCCCAGCAATTTTGGAATGTCATTTCGGTGATAATACCGGCCTGCCAAATTGAACATAAAAAGGGTCCGATAGCCTTTAGGATCGATTGTGGGATCGCCGCGCCCAAATCGAAGTCCCGGAGTGGCCAGCACTTCATACCATGGGGCTTTGTTGGCAGCGGCCTCTTCGAATTTTTTCGCAAATTTACTCCGTGGATTGTAGGCAAGCACCAGTTGCGATGAAGCGACAACGGCAAACCACTTTACCGCGTTGCCGTTCTGGGGGCCCATCAGCAGGTTCGTGTTGACCAGCGGGTCTGCGCTGATAAAAACGTCAGGCGTGCGCAGGTGGTCCCGAATTAATTGCGCGGCTCCCAGAGAACCCTGGGCCTCGCCTTGATATTTGTATCCGGTAGCTTTCTCGAATGCCGGACCGATCCCGTTTTCCATTACAGTTGCGAGCGACCCGGCATATAGTACGGAAACAGTCCGCTCTGGCTGATTGAAGCTGAATGCCGGCATGGGAGAGCTGAGCAATGCCAGGCTTGCAATCCAGATATTCTTTTTTAACCAGATAACGGACATTTTTTATTTTTGCCTTCCCTGTACCGATACGGTTGCGTCAAAGTATTGAGCTAGGGCTTAAAAAAAGATGGATCATGCTGCTGCCCCAGCAGAGATCTGCCGATGGTCGCCAGCAAATGGTCGTCATTGTCATGGCGGACATAAAACGAGAGGTCGCGATAAATCCGCTCCAGCGGACTGGGGCGGTTCATGCTCCGCGCTCCACAGGCGCGGATGCTTCGTTTGACGGTATCTTCCGCCAGGTGTTCCATGATGTGGCGCGCGCGGCTGCCTGCCGACTGCGCCTCATCGTGCCTGCCTGTCTCCCACATTTCCGCAACATGCCGCAACCAGAGATATCCGGTTTCAACATTGATCGCGCTCTGCCCAAGATGGTGTTGAATATAGGGGTCCGCCATCTTGTTCTGTGATCGGACGTAGCCAAGCGCAAACTCGTAAGCCCCTTCCGCTGCTCCCAAAAAGGTAGCGGCGTAATGGGGAATGAAGCATGTTTGCCAGCCTTCGGCCAAGTATTGTCCGGCGTGACCGATGATGTTTTCGTCAGGAATGAATGTGTCTATGAATTTGACTACGTGGCTGGCGGTGCCGCGCATTCCCATGGGGTCCCACCATGAGCGGTCGATTTCCACCGAGGGACTGGAAAGATCACATGCCAGCAGCAGCAGCGAGTCCGGACTTCCTCCAATGTGCCTTGCCCCGCCTGGTCCGGCGGTGCTCACCAGCAGAATGGCCCAACGCGCCGCCCCGGCGCTGGTGGCAAATGCTTTACTGCCATTCACCACATAACCGTTCTCGACTCTGGTGGTAGTGGTACCGAACGAGAACTTTTCTGAAGACACACGCGCCTGCGGTTCGCCGCTCCAGGCAACCCATATCTCACCGCGATCGACAACGCCAGCAAACCAGCGTTGCTTTTGCGCCTCAGTCCCCATACCGTCAATGAGAACCATGGAGTTGCAATGGCCTTCCCAGCACCGCGCCAGCGAGAGATCAACCTTGGCAAACTCCTTGGTCATCAGCCATAGCGTCATCACACTCCCCTGGTATGGGCCGAGACCAAAGCCGCCGAATTCCGCAGGTATTGCCGTGCTGAGCAGCCCGGCCTGATGAAGATCGGCGAAATCGTCCGCCGGGAATGCCGCATCGCGATCATAGCTGGCGGCCCGGGAAGCGAATTTCTGCTGCGCCAGGTCATGGGCGCTGTCCACCAGCTCTTGCTGGGATGAGTTCAGCGTGACAAACATTGCAGACTTCATTGTCATTCCTCGTTTCACCGCTGTCTGGCTTGAGCGCGGCATGCGTGGGCGCCAGGCCATGCTCTGCTGCCCGCCGGGAGATCAGGCCGAATATTCATATGCCTCTGGTGCGCCCTGCGCCACGGGAAATGCCGTCGTGTGCGGCACAACATTCCTGCCGCCACCCAGAACCATTTCGCGGGAGATTTCAGCCGGCATCTCCAACCCGGTCATTACGCAAAACTGCTTACGAACTTGACTGAGCAAGACGTCGTATCCATCGATGGCGGTGCCGCCGCGCGCGATCACGGCAGAGACCAGGGGCGTAGGCCGTGAACCATAGGCCAAGTCAATGACGAGCGTCTCGGCTCCCATGCTGTCCATGACGAAAGGAAAGCCGTCATTGTCCTTGCCCACAGGCGTGGCATTCACGATCACATCGAATCCGTTAGCACGAAATTCAGAGAGTGGAACAAAAGGAAGGTCCAGGAGCTGCATTGCATATTTTCCACGCTGCAGTCCGCGATTGACCAATGTGACCTCCGAACCCGTCTGCTGCAAGGCGGCGGCGATCGCCCGCCCCGCTCCTCCGCAACCAATCACTGCGGCTTTTACCGGAGAAAGATGCCTGATTGCCGCTATGCTTTCCGGGTCAGTCGTTTCTGCTTCCCATCTTCCATCGCTCCGGGCAAACACGTTACTTGATCCCGCTTTGATGACTCTGGAACTGCTGGAGTCGGCAACTATCACCGCGGCCTCTTTGAACGGTGAGACGATCACAAGCCCCTGAATGGGAATTCCTAAGTCATCAAGCACACCAGATCGCACCATGCCATTCCAAAACCCGTCAAAACTTTCGGAATGAAACGGCAAAAACAACGCTGGATAATCCAGCATCCTATAGGCAGAATTGTGCAAACGCGGGGAAGGCGATTGAAAAATGCGGGTGCCTACCATCCCATAAAGCCGCTCAAGGGGCCGGACAGAAGGAAACCCATAGTCTGCTATGAGTTGTTGTGTACTCAACTCGCCGTTCTTTCTGGCCGCGTCGTGCAATTGCCCAAAAAGCAGAGGCGCTCCAAAGTGGGGAGAGAGCAGCTGACTCCATAATCCTTGCGGGCCACCACAGAACGCCACGACATCTGGGCGGCTAAGAGACTTCAACAATGAGAGGGGCCGCAGCCCGTCGCTGGTATCAGCTGCGGAAAGGATCATGCAGTAGTAACGGGCCGGACATTGTGAGAGTCGCCGGAACTGGGATTCAAGGGACTCAACTGAAGCTGCCGATCCCCGCCATACCAGCATTCGCTTGCCCGGAGGAATTGCGGCCAGCAACTCGGGACAGAGGTCAGTTTCGGCCTCCAATTCCACCAGATCATAACCGCTGGCGGCCGCAATAAGGCGCTGCTGGCGCTCCTCATTGGATCTATCAAATCGGCCGCCTGATAAATGAGTCCGCAATGTATAAAGCAAATGTCCCGAAAAATGTGAGCGCAGCCAGTCGGCAGGAATGTCTCCGATCAAGTCTGATCTGATTTGCAGCCAGCTAACGTTTGCCGGTATGTAATGAATTTCTGAAGCGCTTACAGGTGTAGTTACCACCGCGACTAAATCTACTACATGCGTGACCATCGTTATCTCTCAGCGATGATGAAATTAAGATACGGTATTCTTTGCTTGATTAGATGCCGATCAGTTTCTCAGCCGTACTGTATAGAAACCGTTACCCGCATAAAATCGACATTGTTTGTTGGACAGTTTTACTGTTGATCCGCAATTTCTGGGAACAGAGATCAAAAGGGCGGATAATCCCACGCCCTGAATCAGATTGAAGCTAATTGTGTCTTACCGCTGGTGTCAAGAGACAAAACAGAACTTTCTCTCTGTCTTAGTCTATGTTCCATAATGGAAAAAGCTCTAGATACTGTTCTATAAGCAGAACTGAACTTAGCAATCGATAGGCGATAATATTTTATAAAGGGGACCACTTAAAATAAGTGATAGTCCGCGTCCCATTCAGGAACTTTATCAACGACTAATATCTTTCTGCCTCTGCGCTGCCAAGGCTTCTGTAAACCAGAGAAGCTCTTCAAAATATCTTCGTGCTCGCTGATTCCATTTTGGGTCGTGTGGATTGCCATCCTCATCAAAAGCGCCCTGCGCCATTGGAATTGGCAGAGCGGCCGGAATGGGAACGCCTCCGAGATGCAAAATTACCTGCCGCAGTGAGGCCAGACATAGAATACCGCCCGACCATGCAGAGGAAACCGTAATGATTCCAAAAGGCTTGCGCTTGTATTCATCTTTCAAATAATCCAATGCATTTTTTAGCACTCCAGGATATCCGCTGTTATATTCCGGCGTGACAATCACAACCGCATCGGCGCGATTGATACTGGTGCTGAGTTGCATTATGGAAGAAGGCGCATCAGACCTGAATCTAAGCCGTTCTTCCATCATCGGTATATTCAACTCTTTCAAATCAAGCACTTCGGTTTGTACTATAGATAACGCATTAAGAGTATTAAGTACAAAGTTTGCGATCTTAAGGCTTTCCCGGTTCCTGCGAATACTGCCTAGAACTATTGGTATGTAATACATTCGTTTTCTTGGTTTCCGAAATAGCAAAAAAATAAATATTTATATCCGTGCGGTCTCACAGTAATTATAAATGGATCGCCATCGCTGAGCGAGGCTCAACTCACAAGCAGTAGTAACATGTGAGCTCGTCTGCCAAGCTTCCCTGCATCGCTGTACATTGTTGACAAAATACAAGGACATGAACACCTTTGGATCGTTTGGCCCCATGCAATATACAGCACAGCATCACTGTTAGCCAACTAATATCGAGCGGCAAAATAGCAGCATTATGGATCATACTGTGTTAGTACAGCATCACGCCGAAAGCATCTTCAAGCACTACAACAGTCCATTCGTTGCTGCCAGCTATGGCCGTCAGGAATACATCACTCCCTGTGAGCGGTTGCTTTTTAGCACCTACATTAAACCTGGCGTGGCCATTCTCGACATAGGGGTGGGCGGTGGACGTACATCGCCCTATCTTGCGAAGAATGCCTCTCGCTATGTGGGGATCGATTATGCCCCTGAGATGGTCCGGCTATGTCGCAGAAAATACCCCCAATGGGAATATAGTGAGGGCTCGGCAACCGATCTCTCCTGCTTTCCGGACGAATCCTTCGACGTCATTGTCATGTCCTATAACGTACTTGATGATTTAGTCCCCGATGCAAGCCGTTGGCGCTGCCTTCAGGAATGTCACCGCGTGCTGGGAGATAACGGGCTTCTTATTTTTTCGTCTCACAATCCCCGTGCATTAATTACACGACCGGAATCTGCAGAATCCAGACAGCGTACCTCAGCGCACTTATCCAGTAGGATTCTTGTCCTGCTTCGCTTAGTACCCAACTATGTTGCAATATATTTCACAGTTGTATGCTCTTCGTTGCATAGGGCAATGCGCTATGGTCTTCACTCTCCATTTTGGCGAGGGGAAGGCTATATGCTGGACACCGAAAATCTAATGACTCATTTTTGGACGCCTAAAAATGCTATTGCTGAATTGAGCCGATGTGGCTTTCTATTTATTGCTTTACAAGGGGATGACTACCCAAAAAGGAGCCATCGGTTGGTTACAGATTGGTACTACTATGTATTTAAGAAATTATCTTAATTATGACTAATTATGTGGAGCGCAAGGAAGGGTAATTAGAGAAACTGGAATAAGTTGTCAAGTCAGAGGCACTTTATTAGTTTTGTTCCAAAATGGAACGCACAAGAGCAAATACAAGGTTAAATAATTTTAATCACTAGCATTGACTCGTATTTATAGCGGGGTGTATATACCAGAGCCGCTTCTAGAACTGCAGTTTTGATGCAGTTTGAAAAAAGGAGAGCATCATGGCAAGACCGAAAGAAGATGCAAAGAAGGCAATGCCAGGCAAGAAAAGCGGCATAAGCAGAAGAAGTGCATTAAAGATGGGAGCAGCAGCAGGTGCTGTGACTGTCCTTACGTCCAGAAAGAGCGTGGCAAGCGCGATTATGCCGCCCTTCCAGGTCGCACCGACACCACCCCCGCCGCCTGAGCCCGCAATATGCACCACCTTCACTGGAAGCCCTGCGACGCGTCCATTCCTGCAGCAGCTTCCGATTCCGACGGCGTTGCAGCCGACAACCCTTAACCCCGCACCCACACTATCCGCCAATATTGCGGGCGGCGAAGCTCCTCGCGCCGACCATCAGCGCTGGAACGAGTTCCTGCCGCAGAAGCAATATGCCATCCACACCAAGCCTGCTACAGTATCGTTTCACCCTGACCTGCCAACCAGCTATGTATGGGGTTTCAATGGACAGGTGCAGGGTCCAACGATCCTGGAAAAATATGGCGAGCCGGTGGTGGTTCGCTTCTATAACGATCTGAATGCCAATCACACAGGGCCGGGAGTGCCGGAAATCACGGTCCACATGCATAACGGGCATACAGCGTCAGAAAGCGACGGGTTCGCGGGTGATTTTTTTGGAACAGGGTTGTTCAAAGACAATCACTACGTGAACATCTACGCCGGTTATGACAACTCGCCCCAGACCTCTAGGCGATCCCAACGAGGCGCAGTATACATACTGGTATCACGATCACCGTGCCATGGCCACAGCCCCCAACACCTATAAGGGCCTTGCCGGAATGTACTGGTTGTTCGATAGCAGGGACAGCGGCAATGAGAACGATACCAATCCGCAGGCGCTCCGGCTACCCAGCGGATATGGCGTCCATGACATTCCGCTGGAATTCAGCGACAAGGCGTTCTGCCCGGATGGAACGCTGTTCATGAATCCCGACGGCAATGTTCCGGAAGGAGACAAGTGGTGCATCAATGGCGCTATCCAGCCGTTCATGCGGGTGAATCGGCGCAAGTACCGCTTCCGCTTCCTGAATACCGGCCCGTCCCGGACCTGGACCCATGCCCTCAGCGACAGCAGCATGCCGTTAACGGTAATCTCAACCGACGGCAACTTGCTGGAGCACCCGGTGCAGGTTTCCAGCATCCTGCACAGCGTTGCCGAGCGGTATGACGTAATCATCGATTTCTCGCAGCGCAACATCGGTGATCACATTTACCTGCTGAACATCGACGATGACGGCCATCCGCAGTTTGTCGGGGAGCCATCGCCTACGCCGTTGCCGCCGGGTGTCACCATCGAGCAAGTCACCATGCGCTTTGACGTGGTTGGCGACGAAACCGACAATAGCCAGGTTCCGTCCACTTTGACCACCTACCCGAACATCAGCAATATCCCCATCGCCAACACCATGCAATGGGATTTCATCCGGAAGAACAACCAGCCTCAGGGCTTGAACTTCCAGATCAATGGCAAAACCTTTGACCCGAACCGCTCTGACCATCAGGTGAAAAAAGGGACTGCGGAAATCTGGACCATCCGCAACATCGCCTCACAGTCCAATTGGACGCATCCCGTGCACATTCACTTTGAGGAATTCCGCGTGCTCACGCGCAACGGGGCCCCGCCCACCAATCCTCTTGAAACCGGCAGAAAGGACGTTATCCGGATGCCTCCCGGCAACCAGGTACAACTCTTCCTGCAGTTCAGAGATTTCACGGGCCGGTACCTTATCCACTGCCACAACATGGACCATGAAGATGTGTTCATGATGGTGCGTTGGGACATCGTTCCGTAACCCCGCTCGCAGCGCGAGTCCAAAAGGAGATTCAGATGGACAGAAGACAGTTCTTTACCAACTTTGCCAAGAATGCAAGCTGTTCGGTCTCGGGTTCTCCGGGGCCGGAGTATTTCACCAATGCGGTGTTCCGCACCCATGAGAACAAAGAGGTCAGGTTTTATGACGACCTGATCAAAGACAAGCACGTGGTGATCAACTTCATGTACACCAGGTGCGAAGGAAGCTGTCCGATAACGACCGCCAATCTGGTAAAAGTCCAGGAGGCGCTCAAGAAGCGGGTCGGCCGCGACATCTTCATGTATTCAATCACCCTTAAACCGGAAGAAGATGATTCGGCGACGCTCAAAGAATATGCCGCAATGTATCGGACCAAACCAGGCTGGCTGTTTCTGACCGGCCGCCGTGAGGATATCGATACCCTGCGGTTGCGGCTCTTGGCCGAACACCATCCCGCAATCGACTTGAATCCGAATCAGCATACCGGCATGATCCGGGTCATCAACGATTCCATTAACCGCTGGTTCATGGCGCCGTCCCAAGCCAGCTTGGAAACTATCGTTCAGGCAGTCCGCTGGTGTGATCCTCCCAAACCGCTTGCCGTGCGGATGCGGGAGAACGCGATCGCGCAAGCCAGGATAGACAAGATGCAGCATCATATGTTGCCGACTTGGCTTGACTCGCTGAACGAATCCTAAACAGCCCGACCTGCGGAAGCCGCCACGGTTGGCAATAGCTTCCGCTCCGGGCATGAACTCTGGAACAGGAGCCGCTGCATTCGCGGCGGCCCTTGTTCCAGGCAATGCCGAAGCAGCCAGTCGCACGCTCTCAGATAGCTGCGCCTGCCTGATTGCAACTCAAAATCCATTTTGCTGTGAGGACATGATGAGACGGCATACATTTTTGGCTTTTGTCTGCATCTTCTTTCTTGCCACGGCGGGAACAGTATTCGGCCAGGCAGGATGCAATTTCAATATAGCTGGTGATTGGGAAGCCACTGCTCCCGGTCACGTCATACCTGATCTCTATCGCTTTACGTCGGATGGCACGGTCACCGTTTTCTCCGTTCCTGCGAACGGAGAAGAACAGCACAAGCTGGGCAGTGCCAGATATCGGCTGGAAGATGCGCAAACTTCAAAAACGCTTGAGTTCAAATCGGCGACAGGAACGCGCGCTTTTCCTTGGGGCACGGCCAAACTGGAGATTAATCAGGTAGACCACACAAGCTTTACCACGGTGAGTTCCGGACAGAGCACGACTTGGGTGAAAAAGGACCCGAATCAATACTATGTTGTTCTTGGGGCTCATCGGGGAACGCCTCCGCACCAGGGCGGTCCTGCCTTTGCCATGTTGATCAAGACCGGCGAGGTCAAGCCCGCTATTGAAACCTTCGGCCTCTTCTACCGCGATGGCGAGAGAATCAACGGTCCCATTCCTGACGATCTTTACCAGCGGTTCACATCCGATTCCTTGCCCGCGGATGACGCCGTTCTGCGTCTTGAGATATCGTCGCAGGCTTTTGATCGTGCAATGAAAGTCATGCGCAACTGGCAGGAACGGGCGCGGGAAGGAACGCTTCTGTTTCCTTCTTATTCCTATCTCAACGTTATCGTGCCGATGAGGGACATTGCCGAAAGCTTGAACGAATGTGGCGGCAACTTCCACATTTACCAATTGACCTGGATGGTGGATGACGAACTCGGCGCAAACATTCCCCAATGGGAGCTTGCATTCGCTTATGTCAAAAGGCTCCGGGAAATGAATGAGCAGTCAAACATCAGCAACGTGAAACTCCAGCAGAACAACACCAGCCGGCTTGCTCTGCCGCTACCCAAGAATTGAATGAACGCCCGGGCGGTTGTCGTGTCGAACATGCGGCCGCCCGCCAGTAAGAGTGCAAGATCATGGAAGCCCTGAAGTTCGCCAAGCTTGAAGATCGTGTAGAACCTCTCGCCACGCAGAAAGAAAGTTCATTACAGTTGGACGCCCTGCCGGGCATCTGGCTGAACACCGACGGTGACACGCGCGGCATCCTCAAGGTTGCCATCACGTCACAAGGTCCCAAACTCAAGCTACGTGTGTTTGAAGCTGCCGGGCCGGATTCCCGCGATTGGGGCGAGGTGGAGGCAGAGCACATCTATGCCAACAACATCGCATCACAGTTAGCCGCCGGATTCACTGCCCGGTATCACCTGGATCACGCGGAAATACACCTGCAGGCGAATTGGAACCAGGGATTGCTTGTGCTTGCCAGCTTTACATCTTTCAAGGATGGCAACAAGCGTTCCAACTGCTTCGCGCGAGAATTTTTTCACCGCCAGTAAGCGACAAGAAAGAGGAAGACAATGACGCCGGTGACGTATCCGAGTTCTCAAGAGCAGACAATCGCTACGGGCTCCATCCATCCGGAACCGTTGCTGGGAACGTGGCTGAATACCAACATAGCTACACGTGGGATTACCAGCGCCATCCTGTCGCGCCAAAGCGGGCAAATCACGGTGCGCATCGTGGCTGCCGGAGATCCCGGACCTAGTGACTGGGGGGAAACTGAGGCCAGCCTTTTCGCGGCAGATGCTTCTTCCTCCGAAGCCATGTCTTTCAGCGCTTTTTATGATTTTGGTTTCATGGAAACTCAGCTTCAAGCCCATGTGCGGCAAGGTGTGCTGATCATCGCCAAATTTGACAGGTTCAAAGACTCGAGCGGGCGGTCCAATTACTTTTCCAAGGAATTTTTTTACCGCGCAGAACAATAGCGCGCATTCCTGTTGCTGTCTGGCCATACAGGCCGGTCTTCCTTACATCCACAACAGACCAGGAGCTCAACAATGTCTCTCAGATTTCATTGGAGTTTGTCCCAGGTGGGCGACAAATTCCGCCGGGCCAACGCCACTGCTGACATGAAAGGGCTCTTCAGTCTGGAGACGCAGATTCAATTCTGCCGCGCCGCTGAACTGTGCGGGATCGACTCACTTCTGATGGCTTTCGGTTTCACCAGGCCTGACCCGATGACGCTGGCTGCAGCCCTGGGCATGCACACCGACCGGATCAAGTTCATGGTCGCCTGCCGTCCCGGGGTGATGTCGCCCACCGTGTTCGTCCAGCAGATCAACACCGTCTCGGCGCTTACCAACGGACGCGTGCATATCAACATTGTGACCGGGCACTCCCCGCATGAGCTCCGTTATTACGGAGACTTCCTGGAGCATGATCAGAGATACGAACGGACGGACGAGTTTCTGGAAGTTTGCAGGGCATTCTGGGCGCGCAATGGAGATGTCAATTTCCGGGGCACGTATTACGAAATCGAAAACGGAAAAGTGAATACGCCCTTCGTCTCCGCTGAGCGATCATCTCCGGAAATCTTCCTCGGCGGCAATTCCGAACAGGCGGAGCAACTCGCCATCAAGCATGCCAATTGCCTCTGGCGGTTTGCTGATACGCCGGAAAATCTCAGCCGGGTTGTGCCCCGGATCACGGCACAAGGCACTGAGGTGGGACTGCTGGTTTCAATCCTGGCGCGGCCTACGCGGGAAGCCGCCGTTCGCGACGCGTATGCCATGGTGCAATCGCTCACTGCGAAGCAGCCGCAGGCGTTCGGCAAGCAGTTCGCACAGAAGACCGATTCCGTGGCTTACCGGTCTACGCTCGAGTTGGCGGAAAAAATCCGAATCAGACTGGCTGACGCCCTGGCTTTGGACTGGCGCGATTCCTTGTCTCGGATCGCCGGCCATCGCACTGGTAGGAGGGCCGGAAGAAATATCTTCTGCATTGATGGAATACAAGCAGGTGGGAATTTCGCAGTTCCTGTTCATGGGCTGGCCGGACCTGGACGAGATGACTTATTTCGGACAGGAGGTCCTGCCCCTGGTGCGGGAAAAAGAGCAGGCATTGGAACCGGTTCAACAGGTTCGCGGGTAAAGAGGTCGTTATGGCAGTAGGTCAAGAGAGAACCGCAAGTTTACCAACACCAGGAAATAAGCCCCTGCGCTTTCATTGGCGGCTACCTTACGCCGGCGAGACCTCCGCCTTGGCCATGGCGGACCAATCGTCCGCTCCGGTGATTGGCCTGCCTGATCCTGATTTACAGGCGAGCTTCTGCCGGTATGCGGAAGAAAGCGGCATCGATTCTCTTCTGGTTGATTTCGGGTTTGCCAAGCCTGATCCCATGCTCCTTGCCGCGGTGCTTGGCCGCGCGACGAAGAAGATCAAATTCATCCTGGCTTACAGATCAGGATTGTTTTCGCCCACCATGTTTGTTCAACAGATCAACACCTTGTCAGCCCTTATTCAGGGCCGTCTTCTGTTGAACATTGTGGCCGGTTACTCGCCGGAAGAGCAGCGGGCCTACGGAGATTTTCTCTCGCACGATGAACGATACGAGCGGACGGAGGAGTTCCTGGCAGTTTGCCGTTCGTTCTGGGAACGCGGCGAGGTGAATTACAACGGCAAGCATTACCGCATTGAGAAGGGCTCGCTCAAGACCCCGTTCGTCGCTCCGGACAGAAAGTTTCCGGAGATCATCGTCGGAGGCGGTTCCGCCGCCGCGCAGCAGCTTGCCACCCGGCAGGGGACATGCTGGATGCAACTGGCGGATACTCCGGAAAAAATGCAACAGGCGTGCGACGCGGCCCTGGCGCAAGGGATTGAAGCGGGAGTGCGTGTATGTCTTATTGTCCGGCCGACGCGAGAGGAGGCGCTTGAGTCTGCCCAGGCGCTTGTCACCGGAAATGACCACGGCAGGAAATTGGCAGGCGGCCGGGACTTTCTCGCGAAAACCGATTCCGTCTCATTCAAGAAGGCATATCAACTGGGCGACAAAGAATGGCTGACTCCAACTCTATGGACAGGCGCCGTTCGGATTCAGGGTCCTACGGCCATTGCGCTTGTGGGCTCGCCCGAGGAGGTTGCGTCCGCCATCCTCGATTACAAAAAAATCGGGGTTTCGCAATTCATATTCTCCGGGTGGCCCAAGCTGGATGAGATGGTCTATTTCGGAAGGACTGTATTGCCGCTCGTCCGGCGAAAAGAACAAGAGATGTCTTCAGCATCGGCGGTTGCGCAACCTGCCGCCGCAGAAGCCGGGTAAAGCAGTGGCATGACAAGGGTCGGCAGGATGAATAAAAGAGACAAGGTATGAACCGGAGGGGTCCGTACAAATGACCAATCAGCTGCAAAAAAGAACACTCTCTGCTGCGGAGAAAAGAAAACACAAATGGATACATGGCCCGCATGAGGCATTTCGGGCCAGGGCGCGCCGCAGCATCTTCATGAGCATATCCATTTTCTGCTTTCATAATCAGCCGCTCAACG
Organism: Terriglobia bacterium; assembly: GCA_963732195.1. Taxonomy (GTDB): domain Bacteria; phylum Acidobacteriota; class Terriglobia; order Terriglobales; family Acidobacteriaceae; genus Angelobacter. The sequence continues at coordinate 330,399 of CAVSYO010000006.1, read as the reverse complement.
GCTACTACTTTGAGTTCGGCTGCCACAAGGCGCGTACTATGCGGCTGGCCTGGGACGCCTTCCACTCGCTTTATGACTGGACCTACGTGGCCTTCGATTCATTCGAGGGCCTGCCGGAAATGGACCCTTCTGACAGCATGCCCATCTGGAAGAAAGGGGACTTGAAGACCAGCGAAGAGGATTTCGTAAGAAATGTGGTGAAGCACGGAATGCCCCGCAAGAAGCTGAAAATCGTAAAAGGCTTTTACGATGAGTCGCTCACACCGGAGCTGCGTGACCAGTTATCTCCCCAGAAGGCCGCTGTCGTCTACATCGACTGCGACCTGTATTCCTCCACGACTTCCGCGCTCAATTTCGCCAAGGATTTTCTGCAGAAGGGCACCGTCCTGGTTTTCGATGACTGGTTCTGCTTTTATGGCGATCCCAACAAAGGCGAGCGGCGCGCTTTTCATGAATTTTGCAAACGCAATCCCGAACTGATTTTCGAGGACTATATCCAGACAAACGAAGCCAAGGCTTTTATTTATTTAGGGACGAATGAGCAAGCGAGGTAAACATGCAATCACAGGCAGCAAGCAAAGAAACATTATGGAAGCAATTGGTGGAAGGATTTCCCTCAACCCTGGATGAGATCAGCGTGGCAATAAAGAACGCGCTGGAGAGCGATGGGTATCTCCATATCACGTGGCCTATGTCCATGGAAAATTATGAGCAGATTGCGAGCCACTTGGGGACAATCGTGTTGCGGTCTGATGTGAAGGTGGACCTGGACCGCGCGCGCAATCAGGAACAGGTGCGCAATATCCGGGGCCGCGGTGGAATTTACAGTCCCAGTCCTTTGCACCTTCACACTGATCCGAATGCCGATCTCGTCTCCTGGTACTGCGTCGAGCAGGATGAAACAGGCGGTCCCATGCTGATGCTGGATACCGGCAATCTGGAAGCGCATTTTTCACCGCGCGAACTGGAAATTTTAAGCCGGGTGGATCTGTGGTCTCCTTCCAGGAAGTCGGAGGCGGAGCCGGAAACCCTCACGCCGATGCCCCTGCTTTCACGGAAAAACGGCAGGTACAAGATATTTTACGCTCCATGGCTGCTGCGTGATTCCTATGACAGCGAGGCCGCCGGCGTACTGGAAAAATTCGTTGCCTACGTCAACGGCCTGGAAGAAAAAGGGCTCATTTCGCTGCCTATCAAGAAGCACGACACCATTTTTATCGATAACGGCAGAATGTTGCACGGAAGAGGCGCGTTGCCGGAAACCAGCAGGCGGCATCTTGTCAGATTGTATCTACGGGCCGCATAGGCCGGAGTGAACAGATAGGGGTTAGCATGCGGCTCTTGTACCTGGTGGACCATTGGCCCGGACTGTTTGAAGCGTATCTGTTGCGGGAACTGCAATGGATGCGGCAGCGTGGGCATAGCGTGGCAGTCCTGTCTCTGGGCATTGGCGGCGCTCATGGATTCAGGAATGAAACTCGAGACCACGTGGATTTGGCGGAGTTTGGGCTCGATGATGTTCCGGTCCTGCAGTTGGACTCCAAAAACATGGACAGTGAGCGGGTGGTCCGGGAGTCGCTGTTATTCATTGACAAACATGATGTGGAGTTGATTGACGCGCATCTGGCGCGGGAGCCCGCCGAGGTGGCCTGCCGGGTGCATCTGGCCAGCGGCATTCCCTTTGCCGTCAGGATGCGTGGCGGAGACGTTCATTCCAATACCTCGCCCATGCTGGCGGAAATTGTGCGTCATGCATCGGCGGTGTGTCCGATGAGCCAGTTCCTGGCGAACGTCCTGATCGGTGAGCGCATCTTGACAGTAAAACCGCAGGGCCTTCCTGTCCGTGTAGTCTCCGGGAAGCTCCATGTAATACCCAATAGTTTGCCGGAGAAATATCTTTCGGCCAGGCCGGTGGCACAAAGCAACCGCGAGCAGGTGGTCGGCGCAGTCGGGCGGCTTGTACCAATCAAGAGATTTCCGGATTTGATTGAGGCGGTTGCCCGGCTGGTTCCGGAGTTTCCCGGTTTGCGATTGAAGATCGTTGGCGGTGGCGTGCTCTTTGCGGAATTGCAGGCTTTGAGTTCCCAGCTCGGCATCGAAGATCGAGTGGAAATCACAGGTTTCAAAAGCTGGCATGCCGTTATGGCTCTCGTGCGGCAATTTCACATTTATGTCCAGACCTCAGAGCTGGAAGGCTGCAGCCTCGCGAATATCGAAGCGGGTTTTCAAGGTATCCCCCTGCTGTTGTCACGAACCGGCGCGAATGAGCAATGCGTGGAGCCGGAAGTGAATGGATATCTCTTTGACCCTGGAGATGTCACCGCATTGTCGGAGCACCTGAGAATGTTGTTGCTTGCCGGCGCTCATAAGAGGGAGCAGATGGGAGAGGCGAGCCTCCATATTGTTGGATCGAGATTCAGTGCGGAAAAGGTGATGCCACTGCTGGAAAGCGTTTTCCAGAATGCCATCAATAACTCAAAGCCAGAACGGTTGAGCTTTTCAACCCGCACAGCCTGAACGGAGGAAATTGCAATGGTTAAAAAGACCAATCAAGTGCCCGTAATACTCACCTCATTTGCGTTCCGAGAGGAATATTTCCAGGAGTTGGATGGCATGGTGGCCAGCGCCAGGCAACATCATCCGGATTGGCTCATCGTGACGGGCAAGGGGCCCCGGCCCGGATTTGAATTGCCCACTCTCGCGGTGGAGGGACCTATGGGAGGACAGCACTGGAGCTTGCCGGTCGATCTCAATCTCAATGGCACCGTGGATGATTGGCGCAAAATCACCAAGATGAAAGCCTGGTGGATTACGCGCGTTTGGCACACTCTTGGCCATCTCACCGGAGACTTCACGCGGATTCTCTGGATAGATGCCGATGCGCGGGTGAATGGGCCGCTGGAGATCGAGCTTGATTTACAAAGCGAAGTGATCGCCGGCGCATGGTGGAGTGATGCCCGGCATCCGGGCTATGAAACCATTGCCAGCGGACTGCTTCTGTTCCAGGGCTCCAGACAGGGAACCATTGAGAGCATCTTGAATCAATGGTCGCAAACGTGTTTGTCCCACATTCAGAAATTGCCCGACCCGCCTCTGGTGCCCTGGGGCGATGGCGACCAGGAAGTGTTGAACCAGATTCTTAAAGTGCGCCCCATCTCCAATGGCCATTACATATTAATCCGGCTGGATTCCGCTAAATATTGCGCCGTTGTGGACAAAGACGGTGTGCCTTTGCCTGGCGCTCTGGTGGACCAATGGGTGATGGCCAGGAAAATGAAGTGGCCCAAAGATCGTGACCGTAACTGGCCCCCACCGGAAGACGCCCGGCGGCAACTTCGCGCGAAGGCATGAAATGAGGAACGTCATCCGATGAAAATAGAATCCGGCATTGAACAGTTCAACAAAAACGGACGGGGAACGGCTGTCTGGTCAATTGGGATATTCCATGGTTCCACACTGTCTGATCTCAGGCCGGTGGCTGGAATAGAAATGCCAGTGCTTTCCGCAAAGGACGTAAGCGACATTCCGGCTGAGTTTCTCGCCGATCCCTTCATGACAAGAAAGCAGGATACCTGGTACATGTTTTTTGAAGTCATGAATGAGAAAACCCAAAAAGGCAATATTGGATTGGCGACCAGCAGGGACGGCCTTAAATGGAGCTACCAGCAGATCGTGCTCAGCGAGCCTTTTCACCTCTCTTATCCGTATGTGTTTCAAGCCGGCGGAGAGTACTTCATGATTCCCGAGAGTTATGAAGCCAATTCGATGAGGTTGTATCGGGCTGATCCATTTCCCTTGAAATGGTCCTATGTTGGGACTCTGCTGGAAGGACCATGGGTGGATTCTTCTATCTTCTTTTTTGAAGGCAGATGGTGGGTGTTCTCCAACCCAGTGGCTCCAGAAAACGAGGTGCTTGAGCTGTTCTATGCCCATGCGGTTACGGGTCCGTGGCAACGGCATCCTATGAGCCCGTTGATTACCGGCAATAAACGCGCGGCCAGGGGCGGAGGAAGGGTCATCATTCTGAACGGCAGACCGATTCGCGTTACTCAGGATTGCTTCCCTTTCTATGGCACCGGAGTTCGGGCTTTTGAAATCTCTCTGCTTACAACCTCAGACTATGCGGAAAAAGAATTGGAATTCAGCCCAATTCTGTCCGCCGGAAAAGAACCGTGGCGCCGCGAGGGGATGCATCATATTGATCCGCACTTCATCGATGGACGGTGGCTTGCCTGCGTTGACGGCTGGCGCTTCGAAGAGGGGCCGAAAGTAGAGGAACTGTGAAAAGAATAGATCAGTTGCCCGCGGTGCTTACCTCTTTTGCTTACCGGGAAGAATATTTCCCGGAACTAGAGGGAATGCTCGTGACTGCGCGGAAGCATCATCCTGCCTGGAATGTTGTGACCGGCAAAGGGCCTCTTGCAGGTTTTGATCGTCCATCTCTGGAGATTGAATCCTCCCAAGGAAAATTTCATTGGAGCTTGCCTGTTCCTTTTCAGTTGGATGGCACCGAAAAAGATTGGCACCGAATCGTCTTCATGAAAGGCTGGTGGCTGGCCCAGGTCTGGCGCGGAGTTGGCGGGCTTGATTCTTCCGATATGAAGCGGATCGTCTGGCTCGATGCAGATGGACGTCTGAACGGTCCGTTGGATGTAGAGCTTCACCCGGAAGCCGAGGTTATTGCCAGTCCCTGGTGGACAGATCCCGGCACTCCGGAACATGGTCACCATATCTGCAGTGGATTGCTCATTTTTCAGGGCCGCAGGGGAGGGCCGGTGGAAAAAGTGATTGACCGATGGGCGGAAGACTGCCTGTCTCACATTCAATTACCGTTATTGCCCTCTCCATTTGTGCCCGGGCCGCAGGGCGACCAGTGCTTGTTGACAAAGATCGTGAAGAGCAGTTTGGACGCACCGAACAGTTATGGCGTTATCAAGCTGAGCTATGAAAAGTATTGTGGCGTGCCTGATTACAAGACAGGCGACTGCAAGGCCGGGGCGCTGGTTGATCAGTGGATGATGAATGAGAAAATGCGCCTGCCGGAAGACCGGAACAAAAATTGGCCTCCTCCTGAATGGGCGAGGCGAAGCCGCAGTGCGCTGAACGATACATAAATCTAACGTTGGAGGGCCGTCTATGGAACTCAATTATTCCGAACAATCCTGGCCTCTCAGGACATCGGATTGTCCCTGCGATGTCCATTTCGTGGAATACCTGGCAGAGACGAATGCTAAAGGAAAATCAATTTTTCATTTTGGCACCGGCGGTCATCATCTCGTGGGAAAGGATAACCATGAGCGAGGCAATCCGAATGAGATACTGGGGATCACTGCCTCCAAGGATGAGCATGAAGCCTATGTAGACTTCATTGTGCGCAATCCTGTTGCGTCGAACTACTACAAAGTGCTGTTCGCGGATATTTATACGTTAAGCCCAAAGCTCCTGCCTACTTTTGATCTGGTGACATTGTTTCACCTGGCTGAATTCTATGACGATTACCAGCTCTGGGGAAACGGCCCATGCCAGCCAGCCGCAAGCTGAATTCAGAGTATGCACGCTTGAATGATATGGCCCTGGTGACATTGTTTGGAGAAATGCTCAACCCTGGGGGAAAGCTGCTTTTTTACAAGCGGTCCGATGCATTTCTTGACAAGCCTTATCCCGCAGCAACTCTGGTCAATGAATTGATGTCTCAAGGACGGCTTGTTATTGAAGGTGAATATGAATCCCTGATGATTTGTGGATGGCGGCGATGAAAAAGCACAGGCCCAAGGGACGGTTGAAGTTGCAATAACCGATCCTTCATTGTGAGCACGCAGGATGGAATACAGAATCTACTCCGATTTACAACACATTGGACAGATGTCCCAGGAATGGAACAGGGTACTTGCCGCCAGTTCCTGCAACCGCGCCTTTGCCTCCCTGGAATGGTTTCTTGCAAGCTGCCGTGTCCGGAAAGGTGCAGTTCCATACGTGATCGCGGGCATACGCAACGCCGCATGGGAGTGCATTGTCCCACTGGTGCTTGATCCCACCGATGGAACAGCCACCTTTCCTCATTGTGACAATGACTACAACGACATATTGGCAGGCAACGGCAGCAACGAAGAGGTTGCCGAACTGCTAAGCCACGTGATGGCAGATGAGAACGGATGCAGCAGGTTCCTGTTCACGCGGCTGCGCCCTGATTCCCGGTGTGTGGATGCACTGTCGTTCCTGCAACTTGACTCTGGTCTGAAATGCAAATGCCAGGAGATCAATGCCTATCCATACATCAAACTCCCGTCGAACTTTGAGGATTACCTCTCTACCCGAAGCAAAGCGTTTCGCAAGAACATCAGGCGAGTCCTGCGCAAAATTCAGGCAGACGGTCTCTCGTTGCGCGAGCTTCTGCCCGCTGAGTTCAGTCCCGCTGAGCTTCCGGAAGTGCTGATCTCACTTGCCCTGGAACGACAAAAAGAAAGGAGCTTTCTAAAGAAACCCGAGACACAGGAGTTCGTGCGTGAAGTGATTCCTGCGCTGTTTGTCAAAAGAGACCTGCGCGCATTCGGCTTGTGGAAGGAAGACCGGATTGTTGGTCTGGACATATGTATGGTGCAGCATAACGGCCTTCTCACCTGGAATGGCGGATTTACAAAACAGGCTGAGTGCTGGTCGCCGGGAACAGGACTGTTCGCCTTTGGCATACAGCGGGCGATTGCCATGGGAATGCAGGAATACGACTTTACAGAAGGAAAAGAGCGGTACAAGGAGAGTTGGGCAAATGCGCGTTACCGTGTGATGGAAATTGAAATCTGCTCCAGTCCCAGCAGAAACAGGATTGCAGGCGCGTGCGAGGATCACACGCGCTCAACAGTGTCGCATTAATGGAAATGGAAACTATCTCATGAGTGCGCTCTAGCGCAATTAGTGGTAGAGCGGATTTTCAGACACGCGTTACAGGATCACTTTTGGAAGGGATTTAGCCTAATGCCATTTGCTTTGGAAGAGAATGCTGAATGGCGCGGCTTTAGCCCCTGCGTTTTTATCTTAGATAAGCACTTTTTCTAAAGTAAGCGGAATTAGGCTCGGACCCAGTAAAGATGCCGCGACTGCATTTACGAGATGGGTTGGAATTATGTCTCCTTTCAAAACATTGCTGCAATACGCTGCCCGGCACAAGACCCGCATTGCCATTGGCCTAACGTGTGTCCTGGCTGCAAATGTTTTGAAAGCCATAGGGCCGCTGATTGTGCAGCGGGCAATAGACAGTGTGACTCAGCATTTGGCGACACCTGTATTAGCCCGCTATACAGGATTGATACTCGCAGTGGCTCTGGTTCAGGGAGTCTTTCTCGTATTCCAGGAATGGGCGTTATTTGGTCTGGCCCGCTGCGTCGAACATGATCTGAGAAACTCTTTCTATGAGCGCCTTCAGAAATTACCGCTGGAGTTTTACCACTTAAACCGGACTGGCGATCTGATGGCGAGGGCCACCAATGATGTGAGTGCGGCAGCAGCCGGTACCGGATATTCCCTGGTTTACCTTGTCAACACTATCTTCGCGGTTGTTCTGCTTTCGCCATTGATGACAAAGCTTTCAGGAAAACTTACCACAATCACCTTTGTGCCTTTGTTGTTGGTCATCAGCACCACCCTTGTGTTAAAGCCGCGCATGAAAGCCAGTAGCCGGAAACTCCAGGAGCACTTCGGGATGTTATCGAACCGGCTGCAGGAATCTATTCGGGGGCTGCGGACGATTCTGGCATTCACACGAGAAGAATCAGAGCTTGAGAAGTTCAGGCAGATCAATTCCCAGTACACTCATCAGACTGTGCGTAACATTCGCCTCGTCTGGCTGATGTACCCCTTACTGCAATTTTTGATCGGTTTCGGATATGTCGGGGTGCTCTGGTACGGGGGAGGCTTGGTCAGCAAAGGACAACTCTCGACCGGCGAGTTTCTGCAATTCATCCTTTATATAGGGTATTTGTCGTGGCCTATGCACGAACTGGGCTCGGCCATCAATGTCTTCCAGCGGGCCATCGCTGCGATGACGCGGATATGTGCCGTGATGAATACCAGTCCCGCCATTTGCGATCCTTCTGATGCGGTGAGCATGCCGGAAATAAAAGGCAACATTGAACTTCAGGACCTCACCGTCACCTATGTCGGAGCCACGCAGCCCGCGCTCGAGCAGATAAGCGTCCAGATTCGATCCGGCGAGACCGTAGCTCTCGCTGGCCCGGTTGGCAGCGGAAAATCTACATTCATGAACATGATTCCTAGAATGTTTGATGCTGATTCAGGTCAGCTATTGCTGGATGGCTATCCTGTCCAGAAGCTTCCTCTAGGTAAATTGCGTTCATGTATCGGCTATGTTCCTCAGGAACCCTTTCTGTTCAATGACTCCATCGCCGCTAATATTGCTTTTGGAAAAGAGACGGCGACTCGTGAAGAGATTGAAAAGGCCGCAGTCCAGGCCGGGATTGCTGATGAAATCGCGGCATTTCCACGAGGCTACGAAACTATTGTTGGTGAGCAAGGCGTGCTTCTCTCAGGAGGGCAAAGGCAGCGGATCAGCATTGCGCGGGCGCTCATCCGGGGCCCTAAAGTGTTGCTCCTGGACAACGCCTTCTCAGCCGTAGATGCGGAGACCGAAGAGAAGATCCTCAAACATTTGCGGGAATTTATGCACGGCCGCACTTGTGTAATTTCTTCCCGCCGGCTTTCGACCCTGAGAACTGCAGACAGAATCATCGTCCTTGATAAGGGCCGGACCGCCGAACAGGGGGCCCATCTGGAATTAATGGATCGGAAGGGCATCTATGAACGGATATATAGAGAGCAGTTGCTGCAAGACGAGGTGATTGCAAGCTGATAGGCAACCCGGTATGACCTCTTTGCGCCATGACGAAGAAACTGTGACCGCGTGGACCGACTGGCGGCTTGCGCTGAGGCTGTTTCGCTATGTTGGCCCATATAAATCGCATGTCGCCGGGGCCCTGGTGCTTACAGCTTTGAGTGTTCCTCTGATTACCGCTCTCCCATTATTGACAAAAGAGGCGATTGATCTTTGTCTGGCACCGCATGGGCAACAATCACCTTCAGGCTTTGAACTTCTGCTGCAAAAATGCGCCGGATATATGGGATTTGGCGCAAGTGTCCAGTCAGGAATTCTTTTTCTTGCAGTGATTGCTGTTTTTGCAAACACCATTCTATTCGCCATCCAGTATGTCCAACCTGTGATCGCCGAAAGCATTGGACAGAAGGTGATGCGCGACTTGCGCCAGGAAATGTTTGTGGCCCTGCAATTGCTCCCAGTCGCCTTCTATGACCGGACCCCAGCCGGAAAACTGCTGGCGATTTTCACTTCTGACATAGAGGCCCTCAATGGAGTGCTTGGCATAGCCCTGATCGAGGTTGTGAGCAGCATCTTTCTCGCAATTTACATTGTGATTTGGATGTTGCGGATCGACCTGGGACTTGCTCTGGTTTCCTGTCTCGTCTTGTCAGTTATTGTTGTCTTCAGCAGTTGCTTCCGTGCCGGAACGAGGTCTGTCTTCCTGGCATTGCGCTCACACACCGCGTCGGTGAGTGCGTTCCTGCAAGAGCACATCGCGGGCATGCAGGTGGTGCAGCTCTTTACCCGTGAAGCATCAGAGCTGGCTGCCTTCCGGCGCATCAGTCGCAACCAGAGGGATGCTGCCCTTGGTGCAACGCTTCGTAACGCCTTTTACTACTCTTCTATTGAAACCATTGGGGTCATCGGGGTTGCGCTGATCATCTGGTACGGTGGCAGCCAGGTCCTGCGCGAAACAATCAGTCTCGGCACATTGGTTGCAGCCGTGCAGATTGCCCGCGCGTTCTACGACCCGATTACCAGTCTGAGCGACAGGTATCACGTTTTTCAGGCCGCCCTGGTTTCCTCGGAACGCATTTTTAGAATACTTGATGAACCGCAGGCAAAAAGTGCTCCATCAATACCGACTGTTACCTGGCACACTCAGGGCAAGATAGAGTTCCGCAATGTGTGGTTTGCATACCAGGAGCCGGATTGGGTCCTCAGAAATATTTCATTTGTTGTTGAAGCAGGAGAAAGCGCGCGCTCGGTAGGCCACACAGGTGCGGGTAAGACTACCATCACGCATCTTCTGCTGCGGTTCTATGACATTCAACAGGGCCAGATTCTGCTCGATGATGTGGATATCCGGCAATTGGATGTGCGCGAGTTGCGCGCGAACTTCAGCATTGTCCCTCAGGATATCCTCTTATTTGCGGGTGATATAGCTTCTAACATCCGCCTCGACAACGAATCAATCAGCCTGGAGCAGGTGAGCGTGGCTGCCCGCCAAGCTGGCATTGCCGGCCACATAGAAAGCCTGGACCGGGGATATGAGTCTGAATTGCGCGAGAGAGGCACCGGTCTCTCTGTGGGCCAGAGACAATTGATCGGCTTTGCCAGGGCCCTAGCATTCGGCCGTCCGATCTTGATCCTGGATGAAGCGACAAGTTCAGTAGATGGCGATACTGAGGCGGCTATTCAGAGTGCACTCACAAAGCTCATGAATGGAAGGACATCCATCATGATTGCCCACCGCTTTTCCACCATCCAGTCGGCCAGCAAGATTCTTGTCCTGCACAAAGGTGAAATTCGTGAATCCGGCAACCATCGGTCGCTGGTTGCGCTCCGTGGGCTTTATTGGCGTCTATGTCAGTTGCAATGGGCCTCTGACCCAGATGCTTCTCCGGGTGAACCAGAATTCAACCAGCCTGAAAACAAAAGAGAGCTTGTGCTTTCCAAGGAGGAACCACATGTATATGACACAAGAGGAACAATACCTTTTTGACCTTCGCGGTTATCTGATCTTGCGGAATGTGCTGTCCGAAGCTGAGGTGGATGAGATCAACTGCGTCATAGATAAAGCTGCGCCTCACTGGGAGGAAAAAGCCAAAGCGAAGCAAGCTATTACCGGCATTGGCCAGGACGTTATCGCTACCGAGAACCATGATCCCACGAAGGGCCACGTCGGATTCATGTCGAGCCTCCTTCTGGATTGGGGGGAGCCGATTCGCAAATTGGTTGGTCATAAGAAAGTACTTCCTTATCTTATAGACCTGCTTGGAGCGAACTTGAGACTGGATCATCAGTTCGTGGTGTTAATGACAGCCGGGTCCGTCGGCGAGCCTCTTCATGGAGGGAACACGCCGCATCATCAGGGCGAATACTTCGAGATCAAGAATAACAGAATCTATTGTGGACTCACCGTGGTTTCAATTGCATTGTGTGATGTACAAGCCTACTCCGGTGGCTTCTGCCTGATTCCGGGTAGCCACAAGAGCAGTTTTCCTCTTCCTGCTTCCTTCCAGGAACTGTCATTTTCTTCGGAATGCCTTGTCCAGCCTGCGCTCTCCAAAGGCGATGAGGAGCCATTTTTCCCGAAGCATTGATCCACGGGGCGCTTTCCTGGAAAAGCCCGTGGGAGCGGCGGCCGGTGATATTCAAATACTGTCCCGGATACATCCAGTGGGAAAAAGGTTCTCCATACGTTTCTGGAGATTACCCGTGGGAAGAGCATCAGAGATATCTCCTGTCATTGCCGTATAGGACTGACCGGGGCAGGATCCCCTGGCCGCCCAATGGGGGCAATGGGAACGCAACAGATTAACAACTGTCATAAATTTGCTTAGCCCAGTTGGAGGAGCGCGCGTTGCAGTTTGGAAATGAGAGGAACTTTTGACGTCCACACGGAAGCCCATATCTGTAAAGCCATTCCAAGAATAATGGCTGGACGCACTGCGCTTGTCATTGCGCATCGATTATCAACCATTCAATCGGTTGACAGGATCATGGTGATGCATCAAGGCGAGATCTGCGAATCCGGAGATCACCGGTCATTGCTCGACCAGCACGGTTTTTACTGGCGGCTGCATCAGTTGCAGGCACGCCAGCAATCCACCCAGTCCGGCAATTTAATATTGTGACCAGATGAGTGCTTCTTAACTACAAAGTATTTTTCTGTTTTACCCGGTTCTGGAGGGAGGCCAGACGCGATTCCGGTCTTCGGGTATCTCATCGTCTCATTCATCATTCGTGGTCAATCAAAGCTCCGGGCTTCGATGTACCATCCTCATAGTTTAATGATCTGCTCCTCTTCGGAATGAGCCTCTTTGAATTTTAGCTACCTGGGACAACAGACATCCTCAAATGTCAACAACGGCAAAGAGGCCGCCAGGTAAGCCATTCAACAGCAACAATTAGAAGCAAACGTGTTCACCCAGCTTCCAAGCTCGCCAAAAAGTGACTCTTAATCAGGGGGTTGAAGGTTCGATTCCTTCCGCGCTCACCATCTAACCCGCTCACAAAGCACCAGACAAACCAAAAAACTCAACTGGAAGACTTGTTTTAAGCTGTGCTTCGCCGAATGGAAGTGCACAAGACATCGGTGTACTTCTATTCGGCAAGATGATCGAACTTAATTCAGTCCTCCTCCTTTTAAGTTGAATTCATCCCTGAGTCGCTTCAAATGTTTTCCGCATTGGTCTGGTAAGCAGGCTCCGCCAGCTTCTCTTGTTAGACGCGGACGGCTCTCCCGCAACAATCTCCAACAAAGCGGTGATGGTTCTAATTCCAGCAATGAGACCGTGAGTTCTGACAGGTGTGCGGAATCAGGCAGTTGGAGCATCCTCGTACCAGAGCACACTTTCGCAGCTCCAAACGGATTTTCTGATCTATTAACGGCAACGCCGGAACGGGGTTCAGGCTCTTGTTGAAAGTTCTAAAAGGAAGAAACAATATGTTTATTACGGTCTCGGTTGAGTCGTCTGGCCGCTGTTGCGATCGCTGGGATTCCGGCTCTACGTTTTCCCTGCCAGCCACAAAATCAGCCCACTCGAAGACTCCGTGCCTGGGAGTTGACGCGGCCATGGATTCTTTGTCAGTGCCGGAAGGGAACAAGTGATGCAGATTACATCTGATGCGCTGGTATTCTTCGGTGCCACCGGCGATTTGGCGTACAAGAAGATTTTTCCCGCGTTGCAGAAGCTTGCCAGACGCGGGAAGCTGGAGATTCCAGTCATCGGGCTCGCCAAATCCGGATGGAATCTGCAACAACTCCAGGAGCGCGCAAAGGATAGCGTGGAAACCTACGGCGGACGAGATACGGAAGGCTTTTCCAGAATGATTTCAAAACTGAAATACATTGATGGCGATTACAGGGACCCTGAGACTTTTGCCAGGTTGCGTCAGGAACTGGGTGCGTCTCAGCATCCGTTGTATTATCTGGCAATTCCGCCGGTCTTGTTCCCGGAGACTCTAAAGCAGCTAGAAGCGTCTGGATGCGCGGTTGAAGGACGGATTGTCATTGAGAAACCATTTGGTCAGGACCTGGTCTCAGCTCACGCCCTGAACCAGGTGGTCCACAGCGCGTTCGCCGAAGAAAACGTATATCGGATCGATCACTTCCTTGGCAAGAACACTGTTCAGAATGTCCTGTATTTTCGTTTTGCCAATTCCTTTCTGGAACCAATCTGGAACCGCCAGTATGTGCAGAGCGTGCAAGTCACGATGGCGGAAGATTTCGGGGTGCAGGGTCGCGGCGCGTTCTATGACCACACAGGCACAATCAGGGACGTGGTCCAGAATCACCTTTTGCAGGTTCTCAGCAACATTGCCATGGAACCGCCCCCTGGCTTGTCAGTTCAAACCGTTCGTGACGAGCGCGTGAAGGTGCTTAAAGGAATTCGCCCTCTGGAGCCAAAGGATGTGGTACGTGGTCAGTTCGATGGCTATCGTAAGGAAGCTGGGGTGAGGGCGGATTCGCGAGTGGAGACATACGTCGCCCTGCGGTTATTCATCAATTCCTGGCGATGGAAGGGGGTGCCGTTCTACATTCGCGCCGGCAAGTCTATGCCCATAACCGCTAGTGAGGTAATCGTCACACTCCGGCAGCCGCCGGAAATTTTTCTGGAGAATCCGCTTCCCCCCAATTACGTGCGATTCCGATTAACGCCTGATCTTGTGATTGGAATCGGCTCTCACGTAAAAATAGCGGGCGAGGGGTTGCTCGGTCAACAGGTTGAGCTCGTCGTCTCCAGGAGCTCGGATCCGAGCGAGATGCAAGCTTATGAAGAGCTGCTTGGAGATGCGCTGGCCGGGAACTCATCACGTTTTGCGCGCCAGGATTATGTAGAAGAGGCGTGGCGCATCGTGGACCCTGTGCTAAATGATGAGACCCCGATCTACAGGTACGCTCCGGGTACCTGGGGACCAACTGAGGCGGACGCGTTGGCGCCTCCTGAAGGGTGGATCAATCCCACGTAAGGCCAACCTGCATGCGTGCAATGAGCCGCCGGACGGAGGCCGTTCATTGTGGTACGACGTGGTCGTGGTGGCGGAAAAATCTATGCGGAAAGTCTCGATGTTGATCCAGAAAATATTATGTGCTGCAAACGCCGCCTAGTCATTTATCACTATGCATTTCTGCGACTATTCGGTCTTCCGACAGATCAACGCGTGGACAGCACTGTTCTTTGGCGCAGCGGCTCCACAGGACGCGCATTGTGTGGGTATAGCTTCACAAACTGCTCAAGTTCAAATTGCGAGAGAGTCACAGGTTGTTTGAGGACAAACCATGTCACGCCTTCGCCCGCAAGGTGGCGTTGTGAGCGACCCCGGGAAGGTGTAATAGCTGCCTGTCTTTGGCAACATACCTGCGGGATTGATGGTGGCTCCGGTCGTGACTTCCCCTTCGCTGCCTCGTGGTAAATGGTTGAAGATCTTTTTGAGCACCGAATTACTCGAGCCCTGGTCGACCAGCACGGCAATCACGGCCTTATGTTCTTCCGCGTCCTGATGACCAGATGAATGACCAGGTCGTGCGAAAGCCATTGATTTGCTCTTCGCTGGGATGATGAAAATGAAATTGCAGGAGCTTGTACTGTTTGCCTCCAACTGTCATGGAACTGCGCACATCGCTGTCCACCTGTACTGTGTGGCCGTTATTGATAATCTTCAATACTGACTCTGTGTAATGGAACTCTATCGCAGGCAGGTCCGGGGCAACCGAGCTGATTATGTTGATGGGAGATTGCTCATGGCCTGTTTTGCACTTTGAATAGCCGGAATTCAAATCGCCCCAGCGATTAGGCCCGGTGGGCCCTCATAGCTCCAATGCGGCGGACCGTGCTTCTCCTGTTCTACGATACGAGAGTGAAGGACATGAGTGCCAGAATAAGTACGATTGTTCTCATGGCGTAACCTTGTTGTCGGGACCCTACCAGACACTTCTTCCAGCTTGACCGTTATGAAATTCAACGGGCGGATTTAGCTCGATGAAGCTTATCCATCTGTAAGCTATCTAACCGCGTCAGCGTGTGGTAACTGATAGTTTTGCCAGCAAAGTTGCCAGGAAAGTTCTGGTAACAAAAATCAGTTCATTGTCTTATACTGAACAGATTTCGGGAATTTTACGCGCTTACAATATTTAAGGCGTTGTGAGTAGATTGCAGCAAGGATCAACGTCAGGTCCACTTCAGCGGATGGAAGAATAATTTTTGCTGAGTTTCTGTTGAACATGCTTCGGCTGATATCCTCGGATATCTAGCCGGTCCAAAAAGGCGCCCGTGGCCACATCTCCAATCCGCATTCTTGTCGTGGATGACTTCGAGCCGTTTCGAGCGTTTGTCACGTCCTCCCTCGTGCAACACCCAGAATTGCAGATCATCGGCGAGCTCTCAGATGGATTGGAAGCAGTTCGCAGAGCGGCAGAACTGCACCCGGATCTTATTTTGCTGGACATAGGTCTTCCATTACTGAATGGAATTGCGGCCGCTCGCCGCATCCGGGAGCACTCCCCGCATTCGAAAATCCTTTTCGTTAGTGGAGATCAGTCTTCAGAAATCGTAGAAGAAGCCCTGTCCACTGGTGCAGCCGGCTACCTCGTAAAGTCGGACGCTGGACGCCAATTGTTAGTCGCTGTAGGAGCCATTCTTCAGGGTAAGCAATATCTCAGTTCCAGTCTCTCTGGTCTCCACGTCAACCACAACGGGCATCAGCATGCAGGCAGCTCACGCGTTGTCGAAGCCAAAGCAGGTTACAGCACCGCCACTGCAAGGAGAGATTGTCGGGCGCCATGAGGCGGTGTTTTATTCGAATGATCGGCAGCTTCTTGATCAGGTATTGCAGTTCATCGGGGCTGCTCTCAATGCTGGCAAGGGAGCTGTGGTTGTCGCCACCGGCGCACACCGGGAGGGCCTGGTGCAGAGTCTGCAGGCTAGCGGCGTGGATATGGCTGCCGCTCTCGGAGCAGGGCAGATACATTGCAGTGGATGCTGCTGACACGCTCTCGTCGTGCATGGTCAATGGCGTGCTTGATTCAGTTCGATTTTTGCAAAGCTTCGACAATCTCATTCTCAAAGCGACAACTGCTGCTCAGGGGGAGCATCCTCGCGTTGCCGTTTTCGGAGAGTGTGCGGACCTCCTGTGGAATCAAGGTAACGCAGAGGCCTCAATTCAGGACGAAAAACTCTGCAACCAATTGTGTGAGAGATACGATGTGGATATTCTATGCGCGTATTCAAGGGACAACGTTGAGGGCGTCTTGGACGAAAAGGTCTCGCATATCTGCGCAGAGCATTCAGCCGTTTATCGCGCGTGAAAAGCGTCAATCAACACTCCGGCCAATTATCTTTCCAGCATACAATCGGGTGCAGCCCTTGAATCGTGATCGTCTGGGCTCGATTTTCGGTAGTGCTACCAATCTCTTTCTTGTGCTCTGGTTACCGCGATCATTCAGATAGCCAGGGCGGTGTCTGTCCGCCGCTTTCGGTTTCTACGCCGCATAGGTCGGTGCTCCTTGGACCGCAAAAACTAGTACTTTTTCACAGTGACCGAACGTTTTTAGGGTAATAGTATTCGACCATAAAACCTGTTGGTGAATAGTTCCCGGGCCCAAATTCCCCGTGCACCAGGAGAACCACTCCACCGTTCGACCGTTTGGCGGTTTGATTCAAGAGAACTTATTCCGTTAGTTCGGGTTCAAAATAGATTAGGCGATCTCCTTGGCAAAAGCTTTAGTCAGCGTTCTTGTCGTGGACGACTCCGAACCGTTTCGACGGTTTGTCGCGTCGACGCTTGTGCAAAAGCCAGAATTACAGATCATCGGCGAGATCTCGGATGGATTGGACGCGGTCCACAGAGCGGGAGAAACCCAACCAAATCTGATTCTGCTCGATATAGGCCTTCCGACACTCAATGGAATTGAGGCCGCTCTTCGAATCCGTGAGCTCTCCCCTACGTCGAAAATCCTTTTCTTTAGTGAAAATCGCTCCGGGGACGTCGTAGAAGAAGCCTTGCGCACGGGTGCAGTCGGTTATGTCGCAAAGTCGGACGCTGCGCGCGAACTGCTGGCCGCAGTAGAAACCGTTCTTCAGGGTATGCAGTTTGTCAGTTCCTGTCTACTTGCTCACCAAATCGACGGCGATCAGTTATTAGCACGCAAACATCCCTGGGGACGCAGCCTAGCGCCACTTCCGCGGCACAAAGGCAAAGGCGAGATTTTGGGCCATCACGAGGTGGTGTTTTATTCCGACGATCGGCACCTTCTTGATCGCGTATCTCAGTTTATCGGAGCAGCACTCAGCTCTGGAAATACGGCTATCCTTGTCGCGACCGGCTCACACCGGGAAGGTCTAATGCAGGGTCTGCAGGCTTACGGCGTTGATATGGCTGCGGCTATTGAGCAGGGCAGATACATCGCCCTTGATGCTGCTGACATGGTTTCGACCTTCATGGTTGATGGCATGCTTGAGCCCGATCGATTTCTGCAAAGCTTCGGCCAGCTAATTCTGCAGGCCGCAAATGCCGCCAGGGGGGATCACCCTCGCGTTGCCGTTTTCGGAGAAGGTGCGGATCTCCTGTGGAAACAAGGTAACGCAGAGGCCGCAATTCAGGACGAAAAACTCTGCAACCAACTGTGTGAGAGATACGATGTGGATATTCTATGCGCGTATTCAAGGGACAACGTTGAGGGCGTCTTGGACGAAAAGGTCTCGCAAATCTGCGCAGAGCATTCAGCCGTTTATCGTCGGTGAAAGTCCGAAGGGCGCTGCCGAATGCCCGGGCAAATTTACGTTCCGGCAAACAGTCGCGTCGCAGCCTCTTACATCGGGATTAGGCATATTCCATTCCAGTCGGCGCTACTAATCTGCTTCTTATTGCGTGAAATCAAGCAGTTGCGAGCGGGTAGCCAGCGCCATGTTCCCCCGTAAGTCGACACTTGCTGGCGTGAAAAAAACTGATTTTCCACAGTGATCCGAAAGCGCTATTCAGAGTAATATTCAGGGGGCAGTATTCAAGAATTTGGGGAAGAGTAGGTTTCCTGAGCGTGCTTCACAATTTCGCGAAGTCTTGGCGTTTGATTTCGCGGCAGCTCAACATTGTGTGGTGAAAAGAACTGCTTCAATGTGGCCCGGTTTGCTATGCATTCAGTAAATCATTAGTTAGCTGGGTTTCACTAGGTTAGGCGATCCTGGGTGGCTAAGGCTCCAATCCGCATTCTTGTCGTGGACGACTTCGAACCGTTTCGAGCGTTTGTCACGTCCGCCCTCGTGCAACATTCAGAATTGGAGATCATCGGCGAGCTCTCAGATGGATTGGAAGCAGTTCGCAGAGCGGCAGAACTGCACCCGGATCTCATTTTGCTGGACGTAGGCCTTCCATCACTGAATGGAATTGCGGCCGCTCGCCGCATCCGGGAGCACTCCCCGCAGTCGAAAATCCTTTTCGTTAGTGGAGATCAGTCTTCAGAAATCGTAGAAGAAGCCCTGTCCGCTGGTGCAGCCGGCTACCTCGTAAAGTCGGACGCTGGGCGCCAACTGTTAGTCGCTGTAGGAGCCGTTCTTCAGGGTAAGCACTATCTCAGTTCCAGTCTCTCTGGTCTCCACGTCAAGCACAACGGGCATCAGCATGCAGGCACTTCCGAAGTGTCGAAGTCAAAGCAGATTACAGCACCGCCACTGCAAGGAGAGATTGTCGGGCGACATGAGGCCAGTGTTTTATTCGAATGATCGGCAGCTTCTTGATCGGGTATCGCAGTTCATCGGGGCTGCTCTCAATGCTGGCAATGGAGCTGTGGTTGTCGCCACCGGCGCACACCGGGAAGGCCTGATGCAGAGTCTGCAGGCTAGCGGCGTGGATATGGCTGCTGCTCTTGAGCAGGACAGATACATTGCAGTGGATCCTGCTGAGTTGTTGTCGGCGTGCATGGTAAATGGCATGCTTGAGCCAAATCCGTTTTTGCAAGGCTTCGGTCAGCTCATTCTTCAAGCGGCAAGTGCTGCAAATGCGGAGCACCCTCGCGTTGCCGTTTTCGGGGAAGGCCCGGATCTCCTGTGGAAACAAGGCAATATAAAAGCGGCGATTCAGGACGAAAAACTCGGTAACCAGCTGGCCGAGACCTATCGCTGTGGACATTTTATGCGGCTATTCGCTGAGCAACGTTCGGGGTGCGGGGGCCGTAGACATCTTGCAACAAATTTGTGCCGAGCATTCAGCCGTTTATTGTCGGTGAAAAGCATGTTCCCGCTCTGGGCAAAACCCTCATCTCTGTACTGAATTAAGCCGAAGCCAGAGTATCGTCCGAGCCAGGTTCACCGAGCGGCACCTGGACTTCAATGAGTGTCCCTGCCTTCTGGAAGGATGAGATGTGAATGGATCCGCCGATCGCGCGGATTCGTTCTCGCATGCTTACCAGCCCCAGGCCGGCTCCTTCGTGACTCACGTCAAAGCCGACTCCATCGTCGATGATCAGCAGCAAGATTCGCTCATGTCTGGACGTGAGCTCTACCTGCACGTTCCTGGCGTGGCTGTGCGTGATGATGTTATGCAGTGTTTCCTGGGCGATACGATATAGACAAACCGAAATTGAGGGCTGGAAGCGGTCCGGCAGATTGCCGATTGTCAAATCAACCGAGAGCTCTTTTCCGCGCTGTACGTCATCGCACAGTTTGGCTAGAGATTTCTGCAGGCCCAGATACTCTAACGCCGTGGGATAAAGGTCGTGCGAAATTTCACGTGTGGTGCCGGAAATTGCGGAAACCCGGCTGGACAAATCAGTCAGGTCCGGCTTCAGAGATGGATCGGATTTTTCTATGAGCCTATCCAGCGTTATCTCAACTAACGCCAGCTCCTGTCCCAGGTTGTCATGCAGCTCACGCGCAATCCGGTGACGTTCCTGCTCCTGTGCCTTAACCAGGTTGCCGCTCATGCTGCGCAGGGACTCTTGCGTGCGTCGCGCCTCGGCCATGACGGCAGACAGGAACATGAGTGCCACCGCGACGAGGCAAAACAAAATTTGCAATGACAGGATGTTTTGTGGCAGCGACGCGTACGGGAACGGTTCTAGTCCGTGCGTTGCGTACCACGTCGAGATCAGGTTGACGGAGAAGAGAGACAGGCTCAATCCAGCCAAACCAAATCGGACAGCAGCCCACACCAGAAATGGTAGAGGAAGATACACCACGGTCGGCGTAGTGGCCGGCGATGGAGGAAGCGGGCCGAACACCCAAAAGGCAACCAGAACGGTTGCAACCACCAGCAGAGTGGACTCCAACCATCGAGCTGCGTTGATTCCCCGAATCCGAAACATATCTTTTGGGCTGAGGAGCACGATGGGAGGGACGATTGTCAGCACGGCCAATGCATTCGTGAAGAATCGCTGCCATTCCCAGATGCCAATAGTTCCTACCCCAGCCTGTAATTACTACAGCAGCAGCATCCAGAAACGAGGTTGCGAGGGGGGCAACCAAAACACCGAAGACGACAAACACAAAGACCCCGCGAACGCTGTCGAGCCTTCTTTCTGAATCACTGAATTTTGTAATACAATAGGCGCCGATGAACGCTTCAAAACTGTTGGTGATGAACCAACCGGCCGCAGTCCACACCGGCACTCCGATCTGTAATTGAGCGAACATGTGGGCGGGAAGCACTGCCAGAAAGAACGTCCACCATGCTCTCCGTGGAGCCAGCAGTAACGCTGCCAGAAGAATGGCATTGGGCGGCCAAAAGCTCGAATTCGGGCTGACCGCTGGGGGTCCAGGCAAAGCCGATCCGTGACCCAACGTAGTAACTAACTCCCACCAACAGCGCCGCAACTACAGGCGAGAGCGTTCGGTGAACTGCAATCGACGACTCATAAGCATCAGCTGTGTTAACGCGCTGCATTCTTGTCGTGGATGGTGAAGATAGCAACATGCCGCTCTTGACAGGTTACCTCTGTCGGAACAATTCGGACCGCGAGCGGGTTGCCTGATCATACCCAGATTCTCTATATCGTAAACGAAAGAATTTGCCTGTTGCACAATCAGAAACCTATTACCACGTCTAAGGAAAGTCTTATGTTTTCTGAACCGAGAATTGCCGTTCGCAAACCTTAAAACCCCTGAAAGTTTCAGGGGGACGATCTACTATTGCCACTAATGATGTTCTTCAATATCCGAAAGCTCACTCTTACTGATGAGGAGGACTCCACTCCAAACGATTCAATTACACGACTGTGTTCGACCGATGAACCGCCAGAACCTATGGCGGTTCCAAGTGGAGAATAAAACGGCCGAAACAATGACACAACACATCGTATGGGGACAATGTGGCGCCTGCGTCTCAGCCGATGAAGGCGGAAGCAAGACTTACGGTTTTTCAATGACGCTTAAGCTGCCGGCTTCAGCGCCTCGGCCCTTGGTGGAAAACGCTTTCCTCCTTCCAGTAAAGAAGCTGCATCCGCGGTGCCGAACAGGCGTATGAGCCCTGCAATGACTCCCGTCCATCCAGTCTGATGACTTGCGCCCACTCCCGCTCCGTTGTCGCCATGAAAGTATTCGTAAAAGAGAAGATAGTCGCGCCAGTGGGGATCATTCTGGAATTTCTCTGTGCCTCCAAATACCGGTCGGTGTCCCTGCTGGTCTCGCAAAAAAATGCTTGTCAATCGCTCAGTGATCTCGCGGCCGACTTCAAAAAGGTTCATCCATTTTCCTGAGCCTGTAGGACATTCCACTTTGAAATTTTCGCCATAATACAAGTAGAACTGCAGCAATGCCCGTATGAGCAGCACGTTCATGGGCATCCAGATCGGGCCACGCCAATTGGAGTTGCCGCCAAACATTCCGGTATTTGATTCTGCAGGCAGGTAATCAACCTGGTACTCCTGGCCGCCATAGCTCAGCTTATAAGGATGCTCCAAATGGAAGCGTGACAGGGCACGAATTCCATAAGGCGACAGGAATTCATTCTCATCCAGCATTTTGGCCAGCATGCGACGAAGTCTCTCAGGATTGACCAGGGCCAAAATCCCGCGTTGGTTGACGCCATAATGCCCAGGGCCAGTGGGGTGAATCGTCTCCAGCAACTGGGGCATGTGAGTCAGCCGTCTGCCGAAGAGCTTGCATTGCCACCGTGACTTTCTCTCTTTGGCCGACCTCAATCACCGTAGTTGCGCACATGGGCAGCAAGCCGACAACAGACCTTACCTTGAGCCGTGCGGAAGTGCCGTCAGGCAGGCGCAGCAGATCGTAATAAAACCCGTCTTCCTCGTCCCATAAGCCATCTTGACCCGGACGGTTAATGGCTGCTGCAATCCACAGGAAATGCTCAACAAATTTCAGGCAAAATTCCTGGTAAACGGGATCGGCATCTGCGAGCTCTACCGCGATCTCGCACATATTTTGGCAATAGAACGCCATCCATGCCGTCCCATCCGCTTGCTCAAGGTATCCTCCGCCCGGCAGGGCCGCACTTCGGTCAAAGATCCCAATGTTGTCCAATCCCAGGAATCCGCCTTCAAAGACGTTCTTCCCAAAACGGTCTTTGCGATTGACCCACCACGTGAAATTAATGACGAGCTTGTGAAAGATCCTCTTGAGAAATTCACGGTCGCCCACACCATCTTCGGCCTTCTGCAAATTATGCAGAAAGATGGTCGCCCAGGCATGTACGGGTGGATTCACGTCGCTGAAATTCCATTCGTAGGCCGGCATCTGGCCATTTGGATGAAGATAGAGAGCACCTACCATCATTTCGAGTTGCCGCTTGGCAAAATCCGGATCTACCAGCGAGAGCGGCAGTGTATGAAAAGCCAGGTCCCATGCGGCATACCATGGATACTCCCATTTGTCCGGCATCGAGATAATGTCGTGATTGAGCATGTGAAACCATTGTTTGTTGCGTGAATCACGGCTCTTGGGCAGCAGCGGGTCCGCCTTGTGCTCTTCCAGCCATTCGTCAACATCAAAGTCATAGTACTGTTTGCTCCACAGCATGCCCGCAAACGCCTGGCGCATCACCATGCTTTTGTCCTCACCGATTGCGGCAGGGATAACCCGGGAATAAAACTCGTCGGCTTCCCGTATCCGGCTCTCCATAACATTGTCAAATTGCTTTCCAAACGGATCCTTTGGCTTAGGGGTCGATTCCCGCAGTTTCTGGGGAGCAACTCCGGTCAGGCGCAAGCGAATGGTTTCCTTTTTCCCGGCTTCCACTGTCAGTTGGTAATGCGCCGCAACCTTGGTCCCCAGCCGTTCGGGGTTGACGGCATCAGTTGCCCCTCTAATTACGAACTCGTTGATTCCATCTTTCACATAGGGCGTGGGGTTTGGCGTGCCGAAAAGACGCTGGTTATTGGTCTCATTTTCCGTAAAAAGAAGTTCCGGGCCCCCGTCACAATACAGAAACATGTGCCCGAGCTCTAGGTTGAATGCCGTTGCGACGCTCGCTCCGTGTACCGGTTCGTTCTGACGAATCGCCGGACGGGCGTCGGTTTTCCCCTTGGACCATGTGTTGCGAAACCACAATGTAGGCAGAATTGTGACTGGTGCGGCCTCTGGCCCCCGGTTCCAGACGGTGATTTTGATCTGGATGTCGCCGGGCGATTCTTTTGCATATTCCACGAAGACATCAAAATACCGGTCGTCGGCAAATATGCCGGTATCCATCAACTCGTATTCGAATTCATTCCTTGAACGCTGCCGGTTGACGCGGACCAGGTCATCATATGGATATGCCCTTTGCGGATATTTATAGAGATACTTCATGTAAGAGTGCGTGGGCGTATTGTCCAGATAAAAGTAATACTCCTTAACGTCTTCGCCATGATTTCCTTCAGCATTCGTCAATCCAAACAACCGCTCCTTGAGTATAGGGTCTTTTCCGTTCCACAAAGCCACCCCAAAGCAGAGCAGTTGATGATCATCAGAGATGCCGGCAATCCCGTCTTCTCCCCAGCGGTATGCGCGAGAGCGGGCATGGTCATGGCTTAGATATTCCCATGCATCTCCAGTCTCGCTGTAATCTTCGCGGACGGTCCCCCACTGGCGCTCACTTAAATACGGACCCCACTGTTGCCAGTCAGACCGAGGATTGCGTGCTTGTTGTAAAGGAACTTCCTCTTCTTTCATGTGTTCACCTTTCTTCCTGGGTTGTTCTTGATGGGTTGTTCTTGCGATGGCTCGTAGTTGGAGTGTTGCGGCAGGCTCAGGTTCAGCCGATACGGCTGGAATAACAAACAGCAAATTTCACGCTGCCAGTCTGCCGGTTACCTTGCTCTCGATAAGGTTTCTGAGGAGGCGGCGCGTTCGCTCCACAAAAACCATGGTATCGGCAAGGCAACTTTCCAGCAGAACGCCGATGCCGAAATGACCGGTGAGGTCGGCTATCGCCGCCAAAGCCGTATATTCAGCAATCCGGAAATGAACAAGGTTGCTGAGCTTGGCGAGAGCAAACATTTGCCTGGCTGTTGGACTTTGGATTTCCGCAAGCTCTCGCCGAAAATCTTCCACAAAGACCTCTTGCAGCCGGCCACTCAGCGCGACAGGCTTTTCGCCAAGGAGCTTGAAGCACTGATCAATCTGGCTGAGGATCTTTTCGGAGACAAACACCCGCGCGTCAATTGCTTCCTTTATGTCCTGGTCTTCGACAAGCTGATTGATCTCTTGAAACACTTTCGTTGCACGCTCCGAGTTCTGCCGCGCTTCGCTCAGCAGCAGTAGAAATACTTCTTTAGGGCTCTTTGTTGCCATTTGCATTCTCCTTTTTGATTTCTACCGAACTTTCCTGACGGTAATAAGTGCGGCATTCAAAAGGAACTGGCAGAATCGACAGAGAATTTTGTTTCTTGCGACGTGATCCATTTCAGCTTGGCTTTTGCGACTGAAGATTTTGACAGTTCCTGTTGCCATGTGTGCTGCTTATCCTTGAAAGGTGCAAGAGGGTTGAAATAAATATTCACGTAGTGGAGAAGACTCATGAAAAGGGTCGTTAGTTTGCTGGTCGTTTGTGTTGCGGCTCTTTTATCGGCTCAACCAAACTCATCCAAGTACCAGTCAGCTCTGATCCTGGAAGTCAAAGAACATCACGGGCCCATACCGGATAACATTCGAGCGAAAATGAAGGATCCGTCGGCCGCTCACTATGACGTCTCTATTCGCCTAAAGGGCAACAATGCTGAGTATGTTCTTCTGTACACGCCTCCCCCCGGCAGATATGGCTTCCAGTTTACGAAGGGCATGGACCGTCTCGTTCTCATTGAAAATGACACCGTCACGCTCAATGACATAGCGGGACGTTCGATCACGGTCCCCATTCTCAGCCATACACCCGCCCGGCAGTAGGCACGCACTCAGTCCCGGTCCTTGCAATAAGACGTAGGCCGTGAGTTTCTGACACTTTTTACAGTATGCGTGAAAGGAATCTATCTCTATGATTCAACTGGACTGACGGACAGAGTCGCCGCTTCGCAGCATTGACCTGCCGATTCATGACATATCACTGCTGACCCCTCTGAGGCAGCGACTCTCTCCCCAGCCCTAAACCATCGGAAGTGTTCGTGAGCGCCAGGGCTGGCTCATCGCTGGCCGTTATGCCAGGAATGCGCTTGGACACCAGAAAGCAGGATACATGAATCGCCGTATAAACAGTTTCATCGCAAGTACTGTGTTGGTTTTGTTAACCTCACCCGGATTTGCTCAGGTCTCGACTGGTCAGAGCATTGAAACCAAGGGATTAATTCTCACGCGAGACGGTGACACGCTGACCATTGATAGCCCCAATCACGGAAAGCAGGTTGTTGCTATTAACGATGAAACCAAGGTGCTCACCCCGAAAGGAGTATTTAGACACAACAACATGGAAGTAACATCTCTGGTGCCTGGACTGGAGGTTACGGTTAAAGGCACTGGCGACGCGAATGGACAAATAGTGGCTGAAAGGATCGAGTTCAGCAAGGAGTCACTGCGCCGGGCAAATCAAGTCCATGCCGCCATGACCGCAACCAAGGGCCAGGTCGAGGAAAACCAGAAAGGAATTTCTTCCAACGCAGAAAAAATCGGAACAAACGCTGCTGATATTTCGCAACATTCACAACAAATAGGGGCAGTGGAAAAACGTTTTGACGATTTGACTGAATTTGATGTAAAGAAGCAGCTTTCCGTCAACTTTCCAACTGGGAAGTCTGACATCCCTCAAGAAGCACAACAGCAATTGGCGTCCCTGACTAAAGAAGCACAGGGACTGAAAGGCTACCTGATTCAGGTACAGGGTTTCGCGAGCACCAGCGGCGACGCCAGTCGGAACCAGCAATTGAGCCAGGAACGTGCCGAGAACATCGTTGATTACTTGCACCAGCAGGGGGTGCCGTTGAAAAACATCGTCAACCCCGCCGCAATGGGTATGACCAACCCGGTAGCAGATAACAAAACCGAGGAAGGACGTTTGAAAAACCAGCGTGTTGAAGTCAAAATGCTGGTAAATCGTGGCCTGTCATCCAACAAATAACCCGACCACTCCACGAGAGCGCATTCCTGCAGAGGCCGCACAGCCTGGTGCGGCCTTTTTCTTAACTCGTGCGGGTGCATGCGAGGTCGATTTTTCGATTGCTTAAGCCTGTCTACCTGAATCAAACTCACCCGCCGACGGACTGAGGCTGCCCGAGGTCAACTTATGATGACGACATTCACCAGGGATAAACATTGGGTTTCTTGAGTGAAATCCACCCGCACAACGTTATTGATGGGAAAGAGGGCTCTCTGATCGCCGCAAAAATTCGGTGTGCTTGCCAGACCACCATTGGTAAGTGTCACGATTGTGATTGTCAGGGGATTGCCGTGCAAGTCGTTCACGGAGCCAAGCACTGCCGCCGTAACCCTTCCGCTGAGACTGGAAGAAGGAATTTGAGGGTTGGAGACGAAACCCACAAAAATTTGTCCGCAGCCGGTCAGTAATAGCCACACCAACAGAGTTAAGAGTGCCGGCGCGCTGCGCGGAACCGCTTGCCTGCCGAGCCCATTCATCAAATGCACCTGCAAGCATTGTTACGCTGTCATGCGTCAGGGCCGACCGTCAATAATGCCAGTCAGATCGCCGATAATGATGCTGCCGGCGGGAATCGCAGCGAAGCAATCTGTTGAACATTCCAGTGAATGTCGTTCACGCACATTGTGCTACTCGTTTGTCCCCAGCCGGAACAATGGCTCGTATTGTTGTTCCCCGCATTGGCCGGGATTCAATTGACAGAGTCCCGTTTAGCAGGTTGATGCGCTCGCGCATGCTGATCAAGCCAAGGCCCCGGCCGCGTGTAGCTGTTCCCGGGTCAAAGCCAATGCCAAAGTCCCTGACCATTAACTCAACCGAGCCGTTCTCCCCGCGCAGCTGCGCCGCAAAATAACGCATTCTGCTGTGCTTAAGCGCGTTATGCAATGCTTCCTGCAACACGCGGTACAGGCCAATGGAAACCTCGCGTGAGAGCGGCAAAGGCACATTGCTGCTGCTAAACTCAACTTCGAGATTATGTTGCCGGGAAAACTCAGCGCAAAAGCTCTTCATGGCGGCCGCCGTGCCCAGGATCTCCAGCTTGGACGAATGCAATTCATGCGATAGGGACTGCAGGTCGCTGCCGATTTCTTTTGTGAACTGTGTCAGGTGGTCCATGTCACATTGCAACGCAGGGCGCTGCAATTCGGGATCATATTTTATTCTTTCCAGTTCTATCTCAAGCAGCGCCAGGCGTTGGCAGATATCATCATGCAACTCCCGTGCAATTCGTATCCTCTCCTGTTCCTGCGCCTCCATAAGGCGTCCTCCAAGCCTCCGCAGCGCTTCTTCCGATCGTTTCCGTTCAGTGATGTCCATGCACACACCTATCAGTTGCCTCGCTCCTCCGCGTGGTCTGCTGTAGGTATGGCCTCTTGATTCCACCCAGCGGATTGTTCCATCGGGCAATAAGACCTTGTATTCAATGAAGTAAAGCGTTCCCGCCGCAAGCGACTTCTGCCATGTCCGGCAAACTTCATCACGGTCCTGAGGATGCGCGGAATTCAAGAAAGTCTGCAAAGAGATTTCATGGTCGGAGGGTAAACCGAGCACTGCTTTGGTCCCTTCACTGGAAATGACATGTCCCGTTTCCTCGTTCCAGACCCACCATCCAATGCGGGCCGCCTCAAAGACGAGGCTGAATTCCTGCTCGTTTTTTTGCAGCGCTTCTTCAGTTTGCTTTCTCTCGGTTATATCGATCGTGATTCCCAACATGCGCTCCGGATGCCCACCTTGTGAATAGAGGAATTTTCCCTCCAAACACAACCATCGCATTGTCCCGTCCGGACAAAGCACTCGAAACTCCTCCCTGAATCTTCTCTTTTCCAATTTTGATGATTCCAGCGTCTCGCGAAACCGGGCTCGGTCGTCTGGATGCACCCGTTCCCAGAATTCCTGAATGGGATCTCCCTCTCGGGCACTTCCAAACAGGACCTGGCTATTACCGAACTGGATGCTTATTCCTGATGTAACATCCACATCCCATGCTCCCGCCCCGCCTGCTTCCAGAGCAAGCTGGAGACGTTCATTCGCTATGGCAACTGCCTTTTCGGCGCGTTTTATTTCGGTAACATCGACGGCTGATCCAATATAGCCTTCGAATACCCCACTTTCCGTAAACCGCGGAGCGCCTGCATCGAGGACCCAGCGATATTCAGCGTCATGACGCCTTAGCCGGTACTCCATGCGAAAGCTTTGGCGCGCGTCAAATGAGTCTGTAAAAATCTTGTAACATCTCTCCAGATCGTCAGGATGGACACAGTCGGTCCACCCAGTACCGAGTTCCACTTCAAGTGGCCTGCCGGTAAAGTCTAACCAGGACTGGTTGACATAGTCGCAGAGTTTATCGGTGCCGCACGTCCAAAGCATAGCCGGCGCCAGGTTGGCCATGTTGCGGAACTTCAGGGTACTGTCCCGAATGGCTTCTTCAGCCCGGAGCCGTTCCGTAATGTCGATAAAGCTGACAACTGCTCCCACAATTTCCAGTCCCTTGCGTTGGGGGTATGCCCAGCACTCAACAGGAAAAGATGTGCTGTCACGTCTCCAGTACACCTCATCAACGGCGTGAAATGCTTTTCCGTTACCGAGTACCGCATGGATAGGACATTCGGATGCGGGATAAGGCGTTCCGTCGGAGCGCATGTAATGAATGTGCTCATGCATATTTCGGCCCATCAGATCTTCCATGGCCTTGTATCCCAGAAGCTTCAAAGCCGCGCGATTGCAGAAGGTAAAATTACCATTCAGGTCGATTCCATAAATGCCTTGGCCGGCTGACTCCAGAACCAGGCGCAGATTGTCTTCTTCTTTCGCGCAGGGCCGCTTCTGATTGCTCTTGCTCACGGATACGACGATAGAGTCTCGCCGCTCCCAATGAGAAAAGCGAAGAATAATATGCTGCTGCAAGCCAGCCTGAGCTCACGCTGATTCAAGATGCTGAGCGCAATCGCCTGTAAAGCGAAGAGGGCCGCGAAAAACAAAAGCCATGATGATGTAGTTGATTTGTATCTGAAATGTGCTGCTCTGCTCACGTGCATGGTCCCCGCTGAAGCATTTGGTTCAACCTGGCAGTTGCTGAAAGTATATCCTTTCTGAGGAACTCACCGCGCTCGACTGTTAGTTTTGCCAGTGGCCGCTAAGAACAAATCTTATATTCCAAAGTCGGGCCTATTTGTTCCTGAGGAGCTTCTGAGCAAAAACTTAATATTTGATTTCTCTAAACGACTACGCACTTAAGTATGAGTTCATGGCAGGAGGCGTTGCCGAGTTCCCAGTACTGTTGTCGACTTCCTGGGCCAGGGTCTTTTCCAGGTACCTGAATAGCTTTTGTCGCCAATGCGCCTCAAAACACTTCGTGGAGCAAAACATTCGTCTGGGGCTGCTGGGTTTAAAATCACCAGGCACAAAGATTGTTGAACATTTCCCGTAGAAGCATTTCTTGAAAGGTTGAAATCCGAACTGCGCCAAAAGGCGGTATTTGAAGGGGTCGTGCTTCTCTTTCCTTGCCCGACCAGAACGTGAAGTATTTGTGCCCGGCCTCTCGCAGATTGGCGCTGAAGGCCTGCTCTTCTGCCCAGCTAAATCAGCTATCAGAATTGATGGATAGATCAAAGCTGACACTGGCGCCGTTAGGCAGCAGTCTTCTCCATTGCGCAAGGAATCCCCATTCGGGGTGTGGCTGGGTTTTTGCAGTGCGGTTGCATGTGGCGGGCGCTTGTCTTTCGTGGATGCAGCTTGCGCTATGTTGCCATACCGAGCTGTTGCGTGCAACAGATCCTGTTGTTCTGGGCGCGATCCATTCGTCTGCTTATCTAGTCGGGGCATATGTCACACAAGCGGCGAGGCAGCTTTCCCGCGGCCTCGCCTGGGGCAGGTGCTGACGCCGCTGGGAGTCAACATCATCGCCTTGGCTCGCACTGTAATCACCGATTGCGTGAAGTTAAACTGTTACATCTGTCAGTCTGACAGAACGTCAGTTTATTTGGCTGCGTGGCTCATGGCTTTGGTTTCCTCAGCAAGGCGAGCAGGTCGCCACGATTCTGGTTCGCGTCATGCTTTTCGGAGATGTACTGAATTTCTGATTTGCAAAAAACGCAGCGCGCTTCGTGGACAACTCGCATATCCTCGCTAGGCGTAGCCACCATAAAAGAGCGCAGGCAATCAGTGCAGGTAATCAGAGCAAAAGATGTTCCGCTGGTGTCGGTACCAATTTGGCGCGCCCAGACCAGTGTCCTCTCGGCCTCATGGTAGTCAGCTCTCTGAATCAGCTCAGCGGCGATCTGAAAAAGCTCAGAAGGCTTTTTCTGGCCCTTGATATAGAACGCGTCTGCCATCACTCCTTCAAATGCAGTGTCTTCTTCATATGAGCCGCTCATGGCTATGACCGCTATCCGTGGGAACCGCCGGCGGACAATGGTGAGAAATTCGCGACCGGACATATCGGGCATATCCAGATCACATAGCAACAAACTTGGGGCTTCTCTCTTGATTATCTGAAGCGCCTCAAAGCCGTTTTGTGCTGCTGATGTCTCATAGCCTGCGGCAGCCAGAAGCAACGTCAGCGTCTGCCGCACTCCCATGTCGTCATCGACCACCAGAACTTGCGACTGCTTTTTCGGTGGGGGGAACGGTCTCTTCCAACCCGCAGCTACTTTGACTTCTGCATTCTTTAAAGCTCGTTCAACCGCTTGCTCAATTGAAACCATGCACACTACTCCTCGCACTCTTAAGTCCAGCGGCGCTGAATGCCCCGGACGTAAATTCAGGATTTCAGCTTTCCTCTATCTACACTCCTGCGGAAATGCGTCCTACTGGAAAAACTGACAGGGAGGGATAAGGCAGTCATGATGTGATTGCACGGCAACGGATAAAGGCCCGCGCACTTTCCTTTATCCCTGGAAAAGACGGATCACGCTCATTCCAGAAGAGCGTTTTGATAAGAAAAAACTTAGTTGCGCGGAGAAAGGTAGCCTTGCTTGTTATATACGTGGAGCGCGGGTCCTGGCACGGTTTGGATTACCTGCACTTTGATCTTGCGCCAGGGCGCATCCTGCGCGCCATGACCGGGTGAATACCCTAGAACGTATTGGCTCCGAAGCTCCCGGCTTAGATTCGCGGCAATTTCGGGAAGTTTCTGCACGTCGTTTATGGTGATGGTGTGTCCGCCGGTCGCTTCTGTAATTTCAGTCAACAGGCGCTCTCCTGCTCCATTCCTCATATGTCTTAAACACTTTGGAAAAGATTCCGAGACCGTAAATTTCCACGTCCGCTTCCTGCACAATTCGTCGAATTTCATTTTTCACATAACGGCTATGGTTATCTCCGCCATCTGAGATAATGACAAGCGCGCGCCGACTGTATTGCGCCTTCTGCAGCCTGTTCAATCCCATGTAAATCGCATCGAGAAGCGCCGTATTGCCGTGGGGGAACGCGAAAGCCAGCTTGTCTTCAATGCTGGCGGTCGAATGAGTTGCATCGGCAAGCAGGGCCGGATAGTCAGAGAAGCCAATCACAAAGTAATCATCGTCAGGATTGCAGTTTTCAAAGAACTGATGCAACGCCTGTCTCGCCGTATCTATCTTGTCCTTCATGCTGAAGCTGAGGTCCAGCAGAATTCCTACCGAGAATCGGCGCATCCTCCGTCGAAAAATACCCGATGTCCTTCTGCTCGCCGCTCTCAAACAGTCTGAAATTGTTTTTTTCCAGAGTTATCACAGGACGGTTCGCGGCATCCATTACTGTCACCGGAACAAGAGCAATGTCAACATCCATGCGCATGGGCTTGGCTCGATAAACGCCCTGCTTGGAAGTCGATGGATCGGTTCGGTCGTCATTGTTTGTCGGCGGAGTTATATGAACCGGAGCTTGCGCTGATGCGAGCCGGACAAATGCCGCCGCAAAGAGGCAAAACAGCAAAAGACGGAAAGATTGACCGCTGAACATGAGACACCCTGAATAGACACACGATCTGTCGCCAGCGGCGACGATAGTATAACGCAGCAATCGTGAAAAAACACTGGAGGTTCTGTCAGGTAGATATTTCTTTCTTTGACGCGTAGGGACGCTCCGCAATACCCCTGTAACAAAAGTGTAAGGCAACTCTGCCCAAACTCACGTTCCTCATTGCAGATTTTTCTCATCAGCCATCCTCCGTTTTGGGTCCCTCGCATCTTTCTGGCATTTCTGACAGTTATAAGAGGCACTCAGCCGGAAGAGTATGGAATTACCTCGACGATTGGGGCCAAGATTCGAGTTCAAACAGGAGAGCGACCATGAAAACGATTATGTTCGGGGTATTGTTTTTATTTGCAGCGACCGCAATTGCCCAGGACGATATGTTCTGGCTCTGCAAGGCATCATGAATGACTTTCATGCCCACAGTGCTTCTTCTGAGTTGGAGATGCGCGCCTGACCTGGTCTTTGCTTGGCATCAGGACAATGCTTTATTGAAACAAACTGGCCCTGGACAGGAGCAATTGGCTTCCCACAGCTCCAGACCGCGGAGTCAAGCATATGGAGGGGTGATCAATGCAGCACTCATTCAACTCCGTCACAATCACTGTGATCTGTTTCGTGCTGATATTGGCAGTTCTTTGTCCTTTGCGGCTATGTGCAACTCCTCTCTCGCCGGCGACCACTACCGCCGCGTCCGGAACTGACCCTGACAAGCCGTCTTCTGAAATGAATCACCATATCGCAGGAATATTTCTGATTGCGATTGGATTGAGCGTGATCTGGAGTAAACATGATAGGTCCAGAGCGTGGCTGCGATGGCTGCCGCCGATCCTGTTCATTGGCGCGGGCCTCTTTCTGGCTGCGTGGAGTGACGACGAGATCTGGCCTCGCGGGAACTTGAGTTGGCTCTGGCTGTTGCGGCACGATGCCGAGGCGCGACAGCACAAGCTCTATGCCTTGTTGCTGATTGTCTTTGGATTAGTGGAATATGTGCAGTCAAGCCCACGCCTCCGCAAGCCGTGGCTCAAGATGGTATTTCCCGTACTGTGTGTCATGGGGGGTGCATCCCTCTTTTTACATCACCACAGCGGCATGGCGGTCGCGAATGCGAATGGCATGGATCACTCAGGCCATAATGTTTCTGCCGCACGGGATATGAACAGTAACTGCCAGAGCGCCTCGGAAACTGCGCCGGTAAATCCGCAGGACCATCATCATGGTGCTGCTGAGCACGGCTGCTGCGGAACATGGTGCTGCTGAGCTTTCCCATCCCTGCCCGTCCACTTTTGCTCAGACAGGCACTTCTTCGATTGCACAGGGTCACTCTCATGCCCTCATGGGAACCGGGGCAAATATCCAAAGGCAACATGCCTGGTTTGCGGTTGTCGGTTTTTGTGTTGCGCTATTCAAATTTCTGCACGATGTTGCCCGCCCTCCCATTCGAGTGTCGTACTCTTTATGGGCCAACAGTGTGATTGTGCTCGGAATATTGCTCCTTATATATGTGGAGTGACAGATATATGTGGAGTGACAGCGCGTGCGTCCGGCCGATGCGGGGCTCGGAAGGATTTGAATGCCCTTTCGTAAGGACCGTTTATTTATTCCAGCGCGTCCTGGGCCGCATAGTAGCCCTTGCGGCAGATAATCCGTATCCCTCGTCTGGTGGTCTTCAGTTCGATTTTGTGAAAGCTGCCGTCTCGGGTGAATTGCGACGGACGATAAGCCAGCAGATAATAACTTCTTAGACGCGAACTTAATTCCTCAAAAGCTTTCGTCAGTTGTTTCTTGTTGCCGGCGGGCAGAACCTGGCCGCCAGTCACCGTCGCCAGCTTTTCCAGGTTTCTATGTTTGGCATCGTCAAAGGCCGGCACGGGGTTGGTATCCAGCACAATCACCACCACGTTCTGGCGCAATGCCTCTTCGATAACAAGCGCTGGCTGCAACTCACTGCGGTTATCATCGCCATCCGTAAGGAGAACGAGCACACGCCGGGTAAACCCTTTGTCTTTCTGTTGTGACAGCCTTTCACAGGCAAAGTGCACCGCATCATAGACGGCGGTACCTCCACCAAGTGTAAGGTTTCGCACTGCCATGGCCAGCGCCTGCGTATCTGGTGTTAAGTCCTGAACCAGAGCAGGCTGGTCACTGAATCCCAGAACAAACGCAAGATCTTGCGAAGAATTCATGAGCCGGCTAATGAACAATGCTGCCGCATCCTTCTCATATGTGAATTGCTGCGTGACGGAATCGCTTTTGTCCACTATCAATCCCACGCGCAAGGGAAGTCCCGACCGGCTTTCGAAGATTCGGATCGATTCCGGCGGAAGGCCGTTGTCGCGCAAGCGGATCTCGTCCTGCGACAGGTCGGTTATCCAGTGATGATGTTTGTCAGCGACAACGAAAGGCAAGTCAACCTCGTTCACATGCAGGGTAAATGTCCCTATCGGGTTCTCATCATGCTTCGGCGCGATGTCGTTCCGGATATCGCTTTGCGGGAAAGAATTGCCAGGCTCCAGTAGAACAAATGCCAATGCCAGATACATGAATTGTCGATGCAAATGCCCCTTAACCGGAAGTCGGATTTCTGCCCCGGGTTTTGCCCTGGACAGGCTGGTCAATGACGACTGTGCTTTTGGCCATAGAGAACGTTATTCCGGGCGGAACTCCTCAACCAACTGCCAAAAGTGTCAGATACGTTGTTATTTCTGTGAGCCGGAAGAGGGCCCACTTCCCTGGATGGACGATGTTTGCTCAGGAAAGGACTGCTCAGCTCCCGCTGCTGTGGAACCACGATTCCGCGCGGCCAGAACCTCTTCGACGCACTGACCCAATTCTGGAAATGAGAATGGCTTCTCAAGAATTGTGATTTCATTGCTCAGATTGCCAACGTCGGCATAACCTGAAATAAAAATAGCGGCAACGTCTGGTCGTTCGCGTCGTATCTCTTTAACCAGGTCGTCTCCTCTCATGCCGGGCATAATAATATCGGTTACTATCAAATCAATGTCTCCCGGCTGTCCGCGGAAAATTTGTAACGCCTCGCTGGCGTTTTCTGCTTCCAGGACTTTATATCCAAGGCTCTCCAGATATTTGCATGTCATCAACCTGATTCCGGCTTCATCCTCTACCAGCAACAGTTTCCCCTCGCCTCGGACTGGTAACACTTCTGTGAGAATGGGTGCCTCAACCAGCTTGCTGGTGCTAAGCGGCAGATAGATACGGAAAGTCGTGCCTTGATTCGGCTCGCTTTCCACGCTGATATGGCCTCCCGCGCGCTCCACGATTCCGTACACCATCGCCAGTCCCATACCTGTACCTTTACCTGTATCTTTCGTACTGAAAAATGGTTCGAAGATACGCTGCTTAATTTCTGGAGGCATACCAATCCCTGTATCACTGATCTGGAGGACGACAAACTTCCTTGGTGTATTGGGAAAACTCTCGTCTTCGGGCAGGACTTCAGAGGAGGTCGTCAACGAGAGAATTCCGCCCTGTGGCATGGCATCACGAGCGTTGAGAACAAGGTTCATAATCATCAATTCAAGTTGAGAACTGTCTACATAGATGAGCAGGTCCCCGGGGCGGCAATTCACTATGAGCTGAATGTGCGATGAGAGGAGCGGCTGTAACATCTTGGCCATTTCCGTGACAGCAGCGTTCATGTCCACCACTAGTGGACGGATAGGATGTTTCCGGCTGAACGCCAGCAATTGCTTTGTGAGGGTGGCAGCCCTCTTACTTGCCTCGAGCAGGTGCTCACAATAATCGCGATTGTCCTTGGGAAGATTCGGGTCCGCCAGTAGCTGATTCGCATATCCAAGAATGATCATCAACATATTGTTAAAATCGTGCGCAACTCCTCCGGCCAGCCTGCCTACAGCTTCCATTTTCTGAGATTGGCGCAGCTCCTCTTCCAGTCTGGACGCCTGCGTAATATCACGAAAGCTCCATACGCGCCCTACTATTTCGCCATCGACGCGTTGCGGCTGGGAATAGCGCTCAAGAATCCGGCCGTCTTTGAGCTTGAGGATCTTGAATCCCACTGAGTCCGGTTTTGTTTGCAGGTTCTCCAGGTCGTCCAGAAATTCCTCTGGAGCTTCCAGTTGTGGCGCCACAGAAGAAAGGAGTTCGCCACTTCGAAGTCCGGCAACGGCAATGCGGGGCAGATGCCAGATATCCAGGCACTTTTGGTTGCAGCTGCTGACGCGTCCATCATTCGAAATGACCAGAATGCCGTCCGCCGTGGATTCCAGGGTTGCATTCAGAAGTGAAAGTGAATGTTCCAGCTGGACCTGGGCATAGCGCCGCTCCTGGTTTTCAATGCGGAGCGCCGCATTGGCTTTGGCCAGGTCCAGGGTGCGCTCCTCTACCTGCTTATCAAAGCCCGCATTCGCGCGTCTCATGGCCTGCTCGGCTTCCGTACGAAAGCGCAGGTCGCGTGCGGTAAAAATCACGCCATTGATGGCCGGCTCCATCAGTTGGTTGCTGGCAATCACCTCAAAGGGTACCCAGAGACCGTCATGGCTCTTCAGCCTTACTACTGAAGGCACTCCTTCACCGGGCTGGCTCACGGTCTTGGCAAACTCTGCTGCTGCACGTTCACGATCATCGGGATGAATAAAATCAAAAACACTCTGGCCGGTAACGTCAGATGTTGGGACCCCGAGCACACGCTGCACCTGAGGGCTGATAAAGCGAACGAGGCCTTTGTCGTCAAGCAACGCCACAATTTCCGAAATCCCATGAAGAAGCAACTGCAGCCGCTTCTCGCTTGCCGAAATGGCGGCCTCAATGCGTTTGCGATCGCTGATATCGCGATTAATGCTGAGGATCGCCCTTCGCCCCCAATAATCTATCGATGAAAGGCTCACAAGGAATTCGAGCTTTTCGCCTTGCTTGGTGATGTCAGTTCTCTCAAAGGTGCGTCCGGAGCGGAGCGCGTGCAAGTAGTTGGTGGTGTCATCGGTGAGCATTTGCAGGTGCTTGCCGACCATTTCTTTTTTTGTATAACCATAGACCTCGCAGGCAGACTTGTTTGCAGCGAGTACGCGAGAACTTCCAGGCTCAAAAATAAGCACGACATCATTGACGGCATCCAGAAGTGAGCGGCAGAGCCTGCGTGCATCCGACACAGCGAATTGTTTGTCCGACATGCTCATTTTGCGAATACCATTTGAAAGACAAGATTCAAGTTGTTATTCCTGAAAAGATTCGCTGAGTTCCTGTTTTCTAGAAACTGGCAATAATGGCAGTTTGCTGGAACACATCACGCTCAATGCTTTGGTCTTCTGCGAACTGTCTCACGGAAAAGAAAGAAGCGCTTGATCAAGGGAGTCCTCGCTCCCGCAGGTTACTTTCGCAGTTTTGCCGAGCCAGCGAAGTCAGTGGGGGACATGCTGGAAGCTGTGTTCGTATGTTAGGTTACGTATCACGAGGGAGAAGTTTCTTTTTGGTAGCGTGGCCGTTATAGCATCTACGTGATTAAGTCCGTCACGAGCGTTCACAAATTCGGCAAGAATATGGACGGGCTCCTTTGGATCGGTCAAATAGGAAGACACCTCAAGAGTTTGTATTTCGTTGTCCGTCTGGTTGATTGCCATAGTCACCGAATCGCCCGCCTTCACATAATTATGAATAGAGAGTTTCCTGACTCCACTGCCCGCGGGATTTGGTTCATCCGCAATGTCACCTCGCTCATAAGCAAGGCGCAATGATTCGGGATCAACTTGAGCGTAAGTTTCGGCTATTTCTTTCACCTCTTGCGCGTACATCATCGCCGCACGCTGCTTCTTTTGTGTGATCCATTCGTGCATCCCACCCTCTTTTTCGGTCTGCGACAAATTCCCCTCAGGAAGATCCAGAGCCGTTCTCTTTATCCTGCCATCAGGCCCAAGCTGAACTTCAAACAACCGTTGGCTCTGGACTTTGCCTTTGACACTAATAGGTCTCCTGCTCTTGCCAGGTGTATTCAGCAGCATGGCCCGGTTCTTGACTGCAGCTGCCCTGATTCCCGCGATTTGTTGTTCCAGAGAAGGACCTTGTGCCGGTAGAGCTAACCATCCCGCCAGCGCGCAGGTGAGGCCCGCAGCTATCAACCAAAGATCACGGGCATTCTTAGCATGCGGAATCATCATGTCTTCCAGGCAGTCCCGGGAATCAAGCGCAAGCCGGAGAGGAAGGCGAATTCGTCTGCTCTAGACCGCGTTCCCGCGGAACGTGATTACTGCCTTTCCAGTGGAGTTCTACGTGTCGTTTTACGTGATGGCGAAGGATCCAGCGTTGACCTGCTTGGTTCGGACTGCTGCAGTCCTCGAGTGACGATTGGTGGATCCAGATCTGAACCGCCGGGAAGACCGATTCGATCAAGATCACTGACGTATGCCTGAACTAGGAAAAGAATTGAGGCCACGTCAGTTGGGAGAACCTCGTATCGATACTTCCCGGCTGGTCTCTTCCACAATAAGCATTCGTGCTTCTTGAAGAAGCTGGAAAAAATAACAGACAGGCGCTGCGGTTGATGCGCAAAGGCAAACGGGCCAATTGTGATCTGCCACGGTTTCGCTGCAGTCCTTTGGCCATAACGGCAAAGCAGCGATTGAGAGCCGCTAAGATCGACATTGCCTCGCTTGTAAAAGGCTGACGCTTAGCCGGCCATTGCCATCGTTTTCCTGAAGGGTCAGGGTCGTAGCAACAACAAAAGAATCATGCAAACCAAAATGATGATCAGAATACCCTTCAGTAGGCTGGCCCAACCCTGTTCGGGATTATCGAGGAGAACGAATTCACCCTCTTGAAGTGGAGCCGAGCGTGCCAGGTACGGGAGATGCTCCCGGTAGTCAGTAGGAGAATCCAAGTAGCGGATTGCATTCCACACGGAAGCAGCCGTCTGCAACTCGAGTTGTCCCATTCGCGTCTGCTGATTTTGGTGAGCTATCGGTCGCATAACAATCCAATGCCGCCATCATTCTAGTTCTGCAATTGACCGTCATTCGACTGTTAGGTTTGACAGATTGCGTTTCATCGCAGCGTTGCAGCCTTGACACTTTTGACAGTTTCTGGCCTTTGCGCCACAAGATAGGCTCCTGAGGAATCGTCTTAAGCAGCTCTTGACTTGATTTCATCCACACTGGCGACTGCTCGCCGAGGACCAATCATGAACGCACTTACATCTTCACGCTTCTTCTTGTGTTTATTTTCGCTTGCGGCGTTTCCGTCCTGGACTATGGACAAACAACCGCGAAGGAGACGGATGCACAAGCCCTTCAACAACAGGTGGACACCTTGAAAACGCAGATCGCAGATCTCGAGGACAAGATCAAGAACCTGACATCCACCGCTCCTGCAACTCCAGGCACTTCGGGCGCTCAGCAGGCAAAAGGCGCGGATGCTCAGCAAGGCGCCAAGCCCTCAGAAGCTGCAAAAGAGCTGAAGACTGAACAAACGGAGAGCAAGGCCACGGCAGACTATAGGATGTTCTCAGAAGACGAAGAAGCCGCGGCACGCTACGACAATGTGCCTCTTGATCCCCGCTATCCAAATTATTTCCGTCTGCCGGGAACGCGAACGTTCTTGAAAATCGGCGGCTACGCCAAGAGCGACCTTACTTTCGACCCTCGGCCCGCGGGAGACCAGGAACGGTTTATCCCGGCCAGCATTCCCATTCCAGCGTCCCTTGCCAACGTCAGCAACTCAACTGTTTCAGTGCGTCCCAGTCGTATCAACGTCGATTTTTTAGTGCCCATCGAGAAAGAACGGGCGCTGAGGTTCTTTTTTGAAATGGACTTCTTCGGCTCGAGTTCTACGACTCCACGACTGCGCCATGTCTACGCGCAAGGGAAGAACGTGTTGATAGGCCAGACATTTTCCAACTTCATGGACGTAGATGCAGGGCCAGATACGTTGGATTTTCAAGGCCCAAACAGTTGGGTATCGATACGCAATCCGCAGGTGCGCTACACGCATCGCTTTAGCAAGGCAACCACCGCCAGCATTTCCGCTGAAAAGCCCTCTTCTGATGTGGCGTTTAAGACCCCTGATTTCAACGCTCAACCCAACAGCCCCAGTCCCGATGGGACCGTACAAGTGCGGCACGAAATGAGTTTCGGCCATGTTCAGTTCGCCGGGTTGTTCCGGGACATTTCTGCTTTTTTGCCTGACGGGCGCAGCGATTCCGTTTTCGGATGGGGTTTCAACCTGGCTGGGCTGTTCAAAATTATCGGCAAAGACGCGTTCGTTTATCAGGGCGCCTATGGCAACGGCATTGCGCGGTACATCAATGACACATCTGGATTAGGAATCGATGCGGCCGTAATAAGCGTGCAAGACCCTCATCTTGAAGCAGTGCCTGCCATTGCAACCTACGGCGGTTACCAGCATTTCTGGTCTCCCAAGCTGCGCTCGTCAGCTGTCTACGGATTTCTCCAGAGTGAGAATACGCCGGCACAGGTCAGTTCGGCAGTTTCACCGCAGCGAATACGGTGCTGTGAACCTCATCTGGAGTCCCATTGCGTCACTGAGTTTCGGTTCAGAGTTCCTCTATGGCTGGCGCGTCAACAAAGACAACAGCACGGGCAATGCGCCCCGTATTCAACTCAGCGCGAAGTACAACTTCATGCAAATGAAAAGCTCCAAGTAGGGACCTACTTAGAAAAGGAACGGACAGGTGATTTATGAGTACCGCTATCAATGAGGCAAACGTCCGGCTTGACCAGTTCTTTACCGTAGCCGAGGCCCGGCAGGACCGTTGGCGCAGACTGCTGACTGCTGCGCGCGCATGGGAAGTGGCAGCAAAGGCAGGATGCTTTGGAAGCAGTAGAGGAAATAAAACGCTCCAGCGTGGTGGCAAGTTTCAGTGACCTCCGGCAGTGGGAAAATTTCTTTGCCTATCCCGGCCCGGTGCTTCTAAAGACAGTCGAGGACCGCATCACACAAGGCGATGCGGCGGGTACAGCCCGGCTGATACAGTCCATCAGCGCCGCCCTGCTGACCCATTCCTATCGCACGAACGCCGCGGACTGGGAAGGCGGGGAAATTTTCGCGGGGAGCATGAGTGATAAGCTGCCGATCGCAAGCGACGGAAACGCGCCCCACCGTCCATATTTTGAGGTCCTGATTGCGACAGCCGCCTTTCCCTCAACATGGCCCGGCTTCAGAGAGGAGTTTCGCAAGCTGCGCAGGCCGCAGGATACGTTTATCTATGAAACCGTGTTTGTCAGCAGCTTTGAGGATGCAGTCCTGGGAACAATCCTGAACGGAAGCCTCGAAGCAGTCATCATCTCTGAGGGCATTCCTTTCTCGTCCGTCAACCACAGCCCGCTTCTGCGCGAGTTCCTCTCGACTCATCTTGCGGCAGCCGGGATCGGCACCGATTTCTCAGAGTTATCACTCTCCCTGGCGCAAGCCCTGAAGTTGATCCGTCCGGAGTTGGATATATATCTTTTAAGTGATCGTGAGGTGGAAAAAGTTGCAGGCGATCCTGGAGCAGAGTGCTTCCGCAGGATCTTTTACCAGGTTGAGGAGCCGCTGGAACTTCATCTCAGCATCCTTGATGGCGTGGCAGACAGGTTCAGTACTCCTTTTTTCGATAATCTTCAAAAGTATGCACAACGCCCGATAGGCACTTTCCATGCTTTACCAGTGGCCCGCGGAAAATCGATCTTCAAGTCAAACTGGATCAGCGATATGGGCAGGTTCTATGGTGTGAACCTGTTTCTG
Source organism: Terriglobia bacterium (assembly GCA_963732195.1). Classification (GTDB taxonomy): domain Bacteria; phylum Acidobacteriota; class Terriglobia; order Terriglobales; family Acidobacteriaceae; genus Angelobacter. The sequence goes on along the minus strand of CAVSYO010000006.1, from coordinate 287,894 downwards.
GCGGAGTCAAGCGCAACTACCGGAGGTCTCGATAGCCTGCTGGAACCCACAGGTAATATAAAGGTAGCGCAGGAAATGGCCGCCCGGGCCTTCGGTGCAGATCACGTGTTTTTCGTGACGAATGGAACGTCTACATCCAACAAGATGGTTGAACAGGCCCTGCTTGCCCCGGGCGACATCATGCTGGTGGACCGCAACTGCCACAAATCTCATCATTATGGCGCTGTCCTGGTCGGCGCCCTGCCGCTTTACGTAGAGGCTTACCCGCTCACGCAGTTCTCAATGTATGGCGCGGTGCCGTTACGCACAATCAAGCGCGCGCTTCTTGATCTCAAAGCGGAAGGAAAACTGGACCGGGCCAAAATGCTCGTGCTCACAAACTGTACGTTCGATGGCCAGATTTACAACGTAGAGCGCGTAATGGAGGAGTGCCTGGCGATCAAACCTGATCTCATATTTCTCTGGGATGAAGCATGGTTCGGTTTTGCGCGCTGGAGTCCATTCTATCGCCGCCGCACCGCTATGGGAGCAGCAGCAGTTTTGGAGAAAAAGTTCAAGGACCCGGCATACCGCGCCGCCTACGCAGAACAAGAGAAGAAATTCGGCGACGACCTGGATCCGAAGGATGAATCGCTTTTGAAAACCCGGCTTTTGGCGAATCCTGACAAAGTGCGTCTGCGCGTTTACCAGACGAACTCGACCCACAAGTCCATGTCAGCCTTGCGCCAGGGCTCAATGGTGCTGGTGAAAGACCAGGATTATCACACTGTGGAAGAGCAGTTCCATGAGGCGGTATTCACGCACGCATCCACCTCACCCAATCAACAGATCATCGCCTCACTGGATGTCGCGAGGCGGCAGATGGAACTGGAAGGCTACGAGCTTGTCAATCGGGCCATTCAGTTGGCGCTGGACCTGCGACGCGAGGTGAACTCTCACCCATTGATTTCCAAATACTTTCACATCCTTGGTGCGGATGAAATGATTCCTGCTGACTTCCGCGGCTCCGGCTTTGTGGACTATATCGCTCCCGGAGCAAATTGGGCAAAAGCGGTAAAAGCCCTGCGCGAAGATGAGTTTGCTCTTGATGTAACTCGCCTGACTCTGGTGTGCGGGACTGCCGGTTACGACGGGACACAGTTCAAAAACATGCTGGCTGCGAAATATGACATTCAACTGAATAAAACATCGCGCAACAGCGTATTGCTGCAGACCAACATTAATAACACCCGGAGCGATGTGGCCCATCTGATCAAAGTTCTGGTTGAGATCTCACAGGAAATTGAAAAGAGACTCGAGCAGGGAGGCGGCGAAGAACGGGACGCGTTCGCTGCCCGCGTAAAGTCGCTCATGGAAGATGTTCCTGATCTACCGAATTTCAGCAGTTTCCATGATAGCTTCCGCGAGAATCCAGCCAGCATTACCAGCGAGGGCGATATGCGGGCAGGGTTCTTTGGCGCTTACCGTCAGGAGCAATGCGAACACCTGAAGCTCTCCAGCCCGGAGATCGACCGGCGGATCAAGGAAGGACCAGCGCTTGTCTCGGCCAATTTTGTGATCCCATACCCTCCTGGATTTCCCATCATGGTGCCTGGCCAGGTGATTACAAGCGACACCATTGATTTCATGCGCAAACTCGATGTGAAGGAGATTCACGGATTTTCCGCTGCTTTGGGATTGAAGCTGTTGAAGCCCTCTTTCCTGGAAGCGGCAGCAGTACGGGAGATCCACCCATCCAGCAAAGAAAAGGGCACCGTGAAAAAACGGGCCGCATAACTCATTACCGGCCCCCTGATTTTAAGGTGGCGGCAAACTGTGGGCGAGCGCCAGCAAATTCTGTGGGACAACGCGAATGGCGCCTCCGCGCGGGCTATCAAGATCTGATATCAGGAAGAAAGCTATCGCAACTGCCGCCGGCAGGATCATAAACAAACGCCAGCCAGTTCGGTGTGAGCCGTAACCGATGAGAGCGTTGCAGCAAATTGCGATTGTGAACATCAGCGCCCACGCTGCGACTGGTATGCGGTTCCACCATGCTGCCTGAGTGTAGCCCTGCGAATTCAGCACATCATTCATGCCCGTAACGGCCAGGACAATCACTGCTGTTGGCTCTGCTCTGCGCGACTGGACGGCCGACCATAGCTGGTTTTGCAGCGTGGCTGTATCCGCATTGATTTTCGCCAGCGTTCCCTCGTGGCGGGTCGTGTAAAACAATATGCGCTGATCGAGATATGCCTTCAGCAATTCGCGCACCTTCGAGGTGTCCCCGGAAAGCAGCCCGACCCGAAGGTACTCGGTACCGATCGCATTGGCCTCTGCCTCTTCGTAAAGCTTGCGTTGGTCATAACGGTTAATGGCCATTGAGAAGCTAAAACCGATGAGGAGCCCTAAAAGAGTCAGCGTAGCTCCCAGTACCACGCCAAAATCTTCCCGTTCATCTTCATTCAACGGACGTATTTTGATGCGAAGAAAATTGCCAGCCTCGGCCGCAAGAAATAGTACGACGAAGGATGAAACGAGTATAAGAATTGGAAATTGCATGCGTCTATTGTGTGCAGGCTTTCTCAATCGCCTGGAGTTGCTGTGCTGCAGTCCTCAGCCCGAGGCGACGGTCTTTTTGATGGTTTCGAGCATTTGATGCTGGGGGGAGTTCCTCCTTTGAAAGCGAATCAATGCTTCGGACACGCAGGTCTCTCTGTGGATAAGGAATTTCAATTCCGGCGTTACGGAAGGACTCGAGAATCGCCATGCTAATCTGGCTTTTCAATTCGAACCACACAGACTGGGCGGCCCAGAATCTGAGTTCAACATTCAGGGAGCTCTCACCGAATCCAAGAAACAATGTCTCCGGCCGCGGATGGGCGAGAACATGCGGGTTCGACGTGGCAATTTCCATGAGAAGTTTGAGCACCAGTGCAGGATCTGTGCCGTAGGAGACCCTGACCGGTATTTCGACCAGCCGCCGAGTTGAAGACAAAGTCCAATTGGTGACCTGGTTGGAAAGAAGGTCGCTGTTGGGGAGAATCACCTCCGCGCCCTGAACAGTCAGGACTGTGCTGGATCGAGCTCCAATGCGTCGTACTATGCCCGAAATTCCGCCAATCTCAACCGTATCTCCGATGCGAATTGGACGCTCAAACAAAATGATAAGGCCAGAAGCAAAGTTGTTTACGATGTTCTGCAAGCCGAATCCGACACCGAGGCCCAGCGCTCCGGTGATCACGGTGAATTTATTCAACTCCAGTCCTGTACTCGCCAAACCAGCAAAGAACAAAGCTCCCAGTAACACGTAGTATGTGAAGCGTGAGATCGCGTAGGCCATCCCGCCCCGTAACGAGAGTTTAGGAAGCAGGATCTTTCCCAGAATGAAACTTGCGATATTGGCAATGGCATAGCCAAAGAACAGGAACAGGAACAAATTCAGCGTTCCGCCCAGCGTGACCTGGCTCTTTCCAAAGCTGATGGGGTGCTGCAGGATGCTTTGCAGAGTGCTCACTACATTGCTGCGGATGGTGAAAAGGTACAGATCAATATCAAGCCACAGAAACCAGCCGAAAAAAACCAGGAGACGCCATGCCCACCGTTCAATCAAGCCGGGCTGGACGTCGGGCAGGGACTGAAACCAGGCGCTGCTCACGCCGATAGTGATGCCAAGATGCAGGACGCGAACCATGGTATAGAGCAACGCGAATGCAAATGCCGAAAACAACGTTCCCACTCCAAGAACCTGGGCCAGGGATACAAAGCCAATAACGTTGGCAATGACGGAAACCGCCAGCAGACTTAGTCCGGCGGTGTTTGCGGCGTACAGGAACTTGAGACGCCAGGCAGAAACCGATTGGATTTTCAGGCGGGAGGGACGCGTCAACCAGATGAAAACGATCAGGGCAAGAAGAATGATGAAAGCGAATAGTTCGCGCCCGAAGTCTGATCCAAACTGAAGAACCAGATGCGCCCGAACCCACACATAAAAAACGCATAGCACGTATACAACTTTCCGCATTGCTGCCGGAACGAGCCCCGGGAGTAATCGCAACACCGGAGCAACACAGAGAAGGCATAGAACAAATGAGAGCCCGGTTGGGGCCGAGGCAAGGATTCCAATGATTGGAAGTAACGCTACAAGCATCGCGACTGAAAAGGGCCGGAGGAAAATTTGTACCTCGTCAATGATCGCGTCGCCTTTATTTTCTGATGCCGCGTAATTCCTTAGCCGGAAGGCTATCAGCAGCGCGAATACATAGATTGCAACCATGCCCAGGAGCAAAGGCTTCTGCGAGCGCAGGAACTCCCGTGTCCCTGTGAATCCACGACTGGCCGACAAACGAATTACCGTGCTTAAACGCTGGCCAGGGGGTTCTCGCTGCCGATCTTGCCATAAAGGCCGGCTGTCTCTTTCGAACAAACTATCGTGCAATCGTTCATGCGCCTCGTCCAGTTTCCGCAGCACCGCGGAGAGTTCACGATCCTGTTCGGAAATACGATTTTGCAAGGTGAGAATCAGCTTTAGCCGATCCTGGGCCTCCGAGCGTAACTTGTGTATCGCATCGAGCTCCTGCTCTACCCGTCCCGCTACCACTTCAAGTCCGGCTGCTTCACGGACCTGCTCTGCTGTGGCCTCCCATCGTGCCTGCTCCTTATCAAGCCATTGCATCATTTCTTCTATATCTGCGGCGCGGACCGCCAACAGTTTACGTTTGCCGGCATATTCTTCTTCCAATGCTCTCCAATACTCATCCTCCTGCTGAAGTTGCATTCTATTCGGAATTCCGGTGAGCAAATCTTCCAACTGACTCGCTCTCTGGCTTATTTCGTCAGTCTGTGCTTTCGCTTCAAGCCCCTCAACCTGCCGATCCGGAGCAGATATAAGATTTTTTGACGCCTTACGTATTTGGCTCTCAAGTTCTTCCGCTTGTTCTGCAATCTGGGGTAAGGGCACGGCCCGGATCGGAGTCGGTGAAGGCGTTGGTGATGCAGTCTGACCTGCCGGAGAGGGTGTGACTTGCGGCGTCAGTATTTTAGTGCCCGGGATCTGGGATTTCGATGGCGGGGACGCCAAACAGGCGACAATTCCGATGAAAGCCCACAAAACGATAGAAGAATATTTGCAGGATTTAGTGCGGTAGTGGATGAAAGACCCGAACCTCAACATGCATTTCCACAAAGGGCGCAGATCGAGAATTTCAACTGCTACTGCTCCCATCCTCCTCCCAGCGCGTTATAAATCTGCACTAATGCAACTCGTTCATTGAGCTGTGCCTGCGCCAGACCCAGCCGGGCAGAGAAATAACGTGTATCGCTATCCAACACTTCGAGATAACTTGCTGCGCCACCGCGATAGCGTACGTTAGAGAGAGCAGTTGCATCTTCGGCAGCTTTTGTCAGCAACTCCTGCTGTTCCCGGGATTCCTGGTCCTTCTTGTAAGCCACCAGCGCGTCAGCAACTTCGCGAAACGCCTGCTGAATGGTCTGCTGGTAAAACAGCACAGCTTCCTGTTGCTGCGCTTCAGACAATCTCACGCCGGAACGAATTCTTCCGCCGGTAAATATGGGCTGTGCAAGCTGGGCGCCCGCGCTCCAGAACCCGGCAGGCGAGGAGAAGAGGCTGGTCAGGGCCGAGCTTTGATAACCACCCGTTCCCGTGAGAACAATCTGGGGGAAATAAGCCGCTTTGGCCACGCCGATCCGTGCATTTGCCGCAACCAATGAGTGCTCAGCAGACTGGACGTCAGGCCGGCGCTCCAGTATTTCCGAAGGGAGACCCGCAGGCACCGTAGCTGGAATGGCAGTTTCAACAAGAGTCCGGCCGCGAGCAATAGGCCCGGGATTCTTGCCGATCAGGACACTTATAAAATTTTCCTGCTGTTCAATCCGCCGCTCCAGATCGGGAATGGAGGCAGCGGCAAAATACACCAATTGTTCTGACTGCCGCACATCCATCAACGAGGTTACGCCACCCTGAGCGCGGACCTTGACCAGACGCAAGGACTCCTGGCGGGCGGCCAGGGTTTGTTTCGAAATTTCCATCTCCAAATCGAGTTCGCGCAACTGGAAATATGCGGTAGCGACATTGCTGATCAAGCTCGTAATGACCGCGCGCTGTCCCCACTCAGTAGCCAGCAGATTTGCGCGGGCGGCTTCCGTGGCGCGCCGGAACTTGCCCCAGAAATCGAGTTCCCAGGCCAATGAAAGGCTCGCCGAAATGGCGCCGGTATTTGTCGAGGGCAGCGTGGCTGTCTGCGGGATACGCTCGTTTAGACCTGCCGCGTTGGCTGAAATGGTGGGATACTGATCGGCGCGGGTGATCCCCAGCAACGCCTGAGCCTGCAGCACACGAGTGGCCGCAATTCGCACATCATAATTCCCGGCAAGCGCCGCGCGGATCAGCTCTTGTAATTGCGGGTCCTGAAAAACCGTCCACCACTTTTCATTCCCCAGGGATGGGCCATTCTGGCTCCCGGGCAGTTGATCAACACCCCGGTAAACCGTGGGAGTGTCCACCTTGGGACGCTTGTAGTTTGGGCCTAAAGTGCAGCCTGCCTGCAATATCGCCACGAAGATGATGAACCTAAAGAGACATAACCAGGCTTCATATTCCCTCATGCAGCCGCTGCTGGTGGTTTTAACAACTCCGGCTCCGGCTTTTTTTTCTTACCTCGATGTGCCAGACGTTCGACCAGATCGAAGCTGACCGGGATCAGAAAAATGGCGAGAAGCGAAGCCGCCAGCATGCCGCCTATGACAGCACTACCCAGCACACGACGGGACACAGCGCCGGCCCCGGTGGCCGCCCACAGCGGCACACATCCAAGAATGAAAGCGAACGCAGTCATCAGGATTGGCCGCAGACGCAGTTTGGCTGCTATGAGAGCTGCATTTTCGGTTGATTTGCCTTTGTCAAACTCCATTTTTGCGAACTCAACAATCAAAATCGCATTTTTAGCGGCCATGCCAATCAGCATTACCAGCCCGATTTGCGCGTACACGTTGTTTTCCAGTCCTCGCATCCAGAGAAACCAGAGTGCGCCGAACACCGCAACTGGCGTTCCCAGCAGTACGCTGAAGGGCAATGACCAGCTCTCATATTGGGCTGCGAGAATCAGGAATACGAACAGTAAAGACATTCCAAAGATGACGCTCGATGAGACCCCCTCACTTGCCTTTTTTTCCTGGAAGGACATGCCAAGATAGTCGATAACCCATCTCAGCCGGCATGGTCTGGGCATAAACTTCTTCCAGTGCTTTCACGGCCTGGCCTGAACTGTAACCGGGCGCGGCACTGCCATTGATTTGTGCGCAGCGATAGAGGTTATAGCGCATGGTGAACTCTGGACCGGTGGTGGATTTGATCCGGGTAAGAGCACTCATCGGGACCGGCTGCCCCGCATTATTGGACACGTAAAACTGGCCAACATTTTCAGCGCGGGTGCGGTAGTCTCCCTCTGCCTGGACATATACCTGCCATTGCCTGCCAAAGCGATTGAAATAGTTCACGAGCACGCCGCCCATGAACATCTGCATTGTTTTGTAAACGTCAGAGAGCGGCACTCCCTGCGCGATCACCCTGGGCCGGTCCACGTCAACATAGACCTGCGGTATGGTCGGGAGGGCCGTGGTGGTAACGCCAGCCAGTTCAGGGCGCTTTCGCGCGGCTGCCAGGAACTGGGCGAGGTTCTTGTTCAGGAATTCCGGTTCCTTCCCAGAGCGGTCTTCCAGCAGAAAGCTGAAACCTCCCGAGGCGCCGACACCTGGAATGGCAGGAGGCGGAAAAGAGAAGGCAATACCTTCTGCCACTTTGCCGAGCTCCGGGCCCAGATGTGCCTTGATAGCCTCATATTGTTCCTCCGGCGCTTTGCGCTCCGCCCATTCCTTCAACGTGATGAAGTAAAAAGAGCTGTAGGTAGCCTGCACGCCGCTGAGCATGCTGTACCCGATCACCGAGGTTACACCTTCGACACCGGGCGTCTTCTTCACAATGTCCTCGATTTTGCTCGAAACTTCGTCATTGCGTTGGAGTGAGGCTGCATTGGGCAATTGCAAGCCCGCGTAAACATACCCCTGGTCCTCATCGGGCAGAAAACTTTTGGGCAGACGGGAGCCGAACCACATGGCCAGCGCAGTCAGGACAACAAGAGAAAGCATGCTTAACCCGACTTTGCGAATCAACAACCCGCAGACGCTCACGTATCCGTCTGTCGCCCGTCCAAACACGCGATTGAACCAGCGGAAAAATTTGCCCAACGGTCCGCGGCTTTCTTTCTTGGGACGCAACAAGAGAGCCGAGAGCGCCGGACTCAATGACAGCGCATTGAAGGCAGAGAACAATACCGAGATAGCAATTGTGATGGCGAACTGCTGATATAACCGGCCCGTAATCCCGGGGATGAAGGCCGTGGGCACGAACACAGCGGCAAGGATCAAGGCTATCGCAATGACTGGTCCGGAGACCTCTTCCATGGCTTTGACAGAAGCGTCCCTGGGAGAAAGCCCGTGTTCAATGTGATGTTCCACGGCTTCCACCACTACGATGGCATCATCCACGACCAGGCCAATGGCCAGCACCAGCCCAAACAATGACAACGTATTGATGGAGAAACCGAGGGCCGGAAAGACCACAAACGTTCCCACCAGGGAGACAGGCACCGCAAGCAGAGGAATCAGCGTTGCCCGCCATCCCTGGAGGAAAATGTAAACCACAATAATGACAAGGATGATCGCTTCAAACAGGGTCTTTTGAATTTCATGAAGGCCTTCCGTAACAGCGAGCGTGGTATCCAGCGCAACGGCATAATCAAGATCCTGGGGAAAGCGGCTCTTTTGCTCCGCCATTAATTTGCGTACACCGGCAGCAGCTTGCACGGCATTCGTTCCGGGCAGCTGATAAATTGCCAACACCGCCGCAGGCTTTCCGTTGTAGCGTCCGATGATGTTATATGTCTGGGCGCCCAGTTCGATGCGGGCCACATCCTTCATATAAAGCAAGGAGCCATCAGGGTTGGCCCGTATCACGATGCTCCCGAACTCCTCAGGAGACGGCAGCCGTCCCTGGGCCCGCACGGCATAGGTGAAGTCTTGTCCCTTGGGCACAGGTTCGCCGCCAATCTGGCCGGCAGGATTCACATTGTTCTGTGACTGGATGGCTTTAATGATCTCAGGAACAGTCACTCCCAGTTTTGCCAGACGATCGGGCTTTACCCAGCAGCGCATTGCGTATTGTCCGGCCCCGAATACCGTCACGCTGGCAATACCAGGAACTCGCGTCAACTGATCATTGAGATTGATATAAGCATAGTTGGCAAGAAATATGTTGTCGTAAGTTCCCTTGGGTGAAACCAGGTTTACCAGCATCAACGGCGCTGCTGTAGATTTCTGCACGGTCACACCGGCATTAATCACGTCGGTCGGCAACTGGGAATTCGCCTGGTTGGTCCTCATCTGCGAGAGTATCTGGTCAGTGCTGGGATCTGTCTTGATATCGAAATTCACCGTCAAGGTCATTGCGCCATTATTGGCGTTGGTGGAATACATGTAGTTCATGTTGTCCACGCCGCTCATTTGCTGTTCGATTGGAGTGGCCACCGATTGCTCAATGGTCTCCGCGTCTGCTCCCGGATAAGTGGCCTTCACCTGAATTTCAGGAGGCGCAATATTAGGGAACTGTGCGGTAGGCAGGCGCAGCATGGAGATAACTCCAATAATCACCATAAGGATGGAGATGACCATGGCCACAATAGGACGGCGAATGAAAAAATTTGCCATTATTTGCCCTGTCCGGAGGATTGAAAAGGTTTGGGAGCGACCGGAGCGCCTTCTTTTACTTTCTGAAAACCTTCGACAATTACCCGTTCTGCCGGTTGTACTCCGCTTTGGATAATCCACATGTCGCCGACACGCTCTCCGACTTTCACCGGACGGAGGCTCGCCTTGTTATCGGGCGTTACCACTGCCACCTGATAGGCACCCTGTGTTTCGATCACAGCCCGCTGCGGCACCAGCAGCGCGTCCTTTGCAACGGACGTTGGCAAGCGGACCCGGGCGAACTGTCCCGGTCGAAGCACTCCAGAAGGATTTTCGAATGCGGCAGCAAAGCGGATAGTTCCCGTTTTGGCATCTACCTGGCGATCCGCTACCAGAATCGACCCTTTGTGCGGATACACGCTTCCATCTGCCAGGATCAATTCCAGGTTTTTCTTTGTGCCGAGGGCACGCTTGCCAGTGACAACTTCGCTAATTCTGGCTGCAAAGGGAAGGTATTCCTGCTCGCTGACGGAGAAGTACACCTTTATGGGCTCGACCTGCGATACGGTCGTGAGCACAGCGGTAGGGCCAACCAGGTCGCCAATCTGTCCTTTTGCCAGGCCGGCAATTCCGTCCACAAGTGACCGCACTTTCGTAAACTCCACGTTCAGCCTGGCTTGTTCAACTTGTGCTTTGCTCCCGCTAACGACCGCAGCGGCAGCCGCATTTGCCTGAATGTCATTATCGAGTTGCGCCTGGGGTATGGCGCTCTGTTTTGCCAGCGGCGTGTCGCGCTGCACATCAAGTTCGGTTTTGCCGCGCTGCGCCTCTGCCTGTGCCTGCTGTCCTTTCGCTTGTTCCAATGCAGCCTGAAATGGACGGGGATCGATTTCAAACAATACGTCGCCCTTCCGGACCAGCATGCCCTCGCGATAATTCTGCTTCATCAGGTACCCGGTCACCTGAGGACGGATGTCGGCATTGACGTAACCATCCAGAGTTGCGACCCATTCCCCGTAAATCGGCACGTCTTTCTGTTGGACAGGAACAACCTGGACTTCGGGCGGAGGCGGAGGCGCTGCTTCGGTTTTGGTCTCGCAACCGATGAGCGGCAGCAGCACAGCAACAACTACACCAATGCTTATACAAAGGTGGTACTTGGGAGTTCGTACAGATAAAATTGCAAGCATTCGTCCCCCCTTGGAGGCCATTTCTGCCAGGGCTTTGTATTCAGCGCAATTCCCGGCACTGCGTTCTTCTAGAGTGCCTACGCGATTCTTAGACTGTTGGGGTGATAACAGAACTGGTAAAACTACCGGTTCTCTCGACAACTCTGCTGATGCAAAGTTTAAGCATTATTGATTGCGGATCTCTGTCCTGCTCAGGCGCAAGAATGGGTGGGCTGGTGGGCGTATGGAGTGGCTTGGTCATCTGTTCGAGAAATATCCGGAAATGGCGGTTTATCTCGCGATTGGCCTGGGATACCTGATCGGCGCTTTGAAGTTTCGCGGCGCTGGAATCGGATCAGTGACGGGATCTTTGCTGGCGGGAATTCTGGTTGGCAACTTCTTCCATGTGACGGTTTCTGATACGGCCAAATCCATACTCTTCCTTTTGTTCCTGTTCGGCATCGGGTATTCCGTGGGGCCCAGCTTTTTCCGGAGCATAAAAGGCGATGGCTGGCGCTGGGCCGTGCTCGGTGTGTTCGTGCCGTTCGTCGGGTTGATGACGGCTTACGTTGTGGCTCGGTTTCTGAAACTTGATTTGGGATTCGCGGCCGGGTTGCTGTCAGGCGCTTTGACAGAGTCGCCCGCGATAGGCACAGCCAGCGAGGCCATCAGAGCTTTGGCCATGCCTGATGCGCAAAAGCAACAGCTGATCAGCCATATCGCCGTGGCGGACGCGGTCTGTTACATCTTTGGGACGGCGGGATTGATCTGGTTTTGCAGCAGTCTCGGGCCTAAATTGCTGAGAGTCAATCTGCGAGACGAGTCTAAAAAGATTGAATCCGATCTTGGCATGAAACGGACCCGGCTGGGTGTGGCTCCCGCCTGGCAGCCGGTTGCAATCCGCGCTTATACGATTCCAGCGGGAGCTGCTGTCATTGGGAAAACCGTTCATCAGGCCGAGCACTCCGTCCAGGGCAATCGCATCTTTGCCGAACGCATCCGGCGTAACGGCGAAGTCTTTGAGCCGGTGCCGGCCACCGTGCTGCAGGCAGGAGACAGGGTTGCACTATTGGGACGTACCGACATCTTAGTCGACCTGGTAGGAGCTCGCGCACCCGAGGTCGCTGATCCGGAACTGCTGGATATTCCAGTGGCGTCCTTTGATATCTATGTCACGGGAAAAGGGTTGGCGGGAAAGACACTAGAGGAGATCGGGCAAACAGTGGGTGAGGCACGCGGCGTTTTTCTCCGCGGGATCACGCGCCAGTCACAAACCGTTCCAATTGGGCTGAACACGATCATTGAACGCGGAGACATTCTGAAGGTGACAGGAACGGAGCCGGCAGTAGAGGGCTTTGCACAGATTGCCGGCATGGTTCTCAATCCTGTCAGGGAAAGCGACCTTGGCACTCTCGGGCTGGCCATATTTGCGGGAATTTTTGTGGGAGCGATCGTCACCATACCCATGGGAAGCCTGAGAATCAATCTTGGCACCAGCGTGGGAACGTTGTTGGCCGGCTTGCTTGTGGGCTGGTTCGGGTCTGTGGTTCCGTGGTTTGGCCGCATTCCAGAAGGAGCGATTCTGTTTATGCGGTCCATGGGCCTTGCCGCTTTCGTTGCCATGATTGGACTCAAAGCCGGACCGGTGTTTATCTCATCTCTGAAAGAGGTAGGATACGTGCTTCTTCTTGGCGGCGTGGTTGTCACACTCATGCCGCTGCTGACCGGGTTGCTGTTTGGCCGCTATGTGCTCAAGCTCAATCCCGTTCTTCTCCTCGGAGGATTGGCTGGCGCACAGACCATGACAGCCGGTCTTGCCGCGGTGCAGGAAAAAGCGGAGAGTCCTGTCGCGGTGCTGGGCTATTCAGGTACAGTCGCATTCGGACACATTTTCCTTACCACTTGCGGAACGCTGATCATCCTCCTCTTGAGCTGAGCCAGTTCCCCAGCCGTGATTAAAGAAGATCCAGATGACGCACAAAGCGATAGTGTCTCAGTTTGCCGAAATGTTTCAGACTTGTCCTGCTGAGCGGCGCGCGAGTCCCGGCGAAGGCGGGATCAGCGCAAGTCGAAGCATCTCGAAAATGTGTCCTTTGCCATGTAGCTTCAGCGAATTCTCTTCCATGCATTTTTCCTTGAAAGCTGTGGCGGCAGCAAAATGACGCTGTCTCGGTAGAACTCCCTGGAGCGGCATGGTCAAGGAGACATTCTCGGGATGGGTTCGGCTCGCCTCGCGCTCCCGCTTCGCGGGATCGTTCGGGCTTCGGAAGCTGTAATTTTCAAACTGGGATACTATCCACAAAGCGCCGCCGGCCGGATCATTGCAGATCCCGAGGTTGCCGCAAGCTTTCGCTGAGCACTCTAGCTTCAGCAAGTTCCGTCACGCACGCCCTTTCCAAATTGAATCATTTCAATCTGCAGCTTTACTTAACTCGCGGGCGTCGGAGGAGAGCCGTCCCCATGCCACCGCAACCAGGACAACCGCGATGATTTGGAACAATGCAAATGCAGTCGCCGCGGTAACGACTGGGGTTCCGGGGAAACTGCTTGCCACGATTACCAGGGCCACGCCGACGTTACGAGTCGACGTGGTGATTGCCATTGTCTTGCGTTGATTGCTGTCCGGGCCGCCCAGCAGCCATCCGGCAAAAAGCGTGGCGCCGACCATGATTGACATTCCCAAATATCCCGAGAGACGGATCTGTTGCAGCAGTTTGAATTGGGCTACGAGAATCAGAGTAACAAGACCCAGATTCAACAAGGTGCTAAAGCGATTGAGAGGGGATTGCAATCGCTCCGCCAGCCGGGGTTTGGCATGATGTAAAGCCAGTCCAAGAAACAGTGGCAGGAACTGGCTCACTATAAGGGTAGTGATGATTTTCATCGGGTTTATGGTCAGATCACCACGGCCGGCAACCAACGGAAGCAAAAAGCGCAAAAGCAGCGGCGCAATGATGGCTGACGATCCCGCCAAAATTGCCATCACACCTACTGCGGTGGCCGCCGATCCCTTGGCGATTGCTGTAAGGACTGGAGCAAATGGGGCTCCAGGACAGATCACTGCGATTAGAAATCCTGCGGCCACCATCGGTTCAGGCTGGAACAAAAATAACAGGCCGACGGCTGCCGCGGGAACCAGCAGATAGTTCGCTATTCCCGCGCGCAACGCGAGCCTCCAATCGCGGGCCACCTTGAGTAAATCCCAGATGCTTAATCCCAGCCCAACCGCCACCATCATGAAAAAGAGAGCAACAGCGGCCACCAAATTGATGATTGCGTCTACCCGCATGTTATCGCGCTCCTGTTCCATCATGCCGAAGCTGGAAGGAATGACAAACCGTCACATCTGACAGTGGCTTACCGCGTGAATTCGGTGTGGACTGGTTGGAGTACTGATCTCGAGAGTGATATGCGGATGCTCAGTCAAGCCAAGCGGGTCCACTTAGGGCCATGGCTTATTCCCGGGCTGTACGCTTTCACGGCAATTGCAGCCAGTGTGGTCTTGCCGAGAATCGAGCATTACGTCTTCCCGCATCTGAAAGCTGAAGCAAGCATTGACACTTCGATTGCGATCTATTCATCCATAGCATCAGGAATGATGGCCCTTACCGGGATCGTATTCTCACTGACCTTCCTGATGGTGCAGTTCAGCGCAACCGCTTATTCTCCACGTCTGGTCATGTGGATTGCACGCGATCCGGTACTGTCACATGCTGTAGGGGTTTTCAGCGCCACCTTTCTATATGCAATCGCTGCTCTGGGATGGCTGGACCGGAACAATTCCCGGCAGGTCCCCTTTATCAGCGCTTTGGTTGTGATTGTGCTGCTTCTTGCCAGCGTGGGGATGTTTGTCGGTCTGATTCACCGGATCGGACGGCTGCAAATTAATCGGATGCTGATCTTCACCGGCGATCAAGGACGGCAAGTGATTGAAAAGTTATACGGCCCACTTGGCTCTTCGTCAAACAAGATTCCACAGGACGGTTTTCGCACACTGGTTCCCGAGCAGACGCTACTTCATCATGGGCAGCCTCGATCATTGGAATCGGTGAACGTTAACAAGCTGGTAAAGCTTGCGAAGCAACACGACGCGTGCATCAAAGTTGTGACTGCCGTTGGAGATACTGTTTTGGAGGGAACGCCTCTGCTGCATATCTTCAATGTCCACCACCCATTCACTGAAAGAGAGTTCTCTAAAGTGTTGGAACTCGGCGGAGAGCGCACGTTTGAACAAGATCCAAAATACGCAATTCGTTTGCTGGTAGATATAGCGATCAGAGCATTGTCGCCGGCGATTAATGATCCTACTACCGCAGTCCAGGCGCTGGACCAGATCGGCGACCTGCTGGTTCGGCTTGGAGGGCGGAGGTTGGAGATTGGCACATATCCAGATGATTCCGGCCGCATAAGACTGATAATCCCATTTCCCTCATGGGACGATTTTCTGCACCTTAGTTTCGAAGAGATACTTTCCTACGGCGCAAAAAGTGTTCAGGTCATGCGCCGCATGAAAGCCCTCATCGCGGATCTGCTTACAGTTTTACCTCCGGAGCGCCGCGCGGGACTTAGGTACTGGCAGGGACGTCTCCAGACCAGCATCACCAGATCATTCGAAGATGCCGAGGAGAAGCTCAGCGCATCCGGCGAAGACCGGCAGGGACTCGGCGTTACACGCAGCTCAGCCGCCTGATTGCTGCCATCTTCAGAACCAGCAGATAACCCATCCAGCTAGAGAATCACATCGGCAGAGCATAAAAAGACAGGACAAGCGAGCCCAAACCAGCTCATCCTGAAGAAGAATTTTGCAAGCCCCGAAAGTCCGTTACCGTTCCATGATCCCCGCCAGACGCCAGGGTGTGGAATGGTAACTTTCAAACTCAATCTGTTGGCTCTTTTTGTTGACCTTGAATCGGCCGCCTAGAATCATGTTGCCGGTGCTCTTGTCCTTATCGTTGTTCAGATGGAGTTCCATCAGCGTAAGGTCGTAATCTTTGCTGCGGACAGAACTCGCGGCTTCAGCGAAGTTGATGGGACGATCTGTCATCAACCGGATGGTGCGCCCATTTTTAGTGGGAATGTTTCTGATGTAAGCGATCTGATAACCCACGCTGTCCAGTAACTGATACCTGGCCTTTGCCCTTCATCTTGGTGAGAACTTTCACCATCGCATCATGACCGCCGCTCTTGAAAGCATCGATCAAGGCTTTTTGTTCTGCCGGGGTGGAGTAGTCTTCAATCCGAATGGTAATGCCAAAGTTACGGCTCGCCATTGTGCCTGTTCCAAAGGCCTGCGCTTGAATGGTTTCCTTCTTTTCGTCGTAGCTGTAGCTGCTGGTCACCAGCATCATTGCAGCTAGCATGCTCAAGCTCATCAAATATCTCTTGGAGTAAAAAATAACCCCTCCTTTCTACGGTCAGGAGGACGCAACGGTTTTTGGCCGCTGCGCCCTTCACCCTTGCTCACACCTGGGTCATAAAGAGTGAAGGCGTGTGGCTACCTCCTGGATAACGGCTGCGATCTTGTTTCTTCCGTGTGTCTTGACGCTTCAAAAGCATCTCGGTAGCCGCGCGCAACCGATCGGACACCGCGCCCAATATCTTCGTACACTTCGTCAGCCAGATTGGCCAGGGACACACGCAAAGACCAGTCTGGCGCGCTAAACCCGCCGCCGTTCAGCAGGACAATTCCGTAATTCTCAGCCAGGCGAAAAGCGAGGTCGAGCGGGTGAACATGCTTTTTGAGATACTCGACGGCATCCTCGCCAATGTTCTTGCGTGCCCAGAATTCAAAGTCGATCAAACCGTAGTAAGCGTCATAGAGCGGGTTCGGGGAAACCTCTATGCCCAACCCTTCAACCATGGCCATGGCACGCCGGTGCAGGATCTCCATACATGCCTTCTGATAAAGTTTGGCGTCATCCATCAGCTCGGACAGGGAGAACAGGCTCATCATGACTTGCTGGGGCAGCGAGAGCCCGGCCGTATGGTTCAGAGCCACGTCGCGGCTATCCGCCACTATGCGGTCTATGAACTTGATCTTGCGCGGCTCAAGAGTCAATGCGCCATAGCGGTTGTCCAGTGCTTTCAGATCGGCAGCGCGGGAGCTTCGCGATCATCTTGTCGAAGAGGTTGTCTTCGTGGACGGCAATCACGCCGAGCCTCCATCCCGTTGCGCCCATATACTTCGAATAGGAATACACTCCGATGGTGTTTTGCGGCAGTTCGCCCATCAGCGATCTGAAGTCGTGGACGAATGTTCCGTATACGTCGTCGGTCAGGATCATGAGATCAGGACGCTTGGTCTTTACCAGTCTCGCGAGCATGGCAATTACGTCATGGCTAAGCGCGGCGCCGGTAGGATTGCCGGGATTGACAACGAAAAATGCCTTGATCTTGGGATCCTCGAGCTTCTTGAGTTCGGCGTCAGTGAATTGGAAACGGTTTTCCTGCGGCGCCCGAATATTCACGATGTTCAACGCAAAATCCTCGAGATGCGGCAGCTCGATATAGGGCGTGAAGATCGGCGTGCCAAGCGCGATGGTATCGCCGGGACGTAAAAGGCGATTGACTTTCAGAGACTTGAAGATGTAGCACATTGCGGCTGTCCCGCCTTCGACGGCATAAAGATCGAACTTGCCGGGCGGCCTTGGGTCTCCGCACATTGCCCACATCAGGTACTCATGCACGATGCGCTCATTGTGGACGAGCATGCGATCGGGCACCGGATAATTGTCGCCAATGATCGAATCCACCAGCTCATGCACAAAAGCGTCGGCTTCAAAGCCAAATTTTTTCACCGCAAACCGTACCATCGAGGAGAGGAAGGTCGCACCCGGCGATTCAAAGTGTTGGCTGAGCCATGTTTCAAGCCGCTTTGCGATGCCTTGCGGCTGCGGCATTCCGCCCAGGCCCGCGGGATGCTCCATCACGCGCTGGCTTTCGGTGATCGCGAACTGGCCGAGCAGGAAAAACCCCTCGCGGGGAGTCGTGGCGATCCAGTTGGGGTTGCCGCGGCCCGCATTGAGAAAGGCTGACTGCGTCGTCCGGGAGTTTTTTTTGGCAAGTTTGATTAATTCATCTTTGATCTCAAACGGACTCAGGGTCTCGAAGGTGTGTAGGTTCAGAAGATCCATCAATGTCTCCTTTCAGGGTTATCGCGCCAGTATCATGATCAAGACCATGCCCCAGATTGTGAGGAATGTATTTCCGACGGCATAGGTTACGGTGTATCCGAGGGCGGGGATCTGGCTTTCCGCGCGATCGCAAACCAGACCGAGTGAAGCCGTTGTTGTTCTGGCGCCGGACACGATGCCCAGCAAGAGAGCGTCGTGGAAGCGGAAGAGATATTTGCCGATGAACATGCCCAGGACAAGAGGCACGGTAGTGGCCAGCGCTCCCCATAGGAATAAGCCGATACCTTGCGTCTTTAAGCCATTGACGAAGCCAGGCCCAGCCGAGATACCTACGATGGCAATAAAGATGTTCAGGCCCACCGAGTTCATGAACCAGACGGTGGAAGTTGGAATACGTCCGAATGTGGGATGCACGGAGCGCAGCCATCCACAAATGAGGCCGGATATGAGGGCGCCACCCGCAGTGGACAGCGTGATCGGCACGCCCGCTACCTTCCAGACCAAAGCGCCAATCAGCGCGCCTACTGCAACTCCGGCACCAATAAACGCAACATCCGCGATATCGGTTGCGCGGTCCGGGACGCCCAGCAATTTCGTAGCCGCGGCGGTGTCCTGGGTACGACCGACCAGGGTCACGATGTCGCCACGGAAAATTTTCGTATTCGGCAGGATAGGAATGGAGGTGGCAACTGCACCACGAGTGATTTTCCGGAGAAAGACACCGCGGGCTGACGGCAGCACGGCAAGTTCGGCAAGGGTTTTGCCATCCACTTCCTTGCTGGTCACGTAAACATCTATACCTTCCACTGGGACATTGAGCAGTTCGGGATCGTCCGTTTCCAGCGCGGGTTCCGTGCTTACAGGCATCGGCCGAGCGCCTGAGACCGCCATCAACTTCGCGCGTTCATAAATAACGCTAAGGAGTACCTCCCGCGCGCCCGCAACCGCGATTACGTCACCCTCTTGCAACACAGTGTCAGCGTTTGCTTCCTCAATGATTCCGTTGCGGCGTAAACGTTGAATGAACACGCGCTGGTTAGGGACCAACGCCTCGGCCTCGATGGCGCGCAGTCCAATGATCCTTGAGACTGCCGGTATCTTGAATGCGCGCAGCTCCCATCGACGCCAGGCACTGCCGGCGCCACCGAGTTCTCTTTTGCCGCCACCGCCAAACTTTTCTTCGTAGTCTTTGCACGCCTCACGAAGGTTGATACCAAGCAATGCCGGGCCAACCAGCGCAATGATGATCGCTGAGCCCATGGTGCCAAACATGTAGCTGACGGCATAGGCGATCGGCATGGAATCGAGCATCTTTTTTGCCTCATTTGCAGGCAAGCCCAAGCGGTTAATCGCGTCGGTTGAAAGACCCATGGCCGCGGAAATGGTTTGTGACCCGGAGTACAGCCCCGCTGCATAGCCCAAGTCATAGCCCACCAGCTTGACGATGACAACCGCAGACCCCAGGCAGAGCACGCATAGAACTACCGCAAAGAGGGCCTGGGGCACACCGTCCTTTGCGATACCGCGGATGAACTGCGGTCCTACTCCGTAGCCGACGGCAAATAGAAACATGAGAAAGACGAATGCCTTAAGAGGCTGCGAGATGGTGATCCCGAGCTGCCCGATCAGCACGCCCGCCAGCAGAGTGGCGGTAACGGACCCTAAACCAATGCCGCGGAAAGTGAACTTGCCGAAATAATAGCCAATGGCCAGCGTGAGAAAGATCGCAATTTCCGGGTACTGTCGAAGAGTTGCAGCGAACCATGTTGCTACGCCCATGGGTCAATCTCCTTGCTATGGACAGACGACGTTTCTGAACCGGCCACGTCTCCGATTCATGAGACAACAGTCAGGCATTACAAGTGGAGGATAGGAGTGGTTCAAACGAATGTCGCCTGTCAGATGTGTCAGCATTGATCACGTAAATGTGCTTCCGGCAAAATGAGCGGCGACAAAGGAACCTCAAAAGGAAGGTCCATACAGCTCAGGTATCCATGCGTGCCTGTGGCCACGGATTGATTAGCCGGACCGCCTCTGATTAGAGCGCGATAAACCTATCGTTGAGACAAGAGTTCATCATTGGTCCGACGCCAGCTTTTGTCTGGATTGTATTCCACCATTTCTTTTGCGATCTTGAGCGAGCCGGGGCCTAAATCCTTTTCGTAAACAACCCCGTCATGACTCACCAGAAAAGTCTTGACTCCCGTAACTTTGTATTCGGCGGGCATTGCAACCAGCGCAAATCCCCCGATCATCATTCCATGAATCATGTAATCGAGTTTGCCTAGCGGAGCATTCGGTCCTTGTCCTTTCAGGATTTTGAAATAATATCCGTGATAGGGCTTGGCTTTCTCCGAATAACCTTCTTCCAGAGCGCGCGCTATGCCTTCGCTGATGGGACCACCGGGTGATCCATCCGGGTTTTTCCAGAACAACCCATCTTGCTTGCCGGGAGTGCTGATGATTTTCTGAGCATATTGAGGACCCTCGATGCCATCATGGGTGGTGGAAGCATATTCCTTCTGCGCTTCAACATATCCACGGCAGATCTGGATGGCATCCAGTTCATTGGATCCAATGCGCCGGAACAGAATCTCATCGCGACCCGCCTTGGTATCGAAATACCACTTGCCTTGTTTTTTGACGATTGGAATGGGCAATGGCCACTCCTCTTCACCAACCAGAAGGGTAGCTTGAGTCTTATTGACGGTCACGGAATGCTTCTGCCGTGCTTTTTCGGCAAACTGATGGGCAATGGTCATGTCGTGAACAGAGTCCGAGGATGCAATGAAGTCCTTACCTTCCGCGCCAAATATCTGCAGCAACGACGATACGTCGTAAGCCTCTGCTGCGGTGATCAGCGCTTCGGCCGCAAGGTCCGGAGTCGCGAATGTCCTCTGCTGTTCTGGCTTTGACGAAGAGGCAGGCGCTGGCCCTTTCTGTGCCCAAACGGCCGAAGAAAATGACAATACAACCACCGCGAGGAGGATCGTGCCGGCTTTGATTTTCGATGGCTGTGATTTCATAGGTGGCTCCTTTTTTTAGTGAAAGTATCGTGAAGACTATCTCCGTCTTCCGCCGCCCCCGCGACCGCCGCCTCCACGCCCCATGCTGGAAGCGCCGCGGGAACTGCTGGCGCTGGCTGCACTCCGGCTGGAACCGCCGCCGGAGAATGCGCTGCTACTTCCGGAGCCTGATCCGCCGCTCGAAACCTGACGATTGCCGATCCGCTCTCCACCTCCACCACCTGCTCCACGGTTCAAGCCCTGTCCGCCCGCATTCGTGCCGCTATTTCCACTCCTGAACTGGCTTGTTCCGGCCTGCCGCGCAGCGGTTTGTCGCTGACCCATGGCGTCTCCGCGGGCTGCGCCGCCATACCGGTTTGCGGTTGAACGGTTAGCGTACGGGGCGCCTCCGCGATGTTGGGGATTGTGCTGCCACGAACCATTCGCACCATACCTATTCCCCCCACTTCGGTTGTAGTTGTTCACAAAAGTGTTGTTCCGGTTGATGTTGATGTCGTTATTGCCCCCCCAACCAGCATTCCAACCCCAGCCGCCTCCCCATGCCGCTCCCATGGCGACTCCTACGCCAAACGAAAGCATCATTCCTCCCACGGGATAGTACGGATAAGCAACCGGCGGATACGGATAATAAGGTGCACCCCAAACGGCAACGGGGTCATAGCTGGGAACGTAAACTACTTCGGTCTTGGCGGGCTGGACCACCACGACGGTCTTGTTCTCGACAACTTTGGTTTCGACTGTCTGCTGCTCGCTTGATTTCAGTGCGCCTTTTTCCACGGCCTTGGCGCGCATGCGCTGGACGGCTTCCATTACGTCGTTCTGCTGCGCCAGAAAAGCATTTCCCAACTCGTCTGTCCACTTGATGTTTTGCGCCAATTGCTTTACCAGGTCAGGAAATGGCGCCATCGCCTGAATACTGGGATCCCAATTCTGCTTCTCCACAGCCTGGGTGAGGGCCTTGTCTTTCAGTTTCTTATTTTTCTCAAGCCATTGTTGAAGCTGGACTATTTCCAGCGGATAGGTGCACGCCACCAAAGTCTGGGCGAGCAGGGGATCGGGATAAAGTGCGATTGGCGCGACCAGGGAATCCAGTTGATCATTGGGGAGCTTGGAGTCCTGACTGGTTGGGCTGGCTTGGCTGGCTGCGTTCGCCTGCGGTTTCTGTTGCATCGCATACAACAAGACGTTACAAGGCAAGATAATGACTGCACAAATAATCGCGGTCACACTTCGAACGATTTGGGCGAGCATCCTCAATCGACTTAGTGCTGGCTTCATGCGACCCCTTCCTTGGCCATGGACCCAAAGCCTGTGCTCTCTTTATCCCGCTTTCGACGAAAAAACATGAAGTACTGAATGCGGAGAGAGATTCTCGGTAAACCCGGTTTCTCCAAGGCTGCATTGCACTCTTCAGGGCCACTATTATCAGAGAATTTTTTTCCAGAACAGGAGCGTGGACAACTGACAGAACTTACAGCCACCGGCGAGACGAGGCAAAATTACAGCATCACTTCGAATTGTTCATCGTCGCAATAATTTCGTCGTTGTTAAAAAGCTGTTTCTTCTGCCAGTTTTCTCCTGCAGTGAACTCGGGCAGTCTTGTTGCAACGCTGTTGGTTCGTAGCCGGAACCAGCACAAACCGTGCCGCTGCAGTATCGTCAGTCGCTCGAGCATGACTGTTTCCCCCCGCAGACGATGCAAGACAGCGGCACGGATTTCTCTTCCCGTCTTCCTGCTCAAAGCTCAAGCTTCGACCGATATGCATCTAGAGGGAGCCGAACCGCACTGCGCAGAGTCCTGGCAATTTGGAAGGAACAAACAGGAGCAGATCCGGCCGCTTGGGTCACCGGGCGCATGCGTTGGCCGGAACCGGTTCGCGGCCTACGGCTAAAATCGAATGCCCATTGTGATAGGAATAATTTGAGTGTTAAGTCTAGTGGTGGGCGCGTAGTGGTAACGGGCCTCGAGATAAAGGCGATAACGAGGCTCGCCTACCTTTACGGTGAAACCAATTCCTCCGTTCGCGCCCAAGGTCCCTGAGGAGGCACTCGCTAAAGTCTGGTCGGTGCTGACCGTACCGGATGTGCAGGTGAAGCCCCAGAACAGCCACTCGCGTGTGCACGTAGTTGCGGTTCCGGCCACCACGTGCTGGCTGAGGTTTGCATTGCGATAGTAGAACCCGCCTCCTGCAATGAAATAAGTGCCCAGAGAATGTCCACTCAATTCATAACGATAGTTTGCTGTGAATGCGTAGAGATTGCCGTGTCCGTTCAAATCGTGGGTATGCAAAGCCAGCCGTAATGGTGCAAGTGTTTGACTGGAGACAAACAGGCGGTTCCACATGAATTCTGCGACGATTGCATTGCGCCGGCTCAGGTTATAACCGGCGCCGATTGTTGTACCCAATCCGAAGTTGACAGACTTCGCAAGCGGGTTCAACGGCACGCTCAAGGGGATGGCCATGTTCGTATTCAATTTACTGTCTTCCCCATATTCATCCTGGGCATTCAGAAAAGTTGGGAACGCAACAATAACCAGCAGGCAGGTTATAGCTGTCTTACAGATCGGTCTCATGGAAGTCACTCCAACAGAATTGCTCTCTTGAACTTCGACAGCTCGACGCCAGGAGAACGATGAGACGCCACTGATCGCTCCCTGCAGAGCAGCATCTTAGGACGAAACAAAGAGAGTCATATACTGTCAATATGTTCAGAGAGCCACAGCGGGGTAGCGCCAGAAATATTAAAAGAGGCAAAAAAGGCGATGACTTGGAGTGCCGGAATATGAAAGATGATCGTCGGAAAGCTTTAAGCTGGAAAATCCTGCTGCTTGGCAACCAGGTTTCTTTTATTAAAGAACACTAACGATCTGCGACAGGGAAGTCACAAGCCGGAGATGAAAGACTCGCCATGGGCAGCGCGCTTCACAGCAATTGAGAGATCCTGATTGAGTCGTTTTTTGAAGACATAGCCCAGAGCGCCAGCCGCAAGGGCGGCTTCAATCAATTCCGGGGCTTTCGCCACAGAACAAATCACCACTGCACATGACAGGCACTGCCGGACTATCTCCCTGGCTACCTCAATCCCGTTTAGCTCGGGCATGCTAAGGTCCAGGACTGCCACTGAGGGTTGCAACCGGCGAATCTGTTCCAGAGCAGATCGCCCATCGGTGGCCGTAGCGATCACGTCAAATTCCAGTGAAAGAGCTGTCACCAGCGCGAACAGAGCCTTTTGGTTGTCATCAGCAACTAGAATTCGTAATTTCATTTTAGAAGTAGCGCTGAATACGAGGGATACCCTGCTTTACGCCTGCAGGGTACAGACAAAGCCGCTTCTTTTTATTAGTGAGCTTTTGCCATTCTAAATCATCGCTGCGTATTTCCGTAACCTGAATATGAGAAAACATATTTGTGTATTAGAAGGCACACTCTCGACTGAAAACGTTCTTCACTCACTGTTCTATAGTAAAGACGCGTCTTGGTGACCTCGGACAAGAGGACAATCGGCAAGTTTCAGCCTTAAGCTTTTCTAACCTGGCGGAGCTGCTCACCGTGCCCATCCAGAGAAGCTCGTTGTTCCTGTTTGCGTCCCTTCGCTGGTAAAAACGACAGTAGCCGCGCTTGTGGTTCATGAATTCGAATATTAAGGTGATCGGTGTGAACCTCAAGAGTGACTTGTAAACATCAGGAGCTCTAGCGATGATGGCTTGACTTTAAGCGAATTAGTGATGGGCGTAACATATCGACGTTGCCCTAACCGTGCGAGATCTTGGGGGATCGAACATAAAAGGGGGAGCCAATGCAGAAGCCAACGATACTCATCGCTGATGATCATACGATGATAGTCGATGCTTTTCGAAAACTCCTGGAGCCCAATTATGAAATTGTGGGTACCGTGGCAGATGGGTTGGCGCTTTTGGAGACAGCACCTCTACTCAAGCCGAGCGTTGTTATTATTGACATCGGCATGCCGCGCTTGAATGGCCTGGCGGCCGGTCAGCGACTGAAGCAAATCATACCAAAGACCAAGATCATCTATGTAACCATGAATGAAGATGGCGACCTGGCATCTGAAGCGCTTCGGGTCGGAGCATCCGCTTACCTGCTGAAAAGTTCTGCCGGATCTGAATTGTTGAAGGCTCTCCACGAGACATTGCGCGGAGGGACGTATGTGACTCCGCTCATTAAACAGGCGATGGAAGAGTCATTCATTCGTTCTCCTTCTCCTAAGGGACCGGTAAAGAAACTAACACCGCGCCAAATTGAAGTTTTGCAACTGCTGGCGGAAGGCCGGCTCATGAAAGAGGTGGCCGCTGTTTTAGGGCTCACACCGCGTACGGTCGCATTTCATAAATATCGCATCATGGAGACGTTCGGTATCCACAGCAATGCCGAGTTGATTCGATTTGCAGTGAAAAACCATATATTGCCAGGCTGACAAAGTTTACTGTCCATCCGACGATAGGCTTGCCCATCCACGGGCACCTTATGATCCTGCGTGACGAAAAATAATGGAGAATTTGAAGGTCCCGCCAGTGCTGGCGGTTCCGACAGCGGCATTCTGCGTCATCTGACAAAACTCACAGCAGCGTCCAACCCAATCTTCTGTTATTTGAGAGTCAAGGGCTTTCAGACCCATTTTCATTTGCCGTTGCGATGACCCTGGCGGATACACCAACAATCAGGGACGCAGCAATCGGGACTCCGTAGCGCGCTCTGCTGCTAGGGACTGGAATGCGCCTTCGACTGGAGAATAGCCATGCGTACAAAGATCCTGTTGAGCGTCCTCATAACCATGATGGTGCTTGTCCTGGGCTGCCGGAGTGATAAGGCCAGCGAAAAACAAATCGCGGCCAATCGGCAGGAGGCCAGCCCTACCCCGCCCAATGACACCGCTGCCCAACCATCGCCATTGCCTCAATCCGATGCTGTACAAAAACCGCAGCCCAAACCTGCGCTGAAGCCCAGGCCTGAAGCCTCCCCGGCGAGTGAATCTCAGAGCACACCCACACCTAGCGACACGCCTACTCCCACACCGACACCTACACCGACTCCAACGCCAGCGCCAACGCCGATCGTGCTACCGACGGGAACAGCTCTCAGCATCCGCACCACGAGCGCCATTGGCACAAACGATTCAAAGAGCAACCAGGAATTCGAGGCGACGCTGGCAAAGCCGGTGCTCTCAGGGAATGCAGTTGTTATCCCGAAGGGAGCGCCTATCAAAGGCGTCATACTAAAGTCAGAGTCTGCCGGACGGATCAAAGGAGAAGGCGCCCTGATCCTGCAGCTAACATCCCTGACTCTCAAAGGCACGCCGTATAAGATCGCAACTGGCCACGTGATGCAGCAAGCCAAAAGCCGCGGCAAGCGCAGCGCAGC
Organism: Terriglobia bacterium; assembly: GCA_963732195.1. Lineage (GTDB taxonomy): Bacteria > Acidobacteriota > Terriglobia > Terriglobales > Acidobacteriaceae > Angelobacter. The sequence goes on along the minus strand of CAVSYO010000006.1, from coordinate 261,447 downwards.
GATGATCGGTGGAGGAGGCGGAGCCGGCGCGCTCATTGGCGGACTAGCGGGAGGGGGCAAAGGAGCGGCCATTGGTGCGGCGGCCGGCGCAGCCGCCGGCACTGCCGGAGCCACAATGACCGGAAAACGCGATACGGTCATCCCGGCAGAGAGCATCCTGGCTTTCAAGTTGACCGCGCCGCTGACCTTACCTCCAGGCCACGCGTCGGAAGAAGATTCAGGGCCGCCGGACAACTCATCTTCGGGCCAGCCGGAAAAAGGTTCACAGCCTCCGCCATCACGACCTCCGAGGTAAAGCGGGTACGGCATTACTCATTCTTGCGCGACGGTCTCGCCTGCCAGTTCTGCCAGTTGAAGCAGCATTGCAAGATCGCGCTTAATGGCGATGAAGTGAACGAAGATGAAACAGTCCATTCTCAAACTCGCGGTTCTCCTTCTTTACTTGCGCAGTGCCCCTGGCGGCGCATGGCGCATGAGGTAAACATCCGCAGCGATCGGTCGACATGAGTAAAGGCTCCATGTGAACAAAACCATGTCAGCCTGGGGGTGCTGAAACCTTTATCTAAAATGCAGGAGGCCACAATGAAAAAGGTTGTCACAACTGTTCTGATGGTCGTCGCCACCGTGCTCCTGTGCAGCATATCGCTGTTTGGCCAGGCAGCACAGCCCTCGCCGCAGAGCACTCCCGGCGCCGAGGCGCAGCCGAACTCAATCAACGACAAGGATGTTGAGTTGCTTCGAGGAAACCTGCGTGCGAACCGCAAGGAACTCATGGCGCGGAATATGAATCTTTCGGCTGACGAAGCTACCAAGTTCTGGCCTGTCTTCGACCAGTACAGAAAAGAGGCCATTAAACCCAACGACGAACGCTGGGCGTTAATCAAGGAGTACGCCGCGAATTACAACACCATGACTGATGCGCAGGCGCAGGATTACATGAAGAGAGCTGTGGCTGTTGACCAGCAATTGCTCGCACTGCGGCTGAAATATGTTCCAGTTTTTGAGAAGGTCATATCCGCCAAGAAGACTGCGTTGTGGTATCAGATCGACCGCCATATCGACCTTATGATTAATCTGCAGTTGTCCTCGATGATTCCGATGGTGAACACGACCAAGTAAGTACGCGACGGGTTACGCACTCCGTAGGCGGCCCACTCTGAATCGCGAAAATCCACCGTAGATCAACAAAAAAAGAGAAGGCTCCATATGCTGGCAGATCTCGATCTGCCATGTCAGGAACTTGTTTTGGTCGATGCTGCGACAGCAGTTCCGAGTGGTTGGCCGGCCACTCGGAAACTATGCGCGATGTATCTTGAAGCAGATTTCACGCCCACAATTCATGGGTCTTGATTTCGGCCATTTTAATCCGCTCAGGATATTCAATCTCTCCCCATGGCTCAGGTACAAACAGTCCGCGGCCCCATTGATTCGTCCAGCTTGGCACCACGCTGATGCACGAGCACGTCTTCGTGCTGGATACCGAGATACTTCAGAATTATCCGGAAGAGTGGGGAAGTGAAGAGAAGCGAATTGCTGACGCAATAATGCGGCTCAACGAATTGAAGGCCAAAGGCGTCGATACGATTGTCGATCTCACGGTGATCGGCTTGGGACGCTATCTGCCCAGGATCAAGCAGATCGCACAGCAGACAAAGATCAACATCATTGTGGCCACAGGAATTTATACGTATCACGATGCGCCGCTTTACTTTCACTTTCGCGGGCCGGGCACGGTGCTGGGCGGGCCGGAGCTGATTGTGGATATGTTTGTGCGCGACATCAATGAAGGGATCGCCGATACTGGAGTGAAAGCCGGAATCTTGAAGTGTGCCACTGACGAGCCCGGCGTAACCAAAGATGTTGAGCGAATTCTGCGCGCCACGGCACAGGCGCACCAAAAGACCGGCGTACCTATCTCCACGCATACCCATGCCGGGCGGCGCGTGGGGCTGGATCAGCAGAGGATTTTTCGCGAAGAAGGCGTCGACTTGTCGCGCGTGGTGATCGGGCACTCCGGCGACACCACCGACCTGGGCTATCTGGAAGAACTTGTTGGCAACGGTTCATACATCGGCATGGACCGCTTTGGCATTGATACGATTCTTTCTTTTGAAGACCGCGTCAATACCGTTGTGGCGATGTGCCGGCGCGGCCACGCGGAAAAGATGGTCCTCTCGCACGATGCCGCGTGCTATAACCACTGGCTGCCGGAACGTCCATTGCCCACGATGCTGCCGAGATGGAATTATCTACACATCCATAACGACGTAATCCCCGCGCTGAAGCAAAAAGGCGTGACCGATGAGCAGTTGCAAACCATGCTGGTGACGAATCCCCGCAAAATCTTTGAAAAGCAGGGCGCGTACTAAGCGACCCTCGGCGGCTCAGGCCGCCAGCGGATCATCTTTTTTCTGGTTCTGATTTTCCTTCTACCGCTCGCCGGGATCCTGGTCAACTTCCATTTCCGGATCTTTCGACTCCGGATCGATGCCGTGAGAAGGATTTTCCTTTTCGGGCTTCTTCTTGTCTTCGTTGCGTTCTTGCTGATCGGTTGGCTGTTTCATGGTGATTGGATGGCGAATCTTTTTGTTGTGTCGCCCTGCGCATTCGGGCGACTTCCCACATGCCACCGCAACTTTTCCTGCCACTCGTGTTTACACATATATAACGCTCTGATTTTTAATCTGAGCTGTGTGGGGAAGGGTTTCTGAGGGGTAAATGGAATCTTTCACTGCGGAAGTGCGATGCGAGAAGCGGCTGCATGCTCCTGCTCATCAGGCCGAAATCGGGATGAGCGGGGCCTGCGGCCGCTCTTTTTCCATTAAGAATCAAAGTCCATTAAAATTCAAAACTATGTCCAACGCGGGGCCGCTGTTTCGTCCGTATGACAAGCTGGTGAAGATCACGCTGGGGGAAAAGCAATTTGAAGTCCCTGACGGCAACATGTTGCTGCGGGCGCTGCAGTTCCTCTCTCCTGAAGATGTTTCTTACGGAAAATTCTGCTGGAATGAAGAATGCCAGTATTGCCGCGTGAACTATGATCTGGGGACGGACACGCCAAACAGAACCGCAATCTCATGCAAACTGATGGTGCAGGATGGAATGCGTGTGACTGAAGTAGCGCAGGAGATCAAATATTGCTTGCGGAAGCTGGGGCTGGACCTGAAGGTGAAAGCCGCAACGAAATAGCGCCTAGCGGTGGCTGGGTGAAGGGCGGGGAGTCTTGCCCTTGGAGGCCGCGCCTGCGGCCCCCAGTTTTGTAAGACGATCCCTGGCTTGCAGGGCTTCCGGGCTTTTTGGATAGCGGCTGATCAGGCTGCGCAATTCCTGCACTCCGGCATCGCGCTGGCCGAGTTCCAGCAGCGCATACGCTTTCTTTAACTGGGCTGCTGCGGTCTTGTTTCCTCCAGGATACTGGTCAAGCACTTTGTTGTAAGACTGCACGGCGCCGGCGAAGTTCCCCTGACGATAAGCAATTTCTCCAAGATAGAACTGCGCGTTGCCGGCAAGATCGGTATTGCCATACACCTGCAGATATTGTGCGAACTCCTGTGAAGCCAGATCATTCTTGTTGGCGTTGTAATCGCGCAGGCCGTCGTTATAGAGCTGGTCCGCGGGCGGAGCTTGCGGCACATTGCTGGCCGCGCCGCCTGGACTACCGCCGGGCTGACCTGTTGGCGGAGCCGTGATGTTCTGCTGGGCAGTCTGCATGTCGTCGAGCTGCTTGCTTACTTTTGCCAGACGCGCCTTCAATTCGTCCACGGCATCATGCAGCGCCTGCACCTGTCCTGAAATCTGGTCGACCTTGCTGCCCGCGTCGGTGGTCTGCTGTCCCAGCGTTTTTTGCAGATTCTGGACTGCGGACCCCATCTTGTTCACGTTATCAGTCTGCTGCGTGAGCAGGTCTTTCATCACACCCATGCGCTCATCGAACGATTGCTGCATGCGGGACATGTTGTCCTGCATGAGCTGGAGCTGGGTCTGGATCTGTATGAGCTGTGACTTGGTGTCCGCGGCGGTTGCGGTGTGGCTGGCGCACAATGCAAAAAGCAGCACAGCCAGCACGACGACGAAACTTTGTTTCTTCATAGGCATTTAACTCTTTAGATGCAGAATAGCTGGTTGATCCTGCAAGGATTTTTCTTTTTTCTCGAGACGAGGAGGCGCTTCCTCTTAAAGTGTGCACCGGAATCAGGGCTGGTGGAAACCAAACCTTGGGCGCGAACCAAACTTGATAAGCCGGACGGGCACTGGCCCGCCCGGCCCTTATTTAGTGTAACAGTGAGAAGTGATCGCGGCGGTTTTTCTGCCAGCAATCTTCATTCTGCTCAGTGCATTGCGGCTTCTCTTTGCCGTAGCTGATGGTCTTGATCGAGTCCGCGCTTACGCCCGCTTGCTGTAGCGCCTGCTTAGCTGAGTCAGCGCGATGCTCACCCAGAGACAAGTTGTATTCGGTGGAACCGCGATCATCGCAATTGCCTTCAACCTGCACTTTCCAGCCTTTTTGCTTGATGACCTGTGCTGCCTGGGCCAATGCTTGTTGCGCATCCGGACGCAGATCAGCCTTGTCATAGTCGAAGTAAATGTCCTTCACCATCTGGGCAAAAAGCTGATCGTCGGTGACGGTCGGGGTGGGAACCGGAGTTGGCGTGGGCGTTGCTTTCGGCGCTACTGAAACCTGCGCCGTGGCTTCCTGCGTTCCGGCTGCGCCCTTGGCAGTCAGATGATATGTAGTGGTCTGCGTCGGCGAGACGGTTTGCGATCCGCTGGGATCAACCTTGTTGCCATCCAGAGCAACATCAGTTGCGTTCTCGGTGCTCCAGGTTAATGTGGCCGACTGGCCAGCTTCAATGGAAGTCGGGTTGGCGGAAAGTGTGGCGCTTACTGCTTTAGGCGGCGGTGGCGGTGGTGGCGCAGTCTCTTTCTTTTTACATCCGCTTGCCACCATCAAAAAAGCCAGCACCCCCAGGACGACGATCCGATTGCTCGTGCTCTTGTTCACCTCATGTCCTCCAAGAAAATAATGCAATTTACTATAAGGCCTATTTAAAGCTCCAATTGGGCTGGCTATTGCGGCCCTGGCGCGTCAGCTGCTGCAAGTGCGTGCCGTCCGCCAGAACGCTCCAGATCTGTTCATTGCCCGTGCGGTTGGACTGGAACACAATGTGCCGCCCATCCGGAGACCATGACGGGAAATCATTTCTTCCGCCATCGTGGGTCAATTGTATGATCTGTCGTGATGCGATATCCATAAGATAAATGTCCGAGCCGCCCAGCACTCCGGGGCCGTAATTGCGGACCCACGCAAACGCCAGCAGCAATCCATTGGGCGACCACGCCGGAGAAACAGCATAGCCCTGGTCGGTCATTCTTTGCACGTTACTACCGTCCGCGTCCATCACGTAGATCTGCGGTAGTCCGGTGCGTCCGCTCACCCAGGCAATCTGCCCGTTGGTTTTAGGATTGAACACCGGCGACACATCCCCCTTGCCGGTGCTCAGCCTGCGCGCGCCCCCGCCATTCGCGTCCGCGACAAATATCTCTGACAGCCCGCTGTGCATGGAAGATGCAAAAGCGATTTTAGTTCCATCTGACGCCCATGCGGGAGAAAAATTATCGCCGGCATTTCGCGGGAACGCCACGGTGCGGCCCAGTTCCAGCGAGTACATCATGATCTGCCAGGATTCGCCTGAACCGTGGGTCAGCCCGCTGTACGCCAGCCGCGAGCCATCCGGTGAAATCCTCGGCGACAGCGCTATCGACCCCAGCTTGGTCACCTGCTTCTGGTTTGCGCCGTCATAATCCATTGACCAGATTTCCTTATTCCCGCTGCGCGTGCTCACAAAATAAATCTGGCTCTCAGCGATCCCGGCAATGCCGCTGCCCAGGCGCGCAATAATCTCATCGGCAAAGCGGTGCGCGATCACCCGAGCCATATCCGGCGTGGCATCTTCTTTATATTGCTTGCCCAGGATCTGCGGCGCGCCAGGATTCTTCACGTCATACAGCCAGCCCTGGACATCCACTTTCCCGTTATTCACGCCCAGGTTGCCGAACGTCAGCACCCCGGCATTTGGCGGAGGATCGCCCCAGGCCTTCGCTTGCAACTCTGCCGGCTGTCCTGGCGTTTGCGACGGATAAAAGCTCTTCGCCACCAGGTCAAAGATTCCGGCGTTGTCCAGATCGTTCCACAGCGTCTGGTTAAAGACGGTGTTCAGCGGCCCGGTTTGCGCGTCAGCATTGGCGGCCTTGAAATCCGGTACGGCAATCCGTGGCCGTTCCTGGCCCATATTCAGTTCAATCTTGATTCGGTCCTGCGCGGCGGCGCTCAAAAATCCGCACAGCACCATAAGAGTAATGAAGCAGAGCTTTCTTCCAGAAGCAATCGTTTTCGCTTTAACCATGAATTCGCCTATTTTGGAGGATAGTCAAACCAGAAATCTACAGTCACGCTGTTGCCTTCCGGCAATTTGCCAAAACTATCAATACGCTGAATGGCCCGCATCGCCGATTGGTCCAGTGACGGCACGCCGCTCGACTGCGCCAGATGCACATTCGCCGGGCTCCCATCGCGCGTGATATCAAATTCAATAAATGCCCGATGCGGCGCCTTGATGCGCGGATCAATCTCATACGTCAGCCAATTCTGCTGCACGCGGCGCTTCACTCCATCCACATACCAGCCATACTTGCCGCCAAAGTCGGCGTTTTGGAAGCTGAAACCGCCTTTGTAACTCGCAGTCGTTACGGATCCATACGGTCCGCTCACCGGCCCGCCTTCACCATAGGGAACTGCGGTTTCTGGCGTGGGCACTGGCCGCGGAGGCGGCGTCACATGCGCCTGCTGCACCGGCTTCTCTACCTTCGGAGGCTTAACTTTTCCCTGGATCGGAACCGCGTCATCCGGAGGCTTCTCCACCGGCTTTGCTTCCGGCTGCGTCTGCGTTACGCCCTTGCTTTCATTGGCTACGATGTTGTCTGACTGTTCGGGTTTCGGAATCGGAATGGACGCGCTCACCAGTTGCGCGGTCACGGCGTCGCCCTGCTTGATGCCCCAGTCATTGGCCGTGCTGTGTTGCTGCGAGACATAGCCCCACGCAACAATGGCCACCACCAGCAGCCCGTGGAATCCCACGGAAAGAAGCACTGGCTTCTTCCATTGTTCGCGTTCATAAAACAGGTTGGCCCGGACGTATGCCATGGTTTAGCAATTAGCAATCAGCAATTAGCACTCAGCACTCAGTACTTAAATCTCGTCGATCCCGATGGCCGCTGATCAACTCGCTCTTTACTTCTAACAACTCGTCTCTCAATCCGGGCGTTAAGCGAGCCTTCCCAGCCGTCTCCCCGTTCATGTTCGGTCGCTCGGAAAACCAATTACCCCTTTACCAAAAACTCGTCATCCCGAACTCCCGTATTTGAGAGTGCGTTCTCATCAGCGCTCGAATCAGGAGTAGGGATCTTTTGCTTTCCCGATTACCTGAAACTCGTCATCCGATGCTATTCGAAAGTTGTATCCGATCCACTGGGTGGAGCAGGGCTTCAGCCCTGCGTTACCAGTCTTACAAATCCTTCGGCTTTAGCCGCTGAGGAATGTCATCAGCGTGTACAGCTTTTGAACCTTGTCCCGATCTGCGTCTATCTGCGCTCATCTGCGGCAAAATTATTTTTTCCCCGGCTGTATCGGCTCGGTCACAATGCTCACGTTGGTAATCCCCGCGGACTTCACCGCGCTCATCACCGTAGCAAACGCGCCAAAAGCCACGTTCTCATCGGCCCGCACATACACGGCCTGTCCCCTGGGATCGCGAAACTTCTTGCGCAATGCGTCACCAATTTCATCCAGCCGCACGTGGTCGCTGTTCAGATAAACTTCCTGGCCTTTGGTGATCGTAATCACCAGGCGCTCTTCAGAAATTTCCTTTACCACTTTTGTTTTGGGAACGGTGACTTCAATGCCGGACTGCAGCACCGGCGCGGTGACCATAAAAATAATCAGCAGCACCAGCACCACGTCTACAAATGGCGTTACGTTGATTTCCGATAGCGACGTTTCCGTGCGCCCGCTCTTGGTGGTAAATGCCATTAGCGGACTCCCGTGGTGACTCCGGTGGTGCGCTCAATAAAGTTCATGATCTCCATGGTGAAGTCGTCCATGCGTGAACCAAATTCGCGCATGCGATGCGTGAACTGGTTATAGAAGATCACGGCCGGGATGGCGGCAAACAATCCCGCGGCAGTGGTAATCAGCGCTTCAGAAATTCCCGGCGCTACTGCGCGCAGCGTGGCGGAGCCCTCGGTGCCCAGGCCGTTGAACGCGTCAATAATGCCCCACACCGTGCCAAACAATCCGATAAACGGGGCCACCGCTCCGGTCGTCGCCAGCCATGGCAGCCGGCGTTCCAGCCGCGTCAACTCTTCTGACGATGCAATCTGCGCCGCCCTCTGCACAGCATTAATGTTGCCCTCGCCCTGCCGGCGAAACTCGTCATAAGCGTTATCAAACACCACTACCAGCGGACTGGGCTTGAACTGCTCAGAGACGGCCGCAACATCCTGCAAGCGCTGCGCTTTGCGGAACGCCCGCAAAAAGCGCCCGCTCTGCGCCCGCGCCCGGTTGAGTGATGACCATTTGGTAAGAATCACCGACCAGGACATGATGCTGAATACCAGCAGGATGATAAGGACCACCTGCGCCACGGCCCCGGTCTGCCGTATCAGGTTGAAAATTTCTCCGCCAATCACCGCCGCAAATACCGGCGCGGAAACCGGCGCGAATGCGGACGCAAAGGCTGAGGCAGAAATTAACGCACACATGGGCGAGCCAAACATAGGCGAAAAGAGCGATCCAGCTACTCCGCCGACGATGGATGCAAACAGGGGGAATTGTGAAATTATCATTGCAAAGTCAACCGCCTCTATCAGTTAACTCTTTCGACCGTAACACCTCGTGCTGCTCACGTCAAACGGGTGAATACATTGGCTAAACAGGGTTAGGGCCGGGTTAGGGGCTACGAGAATGGTTGAAAATTTACTCCGTTCACGACGAGAACATTTCCATCCTTAAAATGTCAGCGCCGGAGGCGCGATGAGAAGTTAGCCCAGCGCGTAAGCGCTGGGAAAACGTGATTTAGCATGTCGAGCGCCGGAGGCGCGACACCTTGACGCTCTGGCAATGTCCTGCCTTCTCGCCGCGTTTTACCGTAACCGGAAATGGTATTTCGGCGAGCATGCTGTCACCGCTCTTTATTTCCTGTCGTTTACTTCATTGCTGAGCATTGTGCGGTGGCCGTTCTGGCTTGCGCTGGGTTCGCCTGTCCAGGGCGCCACTGCATATGCGGTGTCGCTGATCTTTTTTTTGATCGCCCTTCCTTATTTGTGGGTAACCTTAAGGCAACTCCACGGTGAAGGCCTATGGAAAACGGCAGCCAAGTCGATATTGGTGTACGGCGGAACGCAGCTAACCATCATCGTGACAACGACCCTTAGCTTCCTGCTTGCCCTTGTGCACACTGCGCTGGTGCATTAGGAGAGCCAGACCGAGCGCGTGGGCGCGGAATGAGTGAGCACTCCTCCCCCTGACCAAACTGCTTCAGGAGTTCTCACGACAACTTACACCTCGCGACTGCCATCCCGGACTCCGAGGTCGAACCTTCGGTGAGACCGCAGTGAGTGAGGGATCAGTTCCGCTGCTGCATGGCGTAAGCAACATCGCTTCTGCCATACGTTGCGTCACCGTCGCGAAAAACCACGCCGATACCAGGCTCCAAGCGCCGGCGGCGCGACCACAGGTTAGCCCACACTGAGGCGAGCGTTAGCGAAGCCGGAAGTGTGGGTATGCTGCAAAAGCGGATTGAGCGCCGTAGGTGCGGCACATGACTTCACAAATCCTTAAACAGCTTTTCCAGCGTGAATGTTTCCCAACACGTAACAAGTGTCAGGGCCCGACTTCAGTCGGGCCGAAAGTCTTTCATAATAAACTTCCTCGCTGCCGCAGGCCAGCGCGCAGCGAAGTGGAGCGCATCGCACTAAGCAGCCAGGCGGCGCAACAGCGTTTCAAAACCGATTCTGTAGGGTTTTCGAAAATCTGCATAGACTTTGTCTTTCAGGAATAGAGGAATTTGACAATTTTCTTTAAGAACAGGCAGAACAAACACCCCTTTTTTTTCTAGCTCTAAAGCCAATCCGGAGTTGAGTTCTCGTTTTACCCAGCCAGAACGGATGGAGCTTTTGGATAGAACAACCAAGAGCCAACTCGACTTCTGTATACCATCCTGAATTTTCTCGCTGAGTGAATCTCCGACGCTGAGCGACCACTCGTCAAACCATACTTGCACTCCGCTGGCCTTCAGATCTCGCGCGAGCCTGCGAACAAACGGCTTGTCCTTTGACGAATGGCAAATGAAGACTTGGCGAGTTTCGGTCACAACATCACGGGAGTTACCAAACCACTGCCACACAAATCGCAACCGGCGGGATTCGGATATATGCTGCAAAACCGAAGGCCCGGAGGGAGGTATTATGTGCAAGTCGTGAGCTGAACAAAAAACACAATGCCAGCTTTGGGCTAGGTCCGCCAGCCGGCGCATCAAAATTAAATCCATGCGTCGTATATCAAACCGAATGCGTATAAAATCTACACTAGGCTCTTTGCGAAAAACATCGATACGATTGCCATTCTCGGTACCCCACCATCGTAAAGCTGGTGTCCACGCTGGAAATTCAGGTAATAGCTCGCTGAAGGACTTTGCATAATCTGAAGGGCACCAAGGTTTTTCCGAAAGTCGAAGGCTCTTGAATTTGCGTGCCGTCAATTGCACTGGATTCAGACCTGATCGCTGAGCAATAACGCTTTCGGGTATTAGATAATAGTCATATTGCCAAATGGCCATTTGACTCCTAAGGTGAGCCGGCGGCTTTCGCACCAGCGTTGCTTTCCAAATCTCGCAAATCCTGATCTTGTTGCGCTCGCTTGATCATTGATAACAGCGTTTCATCAAGCTGCACCACGTATGGCTGGATATCATGTTGCCGCGCGGCGGCGCTGAGCCAGGAACGGGATCGAACCACATCTGCTGCATTTTCATCTGCAAAAAGCAGAAAGCATTTAACTGCTTTGGTTGGATGAAGTCTGCGAAGCCATTTTTGCCGCCAAGGAAAGCTTCAGGACATCTGCTGCAATCTTGTGCTTTTGGGCAACTTTGGCTTTTCCGACGTGGGCCCAACACTCCGCTAGAATAATTTCGTCTGCGGTCTCTGAGTACCCATCTATTTGCAAAAGAACTCCTTCAAGCACGATCTGGTTCATACCCAAAATCTTGCCCATGACCTCACTAAACTTTCTCAGCATCACACTTTGGGCCTGTATTTGAACAATGGCATTGCTTCTAGTGCGGGTCATATAGAGCCTTTCACACGAATTCCCCCACCGCATCGTTTTATGGGCGTTTCATTGATTACGCACGACAAAATTGTACTCTGAAATCAACGAGCTGATGTCCTCCCCTCACTCCCTCCCCCTCCCCAGCCAAACCCTCAGCGTGCTCAACTCAATCACCTCCACCGGACACTCCGGCCAGTTATGCACCCAGCACACAATCAAATCGCACCCACTGGGCAAGTGCCCGTGACGCAGAAAATTCCGGCTCTCTTTTTCAAACTCAATCTTCACCAACTGCCAGTGTTGGTCATCGATCTTTCGCATCGCCTCGCAATCGGGAAACGGCTCTTGGATTCGCATCACCACAAAACCCAGCAACCATGACACCATGCCGAACAGGTACACCACTCCCATCTCGTTGGTTGGGCCAAAAAACATGCCTGCATCCATCATCGGCGGCCCATAAACCGGGCGATCCGTAAGAATCTTCCCCGTGCCTTGCGGCCCACCGGTCGGCATGGAGGTCGAGTTCGCCAGCCACGTCCCCTCGCCGGTCGCCTTGGCTATCTCCAGCACGTCCGCCCACTCGCGGGGTAATTGCTGGTGCCGTTCCGCGTATGCCACCATGGCTTGCGGCACCTGTCGCCATCCTTTGAACCGGCTCACCAGCGGCTTGGAGCTATATGCGCTCTCCCGCTCGTACTCAAAAATCGTCGGCAGCTTTCCTGTTTTGCGCACCACTCCCGCCCAGTCTTCAAATAGGTCCGCCAGCGGCGTCGGCGCGCCCCGCGGAGGCTCCATGCCACACGCCCGCACCGCCATTCCGTAATTGCCAAACAATTTGCGGATCGTTCGCGTTGACACGTGTACTCGTTCGGTTAATTCACCCAGGCTTGGCGTGCGCCCCAGTTCCTTGGCGCACTTCCGGATAGCAGCGATGATTTCTTCCTTTTGCACGGTTTCACCTCGCATAAAAAATGCCACCCATTTTTTGGGTGGCCCGATTCAGAATTTGTTTTGGTCAGACTCGCTAAAACTTTCATCCAGCGATACAAGTGTCAGGGCACGGCTTCAGCCGTGCCGTAAGCGATTCAAAATGATTGGGCTTTAGCCCCTGAGATAAGAACGCAGATCGGTTCCATTGCCATGTGGCGCGAGCCAGAATGCCTGGGAAATTTTATTCTCTGGAAATGCTTGCCGAGCGAAGGAATCCATTGCTGCGTCTTCCGTTGTAGACCCCTGCGTTTTGTCGGAATCGATGAATGCAGCTCAGACACAAAAGCTAATTGCCAGTTGCTAATTGCTAGCTGCTTTTTCGCACACCACGGCCACCTGTCCGGTGGCGATGTGTTGCGCAAGAATGCGGCCCCTTTTCAGGGACACACTCTAGTCCACGGAGGCCGCGGTAACTGGGACCCAAACGATAGGCCACAGACCACAGAGACCCCTGCGTTTTGTCGGAATCGATGAATGCAGCTCAGACACAAAAGCTAATTGCCAGTTGCTAATTGCTAGCTGCTTTTTCGCACACCACGGCCACCTGTCCGGTGGCGATGTGTTGCGCAAGAATGCGGCCCCTTTTCAGGGACACACTCTAGTCCACGGAGGCCGCGGTAACTGGGACCCAAACGATAGGCCACAGACCACAGAGTTGCAGGCCTTTTTGGGTTTCCCCGCGCAGTTCCTTTTTGCCAAACTGCGGGCATTTCCGGCGCCGCTCCCGTCAATGTCACCCTCACTTTAAACGAAAATGAATCGAAAGTCAAATGTTATTTTTTGCGGGGATCAGGACACCTTTCCCCTCGCAAAGCCCACGCGTGTATCGATCAGCCTGGCCGCTGTAGCATGCCGTCGGTAAGCCGCATGCCTAGCGATTGCACTAGAACAACAACCTTACCAGCCGTATCCTAAATATCAGAGACAGAAATAAATAGAAACATCAGGTGGGAGGGAATTCTCATGTCGCGATATGCTCTCCGCGCAGCCGCACTGTTTTTGTTCATCACCGGGGTTGCGTCCCGTTTGCCGGCCCAGACAGACCCCGAGTTTGTTCTAACCGTTAATCCCTCCATTGTGACCATCACCCAGGGCGGAACAGCGACTCTTACCGTGCATGTCGCCGTCAATGAGCGGCCCAGCTTTGAGTTCAGTCTTACGGGGCTCCCTGCGGGCGTGGCTGCCCAGATTCCCGCCGGGCGCTCTGGAGCCACCACCATACTGCTGACAGCTATGCCCACAGCAGCTACGGGCTCCTTTAATGTCGAGCTGACAGCTGTTGCCAGCGATTTTGCGCCTCCCAGATCCAGCAATGCCCCGCAGCGTCAGAACTTCACGCTCAACGTCAAGCCCTTGCCGGTCACGCTATGGGAGTACCGCGTGGAACGTGCCAGGACCGCTCAGGACCTTGAATCGACCGCCACCAATCTCGGCCTGCAATCCTGGGAACTGGTCAGCGTAGTCCTGACCGACCGCAACGGCGCCGACGAGTGGGTCGCATTCTTCAAGCGGCAGAAACATCCCCACGAATAGTCTTCGTGAAGCTCAAAACATCGTTTTCTGATTCGCGTTTTTCGCGTTCATTCGCGACTAAAAAGCATCTGCGCCAATCTGCGGCTAAATTTCTTTTGTCGCCACCCACTGGTGTACTCTAACTTGACGATGAAAATTGAGACCCGCGCCGTGCATGCTGGCCGCAAACCTGAAGGCGGATCACGCGACGTCGTGCCCGCCATCCATCTCTCCACCACATTCCACAAGGCTGACGATGGCACTCTCCCCGGCGGATACCTCTATGCCCGCCCCAACAACCCAAATCGTGAATCGCTGGAGCACGCGCTGGCCTCACTGGAAGAAGGCGCTGCCGCACTGGCCTTCTCTTCCGGTAGCGCCGCCACGCTCGCGGTGTTTCAGTCGCTCGCGCCCGGCGACCACGTTATCGCCGCGGAAGACGCCTATTACGGCACGCCCATCCTGCTGCGTACGGTCATGGCAAACTGGGGGCTTAAACATACGTTGGTCAACATGCAGGATCTCGCTGCCGTGGAGCGCGCTGTAACCTCCGCCACGCGCCTCATCTGGACAGAAACGCCCTCCAATCCGCTGCTCAACGTTACCGACCTTCGCGCCATCGTGGCGCTGGCCAAAAAATGCGGCGCCATGGTTGCCTGTGACAACACCTGGGCCACTCCGCTCTTCCAGCTTCCACTGAAGATGGGAGTGGACGTGGTTATGCACTCGGTCACCAAATATCTCTCCGGCCATAGTGACGTCACGGTTGGCGCGCTGGTCTTTAGAGAAAGCGGCGGGAAAGAGAAAAGCCCGCTGCTGGAAAAGATTACCGGCATCCAGCACGAAGGCGGCGCCGTGCCATCGCCTTTTGAATGCTGGCTGACCTTGCGCGGCCTTCAGACTTTTCCATACCGCGTCCGCGCGCATGCTGAAAATGCGCATCGCGTCGCTGAATTTCTGGCCACTCAGCCAAAAATTGAAGCGGTGCACTATCCTGGCTTGCCCACGCATCCCGGGCACAAAATCGCTGCCGCGCAAATGTCTGGCTTCGGTGGCATGATGTCTATTCAGGTCAAAGGAGGTCAGCCTGAAGCGTTCAAGCTGGTCGCCGGACTAAGACTCTTTAGCCACGCCACCAGCCTCGGCAGCACGCACAGCCTGATCGAGCACCGCGCGTCGGTGGAAGGCGCCAACACCCGCAGCCCCGCAAATCTTCTGCGCTTATCGATTGGCCTGGAACATCCCGATGACCTGATTGAAGATCTGGCGCAAGCATTGAAAAATCTTTAATTAGCCGCAGATCTCGCAGATAAACGCAGATCGGAAAGAACTCAGCCGCGAATCCCGCGAATTAACACGAATGAAACAACCGGAAATAAAAATTCGCGTTCTTTCGCGTTGATTCGCGGCCAATCTTCTTATCTGCGTTCATCTGCGAAAATCTGCGGCTAAATCTTTACCTCCACATTCGCCTTATCACCCGCGTCCGCCGCAAACAGCGCCGCAGGCGTAAATCCCATCGATCCCGCAATGAGATTGCGCGGAAATTCTGCCTGCGCCGTGTTGTATTTCCGTACGCACTCGTTGTAATGCTGCCGCGCAAATGCAATCCGGTTTTCCGTTGACGTGATCTGTTCCTGCAACAGCAAGAACTGCTGCGACGCCTTTAGCGCCGGATATCGCTCCGCTGTGACAAACAGATTGCCTACAGCTCCGGTAAGCACCATCTCCGCCATCGCTCGCGTAGCCAGAGATGCTCCTCCGCTCGCCGACACCGCCTCTGTCCGTGCGCGCGTGACTGCTTCCAGCGTCTCGCGTTCGTGCGTCATGTACCCCTTCACGGCTTCCACCAGATTCGGGACAAGGTCATGCCGCCGCGTCAGTTGCACGTCGATATCTGCCCAGCCGTTCTGCACGGCGTTGCGCATCTTGATCAGGCCGTTGTAGGTCTTGAGCAGCAAGAACAACAGCACCGCGGCGACAACCGCGATGGCTATGAAGGCATACGAAATATCCAAGGGTGCTCCTTTTCAGCATTTTCGGCTGCTGAAAGAAATGGAAGCATTTTACGGTATCGATGAAAAACGGGCGAATGCCGCGAATTTCGCAGATCAACGCAGATCAGGAAAGGCCTGGCCGCGAATGCACGCGAACAAACGCGAATAAAAACGCCGCGAAGCCGGCTTGCGCGCTGAGCGGCTTGTTTCAGGAGCACGCAACTCTTCGGGTGGAGCAGCCCTTGGAGCGGTTTGGAGCGTAGCGACAGAAACCAAGGATTCGCGTCTTTCGTGTTGATTCGCGGCTAAGGGTTTATCTGCATAAATCTGCGGCGAAAAAAGCAGGATGACTGAGCCTCAGTCTCCTGTTCCCAGCGCCGGCTGGGCTGGTTTCCGATGAGCCCCGCGCCACCGCGCCACGCGCAACCGTATGCGGTCCATGTAGAGATAAACCACGGGAGTGGTAAAGAGCGTCAACGCCTGGCTCACGATCAGTCCGCCCACAATGGCGATGCCCAGCGGACGCCGCAGTTCAGCTCCCGTGCCGCTACCCAATGCCAGCGGAAGTCCTCCCAGCAGAGCGGCCATGGTCGTCATCATAATGGGGCGGAAACGCAGGAGGCATGCTTGAAAGATCGCATCTTCCGGACTCTTGTTTTCCACGCGCGTGGCGTTCACCGCAAAATCGATCATCAAAATGGCATTCTTCTTCACAATGCCGATCAACAGAATAATGCCGATCAGCGCGATTACGTTCAGGTCATTGCCGGTCAGCATGATCGCCAGAATCGCGCCCACTCCGGCTGAAGGCAGCGTGGAAAGAATCGTAATCGGATGGATCACGCTCTCATACAGCATGCCCAGCACAATATAGACGGTGATCAATGCAGTCAAAATCAGCAACGGCTGGCTTTGCGCTGAGTCTTTAAATGCCGCCGCCGTTCCCTGGAATCCGCCGTGTATGCTGGCCGGAACTCCCAGGTCGCGCATGGCGCCTTCCACAACATTTGCGGCATTGCCCAGAGGCACGTTTGGCGCCAGGTTGAATGACAGCGTTACCGCCGGATAAAAGCCCTGATGGTTGACCTGCAGCGCAGTATTCGAAGGTTGGTAGCGGGTAAACGACGAGAGCGGTACTTCGACTCCGGTCGACGACTTCACGTATGTATTTCTCAGGGCATCAGTGCCGGGCAATAGCTTGGGATCGACTTCCATCACCACGTGATACTGGTTCAACTGCCGATACATGGTTGAAACCTGCGCCTGCCCAAATGATGCGTAGAGCGCGGCATCCACCTGCGCTGGCGTAATGCCAAGGCGCGATGCGGTATCGCGGTCTACCACCACATTTGCGGCCAGTCCCTTGTCTTGCTGGTCAGAGTTCACGTCACGCAGCTCCGGCAATGAGCGCAGCTTGGCTTGAATTCGCGGCGTCCAATAGTTGAGCTCCTGTAAATCTTCTGACTGGATTGTGTACTGGAACTGGGCATTGGACTGGCGCCCGCCAATCTGCAGGTCCTGTGTGGGAGTGAGGAACAGCGTCGCCCCGGGGACCACCGCCAGTTTGCCGCGCAAGCGGTTCACGATTTGGTCTGCCGTCGCTTTGCGCTCGTTCGGCGGCTTCAATACCACAAACATGCGTCCCGTATTGGAACTGCCCTGGCCGCCGGAAAAGCCCACTGCGTTATTCACCGCGGGATCTTTTAATACAATCTTCACGTACTGGAGCATCTTGTCCCGCAGCGCAGGGAAGGAAATGTCCTGCTCAGCCTGAATCGCGCCGTTGAGCCGGCCTGTATCCTGCTGGGGGAAGAAGCCCTTCGGAGCAATCACGTAGAGATAAATGCTGAGGGCCGCTGTGCCGATCGTGACTAACAGTGTCAGAAACTGATGGCGTAAAACCACGCCCAGGCTCACGCGGTAGAGCTTGAGCATTCCGTCAAAAGCGCGTTCGCTGAAACGATAGACACGGCCGTGTTTTTTCTCGCGCTCCGGCCGCAAAAATTTGGCGCACAGCATCGGCGTCACGGTCAGCGATATCACCAGTGACATGGCGATGGCCGTGCTTAGCACCACGGCAAACTCGCGGAACAGCCGTCCTACCAGGCCCTGCATCAGCAGGATTGGAATAAACACAGCCACCAGTGACGTGCTCATGGAAAGCACAGTAAAGCCAATCTCGCGTGCGCCGCGGAATGCCGCCTGCACCGGCCCCATGCCCTGTTCCATATAGCGTGTGATGTCTTCCAGCACTACGATCGCGTCATCCACCACAAAGCCGGTGGAAATGGCCAGCGCCATCAGTGAGAGATTGTCCACGCTGTAATCCAGCAGGTACATCACGCCAAACGTGCCAATGAGAGAAAGTGGCACGGCCACGCTGGGAATGAATGTGGCGCGCAGATTGCGCAGAAAAACAAAAACCACCAGCACCACCAGCACAATTGAAATGAGCAGCGTGATCTGGATATCGGCCACGGACGCGCGAATTGTCGTCGTGCGGTCCAGCGCCACTTCCAGCTTGATGCCCGCCGGAATCGAGCCTTGCAGCTCTGGGATCAGCGCTTTCACGCGGTCTACCGCTTGAATAATGTTGGCGCCGGGCTGGCGGAAAACGATCATCAATACCGCCGGTGTGCCATTTGCTACGCCTGTATTGCGGATGTCTTCAACTGAATCCTGCACATCCGCCACATCCTGCAAACGCACCACGCCGCCCGTGGTATTTTTGGCGACGATGATGTTTTTGTAGTCCTCGGCTTTGAACAGTTGATCATTGGCCGTGATCTGCCACGCGTTCACCGCGCCCGCAAACTCGCCTTTAGGACGGTTCGCATTCGCCGCGCCAAGTGCAGCACGCACCTGCTCCACGCCCACGCCCAGCTTACTTAACAGCGTGGGATTCACCTCCGCCCGCACTGCCGGCTTGGCTCCGCCACCCACAAATACCTGCCCGATGCCCGGTACCTGCGAAAGCTTCTGCGCCAGCACCGAGTCCGCCACGTCATACATGCGCGGCTTGGTGATGGTCTCTGAAGTCAGTGAAAGAATCATGATTGGCGCATCTGCAGGGTTCACCTTGCGCCAGTTCGGGCGCGTGGGCAGATTGGCCGGTAGCTGTCCCAGCGCTGCATTAATGGCCGCCTGCACGTCTCGCGCCGCCGCATCAATGTTGCGCGAGAGATCGAACTGCATCGTGATGTTCGTCGAGCCGAGTTGGCTCGTCGAGGTCATCTGATTGACCCCGGCAATGCGTCCAAACTGGCGTTCCAGCGGCGTCGCCACAGACGATGCCATCGTTTCCGGACTGGCTCCCGGCAGCCCCGCGCTCACACTGATTACGGGATACTCGACCTGGGGAATCGGCGCCACGGGCAGGCGGAAATACGCGAGGATGCCCGCCATCAATAGCCCCATCGCCAACAATGATGTGGCTACCGGCCGCCGGATAAATGGTGCAGAGATGTTCATTTTCTCCCATCCCGAGCGGAGCGAGGGATCCCTACTCGCTTACACGATTTCCCATTCACTGCGGAAGCGCCGCCTTTATGGTCGGAGAAATGGCCATCCGACTTATGTGGCACAGGCACTCTGGTCTGGGTCCGATGACGATCGTGGAGGATGCAGGCACAGACAAGAGTGTCCGCGCCACGTATTTCTGACCTCTCGGTTCACACCGATCTTGAAACAGATGTGGCCCCTGCCAGGAGCAATAAATCTTTTGCGTCATTTTGGTGATCATCGTCATAGCGCAGAGTCGTTTTTGTTATAGCGGTCCCTCCGCCTGCGGCGTCGGGACTTCGAAAAAAATCAGTCTCCGCCCGCCGGCTCTTCTCCGGCGTAATCTCATTTCCCATCTGGAACTTGAGAACCTGCTCGCGAGCTTGTCAAACCAGATATAGATGACTGGCGTTGTATAAAGCGTAAAGGCCTGGCTGAGCAGGAGTCCGCCGATGATGGTGATGCCCAGCGGATGCCGCAATTCTGACCCGGTACCGCGCCCGAACGCCAGCGGCACAGCGCCCAGCAGCGCGGCCATGGTAGTCATCATGATCGGGCGGAAGCGCAACAGGCTGGCCTGGTAGATCGCTTCTTCCGGCGGTTTGCCCTGATTGCGTTCGGCGTCCAGCGCAAAATCGATCATCATGATTGCGTTCTTTTTCACAATACCGATCAACAGAATAATTCCTATCAGCGCCACCACCGTCAGGTCATTGCGCGTCAGGATCATCGCCAGAATCGCGCCCACGCCGGCGGATGGAAGCGTGGAAAGAATCGTTACGGGATGGATATAGCTTTCGTACAGTACTCCCAGCACAATGTAGACCGTGATCAGCGCCGCCAGAATCAGCCACGGCTCCGACGCCAGAGAATTCTGAAACGCAGCCGCCGTTCCCTGGAAGCTGGGATGAATACTCACCGGCATTCCCAATTCCTGTTCGGCCTGCGCAATGGCCTTGGTCGCTTTGCCCAGAGATTCTCCCGGCGCAAGATTGAATGAGATCGTCACTACTGGGAACTGTCCCTGGTGATTGATCGCGAGCGGCGCCGGCGATGTAACGAAGTGGCTGAAAGTTGAAAGCGGTACCTGCTGCCCGGTGGACGATTTAACGTAGATGCTGCTTAAGTCGCTGGGATCATCCTGAAACTGTTGCCCCACCTCAAGCACCACGTGATACTGGTTCAGCTGCGTAAAAATCGTAGAGACCTGGCGTTGACCAAAAGCGTCATACAGCGTGTCATCAATGTTCTGCGGCAGGATTCCGAAGCGCGCCGCCGTGTCGCGGTCAATCACCAGATCAGCTTTAAGCCCGCCATTTTGCTGGTCGCTGGCCACATCGCGCAGCTCCGGTAGAGTGCGCAGCTTGGCCAGAATGCGATTCGACCAGTCATTCAGTTCGTTGGCATCGGCATCTTCCAGTGAATACTGGAACTGCGTGCGGCTCACGCGGTCTTCCACCGTCAGGTCTTGCACCGGCTGCATGTATAAGGTGATGCCTTCCACCTTGGCAACTTCCGGTTGCAGGCGGCGGATAATATCCGACGCAGTGTCGCTGCGATCTTCATGCGGCTTCAGGTTGATCTGTATGCGGCCGCTGTTCTGCGTCGTGTTGGTGCCGTCAATGCCGATAAACGATGACAGGCTGGCCACGTCTGGATCTTGCAGAATCACCTTGGCCAGTTTCTGCTGGCGTTCTGCCATGGAAGTGAACGACACGTTTTCCGGCCCTTCTGTAATGCCCAGAATCACGCCCGTGTCCTGCACCGGAAAAAATCCTTTGGGCACGATCACATATAAATACAAAGTCAGCGCCAGTGCCGCCGCCGTCGCCAGCAAAGTAGTGGTCTGGTGTTTCAGCACCCAGCGCAGGGTTGTTCCGTACCACTCGATCACCCGCTCGTAGGCGCGTTCAGAGGCCTCATAAACGCGGCCATGCTTGACAGTCTTGGGATTTTTCAGCAGCCGCGCTGCCATCATCGGCGTGAGTGAAAGTGAAACCAGCGCAGAGATTACGATTGTGACGGCCAGCGTCACCGCAAACTCGCGAAAGAGCCGTCCCACAATGTCGCCCATGAACAGCAGCGGAATTAGAACGGCAATCAGTGAGACCGTCAGCGAAATGATGGTAAAGCCGATTTGCCCTGCGCCCTGCAACGCTGCTTCCATCGGCGAGTGGCCTTCTTCCAGAAAGCGATCGATGTTTTCGATCATCACAATGGCGTCATCCACCACAAAGCCGGTGGAGATGGTGAGTGCCATCAGGGAGAGATTGTCCAGACTGTAGCCCAGCAGGTACATCACCGCAAACGTGCCGACGATTGAAAGCGGCACCGCCACTGCTGGAATAATCGTGGCCGAAAGATTTCTCAGGAAAAGAAAGATCACCATTACCACCAGGCAGATGGTGAGCATCATTTCAAACTCAACGTCTTTCACTGACGCGCGAATGGTTTCTGTTCGATCAGTGAGAATGGCAACCTTCACTGAAGTGGGCAGCCCGGCCTGCAGTTGCGGCAAGACTTTCTTGATGCGGTCTACCACGCTGATGATGTTGGCTCCGGGCTGGCGTTGAATGTTTACGATGACCGCCGGTGATAAGTTCATCCATGCAGCTTGCTTGGCGTTCTCCGCGCCGTCGATGATCGTGGCTACATCGCGCAGCCGCACCGGCGCGCCGTTGCGATAGGCAATGATTACATCTTTGTATTCATTTCCGGAAAGCAATTGGTCATTCGTTGAGATGGTGAACGCCTGCCGTTGATTTTCCAGAATGCCCTTGGCCTGGTCCACGTTGGCCTGTCCCAGCACCGTGCGCAGATCTTCCAGGCTAAGGCCGTAAGAGGCCAGCGCGGTAGGATTGGCCTGTATGCGTACCGCCGGCTTCTGCCCGCCACTGATCGATACCATACCCACGCCTGTGAGCTGCGAAATTTTCTGCGCCAGCGTGGTGTCAGCCAGATCTTCAACCTTGGAAAGCGGCAAACTGTCTGAGGTGAGCGCCAGCGTAAGAATTGGCGCGTCCGCGGGATTCACTTTGCTGTAGATCGGCGGGTTAGGCAGATCGCGAGGCAGGAACGTGGTAGCGGCGTTGATGGCGGCTTGCACTTCCTGCTCCGCAATGTCGATGCTTTGTTCCAGGTTGAATTGCAGCGTGATGACCGAGCTGCCAAAAGAACTGGTGGACGTCATCTGGCTCAACCCGGGAACCTGGCCAAACTGCCGCTCCATTGGTGCGGTTACCGATGAAGCCATTACCTCCGGCCCGGCGCCCGGATAAAAAGTGATGACTTGGATGGTGGGATAGTCAACCTGGGGAAGGGCGGAGACAGGAAGTTGCAGGTATGCAACGGCGCCTACCAGCAGCACTCCTATCATCAGCAGCGACGTAGCTACCGGACGCAGGATAAATAATTTTGATGGGCCGCCGTTAGGCATGATGTTTGTTCGCGCCTTTATCTTCTCATCGCTTAATTGCTCTTTTATCGACGTGAACGTGCCACTGCGCGCTTCATTGCGTTTCGCCGTCGCTTGCTTCCAGCCTCCCTTTGGCCGGAGCTGCCGTTTTGTGCTGCGCCGCCGCGAATCTCAACCTTCGTGCCGGGCTGAAGTTTGTCTTGTCCGTCGGTCACAACGGTTTCACCCGGACTGCAGGCCTTGCGAGATCGCCATCAAATTTCCCTGGCTGATCGATATTGTGACATTACGCATCTCTGCCGTCTTGTCAGGCTTTACCGTGAACACATATGTGCCTTGCGGTCCGCGTTGAATTGCCGCTGACGGTACCACGATATTGTTCTTACGAACTTCAAGCAGCAGATGGACGTTCACAAATTGATTCGGCCAGAGTGAGCGGTCGCGATTTTCAAATACGGCTTTCAGCTTTCCGGTGCCTGTGGTCGTGTCAATCTGGTTGTCGATGGTGGTCAGTGAGCCGGTGGCAATCTTTGTCTGGTCGTCGCGGCTGTAGGCATCCACGGCAAGTCTGCCTTTATTCATGTGCTGCGAAACAGCTTGCAAATTGTCCTGCGGCAGGCTGAAGATTACCGCGATTGGCTGTAACTGCGTGATCACAAACAGGCCATTGGGATCAGCCGCGTGGACAATGTTGCCCATATCAATTTGGCGCAGGCCAATCCGCCCGCTAACCGGCGCAGTGATGCGCGTATACGCCAGGTTCAGCTTTACAGAATCCACCTGGGCCTGATCGGCCCGCACAGCGCCATCAAGCTGCGCCTCAAGTGAGCCTTGTGTATCGAACTGCTGCTTGGGAATTACTCCATCTTTATAGAGTTGCTGAAATCGCTCAAGGTTCAGCCGCGCGTCTCTGAGCGCGGCCTGGTCCTTGAACAGGGTCGCCTGCGTCTGGCTCAGCTGCACCTCGTATGGGCGGGGATCAATCTCTGCCAGCAGTTCGCCCTGTTTTACTTCCTGGCCTTCCTTGACGTTCACTTTTACTAGCTGGCCGTCAATCCGGCTTTTCACGGCCACCGTGTTGAAGGCTTCCACCGATCCCAGCCCATTCAGCAGGATGGGCAGGTCGCGGACTTCAGCCTTGGCCACCGCGACAGGAATGGTCATTTGAGCGCCGCCGCCACGGCCGCCTTTGCCTCCGCCGCCTTTCTGTTTGGAATCAGCGCTGGTATGGCCGCAGCCGCCCAGAACCAACGCGAAGCATGCGAGTAGCAGGATGCTGACGGCCAATTTGTGGCGTAAAAGTTTTGACATCTGTCCTCTCAGGGCAGGATCTTAGGAAATCTGAAATCCTAACAGACTTCTGTTTTTCAGCAATTGCCGGTTACCGGCGGGGGCCGGTACCGCTAGGAATGTGCCGATTCGGAGTTCACTGCACCAGCTATTCTATTTGACGTTAAATCAGCGGGTTACAACAATGGATTTTGTAAATAATTGTTAAAAAGACCTAGGGTAGTAACGGCGAAGCTGCACGATTTTGCAATGCATAGTATCACGGAAAAGAGTCAGCATTTCGAAAGCCCGTCCGATGGAGAAGATTTCATGCTACATTGGCCTTGATAAGCGCATGTAGAGCTTGCAATTGTTTCCATGAGTACCACGACCCGGCTGACATTAGCGGACTTTGAGAGACTCCCGGAAAAAGAGGGAACCCGTTACGAACTTGATGAGGGGACACTTTTAATTGAGCCATCGCCGGCTTTGCGTCATAACCTGATCCGTCAAAGGATTGCCGAGCAGTTGACTCAGTTTGTGCGTGCTCATCATCTGGGCGTGGTTGTGGAAGAAATGGATTTTCGCCTTGGCACGGACACGGTAAGAAATCCTGATGTCGCGTTCATCACCGCAGATCATTTGCGGAACATCGATCCTGATCATTCTCCCGCAGAAGGCGCTCCCGCTCTTGCCGTTGACGTGATTTCACCAACCAACCTGGCCCAGGATACTGCAAAAAAAGTTCGGCAGTACCTTGATGCAGGAAGCAATGCTGTTTGGCTTGTCTATCCTGCGTTGCGGCTCATCGAAGTACATGATTCAGCAGGGGCACGCCGCATTACGGAGCCGGAATCACTCAAGGAATCCAAATTGTTTAGTGATTCCATGTTAAAGTGACTTCATGAAGATCAATGTCAAAGTTCCCGAGGAGTTGGCGGAGCAGGCCAAAGCTCTAGGACTGGCATTAGAAGTTTATGTCGAGCAGATTTTGGCCCAGCAAATAAGGGAACCCAAGCCAGAAGACCATACGCCTCGAACTCCTAAAGAAATCCGCGCTTGGTTAGATTCCCTGGCGCAGTTTTCAGATAAAGTCCCGCCTCTCCCTGAAAACATCACGCGCGAGTGGATTTATCAGGATCACGACTAAATGGTCTTGGCCTCGTGTCTGGTTGATACGAACATACTGCTTCGGGTTGCGAGCCGCTCTGGCCCGCAGCATCCCATGGTTGACAAAGCGCTGGCCCAGCTTGCTGAGCAAGGAACTAATTTTCATTACACGTTACAAAACATGGCTGAGTTTTGGAACGTCATGACAAGGCCAAAAGACCGCAATGGATTTGGATTTTCCTTGATCGAGGCTGAGCGAGAAATACGCGCGATTGAGTCAGGAATGACTCTTCTACCTGATAATGCTGCCGTGTATGGCCAATGGCGAAAGATCATCATTCAATACGGTGTTTCCGGAGTGCAGGTACACGATGCACGCTTGGCCGCAGCCATGTATGTTCATGGATTGACTCACATCCTTACGTTGAATGTCGCAGACTTCAGCCGCTTTGCTGGTTTAACCGCCTTGCATCCTGAGAATGTCAAAACATAACAGAGGGGATGTTTTGCCGATTTTTGAGAACAACCTTACTTCAATCCTTGACCCTTCAACGCCTTTCCTGGCATCGCTCCAGTCGACTTTCCGTTTTCGAATGCCACCTGTCCGTTCACAATCACATACTTCACGCCTTCGGCCAACTGCGCGGGCTGCGTGTATGTGGCTTTGTCGATAATGTTGTCAGGATCAAAAATCGTGATGTCGGCAAAGAAGCCTTCTTTGATCAGACCGCGGCCTGTCAGGTGCTCGCGTTGTGCCGGCAGGGAAGTGATCTTGCGGATCGCCTGTTCCAGCGGCATCAATTGCAGATCGCGAACGTAATGGCCAAGAAAACGCGGCATGCTGCCGAAAGAGCGAGGATGGGTATGCGGCTCAAACAGCGGCCCATCGAGCGAAAGCTCATTCGCGTCCAGACCGATGCTGGTCCAGGGCTGCCGCAGCCCGGTTTGGAGGTCTTCTTCACTGGCAATAAAGTAGAGCGCGCCGGAGAGGCCTTTATCGGCCAGAACAAAATCCATGAGCGCATCCAGCGGATCTTTACTATGTTGCGCGGACTTCCCGTCCGCGACCTTCTGTGCTTGCGCGATCTCCGCCACGGTCTTGCCCGTATATTGCTTCAGTTCGGGGTTCACCACTGACGCAACCATCACGCCCGGCGCTCCGCCTGCATCAAGATAAAGATTTTCCCACGTGCGCTCGCCCGTCGCCGACATCTCCGTCTTGATCCGCTGACGCACTGCCGGATCACGAAGGCGTTCCAGCAGTTTGTCCATGCCGCCATCGGCTACCCACGGCGGCAGGCTGGATGCGAGCGCAGTGGCGCCCGCAAGATACGGATACATATCGGCCATTACATCCTGTCCGCGGTCACGCGCCTGCTGGATCATGCGTACGATGTCAACCATTTTGCCTGCACGAGACTTTCCACTGACTTTCAAATGGAAGATCTCGACAGGTATATGCGCTTCCTCGCCAATACGCAACGCCTCGTGGACGGCAGCCACTTCGTTTTGTCCTTCACTGCGCATGTGCGTGGCATAAATTCCGCCATAGCGTGCCGCCACTTTGGCCAGCTCAATCAGCTCTTCTGTTTTGGCGTAATGTCCTGGCGGATAAATGAGCGCCGTGGAAATACCCAGCGCGCCCTGCTGCATGGCCTGCTCCACCAGCGCCTTCATCTTCTCCAGCTCTTCCGGCGTCGGCGCTCGATTCACATCGCCCAGCACAGCTTCACGCACCTGTGCTGCGCCCACATACGTCCCAATGTTGATCGGCGTGCCTTTCTTCGCCAGGCGATGCCAGTAGTCATCGAGCGTGGTCCAGTCAATCTTCAGGTGATAGGGATCGAGCGAGGGCTGCGCAGCCGCAATCGTCAGCGCGTTCTGCGGCGCAATGGATCCGCCTTCACCCGTGATTTCAGAAGTAATGCCCTGCGCCAACTTGCTGACCGACCGATTATCAATAAGCAGCGCCGTCTCTGACTGGCCCAGCATGTCAATGAATCCAGGAGAGACCACCATTCCCCCGGCATCGATTACGCGCCTCGCGGTGGCGTTCGGCAGCTTGCCGATGGCAACGATCCGGTCAGCGCGAATCGCGACGTCACCGGCATACCAGGGATTGCCCGTGCCGTCGATGATGCGACCGCCGCGGATGAGAGTGTCATATTCAACAGTTTTCTGAAGAGGCTGCGCGAGGGCTGATAGTGCGCCGAGCAGGCTGAACAGGTAAAGAGATAAGCGAGGCATCATCCGTGGAGAGTAAATCAGCTCACGACAGATGCCAAGCACAACTATGCGGCCTGCAACTTTGAACCTCAATAAACGTCCATTTCCGGTCGTTCGACATTTGACAACTGTAAGGAATGTCAGTTCCAGGCTGCTTCCTTTGACAGTAGCGATTCGAGGAACTGCCTGCCTATCCTCGCAGAGAGGAAAGGAATACTATGTCATCACTAAAGGTGTTTCTTGCGGCATTGATTGTTGTTGGTATGCTAAGTTCAGCGCGCGCACAAAGTTCTTCGCAAGGTCCTTCAGGAGAGACCGAATACAGCAAATGGCTCTTTAACATCGGCGGCGGTGTTGGCTTCCCGCTGGGGGACATATCCAACTTCGTGAATGACGGCGGAAATTTCGTAATTGGCGGAGGCATGAACTTCTCCAGATGGTTCGGAATCGATACCGAATACATGTGGCATGATTTGCCCATCAACTCGCGGACAAAGGCGCTTCTGACCACTCCAGACGCGAGCGCCCGACAGCACGCCTGGACCTTCAATCCGATCGTCCACCTGGAGGGCCACAAGCTTGGAGCTTATCTCATTGGAGGAATCGGCTGGTACCATCGCTCCGGAGAAACAACCGTGCCTGGAGTAGGTGTTGTCTGCGATCCTTACTGGTCATGGTGGTTCGGGTGCACGCTCGGGCAAGTGAATTTCGTCACCGGGAGCCGGAGTTCCAACGCATTTGGCGAGAACATCGGCGGTGGGATCACATATCGGCTGGGGGGAAGTCATGCCAAGTTTTATACGGAAGTCAGGTATCACCACGCTGGATACAATCGCGTTTCCACGCAACTTCTTCCCCTCACCTTCGGGATCCGATGGTGAATAAATCCCAGCGGGACGTCCGGGCAGGGCACCGCGGACGTCCCTTTTTCGCCGGAGGAACATCTACGGGAACGACACAAACAGGTCTTTCAGATCGGTCTGGTTGGCGGCGTCTCCCAGCAGTGGCGTAACTCCAAAAATTTCTTCGAATGTTCGCAGCGCGGAGCCGTGTGTGTAGTGGATGGTGTTGGAGTAGGCGTTTCCTTTTGCAAACGGTGAGAGCACGATCATACCGATGGGTCCGTCGCCAGTAGCGGCTTCATCCCAGGTAATGAAGATGGCCCCACCCGCCTTGTATGCTGCCGAATTCAGGATGGCCGGGATATTTTGCGAAAGCCACGTATCACCCTGCTTGACCGGGTTGCGCGTGGGTTTGCAACTGTCATGCATGTCATCGCACAGGTTGGGCGTGATGAAGTTGTAAGCGGCCACGTTATTGTTGGCCAGGTCAGAGGCGAACTCGGTGAAAGGCCGCACGTGGTTGATGCACTCCGCAGAGTTTGGGTTGAGCGTATTGGTGACGTCATCAAAATAGACGAAAGGATTGTGCTTCACGGCGTATTCCCCGCTACTGGTGAGCGGGCAGGTTGTACCGGAGATATTTTCCTGGTAGGTCTTCCATGAAACCGCCTTGTTTTGCAGCAAGGTCACCAGATGCTGCGTAGTGTTGAAGTGGTGTGAGCTGGGCGCATTGTCATCCAGCACGCCAAAGTTCGTGCCCGCTTCCAGCCAGAGATAGTTAGGCAGGCTGGGATGGATTCCCGGAGGATTGAAATACTGTTCAGCGTGCGACGCCATGGGCAGAAGCGTGTTGTTGATATAAGGCGCGCTGCTGCTGCCTTTGATCTGTGACCAGTTATGGTTCTCCATCAGAATGATCCACACCGTCTTGATGTTTCCGGTTTGGGCTCCCGCCGGCAGGCAAGCGCCGAACATCGCAAAAAACAGGGCTAACTGCATGAGGATTCGTACCAGCTTCATGAGGTCACTTTCCTTTCTTGGTGTATCAACGCCGCGCCGCTCTTCATCCTTTCAATGACCCTGAGGAGCAGCGAAGCGTTGCCAGTAAGAGATTAGGGAAGAAGTGTGAAGGTGGCTTGAAAAGCCCATGAATATTGAACGAAAGCAAGTTCTCGGTCCCGTTTTGGGAATGTGACGTGCAAGCCCTTACGTTGTTGGATCTAATGCCTCGCCTTTATTGTTTCGCTTCCAAGAAGAAGCCCTGGACTGAAATCCAGGGCTGGGAACTGCTCTTCAATCGCTTTTCGAAAGCCTAGTTCATTCTGCAGGCGGCGGCGTAGGTTGCGGCGTCGCCGTTGGCTGATCAGCAGGCGGAGTAGCTGCTGGCGGCTGCAATGCCGGAGGCTGCTCTGCCGCAGGTGGCTGCGTGGTCTGTGGCTGATCCTGCTGACCTGTGCCTTGTGGAGGCGGAGTAGGCGCTGCTCCCGGCAACGTTGCTCCAGCCGGCAAAGTCCAGACTTCCACTTTGCGTCCCGGTTCTGTTGCTGCCTTGGTCTGGATGCGTTGCGGATCGATTCCTTTAGCTTTAGTCAGATACGCCATGGCGTTCTGTGCGCGCTGCAATCCCATACTGCGTGGCTCACCGGAATCGGCGGAGCCTGAGAGCACAACGTTCAGGTTTGGGTCCTGCTGCAATTTCAAAGCGACATCATCCAGCACGGCCTTGGAACGATTGTCCACGTAGCCGCTGTTAGGTTTGTAATCAAGCTCCATCAGCTTTTGTGCTGTAGGCGCGGCAGGCGCGGCGGCTTCCACGTTCACGGTAACCACGGTTGATGCGCTCAACTGCCGGTCGTCAAAAGCGGTAGCCCGGACGGCGATCGGCCCCGGCCCGGCATCAGTGGTATCAAGCGTGGCCTGGTTGCGATTCGAAGAGAGTTTGCCGCCATTGGCAACATACGTGATATTGACAGGCCTGTTATCGGGACTTACCGCCTCGCAGCTGATTGAAGCGCTCTCACCCGCACGCAGGCTGGTGGGAGAAGCCGAGCAGTTAATCTTCGGCGGCACCGTGCTAGCGCTTGCGGCTTCCGGTTGCGGTGCATTGGTGAACGATGGACTGATGGGTGGCAGAACCGGCGCATCGCTTATATCCATCACTTCAACGCCATCGCCGACTTGTATTTCTTCCAATGCCGTCAAAACCATCGCTGTGGCAGTCTTGTGCTGCACGTTTAGCACAATCATGTCCCCCACCGTCCGGCGCGGCAGGCTGGAAACGTCGTCATGCGGAAGTCTGCGCGGGTCTTTTTGGGTATCGTCATAATCCTTGGCATCGAGTGATAAACCGTCGACAGGATCATGGTAAGAATAAGAATAAGTGCGCGTCGCCCGTAGATAGTCTCCGGGTTTCAGGCCCTTGTCTGCCCCGATGTTCAGGTATGCCTTGTATTTGGATCCCAGGTATGAATCGAATTCCTTGGCCATTACAATGCGTCCCTGGGGTTTTCCCGCGGGTGGCGCATAGCGATCCAGAGTGACCTTGCGGAATGGTGGTGCTTCGCGCTCTACCAATGGAATGGCGAGGTCGCCCGGCATCACGTCAGCGCAGCTTAGTTCAAAATTAGCGATCCCCGTGCTCTTCTGCACATCCGTTACTTTCACGATCGCCAACTCCAGATACGGCACCCCCGCGTTGCGCAAAGCGGACCTTTGTCCCGGGAATATTTCGTAGTGGTTGGTGTCTTTTACCTCTCGGACAATCTGGTAGCGATCGCCTTCCTTCATGCCCTGACCGTGGATGAAAATCGTGTCGATTGCCGCGGCAAATCTCGTCTGGTCCGGACTATTGTGTCCACCTGCGACGAACAGCTTGTCGGGGACCTTTTCGTTCGTCAGAAAGCCTGAGCAATACATGTCACTGCGCGTCGGCGTATTGCCAACATCCAGATTGGCGGCGTGCTCCTGCGATCTCAGGGCCGGCTGCACCGGTTGCGGCTGAGCAGGCTGTGTTTGAGCAGGCTGCTGCTGAGCAGGTTGGGGCTGTTGTGAAAAGCCCAGGTTCGATAAAACCATCCCCGCTAACGCCAGCGGCACCAGCTTGAAATTCTTCATTACTTCCTCCCCGTACGCCTCTGCAGGAGAACAAGTCTCTCCCACGGGACGCGCAATGTCCCGGGTGGAACATATCACCGCATTTCATTCGACTTCAACTAAACTCTTATTTACTAAGCAGATACGCTTAATTACAGAAGTTCTATTCACTTCTTGCATTCGGTGCTTGAATCTGTGATTTTTGCTCACGTATGATGGCCAGCCCTTTGTAAATCTAATGAATGGAACATCATCTAACTACGCGCCAAGGTTCCTGCCCGCCCGGCTACCCCGGGTGTGCGTGGCCATTGCTGCTTCCAATCCGGCGGAAATAGTACAAAAAGCCGACCTTGCTGTCCGGGATAACCCCTTTATTGAGTTCAGGTTAGACTATCTTTCCAACCCCTCTCTTGGGCTTCCGAAGCTCAAGACATTTGTGGAATTTCATCCTGAAGCGCTGATTGTGGCCACCTGCCGCCGTGCCGCCAATGGAGGTAAATTCAAGGGATCTATCGCCTCACAGATTGACATTCTGATAAAAGCCGCCGGTTTGGGCTGCCATCTAGTGGATATTGAACTGGAAACGGCTGCGCAGCTTAAGCCAAATGATTTCAATCGGTTGCGCCGATCTGCTCATTTAATCCTCTCATACCATGATTTTCGCGGCACAAAAAAGCTGGAAGAAATTTTTGCCAAAATGCAGCAGCATCCTTCCGACTTCATCAAGATCGTCACCACGGCAAATTCTCTCTATGACAACGTGGTCATGATGAAGTTCCTGGAAAAGTACAGCCATGCGCATTCCCTGATCGGGCTATGTATGGGTGAACAGGGCGTCATCAGTCGCCTGCTTTGTGTGCGGGCCGGCAGCCAGTTCACTTTTGCCGCCGCCAATCCCGGAGAAGAAACCGCGCCGGGACAATTAACCGCCCGGGCCCTGCGCGATGTCTATCGCATTGACCAGGTTGACGCTGCAACGCGCGTTTACGGTGTGGCCGGCGATCCTGTGGCCCAGTCCCTTTCACCTGCGATGTTGAACACCGCTTTCCGGCGCGAAAACGTGAATGCCGTTTACCTTGCGCTGCATGCCAAGACCATTGAAGATCTCATGGCTTGCCTGCAGGATATTCCTATTGCCGGCCTCAGCATCACCATGCCGTACAAAGAGCCGATCCTGAAACTGCTTGATAAGAGCGATCCATGGACAGCGAAAGTCGGCGCCTGCAATACGCTGGTGCGCAGCCAGGATGGCAAGCTCTACGGCTTCAATACTGACGTAAATGGCGTTGTGCGTCCTCTGGAAATGCGCATTCGCCTGCAGGGAGCAAGAATCCTCGTGCTGGGCTCAGGAGGCGCGGCGCGCGCCGCCGTCTTTGGACTGAAAGAGCGCGGCGCTGAAGTTTCCATCCTGAGCCGTAATTCCGCAGCGGCACAAAAGCTGGCCAAGCAGGCCAAAGCCAGGGCCATCAATCGCACGATGTTGAAGAAGCTGGAATTTGACGTGATCATCAATGCCACGCCTGCCGGAATGGAAGGCAACAAAGATCCGCTGCCGCTTACCGAGCCGGAGATGAAGGCAAAGTATTTCTTTGAAATGGTCTACGTCCCGGCAGAAACTAAAATGATCAAGATGGCGCGTGCCCGGGGCATGCACGTGATTCCCGGCGCAGAAATGTTTGTGCAGCAAGGCGCCCGGCAGTTTGAGATCTGGACCGGCAAGCCCGCGCCCATCCTGGACATGCAACGTGTAGTTGATCACGCACTCGTCCAGCAGGCAGCCGCAAAACCCGCGGAGGCGAATGAAAAAAAGAAGCTTAGTTAGTCCTCAAAGCGCTTCTATTAGTCATAGCGTTTGCACCTCCTCAACTTTGTTTTGGCCGGGCAGAAATAATTTGGGCTCGCCCTTGATGAGCGAGCCCATAAATTTCTAACGAAATTTTGACTACGGCGTTCTTGCTACATCCCCAACCTTTGCGCCGGTGCCGCTGTAGCTGAGCGTTGCGGAATCCGCATCAATCTCCGTAACCGTGCCTTCGCCGATCTTGGTGGTTATCGTCTTTAATACTTTTCCTGTTGCGGGGTCTTTGATCTGGCGGCCGGCATGGCTGATTTCCAATACATCGCCCACTTTCAATCCAGTTTTGCTGCCCACATTGATGATCAGAGTATTGCCGCTCACGTCGGCCACCACGCCTCTGACCTCAACTTTGCGTGTGGGCACATTTGCAACTGACGTGCCCAACTGACCGCCGACATCCGTTACGGCCTGCGTTACGGCTTCGCCCAGCAGTGTCTGGCCGAAGTTGGAA
Source organism: Terriglobia bacterium (assembly GCA_963732195.1). Taxonomy (GTDB): domain Bacteria; phylum Acidobacteriota; class Terriglobia; order Terriglobales; family Acidobacteriaceae; genus Angelobacter. The sequence continues at coordinate 227,797 of CAVSYO010000006.1, read as the reverse complement.
GCATGCGTATCAAAGCCGCCAATCCCTGCCCCGCCCCCGCCGCCTCCGCCGCCGATCAGTGACGTACCGGAGCGCTTGCTTTCGCCTTCTCCAGTGACCGCTGCCAGAATCTCGCCCGTGTTGGTATCTACCAGACGTGCGCTGATGGCGCACACCGCCTTCGACTCATTCTTCTTTATACCGCCAATGCCAAACGCTCGCGGCCCCACGCCCAGGCCTCCGTAGGATTTGCTCTTATCGTCACGGCCAAACTTGGTGATCGACCCCATAATGATTGCGTCAACGCCCAGGATCTGTCCGATCTTGGCGGCCGTCGCCGGGTTGGCGCGATCGCTATTGGAGAAGTTTTGCTCCGCCAAAATCTTGTCCAGGGCCTTGCGCTCGATCACGGAATACTTGCCGTCTTTTACCAGCTTTTCAACCAGCATATCCGTAATGCCTTTGCCCACATCCTGGTTGCTGCCATAAATGGAGGACACATAGGACTGGACTGTGCCGTAGTCAAAGTCGAGCACGGCGACGCGCTTTTTGCCCGAAGTCTGGGCCGCGCAGGTAATAGCTAAAAGAAACAATGAGCCGATCAAGTCGGACCACTCGTGACATGGTTATGCTCCTGGAAGAACAGCTTTTTAAGGGGGTTGTAGCGCTCAAACTTTAGCAGGAGAGCTCACCTGCCGACAACTGTTTTGCATACCTAGTAGTGAAGATTTTTGGTGAAACGTTACTCTTGTACCAGCCACGCAAGGGCTTCGTGGCGATTTTCAAACGTCGGCAGGCGTCGTCGTGGAAAAAGTCTGCACACCTGCATAGATCAGCCGTTGCAATCCGCTAATGCCGATCACCGCGGCCTTGCGGACGTATGGCGCGTTGGCCGCTACCTTGGCTTGCAGCACCGCGACCGATTCCTTGTCAAAGCTGGTGCCCGTCACGTCATTCAGCGTGAGCACGGTGTTGGGCGGCTCCTGTGCGATCACGCGATGGCCTTCTTCCGCCACCGCTTTCAGCATCGCCACATCACAATGCGAGTAATTGATAAAAAGAACGCGCTTGCCCTGGTGCTCAATAAAACGGACACGCCCGGGAGCTATAGCGTCAATCGTGCTGGATTGCAATTCGTAAGTAGTTGCGCTTGCCATCGGCATATTGTTGCGCTGAGGGCAGAAAGGCGAAAGGTAACGAAAGTAAGAGGACGGAGGTGTAGCTGAAGGCGGTTTTCCATCCACTGCAAACGCGTTATGCTGTCAATCCTCGGTGGATCTTCAAGACGGGACCCTATAAAGACTTTGTGGTACTAATGCTCATCATCGCCGGACTGCTGGCTGGCGCGATTATTTTTCTGCGGGTTCGCGACCGCCGCACGCTGAGCCCTGAGATGTCCCCAGCAGAGCGCCGCAATGCTCTCGCGCGCAATACCGCGCAGACCTTCTATTGGTGGCACATTGCCGGCCTCGCAGCGATCGTCAATGCAACCTTCCTTGATCGAGCCTGGGTTCGCCTGTTCGATGCCGCCATTGCTGCCTTCCTCATCTTTCGCTACTACAGCAAGCGCTCCGACGAGCAAAGCAAGCCTGCTTCCCCCAGTAATAGCGCCCCTCCAATCCACTGATTGCCAGCATCGTGCCGTTGTCAAATATCCGTGCGGCCACCCATTTCTTGCAGCACTTCCAGCAATGCATGGGATCGTGGGAGTCAATGGTCTTATCCGCCCACTCACAACGGGCCGCCAAACGTGGGCTGAGCCCAACAATCCGGATCTTTGGATTGATCTTTCTTATGCTCGCGGCAACACTGGCGCTCTTCGCATCGTTCATCTCTGCTTCAATGCAGACTGCGTCAACATTCGGAAAACGCTTGTACATCTCCACGCCTTCCTTGCCGGAGTACGCCGTTACCACGTTGTGCTTGGCCGATTCCAGCAGCAGCTTGCGCGTGGAAAGCCCGTCTGTTCTCTCTGATTCAATGATCAGAAAACCTAGTCGATGTCCATTTGCAGGCATGCAACGTTAGATGCTTTTTCTCCAGATTCGTCAACAGACAACCTGCCCATAGCCGCTTACTTCCAGTTCTTCTCTGCTCCAGACAAAATTCCGGCGAATACTTCGATCCCATCCCACAGGTTTTGCAGACGAAGGTTTTCGTTCGCGCCATGCTGGTTGTTGTCGTGGTTGGCAATCGGCAGGCCGACAACAGGAGTCTTCAGCACGTCAGTAAATAGATACATGGGAACGCTGCCGCCGAGCAGCGGCATTTTGATTACCGGTGTTGCGACCGTCTGCTCCATTGCGCTTACCACCGGCTGCACTGCGGGATCGTCCATCGCCACCCGCGCCGCCTTGTATCCCGGCTCCCCAACTTACCTTGATCACCTTTGGCATGCTGGCGTCGGGTCTCGATGTCCGGCGTTTGCCGCACGATATAAAAACCCTGCTGCGTAATGAACTGCTCCACCAGTTGGTGCACCTGCTCCGGAGTCTGGTTCGGCACCAGCCGGAAATCGATGGACGCTTTGGCCGTGGTGGAGATCGCGTTCTGCGCTTTCTCCTCGACGTGCCCAGCCTCAATGCCGCGAATGTTCAACGCCGGCTGCGTGATCGCCATCGGCAGGGAAGCTCCTGCGCTCTCCGTCCACGCCAGTCCAAGCTCCTGCTTCAACGGCGTGTCAACGTCGGGACTCTGCGCAATGGCCTGCCGCTCTGCCGCAGTCAAGGCCCGCACATCGTCATAAAATCCGGGAATAAGAATGTGAGAGTTCGCATCGCGCATGTGCGCCAGCAAATCCACCAGCACCGCCGCCGGATTTGGCGCCCAGTTGCCGTAATGGCCGTCATGCAACACGCGTCCCGGGCCGTACACCGTGAGTTCCAGGTCAGTCACGCCGCGCGCGCCAAAATAAAGCTGCATGCGCCGCGTCTGGTTCACTGGCCCATCGCTCAAGACCCATATGTCGCCTTTCAGCAAATCACCGTATTGTTGAAATACTTCGCGCAAGATGCGGCGACCCTGCTTCTTCCTCGCCTTCAAAAAACACTTTTACATTTACGCCGATAGGAATCTTCGCGGCGCGCAGCGCGTCAATCGCCGTAAGCACCGCCTGGATCGGCGCTTTGTCGTCGCTGGCCGAGCGCGCATAGATGCGCCACTCAGGATTCAGCGGCCCATGCAGACGTACTCAAGCGGAATTGTCTTGCCATCCACGGACCATCGCGCAGCACCGGCTGCCATGGATCGCTGGCCCACTGCGCTTTGTCCACCGGCTGGCCGTCATAATGCGCGTAGAAGAGTAATGTGTGTTTCGCGCCGGGCGTGTTGAGTTCGCCATAGACCACAGGCGGAGCGCCCGCGACAGTAAGTTTCTGCGTGTGAAAACCACGCTGCTCCAGCATCTTGCTGATGGCGTCGGCATTGCGCGTGATATTAGCGGTGTCGCTGGCGACGTTCGGCAGCGAAAGCAGTTGCGCAAAGCTGCGCACGATCTCGGCTTCATGCTGCTGGCGATATTCGCGGACAGCATTGCGAACGGACTGTGGAGAATGCTCTTGCGCCGCGGCGACTCCGTTGCGCGTGAGCAGACACAATGCCTCGCAATGCATTGTCCATCGATTCTGTTTCAGCATGGCTGTAATGATAAAGGCGCAGAGAATCAATGTGCGGGAATCGGAGCCGCGAGCTGTCAGAATTCGATGAATTTCGCAATTAGGTTTGCATCACGGCGTACGGGAAATTTACATGACTTGAAAAACTTGTATGCGCGTTACACAAATGTCAGGGCCCGCCACTTACAGTCGGGAGCTCGTACATGCTTCGACAATGACCTCGGGCTCCAGCCCCTGCAAAACGGGCTTACTTCTTCTTGCCTTTCTTCTTGGCCGGCGCGGCCTTTTTCTTCGGTGCAGCTTTCTTTGGCGCAGGCTTCTTGGCTGCGGGCTTTGTAGGAGCTTTCGCTGGGGCAGCTTTCGTAGGCGCAGCCTTCTTCGCCGCTGGCGCTGCAGGAGCAGCTTTCTGCTTTGCTGCCATTGCGGACTGTTTCGCAGCAGCCGCCTGCTGGAGTGCTCGCAGCTTCAGCCGCAGGCGCAGCCGGTCCCGGCGCAGCTTCTCCCGCCACTGCGTTCTTCGGCTTGCGTCCGCGCTTCTTGGGTGCTTGATCTCCGGTGCTCCGGGAGCTGCTTCCTTTTTCGCTCTTCCGCGACGCGGCGGCGGAGGCGGTGGCGGTGGTTCCGGCGGAGAATACGGCTCCAGGAATTTCACGATCTCCGTGTGCGAACGCAGCTTGCCGTCCAGCAACATCAGGAAAGCTTCATCCAGAATCTTCTTGTACTCCGGATGCTCCGGTGTAATGCGCATCTCCGCCATTTCCGGGAAAGGCAGTTTCTGCCGGACGAGCGGCCACTTGGTCAAAAAGTTCTTGATCTTCTGCTCGACTGCCGATGCCCGCGGCGTGATTGCGTTGAACAGCAGCGCGTCCGGACGGTCCGTCATCAGGAATTTCCACGTCTGCGAGGGCAGCGCCAGCTCCTTGGCCATCAGCTTCTTGGCAAAGTCCTTGGCGTCATCTTCCAGATGCTTCCAGCGCTCCACAAACCCTTTGTTGACGATCTGCTTCTGCATCGCCGTAATATCTTTATCGGGCAGTTTGCGCGTGAGAAAGTGCATCACAATGGGACTGGCGTCGGGATTCACGCCCACTTCCTGCAGTTGCTGCTTGACCTTGAAAACCTGATTAATCCCGGCAGTATCCACTTTGGCCACGGAGAAGTGCGGCACCAGCACCTTAAGCCAGCCTTCTTTCTCCAGGGCTTTCAGAACTTCAATGGGATTATCTTCATGCGCCAGCTGCTCAATCTCATGTCCTACGGCGCGATCAGAAATGTTTTCAATGTAGTTATTTTCTTTGGCCGCGTCGTAGCGAGCCTGCGTGCGTTCTTCCAGCGTCCAGTGGAAGCGGCAGGCCAGCCGCGTTGCGCGGATCAGCCGCGAAGGCTCTTCATAAAAGGCATAGTTGTGCAGGATGCGCAGGACCTTGGTTTCAATATCGGCCACGCCATTGAACGGATCAGTGAGCAGGCCGCGCGAGCCCGGGTTGAGCGAGAGCGCCATTGCGTTGACCGTAAAGTCCCGCCGGCGCATGTCGTCATAAATTGTTCCCGGCGTAACCTCGACAGGCTTGCCCGGCTTGTCATAGCGTTCTGAGCGGGTGCTGGTAACTTCCGCTCGGACATTTCCGGGCAGAAGCAGCATGATCGTCCGCGTTGTTTCGTCGGTAGCTTCTGTGACAGCTCCGATCTTTTCGAAATCTTTTTGCAGCTTGAGCGCATTGCCCTGCACGGAGAAATCAAGATCGCGAATAATAAAGCCGCTGATAATGTCGCGGACCGCGCCCCCCGTCAGGTAGATATTCATGTCGTGGGCACGGGCAACATCGGTCACCAGCGCGACTGCACGCTGCTGGTCCGGCGTGAGCCGGGTTTCCATTAGGTAGATAAAGTCAGCCATCAGTTAAACGAACACACAATTGCCCTTCCGGGCCACGGCCGGCGGCTAACGCTTCTCCCGGTTTTTCGTAAGTTGCACTTTATACAAGAGTTAGACGGCCACAGCAGGGACTCGAACAAACTCGAAACATTATCACAAAGGTTACCTTTTGGCTACCCCATTGCGCGGAAAGACGGGATGACGCCTTTGATGCCCCCGAAAACAGTGCGAGAATCAATGGATTATGGCCTCAAGCCACAAAAAGGTGATCGTGCGCAAAATGGGACGCGATTCCATTGGCGGATACGTTTCACCCGCCAATTTTGTGGTTGAAGGCAAGCTGGAACTGTTGAATCCTTCCGGCAAAGTAGTGTTGATTGACCTTGGGGAAGTCAAAAGCGTGGACTTTGTCCGCGATTTTAGTGACACCGCCGCCGTGGGCCGCAAGACCTTTACCACGCGTCCCCGCACCGATGGACTCTGGGTACGGCTTAAATTCACTGACAATGACATTCTGGAAGGCTTGATGGCCAATGATCTAACCCAGATCGGCGCCGAAGGATTCTTCATTACCCCGCCGGATACTCGTGGCAACACGCAGCGGGTCTTTGTTCCTCGCAGCGCGTTGCAGGAGCTGAACGTGCTGGCGGTGATCGGGCGGCCGGAAGCCCACAAGAAAAGCGCGGAAGATGCTCGCCAGGAAAAGCTATTTATGGAATCTTAACCACGAGTCTACGATTTTGCTCTCTCGTTTCCGCTCTTCCCGTTACAATCACGCCTTTAGGCAAGTTTTCCTCAGGACCCATTGGTTATGAAGCTCAAAGAACTCGCGGACAAGCTGGGCGCCAGGCTTGATCCGCCGGATGCGGACGTTGAAATCAGCAGCGTCGGCTCCATCGAGTCGGCCCTTCCCGGGCAGATTACTTTTGCTGTCAGCTCTAAATATTTGCCTCTAGCCAATGCCAGCAAAGCATCTGCTCTTATCGTCGACGAAAAATTTCCCGCGTTGGAAAAGCCAACTCTACGGACTCGGAACCCGCAGTTTGCCTATGCTCGCGCTGTAGAGCTTCTCCACGTCCTGCCGCAGGAAAAGCTCGGCATTCACCCGACAGCGGTCATCGATCCTTCAGCGCGCATCGGCGCGAATGCATCCATCGGCGCCTGCGTGGTGATTGGGGCCGATGTAGAAATCGGGGGAAACTGCACGCTCATGCCGCAGGTGGTGATCTACCGTGGCGTAAAGATCGGGGAGAACTTTTTTGCGCACGCGCATGTCTCCATCCGCGAAAACTGCGAGATCGGCGACAATGTGCTACTGCATAATGGCGTCGTTATCGGCTCTGACGGTTTCGGCTTCGCCAAGGATGATTCCGGCAACTGGTACAAGATCCCGCAAACCGGGCGCGTGGTGATTGAAGACAATGTGGAGATACAGGCGAATTCCTGCGTGGACCGCGCCAGCTTGGGTGAAACGCGGATTGGCCGCAATACGAAAATCGACAATCTTTCCCAGGTGGCGCATAACTGCGTCATCGCGGAAAATTCCATGCTGTGCGCCCAGGTGGGATTGGCGGGCTCAACCGAAATTGGCAAAAACGTGATTCTCGCCGGTCAGGTTGGCGTGGCCGGTCACTGCAAAATTGGCGACGGCGTAATTGTCACCGCGCAGAGCGGCACGCATGGCGATATTCCAGCCGGGGCGATGTACAGTGGCTATCCTGCATTCGATCACAAGCAATGGCTGCGCAGCGTGACGGCATTTATGAAACTGCCGGAAATGGCGCGCGCCATTCGCGGCAAAGGTACGAAGGAATAATGACGGCCGACCGACCAGAAAAAAAACCGATCAAGGTGCTCCTGCTGGATGACCGGCAGGACAACCTGATCCTGCGTTCCGCGATCTTGCGCAGCAACGGTTATGAGGCCATTAGTTCGGCCTCTGTGGAAGAAGCTGAGACGCACCTGGATAAAATCGACATCGCCGTGCTCGATTACCACCTGGGCGCGGGCAAGTTCGGCACGGAAGTAGCGCAGTCTCTGCGCGACAAGCGGCCGGAAGTCCCAATCATTATTCTTTCCGCCACGCTGGAAAGAAAATTCGGCGGCGTGGAAGACATGCACCTGCTCAAAGGCTATAGTTCAGTGGATGATTTGCTGTCCGCGTTGCGCTCCTTTGAAGCCAAGCGCCGCGGCAAACCCGTAGTCGTTGACGCGCGAGACTTTTTCTACTCCCGCATTGCCATGGCCATGGGAGACGATATTGTCCTGGAAATCCTCGACCGCGACGGCGTGTGGCAATACGTAAATGAATTCTTCGCACGGCTCTATGAACGCAAGCGCACATGGTTTTCCGGCAAGAACCGCTTTGAAGAATTTCCCGAACTCAGCGCCGAGTGGAAAGACATTATCCGCACCGTGGCCGATACGCGTGAAACCTACGTGGACCGCAGCTTCCGTTGCCTGCCTCACCTGCCCAAGAAAAAAAGCCGCTGGAACTGGAACATACTGGTCTTCCCGTTGAAGCTGCATGACAATCGCAACGGTGCTGTGCTGGCCGCGCGCGTGATCGAGAAGAAATGAGGACCGCGAGAGTTTGTTTAGCGCTGTTGCTGTTCGCCTTCCTCGCTGGATGCCGAGCGCATATGGTGACGATCAAGCTGGTCAACACCAGTGCTCAGCCCATCTCCACCATCATTGTGGACTATCCCAGTGCAACGTTTGGCAAAGATAAGCTTGCTCCTGGTGAAACCTTCAGCTCTCCGGTAAAACTCACGGATGACGGCGCTCTGAGAGTGCAGTTCACGGATGCCAATGGCAGCAGCCATACTTACACCGGCCCTATGCTGCACAGGAATCAAGAAGGGATGATTGAGATCAGGTTCACACAGGATAAGGCCACCGCCAATGTCATGGTGCCCTGATAGTTTCACAGGAACCGTAGTCTCTCTAAAATCCGAAGCAACCCTATTAGCGCCACCACTGTTAAACAAAACCATCCCCAGGTTGGTAATATCAAACGCCAGTCCCGCTCTCTTCTGCTCACGGCGGTGAATTTATAGGACGCCAAAGGATTGGAAAACAATGTCTTGCGCAGCGGTCGACGGACCCTATAAGTTGCGATTGGAACCATAGGTACCCAGAAAATAACCACCCACAATGTCGTATCGAACTCCTCCCATTTTGAGCCTGGATCGGCGACACGCGCTCTTTTTCCGAAGAGTCGCTTGCCGAGCCCATAAGGAAGAATGAACGGAGATTCCCTAGTTGCTGCCGCATGTCTGCCTGCTCGACGTCACCTTGATATTCCGCAATGCTGCTTGCAGTCAGACCTCGACGGCGCAATTCCCCATCCAGGACCTGCCGGGCTTCTTCCAACAGATTCTCTCTGTCTGCCGCGAGTCGAAGAATCTCGTCATCGCTGAGAAGTTGATACGCTTCAGCAAAATTTACCATTTCGGCCATCCTTTCACTGCTTTTCCGGCGGCAGCGCGCTATTGATGGCGCCCTTGACGGTCTCCATCAGTTCTTCCCGCGAAGCAAACTGCCTGGGATCGACAGGCGGATGGAATACGAGCGTCGCCGTCCCACCCTTTATCAGAGACGTCCCTTTGGGCATCATCTCGTAGGTGCCTAAGATCGTGACCGGCACAATGGGAAAGCCTGTTTCAGCCGCCAGATGAAATGGCCCTTTCTTGAAAGGCATTAGTCGCCCATCCGCCGAGCGTGTTCCTTCAGGGAAGATGGTCATATTGATGTGATGTTGCATCACCTCACCAGCGCGGCGGATGCTGTTGATCGCTGAATCGCGATTGCTGCGCTCCACCGGCACGATCTCCGCCAGATCCAGCGCCTTGTTCACGATGGGAATCTTCCAGATCTCTCTCTTTCGCCAGCACCGACGTGCGTCCGGGAATCAGCGGCACAAGGATTGGCGGGTCAAGGTTGGACACATGGTTCGACATAAAGATGTAAGTGCCTGCCGGATCGATCTTGTCCAGCCCCACCAGCTTCACCTTTACGCCGGCAACTCTGGGCGCTGCGAAAGCCAGCCACATGCCTACCGAATAAAGAAACTCTATCTTGCCGGTGATTAGCGTCCAGGGAAAGGCGATGAGAGCGGCAGGCGGAATAAAAATAATCCAGAAAAGCAGTGCCAACAATGTTCGGGCAAATGCCACGATGCGGCTGATCATGCTCGTTGCGTACCGGGGCCCCCGGGACGCGCCGGGGTTGCGCGTTCTGGGGTCGAGACGCCGCGCAATTCTTCCAGCCGTTTCGGCAGCTTTTCATAGATGCCGCCAAAACCGCCGTTGGAAAGGATGGCCACCACATCGCCGCTCTGCAACTCAGGCGCCACTTCTGCAACAATCGCGTCCGCGTCAGCTATCTCGCGCGCAGGCTTGCCCAACCTCTTGATGCCGTTGACTACCGAGGAGGTCGTGAGCCGCTCATCCTCCGGCACTGCTTCCGGCTTGAAGATAGGTGTGATTACGATCTGGTCGGCCACCGCCAGGCTGTTGACCAGCTCTTTTTGCAGCACACGTCTACGCAGCGTGTTCGATCGCGGTTCAAAAATCGCCCACAGCCGCGCTCCCGGATAGCGCACACGCAACGCGCCCAGCGTAGCCGCAATGGCCGTTGGATGATGAGCAAAGTCATCGATGATGGTGATGCCGTCAATCTCCGCCTTGATCTCCAGACGGCGCTTCACGCTCTTGAAGCTTTTGAGTGCTTCAACAATCTGTGGCGGATCGATCCCATAGTTTGCCGCCATGGCTGCGGCAGCGGTGGCATTGAGCACGTTGTACTCGCCGGCCAGGGCAAATTCAAAGTTCACCGGCTCCTTCCCGTCGCGCAGCACGGTCCATGTGGTCCGCTCAGGCGCAAACTGCAAGTTGGTAATTCGCCAGAAGGAATCTTCCTTCGTCCCGTACTTCTCCACCGGACAAAGCGCCCTGGCAATGCACTCGTCCACGTTTTCATTTGCGTCATAGGCAATGATCCTGCCTTTGCGCGGGACGAGGTTCACCAGCCGCTTGAAAGCCAGCTTCACGGCATCCAGATCGGCATAGATATCAGCGTGGTCAAATTCCACTGACGTAAGAATGACAGACTCAGGAAAATAGTGCAGGAACTTGGGGCCTTTATCGAAAAACGCGGTGTCGTACTCGTCGCCCTCAATAATGAAGTGCTTGCCCTGTTTCAGGGCGAAGCTGCTGCCAAAGTTTTCTGCAATGCCGCCAACAAGAAATGACGGATCTTTTCCGGCCGACCTGAATATCCATGCCAGCATGGAGGTAGTCGTGGTCTTGCCGTGCGTGCCCGCGACGACCAACGGCTGGCGCGTGCGCAGAAACAGGTCAAAGAGAATGTCCGGCATGGAGCGAAAGAAAATGCGCTCGTCCAGAACATATTCCAGTTCAGGATTGCCGCGCGAAATCGCGTTGCCGACGATGACCATGTCCGGTCGCGGCTTCAGGTTGGCTTCAGAGTAGGGTTGCAGGATCGGGATCGAGATGGACGCGAGAAAGTCCGACATCGGCGGATACGCCGCCGCATCTGAGCCGGTGACCTTAAAGCCGCGTTGTTTGAGCAGTCCTGCGAGCGACGCCATGGCCGTCCCGCAGATTCCAATGATATGTACGTGCTGTTGTTCCACGTTTTCAAGATTAACGGATTTCGGCGCTTATGGTATAGACAGTTTTTGAAAGCGACAGGAACCACATCTGTTTAGAACTTCCCAATCCACCGACTGGAGTATCAGGCAAGGTCATTCGATTTGCAGACTGCAACCCCAAACCTCTCCGGACTTCGCATCCTCACGATACGCGCAGCGGTTGCGTCCGACTCTTTTCGGTTTTGCATTGGCAGTAATCGCATATTGCCCTGGTGGCATACCCGACAAATCGTAAATCCCATCTTGATCGGTCATAACTTCGGTAGTTCCGCCGGGGCCTGAGATCGCAACCCGTGTGCTGGGTGCGTCTTTGCCGTCGTAGTGCAAGACGCGGCCAATGATCCGCACGCCTTTGCGTGGCGGACCATCACGCAAGACCCGAAGGTCCACTTTCGCATCCTTAAGTAGCCTGCTGCGGTTGCACGGTATTACTTCTACGACGGGCAGAAATTGGGTCAACAATCCATGCATCCGAGTTCCGTCAATGAAAACGGGTTCTTCGGCCTGAAGCGGCAACGCAACCAACACGATCTTATGATCCCAGAAGGGCAATCCCCAAAATTGTTCTTGCACAATGGCGAAAGGTAGCCGTTCTACATTCATCAATAGGGCTGGCCAGCCTTCCACAACCACCAACCTTGCCGTGAAAACGGCCTGATCGGGTCTTCTGGGCCGTGCGAAAGGCGGAGGTTCACCACAATCGATCGCGCTTGCTCCGGCGATACCTAATCGGAATGCCCCAAGGGTGATCAATGTCAACATCAGGCAACCAACAAGGACTCCAGCAATCTTTCGCTTCCGGGACGGCTGGCTGGAATCCCATAATGGCGGCCAGCTCCCTCGATGCATGCTCAATAAAAATAGGGCCAATACGCCAAACAGGATCGAGTCTGCTGCTGCCCAAGAAGCGGTATTTTCGAGCCAATATACTCGAGAAAACCATTCGCATATTCCGCAGATTGCGGCCACAAGGGCGCCACTCAAATAGACCATTGCAGCCGTCCGCCGTTTTCGCACAGCCAGTAGCGATGCCATCAGAGGAACCAAACCCAGAACCAGCACTTGTACGGTCAACGCCCAATCAATATAGGAATCGTAGGGTGGCACAGGGTAGGCGCCGAACATCGCTAAGCCAAGCGTGGCGGCAATCAGTCCAACGACGAAAACCAACCAAGTCAATACTTTCTTTATCAACGGTGCCAGCTGCAAATGAACTCTCTTTCTCGGGGGCCATTTGACGGCATGGTTCCACTAGACACCGCCTGAGTCCCAAGAGTTTCTTCCGCACAGCCTTAATTTTGTGAATGTTTATTGGGGGTGAGACGGCATAAATGCCTGCTCCGCCCTGGCCGAGATACAAAACCCCTAATGCTCTATGCGGCTTTCGTCGCCGCTTCAAGAATTCTCAGACTCACGTCCGCGCCTTCCGCTTCCAGTCTCTGCCTGCACGCCGATAGGCAGCGTAATATTTCCGCTGGTCACATGCCCGGACTTGAGACCGTAGACAATCGGCACATTGTAAGGCGCGAGCACGCGCATGATGACCTGCTGCAGCGTGTAGGTTTCGCCTTTGGGCGGAGCGCAATCCAGCATTTCACCGAAGACAAATCCGCGCACTTTATCCAGCTTGCCGGCCAGCCGCAACTGCACGAGCATTCGGTCAATGCGGAAGGGCTTCTCCGCAATATCCTCTATAAAGAGGATGCAGCCTTCGGTTTCGATCTCATAGGATGTTCCTAATGAGGCCACCAACATCGAGAGGCATCCGCCATAGAGACGGCCTGATGCTTTGCCGGCGCGCAACACTTCAACGCCAGATGTCGAAAGGCTCCAGTTAGCCGCGCCCTGCAGCGCGCTTTCCCAGCTCGCTTCATCGAAAGTTCCGTCGGCGATATCTTTGGCCACCATGGGCCCGTGAAAGCCGATTAGTCCCGTGCGATCATGGATTGCCGTGAGCAGGGAAGTAATGTCACTACATCCCAGCAGGATCTTTGGGTGCTCGGCGATCATGCCATAATCAAGTTTTTCCAGCAGGTAATTGCTGCCATAGCCGCCGCGCACACAGATGAGCGCCGCAATGTCATCTCGCCGCCAGAACTCATGGAACTCATGTGTGCGCCGTTCCACGGTCCCGGCAAAATAGATATCGCGCTTAAAAATATTCTGTGTATAGACAGGCTCGTATCCCATCTGGCGCAGGCGGTCGCAGCCGGCCAGAAAACCTTCGTGGCTGAAGCTGCTGGCCGGAGCAATCAACGCGATCTTATCGCCTCGGCGCAAAGCCGCAGGTCGAATGATTTTTGCCGGTCTTATGATCTTTGCGTTAGCCAAGAAATTCTCCCTGGCAGATCAGTTGTGCCGGACCACGCAGAAAAACTTTGCCGTCTGTCCAACGCACTACCTGCGTGCCTCCGGGTGCATGCACTTTTACCGGCGACTTAACGAGCCCTGCGGCGATTGAGGCCACTGCGGACGCGCACGACCCCGTTCCCGACGATTGCGTTTCACCCACGCCGCGCTCATAAAACCGCACTTCAATCTCATGCTCGCTTAGCACGCGGACAAACTCCACATTTACTCCGTTCTTAAAATCCTGGTGGCGGCCAATCTCCGCGCCTTCTTTCTGCCATACCGGTGAGAACTCGCTCACAAACACCACGTAATGCGGATTGCCCATGGAAACCGGCGTGCCATGCGTCGGCGCAAAACCTACTGTCATGGAAAACTCGCTACCCACCTGCGGTTCGCCCATTTCCATCTCAAATTCAAAGCTATGTTCTTCACGCGATAGCAGTTCGCAATGCTTCAGGCCTGCGCCGGTGCTAATCGCAACCTTGCCGGAGTGGCCCTGGCTCACCAGATATGCTGCGACACAGCGTGTCCCATTGCCGGAAATTTCCGCTTCGCTGCCATCGGCATTGATCAGACGAGCGCGAATGTCGGCATCTGGAGAAGGAAACAACCACTCCACACCATCGGCTCCCACGCCGTTGTGGCGATCACAAATGCGTTTGCTGAACTCATGCAAATCGGCAGGAGCATCTGCTCCATCCATGATCAGAAAATCATTTCCGCAGGCTGAGGCTTTGGTGAAAGGGACCTTCATTCTAGTCTCGGTCCGGCCCCGGGGTGGTTTCAAGATTGCTGATATCGGACGACTGGCGTAGCTTGTTCATAAGTAAAGTGTGTTCATTGCGGGTGCCATCCACACGGAACACGAGTTTTTCCTTTTCGCCCGACCGGCTGAGGTGCATAGCCTGCATCTCTTTCCCCTGATCTTCCAAAATTGAATTTACTTGAGCAACCAGGTCGTCTGCAGTTTTCACGGAAATGACTGTGTAATTCATGGTTAGCGGTTTCAAATTCAACCGCCGCTCCAGAATGCCGAGCAGGTGCAGCGCAAGATAGATCAGCATGGTGGCAAAAATCGCCAGCACATACAGCCCGCCGCCTGCCGCCATCCCAATGGATGCAACCACAAAGATTGTTGCTGCCGTGGTCAGCCCGCTTACGCCGCCTTTATCGTGCAGGATGGATCCGGCGCCAATGAATCCAATGCCGGGAATGATTTGCGCGGCAATGCGCGTGCGGTCGCCGATGCCGAAGTCTTTTGCCAGCTCAGCGGAGAGAATTGTGAACATGGCCGAGCCGAAGCAGATGAATATGTTGGTGCGCAGGCCGGCCGGCTTGCGCTTGAGCTCACGCTCCAGGCCGATGATTGCCCCCAGCAGAGCCGCCAGCGCGAGCCGGACCATGGTCTTTGACAGCACGTCTTCCACGTTAATATGTGGCAAAGCGAGAGCGAGTGTGTTCATCGGCACGATCTTATGACAATTATCTGCGAGTTGAACGATAGATCAAAGCTTTTGGCTGTGACGGAGTGCCAATTGTAGCAACGGTCTCAAGCTCCTGGGGAAAATCATGCACCGCGCGGGACACTTCGTCGCCGGGGAAGGCGATGATGTAGTCTGCCGAGCGCGACGGCTGCTTCAAAGCGACCTTCCATAAACGATTGCTGCTTTCACATAGCACGCGGCGGAGCGGCATGCCTGCCATTTGCGTGGCGCCGGGATGCGCCCCGCAATTCATCATGAAAGTTGCAGAAGGCGGAAAGGTTTTAAGACTCTCGGCAAGCTGGCGCTCCAGCGCCATGCGGTCTTGTCCGTTTACCTGGGCTTCACGCAGGCAGATTGGCGTGGCATGCCAGACAGAGTGGTAACTTGCGGCGATTACCAGGGCTGCTACAGCAACAACATACCGTGCGCGGAAAAAGTCGGTGAGGAATTCACATCCCAGCGCAGCGAATACCGCGACCGCCGGAAGCAGTTGCAAACCATAGCGGACGTTGTAATAGGAAAATGGCCACCATTCCGGATGATAGACAGGCACGCTGCCCCAGGCGATGCACAGCACATAAAAGGGCAGCGGCGACCACAGGACCGCCCAGCTCAAATAGCGGCGGGCGAAATACAGCGACGCCAGCAGTGCGATGAACGCGCCATTCAGTAGCAAAAATTCCGGGCGGCCTTCCGCCAGGTTGAGCCGTGAGACTTTCAGGAATTGCAGCGCCGCGTCGCGCGGAGAATTCTCTCCCGGGTAGCTGGGCATGCTGGCGGTCTTGCTGCGTTGCTGAATTGCCCGCGCAGAATAGGGCCCGTTGGCGAACTCCAGTGCATTGTCAAAGGCGATCTGGTTATAAAGAAGAAAAAGTGCAGCGGTACCGCCGGTGAGCAAGAGAAAATTGCGGAGTCCGCGGCGAAGCTGTGACGCATGGGGCCGCAATCGCCAAAGGAAAACGGCAACGCAAAAAGCTATCACCGCCGCCAGAAACCAGCCGTCATAGCGGACAAGCATCGCGGCTGAAACCAGGAGGCCACATTTTTTCAGCGACTTTCCAGCTTGTTCGGCGCCATCGCTCGCCAGTCGCACAGACTTCGCAAAGTACACTACCGACCAGACAAACAAAGCCAGATAAAGCGATTCGCCCATCGCGGTCGACTGCATATATAGAAGATTGGGATTCAAAGCGTAGATCAGCGCGGCGATCCACGCCGCTGCACGCGATGCCAATGCACGAACCAGCCGGAACACGCCCAGCGTGCCCGCGAGGTTTGCGATCATCGAGGGGATCGACGCGCCCAAACCGGTCTGCCACAAGCGGTCGTTGACAATAAATGGAATGTCCAGCAGGTGCGGCAGCGGCAGCCAGACGGTGCCAAGCTGAAAAAGGCCGGGCGTGCGCGAATCGAAGACCCGGCGCGCAATGTGGATGTGCGCCACGGCGTCGCCATAAAGAAGGATGGCGCCCTGATGGTAGTAAAAGATCAGAGCGCCAACAGATAGTGCGGCAGAAATTGCCGTGAGCAGCAAATAGTCACGGCGCGCACCGGCGGACGTTAGACTGCTGCTTACGCCTTTGGAGAGGCTGATTACGCTTTCGCCTCCTGGCCTTTGCCCAGGTATTTATCCAGCAGCAGCGCCAGCTTCTGTCGTGTGGCCGCGGGAATTTTGTCTCTGTCAGTCTGGATGGCATACTTCATGGCCGATCCGCAGGCGCACTTGCGCTCCTTGGGCATGATGCCCACGGCGCGTTTCACCACCTTGGCCGCGTTTCCCGCATTCTCATGGACGACCTTGAGCACCTGGTCCACCGTCACGTCTTCGTGTCCGGCGCGCCAGCAATCGTAGTCGGTCACCATGGCGCAGGTGGAGTAGCAAATCTCGGCTTCACGGCAGAGCTTAGCTTCCTGCAGATTGGTCATGCCGATCACGTCGGCGCCCCAGCTACGGTAAAGATTGGATTCCGCGCGCGTGGAAAACTGCGGCCCTTCCATACAGATGTACGTCCCGCCCTGCTTGCCCACCACGCCAATATCCTTGCAGGACTGCGTAAATGCCGCGGAAGCCTCAGGGCAGATAGGATCGCCAAAGGCAACGTGCGCCACAATGCCGTGGCCAAAGAACGTGGAGATACGATGAATCGTGCGATCAATAAACTGGTCAGGAATCACAAAGTCCGTTGGCTTGTGCTCTTCCTTCAGCGAACCGACGGCCGAGAGCGACAGGATACGCTCGACGCCCAGGTCTTTCATGCCGTAAATGTTGGCGCGGAAGTTGATCTCAGAAGGCATGATGCGATGTCCGCGGCCGTGGCGCGCCAAAAACGCCACTTTGCGCCCTTCTAGCGTGCCGAGCACGTAAGCGTCCGACGGTTCGCCGAACGGGGTTTGCACTGTAACTTCACGGATGTCTGTAAGGCCGGGCATGGAATACAGTCCACTGCCGCCCATAATGCCGATTTCAGCTTGCTGCAAGAAAGAATCTCCTTGAGAGTAGGATAAGAATGATTATAGCGAAAGAGAGTGGACGATGGATGCGGCGGGCTAGGGGCATTGACACCTTTTTTAAGCATTAATTCGACTATTCCGTGACGCCCATTGGGTTTTACAATATAATTTACAAAACGATTTGTGTTCGAATTTATTATTGCTCCAGAGAGTGAAATGCAGCTCTTCTTCTAGGAAATTTCCTGTCTATATCCGAGATGACCGTTGACAAAGTAACGCCGAACCTGACCAGCGGGCGTCTTTTGGCTCGCAATACCATTTGGAATTTGCTGGGTCAAATAGCTCCATTGCTGGTAGGCATGATCGCGATCCCACCACTGGTGCGCGGCCTCGGCGTCGACCGCTTCGGTTTGCTTTCACTCGTTTGGATCATTATTGGGTATTTCAGCCTTTTTGATCTTGGCTTGGGCAGGGCTTTGACCAAGCTAGTCGCTGATAAATTAGGAAGAAATGAACATGAATCCATTCCTGCTTTAGTCTGGTCTACCTTGTTTCTAATGTTGGTCTTAGGAGGGGTTGGGGGCGTCATAGTCGTGGTGATCTCCCCGTGGCTGGTTCATCATGCATTAAAAATACCGGCCGCGCTACAGATTGAAGCATTGCATTGTTTTTATCTGATGGCTGCATCAATGCCTGTTGTCATCATCACGTCCGGTTTGCGTGGCATTTTGGAGGCCCAGCAGCGCTTTGGCATTCTTACCGTAATTCGCATACCTACGAGTGTCTTCTCCTTTGCGGGCCCGCTCTTGGTGTTGCCCTTCTCCCATAAGCTTCTTCCCGTGACCGTTGTGCTGGTTTTGGGTCGGCTTGCAGGTTGTGCGGCCCACATAATCGCATGTTCCCATTCCATGCCCTCGCTTCGGCAGGGCGTCCCCGCACGAGCCGGCTTGCTGCTGCCATTGCTTCGATTCGGGGGATGGATGACAGTCACCAATATTGTTGGCCCGATCATGATTTACCTGGATCGATTCCTGATTGGTGCCTTGGTTTCGGTTAGTGCGATCGCCTACTACACCGCTCCTTTTGACGCAATTCTTCGGCTTACAGTCATTCCGGGCGCCGCCGTTGGGGTGCTTTTCCCCGCATTTGCAGTTAGCATGGTGCAGGATCCAAGCCGCGTAACACTTCTCTTGCGCCGTGGGACCAAATACGTGTTTCTGGCAATTTTTCCTATCGTTTTCATCCTTGTTTCGTTTGCTCCAGAATTCTTACATCTGTGGCTTGGCGCGGCATTCTCCGCTAACGGATCGGTCGTGCTGCGTTGGATTGCAACGGGCGTTTTTGTTAACTCTTTAGCTCAGCTACCTTTTGTTCTGATTCAGAGCGCCGGACGGCCAGATATCACCGCGAAAGTGGCGATTGCCGAGCTGCCTGTTTATTTAGGTGCAGTTTGGTTGTTAACGAAGAAATTCGGGATTGAAGGAACTGCAATTGCATGGACGGGACGTATTGTTTTGGACGCTATTCTTTACTTCTTTTTTGCCCACCGGCTTCTTCCACAAAGGGCCAGATACTATGGAAAGCTATGCATTGCGATGTTCGGTGCCTTGGGGATTCTATTTCTGGCAACTGTTCCTCATTATGCAGCAGCGCGGGTCGCATATTTCGCCGCGATGTTGCTTATATTCGGGTGGGCGAGCTGGTTTTGGGCCTTGGAGAATGAGGAGCGCTGGTTTTTCCGGTCCCGAGTGGCCCTGACGGGAAAAAGCATTTCATGATTTATCCCGGACATAGGGGAAGATAGGCAATGGGAATTGATATTCACGGACTTAATTTTCTCCGATATGCGTCAAAAAAACAGCAGTTAGAACGGGTTGCGACAATCGGGAGGCAGGCATTGGCGATCTCGCCCTTTTGGCTTGCGAGAGTAATGGGAACTGCTGTGAGCGCCGAGTCTAATTTGTTTTGTGAAGACTTCTTAATAAAACATCTTGGTGCAAGCATCGTTGAATCATTTGATTTTTCTGCCTACGAAGGCGCGACCCATGTTGTGGATATGAACATGCCGATTCAGGCACCCCGCGAATATAATACTGTGATTGATTTCGGCTGTATAGAACACATCTTTAATGCGCCTCAGGCGCTCAAAAACATTTCAGTGTTGTGTGCTGCGGGTGGGCAAATTATTCATGTTCTGCCAGCAAATAATTTCTGCGGTCACGGGTTCTGGCAGTTTTCGCCGGAGGTATTTTTCTCGCTTTATAGTCATGAGAACGGCTATCGCGACACCGAGGTCTTTTTGGCGGACTTAAAAAAATGTGACCGATGGTTTGAAGTCATCAAACCAAGCGGAGGAAGGCGGGCACAAGTTACCTCAAGCCGTCCTCTCTATGTTATGTGCAGAACACGAAAGTCAGGTCTGGTTTCGCACGACAGTGTGCAACAGTCTGATTATCTTGTTGCCTGGGATAACGCATCCATGGATGAGAAGCCCCCGGCCGGCGCCTATGGCGCGATAAAACAGATCATTAGCAAGAGCCCTCTTCTCCGCGTTTTCCTTGTTTCTCTTTATAGATCTTTTAGGAAAACTGCCGATGGGCTGAGAAATCCAACAACGCTATCAAATAGAAACCCTCATTTGAAAAAGCGTGATGTCCTTGGTCTATTGGAAAATTAGTTCAGGAGCCACAGTGTCTGTCTTAATTGTAAGCCGCGTAAGTCGGGATTTGTTATGAAGACAATTTCGGGTGCACCATTGGCGCTGCGCGTCGCGAGAAAAATGTCCCGGTCTCACATAAGGGGCGCGGGCTTCCTAACCCGGGTCTTAGGAAGACTTGGTAGGCTGGATAAGGTTGCGCGATACCAGATCGGCGATGTCGAATTTTGTGTGCCCCTGGCGCGCATCCCATGGGATTTAACAGATGTTGAAAATTACGAATCAAAACTGCTCGAAGTTTTTTGTCGGGCCATTATTCCGCTCCAGGATGTAACACTTTTCGATTGTGGGGCGGACATTGGTACATTTTCTTCTATGGTGAGATCGCGCACAGATCGCATTGGCAAGATTGTCGCGTTTGAGCCAAACGTTGACACGCATGAATTCCTCAAGTTGAATCTCTCGAGTCTTTCCATACCGTTTGATATGGTTCCCAAGGCCGTCGGTTCTTTTGAGGGCCGGGGTCGGCTAGAACGACCTGACTACAACTCAACAGACCACGCCCGCTTCATTGTTCCAGGAGAGGGGCCGCTTGATATTATGACAATCGATAGCATGAATGTTCGGGGCGGCGACATTGCAATCAAGCTTGACCTCGAAGGTGGTGAACTGGAGGCACTTAAGGGCGCCCATCAAACGGTCACCTCAGCCCGGCAATGCGTGGTTACTGTGGAGGCCCATCCTGCTGTTGCTAATCGAACTGGACAAGACTCTGTGGTTGCCTTGCAGTATCTGGATTCTTTGCGGAAATTCCATTTCACTGTGGCGGAGACCGGCCGGCCGATATCGACCTCATCAAACGTTCTAAGTACCGGACAGACAGATATTTGGAATATAGTTGGCTGGACTTATGACAATTAGTTGGCGTAGATCGCACTTGGGCAAAGTGTGGTCATTGATCTCCCGGGACGGACTTCGCGCAGGAGTTCAGGATGGTCTCGCCCGCTGGGCGCGAAACCGGTTGCAAATTCCGCACGACGTATTGCGTGACTATGGTTGGGTCTTGAATCCGGATCATCCGGCCGCTTTGCAGCCGCCCACATTTGGACCTTTAAGAATCAATTGGCTTGTCCCTCCGATTTATAAAAGCTGGGGTGGTCTTTTCAACATCTTTCGTGCAGTTCAGTGTTTAGAGTTGTGGGGCCACGAACAAAGAATATATGTCGTTGGAGATTCAGCCTTCAACGCAGATGAGACGAGAACCATTGTCAATAAATTCTATTTCCCCAACAAGGCTTTGATTGAACCCTTCAGAGGGAGCGTTGGTGATTCTGATGCACTGGTGGCCACGTCATGGCAGACAGCATATACGGCACGAGCTTTAGGAAATACAGCGCGAAAGTTTTATTTCGTGCAGGATTTGGAGCACCTGTTTAGCCCAGAGGGAAGCATTTCAGAATTTGCCAAACAGACTTATCAATGGGGTTTTTACGGGCTGACGGCAGGGCAATGGATTGCGGACGTGCTCCGCAAAGAATATGGTATGGAATCTTCCGCTTTTGGGTTTTCATTTGACCGGAAATTGTATTCACCAAATGGGCCCTTTAGGTTTCCGGAGAAAAAAAATCGAGTACTGTTTTATGCCCGCGCAACAACACTACGGCGAGGGTTCGAGCTCGGCATCCTGGCGCTGTCATTAGTTGCTAAGAAAATGCCAGATACAGAATTCGTGCTCGTGGGATTTCCTCCCCGCTCGGTTGGGTTGCCTTTCCCGGCGGTCCTTCCAGGGACCTTGCCGGTTTCTGAATTAGGGGCTTTGTATCGTAGTTGCAGTATCGGTCTGGTGCTGTCGCACACAAATTTGTCACTCCTCCCCTTGGAGTTGATGGCCTGTGGATGTACTGTCGTTTCAAATTCGGGGCCGAATGTCCAGTGGCTTTTAAAGGACGCATTCGCTCAGTTAGCTCGGCCCACTCCCGAGAGTCTTGCGCAAGCCATTCTTGAACTTCTGGGAAACGAGCAGCTTCGACTGGAAAAGAAAATCGCAGGCATTGGTTTTGCAGAACGTACAGATTGGGAAACGGAAATCAAAGCCATTGAGCGCGGAATGTATAAAGGTTTGGGAATCCCCACGATGAATGAATGCAATGTCTAGAAAATCGCTATGTGTTGTTCTGGGAGGGAGCGGCTTTCTTGGCCGGCGTCTCTGTAGAGCGATGCTCGAAGTTGGTTTTCGAATTCGATCAATATCCCGTTCGGGTATGCCGGTGGGGCAACCGCAAACGTGGTGGTCAGACGTAGAATGGGTTTCTGCTTCTGCCGGGACAGACTCCTGCGCTTTGGCCCTTCAAGACGCCGACCTTCTGGTCCACCTTGCCAGCACAACTTTGCCTTCAACCTCAAATTCTGACATTTCCTACGATCTCGAATCAAACGTGGTTGCCACTATAAAGACCCTTGAGGCAGCGTCGGCCCTTGGTGTCAGGCGAATGGTTTTTGTCTCCTCGGGTGGAACTGTTTATGGACCAGCGCGGGAACTTCCAATTACCGAAAGCCATCCAACGGATCCGATCTGTTCTTACGGCATTCATAAACTTGCAATAGAAAAGTATCTCCAACTCTTTAGATCTCAAAATCGCCTGGATTCAATTGTGTTACGGGTTTCGAACATGTATGGGGAATCGCAGGGTTGCGGCAGGCCATTGGGCGCTATAGCGCATTTTGCCGCGCGAGCCGTTGAAGGGACACCCATCCAAATTTGGGGGAATGGGACAATCACGAGGGATTACGTATATGTTGACGATGTTGTTAATGCTATTTTGAAATCAGCCACTTACGAGCGTGCGGAACGGATCTTCAATATCGGCAGCGGGCGGGGCATTTCGCTGAATCAAATTTTGGACATGCTAAGTCTACGTCTTCAAAAGTCAGTGGTCGTGAGTTATCAACCAGCGAGAGGGTTTGATGTGCCTGAAAACATATTGGACACAAAAAGAGCAAACTGCGAACTCGGCTGGGTCTCAGAAGTTTCTTTGGAAACAGGGCTGGATCGAATGATTCGCACAGTTCAATCAGTTCTTGCCGCCCGGGTCTGATAAAAATGCAATCTGATACGCAGACAAAATCAGCCGTTGCATCGACCGTGTTTCCTCTGCTGCTTCTTGCGGGTATGTATTTCCCGAGCACGGCATCCGAGCGTTTTTCCGTTTTTTCCCTATTAGCGTTCGTGATCCTGCTTATTTTGTTCTCACTCCTTATCTTACGAAAACATGGCCGTCCCAGAGTTTTGGGATGTCTGACTTTGCTGTCCATTGCGCCACTTTTATTCCTGTTCACGTTTACATCAGGCCTCGCAACTCTGAAGCTGGGCGCGCTCTTTCAATATGCTGTTCTTTCGGTCATGTTGATCGCCAGTTTTCGAGACATCATACTTCCCAAATGGTTTGACGCGCTCTGGAGCATGGTGAATGTCATTAATATTTTCGGCGGCATTGCAATTGTTGCTGGTTTTCAGCCCGTGAACGACTTCATTATTGCCCATTATTCAACTGCCTATGATGACCTCGTCGCGAACATGGTAAGCTGGCACAAGCCTGTGTTGACATTTGGCACTCACTCGCTTGCTGCATTTTTCCTTTACCTGTTCTTCTGGCTAAATCTGCAGGGCTATAAGCGCAAAGGTCACAAGCGACTTCTTATTTTTGCAACCTGCTATATATTTCTTACTGTGTGTCTTCTGTCGGTTTCGGCTGTGGCGTTTGCAGCTTTAGGAATCTGCCAACTTGTATTTCTTTTCTGGTCATCTATCACCTATAAGTTTGCAACGGCAATATTGATGCTGTGCCTCCTGCTGATCGTGATTGTTTTTGGGGGCAGCAGGTTTTATTGGCGGGAATCAGTCGATAGTGTTCAAGAGATTCTTCAGGATCCCGGAGCGGGGCTGACGGGCAGACTTTTACCCGGGGGCACCATGTACGAAAGCCTTGAATATTTGAAAACTCATCCATTTTCGCCGGTGGGCGCAAGCTTTCGAGAAGCTCTAGTATTTGGCGACGATGGCCCCATAGAATACATTCTGAGAGGATCAATTCCTCTTCTGGTGCTCGTTTACGGAGGCTTATTTTATTTTCTGCGTAGGAATTTACTGCTCAAATCTGACGCTTATTTTCTTTTTGCCGTGATTGTCGCATTTGAGACCGGCTACACCACACTAATTAACATCCGGGCGCTTTATTTGATCCCCATTTTTTGTGCCTTTCTCAACAGCATAAGTAGGGATCAATTTGAACCTGTAAAGTTATCTAACGTCACGTGATCAGCGTAGCGGCATTCACCGCCGGCCGAAATGTCCCGGCCTCCCGTTTCCGCGTTCGTCAATATATTGACGGCCTCAAGCAGTACGGCGTTGAGCTTTCAGAATTTTATCCTCGTGCTGGCGGATATCCTCCGGAGGGGAAATGGACTAGACCTTTTTGGGCCGTTGCCTCTCTGGCCGGCCGTATGCCCGATATTGCGCGTTCCTTCAGCTACGACGTCACCCTTCTCCAGCGCGAGATGCTGTCAACTTTCCTGACTCTGGAGCCTTTTACGAAACGCCCACGTGTTCTGGACGTAGATGACGCCATCTGGCTAAACCGTGAAAGCGCATTCGCGCGCAAATTGGCGGAGATTTCGGATTCAGTGATTTGCGGTAATTCGTTCCTTGCAGAATACTTCCGCCGGTGGAACGCAAACATCACCATTTTGCCCACTGCCGTTGATACAAAACGTTTTGTGCCGCTCGAAGTCACTTCTTTTGGAGACTCGCCGGTCATCGGCTGGTCAGGCAATCGCAGTGGTTTCGCGGACCTGAAGATCGCGGAAGCTCCGTTGCGTACGCTGTTCACCCAATATCCAAAGGCGCGCCTCCGCATCATGGCCGACGAACGTCCGGCTTTCGATGTTCCCGCGCACCAGTTGGAATTTGTACCATGGTCTCCCGAAATCGAAGTTCAGACGATCCAAAGCATGGATATTGGGATCATGCCGCTGCGCGACACCCTGTGGAGCCGAGGGAAGTGTTCTTACAAAATGCTTCTATACATGAGCTGCGGGATTCCCGTGGTGGTTTCGCCAGTGGGAATGAATGCTGAAATTCTGGAATTCGGCTCGATTGGCGAGTCCGCGAATAGCGCTGACGATTGGATCAGCGCATTGGAGGCACTCATCAGCAATGCAAAGCTGGCGGCAAGCATGGGTGAGCAGGGCCGGGCGGTCGTGCTAAACAGATTCAGTATTGAGGCGATTGCCGGCAAGCTGGCGGCTGAGGTCTTGAGGGTCTCCGGCAATTAATCCGAAGTTTGCCAGTTTGTAAACAACCAAATGCGCGTGATGCACGTAATTACGGGACTCTCTACCGGCGGGGCCGAGACGATGCTGCTGAAGCTTCTGTCGGCCTCCTCGGGAAGCATGGAACACGTGGTGGTGTCCCTGGGCGACGAGGGAACGATCGGACCGCGCATTGCCGCGCTGGGTGTTCCGGTCCATTGCCTAAGGTTGCAGCGCAATGCCCCAAACCCTATTCACGCGCTCTCCATCCTGCGGCTGGCCCGGCGCATTGATCCGCAATTGATCCAGGGATGGATGTATCACGGCAACCTTATGGCCTCTATGGCCGCGTTAGCCCTGGGGAAGAGTGCGCCGGGAAAGAAGCCGCCGGTGCTCTGGAACATCCGGCAGACCGTTTACGATCTGCGCCGTGAGCGATGGTTGACCGCGAGATTGATTCTCCTGGGTGGGCGTCTCTCCGCACGGCCGGCAGCCATTATTTACAACAGCCAGACTAGTGCGGGCCAGCATGAGGAGCTGGGCTATCGCGTGGACAAGCGAGTGATCATTCCCAATGGTTTTGATTGTCAGGCACTGCGTCCAGATGAGGCAGCACGCAAAGAGGTGCGAGCGGAGCTTGGCGTCAGCGACGATATCGTTCTCGTCGGGCTGGTGGCGCGCTACCATCCCATGAAGGACCATGCGGGGTTTCTCCAGGCCGCTGGCATGCTAGCTCGATCCCATCGGCAGGCCAGGTTCGTCTTGGCGGGAACCGGCGTCAGTTCCAAACAATCTGACCTCGTAGAAGCGGTCGGGCAAAATGGACTTCAGGATCGCGTCATACTTTTGGGAGAGCGATCGGATATTCCGCGTTTGAACAATGCGTTTGATATCGCTTGTTCAGCATCTGCCTGGGGAGAGGGCTTCTCCAACTCCATTGGTGAAGCCATGGCGTGCGGTATTCCGTGTGCGGTAACGGATGTGGGTGACAGCGCGTACATTGTTGGAAACTCCGGGCTGGTGGCTCCGCCGCGCGAACCAAATGCGCTTGCCTGTGCTATCGCGCGCCTGATTGAACTGGGGTGTGCAGGCCGCCAGCAGTTGAGAGCTAAAGCACGGAAACGAATTGAAACCGACTTCAGCCTTCCGGCGATTGTGCAAAGGTATGAAGAACTCTATCTAACCCATTCGCTAAGATCATGCTCTGTCGTTACACCTTAAATACCAAGCTCGGGCAATGCACTTATTTTGATACTGAACCGTTTTTGTTAATCTAGGAGAAATAAGTGCACAGATTTTCCTAATCCATCTGCTAAAGTATTTATTCATCTACCCCTTTTAGTGAGAGGTTCTTGGTGCAAATTGCTGTCATAGGTTCTGGATATGTAGGGCTTGTTGCTGCGGCTTGCTTCGCTGAACTTGGCCACAAGGTGGTTTGCGTGGACAACAATGTGGACAGGATCGCCGCCTTGAATGCTGGTGAAGTCTTAATCCATGAGGAATTTCTGCCTGAAGTGCTGGGACGCAACCATGGCAGGCGGCTGATCTTCTCCTGTGATTCGGCGGAAGCCATTCGCAGCGCCACGGCTATTGTGATCGCGGTGGGAACCCCTCAGGGTGCTGATGGGCAGGCGGACCTATCCTATGTGGAGTCTGTAGCCCGTGAGATCGCGCAGCAGACCAATGGCTACAAGTTGATTGTCGAAAAGAGCACGGTTCCCGTCTACACCAATGCATGGATACAAAAGTTGATGCTGGAAAATGGCTGTGCTAGTGAGGATTTTGATGTTGTCTCCAATCCTGAGTTTTTACGAGAGGGAACAGCCATAACGGACTTTCTTTATCCTGACCGCATTGTGGTTGGCGCGGATAGCGACCGTGCCAGAAAACTCATGCGTGAAATCTACGCACGGCTGCTCGACGGCAGCTATTCTCAGGAGTCCGGAGCTGTTCCGGGTCCGGATGACTCTGAGGAGCTGGAGTACCTGGAAACCTCAACTCAAAGCGCCGAACTCATCAAACACGCTTCCAATGCGTTTTTGGCCATGAAAATCTCTTTCATCAATATGGTGGCCAATGTTTCTGAGCGTGTTGGAGCCGATATTGAAGAGGTACGTAGGGGAATCGGAAGCGATAAAAGAATCGGGCAGAAGTTCCTGCGGGCGGGGATAGGTTACGGCGGATCTTGCTTTCCTAAAGACGTTGCAGCGTTTCAATCTGTAGCACGGGCGTGCGGCGGCCGGTGGAATCTACTGGAAGAGGTGTCCAAAATCAATCAGGAACAGATTACCAGGTTTTTACAGAAAGTTCGCAGCGCACTAGGGACGCTCAAAGGCAAACGTGTCGCTGCCCTGGGATTGGCCTTCAAGGGTGGCACGGACGATATTCGCGAGTCGCCGGCGATTAACGTGATCCAGGGGCTATTAGCGGAAGGCTGCAAAGTTATAGTTTTCGATCCTGCGGCTATGGAAAAAGCTAAAGAGGTCCTGAAAAAGAGCGTGATGTACGCCAGGGATGCTTATGCCGCCGCTGACAACGCTGATGCGCTGCTTATCCTCACGGAATGGAAGGACTTTGCCGTTCTGGATCTTAAGCGCATTCGCAGATTGCTGGCTGTTCCGCTGGTGCTCGATGGGCGGAACATGTATTCTCCCGAAACAATGTCTCAGGCCGGACTTGCTTATCAGAGTGTCGGACGGTCTAACGGGAATAACCGCACTGTGGATTTTGCCATGCAAGATGGAGCGCTCCATTTGCGCCCAATTTTCGGAGATTAGAAAAAACTTATTAGAAAACATTCATAAAAGACGATATATTTCCTTACTTTGCCAATGCAAAAACGGGAAACGTTAACATATCTTAATTAGCGGTTTGTCGCGGTTGTCTAGTATTATTGCGTCACACCCCAATCCAGGACAATAAATAGGCTTATAGGGAGAAAGCAATGAAGGTTCTTATAACCGGTGGTGCGGGGTTTATCGGATCGCACCTTGCCGAGCGGCTTATTACTCGCGGTGACGATGTCACAATTGTCGACGACTTGTCGACAGGTTCAATTCACAACATCAAAGCTTTAAAGGCATCAAATAATTTCGAGTATTTCATAGACAGTGTCACGAATGAACGCCTCATGGCTGAGTTGGTGGATTCTGCCGATGTGATTTACCACCTTGCCGCCGCGGTTGGAGTGAAGTTGATCGTGGAAAGCCCAACGCGAACAATGGAAACAAACATTCGGGGCACTGAAATCGTTCTTGAGCTGGCCGCCAAGAAAAAAAAACGCGTTCTCATTACCTCAACATCTGAGGTTTACGGCAAGCGGGACACCGTTCCTTTTCAGGAAGGGAATGATCTGGTCCTTGGTCCTCCTGACAAAGGCCGCTGGAGCTATGCCTGTTCTAAATTGATCGATGAATTCCTTGCCATTGCCTATTGGAAGGAAAAGCGAGTTCCGACCGTCGTGGCCCGTATGTTCAACGTTGTGGGACCAAGGCAGACCGGCCGGTATGGCATGGTTGTTCCCAGTTTGATCAAGCAGGCGCTGGCTGGCGATAACTTGACGGTTTTCGGTGATGGCACACAAACCCGCTGCTTCACGCACGTCGCCGATGCCACACAGGCCTTGATTGGCCTGGCGGAACACCCTGAAGCCAATGGAGAGGTTTATAACATCGGGTCCACCGGCGAAATTTCCGTTCTCGAATTAGCGCACCGCATCAAGCGTTTAACCGGGTCAAACTCACAGATTGTTTTCATCCCCTACAGCCAGGCTTATGAAGAAGGGTTTGAGGACATGATGCGTCGCGTACCCGACTTATCTAAAATCAACCAACTCATTGGCTATGTTCCCTCAATGGGATTGGATGAAATACTTACCGACATCATTCGGCACCATCGCGGTGAGCCCAACATGGTTCACACAAATGGACATCGGAAATTTGTCGAAGCAGCGCTTACAGCGGCCGCAGGCAGGTAAACACGGCTGCATTGCGTATTGACTTGGCTTCTGCGTGCTCCAGGAGGGGCACGCAGTAAAACACTTTCCCGGGAAAATAAGATTTAACGATTTCAAAAGTAAGGTTCAGAGGGTTGGTATCCCCGCGCTTTCCTTGAGCGCGTGTTCCGGGGAGTGCCAATTTCCTCAAGGTATGTCGTATGGAAGTACTGGACGCGTCCAGACGAATGGTTTCAGTCTTTATTGAAAGATTAGTGGCGTTTCGATTAATCTGGCTTGCTTTCGCTGCCGCCGCGGGATCTATAGGTCTGACCGCCCTCTTGATCAAAGTAGCAACGGTCAAAGGATGGGTTGTTATTCCGTCTAAGAACCGGTGGAGCAAGCGCACAGTGGCCCAGTTCGGCGGCGGCCCTGTGTTGTTGACTTTCTGGCTCATCGCGCTGATGTCGCCGGCATTTCACCAATATCGGGTTCTTCTGCTATCAACTGTAGCTCTGGCGTTGCTGGGATTCATTGACGATATAAAAGGGCTTGGGCCAAAACCCAAGCTTCTGGCAGAAGTCCTGATTGCGGCGTGCGCGGTTTCCTCAGGCATTATCAGCTCGTTGACACCTAGTTTCATCGTCAACTGGGTGTTGACCGTCCTTTGGATCGTAGTTATTTCCAACGCGTTTAATATTATTGACAATATGGACGGCCTGGCCGGAGGCGTGGCCATCGTTGGCTTGGCGGGCGTCACCTTATTGTCAGGACCGAATTCGCCTATCGGTACGCTCTCAGTGCTGCTACTGGTTTCGGTGGCTGGTTTCTTCTTGTTTAACTTCAATCCGGCAAAAATCTTTATGGGTGATTTGGGATCATTGCCCATTGGTTTTTTCCTGGCTTCAGCCTCGGTAATTAGCGCGGGCAGCGCACGGGGTCCTTTGGGGGGATTGGTCATACCTTGCTTGATCCTCTTTGTGCCTGTTTTTGACGCATCGCTGGTGAGTCTCTCCAGGCGGATCAAAGGACGCGCCATCTCGGACGGCGGGCGCGATCACTCTTCGCATCGCCTGGTTTTTTCCGGGCTCAGCGAACGCCGCGCAGTTGGATTACTGCATGCGATGGCACTCTGCGCGGGCGTTCTGGCTGTTGTTTGGGCGCGCCTGGGTTCCGCATGGGCAAATGTAGTGCTTGCCGTTAGCCTGATTGGCATTTTTCACTTCTGGTGGTATCTGGTCCGAGTAAAATTGCCTGATAGCTGGTTTTCCAAGGCCATAGTGGCTCCGGCTCCCGATTTCCTGCTGCTTCGCGGAGCAAGGGCTGCAAAAATGGCCCGCGATTTCGCCTTGATCGTGCTCGGAATTTATGTGATTGCATTGCTCTTCCCGGAGAAGTTCGAGCTACTTTCTGCCACGAGATTGGGGATAGCCGCCGGTGCCGCTGCTTTGCTTCAACTCGGATCTTTCTGCCTCGGTGGCATGTATCGTGCGCAATCAATGCGGTCATCGACAAAGGAGCTCTTCGACGTCCTGAAAGGCATGGCGTTAGCAGCTTTGTTTGTTTTTTCTTGCTGCTACATCGCGGGATTTTCATTTGCATGGATCCTGCCTTTGCTTGCGGCGAACACATTGCTGACGACCTCGATGCTGCTCTCCAGCCGTTTGCTGAATGTTGGCCTCGGCCGGGTCTCAGCACAGCTGCATCTGCGCAAAATGCCGGATGGATTTTTGCCCAGCCAGACGTTGGCCCTAATCCATGCCACACAGCCTGCAGGAAAGCACTTTTTCACATTTGTCGGCGTCACAGGAACTGGCGGATAAGGCGGAACTTTCTTGAAAGTTTTTTGGTCACTGCGATTTTGTCCAATCTGTAAAAGGGATGTTTCGGTATGAAAAGGGTATTGCTCACCGGCTGCGCCGGATTTATTGGGTTCCATGTCACGCAACGGCTTCTACAGTCAGGCCATGAGGTCATTGGAATTGACAACCTCAACCGTTTTTATAATGAAGGCCTGAAACCTGCGCGGCTGGAAATCCTTAAAAAGGACGCGGGTTTCAAGTTCATCCATGCCGACATTGCCGACCTCCCCGCGATCACAGAAATTTTTGAAAAAGAAGAGTTCACGTTGGTGGTGCATCTGGCGGCGCAGGCAGGCGTGCGGTACTCACTGGAAAATCCTCATCTCTATGTGCAGAGCAATCTTGCCGGTTTTGTGAACGTCATTGAAGAGTCCAGAAAGAAAAAGCTTGAGCATTTCGTTTATGCCTCCTCTAGTTCTGTCTATGGCGCCAATAAAAAAACGCCATTTTCAGAAATAGACAACGTCGACCACCCGATCAGCCTTTATGCCGCTACAAAGAAGAGCAATGAATTAATTGCTCATGTTTATGCCCATCTCTACGGGCTTCCCGTGACTGGTCTGCGTTTCTTCACGGTGTATGGGCCTTGGGGCCGGCCGGACATGGCGATCTTTAAGTTTTGCAAGGCCATTCATGAGGGATCGCCCATTGAGGTGTACAACCAGGGGCAGATGCACCGGGATTTTACCTACATTGACGATATCGTCGAAGGCATTGTGCGGGTGCTTTCGAAGACCACCCGTCGCTGAGCAAGACAGCGGCGCATCTGACGACGTTGCTGCGAACTATCGCGTATATAACATTGGGCACAACCATCCTGTGGAGCTGTTGAAATTGATTCGTGTCCTGGAAAATAAGATCGGGAAAAAGGCCAACATAAAATGGCTGCCGATGCAGCCCGGAGATGTACCGGTCACGTATGCAGATATCGACCGCCTGGGCGAAGAAGTGGGTTACAGGCCGCACACATCGATTGAAGAGGGAATTTCTCGCTTTGTGGACTGGTATCGCGAATTTTACAACCTGCACAGCCGGGCGGCGGCCGCCGTTCCGTCTTTTGCCAGATAAGATGGCCTATTCCGATTCGCGGCGAAGGCAGCTGGCGGCGAATATCCCATGAGCACGGCTCGTCCTAAAATTTTGTTCGTGGTGGCCGAAGATTGGTATTTCTGGTCGCACCGGCGCCCCATTGCTACAGCAGCATTGCAGAACGGATATGACGTTTTTGTGGCCACTCGCGTTGGCAACTGTGGCGAGAAAATCGTTGAAGCCGGCTTTCGTCTTATCCCGCTCCGGCTGAATCGCAGCAGTTATTCACTTTTCCATGAGCTTCGGACCGTTTCAGAGTTGCGAAGCATTTATCGGAGAGAGAAGCCGGACATCGTCCATCACATTGCGCTAAAGCCCATCCTTTATGGCTCTATGGCGGCACTAGGCAACCGGAGAGTGCAAGTGATCAATGCATTTGCCGGTCTGGGATATCTGGTTTCGTCGCCGTCATTCAAGGCCCGGATGCTTAGGCGAGTGTTGTGGAAGATGTTCCGCGTTCTGCTGAACCGCCCGAATTCTTTCTTGCTTTTACAGAATCGCGAAGACCGCGACCTGCTGGTTGCAGAAGTTGGGGTGCCTCCGGAGAAAACCACTATCATTCGTGGTTCAGGTGTGAACGTGAATGAGTTTCAGGCCACCGCTGAAGTTCCGGGCTTTCCAATTGTCTTATTGTCTTCCCGGATGCTTTGGATCAAAGGCATTCGCGATTTTGTGGAAGCCGCAAAGCTTCTTCGCGCCAGAGGCATCAATGCCCGCTTCGTGCTGGCCGGTGATACCGATCCTGGCAGTCCTGGCGCTATTCCGCGAGAGAAATTGCAGGAGTGGCAAAATGCCGGGCCGGTGGAATGGTGGGGACATCAGCAATCCATGTCCCGGATGTTGCAGCAGGCAGCTATTGTTTGTCTTCCATCGCATGGAGGAGAAGGAGTCCCAAAGGCACTGATTGAGGCGGCCGCCAGCGAGCGCGCGATTGTTGCCACCGATGTGCCGGGGTGCAGAGATATCGTCCGGCCTGGAACCAATGGACTTCTTGTGCCGCCCAAAAATCCGGCGGCGCTGGCCGATGCCATTGCCCAGTTGTTGAACAATGCACCATTGCGGGCTGAAATGGGACGTCGCGGGCGCGAGATAGCGGTGAACGAGTTCTCCGAGGAAAAAGTGATTCAGCAAACGCTGGCCTTATATCGCAAACTGCTCAGTGGCGGTGCTGCACCCATGACTGCCGATAGCCCGGTTCGTGAGATTTGATCCGGGGACTGGTAATCCACATTTGTTCCATGGCAAATAACAGATACACTTTTCCTCATTCATCATGAAAGTTAATTTCTTAGTGCATCGAATTGTGCTGGGCATACTCTCTCTGGCTCTGGCTTGCCCTGCAAAAGCTGCGTTCCTGGCATGGCAGGTTGAACAATCCTCAGTTCAGGCAACGGACGCAAGTTCTGCCGCTGCGAAAGATGAAGCAGCCGCAGAGCAGGGAACAAGTTCATCTTCAAATCCTTCTTCAACATCGCCAGTTCAAGCTGAATCACCAGGCGAGAGTAAGAAGGCCGAACCCTTGAAGCAGGAAGATAGCGCAAAAGGAATGTCATTCAAGAGAATGTTCCTGAACATTCCTGGCGACCAAAAAGCCATCTGGAGAAGTCCATTTCACATCCGCGCGACAGACTCTGTGTGGCTGTTGCCTCTGGGGGGAGTGACCGCGGGGCTGATCGCAAGCGATGAGCACAGCATGACACGGGCACGCTCGAATGCGGATGCCATTACTTTGGGAAAGAATGTCTCAGATATTACATTGGCTGGCATGGCTTCCGTGCCGGCGTTGATGTACATGTGGGGCGGGCTTCACGGGTATCCTCGCGCGCATGAGACGGGGCTGCTTTCCGGTGAAGCCCTGATCAACAGCTACGTGGTGGATGAGGCATTCAAATTTGCATTCGCGCGCGAGCGACCAACGGCAGTTGACGGCCAGGGAAGGTTCTTTCAGACCGTCAGCAATGCGTCATTCCCTTCAACCCACTCAACGCTGGGTTGGACAATAGCTTCAGTGATTGCACATGAATATCCGGGGTGGCTCTCGCAGACTCTTGCGTATAGCGGCGCCACCGCCATCAGCGTGAGCCGCGTGGCGGGCCGGCAACACTTTCCTTCAGACGTGGTAGCTGGCGCCGCCATCGGCTGGCTGATTGGGCGGCAAGCTTATCGCGCGCATCATGATCCAGATATCGATGACGCTGAATTCGGTTCGTTCACGTCTGATCCACAAGAAGGCTCATCGCGGCGTTTGGGATCGGTCTTTGTTCCTCTCGATAGCTGGATTTATCCCGAGTTGAAGCGTCTCGGCGCAATGGGATATATCCGCAGTCAGTTCCTCGGTATTCAGCCCTGGACACGTGAGGAGTGTCTCCGGCAACTCCAGGAAGCGGAATATTACGCGCAGGATCCTTCCACGCCTGTATGGATTGCCAGGACAATTGAATTGATGAAGTCAGAGCTAAGCCAGGACGGGCAGCACTTTTACAGCGCAGGCATTGATTCCGTTTACGGCCGCTACCAGAATATTTCCGGCGTGCCATTGCGCGATAGCTACCATTTTGGGCAAACCATGTGGAATGATTTTGGACGGCCTTACGATCAGGGCAACAGCATCATTACGGGCGCTTCCGGCAGCGCCGTGGCCGGAAGATTTTTCTTCTATGCTCGTGGCGAATATCAGCACGCTCCTGGACGCGGGCCTTTAACCGCGGCGCAAAGCACTCTGATTGCATCCCTCGACCAGAATCCGGTCCTGCCGCCGTCTCCAGTCTCGACCATTGACCGCTTCTATCCTCTCGATATGTATGCCGGTGTTCAACTGGGCAAATTCGCGGTTTCCTTTGGCAAGGAAAGCATGTGGCTTGGGCCGGGCGAGAGCGGGGCCTTAATGCTAAGCGACAATGCCGATCCAATGTATGGCCTGCATTTGACGCAAACTACTCCGATTCAACTACCCTGGATTTTTCGTTATGTCGGCCAGATCAAGACGGAGCTTCAGTTTGCAAAACTATCAGGCCACCAGTTCCCGGCAAGGCCTTTCTTCAACCTCCAAAAAATCATTTTTCATCCCACTCAAAATCTTGAGCTTGGATTTACTCGCTCTTCAATCTGGGCTGGGGTAGGCCATCCTTTTACGTTAGAAGCATTGGGAAGAAACTTTGGATCAGTTGGCGACAGCGGCCTTAAAGCAACAGATCCCAATGATCCCGGAGACCGTAAATCGGGATTCGATTTTTCGTACCGGATTCCCGGACTCAGAAACTGGTTGAGCTTATACAGCGATTTCTATAGCGACGACGATCCTTCTCCGCTGGCTAGCCCGCGGAGAAGCGCCATAAATCCAGGGCTCTATCTCTCGCATTTCCCCGGAATCTCCCGGCTCGATCTTCGCATTGAATCTGCGTCAACCCAGCTCATGGGCGCAGTGGACCATGGCGGGACATTTCTGTACTTACAGCTTCGAATATCACGATTCGAACACTAATAAGGGAGTCTTATTCGGAAATGCCACAGGGCGTGACGGGCGCAGCTATCAGGGTTGGAGCACGTATCATTTATCCGCCGAGACAAGCATCCAGCTAAGCTATCGCGATGTTAAAGCCAGTTCCTTGTTCCTGCCCGGTGGAGGCACACAGAGTGATGCCAGCACGCACCTGCTTTGGAAAGTACATCGGAACTTGCAGGTTGACGCGTTCGTGCAATATGAACGCTGGCTGATTCCCGCTCTCAAACCCACAGCAGAACACAACGTGACTGGCCAGTTGCAACTCATGTTTATCCCCAAGTGGCGCATTCATGGTGATTGAGCGTTCGCCGGCACTTCCTTGATTGGCCTTTTGTTCCTAAGAACGAGATCTTCTCACTAGCGTGCGATTGGGCATGGGCCGCACCAATACCGGAACGCCGCAATTGATCTCCAATAAGTGACGGGCGGCCGCAATCTTTTCTGCCAACATGCTGTCCTGGCGCAGCCCTTGTGCTTGTATCACGATATAGTTTGCGTGTTGACTCACCTTGGTACGCTGGATCTGGCCATCACGTTCGTCATCTAACGCATTGGCCAGTCGCAGAATGCCGGCCAGCAGCGTAATGATCTTCCGCTGGGCGATGGGAATATCCCGCAATCGGCTGGCTTGAGGAAGAGCGCCGCGATGATAGCGGGCGACGCTGGCCATGGCCATGACTTCCTGCCGTGTCCATCCCACGACGCGGTCCAGATTGCTGACCATTCGATGAGTGCTCTTATGATGATTCCTATCGCCGGCGAATCGCCCAACTTCATGAACCATGGCGGCAGCTTTCAATAGCTCACGAGAATTCTTATCGGTACCCTTCAACATGCCAAGACGCGCTAGACCATCGTGAATTTGAACGGCGAACCGGGAAACGCGCCGGTTATGCTGCAAATCACTATCCATGAAAGCAGACCAGGCTTGCAGCTTCTTGAGCGACGCCTCACGCGCGGCTTTCCCCTGAGGCAGTCCAGACCGCCAAACACGCCATAGTGACTGTTCGCCAGACATAAGTTCAGCATAGCGTTGAACGCGTTGCAGACGCTGGGCTGCTATGACTTCTCCCCATTGTTGCAGCGCCGCAGGATCAGCGGATGCACACACCGACAAAACCGATTCTCGAACCACGTCCAGGTCATGGATCTCGCCCAGCAAGTCCTGGACTTGCTTTAATCCTGCCTTCCACTCATTGTTAAGTTGGGGGAGAAAGTTTTCTACCACATAGCGAAACTTCTTCAGGCCGATTCGCAACCTGTGAAAGGCAATTTCATTGCCCGATTTCAGCGCAGGAGCTTCCAACCTCTTGGCCGCAATAAATTTTTCCAGAGCAAGCACCTGGAATACGTGTGAACCAACCGGCAGACGTCGAGCGCGCTGGCCTAATTGGCTCGTCCAACTCTGCCATTGTTTTCGGTCAAAAGCATCTATCGCGCCTGTAGCTTGTTGTTCCAGCTCTGCCTCTTTGTCGTCAAAATGGTCCAGAAGCTGTTGTGTAATGGGATCATCGGCGTCGCCGAGCTTCTGGGCCCACTCCATAATGACGTGGCAGTCGCGCAAAGCCCCGAAGGCATCAAAAAGCGCCGTAGCCTGCCGCCGCATTCGCTTCCAATCCTTGTGCGGATCAATGGCGCGGAATCCGTCTGCCATGGACCGGCAACGGCGAAGAGCAACACGGAGATCATGGACTGCTTCGTTTTCAAAGCCGTCGGCAGCCCTGTCGGCTTCCCTTGGTACCTGGTTCATCCAATGAAGCAGGCCAGAGTCTTTCTGAATTGGACGTTGGGAAGTCACAGCAAAGCTCTACGAGATGCGCACATTTCAAGGTTAACAGTTCAGCTTTGCATTGCGCCAAACAATTAGCTTTGAGAGAGCAAGTGAAGAGGCGCGGGCCAGCAGTTAGCGGACAGATGCGAGACGCCGCCGTCCCTGCATGCGCATAAGGATTTCAGCTTGCCTTCTACTTTTCATCGCGAGTTGATCCACTGCCGCATCAATCATCTTGGCGATTTGCCTGGAATACGGCGAGAGACGCCCTTCTGCAAGCCGTTTTCTGGCCTGTTGAGGAGAAAACCAGCTTGGATTGCGTCCGCTTTCCTGCGGATCCTCAGTTCTATGAACTTCCATAAGAAAAGCTGCGATGCGAACTTCCCGAGTAAGCGAATCGTGTCCTAAAGCGCGCTTGGTGTCGAGGTAGTGGGCGAAGTGGGTTTCTTCAATTCTGCCGTGAACGCCAGCTTCTTCCCAGGCTTCGCGTGCGGCGCTTTCACTGGGTGATAAGGCTGGACACAGGCGGCCTTTTGGAAAAGTCCACTTTCCTGAGCTGGTATTTACGAGCAGGAATTCCACAGATGAGCCGCTCAGCCGATAACAGACGGCAGCAACCTGAACCGGCAGCTCCGTGCCCGTTGCAAGCCGTGCCAAACCAGCAAAAAATCGCGCCACCGAGCCCTCCTTGATGCGACGGACTGCTGTTCTTCCAAACATGGCTGCACAACATCCGCTGCAGTCACCTTATGGTAATTAGATGGGGTAAATCAATAACTTTGGTAATACCCCCGGCATTTTTCATCAAGAGTTTAACCTTGCATACACAAATGGCGGGGATTTTCGGCGGATTGGCAACGATCAAAGCCGGAAACGTACTTCTGGTCGCTTTGCGCCAGTGCCATTATTCGTGAGCTCTGGATAGGGCAGAGGAGCGCTGCTGCAATTTTGTCGGATCATCTGAGTTAAGCCGATAAACGTCGTCACATAAGGC
This sequence comes from Terriglobia bacterium, assembly GCA_963732195.1. Classification (GTDB taxonomy): domain Bacteria; phylum Acidobacteriota; class Terriglobia; order Terriglobales; family Acidobacteriaceae; genus Angelobacter. The sequence continues at coordinate 189,249 of CAVSYO010000006.1, read as the reverse complement.
GCGCAAAATTTCAGCCACACTCCACGCCTGTGCAAAGCAGCCACGGGGACGATGCGGGATGTCACCATCGAAGATTTCTGAAATCTGCCCCAAACCGGCTTCGAGCAGATGTTTTTCCATGCCTCGCAACAGTTCATTCGCGCGGGATCGCGATTGCTCCGCCCCCTCATTCACTTTCACGTAGGCCGAGATGAACGGCCCGAGCAGCCACGGCCACACCGTGCCCTGATGGTAAGCGGAATCCCGGCTGCGTTGATCGCCCTGGTAGGTGCCTTGGTATAGCGGGTCGGCGGGGCTCAGGGTCCGCAGGCCGACCGGCGTGAGCAGTTCACGCTCCAGAGTGTCTACTACAGCGCGGGCACGTTCCGCAGAGAGCATTGAGTAATGCAGACTGACCGCAAAGATCTGGTTTGGCCGAATCGATTTGTCGGGCGAAGCGTCTTCCACCACGTCGTACAAGCAGGCGGCATCTCTGTTCCAGAAAATGCGATTGAAAGACTCTTTGGCAAGCGATCCCAGGCCCGAGTATTGCTTCCTCCGCTCTTCGTCCTCGAACCGTGCCGCTAAATCTTCCATGATGCGTAGAGCGTTATACCAGAGCGCCTGAATCTCAACCGGCTTGCCGCTTCGCGGAGTCACCACGCAATCACCAATCCTGGCATCCATCCAGGTGAGTTGCGCGCCGGGAGCGCCGGCATTGAGCAGGCCATTTTCGTCCGCCTTGATGTTGTAGCGCGTTCCTTTGATGTGAAAGTCAATGATCTGGGTGAACACCGGATAGAGTTCCTGGCGCAGAAAATCATAATCATTGGTTGCCGCTGCGTAAGCGCGCGCAGCTTCAAAGAACCACAGCGTGGCGTCTACGCTATTGAATTCCGCGTTCTCACCCGAATCGACAAAACGATTCGGCACCATGCCCATATCTGTGTAGCGGGCAAAGTTTCGCAGAATGCTTTTGGCTATGCCGGTGCGCCCGGTAAAAAGTGTGAGACCGGGCAGCGAAATCATTGTGTCGCGCCCCCAGTCTGTGAACCAGGGATAACCCGCAATCACAGTCCATTCTTCGCCACGGCGCGCCAGGAATTGATCTGCCGCGACCGTCAGTGCGCGAACCAGCGGATCGTCGACCGGGGACGAAGCAACCAACTCGTGTCGTCTTTGCAATTCCGTTTTACGAACCACAGTGGCCTGACGAATATCCTTCTGTTCAGTCGAGGCAATTACAGTTGCGCTCTGTTTTTCGCTCAAGTTCCATTCGAGCACAAACGGATTAAATAGGTCCTCCTGAAAATCGAGACCCCGTTCCTGTTCCACGCGATAGAAAAAATTCCTGTACCAATAACCTTGTTCCTGAAGTTGCGCGGCGTCGTGGGCGAAATAGAGTCGTGGCAAGCCTGCGTATGGCTGCTGGCTGGCAAGATTCGGTGCAATTTCCAGCGCACGATTGAATACGCCATTCTCGTGCGTTGTGGAATGATAATCGCGAAACGCAACCAGTGGACGCACTTCCAGCATTGTCGCGGTCCCTTGAGGCGCTTGCAGCAGCTTATACTCAACTTGGACGGTGTTGCTGCCCTGCGGCATAAAGAGAGCTTTTTCCAGGCGCGCACCTTCCACTTCAAAGGTCCATATGGGAAAAGGATCCAGCCTAAAACTGCTCAGCAATAAATATCCTTCAGGATGAATCGCGCCAGCGTATTCGTTGGTTGAAAGATCGATCCGATGGCCGCCAAGGACGAGCGTTTCTTCCAGTTTGGAGAGCAGAAGCATACGCCCGCCCGGCGGATTGAGTGCCGCGGTAAGCAGTCCGTGGTAGCGTCGCGTATTGGCTCCGGCAATGGTGCCGCAGGCAAACCCACCCAGCCCATTCGTCTCAAGCCATTCACGGCGCAGGCCCGCTTGCAGATCGGTGCAGACGCTTTTGTCGAAACTAATCACGTATATGCCATGTTGGCTGCAGTGTTCGCGACGATAAGTTTTCGAGGCATGGGACGGTGCGCGATCATGCGGACGACTCTCGCGACCCGTTATTCGACCGGTAGTCCCTACACCCGGGCGTGATCAATACACAATGCAAGGCAGCTAAACTACCTGCTGCAGTAATTCCAGAACGGTGTTCTTCAGCCGCACAGGATCCGCGATTTCCGAGCCTTCAGCAATCAGGGCCGTCTCAAAGAGAAGTTCAACGGAGCGATCGAGTGACGGGTCTTCATTATTCGCCTGATAGCGGTCATACAATCGCGCAACGATTGGATGGCCAGGATTGAGTTCCATGATGCGCCGCTGCTTGGGGCCACCGCCTTTACCCTTCTGCAGCAGGCGCTCCAAATGCGGACTGTACTCATGTTCCTCGGTCACAAGACAGGCAGGCGAATCGACCAGCCGCGTGGATAGCCGTATCTGCTTCACGTATTCATCCACTCTCTTCTGGCAAGCCTGAAGAAAGCCTGCGTATTCTTCTTCTTTTTTCTTGACCTGCTCCTCACGCTCTTTTTTCTCTTCTTCAGTTCCAAGATTAACTTTGCCTTTGGTGACCGATTTCAAGCGCTTTCCGTCAACCTCGTGAAGATGCTCTGCCACTAATTCATCCACCGGGTCACTCAGGTAGAGAACCTCATAGCCTTTCTGCTTTGGAACTTCGAGATGCGGAGAGTTTTCGATTACCTTGCGCGACTCGCCGGTAAGGTACAGAATCTCAGTCTGTTCCGGCTTCATCCTCTCGACATATGCTTTCAATGTGGTCAGCTCTTTGGGATCATGGGAGGACTGGAACAGGAGCAGCGGAATCAGCTTTTCCTTGTTTTCATAATCCGAGCTGACGCCCTCCTTCAACGCCCTTCCAAATTCGTTCCAGAATTTGGTGTAGATCTCAGGCTCCTGTTCCTGCATCTCGGTGAGCGATTCCAGCACCTTGCGTGTGAGCCACTTGCGAATCTGCGCGATGTGACGGTCCTGCTGCAGGCGCTGGCGGGAAATATTGAGCGGCAAGTCGGTGGAGTCCACCACGCCCTTGATAAAGCGAAGATATCTGGGCAGCAAGTCCTCACATTTATCCATTACCATCACGCGCCGGGCGTACAGCCGCAGTCCGGCTTCAGTGCCGTGGTAAAAGAGATCTTGCGGAGCGCGCGAGGGAATAAACAGCAACGCTTCGTACTCGACGGTCCCCTCGGCTTTCAGCGGGAGTCTCTTCAGAGGATCTGTCCAGTCGTTGGAAAGATGTTTATAGAAATCGTTATAGTCGCTTTCACTCACCTCTGAACGGCTGCGCGTCCAGATCGGCTTCATCGAGTTCAGCGTCTTGGTTTCGGTCTTCTTTGCTTCTTCCTCACTCTCACCTGGTTCCTGGCGCGGACCTTCATAGATAATCGGATAGGCAATGAAATCCGAGTACTTATGGACGATCATCGAGAGTTTCCAGCGATCGGTATAGTCCTCTATGCCATTCTCATGATCAGGTTCTTTGAGATGCAGAATGATGTCAGTCCCGCAAGCGGTTTTTTCGGCATCCGCCACAGTGTAGGAGCCATCGCCGACAGATTCCCACTTGCTGGCGCCGGTTTCACCGGCACGGCGGGTCAGGATGGTGACTTTGTCTGCCACCATGAACGCTGAATAGAAACCAACTCCAAACTGTCCAATCAACTCGGCCATAGCTTCAGCGGATTGGGACTCTTTCATTCGCTTGCGCAGCTCACGCGTCCCGGAACGGGCGATCGTGCCGATATGTTCTATAAGTTCCTGCCGGCTCATCCCGGTTCCGGTATCGCTGATCGTCAAGGTCCGCGTTGCCGGATCCGGCTTCACCCGAATCTCATAGGCATGCCCCTCCTCCACCAGCTTCGGGTTGGTCAATGCTTCAAATCGCAACCTGTCCAAGGCGTCAGATGCGTTGGAAATCAGCTCCCTCAGAAATATTTCTTTCTGTGTATAGAGAGAATGAATCATCAGGTTGAGAAGCTGAGTAGTTTCAGCCTGGAATTGGAATGACTCAATAGCGGGCGCAGTTGACATGACCTAGCTCCATGGGAATAGATTGTGCAAGCATGCTGAAGCATGCAGTATTTTTAACGACTGTAGGCCATATTTTACCGTAAGAGCGCGCTGCCCTGGCAATGGCTTGCAAGTATAGATATTGATTGCGCTTTCCCTTTATGGAACCGGCACTCAGGTCTTCTCCAGTCCAGATGTGAGGGTGAGAAGAGCCGTCTGCATATTAAGACCATAGGATGGCGCCGATCACCTCGATGGAAGGCCGAGAACCCGCATCTCACTCCACCATGTGAAAAAAATCCGGCAAGCAAAGAGATTGCAAGCTCTTAGAGCAATGAAGTTCGGTTCATGAAGCTGGGCGTGAGGAAAGATCATTCAAGCGGCGCCGTTTATACAAAATTATGCTCGCTGCAGCTGACACGTTCAGCGATTCCACGTCCGCCGTCGTGGGAATTCGCACATGTAGCCTGGCCGCGTGCATCAGTGGCGCGGAACAGCCATTCCGTTCACTGCCGAAGGCAATAAAGAGACGGTCGGCACTTGTGGATAGTTCGTCGATTGTGGTGTTTGCATGAGGATCTGTTACCGCAATCGTAAAAGTTTTCTGATTGCAGAACTGAAGCAGGTCTTCTGTCGAAGCGACAACGATCGGTATCGAGAAAAGGAAGCCGCGACTGGCACGGATGAGTCTGCGGTCGTAAATATCAACGGGCTCCAGGTTCGTAAGAACGATACCTCCCATCCCAAAAGCGACAGCTGTCCTTATTATTGCGCCGACATTTCCTGAAATACTTAAGTCCTCAATGATTACGATATCTCGGGGGCCGTTGGCAAGGCTTTCCATGGTAATACGCTGGGGAGTTTTGGCAATTGCAAAGACTCGAGAGAGCTTGTCATTCTCGAAGATCTTCTTGGAGGTCCTCTTGGCTACCTCATAGATTTTCGTGCCAGGCGCCAGCTCATTTCTCAGGTCGCTTGAAATTACTTCGTCTCCGGCGTGAAAGACTGACTCGATGGCAATCCCAGCGGACATTGCGCGAAGTATATTGTCTTCGTCATCGATCAGGAAGAGGTTGAGCGCACTTCTCTGCTTGCGATCCAAGAGTTGTCGAATCAAAGATGCGCAAGGATGCAGAAGGGAATCCACAATGCATGTACTGTTCACGGTAATGAAACCTTATGGCACCTACTGCAGGTGAAGGGCATGGAATTTAGATTTATTATACTCACGTTGCAATCCTTCAGCCTCACCACGCTTGCGCTGGTTGATTCCATGACCATCAACAACGTCAACGGCAACATCGGACGGCTGGTGCGCTGGGACAGAATGGCCTTGCATTCACCACTTCAGGAGGCCAGGTCTTCCTTGTGGCTGGAAGATTTGTACACTGATGTGAACAAGGGAGGAGGGCTTGGCTCAGTGGCCAAGAAGAAAATGTGTGCCCTCGCTGCGGAGATCAGTTCCCCTGTCCGCCGGGACCAGTCCCAAACCATGACTTTGGTGCCACCAAGTCATTGATTCTTTGGCGTCCCCGACGGGATTTGAACCCGTGTTACCGCCGTGAAAGAAAGGTAACCGGCCGGATCAACTAACAATTACAAGGCACCGGTCGCCAAGGTAAGCCCTGTAAGTACCTGATGGAACGTTAAGACACGAAGTTTCGTTGTACCGTCGTTGTACCGCGATACAGCCTGGTTTCACGAATCAGCTGGCTGCGGCCCTATCAATTCTGGATCCACTTCTCTAGGTCTGTGATGCCACTGACCGCGCTGAAACGTCAGCTTCGAGCTGCATGTGCAGATCGGTGCTAGGCGGCCTTGAGCGTCGCGAGGTCTGCGTCAGTTCCTGCAGCCACTCAAAGGCCGAGAGGTACAGCATGTCCTCCCGACACCGCCAACGCCAATTCCCGCTGGCTTGACCGGGTATGTTCATTCGACTCTCGGCCCCTAAGTTGAGGAGGTCTTGCAATGGAGCAACCGCCAACGCTGCCCTCGATGACCATCCCAGATGTATCAGCGCCGGAGCAACTTCAGTATCTCCGGCCGGGGCGCGCTTGAGGTAACTCCATAAGTTCTGTCGCTGGAAATCGGGCAATTCTTCGTACCATTGTCGAGTTGGGGCGTTGTCATGAGTGCCGGTATACGCGACGGTGTTCGATGAAAAGTTGTGTGACAGATATGGATTGTCCGAATGACCGTCGAAGGCGAACTGCAGGACCCGCGTACCCGGCAGTTGAAATTCATCCCGCAGTATCTCTACGTCCTTGGTAATAAAGCCCAGATCTTCGACGATGAACGGCAGCCGGCCCAATTCTTGATGTACTGCTTCGAAAAAGCCGGTTCTCGGACCTTGGATCCATTGCCCGGTTTGAGCCGTAGGCGCCCTGCAGGCACGTGCCATGCAGCGACAAATCCGCGGAAGTGATCCAGTCGGATTGCATCCACATGAGCGAGCAGGGCACGAAGCCGGTCAATCGCCCCAGATCATAATTGTGCTTAAGCGCCGTTCGGATCAACTCCTGCAGTTTCGAATCCTTGAATACCTGCCACCAGGGCAAGTCGGCATAAGACGCTGACTGAGCCCTGATCTGCGGATTTTCCGCCAAATCATGAAATGTGTTTGGCGTCTGGACAACTGGCCGATGATACTTCGGGCCCACCATGCAAGCGCTCAGAAAACCTGAACACCGCGCGGCGGCAACCAAGTTTCTGATTCTGGCACGAGAGTGCATGTTCAATCTCCTGTGGCGGGTGAAGAAGCCGGTCGTGTGCCGGACGCAGGTTTCCTGCCCGAACTGAACCATTTCTCCACGGCGTAAAAGACCGCCGGTACAAAGAAGATGCCGATTGCGCTGGCGGCCACCATGCCGCCGATTACCGTGGTTCCCAAGATCCGACGCGCCACCGCTCCTGCGCCACTCGCAGTCCATAGAGGAATACAACCGAATACAAAGGCAAAGGACGTCATCAGGATCGGTCTCAAGCGAAGCCTCGCGCCTTCCAGTGCCGCGTCTACAAGCGGCTTGCCGTTATCAAATTCACTTTTCGCGAACTCGACGATCAGAATTGCGTTCTTGGCGGCCAATCCAATGAGCATGACCAACCCGATCTGCGAATAAACGTCGTTTTCAATCTGGACCAAATAAGGCGGCAAGAACGAACCAAGTACCACACGACGTGACCATAGGACCGCAAAGGCTCCAAACACCGCTACAGGTGTGCTAAGCAAGACGCTGAAGGGCAGCGACCAGCTTTCGTAAAGTGCCGCCAGAATCAGGAACACAAACAATAGCGACAGGCCGAAGACGACCGAAGGCGGCACGCCTTGCCTTGCCTGTTGTTCCTGGAAGGAGATGCCCGAGTAATCAAAGCCCATCTCACGCGGCATCGTTTGCTTGAAAACGTCTTCAAGAGCGGCCGTCGCTTGATCCGCGCTGAATCCGGCCGCCGCACTGCCGTTAATTTGAGCGGAACGATATTCGTTGAAACGTTGAGTGAATTCCGGGCCGAGGCGCGACTTGATGTTGACTAGCGTAGACAGCGGGACACTTTCTCCTTTGTTGTTGAGAACATAAAATCGTCCGACGTTCTCGATGTTGGCACGGTCTTCACCTTCGGCCTCGATATACACCTGCCATTGGCGGCCGAATCGATTGAAATAGTTGATGAAATAACCGCCCATAAAGGCCTGGATCGTCCGATAGACGTCACTCAGGTTGACGCCTTGCTTCAGAACTTTGTCACGATCTACATCAACGAATTTCTGCGGAACACCCGGCAGGAAAGTCGTATTGATGCTGCCAATTTCGGGACGTTTGCGTGCAGCCTCAAGAAACGTGTTGACGTTTTTCGCCAGGAACTGAATATCGCCGCCGGAACGATCTTCGAGCAGAAACGTGAATCCGCCGGCTGTGCCGACCCCGGGAATGGCCGGCGGAGAAAACCCGAATATCACCGCCTGCGGCACTCTGCTGAATTCACGATTCAAATTGGCTTTCAGGGTTTGAAATTGCTCCGCGCGCGTCGTGCGATCGTCCCAAGGCTTGAAGGTAACGAAGAAGGTCGCGTTATATGTGGTACGCACGAAGCTCAATAGACTGAAGCCGACGAAGCATGTCGAGTTTTGAACTCCTGGCGTATTCCTGATGATCTTTTCTACGCTGTCCACGACCGCTGTCGTGCGCTCCAATGAAGCTGCGTTGGGGAGTTGAACGGAAACATAGGCATAGCCCTGGTCTTCATCGGGAAGAAAGCTCGTCGGCACGCGATGGGCGAAGAACCCGGCAGCCACGCCGAAGGCGACAAGCAACACTGCCATAACAAGGGTTTTCTGAAGGAGTGCTCCACTCCAACGTACGTAACCGGCGTTTGCGAGCTGGAATACACGGTTAAACCAGTCAAAAAATCTGCGTAGCAGCCCGTGGCTTTCCTCCCGTGGACGAAGCAGGAGCGCAGCCAAGGCTGGGCTGAGACTAAGCGCATTGAACGCGGAGAAGAGAACCGAAATCGCGATCGTCACCGCAAACTGTTGGTAAAGGCGTCCAGTGATACCGGGAATGAAAGCCGTGGGCACGAATACGGCGGACAGAACCAGCGCTATTCCGACGACCGGACCAGAGAGTTCCTCCATCGCCTTCAACGCCGCGGCTTTGGGCGAGAGTCCTTCCTCGATGTGGCGTTGGACGCCCTCAACTACAACGATCGCGTCGTCGACCACCAAGCCGACCGCCAGGACCAGCCCGAACAGAGAAAGCGTATTGATCGAAAAACCGAATAGCGGAAACACAACAAATGTGCCTACCAGAGATACCGGCACCGCAAGCAGCGGAATCAAGGTGGCTCGCCACCCCTGGAGAAAAAGATAGACGACCAGGATCACCAGGATGAGAGCAATCACCAGCGTTTTGACAATTTCTTTAATTCCTTGCGTTACGGATAGGGTCGTGTCCAGGGAGATGTCGAAGTCGAGATCCTCCGGGAAGCGTTGCTTCATCTGAGCCATGAGCTTCTTGACACCGTTGCCTACATCCACCGCGTTCGATCCGGGAAGTTGATAAATCGCGATAACTGCTGCAGGTTTGCCGTTGAAGCGGCTGGCAGCGCTGTAATCCTGCGACCCTAGTTCAATGCGGGCGACATCACGAACACGGACGGTACCTCCATCCGGTGTTTCCCGCAGCACGATCTGACCGAATTGTTCAGGCGACACCAAACGGCCCTGGGCCAAAACGGTATAAGTCAGCTCCTGACCTTTGGGGACAGGCGGGCCTCCGGCCTTCCCCGCGGGATTCACGGTGTTCTGCGCTTGAACGGCGCTAATAATTTGAGGAACTGTGATTCCCAGTTTTGCCAGTTTGTCGGGGTTCACCCACATTCGCATCGCGTATTGGCCAGGGCCGAACACCTGGACATTGCCGACGCCGGGCGACCGAAGGATCGGATCGACGAGATTGATGTAGGCGTAATTCCCCAGAAAAGTCGCGTCATAGGTTCCGTGCGGCGAGTCAACGGCGATCAACATGAGGGGAGCCGTCACCGATTTTCGTACCGTGATCCCGAAGTTGGTCACATCCGGCGGAAGCTGCGAAGCGGCCTGCGTTTCACGCGACTGGGCGAGGATGAAGTCGTTATTTGGATCGGTTTTTGTATCGAAATCCACGATCAAGCTCGTGGTCGAGTTTGCCGTAGCGTTCAGGGAGTACATGTAATTCATGTTGTCCACACCGTTCATCTGCTGTTCAAGAGGCGTGGCCACTGCTTGTTCCAGAGTTTGCGCGTCGGCGCCGACGTAGGTGGCGAGGATCTGGATTTCGGGTGGAGCGATTTTCGGGAACTGGGCAACCGGTAGTCTAAGGATGGTCAGAGCGCCAACCAGCACCAGCACGATCGAGATCACCATCGCGACAATGGGACGATTGATGAAAAACTTTGACATGGGATCACCTGCTCGCGGCGTCTGTGCTGAACGGCTTGGCATTGACTCGCGATCCGGGACGAACCTTCTGCGTTCCTTCCGCGACGACCCGGTCCCCGGGATTGAGCCCATCCGAAATCACCCAGCGGCTGTCCACCTGTGCCCCCACTGTAACCGGTCGAATTGCTACCTTGTTGTCGTGATCCACTACGGCAACTTGGTAGCCGCCTTGTAACTCTGAAACTGCTCGTTGTGGCACAAGCAATGCGTTATGTTGGACGTCGACGAATACCCGCACTTTGGCGTAACCGCCAGGCCGCAAGATGTTGTTGGTGTTCGGGAACAGCGCGGCGATGCGGATTGTTCCAGTGCTCTCATTCACCTGGCGATCGGCAAAATCAAATGATCCCAGATGCGGATACGTAGAGCCGTCCGCCAGCACAAGCTCGATCCGCAGAGCTCTTTGGTCCGCTCGCGTACGTGCTTCCGTGGGGAAGCGTTTTCTGAAAGCGAGATACTGAGGCTCTCCCACCGTGAAATAAACTTTGATCGGGTCAACCGTCGAAACAGCGGTAACGGCCCCGCTGGCTGGGCTAACGAGCGCGCCGACCTGGAGTTGTGCCTGTCCCGCGATGCCATCGATCGGTGCGACGAGCCGGGTGAACTCGAGGTTGATCCTCGCCGTTGCGACGGCGGCCTGAGAAGCCTTAATCTGGGCTTTGGCAGTTTCCACGCTTGCTATGGCAGCGAGATTGTTTTGAACCGCGTTGTCGAGATCTTGTTGGGGAACAGCCTGCTCTCTGGCCAGCGGAGTGTACCGCTTGACATCAAGCTCGGTGCGGCCTTGCACGGCTTTGGCGTTGGCAAGCTGGGCTTTGGCTTGCGCTAGCTGACCTTCGGCCTGGTCCAGTGCTGCCTGAAACGGCCGTGGGTCGATCTGGAAAAGGAGCTGTCCTTTCTTGACAAAGGCACCCTCCTGATAACCCTGCTTGAGCAGGTACCCTGTCACCTGCGCCCTGACATCTGCATTGACTAATCCGTCGAACGTGCCGATCCATTCATGGACGATTGGTACGTCCTGCTGCTGGACTCGAAGCACCTCGACGTCTGGGACTGTCCCTGGCAATGCAGCTGACGCACGTTTGTATGGGCGAATCTCCCCAACCATCAACACAATTGCGATGACGGAGAGGACTCCGCCGCCCCAGAGGTAGCGTTTTGACACGTTCATATTCATCTCCGCCGGTGCCGCGATGAAGTGCTATGGTGGCACTGCAGACAACTGCAATTAGGCCAGAAGAGCCAGAAGTCGAGTGCGAAGTTGAATACTGCGACTCCCGCATCGCCGAGACGATCCGCTAGTTCGTGCCGAAGCAACCGGCCATTGGTGACGATGTAAACCCAGAATCCTTTCTTCGTTAGCCATTCTTCACTCCTCGACTAACTTTTAATTAGGTGGTCGAAAGACATGTCCTAGAGCAAGTTTTATTGATCAATCAGAGGAAGTCAGTTTGCCTCTGCCTTTGCCATCTGGATTCGTTGGTGGTTGAAGCGAAAACTGAAACGAAACTCTCTTAGCCTCTCTGCCGCAGTGCCTCGCCTCCCCCTGCCATCAACTTCCCACCGAGCGAATCCCGTTTGGTCGCTAAGCCCTGCTATCGTGCTGCACGTCCGCTTCCAAATGAATGTCCCTCGAGGGAATAGAATCCACATCGAAACGCGAGCAGCTCCACGGAAAGCAACATCGACACGGCTTTCGCTGTTGGCTTTTTCGACACCAATGGCGAAATAACGACACGGAACTAGGTGGTCCCCTGCCCCCATCCTCTTTCGCTTTTCCAATGAAGTAGCCGCGCGAGAAAACTCCATCCTGACTAGTCGTTAGCGAGCAGTATCAACGTGCCTGTCTAGAGGAAGTGCTTAGGCCTCAGTCGTCTTGCGCTCAGCGCGCGGTGACACGGCGGGCCAGTCTGCTCTCCACGCATCAGGACCCGCGGCATTGCCGTACCTGGTTCGTACCGGCATTGCGGAAAGCCGCTCCGACAAGCGAGCCTCATTGCGAATCGGCCACCAGTCGTACAAGAAGACTTCCAGGGGACGCCACATGGAAACCCAACCCCCGATCGTCAGACTTTCGCGCGCGATCTCCCCGAGACGGTTGCCCTTCATCAGACTGGCCAGAAAATCGCCAAATGCAATCGCGCCGGCTAAAGCGACTAAACCGATCACCAGGCTGGTCCGACCCACACGGAACAATTCTCGGAGCCGTTGGCGATACGTTTCAGCGCGATGCCTGAAAAACTCGTGAATCGCGTCCCGCAGAACAGCAGCTTCGTCGGATAAGCCTGCCTCTCGATCGAGGTCCACCACCAACGCAAGCGAAGCATCACGGGGCAGGTCCTTGGCCCAGCCTACGATGAATTCCTCTGCTTTGGGATCCAGGTCCCGATCGCGGAACGGCGAGGGATCGATGGCATCAAAGAGCTGCTTCAATTCTCCTATGTGCACCTCGATGACAGCGCACTTGGGAGGAATTGGGTCGCCGGCAGAAACTTTGTCCTGGGCCCTGGAGATATCGGTCATCGCATTGATCCGTTTTCCCCTAACTGCTTGTTAGCGGCCGCATCAAGCTTACGTGATGCTACTCGTTTTCCACCAGAAGTAGGCGGGAAACTAAGACGCCGCCTTCGGTCCAATTGAGTCCCGCGGGCGGTCAGGCCAATCGTCTACCAGCATTACCGGGAAGGTTTCCTTTCCGGGCGTCAGTCGAGATTCAAGCTATCTTCCAGTAGCGAGTATTTCCTGTATCTCGGATTGCAGGTAACATCGGTGACCCAAGATCGGGGACAGGAGTTTCGATTGTTGCCCCCGCGGAGCCAAACGGCGGATTAGTTCGTAACCCGGGACTTGTACACGCTTTACAAGTTCGAGGATTTCCGCATGGGGCAACCCTCCTTCAGCCACCCGTGACAGCAGAACCATGAGTCCATCCGCCCCAACCAGCCCATTAAGAGGCAGCCCCTCCCCAATGGTCTTGTTGTTTCGGAATGGCTTCCGCGGGTCGTACCGGCAGTAGCACCCTCGCGTCTTTTGTTGCGGTCCGCGATGGACCAGGCGCAGGCCGCTTAGGACATCGTTTCCATGTTCGTCCTGTGATGCCAGCCACTCTACCCAACCAGTCTGTGCGGAAGTGATAACATCGCCGCATGAATCACAGCGGCCGTTCGAATTCGAGTGTTTGTCCATTTCAATCCTCCTTGATCGCGGTCTAGTACCCACCTTCCGTTCCCTGACTTATTTGGCTCGCTCGCAACACATTGTGACTACAAGGAACCCGCAAGCACTGCCCGCAGTGCGGCGGACACGATGTTTTTCGAATAGAAGATGAAGATTGCGGCAGCGATACCCAGCTGAACAATACTGGCAACAAATCTGCGAATTGGAAGAAGCGCATTCGATCCGTCAGTTGCTCTCGAAGGGGGTCTACCTGTGTCACTTCGACGTGGAAAGCTGCTAAGCCATCTGCTTGGCGCGGAGCAGCCGCTTTGGTCATCGCGGCCCCCGCAGCACTCACTGCCTCGTCCCGCGAACTGAAACCGACACCAACTATGCTCGAGTCTGCGAGGGGGCCGCGAAGTGTCTCTTCATTCGGATACGCAACGACTACTCGTTCGGGCGAACTCTTCGTGCTGGATAGCTCTATGACCGCATATCGTTCATTCGAGACTTGAAGCAACATACTCATAACTTCACTCGTGTTGCCCCCAGTCTTTAAGGCGATCTACGCCTTTTGCAGTTGCAAGCGCAATTCCAAATGCGACAGCTGAATTCTAAGATCGAGAGAACGTGCTGGTACGAAACGTAGCGCGGGGATGACAGAAACGCGAACAATCTAGGTTAGGGTGTGACCTTCCCTCCGACCACAGCTTGTCAAAATCGTGACGCTCCAATGCCACTTGGACCAAAGACCTGAAGTGCTCTCGCCAGAAATCCCATAAGCAATGGCACGGAGACCAACTCATCCACGTTTTCGATTTGGCAGAGCAAGTGCACCAATGAGGCCCGCGGGCCGCCTGAGCAACGGAACTTTGACAAGGGTTGCCACACGGTTTCCGTTCCAATCGTGGCAGAGACATGCGCACGCAGAGGAGCTGGGTTTTCGCGATTTCTCCAGCTTGTTCCTGGTGAAGGAGAATCGCAGACAACTGGGAAACTCCGCGTGTTGCATTTCTTTTATAAAGATCAGCTTAACATCGCGAGTCTTTGCAATGGAGGAACGAAGCGAAAGTGGGGTGCAATGCTAAATCTTGAGTCTGGCGATCGCATTGAACTGTTCTACAAAGATTCCCCGGAAGCGACAATTCGTGTGACCGTTAACCGTTTGTTGAGCGATCGGGACGAAGGAATGGGCCCTGTATGAATTCAAAAACTGCGCAACTCACCGAGAATGGGACAGAGATTGTCCGTCTGTTCGCGCGGTTTGCGCTAGGAGCTTCCTTTCTATCCGCTGTGGCTGATCGTTTTGGCTTATGGGGGCCACATGGAGCAAAGAACGTATCCTGGGGAGATTTCGCTCATTTCGTGGAATACACGGGCGCGGTGATGTCTCTATTCCCCAGTTCATTGACGGTGTCGTTTGCGTGGGCTGCTACCGTCGCGGAGACGCTCTTTGGGATATTGCTCATCGCAGGCTTCAAAATACGAATGGCCTCCGACCTGTCAAGTCTTCTCCTTTTGACATTTGCTATGGGCATGCTCACAGGTCTTGGCATCAAGACGCCATTCGACTATTCGGTCTTCTCGGCGGACTCTGCAGCATTCTTACTGGCGTTCTGGGAGCCTGACCGATTCACGTTGGACAAGCTTGAATCGATTACGAAACTGAGCAGGAGATCCAATGAAAACGCAAAAGCGTCGACTTATGTGGCATGGCATGTTGCTCTTTCTCCTCGGACTGATCACGGGATTACTTGAGCAACGTTTCACCAACGTGCGCATGGGCCTTTCGGCACACCTGGAGGGTGTGATGAATGGCATCCTCCTCCTTGCGCTTGGTGCCGCATGGAACGAGGTACGGCTGCCTCATCCGGTAAAGTTGACGGCCTACTGCTTTGCGCTTTACGGCACCTATCTGAACTGGCTGGTGACCTCCATAGCTGCGGCTTTCGGCACCGCAGCAAGCTCTCCAATCACTTCAGCCGGCCACAGCGGTCAGCCATGGCAAGAGAGCTTTGTCGCAGTGGGATTTCTCACCGTGTCGATCGCAATTATCGCTACGTCGATACTCGTTCTTTGGGGTCTTCGAGGAACGGCCGCCGAGGTCAACGATAGTAGTTGGAAACATTCGGAATTCAACATTCCCCGAGAGGCGGAAGGACGCAGATCATGAGTTTGGTGACCGAGCGGCAATCGATGCGCAATCCCAGGGCGGTCCTCACGTAGAGTAGCCGCAGCATTCTCACTCCACCAGGAGCAGGAGGCTAAACCCTGTAACCCCGATTGCATGCGCTGAGGCAATCAGTAGCCGGATCTTCAGCATGTTTCCCTTTGGCGCCCCTCACAAACGTATGAGCGGTGGTTCCGCAAATGGCTTCAATGCCTTTCTTTCACTTTTGCTGGGCCACAAACATCATCAACTCTGCCAAGTCAACCAGCATCGTACTGACGTGTGCCCGCACATCCGCCAGCATGACTATGCGCTCATCAATCATTTCAATACTCAGCTTAGTGCCGTCTTTACCGATGGTGGTAAGCGCTGCCATTGTCTTAGGATCGGGCTTGTCCTTCAGGTGACCAAATCTTGTCCATTCCGACACCAGGTGTTCTTGCCCGGTGCTGCCGTGAGGCAAGGTTGGATCCGGCGTCGTCAGGTATACCCACACTGCTTGAGGATAGTCGCTCGAGTCCGGAGAGGAGCTCCCGAGGAGTTTTGCCAACATCGCCGGCGTGTACTCAGGTGAGCGCAATTGTCCTTTTTGCTGCTTCAGTCCAATCACGGAGAGTACTGTCCCTCCTAAACCAGCGGAGGTGCTAACAACATTTCCGGCATGCTCCGCCGATGAAATCAATTGCAGCCCGCTGCCAACCGCGCCCACTCCACCGCCGATAAATAAGTTGCCCAAGTTGAGCAAGTTCACTCTTCGGTCGCGACGAGCGGACAGGTAAGCCTGGACCTCCTGCAAGTGAGCCATTTCGTAGCCGATACGCGCATTCACGCTCTCCACATCCAGGGCGGATGCAATGACAACTCCCTGGAGACGCTGGGCAAGCTGCAATTCCCTGATTTCATCTCGTTTCAGCGCGGAGCGAAGCTGTACCAATTCTTCAACTTGCGAACGCACCCCAATCATTTCCGCTGTTCTCAATACACGCGGCGGCAGGTTCTCGCTAGGCTCGGTAGTCTGTGCACTTAGCGTTGACATCAGCGCAGAAATGAGAACGATAAGTCTTACAGCCTTCATCCGGCTCCTCCTCAGGATTCATCGCTGGCGTTCCAAGCTCGACCTTGCCTCACCCGGAAGGCCTAAGACAGTGCTTGCAATCTTCGGGTTTAACTGCAGCGCTGAGCGGTTAAAGGTAGAGTACCTGTCCATCCGTTCTCGTTGCGATCAAGCCTCGCTATCAAGCGGACCAGCCACACATCTACTCAACAATCAATTCGCCTTTCATGTACGGGTGAAGCGTGCATTTGTACTGGTATTTACCTTGTTTCTGCGCCAAGAAACGCCAGGTCGCGCCCGGAGCGATATTGCTCGAGTCAAAAACCGGCGCCGTCGTCCCACCATCCTCGGTCGCGGTATGAGGCACGCTGTCATCGTTTTTCCATTCCACGGTATCGCCACTGTGAACGGTCACAGGGGCCGGCTCGAACTTGTAGTCGCGAATTGCAACCGCAATCAGGCGTGGTGTAGCGGTCGACTCATCTATCCGGCTGGCGCTTACGTGTTGCGAGATTTCCACGATTGCGAAGAGGGCAAGTGCGACAGCCATGGCAAGTGTTGCTACTGTTACCTTGGGACGGTGTTCCATAACAGCGAAATTCCTTGCACGCACCGTGCCAACACCAAGGGACTCGAGCGAGTATCAAGCTCACGAGGCTGCAGAGCTTTGAAGTACTAGGCGCAAGTGTGACATCCCCCACTCAACCGGTCCGTGTATCTCTCCGTGCCACGTCGACCGGCTCTGCGCGTTTACGTCTATTCCGCAAACTGCAAGAAGAGCTCTTTGACGGCGACAAGTAAAGCATCAATGCCTTCCCATTTGAAAACCAGGAGATCAACATCGTCTAACTCAGAGCCTTCAAGGCCCGAGCTCCCTGTGTAAAGGATGACTTTTAGTTCAGGCGCGATGCGTTTCAGCCTTGCCGCCAGTTGTCCGCCGCGCATTTCCCGGCATTTCATAGTCCAGGATCGCCAGATCGAACTCATAACCTCTGAACAACTGAGCCGTCTTCACGGCACTCGAGGATGTCTCCACGTCATATCCGTTCATTTCCAGAATACGTCCTCGAAGCAAGAGAGCCGCTTCGGAATCATCGACACATGAAATGCGGCAGCGGTCCAGCGCATGTCCAGGCATTGTATTCTCCCGGGGGATTAGAAAGTGCACTAATTCTGTTGTGAATATTGCATGTACCGGGCCAAAATTGTCTTTCGCACGTGAGCCGAAGTCTGGTGCGCGTTCAAATGGGGAGTTGCCGGGCACATTTCCGCAGCCGTGTTGCGCTGATTGTCGAAATCTCGACGATTGTGTCAAAACATTGGCGATTGGCCGCCCCAGCATTCGTGATAATGCACGGACGCCTCTGATGTCGATTTCTGGAAGCAATCTAGCGCGAGCTGGACGTCTGAAGCGAACGTGTCTCTGCCTGCTTCACTTCGTCAGCCCACTGCGGCAAAGTACAACGTAGCGGCGCTGTTGTACCAAGGTTGAGCGAGTGCACGAGAAAAAGTTTCAGAACACCCCAAACGCACAAATAGCCGACGGTCAGAGACTCTTTTCTTTGGCAGACTGCGTGCTGTTGCAAGGTTAGAATCCGCGACAACTCTGGGGAGAATTTTATGCACTCGGATTTGATTCACTTTATTTACAAAGCAACGAATGGAATTGCCGCTGGAAAGTATGATCCTGAAGCCGAGTGCGTTCTTTCTGAAATCATAGAGCAGGAGCTCCTGGGGATCAATTCTCGTCTCCTCATGGCAGGGAAAGAAGAGGTAGAGACTGGGATGGACTGTGATTCCAAAGATGCTCCTTGTGGCACTTGATCGAAGCGCCGGGTCACATACCACGCTGTCAGCAACATCGCCGGCCGGCTGTTGGCCACAAATTCAGTTGATCATCGACGAACAAACTGTCGTGAATACGCTGCTGGTCACTTTTGACCTTGGTGGCACGTTCGTTTTCGCGCTCAGCAAGCCATCCTCGGCCCACGGAAGCGATCCTCTGGTTTATGAGGTAGTGCGCGAGCGTCATCCAGCCAAAAAGCCCGATCTCAAAAGCAATAATGGCGAGTGTGTCGGCACGCATTGCTTGAAGCAAGCCCTTGCCGAACGACAATCCCCGCGTGGGAACGATCGTGGAATGCTGAAACACGATCCCGAACGCCGCCCCAGCAGCAAATCCAGCGTCAGACGCGTCGGGAATTCGCCGCCTGCGAATGTCAATCCCTTTGCGAAAACTAACCACTCAGAGACAATGTCTCCCAATGCACAACCGGCCCCGCAACGAGTGGTGGCAAGCGTTACCTGCGCCCAACTCGGAGCCCTGGCGCCCGACTGTTCAGATAATGGATGGCGCATTTCATTTCCGATTGTCATCTTCAGACCTAAGTTGATGTAGCTCCAGAGTGAAGGTGGCCGAAGTAAAAGGCCGTGATCGGCCATACAAAATTCATGATCATCCTTTTCTGCGGACAGCGTAATTCATCGCCGATGATGATCGTCGCGCACATGAAAGACACGCTCAGATATGCCCACGACAGAATTCGCAACCATTCTGCGTAAGGAGACATTCAGCTGGACTCGTGGGAGCTCGATGCGTCGAGACACAAATAACTCATGCCACGGACGTCGAGAAACATACGCTCGCGAACATTCACAAGACGAAAGAGCACGTGCTCGCAAGCTGGGCAACGTGCCACAAGACCAGGAGCATGCATGTATAAGTGTGCTTCAGCCAGGCATTTTGTGGTGCCACATTCGGCGCACCGTCCCGTTGCGGTCGTGATATCGACTGCAAATACTTTGCTCAATTCGCCGGCGGCAGCATTGCCGTCGAGGTAATCGTAGTTAGGTGAACTCATTTCCGATCTCCTGTCGGACCAAAACGCTCGGTCCTGATCTTGTCGTGGCGGTTGCCGCAACTAACAAGCAGGGCGGCAGTACCTTCTACGAACGATGTGGGACCGCACACGTAACAAGTCGGAACTAGTCTGGAGGGCCAGGTCACCTCGGCGATCAAGGATGTATCGACGCGGCCGGGCGGTCTCGGCCAGCCCCTCGGGGTGGCCCTTGTATACGCGTACGTAACAGTTACAGAATCCACCCGATCCGACATGGCCTGCAGTTCATCGCGGTAGAAGACCGCTCCGGGTTCCCGCACCGAATACAGTAATCGAAAGGGTGCAGTGCTACCTGCCGATGCACGCGAGCGAATCATTCCCATAAGCGGAACGATGCCCGAACCGCCTGCAATTAATTGGATCGGTTCCGCCTGCCGCGATCGCCACACGAACCAACCACCGATCGGCCCTCTTAATTCCAGACGCTCTCCGACTGCAAGTTCTTGCGTGAGATAAGGTGAGACTTCGCCGTCAGCCAAACACTCGACAGTCAGTTCAACTCGCCCTTCTGCTTTCGGAGCCGAGGCAATCGAGTACGATCGAACCGCGGAGTATCCATCCGATGCCGTTAACCTCACGTCGACGTGCTGGCCTGCGACATGGCTAGGCCAGTCCGCTACCTGGAGCGTGATCGTCCTTGCTGTCGGCGTTTCGTCGTGAAGAGCAACCACTGTTCCCACACGCCACATCATTCGTCGCTCGAGTAACGCTGTTCCCGCCACGGGTCTCCATAGTTGTGGTAGCCGAGGCTTTCCCAGAAGCCGGACTGATCTTCGTGCATGAGTCTAATGCCCCGTACCCATTTGGCGCTCTTCCATAAATAGAGATGGGGGACAAGAAGTCGTGCGGGGCCACCGTGTTCAGGGGCAAGATCTTCGTCGTCAAATCGGAACGCGATCCATGCCTGCTTATTTCTGAGATCCGCAAGAGGCAGATTTGTTGTGTAGTCACCATACGAACGCACCATTGCATACTCGGCGTCGGTTTCTATCTCGCCAAGGACCGTGTCGAGAGACACACCTTCCCAATGCGTGCCGAGCTTCGACCATCGCGTCACGCAGTGCAGATCAACCGTAATCTTCTCGGTTGGCAGCTCTCGAAACGATTTCCAATTCCATCGTCGCAAAAGGTCCGCGCTGTCATCGATCGTAAATTCCCACTTCTCAAGCGGAATGTGCGGAGTTGGCCCAGCTGAGAGGACAGGGAAATCAGTTGTTAGGTATTGCCCTGGCGGTAGCTTCGCATCCGCCACAGTTCGTCTGCCGAAAAAACCTCGTGAGATGGTACCCATTAGAACTTCTCCTATGCGTGAAAGACCGAAAAGGCTCAAGTCACAGTCGCTGATCGAAAAAAACGAATTCCTTGGCCTCTCAAAACGTCACATCACCATTTCTGCAGTGAGCACGCCGGCTGCCACGAACCACGGCGACCCCAGAAGATCGTAGTTTCCAGATTGCAGACACCTTTTGTTGCAGCGAATGTCAAGCCTGGGACCTGCGCGAAAGAGCGAAAGAGGAACAAAACAGCTCATATTGCCTATAAGTTTCTGTGCTCGTTTCGGCGAGGCCGGCCGTGATCGATTCTGTATCCCGTCGGCATTGGAAAATGCGGGACTTTGGTGAGGAGCTTGTCCATCCGCCGACACTCCGTCCAAATAGCGACGCGGCTATGATCGTCGCGTTTGCCCATGGGCTTGGTCATCTGAACGCGACACCGTAAGTGAGGCACTGAAAGCGGTTCGAGACGTAAAGAGATCAGCGATGAGTGGAGCGTAAAGTGCACCATCACTTGAAGACCGCTACAGGATTCACGGCACGCATGAAAGGAATTTCGAAACTGATCGAGAGTCAAACGTACCTGAGATGAGGACAGATGAAAGCAGCCCGAGTAGTTCAATTCGGTCCACCGAGCGTCATCGCAAACGTTGACCTGCCTCGGCCGGAACCAGCCGCCGGGCAACTGCTGGTCCACGTTAAAGCGGCCGGGGTGGGCAATTGGGACGCACTGGTTCGCGAGGGCAAGCTACCCAACGAACATTTGCCCCTTACTCTTGGTTACGAGCTAGCAGGAATCGTCGAAGCAATTGGGACTGAGGTTTCGGGTTTCAAGCTTGGCGATGAAGTCTACGGGGCAACGAACGAGCAACTCACAGGAGCATATGCAGAATATGCGCTGCCTTCGGCCAGAATGATGGCGCAAAAGCCAAAGACTCTAAACTTTATCGAGGCGGCCTCAGCTCCGATTGTGACAGTCACGGCTTGGCAGATGCTCTTCGACTATGCCCATGTAGCCGCCGGGCAGACCGTCCTCATCCTTGGAGCCGCGGGCAACGTTGGCGGGTACGCCGTACAACTGGCCAACCAAGCTGGCCTGCATGTAGTTGCCACCGCCGCGGCCGCTGACCTGGACTATGTCAGAGGTCTGGGTGCCGAAAGAGTTGTGGACTATAAAAAGGAGCGATTCGAGGAGCTGTTGAATGGAGTGGACGTTGTCCTTGATACGGTTGGTGGAGAGACGCAGGAGCGTTCGCTTCGGGTCCTGAAGCCAGGCGGGATCCTTGTTTCTGTCGTATCACCTGTTTCCGAAGGAGCACAAAACCGTCATCGCATTCGAGCAGCCTACTTTTATGTGGATGTGACTACGACCCGCCTGAACAAGATCACAGAACTATTCGACAGCGGAAAACTGGCTACGAACGTGGGGACTGTGCTCCCGTTGGAACAAGCCCGCACAGCACACGAGATGCTCGGGGGTGAGCCACATAAGCGCGGCAAGATCGTGCTGAGCATCGCAGTCTGACGGTCTCGCTTTAGCGAGTACGACCGGCAGGTTCGAAATTGCCGAGCTCGAAAATTACGGAGACAATTATGAAAATCGTAGTAATCGGCGGTACCGGACTAATTGGATCAAAGGTTGTCAGCAAGCTGCGCGAGCACGGACAAGAGGCGATCGCGGCATCACCCAATGCGGGTGTCAATACGGTTACGGGCGAGGGGCTGGCGGAAGTGCTGAAAGGCGCCTCGGTTGTCGTTGACGTATCAGACTCTCCTTCGTATGAAGACGCAGCAGTGCTGAAATTCTTTGAGACATCGACTCGTAACCAACTTACCTATGAAGCGGCCGCAGGCGTCGGACATCATGTTGCGTTGTCAGTGGTAGGAACCAACCGGCTATCCCAAAGCGGCTACTTCCGGGGCAAGATCGCTCAGGAGAAACTGATTAAAGAATCTTCAATCCCTTATTCCATCGTGCACGCGACCCAGTTCTTTGAGTTCCTCAAGAGGCTTGCCGATTTTATGTTTGACGGCAAAGAGGTGCAACTGCCATCTGTGCTTTTCCAACCGATAGCCGCCGACGATGTCGCCAGCGGTGTGGCCAGGGTTGCGGTAGGCCCGCCGGTAAACGGCGTCGTCGAAATTGCAGGCCCGGAACAGTTTCGCCTCGACGAACTGGTCCGGCGCCGCCTGACCTCAGTCAAAGATCCTCGCAAAATCATCTCTGATCCAAACGCGCCTTACGCTGGAGCGAAAGTCAGCGAGAAAACACTGCTTCCGGGCAATAGCGCACGACTCGGCGAGACCCGTTTCGAAACTTGGGTCACTCATTCCGCAGCACAAAAGGCTGCGTGAAGATCCGCTGTGCGCCGAACAGGAACTCGTGCGGCACTAGGCGTAAAGGGCAAAGTGCCGGCCCATACACACGACGAAGGAGATGGCGTCTGTCAAGCGAAGGATTAACGTATGACGTTGACAAAAATACTTCTGGTGCTGGTATGTCTCATGTCCGCCACGCTGGTAGCACAAGAGGCTAAGGTAGCGCCGCTCATGTCCAAAGACCTGACAGAGTGTCCTGGCAAAGAAGGTGTGATGATCACCGTGGAATATCCGCCGGGGCATTCGGACCAGGTACATCGCCACAACGCATATGCGTTTGTTTATGTGCTGGAAGGCTCGGTCGTGATGCAGGTCAGAGGCGGAAAGGAAGTGACTCTGACGCCTGGTCAGACCTTCTACGAAGGCCCGGATGATGTCCACGTCGTTGGGCGGAATGCAAGTAAAACCAAACCGGCGAAATTTGTCGCGTTTTTCGTGAAAAACAAGGTCGCTCCGATACTGGTGCCCGCCAAGTAAGCGAGCAATGATGAACACACGATTAACGGGATTGGCAACGGTCAGCTCGGTGTTTCTACGGTTCGCCCTGGGGATCTCCTTTTTGTCTGCAGTCGCAGACCGATTTGGCCTCTGGGGCGTTTACGGACAGCCCAATGTGGCGTGGGGCAATTATGCTCGGTTTGTGGACTATACGGCTAAGCTGAATTGGTACTTGCCTGCGGCCACGATCCCGGCGTTAGCGATTGTCGCCACGGCTGCCGAAATTCTATTCGGGCTTCTCCTCGTTCTTGGTTGGAAAACTCGCACCATTGCTTTGTTAAGTGGAGTTCTTCTGACCACCTTTGCACTGACGATGACGATGGCTTTAGGAGTGAAAGCGCCCCTCGATTTGTCGGTCTTTTCAGCTGCCGGCGGCGCGCTGCTCCTGGCAGCATCTGCAAATTTTCCGTTCAGCCTCGACGAATTGGTTCGGCGGAATAGGCAGGGGGAGTCATCTGCTCGTGGGAATCAGGGCCAATCACCAGTGACTCAACCCAAAACTGGGGAGCCTTTACGCTAATCGGATTAGTGGCATTAATGACCTTTCGCTGTTGATGCCCTTGAACTTGCGAAGAGTCACCAGCGAGTTTGTCCCCGGGCACAGCTAAACGGCGGTACGCCTCCCGTCGACGACGAGTTTTGCGCCGTAAACGAACCTGGACCGATCCGTCGGCCAAGAAGACAATGGCGTCGGCAATTCGTCCGGGCTAGCCGGACGAACTGCCGGCGCCGGCGCGGCTAGTTGATCGAGCGTCTTGCGCATCTGTTCCGCGCCTTCTGTACGCGTAGATTCCGGGGCTCACGGCATTGACGTGGACACCGCTCGAGCCCATTCAGCCGCCTACGCTTTGATCAGCAGATTGATGGCGGCCTTGCTCGAACCATAGAGGCTCATGCCCGACACCCCATAATCGGCGACCATCGTCGATACATTGGCGATTGCCCCCTTTTCCTCTGCTCGCCATCAGCGGAGCGAGTTCGCCGACGAGGAAGTACGGCGCCTTGACGTTCAGTGAATACAGGCTGTCAAACATTTCTTCCGTCGTTTGCTGCGTTGGCCCAAACGGAAACAACAGCACATTTGTTGATCAGAATGTCGACATGGCCGTTTCCAAGTTCGACGCGGGAACTCCTTCGAGCTTCCACGACCCCGAGATCGTCGAATTTCGGGAACAAGAATTGCCTTCATTGTTACCTCACAATTCGAACGGAACAACTCTGGACGTCGCAGTAAAGTACCGGTCCTCGTGCAGGCAAATCGGCGTTGCGAAGCTGCCTTCTGCCGGTTTCCGTCGACTTGCTACGCGACGTCCTTAGCCAGGGAGGGCTCTTCTGCCTCGACGAGCGGCACGTTAACCAGATGCTCGCTCAAGAACCAGACCTGGAACTCATTGGTGCGTAGCACTTCGCTGACAAGCAGGTCGTTCGTACCATCGTCGCCTAAATCGGAGGAGCGACGCGCGAGTTTCCTGGTTTGACGAATAATGATCTGGTGCGCGTCCACTAAGCGCGAGAGCTGAACCGGAACTTCTTCCCGACCGCGCGGAGGCCGCTCAATCTGGCTGGTCTCAGCAACATCCGGCGCCATCGCCAGACTGACCCCGCCGAGCAACTGAATCCGCTCAGCAATGGAGTCCACCAGCTCCACCTGCTCGTCATAGTGTTTGTCGTAGAGGAGGTGAAGCTGGTAAAACGTGGGACCAGCAACTTGCCAGTGAGACTTTTTGTACAAATCACGAAGAGTCATTGTGTCGGCTAGCAGTTGGTTAAGCTGTTCGGTCATCTCAAGGCGCACAGGTTCCTCGAGTTCCAGCGGCAACATGGGGCTCACTGAACTGTAGGCTTGAATCTCACGTGCACGCTGATGAAGCCTGGGCTGTGCGCTGACCTTACGAGTAGCATTGTGATTCGGATACGACTTAGCCATTAGAATCCTCCCTACATTCGACGTTCGGAACATGCGTGTTCTGAAATTTGTTAGCCGCCGAGGCATTTTCTTCAAGATGTTTGACCTTGGAGATACCGGGAATCGGCAGCATCACCGGAGATTTCCTCAGCAGCCAGGCGATTGCGATCTGAGGACGTCACACTCCCCCTATGATGCACGCCAATCTCCAGACCGGTTGTCACACATAAAGCACGCAATGCGTCCAGACCATTAGTTCCAAAGAGGACAATGACCAACTCTCATTCGACTCGATCTGTCATAGGAGCACAAAATGAGAGACGCAGGGGAGAGGGCTCTGTCGATTCGTTGACACCTTGTCCAAATCGCGACGCTCCTGTCTTGCCACCATAGATCTGCAGACTCGGTTCTGACCCGATACTGATGAAGAGCCCTCAAAATTGCGGTCTAGAGATTCGCTTCATGTGTCGATCCCCATCCGTGGATGCCACTGCCAGAGAATTGAAATCAAACTTGGAGCGCTCGC
Organism: Terriglobia bacterium; assembly: GCA_963732195.1. Classification (GTDB taxonomy): domain Bacteria; phylum Acidobacteriota; class Terriglobia; order Terriglobales; family Acidobacteriaceae; genus Angelobacter. The sequence goes on along the minus strand of CAVSYO010000006.1, from coordinate 163,419 downwards.
AGGGCTATCACTTTTGGCTATCGTCGTGCTGTCAAGAAGGAATGAGAGGGAAGGAGGTGACCGATGAAGGCGATTGTGGTGACGGATCGGGCTGCGGGAACGGCAGGGATGAAGTTGATGGAGCGGCCCGAGCCCCCGGGGTCGGCGCCCGCCAAGCTCTCGGGCGCGAACTACGGCGATGTCGTTGTTCAGGTTCATGCGTCGGGATTCACCGGGGATGAGCTGTCGTGGCCCTCGACCTGGATCGACCGCCTAGGCCGTGACCGTACGCCTTCGATCCCCGGCCACGAGTTGGCCGGAGTGGTCACCGCCCTCAGCTCTGGAACGACGGGGCTGTCGGTGGGACAGCGGGTGTTCGGCCTCACGGACTGGACTCGCGACGGCACACTGGCGGAGTATGTAGCCGTCGAGGCACGCAACCTCGCACCGTTGCCGGGCGACGTTGACTTCACCGTGGGTGCGGCCCTCGTGATGCCGGGCCTGACCGCGTGGCAGGGGCTGTTCGAGCACGGCCGCCTTCGTGCGGGGCAGAGCGTCCTCGTGCACGGTGCGGCCGGCGTAGTCGGTTCGATGGCGACCCAGCTCGCACGTGAGGCCGGGGCGTACGTCATCGGCACTGGGCGCGCTGCCGACCGTCAGACGGCTCTCGACTTCGGCGCACAGGAGTTCGTCGACCTCGATAACGACGCCCTGGAAGATGTCGGCGGGGTCGATCTGGTTTTCGATGTCCTCGGCGGCGACATTGCGAAGCGGTCTGCGGGCGTGATTCGCGCCGGAGGAACGCTGGTGACCATTGCCGGCCCGACCGAGGCGCGGCCCTCTGGCGGCTTGACTATTGACTTCGTCGTCGTACCCGATCGCGCCCAATTGAGTGAGGTCGTCCAGCGGGTCCGGAATGGTCGGCTGCGGACACACATCGGCAACGTTGCTGCCCTCGACGATGCGGTTGCCGCCTTCAACCCGGCCGAGCGGATCAAGGGAAAGACGATCATCCGCGTTCATCGGGAATTGCCTAACGCCCACGAAGGTGCAATTCATGCGCCGAAGGAGAGTTTAGATGTCGAACACGATTACGCCCACCGTTTTCTATCGCACGCTTAACGTGGAGGGGCTGGAAATCTTCTATCGCGAAGCCGGTCCCCGGGATGCTCCCACCGTTCTGCTCTTGCACGGCTTTCCGTCGTCTTCTCATATGTTCCGCAATCTGATTCCCATGCTTGCGGATAAATATCATGTCGTTGCCCCAGACTTCCCTGGATATGGCCAAAGCTCAGCACCGTCGGTCAACGATTTCGACTATTCCTTCGAGCGGTTAGCGGCTGTGACCGAAAAGTTCACCGAAAAGCTGAATCTTTCTTCATATGCGCTATACCTCCAGGACATAGGTTCATCGGTTGGCTTCCGGTTAGCTGTCATGCATCCCGAACGAGTGACCGCTATGATTGTCGAAAACGGGGACGCCTATGCTGAAGCCATAAATAAGGAGTTCTCAAAGGGACTATTTGACTATTGGGAAGATCGGAGCGACAAGAACGCTCAAGGTCTACGCGACTGGCTTCTGACGATTGAAGGAACCAAGTGGCATTATCTGCATGGTGTCAGAGATCCGTCGAAGATCAGCCCTGACAACTGGGTGATCGACCAGGCTTATCAGGACCGACCGGGGAACAAGGAAATCCAGCTTTCAATCCTCTACAACGCAAAAAGGAATCTGGATGTCTATGCCGATTGGCAGGAGTATTTCCGTAAACAACAGCCCCCCATGCTGATCACTTGGGGCAAAAACGATGGAATCTTTACAGTGGAGGGTGCTGAACTCTTTAAAAGAGATATTCCCGGTGCAGAGCTCCATCTTCTCGACACGGGCCATTTCGCGTTGGAAGAAGAAGTGGATCGGATTGGGTCGTTGATGCATGAGTTTCTCGACCGAACAATAAACAAGAGCTATAGGCTCGGGCCATCTCAAGCGGCGTAGTATTGGGCCTCGGTCGCAAGCTCTCGACCACACTGAAAGCAGTATTCTCTTTTTGTGAACTGGAGTGCCGGTCAGTGCTCCGTATCGAAGGTCCGCCAAAGCACCAGGGGAAAGGCACTCTTCACTGACCTTCCTGAACCAGTGGGGAAGTCTCCCGGCCACCATGATCAAAGCTCTTCTTCAGACCGATTCGGATTATGTCTACACTTTCCTGAGAATCATCGCGGGGCTCATTGTCTTTCCCTATGGCATGCAGAAGCTCTTCGGGTGGTTTAGCGCCCCAGTATTTGGCCCCTCAGGAATCAAGGGCTCTCTTGAACAGTTCAAAGCGAAGAAGGTTCCCAAATTTATAGCCTGGCTCGTTATCATCGGGCAGTCGTTCGGAAGCATTGCTCTTATATCTGGCTTTTTGGGAAGAATCGCGGCCGGTGGGCTGTTCATCATCTTCACCGGCGCGCTCATGGTTCACCTGCCGGATGGGTGGACATTGAACTGGTTTGGATCAAAAAAAGGAGAAGGAGTTGAATATTTTGTGTTGCTCCTGTCACTTCTGTTGGTCATCGTCCTGAAGGGCAGTGGTGCGCTATCAGTAGATTGTTGGCTGACAAGATGACGGGCGTGGGCCGATACATCGCATTTAGGGTCGCCCAAAAACGGTTCGCACGCACACAGAGGCGGCATTTGGTCAGCAGATGGCGCTGGCACGATTGTCTTGGCGACAGAGCAGCCTGAGGAACACGTGACTCCTGACGAGGGCTTGCTTCCCGCGGATCGACACCAACGCGCTTGCGGGTGTAGCGGCTCGATGTCAATTTCGACAACCGCGTCGATTTCTCCGTCACGTCCTCTGCTGGCGATGAAAACATGTTCTACGAAGCCAGCCGAATCAAAACCTGGCACTCGCCACGCTCTCATTCCATCTGATGTGGAACAGAGTCTCGCAAAACAATGGATTTTTCAGCAGCCTGGTGGGCAGGTAAGCTACACCAGATCAACCTCGTACCTCGGCGTGCCCAATTGAACCCCGTTTGAGGTGGCTGCCTGGAGCTTGATCGATAAGAAACCGTAGGGCAGCAGCACCGTAAATACAGACACAAGTAAAATTGCTGCCAATGGAATGCTGACCCAGGGCACAAAAGCGCCCATCAAAAGCGCCAAGCCACCGAGGAGTTCAACGACAATGGTTACCCAACCCCATCAACTCCGGCATGGTTACATCCAAGGGCGTGGTGTATTTCGGCAAAATGCTCTGGTCCTGTAACGAGCTTGGAGTAACCATGCGCCTAAACCCGTAGCCGATAATCATGCGTATTGGGATTGTCGGCCACTGTTCAAGCTTTGACTCTTTCCCGCTCCACTCAAATGGGTGCTGCTCTCGATCGCGAAAGAAGGTCACGGCTGGTATCCGCCGCTCTGCCATTGCGCGAACAATGCGAGCTGGTCCGATGTCCAATAGGGCCCACCGGGAGGCATGCTGGGGGGCTCGCCATCGTGCGGGGAGAGAGTCGCGAGCACTTTGTTTGCGTTGTCCGGATTCGACATGTAGCTGTAACTGTCGAGTTCTACGCCGAATCGTTTCATGTGCGAAATGTCAATGGCGCGAAACAACGGCTTGATATCCGCTGAGAAGGAAACTTGCGGCATGAGTTCTCCTCCGACTTTCGACCAACCTCGGTCCGTGACTACCGATGCGAGTTGTGCGCGGCTGGCCGGATCCTGGGGTGAAGAGAATGCCGGCCAACCGTGCTTGAGAAGTTCTGTCGACGCCAGCCTGCGCTCTGCAGGCGTTGTTCAAGATTTCAAGCGCCGATCAAGCCCAAATGTTTAAGCAAGCTGTTATGCAGCGATCTTTGCGGGTGCTGCCACTTCGGAGCTTAAGGCAATGGTGCCGTTGAGACCGGTCGGGAAGAAGCCTCCTTGTTTGACCCCTGCTTTCCCTCCAAACGCAAGATAGAGTACCTCGCCAGCTGTCCTCGTTGCGATCAGCCCATCGCTTACTTTGACGGAGAGGACCTGCCTTGCTTCGCCGCTTGGTGGAGGAACCAGGTCTACGCCGTCCACAGCTGTCGTCGCTATCTTCAGCCGGGCAATGTGTGTCCGTATCGCGGCGGCGTGTTCGGCCTCAGCCCCGAGAAGGCCTGCCGCTGCCGTAATGATGTCGGGAGTCTTGAGCAAACCGGCAGCACCCGCGTATGCGGTCACACCGATGTCCTCGAGAATGCGTGCTGCTCGGAGGAAATCGTTCTGGTTTTCGAAGCCGAAACCAAGCGCACTCAGGTCAATGTTGGGCATCGCTACCGCAGACGAGCCGAGTGCGCCGCGCAGCAGCACTACGTGGGCGCGTTCATCGGCACCAATCTGTGTCGCAATATCGTGAAGGATGGACTCGTCCTTGGAAAAGGCGACCTTCGCGCCTGCCTTCGTGGTGCCGCCGTTTGCTGGATTGGCGCCATCCGCACGGCCCTTAGTCACAATACCGAAGCTTGTAATGGACTTGCCGGTGGTCGCGTACGTGTAAAACTCGGCCTCAAGATATTCGAGGTTAAGAGCAAAGTTCAAAATATCGACTTCCTCAATTTGTTTCTCAGGCATGCAGATCCTCCAATTTCCGGGTTGGTAGTTAAGGTGGCTGATCTGGTGACGCGGGATATGCTCACCGCCATGGATCAAAGAAGCTCCGTACTTTACGCCGGTGTATTGTTGCAATGCGATTGCCACAGGTCCGAATATCGCCAGGTCGCCTTGGCTCGATGTAGCCGGCTATGCTTTCGTATCGGCACGCGGCAACGCGTCCGTGACGTTATAACGACAGCAAGACAAACACGTGACGCAAATGTGGACAGGAGATCCGAGCTAGTCCGTTAAAAACGCTCGAGGCGCTCAAAAAGTCTACGGCGAAGCACGGCCTCGAAGTTCATGCCACGTTTTCACTACTTCGTTGCATCACCTTTTTTCGATTCACCCGGCAGAGTCCGCACATAGTCCACGAGATCCCAAACGCGCTCCGGGGTCTCGACGCCACCAAAAGCCGGCATTCCGGTGAAGCGGATTCCATTCTGGATGATCCAAAACAGCTCCTGGTCGGAGTAGCTCTGCACTTGCTTACTCGTGAGATCGGATGCGCGTGGGTACATCCATTGGCCTATGGGTGTCTGGGCACGGCCATCGGAACCATGACAAAAGCCACAGGTGGAAGTGTAAAGCGTACTTCCGCTATCACTACTGGCTTTTGTGTCTGGGGGACGTGGTGGTATTCCCTGCCGACTTGCACGGTGGATCAGGGAGTGCCGGGCCCGATTGCTAAGGAGCGTTTCAAAACGGCCCGGTTCCTGGAGCGCGGTCAAATTGAAACGCATCAGCGCTATCACAAGCAGCCACCACAACAAAAACAAACGCAAGGATCGTCCACGCGGTTCGTGATCGCATGTCCTTCTTACTTGGCCTTGGCCCCCGTACCCTTTCCGCGCAGGACCGGATAGAACTGAACGTACGTCATATCGGTCTTGGCAACATTGGCCAGATGGCACCCAGCACATTCGGCGACCGACGACTTCGCAGCTGTCGCCTCACACGGCTCTGGATGATGCCCGAAGGTGTAATAGCCCCAGCCGTTCGACTCGGCATATTTCTTGGTATCTTTCACCGAGACGTCCATGCAGTTGAAGTTGCCCTGCTGATATCCTCGGCCGGAGGGCTCTTGTTGAGAGCCGTCAGGGAAAGTCGGCTTCTGAAGCAGCACCAGTTCCTTTACGATGACCGTGCCTTCTGGAAACATCACCCGTCTTCTGATAAGCCTCGAAGTTGCTCCGTTCTACATAAACGTTATGAAATTCGGGGAAGGTCGCTTTTCCGCCATTCAGCGCATTCGGCGTCAGCGGAGCGCCAAGTAGTACCCACTCACGGTACCCTGTCGGGATCTTCATCTTGCCGTCAGGCGTATATTGGGCGCCCCCGGGCTGCTTCGCCTGCTGAGCGAACGGTCCGTTATGGAACGCGATAGCACTCGCGCCGATCAGGGCAGCCACAACCAACGCTGTTCCTAAATACTTACGCATTGCTTTGCCCTCCTTGGGAGTCATGCTCGAACAACATCAAGTGGTGCCAATCGTGGTGTTGCTGTTTTACTTTGACGACTTGAGAACCGGATAACCTTGAACATAGATCCAGTCGCTTGACTTGGCTGGGACGTGACACGATATGCAATCATTTTTGTAGTTGGTCGCCACCTGCTTGTCGGGTGCGTCGGCTTTGAAAAGCGCCCAGCCCCACCCGTCGCCCCACAAAGGGTTATTGGGAAAGCGATTTTTTTGATCTTTGATCATGACGAACCACTGTATGTTCTTCGTAGCCCAATGTGCGTCACCTGTCGTCATTTGAGCGTGATCAGTTGCATCTATTTCTTTCACCAATACGGTGCCATCGGCAAACTTTCCATTCTTGCGATAATATTCAGCTGCACCGGGTGAGGCGTAGGTGAAGTGCATTTGGTTCCCCTTTGGATCGAGCACTACCCATGTTCCAAGTATTTCGTAATGATCGCGATAATCAGCTGGCTTGCTGATGTTCCCTGATTTGTCAACCTGCGCAAAGCCGTTGAACGCCTTCGTGCTTTGCGAATCCAGAGAGGGGTAGGGGGTTAAGATCGCAAGCGCAAGGATTATCTGTGGTATGCGACGAGTCATATATTCTTCCTCCTGACTGAACGATTCGTACCGGCATGTTCAGCTTCGATCCCAGTGAGTCCCTCCAGGCCGGTTGCTTCGATCACTGAGCAAGTGCACGAATATGGCCATACACGAATTTTGAGCTGAACCCAGCGCCAGCAAGAGGGCAGAGTAGTTGAGCGGCTCACATGCGCAGATTGTTGAGGCCCGAGGAAGTCTGCTGCAGTCAATGCAAAGTCAGTCGTGACGTTATATTGACGGACACGTCATCCTCCCTACTCAGGAACTCGGCCGCGCCACTCTGGAATGGTCTCGACTCAACAGACTAAACCCGGGGCCGCTCAGCCCAGGTGAGTTACAGGGCTTGCCCTACTTCTTGTTGAGGAATCGAGAATGGTCCGCCTGCTCCGCAGACTGCCAGTCATATCCATTTCGGCCGACGAGAAACGGCCTCCATCGTGCAGTCTGGCTTGTCGCGCCGTGAGCGGATCACAGATTGAAGGTCGCGCGGCAGGGGAGAAGAAACATGACGAAGCGAGATCGAAAGAAACGCATGGAAACGGGGCCTCACTCCGCTGGACAAGGGGGAGCTACTCAACAGATTTCGGACACCCCGATTGCAGACTCCGAAAGTGTGGAGGAGTTGGCAGAAGAAGGCAATGCGTTCGAAGCGGATGCCATATACGGTGTCGAAAATGCGAGAGATAGGGGTGTGTCAGAAGTAATCACTCACGAGATTCCTGAGGACGATGTACCAGGCGAATACCTGGACAACGACGAGCATCTAGCGTAAGACAAGAAATTCTCGACATCTGGTTGCCCCGAACGAGGTCACGAAGCGCATCAGGGATCTTGCCCACAACGGCTACGTCCCAACGGGCTGATGAAAACCGACGCCACCGAGGGAACATTCGGATTCAGGCGGGCATCGATCCGCCGTTCAACCCCCGCAGGTACGCTTCGGCTGCGGCGGGATACTGTTCCGAGAACTCATCGATGTATCGTTTAAGCGTCCCACTGGTCAGGAGATCTCGGGTGATGTTGTCGAGCCAAAAGCTCTGGCCCAAATCATGAAGTTGTTGTGTTGACTTCATGTTGTCAGATCTTCGCACTCGACGGACCAACACCGCAGACGGGCATACCTCGCGAACGCTCTTTGAATTCATCTCCGTCGGTGGGGTAAGCAAGTATCGGGGCCGGGGAGTGTCGAGCGGACATCGCGGTGTTGCTATGTTGACACTACGAATTGAACGGAGAGAAACCGTCACTCATCTCGTCGGTACACCGGGGAGCGATGAGGGTGCACTCTCGGCGAGTCCGGCATTCGCTCGTCTTTTGGCAAGTGTCGTGCTGATCCCGCTTGACAGAAAATATTGTTTAGAGCGTCAGGAGCACACAACCGATGAGCACCAGCCCCCCAAAAAGAATTGTGATCCTGGGCGGCGGTTTCGCCGGCCTGTACGCGGCGATGGAGCTTGAAAAGACTCTGGCTCGGGCTCACGAGGTGGAAATCACGCTCGTCAACCGCGAGAACTTCTTCCTGTTTACGCCCATGCTGCACGAAGTCGCAGCCAGCGATCTTGATATCACTGCCATTGTCAACCCACTTCGCAAGATGCTCAAGCGAATACGCTTCTTCGAAGGGGAGGTCGAGTCTATTGATCTTTCTCACAGGCAAGTGGTTGTCTCTCACGGACTTGAGAACCACCGTCACCCCCTTACCTACGATCATCTCGTAATCGGCTTGGGCTCGATCACAAACCTATACGAGTTGCCGGGGCTTGACGAACGCAACCTGACGATGAAGTCGCTCGAGGATGCGATCAGACTCCGCAACCATTTGATCGCGCAATTGGAAGAAGCCGACAACGAATGCGTGACGAAGAAGAGTTCGCTCTTGTGTTTCGTGGTCGCGGGAGGCGGATTCTCCGGAGTAGAAACCGTCGGGGCACTTAATGACTTCGTGCGTGATGTGCTGCCGTCCTATTCACACCTGGCCGAGGGTATGCTCCGCGTTGTACTTGTGCATGCAGGAACTGTGATCCTTCCCGAATTAGGCGAAAAGCTCGGCGCCTATGCCCAAAAGAAATTGGCGGAACGAGGCGTCGAAATCCATGTAAACACGAAAGTGAGTACGGTTTCGATGTATGGGGTGACGTTAAGTGATGGGACGACCATTGAGAGTAATACGGTTGTCTGGACCGCAGGAACTTCCGCGAACCCTCTTGTCCAAAAGCTATCGTGCAAGAAGGAGCGCGGCAAAATTGTAGTTGACCAGTTCTTGGAGGTTGTTGGGTGGCCTGGGGTCTGGGCAGTGGGCGATTGCGCGGCGGTCCCTGATCGATCGACGGGCAGATTCAGTCCACCCACGGCTCAGCATGCTCTTCGGCAGGCGAAGAGGCTTGCCCAAAACATTACCGCATCAATTCGCGGAAAGCCGAAGAAGCCCTTTGTCTTTTCGACCATCGGACAGCTCGCCACCATCGGAAAGCGAGCTGGTGTTGCCAATATTCTCGGGCTCAGGTTTTCGGGATTCCTTGCCTGGTGGATTTGGCGGACGATCTACCTGAGCAAATTGCCACGGTTTGAAAAGAAACTGCGGGTCGCCATGGACTGGACTCTGGATCTCGTGTTCTCGAAGGACATCGTGCAGTTTTCACATGAATCGAGAGCCCAGTATCTCTCGTATCCAAGCCAGGGCGAAGACCGCGTGAACCTGTCTCATGAACAGAGGCAGCCCACCGGCGCGAACGAAGCGGCCTAAGCCGACCGGCCGTTCCTATGGGAGAAATCACTTATGCAAATTGCAATGATCGGACTTGGAAGAATGGGCTCGAACATGGCGCGCAGATTACTGAGGGCGGGGCACGAATGCGTGGTGTTTAATCGATCGCGAAAGCCCGTCGAGGAACTTGCTCGGGAAAACGCGATTGCAGCCGCAGATCTTGGCGATGTAGTGAACAAGCTGAAGACGCCCCGGGCGCTCTGGTTGATGATTCCGGCAGCGGTCGTTGACCGCACGATTGCCGAGCTAATGGGCTTTCTCGACCCTGGAGACATCCTCATCGACGGCGGCAACTCACATTACGTCGACGACATCAGGAGGGCCAAAGAACTCGCTTTGAAGGGGATCCACTACGTGGATGTTGGCACCAGTGGTGGAGTGTGGGGTATCGATCGAGGCTACTGCATGATGATCGGCGGCGACTCCGGAGTGGTAAATGGCCTCGATCCCATCTTTCGCAGTCTCGCGCCTGGCGAGGGCAACATACCGGGTACACCGGGACGGGAAAAACTCGGCGGCACTGCGGATCTGGGCTACTTGCATTGCGGTCCGAGCGGCGCTGGCCATTTTGTGAAGATGGTCCACAACGGCATCGAATACGGTTTGATGGCCGCCTATGCTGAAGGCTTTGGAGTTTTGCGCCGCGCCAGCATTGGCAAAGAAAAGACCGCGATTAACGCTGAAACTGCCCCGCTGCGCGATCCCGAGCTTTACCAGTACGAACTGAACCTGACCGACATAGCCGAAGTTTGGCGCCGCGGGAGTGTCATTGCTTCCTGGCTGCTCGACTTGACTGCTGCGGCGCTAATTGAAGACGAGACACTTTCGAAATTCACCGGTCGCGTGTCGGATTCCGGAGAAGGACGCTGGACTATCCATGCCGCCATCGACGAAGGCGTGCCAGTGCCAGTTCTTTCTACCGCGCTCTATGAGCGCTTCAGTTCACGCGGAGAGGCGGATTATCAGGACAAATTGTTGTCGGCCATGCGTTATCAGTTCGGAGGCCACGTCGAAGCGCCCGGTGCCAAGCAGGCCGCTTGAAGGAACCTCCCGACATTCTTGTTCTCACCTCTGAACAGGTCAAATAGTCTCCCCGTGGTATGTCCAAACACAGGCTGACGGTTGTCACGGTCCTGACAAATACATCATAAGAGCATCCGAAACCATCCAAAACGCCGGCTATCAGTTCGGCATCCTTCACCTTGGTAAAAGGCAGATCCAATGTCGCAAGCGACTGTCGATGCAGGCACACACCCTTGCGACTCAGGGGTTCTCCCGGTTAAGCTGAAAGAATACTTGTGCCAGGATTCATCTTCATGAACGACATGAACTGAAAACGACCGTGGTTCGTTGACCACATGGAGAAGGTCGCGCGGATGGTTCCCCCTGAGCTTTCTAGCAACATTAACCGGTTGCGCGAGCCAGCCCTGCTGATTGATCCTGCGGGAACGGTCATTGCTGCTAACCTGGCTGCATTGAGATTGTGGCGGCTGTCATCCACGAAAATAGTCGGTAAGCCCCTCCGTGCGTTAGTTTCCGATGATCCCAAAAAGCTCACTCGATACCTGCGCCGATGCTCGCGAAATTCCAAAGGAACTCTAGGCGAGCTGAGACTCCTTCCTCTTCGCGGACAAGAGCATATGTGCAAAGCGGTTGGAGGGCTAATATCTCGCAATCAAAAACAACCCGGTTTGCTTTGCCTCAGGTTGTTTCCAAGCGGACCTGCCAAGGCTCCGTTGGCGGGCTCTGACACGTACCCGCAAGTGGTTGCTGAGAAGCGAGCACGACGGCGAGCCGACAAACGATGGCGAACCGCGTTCGAGAACGCAGCTATCGGGATCGTTATGGCCGATTTCAACGGGCGCTACTTCGCTGCGAACAGCGCTTTCCGGAATATGTTGGGATATACAGAGCGAGAACTCTACCGACTGAGCTTCGATGAAGTTACATACGAAGGGGACCGTGAGGCTAACGTGCTGTTGGCCAGAGAACTTACGGAGGGCAAACGACAACACTTCGAGATCGAGAAGCGCTATCGTCGCAAAGACGGCACCTTGCTTTGGGCGCGTCAACACGTTGCTCTCGTCCCAGCAATGCAAGGTGTAGCGCCATTTTGGTTCGGTGTTGTCGAAGACATCACCGAGCGCAAGCGCGTCGATGAGGAATTAAGATTACAGCAGCACAATTTTCGGGAAAGTGAAGCTCGCCTACAGGCGTTCTTTGAGAACAGTCCGAATCTGGTTTTCATAAAAGATCGCGAGGGCCGGTATCTTTATGTCAACAGCGGGTTCAAAAGAGTTCTCTGCGTCGCCGACGAACAAGTCATAGGGAAACGGGACGACGAACTGTTCTCAGCGGAACAGGCCGCTGCTTTTCAAGCCAATGACTGGCAGGTGCTCCAAGCAGGCGTTCCCATGGAGTTTGAGGAGACGGCTCTCGAGGAAGACGGACAACATACGAGCATTGTCCACAAGTTCCCGCTGTTCAGCGCGGAGGGAGAGATTTACGCCATCGGCGGCATTGTTACCGATATCACCGAACGTAAGAAAGAAGAATCCGCACGTCGATTCAGTGAAGAGCGCTATCGCGTCGTGGTCGAGACGGCAAACGACGCCGTACTCAGCGCAGACGAAACCGGTGCCATCCTCTTCGCCAATTCCGCCACTTCGAAAATCTTTGGTTATGACTCAACCGAGCTGATTGGGAAGCCCTTGACTACACTAATGCCAGAATTCATACACAAGGTGCATGAGACTGGATTCAGACGCTACTTGGATACCGGCGTGCGGCATATGAACTGGCAAGGTACCCAGCTTATAGGGCTGCACAAGAATGGAAAAGAGTTTCCGGTGGAAATCTCATTGGGAGAACTGACCCAAAATGGCCGACGGACATTTACGGGTTTTATCAGGGATATCAGTGAAAGGAAGCGGGCGGAGGAGATACGAACCGCTGCGGTTGAGTTCCTCACCAAGCCATTCAGCGACCAGGATCTGCTCGAGGCCATCCGCATCACACTCGAGCGACATCGCATTGGGAATGAACAGCAGCAACAAGTGGCGGAGCTTCGACAACGCTTCGAGTCATTGACCCCCCGGGAGCGGGAAGTGACCTCCATGGTTGTTTCTGGTATGCCCAACAAGCAGATTTCCCGTCAACTCGGGACATCAGAAAACACCGTCAAGGTTCACAGGAGTCGAGCGATGGAGAAGATGCAAGCCCGATCTCTTCCCGAGCTCGTCAGAATGATGGAGCAGCTGAAAGACCGTTTCGAAAGGGCGTCGTAAACGAAAGCATCATCCGGAGTACACCTTTCGTCCAATAGAATTCCTCCCCCGGTAGGCGATAACATGACTTCGCTCTGCAGGTTGAGGGCCGCACGATTCGCGCATTCCTATTATTGTTACTGCCTGCCTGCGGCGCTGGACATTGGAGTCCAGAGAGATGTGCGAAGGCGCACAAATGGGATCCCTTCCGCGAGGTGGAAATGAGCGAGCCAACCACATTACAGAATGATGTTTCACTTAAGGCTTCAATTCCAGAGGGCGGAGCTTCGTTGGAATCGATCCTCTGTACGGAGGATCTGCAGAGCCGCCCGTCGCGTCCGCCCGACTGTGAAAAGGAAAACCGGGCGCTCGTGAAACTGGTCAGCGCCTTGGCTGACTCGCCGAGTACCATCTTTCACACCCTAGCTGAGACGATCCAGGACATTACCCAGTGTGATTCCGCTGGCCTGAGCCTGCTGACGAAGGACGGCAAAACGCCGCATGTTGACGGCCAAAGGTTCTATTGGCCAGCCATTTGCGGAATGTGGGGTCCTCACGTTGGAGGTGGGACTCCGCGTAATTTCGGCCCTTGCGGAGACGTGCTCGATCAAAATCGTACCTTGTTGTTCACCCATTTCGAGCGGCGTTACCCATATTTGACGCCAGTCAGTCCGGCTGCCGAAGAATGCTTGCTGGTTCCGTTTTACGTTGACGGCAAGGCGGTGGGAACTATATGGGGAATCATGCACAGCAACCGGCGCAAGTTCGACGCAGAAGATGAGCGAGTCATGGCATCTCTGGGGAAATTTGCTTCCTCAGCTTATCAAGCATGGATGCATATAGAAGAGCTCAAAATCGAGGTGGCCGAGCGCGAAAAGGCGGAAGCCGAAGTTCGTCAACTGGCGAGTGGGTTGGAAGCTAGGATCCGCCGCCTAGTCGAGGCCAACGTTGTGGGCATCGTTATGTGGAATCTCGAAGGTGCAATCAACGGTGCCAACGAAGCATTTCTCCACATGGTGCAGTACGACCAGGACGATATCGCCTCCGGTCGAGTGCGATGGAAGGACCTCACCCCAGCCGAATGGCGCAACCGGGACGAACAGGCAATGGCTGAACTAAAGGTATCCAGTATCTTCAGACCCTTCGAGAAAGAGTACCTCCGGAAAGATGGCACCAGAGTTCCCGTGCTGCTCGGCGGCGCACTCTTTGAAAGCGGCGGAAACGATGGTGTCGCTTTCGTTCTCGATTTAATGGAGCAAAAGCGAGTGCAACAAGACCTTCAACAGGCCCAACAATCCCTGTACACCACTCAAGTGGAGCTTGCTCAGGTCTCCAGGCTGACAACTATGGGCGAATTGACAGCTTCCATAGCCCATGAAGTTAACCAGCCTCTGACGGCGGTAACGAATAACGCTAGCGCATGCCTCAGACTGCTCGCCGATAATAACCTAGATCCTGAGATTCTACGGCGGGCTCTTGAAGAAATCGTTGCTGACGCGACTCGTGCGAGTGCTGTTATCAGTCGGATTCGCGCCTTCATGAAGAAGGCACCCACAGAAATGTATGAGCTGGATATAAACAACGTCATCCAGGAGGTGCTGGCTCTAGCTGGCCATGAGCTTCAGAACAATCAGGTGTTAGTGGACTGCCATTTGACCGAGACATTACCGCACGTACGGGCCGACCGTGTTCAGTTGCAGCAAGTCCTGCTGAATCTGGTCATGAACGGCGTAGAGGCCATGACCCGGGCTCAATCTCACACACTCTCTCTGGAGTCTCGGACTGACGAATCTGGCAACGTCTTGGTTGCGGTACGTGACTCGGGCACAGGCTTCGGCGCAGAAGTCGATCGTTTATTCACGCCGTTCTTCACAACCAAGGGAAATGGCATGGGTATGGGGTTGCCCATTAGCCGCTCACTCATTGAAAGTCATGGCGGGCGACTGTGGGCCACGGCCAACTCGCCTCAAGGTGCTGTGTTTTCCTTTACACTCCCAGCATCTAGTGAAAGTCATTCATGACCGCGGCTCCCTTAGTCTTTGTTGTAGACGACGATCCATCCGTGCGTTCCTCGCTCAAGTTCCTCTTGAGTACGGTCGGTTTGCAGGTTGAAACCTCTGATTCAGCCGACGGTTTTCTGCGCAAAAAATGCCCTGATGTTCCCAGTTGCCTTGTGCTGGACGTCAGGCTACCGGGATTGAGCGGTCTCGATTTTCAACGCGAGCTTGCGGCGCAAAATATTTGTATCCCCATAGTTTTTCTTACCGGCCACGGCGACATTCCCATGAGTGTTCGTGCAATGAAGGCGGGAGCGGTCGAATTCCTTACCAAGCCGTTTCGGGACCAGGATCTTCTCGATGCTGTTAGCGTCGCACTTGATCGGGATCGCGCGAGGCGGGAACAGGAGAACGAAATGGCGGATCTTCGGCGGCGTTTTGACTCTCTGACTTCTCGCGAGCAGGAAGTAGTTACCATGGTTGTTGCTGGAATGCTCAACAAACAAATCGCTGCCGAACTCGGAACTGCGGAAAGCACGGTAAAGGTTCAGCGCAGCCGGGCGATGGAGAAGATGCAAGCCGAATCCCTTGCTGACTTGATAAGAATGATTCAAAAGGTCCGACCACTCTCGAAAAAAGCCTCGTAAACCAAAGCTTACGTGCATCCCTCTTTGTGAGAAGTGCGAAACACCAATGCTCAATAGATTCGTGTTTGGGCCAAGACTAACCTGACACCATGCAGTTGAAGAGTGCTCAAACATTTATCTCGGTGGTTGACGATGACGAGTCTACCCGCAAAAGCACAACACTGCTGATCGAGTCTTTTGGCTTCCAAGCAGCAGGCTTCGAATCTGCCGAAAGTCTCCTGAAGTCTGGTCAGCTGGGCGAGACATTGTGTCTCATCATTGATGTGCGAATGCCGGGCATGAATGGGCTGCAGCTCCAAAGCCATCTCGCGGCCGCAGGGTATAAGATCCCGATCATTTTTATCACCGCTTACGACGATAGAGAATCCCGTCGACGAGCGATGCAAGCCGGAGCCGTCGCATTCTTGGCAAAGCCGTTTACTGACGAACTTTTACTTCAAACCTTTCGTTCAGCTTTACCGGAACAGTTGAGAGCAAAAGCGACTCTGATATCCCTAGTTGACGACGATGAGTCCATCCGCAGAACTATGACACTGCTCATTCAGTCTTTTGGCTTTCAAGCAGCAGTTTTCGATTCTGCCGAAAGTCTCCTGAAGTCCCGCCAACTTCACGAGACATCATGCCTCATCGTTGATCTGCAAATGCCGGGCATGAATGGCCTACAACTCCAACGCCATCTTGCCTCGTCAGGCTATAAGATTCCTATTATTTTCATCACCGCTTACGACAACAAAGAATCGCGTCAGCAGGCAATGCAGGCCGGCGCCGTCGCATTCCTAAGCAAGCCGTTTAACGACGAACTCTTGCTCGAAACCATTCGCGCGACTTTGCTGGATGGCGAAAGCACTGCTAAAACGACCTGGCCGAGAATGAACTCGCACCTCCCCTGTAGCCCTACCGCCGAAACTAGCGGTGAATTCTGATCAATCAAATTGCTGCTGCAACTCGCACCAGCAGAAGGCGGCATAAAGCTTAGCGCAGCCGCGCAATGGAGACCAGGGGGAAACGGTCGCTTGCCGAATTGGTAAGCATGATCCTACGGCCCAACCCGCCCTCGTATCCCAAAGCTTACGCGCGTCGTCCTTTTGGGCAGTTCGAAATACGAATGCTCAATAGATTTTTTCCCGTCCCAGAACTAATTTGATTTTATGAAGCTGAAGGGTGTTCAAATACCTGATCTTGGCCCTGTTCAAATACCTGATCTTGGCCCTGGAAGACGCGACGGCACGTCGGTCGAACAGCTGGATCTCGCAACGGTAATCAAAGTTTCACAGGCCGTGTCGGGCGAGATGGTTCTGGAGAAGCTGATCGACACGCTCATGCGGACAGCGATTGAGCACGCGGGTGCTGAGCGAGGTCTTTTAATTCTTCTCCGAAGTGATCAGCAGCGGATAGAAGCGGAAGCGACGATCACTGGGGACATGGTCATCGTGCGCCAGGAAGAAGCGGCCGTGGGCGCGTGGCCTGAATCGATCGTCCACTATGTCGTGCGCACTCAGGAGTGTGTGATCCTCGACGATGCCGAATCGCATAGTACCTTTTCTGGGGATACATACATCGCTCAACGTCACGCGCTCTCCATTCTGTGTCTGCCCTTGATCCATCATGCAAAACTCATTGGCGTGCTTTACCTTGAAAACAACCTCGCTCCCTACGTCTTCACTTCGACTCGGATCGCCGTTCTGAAACTGCTTGCCTCCCAAGCCGCAATATCCCTTGAAAACACGCGTCGTTACGCGGATCTCGGAGAACGCGAGGCAAGGATTCGGCGGCTAGTCGACGCTAACATCATTGGAATCTTTACTTGGAATCTCGAGGGCAAGATCCTGGAGGCCAATGACGCCTTTCTCCGTATTGTGGAATACAATCGCGATGATCTTCTCTCCGGTCGCATGCGCTGGGCCGACCTTACACCGGCAGAATGGCAAGAACGCGCCGCTCGTGCCACAGCAGAGCTAAAAGAGACAGGCAGTGTGCAAACATATGAGAAGGAGTTTTTTCGGAAAGATGGCAGCCGTGTGCCCGTACTCGTCGGAGGTGCTTCGTTTGAAGCAGGCGGCAACGAAGGTGTCGCTTTTGTGCTCGACTTGAGCGAGCAGAAACGCAGCGAGGAGCGCTATCGCATAGTCGTCGAAACAGCAAGTGATGCCGTGATAACCGCGGACGAGAGAGGTTTAATCCTGTTCACTAATCCCGCCACCAAGAGGATCTTTGGTTATGATTCCACCGAGTTGATGGGGAGACCCCTGACCACACTCATGCCGGAATTCGTGCGAAAGCTGCACGAGGCTGGGTTCAAGCGTTACTTGGCGACTGGCCAGCGGCATATCAACTGGCAAGGAACTGAACTGATCGGCTTGCGGAAGAATGGCGAAGAGTTCCCTTTGGAGATTTCCTTCGGAGAGCAGATCAGGAACGGGCATAGAGTATTTACCGGTTCTGTCCGTGATATCAGCGAAAAGAAAAGGGCCGAGGAGGCTCTGCGGCGCAGCGAGGCTTATTTGTCACAAGCGCAGAGACTCGCGCATGTGGGAAGTTGGGTTTGGCAGGTCCCTGGAATGAAGGCGGTGTATCTGTCAGAAGAATGGTATCGCGTTTATGGTTTTGACCTAAAGGTTGGGATGCCCACCTGGGAAGAACGGCTGCAGCGGGTTCATCCCGAGGACCGAGCTAAGTGGCAAGCGGCAATCGATCGAGCCATCGACGAGAAGTCGGATTTTGACTTGGAGTTCCGCATTCTGTCTCCGGTTACGGCAGTCAGGTACGTCCGTTCCGTGGGCCAGCCAGTTTTTGACTCATCGGGCGAATTAGTGCAATTCGTGGGCGTCTCAATGGACGTGACGGAGAGTAGGCAGGCCGAGGAAGCATTCCGGCTTATCGCCGTGGGCACGGCAGCGACCACGGGCAGCGATTTCTTCCAGAGTCTGGTACAGCACATGGCCCAAGCGCTTCGCGCCCGCTATGCCTTTGTCTCAACTTGTGATGACCGGAAGCATGCCCGCACGCTAGCCTTCTGGAAGGGCGATGGATTTGGGCACAACTTCGAGTTTGACATCGCCGATATGCCGTGTGAAAAGGTCCTTCATGGCGAAGTTTGCCATTATCGGCAGGAACTGCAGGGCCTGTTCCCTCGCGATAAGCTCCTGGCGGATTGGAAAGCAGAAAGCTATCTCGGCCTGCCCATGCTCGATCGCAGCAACCGCGTCATCGGCCACATAGCAATCCTGGATGACAAGCCGATGGATGCCGACTCGCGCGCCATCGACTTGCTTAAGATCTTCGCTTCCCGCGCCGCTGCTGAATTGAAGCGGCAGAAGGCTGAAGACGAGCTTCAGGCGGCGCTGCAAGAGCGCGAGAGAATGCGGGAAGAACTGGGCCATCTCGCACATCTGAACCGAGTCAGCACCATGGGGGAGCTCGCGGCCTCGTTGACACACGAAATCAAGCAGCCGATTTCAGCCGCGATGACAGATGCCAGGACCTGCTCACGCTGGTTAACTCGGGATCGCCCGGACTTGCCGGAGGCGCAAGCTGCGGCTTCAAGAGTCGTCAAAGACGTAGCCCGTGCCTCCGAAATCATCGGTCGGGTCAGGTCGCTGTTTAAGAAGGACAGTTTGCAACACGAAGAAGTTGATATAAACGAACTCATTCAAGAGATGATTGCCTTGCTACGGGCTGAAGCGTCCAAACATTCGATTTTGATCCACAGCGACTTTTCGCTCGATCTGCCTCCGATCATGGCGGACCGCGTACAGTTACAGCAGGTCTTGATGAATCTTATGCTCAATAGTATCGAGGCCATGAAGAGCATGAACACGCCAGGTAAACTTACGATCAAGTCACAGCAAGATGACAGTGGTCAGCTCTTGATTTCGGTCATGGATACGGGAGTTGGAGTTCCACCAGAAAAGATGGAACAAATTTTCAATGCATTCTTCACTTCCAAACCTCAAGGCACCGGTATGGGGCTGCCAATCAGCCGGTCGATTATCGTATCGCACGGGGGGCGTTTGTGGGCCGACTCGAACCCGGAATCAGGTACGACATTTCAATTCACCTTACCTACCCAACGTACCGCGCACCAAGCCGCGTAGCTGTGCCATGCGACAGAGAAGATTCGATTCAGCGGGCAACGTGTTTAGCACCCAGAGGAAGCGCATCCGTAAATGCGAGCGACAAAGCCAATCCTGACGGCAGTTGAGAGTCTGGGGGGCCACTGCTTTTCGTGACAGGCCCACTCATTGACTCGGGAACGGTTCAAGCGGTGGATGCGATAACTTATCGCTCTCTTGGTGTTCAGTAACTTGACGTCTGTCGTCTTGGGAGACGGGTCTAGAAATCCCGAGCTTTTTCATTTTCGCGATTAGAGTGGTCCGTTTTAATCCCAACCGGCTGGCTGCTCCACGAGGCCCTCCGATAATCCAACCGCAGGTATCCAACATTTGCAATATCACATCGCGCTGAGAATCCATGAACACGCCTTGTGTGGACGGCGCACTTGCAGGGTTCTGATGATAATTCGCAGATCTGGGTAAAGGGTTCGGAAGCAACCCGTCGTTCGATCGAATCACGGCACGTTCCACCAGGTTTTGCAACTCCCGAACGTTCCCGGGCCAGGAATATGCAGTTAATGCGTCCATCGTGCTCTGCGGTATATCACGAATCCATTTGCCCATGCGTCGCGCAAAAACCTCGACAAAATGGGCGACCAGCAGGGGAACGTCCTCTCTGCGTTCCCTCAGAGCTGGGAGAGTGACAGGAAAAACATTGAGACGATAATAAAGATCACTGCGGAATTCAGTCCGTCTGACCATTTCCGTCAAGTTTCGATGAGTGGCAGCAACTAGACGCACGTCAACGTGATGTGTACGCCCGCTTCCCAGGCGCTCAAATTCCTGCTCCTGCAGGACACGCAGGAGCTTAGGCTGTAATGCCAGGGGAATGTCTCCTATTTCATCCAGAAAGAGTGTCCCCGTATTGGCCATGTCGAAACGTCCAATTTTCTGTGCGATTGCTCCCGTGAAAGCACCTTTTTCGTGGCCGAACAGTTCGCTCTCTAGAAGGTCAAATGGAATAGCGGCGCAATTGAGCTTCACGAAAGGACGCCCGCAGCGTGGGCTGATATTGTGAATCGCGCGAGCAATCAACTCCTTACCTGTGCCGGTTTCGCCCAGAACCAGCACTGTGGAATCAGTCGGGGCTACCTGCTCCACGTCCGCAAATGCTGATTCCAAAGCAGGACTGTTGCCGATGATTTGTTCGAACCTGTGTTCAACGGAGCCTTGCCGATTTGATCGACCGTTGCTGACCGATTCCAAAGGTGACCCCAGTTTCCGGCGGCTTAAGCCTACTCACGTTTCAAGTGCAGCACGCACGCTGTCGAGCAATGCCTCGTCGTCAAATGGTTTAGTCAGAAATTCCACTGCTCCTGCTCGGAGGGCTTGCAATCGCAACTTTTCGTCGCCATGAGCGGTAATGAAGATGATAGGAATCCGCTGATGGGCTTCGTTGAGCTTGGCCTGGAGTTCCAGACCCGATATCCCAGGCATGCGGATATCAGCGATTAGACATGCTGTCCGCTTCTCTTCGCCGGAGGTTAGGAATTCTTCCGCAGATGCGAACGTTAACGCAGGCAACCCAGCCTCTTTCATTAACCCGCCAAGTGAACCCCGGATCAACTCGTCATCATCAACAATCACTACCACTCTTGGCGTCTCCTGATCATGCACGCTGCTTATAAACTAGCTCGGCTTGAAAGGAGGCGCAATTATGCTTTGGTATAGGAAACATCGGAGAGAGGATTGGTCGGGCGAAATGGCGTTTTATCTCATTGAGCTGAACGGAAGAGGTGGAATCTCTCGGCCATCCTCACTAGTTCGGCAAGAGATCCAGCTTGCATTTTATGCATGACCTGGGCTCGATGAACCTTAATGGTGATTTCGCTGGTCCCAAGCTCCGAGGCAATCTGCTTATTAAGGAATCCGGAAACCACCAGACCCATTACCTCTCGCTCGCGCCGCGTCAGCATCTCATACCTAGCTCGCAAGGCAGCCTCCTCCGCTTCTACTCCACGGCGAGCGGTGTCACTAGCGAGAGCTTGCTGAACGGCGCCCAGCAAGTCTTGGTCTTCAAATGGCTTGGTAAGAAATTCCACCGCTCCTGACTTCATCGCCTTGACTGTCATCGGAATATCGCCATGCGCAGTAATAAAAACGATCGGGATCGAAAGCCCTGCTTTTTTCAGCTGCTGTTGAAAATCGAGACCGCTGATTCCGGGAAGACTCACATCGACTATCAGGCAACTGGGGCCATCCGGAAGCTGCCTCTGCAAAAACTGTTCAGCTGTTTCGAAGCATTCCGAGCGCAATCCATAGGACTTCAGCAATCCCTGGATTGATGCGCGCACCTGAGGATCATCGTCGACGACGAAAACCATGGCAACGTCCCTGTCAGTCATTTGCGAAGTTTATTTTAGCTCTCTCAATTACCACTGGGTATCTGTCAGCAATCCGACGCCCGCCGTCAGCGTGACAATCTGTTACGCCAACGACGGTGCCGAATTCGACCCATTGGGTAGACAGAAAGCTGAAAGGAAAGGGGATCTGCACCTCTATTGACGACGAATTTCAATGGTCTCCGATGTGCTACTGTCAAAAAGTGATGCGAGTGACGATCACCTCACGGAACTCTGTGTAAGACACGGAGAAGTATTTTGGAGACTCGAGACAGGTTTCGAAAAGGACTGGTGGCATAGATCGAGAGGGCCAGTCGTTGCATGACAGACTCGGCCTTGGGGCGCAGGCGTTCCTGCGCCGGGGATTAAGGCTCTCGGCGTCGAAGAGCAAAAGCGAATTTGCCACGATGAGTAGTAAACACCGTAACAAGCTGCGCGACAGGTTCGAAGGTTAGCGCTGTGATTCGTGCCGGCTGGTCAATCGTGGACACCAGAAAAACCTCTGAAATCACAACTGCCGGTATGACCCGCGGGAGGAATTCCGAAGCGGCAAGGCCATCGTGGAGGGACTGCCTCTTGAACTTGTAGTTGGTGCCGATGGACTCATGGTGCTCCTGTCACTCCTGGCTGAGGGAGAGTTGCCTCAGAGGGGAATCTTTGAGCTCGTAAAATGGGTGCAAATTCCATTCGGTGGCGGACCATGGTGCACGTGCAACTCGCCGTCAGACGTGAGAACCTGGAATCGGCTACGGCCGTCCTCGTTCCAGAACCGTATCGTGGCTGTGCTGTTTCCGACGCGCAGATGATGGAGGGTAAGTTCGGGCAGCCAAGGCGGAAGCACCGGATCCACGTAAAGAGTGCGTGCGCGCGCGTTTGCTTCAAGGCCGAGAATCGCGCGGATAAGGTGGAACACACTGCCAGCCGCCCAGGCCTGCGGCACATTGGCGCCGAGATACTGCACGGGGAAGCTGCCAGGTTTGCGGCCTGTGCCGCCATACAGTTCGGGGAGTCGATAAAAGACGAAGTAGCTCGCCGCCTCGCTTATGTCGCGCGCGATCATGGCAGCCTCTTTCACAAACCCGTAGCGGCGGAACCCCATCGCGATGATTCCGTTGTCATGCGGCCACACGGATCCGTTTTGATATGAGAACGGGTTATAGGCCGGATTGTCCGCGGAAAGGGTTCGGATGCCCCAGCCACTCCACATGTCAGGTTCCATCAAACGCCGAACTACGCGGGCGGCGTGCTCCGGGCTGACCAGCCCGCTCCAGAGCAAATGGCCAGGATTGGAAACGATGGTTTTTACTGGCCGCTTCTCGCCATCCAGGGCGTAAGCGTAGAAGCCGATGTCCTCACACCAGAAGAGCTCTTCGATCTTGTCGCGGAGTGCGGCCGCTCTCTTGCGCAGACCATTCGCAAGTTCCTCATCCCCGAAATAAGCGAATGCGTCGGCCATGCGCAGCCAGGCGTCATAGGTGTAGCCCTGCAATTCGCACAGTGCCTTCGGGCCCACGAAAGGGCTGCCATCGGGAGCGACGTTAGAATCACCCGCATCTTTCCACCCCATATTTTCGTATCCATGGGGCGAGCATGTCTCGAATTCCTGCAAGCCATCTCCATCTATATCGCCGTACCGGTCGATCCATTCCAGGCAGCGGCGCGCCGTCTGTTCGTGTTCTCGGAACAGCTCGTCATCTCCCAACCACCGCCAGGCCTCATGCAGGGTGATCAGATAAAGAGCGGTCGCATCGGCTGTTCCGTAGTACGGAGTGTGGGGAATCATCCCGCGGGCAGCGAGTTCGCCAACCCGGATCTCGTGCAGAATCTTGCCGGGCTGGGCATCGCGGTAATCGTCAACCTCGCTGGCCTGCAACGTACCGAGGACCTTGAGCGCTCCGCGGGAAAAGTCAGGGTAGACGACCATGTTCTGTAAGCTGACAATCAAGCTGTCGCGGCCGAATACGGTAACGAACCACGGGACGCCGGCCGCGGGAAGGAATTCGTTGGCCGATTCGCCAAACTCGCGCAGCCGCAGTGCCGCCATGTCTTCCACAGACTGTTTGAAAACACGGTAAATGTCTTCGTTGGCACTAGTGAGCGAGGTCGTCATCTTCTTCCAATTGTCCAGTTCGTTTTCGGCGTCGCTCCGGCAGTGCCGCACGCTGCGCCGGGGCGTTTGCAAAGCTGCTTCGTCCCGGACGAACTTGTGTTGGAGAGCGCCGCGCCATGCTGCGCGCGGTAGAAGGTCAATGCTGAAGCTAATACGGCCGTTGTTGTAAACGAGCGCAGACTTGCTGTCGACGAAACTCGAGATCAGCGAGCGAATGAAGCCGTCATGCTCATACCTGCTGATGAGTTGGCGGTCGTCAGCCGACCAGGTGGTGGTTACCTGGCCCTTGCGGATGACCTGCTTCGCCTTAACCTCGAAGATGTCGGCGAAATCGGTGCGCAGCGCGATTTCGAAGTTGAAGCGGGCACGCTGCATGCCGTAATTTCGGATCTCAAATTCCTCAACGACGCAGTCGCTCACGGCCCGGGTGAATACGAGGCTAAGCCTGGAGCGTTCGATCTCGCCGTACTCCGTCCGGATGCGCGGATTAAAGAGATAGAAGCGAGAGGCGTAGTAGGCGATGGCGCCGGAGTTCTGCAGGATCCAGTGCTCGCCATCGGCATAGAATTCGTAGTAGCTGATGTAGCGCGTGTCACGGTAATAGAATCCCTGATCGGTGTATGCTATGACAGAGCCGTCAGGTTCGGAAAGCACAAACGCATTGCCGCGATTGATCGTGATCTGCGGGGGGCCGACAGTTATTTCGATGGCCATAAAACCGTGTTAGCTTGCCTTAACTCGCGCGGGGAATAACGCGTCCAAGATCTGACGCACCGCGACTGAAGGCGCGATCGTGACGTCGATGACAATGGCATCTGCGGGTTCTTCCAGATCCGCGAACTGGCTGGCCAGCATCTGTGCTTGGAAAAAATGATGCTGCCGTTCCAGTAAGCGTGCGCGGAGCACGTCCGCGCTGCCCTTCAGATAGACCCAGGTCATCGAGACGCCATCAGCGAGTGTCTCGCGATAACGCTGTTTGAGAGCGGAGCAGGCAACTACCAAGTTGCGCCCACGGTCGAATGACTCGACGATGCGGGCGTGAATGGCCGCCAGCCAGGGAGCGCGATCCGCGTCGGTCAGCGGAATACCCAACGTCATCTTCTGGATGTTAGCCGGCGGATGCAGGCTGTCGCCGTCGAGAAATTCGGAAGGCAGTTCAGCTGCGAGCATTTGGCCTACGGTGCTTTTACCCGCTCCGGCAACGCCCATCACGACGATGATCATGGCGCTCGTGAAGCCTTCTCCGCGACTTCGCGAGGCTCTCGCAGAACGAAAGTTTCAATCGCTTTCGCGAACCCTTCGTGTTCGTTCGAAGCGGTCACGCAACTCGCCTGGCGCTGTACTTCAGGGCTGGCGTTGCCCATGGCTACACTCAGGCCGCTTTTCTTGAACATCAACACATCATTCGGCATGTCGCCCATGGTGACGATCTGCGCGGACGGTATGGACAGTGCCTGCGAGAGCACCTCGACCACTTGTCCCTTGTTGGCGTCGGGATGCGTAACATCAAGGTAATAGGGTTGCGAACGTGCGGCCGAGACGTGATTGCCGCACTCGCGCTGCACGTCGGCTTCACAGCGAGCTACGGCGGCGTAGTCGTCGCTGATGCCAACGATTTTCGCCACGCGGTCGAGGTGCAAGCTAAACTCGGGCACGACCGTGGGCGGAAACTTCACGGTCCACTGCTCACGCGCAACGTGCGGAGCGTTGGTGTTGCGCACCAGCCAGTCACAATCGGTGTAAACCCAGCAGTCCAGCCGATGGCGTCCGATTGCGTCAATGACCTTTGCCGCCATATCGGCCGGTATAAAGCTCTGCGTCATAACTGACAGGTCGGGGTGGACAAAGATTCCGCCGTTAAACGCTGCAATCGGTTCAGTCAGCCCGAGCGGATCGATCAACATCTTTATGCCGAGCGGCGGCCTCCCGCTGGTGATGCTGAAAGCGATGCCGGCGTTCTTAAGGCGCTTGACCACTTCAACTGCCCGCGCTGTCAGCACCTTCTCTTTTGTAACCAGCGTGCCGTCAACGTCGGCGATAACTAGTCGAATGTTACCTGTCATACAGACCTCAGTTTCCTGGCGCCGAACCCCGCACTACTGCTCCTCGTACGACCAGAGCAGTCCACCATCGACGAGGACCGTCGTACCGGTCATGTAATCCGAATCGGTAGACGCCAGGAATGCGGCCACCCTGGCGACATCCTCGGCGGTCCCCAGCCGCTTCAGAGGAATGTTTTCGAGCAGCGGCTGGAGTTTGCCCGGATCGTTCAGGAGCGCCTTGTTGATCGGCGTTTCAATGGCGCCGGGGGCGATGTTATTGATCGTGATCCCATGCGGCGCCAGTTCGATGGCGAGATCACGCGTCAGCATTTTCAGCCCGCCTTTGCTCGCGCAGTAAGAAGCGAAATGCGGGAACGGCAATTCTTCATGCACCGAGCTTATGTTGATTATCTTGCCGCGCTGTTTGGCCGCCAGCCAGTGTCGCACCACCGTTTGCGTGGTAAAGAAGACGCCCTTGAGGTTAACGTTGAGAACCAGGTCGTAATCCTGCTCGGTGACGTCCCAGAAGTCGGCGCGGCGCTCCAGACCCGCGTTGTTGACCAGGATGTCGGCCGTACCGAAGCGCTCAAAGACCCTTGTGATGAAATTCTGTGCCTGGGCGGTGTCGCTGACATCGGCCTGCAAGGCCAGCGTTTTGCGTCCAGTGCCCGCTCCCGCGTCATCACCCATGATACTCGCCGCCACTTCTTCGGCGCCGCTGCGATTACGGCGGTAACAGAAAGCGATATCGGCGCCTTCGGCCGCTAAGCGGAGTGCGATGGCACGACCGATGCCCTGGTCCCCGCCGGTGATGATAGCAACCTTGCCTTCAAGACGGTAACTCGCAGCCGTACTTCTTAAGGTTTGCGTCTCCATCTATGCGCTCCGCCTTTCTTCCGAACGGGACAACATGGCGGCAGAGGCCTCGTCCACCATCCAGAGCAACGCGCCTTCAGGGGCGATGAGTTGTGCAGGCAGGCGTGCAGGGTCGCGTGGGCCAAGCAGCACCTCGCGCAGCACTTCCGCTTTCTCCTGGCCTGTAATCAGAAACGCTACTGTGCGCCCGCGGTTCAGCAGAGACGTACTCATGGTGATCCGCCAAGTGTTCACCTCGGCTACAAAGTCGGCCAGCACCAGCCGTGACGTTTCCTTCAAAGCCGGCGAGCGCGGAAACAACGACGCCGTGTGACCGTTTGTCCCAAGTCCGAGATAGATGAGATCAAACTGCGGCACAGAATCGAATACTCTAACGCAGCGCCGGATTTCGTGTTCGTACGCAGCGGCAGCGGCTCGCGGCGGGTCAATTTCCGTCGGTACTCGGTAAACGTTCGTGAAGGGAATGGGGACATGTTGCAGCAGCGCCTCAGACGTCATGCGGTAGTTGCTGTCGGGATCATCGGCAGGGATGTAGCGTTCATCTCCCCAGAAAATGCTGATGCGACCCCAATCAACGCGACTGCTGAAGGTACTAGTCGCTAGCAGCTTGTACAGGCGACGGGGCGTGGTACCACCGGAAAGCGCTACCCAGAAGCGACCTCGAGCCTCGATCGAGTCTGCGGCGGTGTTGACGAACAATTCCGCCGCAGCCCGGGCAAGTTGCCCGGCATCGCCGTACACTCGAAGGTTGCCGGGGTATGGGTTTGCCCTGCTGTTCTGGCCGCCTTCGTCAGCACGGATGAGCTTCCTTTCATTAGTCATATGCGCCTCTCCTCTTCATGTTCCTCCTTTCTATGCTGCGCGACCGAGCCACGCCGTGATCGTATGCCAGCCGCGCAGTTCATCCCCGATCAACTCATCGGCGGTGCGAGTGCCTTGACTGCCCGGGGAGTAATTCGGAAAATTTGGCACCGGCAACTGCGCCCACGCCTCCTCGATGGGCCTGATGATGCTCCACTCCGCCTCAATCTCGTCGCTGCCGCGCACCTCTTAGCGACTCACCGTCGCTCGTTCCTCGCCGCAAAACCGGCGTTCCAGTTCGGCTATTTTCCCCAAGCGCCGGCGATGGCGCTCTTCGCCGGTGAAGCGTGCTGCCATGAATGCGCGTACAAGATCGAGCATCAGCTGCGGTCCGACGACGCGTGCGCCCAGGCAGAGGATATTCATGTTGTCGTGCTCCACTCCCTGGTGCGCGGAGTAGATGTCGTGGCACATAGCGGCGCGAATTTCCGGAAACTTGTTTGCCGCCACGGAGACGCCCACGCCGCTGCCGCAGATCAGGAGTCCGCGCTCGCAGCGGGCGCTGGTCACTTCTTCGGCGACGGCAGCGGCATAGTCGGGATAATCGTCAGGTTTCGACGAGTCATGAGTGCCAAGATCTACAACCTCGTGCCCGAGCCGGCGGAGTTCCGCAATGGCCGTTTCGTTCAGCGGCGTGCCGGCGTGATCTGCTCCCACAGCAATACGCATGTTTACCTCTTGATCAGCGAACGAGCTTCGCTGGCGACGCGGTCGGCTGTGAACCCAAAGTGCTTGAGCAACTCTTTGATCGGCGCGGATGCGCCGAAGTCGTATTGGGCGATCACGCGGCCTTCCGAGCCGACGTATTCGCGCCAGCCCAAACCGGTACCGGCCTCAATCGCGACTCGCGCATGCACTTGTGGCGGCAGCACGCTGTCCTGGTAGTCCTGGCTTTGCTGCTTGAACAGTTCCCATGAAGGTATGCTGACCACGCGGCTGCGAATGCCTTCAGATGTCAGCTGCTCGTGCGCCCGCATACAAAGTTGAACCTCCGAACCGGTGGCCATCAGGATGACTTCTGCCTTTCCATCTGACTCTGCAAGAACGTATGCCCCGCGCCGCAGCCCTTCGGCACTGACGTACTTGGGTCGAGTGAATGTCGGTACCGGCTGGCGCGTGAGCACAAGAGCAACGGGCCGTTCCTTGGACTCCATTGCCACACGCCATGCTTCCCCCACCTCGTTCGCGTCGGCGGGCCGGATCACCACCATGCGAGGTATCATGCGCAACGACATCAACTGCTCGATCGGCTGGTGGGTCGGCCCGTCCTCGCCCAGTCCAATCGAGTCGTGCGTGAACACGTAGATAACAGGCTGGTCCAGTAGCGCGGACAGCCGGATCGCCGGACGCATGTAGTCAGAAAAGATCAGGAACGTCGAGCCGAACACGCGCAGCTTCGACAGGGACATGCCATTCAGAATGGCGCCCATGGCGTGCTCGCGGATACCGAAGTGGAAGTTGCGGCCGCCATACTCGTCGCTCTCGAAGTCGGCAGCCCCGGCGATAAGCGTCTTCGTAGACGGAGCCAGGTCCGCCGATCCGCCGATCAGCCACGGCACGTGCTTCGCGATCGCATTCTCTACCGCCGAAGCGCTGTCTCGTGTCGCTTTGCCCTTGGAGTCTGCGGGGAACTTCGGAATTTCGGAGTCCCAGCCGCTCGGCAGGTCGCCCCTTTGGAGCATGTCCCATTCGTCGGCGAGGTCGGAATGGTTCTTGCGGAACCGAGTGAGCGTGTCATTCCATTCCCGTTCCCAGCGCTCCCCGCGCTCCTGGGCCCGGCGCATGTAATCAAGCACCTCAGTTGGCACGAGGAAGTGCGCGTCGGGCGGCCAGCCGTAGGCTTCCTTGGCCAGCCGAATCTCTTCTTCCCCCAGCGGTTCGCCATGCGCGGCGGAGGTGTCGTGTTTGTTGGGCGCGCCCCAGGCGATGTGGCTTTCCAGGATAATCAGTGACGGGCGCTCCGGCTCCTTCTGGACGTTTCGGATAGCGACGTCAATCAATTCAAGATCATTGGCATCGCCGACGCGCAGCACGTTCCAGTGATAGGAAAGAAATCGCGCCGCAACATCGTCGGAAAACGCCAGCGCCGTGTGGCCTTCGATGGTGATGTGGTTGTTGTCGTAGATCCAAATCAGATTCGACAGCCCCAGATGACCGGCGACTGAAGCGGCTTCCTGCGAGACGCCCTCCATCAGGTCACCGTCGCCGCAGAACGCGTACACGCGATAATCAATTAACTTCTGCGTATCGCGGTTGAAATGCGCGGCCAGCCAACGCTCCGCGATGGCCATGCCGACCGAATTCGCCAGGCCTTGTCCCAGCGGACCGGTCGTGGTTTCCACGCCAGGCGTCAGGCCATATTCCGGATGCCCCGGCGTACGCGAGCCAAACTGCCGGAAGTTCTTCAGCTCTTCAAGAGTCAGGCCGTAACCCGTCAGGTACAAGAACGAATACAGCAGCATGGATGCGTGGCCATTGGACAGAATGAAGCGGTCGCGGTTAGGCCACTGCGGATTCGCCGGATTGTGCCGCAGATAGCGGTCCCACAGGACGAACGCCACCGGCGCCAAAGCCATCGGGGTGCCTGGATGACCGCTGTTGGCCTTTTGCACCGCGTCCATGGCCAGCGTACGGATGGTATTGATCGAGAGCAACTCCAACTGCTCCTGGGGCCTCTCCGCCACTGTTTCGCCGCGATGGGCGCGAGTCGCAGTATTGATTTCGATCACCGTTGCCGGCGCGGAAATGCGGGATTCATGCAGCGTGGATTGCTTCTTCGCCATGTCCCGCCTTTCTGGCCCGAGTGTCTCCACGGGCCTGTATGTCAGCCTTTGTAGTCGTTGGCGCGGAGATAAAGGATTAGGGTCATGGCCAGCCGCCAGTTCGTGGTCACCGCGTTCGCCGGTCAGTTTATCGGCCTCGAGTGGTCGAACTTCCGAGTTCCCTCTGCCTCCAGACACTGATTGAAGCACGCAAGCTTCCAAACCATTTATGACAAAGGGAGAGGGATCGGATTGGCACACCAGCCGGTTCCGCATCCGGCCAGAGTATGAAAGGGGAGTCCCGGTGAGGAACGTGCCCATCCCTCGACACTCTGTCCAAATTCCGACGCCGACTACGCGCCATTAACCTGTCCTGCGCCGTCGCTACTGGTTTTGTTTTTTGGTTGCTGTCGTGCTTGAGTTAGGAATGAGCGGTGAATGAAGTCTTTAGAAGGCGGAAACCTGAGGAACGCTGGAATCCGGAGCTCGGGAAAACAACCCCGTCAATCCAAGGGGTTGACCACAATCAGCAGCCTGCGCCTCCACCGGCAGGAGTATTTGATGGAATCTGGCGAGCGATTTTGCACATGTCCTCCGTTTGCCGACCAAGTGGCGTTGCCGTCTTGCGCGTCGCGGAGATTCTGGTTTTCCAGCGGCTTGCGCGTGAAACTTGCCGGCTTATGGCTCAGCAACACATTTCGTCGATCGGCGTCGTCACACTGCGTTACCTGCGCATAAATCATTACGTAAATTTTCGTTGCCGGCGGCAGAGGACGGATGGAACGGCCATCGACCACAGGTGTTGCAAAAGGCGCGCTGGCCAGAATACCGGCCTTGTTGCGAAGCACCATGCAGGTAAGAGGCGGGGCAGAATGTTGTACGCCTGTGACGCGGAGAGCCGCACTGAAGCGGCCTTGCGCCGTGCTCCAGCCAAGATCGTGGCAGGTGCGAAATTCGTAGCTGTAGAAGCCGAATAGCTCGGCAGCATCTTCCGGTATTCCGGGAGGCAGAGGGACCATAAAATGCCGCGGTGAATCGGACGCAATTAAACGCTGCATCGCGGAATTCCACTGCGATCATCAGATTGGCCAGGAACAATGGTGCGGATCGGCTCAGGATCGATGGGCGCAGGAGGCTCGGCGCTGTCATTCGGATCGGCGATGACGCGCAGCAATGCAGGGTCGGGCGCGTATGCCAGCAGGCGCACAAAGTATGCGTCTCGCGGATTATCAGGTGGCCGGTCGAACTCCACCCATAGGACGCGGCGGCGTTGTTCGGTGCTGGAATAATCTGCGGCGCGCTGATAGGGAGAGAGCGCAGTGCCTGCCGAGACCAGCCGGGGAATTTGCGGCGGTGGAGTGGTGATCGGTAGCAGGACCTGGCGCAATCGGGAGTATGACGTGATATTTGGAAAAGCTCGCCAGACAGGAGAGTCTTGCTCGATCAAGGCTCTACTCGCTTTCGAACCTTCAACCTGCTGATTCTTGATCAGGAACCACAAACAAATGGTTTTCAATGGTTTCCGAAGCGCTTGAGTGAGCAGAAATAGCCAGATTTCGGCGAGGTTGTTCCCTGATGTGTCCCCCAGTTTTGAAGTTCTCCAGCACTTGATCAGACATTGACGACTACCTTGCCAATCTGAACATTGGATTCGAGGAAGCGCGTCGCTTCTTGGATCTGTTCAAGGGGGAACGTGCGCGCGATGACTGGCTTCAGCTGCCCCGAAGAGAGCCCCTTGGTGATGAAAGCTTTTGCACGCTCGAGAGCAGCTTCGTTGTTCGTGATCTCTCCATTCAGATAACCCTTCAACGTCAAGCTCTTGCCTAGTACGGTGAACAGAGGAAGCGGCGTCGGCTCCGTGCTGAGTGCTCCATATTCCAGCAGGATGCCGCCCTGCGCCATGCTCTCGGTGAGGGAGATGAACGACGGACCACCAACGGGATCGAACACAACACGCGCACCAACGCCGCTAGTGAGCCCCATTACCCGTGCCACCAGATCCTCTTCACCCGTCACAACAACATGATCTGCCCCGTGCTCAATGAGTGCTTGCCTTTTTGCCCGGGTCCGCGTAGTCGCAATAATTGTCGCACCCACGGCTTTTGCAATCTGGAACGCGGCAATCCCGACGCTGCTTGATGCCGCTGTGACGATGACGAAATCTCCTTTGCTGAGCCTGGCTTGCTCAATCAGGGCGCCCCATGCCGTGACGTACTGCATCCAGGATGCTGCAGCCACTTCGAACGAGATGTTCTCGGGATGCTTGACAAGATTGCGAGCCGGCACGTTGGCCAATTCTCCGTAGGTGCCCCACCGAGCTATATCGGTCGGCGGGATCAAGCTGACAACATCGCCCTTCTTGAAGCCGGTTACGGATGTCCCAGCGGTTTTGACGATACCCGCAGCCTCGTACCCGAGCCGAGTCGGAAATTGAGCCTCTTGCAGATAAGCGTGTCTACGGAACATAACTTCCGCACGATTGAGGCCGATACTCTTCACCTCGATCTGCACTTCGTCGGCAGCGGGTGAGGGGACATCCAGGTCTTCAATCTTCAGAACACTTGGATCACCGTATTGATGGAATCGAACGATACGTGCCATGGATTTCTCCTCTAACTTGAGGCCTTTCGTTGGAGTTCAAATAGCGCATGAGGATCACCGGCGGAACTGCGGCCAGCCCAGATCCATGCGTAGCGGTTAATCAGAGCCCCGATGAGGAAACATGCAGCAGCGGCATAGCGGCCTTCCGGAGTCGAGCCCCCGAGAACCCGCAACAAGAGAGCTACTGGCCCTCCCATTAGCCCGGCAATTACCAGAGCCCGCCCAGATCGTCCGTGATGCAAGGGCGCATCGGGAGAGCGATTGCGTGCGAGCAGCATAAGCTCAATCATCGTTTCAACGCCCGAAGCAAAGAACCCCAGAAATTGCGTTGCGGGAATCAAGAAACCCGCAAGCTCAAGAATTCCTGCCGCGCTGCCCAAGCCAGACGTTAAAAAGTGTGGCGGCAGCAATTTTCGATTCAATGACCACGCCGGAATTGCAGTGGCTCCAATTAGCACACCTGTATAGCTCGCGAGGAGCAAACCAGTCAGCGCAGCCGCCGCTTCCGCCAGCCAAAGCAGCCACAATGAAAGCGGATTGAGGAGACCGCGCCAGTGCAACTCGAAGGAGAGCACCGCGAGGAACACGCAATTCGAAAAGGCCACGAGAATCCAGGCACCCATCGACATGGCGGAGCGAAGCTTGAAGACGCGCAACATGTTCAGGAAACGCGTTGGTCTGCCGAGATCGGAAATGAGGAGAAGAGGACAAATTGCGGCCCCTACGAGCGCAGCCCAAAGCGACAGGCGGACCAGCTCACGATTTTCATGGAACAATTGCGCAACGAATGCAATACAGCTTGCCATGCCGGCAGTGCCGCCCAGAAAGAAATACAACGGCACTTGCCAAGTCCAAACGGGGGCCTTCAATGCCGGCAGGTCGTAGTAGCTTGCTTGTTTCAATCTTTGCGGGCTTCGCACGAGGCTTTTGAGCCCTCCAAAGACCTCTCAGCTCAGGCGTGTACCGTGCGAAATGTCTTTTGAGGACCTGATAGACCGAGCGCGCATGGCTGAGTGTCAGGTCGCGCGCGCAGTCGCTCAGATCGACGGCGGTTCCTGAACCCTCTTTGCTGTGGCCGCAATCTGCTGAGGCGTCCCGCCCCCCCGGTTTGTGATGCTCCACGCACCCGTCGTAAAACCAGGTCTTTGAATCGTACTTCCGATTCTTTGCATCCCAGCCGGAAAACACACCCTCCACATCCTCGGTATCTTTGAAATCCTCCGGAAGGATCGAAGACGCGTTGGTGTAGTGAATCACATAATCGCGAAATTCTTTTTTGTTTTCGAGGACGTAGCGAATCAGTCCCCCAAGAAACAGGATGTCGGAACCGGCGCGCAAGGGAGCCCAGATATTCGCCATCGCGGAAGTCCGGCTGAACCGCGGATCGACGTGAATGACCTTCGCTCCTCGCTCACGCGCCTCTATCACCCACTGGAATCCAACCGGGTGGTTTTCCGCCATGTTCGATCCCATGATCAGGATCGCGTCAGAATTCACTAAGTCGCTTGGCGCGGTTGTCGCTCCGCCTCGGCCGAAGGAAGTGCCCAGACCGGGCACCGTCGAGCTGTGTCATATACGGGCCTGATTACTGATCGAGACTATGCCCAAACCGACGGCGAAGAGCTTTTTGATCAGATAGTTCTCCTCGTTGTCGAGTGTCGCGCCTCCAAGATGCGCGATGGCCGTGGTGTGCATCACGACTTCGCCATCTCTTTGCTCGACGAAACTGCGGTCGCGTGTGTCCCAGACACGATCGGCGATCATGTTCATAGCCGTCTCAAGATCGAGTTCTTCCCACTTGGTAGAGTGGGGTCTGCGATGCTTGACGCGAGTTTCCCGCTTGGCGTGGGTAAGCAGCTCAAAGCTGTTAGAACCCTTCGGGCAAAGCCGGCCGCGTGAGATGACAGAAGCCGGGTCTCCCTCGATCGATACTAATTTTCCATCCTTGTGATATACCAGCTGGCCGCATCCTACTGCGCAATATTGACAGACCGACCGAGTAACCTCTGCGCCCTCGTGCCGTGGGCGAAGATTGCGGGTTCGAGCGCTCATCGCCTCAACCCCCGTTCCGTCGCCGCCCGACAGAATCTGCTGGAAGACGGGCCATTGTAGAATTTCTTTGATCATGGGAGTTCTCCGGCGGGGGTTGCACAAAGTGCGTTCCTCACAACCGAGGAAGGGAAGTGAGACCGCCTCTACCACTTACCCGCTCCGCTAACATCGTTGACTGACAAGCTCGCATTAGTGCGTTTGAAACAACTTCACGGAATTCAGCAATGTGTTGTAGATACCCCATCCGAGCGACATCATCAGCAAAAAATAGAACGTACCCATCACCAGGAAGGTCTTGGCAACGCCTACGTCGGATGAGGTGCGAAAGTGGGCCATCAGTTTGATGGCCAGCGGCGATCCAATCATCGCGCCGCCGCCAAATCCCATGATGGCCATGCCCGTCGCCAGTCCGGGCCGGTCAGGAAACCATTTGATCAGAGTTGAAACAGGCGAGATATACCCAAGACCAAGTCCTGTGCCACCGAGCACGCCATAACCGAAATAAATCAGCCACAGTTGATGCTGCATTACGCCAAGGTAGGAAACATAAAACCCCAGACCAAAACACACTGCCGCAACGAACATCGCCATCCGAGGACCCACACCTTCCAGCCACTTCCCGAATATCGCCGCGGAAACACCGAGCATGACGATGGCAAGAGAAAAAATCCATCCGATTTCTGTCTGCTTCCAGTCGCCTGGCAGCGACCTGTCCACTCCAAGCAAGTGCGTCAGCGGGAGCTTGAACACGCTGAAGGAATACACTTGTCCGATACAAACATGAATCGCGAGTGCTGCGGGAGGGACGAGCCACCGGCTATATCCTGGAGGAGCGATCGATTTTTCGCGGTCAAGAAAGGACATCTATTATCTCTCTGGATCCCAGGATCTTCTTCGAGGGCACGCATATACCGTTCCGGGCCAACACCCGGTAAAACCCGCTCCACGATCCATGTTCTTAACTTCGAACTAATAAGCTGTTACGGCCTCGCATCGTCGATCCTTTCGTTGTGGGTTCCTGAAACATTCATCGAGTAGCAGTCTGCTACAAGTTCGAAGCACGCCAGATTCCATACCCGCAGAAGTAGGACGTCAGGACCACGAGTTTATCAACAGCCCGTCGGCGAAAGAGGAACAAAACAGAATCATGTTGCCTATAATTTTCGCTATTGCGTTGATGCACGCGGTGATCGATTCTGCGTCCCGTCGGCACGCGAAAAATGCGGGACTCCGGTGAGGAGCATGTCCATCCGTTGACACTCTGTTCAAATAGCGACGCGGCGATGACCGCTGCGTTTGCCCGTAAGGCTTGGTTCATCCGAACGCGACACCGTTAATGAGCCACTGAAAGCGGTTCGAGAAGTACAGAGATCGGCGATGAGTGGAGCGGAAAGTGCACCATCACTTGAAAACCGATAGAGGGGTCAGGGCACGCATGAAAGCAATACGAATCCACGAGCACGGTGGCGTCGGCACATTGAAGCTGGAATCACAGACCACCAAGTGCTGGTTCGAATCCACGATGCCAGTACCCGGTTGCTTGGAAGTTCCAGGCAAGGCTAGGGTTGAGGTTTCAGAATGGCCCGTCAGAATGGCTGGAGAGTATCAAGCAGCGGTGTTTAGGGGACTGATACCTTAGGGGACTGATACCAGTGATACCGGTTTCATCAGAATCACAGCAAATTAGAGAAACTGCAGAAACAGGAACGGAAGTTGCGGAAGCGACTGGAATGCTCATAAACACTGGATAAACTCACGTCACACTGATTTCATGTGGTGTTAGCGTTTTGGGCAAAATCGAATCCCCCCTCTCCGCCAGATCTTGCAACCTTTTTAAATTCAGAGAATTGCGATTTTTCCTGTCTAGGCTACTGTCCGAGGTTGAGAATGAGAAAGCCTGCCTTGTCCCATGTATCTCCTTGTAAGCAATGGAATGGATCTGCTTGCCGTAAGCCATGGTGGAGAGTGTTACCCTCTCCACCCTGCTTGCGGTTTAGGCGGAGTTCCGCCATGACGTGTTGGCGAAAAAATGCCTCCCCACGAAGCTCAAGGCCATTAAGTAAGCTGAACATCAGCGCGGGAAGCAGTACTCAAGGAAATGCTTTAGCGAAGGTTTCCGCGGTACTGACTCTCCTTCACGACGCGTGCGTTGAGCAACTGAAGTGGCCGGACCGCTGAAAGGCCGACACACGCTCTGCAGCGTCGCCAATCGCGACGCTTTGGCTCGAGGCAACGATCCGCGCAACATCGCCTACACTGATTCCGGCCCGCCTGGCCGCCTGCCCGATATGCACTGCTTCTGTCACAGAGACAGGATAAACCCTGGAGTTAGGTCCAGCGTCAAGGGCATTTCAAACTTGACCACAGGATCGGTCGCAATGAAAGGCTGGATAGTCAAAAATAGACGTGATTGAGTTCGGGATTACCACTGACTGCCGTCTGCTGGATCCGCTGTGTACGCGTGTGTACTTGCCCGCCGTGAGGTTTTGTTGCAGGAAGTTACCCCAGAAGACACTTGCGCGCGACGCGGGTATTGCTTGGATGGGGGCAGGTGGAGCGTCATTAAGATGAGACTGCTGATTCTACGGGCGCGAAAATCAGCTCGACGAAATGCTCCTGAAGATCGTTTGTCAGCGTAACGGTATTGTCGTCGCGGGGAATGCCGTCCATTCTGACGTTCATTTCACCATCGTGATTAGGTGACTGCAGAACGGTAATGTGGTAAACCGTTTTGCCGAAGCGGTAGTGTACCTTGAACCCGCTCCAATCCGCCGGGAAACACGGTGCGAAGCAGAGTTTGTCTACCTCCAGCCGCAGACCCAATAAGGATTCAACGATAAGCCGGTACATCCAGCCGGCAGATCCTGTGTACCACGTCCATCCACCACGGCCGATATGCGGCTCCACCGCGTAAATATCAGCGGCCATCACATAGGGCTCCACCTTATATGTAACGAGTTCTTCGGGGGAGCGCGCATGACTTACCGGATTGATCATGCCAAAGAGTTCCCACGCGCGGGCGCTGTCACCCATGGCAGCGAATGCCATAGCCGCCCAGATGGCAGCATGAGTATATTGGCCCCCGTTCTCCCTGACCCCTGGAACGTATCCTCTTATATAGCCGGGATCAAGATCGGATTTGTCGAAAGGGGGAGCCAGTAACTTGATCAGGCCGTGATTGCGGTCTACCAACTGCTTGTCCAGGGCATCCATGGCTTTCCGCGAACGTTCTGCGTCACCTATGCCCGACAAAACAGACCAGCTTTGCGCGACGGAATCGATCTGGCACTCAGGGTTTGACGCAGATCCCAACGGTGACCCGTTATCGAAATAGGCACGGCGATACCATTCCCCGTCCCAGCCATTTTGTTCAATACTCCGGCCCAGCAAGGCGGCTTCAGACTGGCAACGTGCCGAGAAGGTTGAATCACCGTGACGGTTGGCCAACTCAGAGAAGCGCGTCAAAACCTGATGCAGGAAAAATCCCAGCCAGACACTTTCGCCCTTGCCGTGTTCACCCACCAGGTTCATGCCATCATTCCAATCACCGGAGCCGATCAGGGGCAAACCGTGTTCGCCTCTCTTGAGTCCAGCCATGATCGCTTGCACACAGTGGTCATACAAAGTGCTGGTTGTGCCCGATCGCCCCGGCAAATCGTAGTAAGAATCTTCCTCGGGCTTTACGGGACGACCTTCAAGAAAGGCAACGGATTCGTCCAGCACTCCTGTATCACCGGTGCTGAAAACGTAACGACAAACCGCCAATGGCAGCCACAAGTAGTCATCTGAACAGTGCGTGCGTACTCCGCGGCCGGAAGGAGGATGCCACCAATGCTGGACATCTCCTTCACGGAACTGGCGAGATGCGCACAGCAAAAGCTGTTTGCGAATCAAGCTTGGTTCGGCGTGGACCAGTGCCATCACATCCTGTAGCTGATCGCGGAACCCGAAAGCACCACCTGATTGGTAATAACCGCTACGTGCCCAGAAACGGCATGCCAAGGTCTGGTACAAGAGCCAACCATTCGCCATCACGTTGATTGTGTCGTCAGGAGTGTCCACATTCACAGCGCCCAAAGTATGCGTCCAGTAGTGCCACACAGCCTCCAGCGCAGTACGGGCCGCCTCTGTGCCGCGAAAACGCTGTACTAGCTCGGACGCGGCTGCGGCCCCTTGTCCTACACCAAGAATAAAGACGATCTCCCGCTCCTGGCCGTCAGCCAACTCAAACGGAAGGCGGATCGCTGCGCACGGATCCAACCCCGGGCTGAGCTTTCCGGAGAGGCGTGGCTTTTGCATGCCGGCTGGATTCGACAAAGAACCGTTGCGGCCCAGAAACTCTGTTCGGTCTCCAGTGATCGTTCTCGTTGTCTGATTTGCGTCAAAGAAAGCGACTCTGTCAGGAAACTCCGAGTTGTAAGGATTGCGTGCAAACAGCGCGCCGGTGACAGGATCCGCCTCAGTCACCACGTGCATGGTTGATTTTGGCGGCGTGTCGCCCAGCACCCATTCCACGTAGCCTGTAGCGGAGAGCTGGCGGCTACGGCCGGAATTGTTGCTTACTCTAAGTACAGAGAATTTAACCGCGGCATCCGGCGCTACGTACACCTGCAACTCTGAGCGGATGCCGTCTTCGGCGTGTTCGAAGACGCTATAGCCAAACCCATGCCGGGTGATATATGGCCCCGTACCCCGAGCCGGAAGCGGTGATGGCGACCAGAAACTGCCGCTCTCTTCATCACGCAGGAAAAATGCTTCTCCGCTTGCATCGGTCACGGGATCGTTGTGCCACGGAGTTAGACGGAACTCGTGCGCGTTTTCCCCCCACGTATAGGCTGATCCGCTCTCGGAGATCACGGTGCCGAACTCAGAGTTTGCAATCACATTGACCCAGGGAGCTGGTGTTGTCTGATCCTGCTCTATGGTGATCACGTATTCGCGGCCATCGCGAGTGAATCCGCCCAGTCCGTTGAAGTGAATCAGGTCGCGTGGCTGCAACTCGTCCTGCTGTGTACGCTCGCCACGGCTGGCCCTTTTGATCCGGGGAACCGCAGTTTCCGGGGTTCGACGCGTGCTGATTTGGGCACTCAGCGGACCACGCGTGTCTGTGACGATCGCACGCGCAACAGCTTGAAAGAGGAGGCGGTCTTCATTCGATATCTGCTCGGCGACTCGAACAAAAATCTCACCGCCCCGCTCCACCGGGCTGGATTGCACGCCTGCCGCCACCAAATCCATGATCCGCTCTTGTAGCAGTTGCCGGTATCCGGCGTGATCTTCATTCCATATCACCAGATCAACCGCGAGCCCTTTCAGCCGCCAGTAAGCGTGAGCCTGCACAAGCTGGCGAACCAGCTCGATGTTGGCCAGGTCCCCAATCTGCAGTAGCACAATTGGCAGGTCACCGGAGATCGAATAGCCCCATAGGCCCGACTGCATCCGGCTGTTTTTGCTAAGCACAGAGGCTTCGGCACGCATGGATTGGTTGGCATAGAGAATTGAACTGGCGAGCCGTCCAAAACTCTGCGCATCAGCCTCCGTGGCATTGAGCTGCCGCAAAACCACCTGGCTGTGAGTCCATGCAAGATCAAAAACACGGTCTGCCAGATGGCGGTCTTGGTATTTATCGACCAACTGCAGGCACCGGCCACGGGTCTCGCCCACGCCAGAAACAAGGTTGGCGGTAGCAGATTGCCCTGGTTCAAGCGTGATTTGATAACGGATCGCGACAATGGGATCGAGCACGGAGCCTTGGCTACCAGTCAGTGAGGCGGAATCGGTCATCGCCGTGGGGTTTGCCACTGTTCTTCCACGCCCGATGAATCGCATGCGGTCAGTTTCGTAAGACACAGCTCCGGTATCCGAGCCGTGCACCACCATGAGATGGAACATCCATGGCGCCTGCTCATGGAGAGACCGGGGCCGTCGAGTACAAAGAATTGCCCGCCGCTGTTCCAATATCTCGGTTTGCACGAAGAGGTTACTGAACGCCGGATGCAGGTCGTCCGCGGCAGCCGGGGCAAGAACAACTTCGGCATAGCTGGTTATCTCAATGACTTTGCGTTTGCGTGCACGGTTGGTGAGCGTGATGCGTCGTAGCTCAATGTCATCTTCCGGGGAAACCGCAATCTCCGTGTGGGTCTCAAGTTCGCCTTCACGGCAGCGAAACTCCACCTTGGCCTCGGAGAAGATGGCCTCGTAGGATTCCAACGGCTTCACAGTTGGCTGATGAGCGGACGACCAGAACCTTCCTGTCGCAACGTCGCGGATGTAGCAAAAGGTTCCCCAGGGATCGCGAGTGGTGTCTTCACGCCATCTCGTCACCGCCATGTCTTTCCATCGGCTGTACCCTCCGCCCGCATTGCTGACCATGACGTGATACTTGCCATTCGAGAGCAACTGCACCTCTGGAACGGAAGTGTTGGGGCTTTGAAAGACGCGTGTGGAAGGCTCCGCCCCGTCGACAATCCGGTGAGTTTCGGAAAGCTCCTCGGGGACTGAATACACCGCTGTTGCTTTGGGAACCTTTTCTTGCAGCAGCAACGTTGTAGCCTGGAATATCGGAACAGATTCGAATCGACGTTGCATCGGCCGGTCCATCAGAACATGGCCGAGTGCAACCAGACTCATGCCTTGATGATGTGCCATATACGACCGGACAATAATGTTCGACTGGCCGCGAGGCACCCGCGACGGAGTGTAGTCAATGGCTTCATAGAAACCGTATCTGCCTTCAAAGCCGGCAGCGGCCAGGCGCTGCAGGTTGGCACAGGCCTCTTCGGGAGCCACCATCAGCGCCAAACTTGAGGCATACGGCGCAATGACCACATCCTCCGCCAACCCGCGCTTCAAACCAAGACCAGGTACCCCGAAGGCCCGGTATTGGTAATTCATGTGCGCATCAACCACGTTATACCCGGACTCTGATATTCCCCAAGGCACGTTGTGCGTCGCGGCGTACTCAATCTGCCTTTCTACTGCTGCCTTGTAGCTTTCATCGAGCAGCGTATTTTCATAAGTCGGCATGACCAGCAGCGGCATCAGGTACTCAAACATCGAGCCGTCCCATGAAAGCAGCGTTGGTCCAACGGAGGAGCTGGCGAGCTGGCGCCCCAGAGAGAACCAATTCTCTTGTGGGATCCGCCCCTGCGCGATTGCCACAAAACTGGCCAGTCTTGCTTCCGACGCCAACAGATCGTAGTAGCTCGAATCGCTGCGTCGTTCGCTGACGTTGTAGCCAATCGTCATCAAATGACGCGGCTGGTCGTACAGGAAGTCGTATTCTACGCGAGCAAATTCCCTGCACATCAAAGCGAGGCGTTCAATCTCTGCAATCCGGTCCTTAGCGCGGTGAACTCCTTCACGGACGAGGGATTTCACCTCCTCCAACCCATTGCGCGACGTTACTTCACCGTTATGCGGATGTTGAAGGCCGGATGAAAGCTCCAGATCCCACGTTGACAACTCACGCAAAGTTGGGATCTCGTTTAACTGAAGTCCGCCTAACTGGTACGAAGTATCTGCAACCGCTTTCCAGGGCGTGAGAAAGATCAGTTCGTCAAGCGCGGCCTGACACTGTCTGGCGAGAGCATCTGCCCACTGCATGGTCTGGCTTGCTGGCTGGCCTTTTATGCTTTCCGCAATTCGCGTGGCTTTTGCAACAAGCTGATCGAGGCACAATCTGCCGGCAATCAAGGTCGTTGGCGGAGAAACACACAATGCGTCCAAGTCCTTCCGCAGATCAGCGACGCAAAGAAGCGTGGTCTTTATCTGCTCGGCATCATGAGCGACGCCTTCACTCACAACATCGGTAAGAACCCTGGTCGTATCGAGAAGGCCGGTAAATAAGCGCGGAGCAAGGATCTTCTGGTCCAGAAGGCCGACAAGTCCAGGCTCTAATGTCAACACGTGGGCAACAAGGTTTCCGCTGTCGACGGTGGAAACATAGAGAGGCGTGAGCGGTTTTAATGTCTGCGTCTCATACCAGTTATAGAAGTGCCCTCGATAACGCTCCAATAATGCCATTGCCGCGAAGGCCTGGCCGGTACGCTGGAGTAACTGCGCCGCTGAAAGATAGCCAAAGTCATAAGCGGAAAGATTGGCGAGCAATGCCAGTCCCATGTTGGTTGGCGAGGTACGATGACCAATGGTGGGAACCGGGCTCTCCTGATAATTGTCCGGGGGAAGCCCGTGATCTTCTGCACTGACAAACTTTTCAAAAAATGACCAGGTTTTACGCGAGAGCTTGCGGAGAAAAACGGCCTGCTCCAGGGAGAGCCTCACGTCGCGATGCTTGAGCGGCAGGCTGATCCACCAAGCGACGGCCGGCGAGGCAAACCAAAGCAGCAGGATCGGAGTGGCTATTCCCAGCGCAGTTGGCCGAACCACAGCAAGACAAACAAGAACGACGAAGGCAAAAACAGGTGCGGGCCACATGGAACGGAAAGATTCGCCAGGACCAGTCCGGTCTTTGTGCTTGTGCTCGCTTGATGCATTCCACTCCAGGAGATGCCGATGCGAGAAGAGTATCCGCCAGATTGCGCGGAAAACCGCATCCAGACTGAAGAAGGCTTCAAAGGGCATGCAAGCA
Organism: Terriglobia bacterium; assembly: GCA_963732195.1. Classification (GTDB taxonomy): domain Bacteria; phylum Acidobacteriota; class Terriglobia; order Terriglobales; family Acidobacteriaceae; genus Angelobacter. The sequence goes on along the minus strand of CAVSYO010000006.1, from coordinate 119,737 downwards.
AACGAAAATAACCCCTGGGCAATGTGCCGGCCGAAGGAGCGTATCGCTTCGTACGAGTGCTGCCGTAACGCCACATCTGCTGGCTTCCGCAGCAGATCGAGAAGTGAGCTCAAGAAGATGGGAACAAAGACTGTCCCAAGGATGGCCAAGGTCCACGCCCAGGGCTGCGACAGCCGCAGCCAGCAAAACAACAACAGAAAGACCAGCGACGCCGGCACAAGACTGCGGCGGAGATTGTCAGCGATTTTCCATCGCGAGAGCAGTGACAGCGGATTTCTCCGTGCTTTGCGCTCCGGACCTGGCACCCAGGGCAGCACCCAGTGGGCGATCTGCCAGTCCCCACGGATCCACCTGTGACGTCGTGCGACATCCGCGTCATACGTCGTCGGATAATCCTCGTAGAGCTGTACGTCGCTCAACAGACCGGAGCGCGCGTAACAGCCTTCTATCAGATCGTGGCTGAGGATGCGGTTCTCAGGAAAACGCCCGTCCAGAGCCTGCTCGAAGACATCCACGTCATAGATTCCCTTGCCGATGAAAGAGCCCTCGCCGAAAACATCCTGATAAACGTCCGACACGGCGCGCGTATACGGATCAATGCCCGGTTCACCACCCCACAGCCGCGCATAACGGGAATGATTTGTGCCCGGAAGGCTTACGGCAACGCGAGGCTGCAAAATGCCATGGCCTTCGCTAACACGCTCCTTTGCGCCGTCGTAAGCGGGCCGGTTGAGCGGATGGGCCATTGCCCCGACGAACTGCCACACTGAGTCGCGTGGCAACTGCGTGTCCGTATCGAGAGTAATGACGTATCGAATGCCTTGCAGAACCGATGTATTTCCGACGACATAAGAAAAGTGATCGCCCGGCTGTCCGCGCAGGAATGAGTTCAACTCCTCAAGTTTGCCTCGCTTGCGCTCATAGCCCATCCACAACTGCTCGCCTGCATTCCAGCGCCGCGCTCGATGAAAAAGGAAGAAAGTATCGATTCCCTGGCGGCTGTACTTGCTATTCAGGTCTGCAATGCCGGCCTGAGCATGCTCGAGAAGAGGACCGTCTTCCGGCATGTTCTCCTGGTCAGCGTCGCGAAAATCCGACAAGAGACAAAAGTGCACATTGTCGTCACGGTTGGCCAGGAACCGGACCTCCAGAGCTTCGACCAGTTCGGCCACGCTCTCCGAAGTGGTAAGCATTGTTGGAATCACGACGAGTGTGCGTAGCTCAGTTGGGATTCCCTGTGAAAAATCCAGCCGCGGTAGCAGGTCTGGCACCGCCAGCTTGGTCATCAGCCAGTTGACCACGGTAACAGCGAACTGAGTAGCGATGAAGAACGCAAAAATAGTTCCCAGCGCAAGGGTTGCGCCTCTCACCCCATTGGCATGGGCTTTGACCGCAAAGATACTGGTGATCAGCCCGGTGGCTGCAAGGAGTGTGCCCAAATACAGGAACAACGAATGCTGCTGGCCTTTTGTGCGCAAAGATCGCGTGATCGACCCGCGCATCACCACCGAGTGTTCGAGCGTTGCGCGCCCTTCCCCGATCAGATAAAAACCAACGTGTCCGGCCCGGTTTTCTTTCTTCTGCCCGCTCTCATGTGCCAGTTGGATTGCTTTTTCTGCCACCTCGGCTTCCGATGAGTTACTGTTCCTGGCGATTTTTTCAATGACATGACGGTAGCTGTCTCGTGTGGCAAAACTCATTTTGCCGTACACAGCTTGAGGGTCCTCGCGCAATATGCGCTCGACGATGCTCATCGCCTCAACAAACTCGCGCCAATCGGTGGCATCCAGGAACCTGAGACTGGCAATGCTGTTGCTGATGGAAACCTGGTCGGTGGCTTGCCGCTGGCTCTCAGACTGCACCAGTTGCTCAATCGTCAATCCCGACTCTGCGAGCCGCTGTTCAATCCAGGTGAGCGGCAATGCCAGTGCGGGACCTTGTCCCTGCAAACGACGAACCAGTTCGGCAATAAACGAACTTACCATCGGAGGATTCGAGCGGGCCATGTCGGCGATCACGAGAATGAGGTTCTTTGGATCTTTTTCCGCAACTTCCGTCATCTCGTCTGCCCATTTGTCAGCGAGGTTGCGGTCAAGTCTGTCAGCGGCAATCACGGCAGCAACACGCCTGAGGTACTCGATCAGCGCGAGCCGCAGCATGATGGGAATGGCCCATAATTCTCCCAGGTTCAAGTGGGTAACGGTTTGGTAGGCCGTGACGAACCCGCTGAGACTCTCCGGATCCACGCGGGCATCACCGTGTGCAATTGTTTCCAGTGCCAGGTCATACACACGCGGCAATCCTGCGGATGGGCCTCCCTGCAAGCGCGGAAGCGTCCGGCTGTAGCCTCTTGGCAAGTGTCTTCTGGCCGTTCGGATCTGTTGTTCGATCAGATAGAAATTGTCGAGCAGCCACTCTCCGGCAGGTGCAATGCGCCGGTTTGCTTGTGTCGCAGTCGTTAAAAGATCACAGGTTTCCTTTAGTATCTTTTCATTGTCAGCGAGCCTCGCCAAAAGCTGGTCTGGCACGCGTCCACGAGCGATCGCGTGAGAAGCGGCCAGACGTTTACCATGCTGTTTCATCTGCTCTCGACTGAATAACTCTGAGAGCAGCGGTGCATCTTCTCCATCTGGCTTTGTTTTCCAAAGGCTTTTGCGCAGGCGTGTGCCAAGGTAAAGCAAGTTCGCGTGCCTCTGCCTGATATCCAAATGAGCATCTCTTTCTTAACGTGAGTGTCTGCGCCAAGGCGCTATTCTTGAAGGGCGCCAAATGAGAGTTGAAGGGGCGAAGAGCTGTTAAGTACCGCTCTTTGTACTGTACGCTATTGCGAGAAAGAACGTGCGTACCCGGCCCTTCGATGAGGCAGATACAGGCAGGAGAGCGCCGTCTGGAGTCATTACTTAATAATCGGGCTACCGAGGCGGGGCATGCTCCGCAAGAAGCGAGCGCACTTCAGCTGCAGTGAGCTGAGAGAGATCGCAGTAACCATTGCGGCATGCTGCGTAGTTGCGCTGATGCTCCGTACGGGCCAATTCCTTGCTATCGGATGCGGTGAGGCCCGGTTCAAGAGCGGGGTCCGGAGCTACGGTAATTGCCGTCACCCGGCGCGGCGCGGCGCTCGCGAACTTCAACCCAAACGGCGATAGCCAGCAGCGCAACGCCCATCAGTACAGCGGTAACAAAAGCATTCATATTTATACCTCTCCACACTTCAATTTTGAGCTCAGATCGCCCCGGTGCAAAGAAACCATTTCCCTGTGATGCAGCCTCTGCCGAGGCTGCATGAGGTTGAATCAACTACAAGGAGATGCTGATCGCAATTCCTATGTCAGGATGACAACGATTGAACAGGTAGTACATCTCGCGTCTGACCTGAACAGCTCACATGCAGGTACTATTGCAACCCGCTGCCGGATCAAATTGAGGAAACTTTAGCGTCAAATTCCTGCCCACACTCAAAACAGACCCGGTACGTCCGCTTCTTGATCGTAAAAACACGGCTCATTTGGCGGTGATGGCACCCGACGACGAACTCGAAGAGCCGCAGCAGGAATTTCATAAAGTCTGACCTCGTTGCCTGCAATCGAGCGACACTCTGCGTTGGACGGCCAGAGAGATGGGCGCTGGGTGGTAGCGTCCAGAGTTCAACACAGTCAGACCCACCAAGGCTGTTGTCGCAAACAAAAAATACAGTCCGAGAAGTGCGATGCGAGACACCATGTCCGGGACAAAAGGATTGAAGATCACGGCAATTCCACCGAATGCCGCTACCCAGAAGTATCCGCCTTTGCGAGCGGCCCGAATTGCCGCCAGACATGCGATGGCACAAATAATGCGCGAACCGATTGTCTCAATATCCGGAGTGATGCGCCAAAGAGCAATGGCCGCACATACGACAACGGCAGCAGCCCAGCTCGTCATTCCTTGAGTGATGAATTTCGATCCGAACTGCAATGTCGTGTAAGCACGGAGCATGATGTGTTGCCATGTGATAGACATGTTGCTCTCCACGCGCGGAGCCGATCTCCGCGAGAGCCAATGCGTACCTGAAAAGCTTGCACGCGCAAACCTTGCTCAGATGCTAAGAAGAAATTCTCCAGATGGACTGACTTAGTTCAGAGAACCTGAAAGAGTAAAGGAAGGATGACTACTCATCCCGACACTACTCTGATGGAGGCAGTGTGTCAAATGAACCTAAGATGTTCTCTTAACATTGCCCTTTTCCTGTTCCTGAATTCGGGGAGTGGCTGCTCAGTATCAAGAAATGATCCATGAGACTTCCTGTCCGTCCTGTCCATAAAATGCGGAAATTGGTTCTACTGGGTAGACAGGGCGGAAAGGGCAGACACGGCGGAAATCAAAGAATCCCCTGTATTCATGCTTATTTGCGACTATGTTCCTTGAGAATCAAAGATTTGCAGAAATGAGAGTAGTTCGAATCCCACCCTCTCCGCCATTCAGTCTGCAGCTCAGAGAATTGTTCTCTGATTAGAGCGAATTGCCCGCTTTCCTGGGCCTTTCTCGCTTCTCTAAAATCAAGATGAGCACCGGAGCAACATAGATACCCGAGTATTGGGGCTCTTTTCTCTCCTCGGCGAATCAGTAGTCCACTTTTCACTACCGAAAAAGGGAGCCGGCGCCTTTGCGCCGGCTTAATTGTTTTGTCCACGCTGGCCAGGAGATTACTGATTTAGCGATCCGGCCCACTGTTTCAGAGACTTACATGAAACCGACCGTTGCTGTAACAAGAGTTGAGCGGTTGTCGCGAGGTCGGAGCCGGTGACAGGGCCGCCAGAGACATTTTGGTTAATGTTGCACCGATCCCGCACCTTCAGGCGAGCGGCGGTGCCCGGCATGAGTTGCATCAGACCAGCCGCTCCTTTCGACGAAATAGGGCATCTCTGCCATCCTGATTCCTGCTCGACCACGGCGCGAACGAATTCGACAGGAACGTTGTAGTGCCTGGCGTAGGCAGCAACGTAATATTCAGCCTCACGTCGTTGCTCGTCGGCTTGTTCTGCGCAACAGAATTGCGAAGCAACCAGACACAGCAATAATGCGCTCCGCTTCATTGCTCAAGCGCCTCCGCGCTGTATTGGTGGGCGTCATAAACCAAGCTTGCCCACCCGTCCCGCAGCAGTAGTCTTTCGATCAGCTTCTGTTTTTGCTAACAGAGGTAGCAGGATGTCGCGCATCTCTGGCGTAACTCGCTCTTCTCCGAGCACCTCAAGTGCCTGTGCGAGATCCAGCATTTCTGAAATCGAGGGCGGCTTTTCCAGGCTCCAGCCGCGGAGCGCCTTAGCCAAGCCGGCCATACCGCGGTGAAACTCCGCACTTTGGTTCGGCGTTCTCAGCTGGAGAATCTTGGCTTCTCTTTGTGGGGTAGGGTAGTCAATCCGCAAATAGAAGCTTCTCCTCCGCAGAGGATCCCCTATTCTTCTTTCCTCGTTTGAGGTCAAAACAACAAACGGAATTGTCTCCGCTGTAACCACTCCCAGCTTAGGAATGCTCAGCCTCCAAACCGAGAGCATTTCCAACAACATTGCTTCGAATGCCGGGTCAACCTTATCAATCTCATCGACGAGGAGCACGCATCGACTTGAATATTGAAGAGCCCGCAGAAGAGGGCCGGCGCTGAAAAACTTCAGGCTGTGTAGCTCCTGTTTCAGCGGCTCCCATTCGACTGGTTCGGATTTCGAGCGTAGTTCGACCGCCAGCCGCTGCAAGGCTTCGTCAAACTTACCGATGGCCTTTTCGTCGTTGATTCCTTCAAAACACTGCAAGCGCTCAACTTCCGTGCTCGTCGCCTTGGCAATGGCGTAGGCCAGTTCAGTCTTTCCGCTACCCGGCGGCCCCTCAAGCAGGATCGGTTTATTGAGTCTCGCGGCCAAATAGACGATGGTCGCCGTGATCTCGTCGGTGATGTAACCGGCCCGGCGTAACCCGCCATGAACGTCTTGAACGGATGAAAACACAATCCTTCTCCTATCCTAGAGCTTCACAAAGCTCCCTTGGAGGAGAAGAAGCTAAGGCCAGTTCAGATTTCCGTCAAATTTCCTGTTGGTGAGCATTTTTTGACCGAGTCTGGATTCTCAACTACAAACCTTGTCAACGCTATCGAACGGAGGCAGCAATGAAAGCTGTCATTGGAGTCTCATCCAGCCCTGAGACGCGCGCAGTTCCAGGGGCCGCAAGTCGGTTTGAAACCTCACTGGTCACTCGCGAGCCGCGAAACTGCGGCTCAACATTAACACCGACGGCCCCACAGAGCTGACCTCAGTGACCATGGCGGCAGCGGTTGAACATTACAAACTGCACGAACTCGCCGATCACGGTGATAACCGTAAAGCGTATTCAACACGCCGGCAGAAAACACTGTTGCTGGATCACTGGATTCTTCCGCATTGGGGAAACTGGAACTGCGATCGATCAAGACCGTTGCGGTTGAACAGTGGCTAAAAACGCTGCTGAACGCAAGATGTTCTGAGGCCAAACCGCTGGCAGGGGGCAGCAAAGTGAAGATCCGCGACGCGATGAGCTGTGTATTCAATCACGCAATACGCTGGGAGTTCACAGAGAGGAACCCTATCACTGGGCCCATCAAGGGTTCCGGTGTCCGTGTCTCGGCCAAGCGTGAACGTATTCCTGATGTTCTGGAAGTCGAAGAGATGCAGCGGCTTCTAGAAGCACTGGGAATTCGAGAGAGGGCAATGGTATTCCTGGACATGGCTCTCGGTCTCCGTCGTGGCGAGTTGGCTGGCCTCAAGTGGGAGGACATCAACTTTGAGAAACTTTTCGTCAACGTAACCCGCTCTGTTGTAGATCAGCAGATTGGCAACACGAAAACAGAGGTTTCAAGGAAGCCTGTCCCGATAGACGACCACCTCGCCAAAGACCTGCTCGCTTGGTATAAGCAAACACCATACAGGAACCCGTCCGATTGGGTGTTTGCCACAGACAACCTACGGGCCGGGGCGAGGCGGGGCAAACAGCCTCTCTGGCTGAGCACCATTATGCGTTACTACATCCAACCCAAGGCTAGGAACTTGGGCATCCACAAAAAGGTTTCCTGGCACACATTCACCCCGGCGAAGCGGGCCGCACGGAGCAAAGTGGTGAGCATGATTCGCTCCAAATCAACTTGTACCGTCGATGTACCGCGACTTTTTGACCGAATCGGCGTAAGTGGTTGAAAAGATTTGGCGTCCCCGACGGGATTTGAACCCGTGTTACCGCCGTGAAAGGGCGATGTCCTAGGCCGGGCTAGACGACGGGGACGCGTGCAGGCGGGAGCGTATCATCCGCATTCGAAATCCAGCGCAGCTAACATTAGATTACCCTCTTGCTTGCAAATGCGGTCGATTTGTGACCTGACGCTAACCCGCTGAACTGCCATTTGATAGTAGCAGCGGCAGAAAGCCTGTGTCAAAAGACGAACAGCGCAATGCATGCTGCTGTTCGTCCACATGCTGGTAGATACTGATGGGATTGCCCCGATCACGCTGGCCAACCACCACCCTAGAGAGTAGCCAACCACCATAGAGAATTGAAAATTGATAAAGTAGTGTGATGAGCTCCAGCAAAGCGAATCTCGAAGGCAGATCGGCATGACTTCGCGGACAGCCGTTGTTTTGGGCGCATCCGGACTGGTTGGCGGCTTTTGCCTGCGCGCGCTGGTGGACGACCCCGATTACACGCGGGTACTCACGTTTGGGCGCAGAGAGTTGCCATCACTTACCCGCGCCAAAGTCGCGCAGAGGGTGGCCGATCTGGCGACTCTTTCCGCCGAAGATTTTCAAGGCGCACAGGACGTGTTTTGCGCGCTTGGCACCACGATTCGGAAAGCCGGATCACAGGAAGCGTTCCGCCATGTTGATATGGAATTGCCGTTGCGGGCTGCCGAACAGGCAGTACGGGCGGGTGCGGAGCAGTTTGTTGTGGTGTCTTCAGTGGGCGCTGACCCGGCAAGCAAAAATTTCTATCTCCGCACGAAAGGCGAGATGGAACGGGAACTGGCCAAGCTGCCCTTCAAGGCGCTGCACATCTTGCGTCCGAGTCTGTTGATTGGCAAGCGCGCAGAGTTCCGGCTGGGCGAGGCCATTGGGATGAAGATTGCTCCCGTGCTGGATCTGCTCACGTTTGGGCCGCTGCGAAAATATCATTCCATGCAAGCGGAAATAGCCGGCAAAGCCATGGCGGCAGCGGCAAAATCCGGAAAGACCGGAACGCTGATCTATGAGTTCGATCCAATCGTAACTCTGGCCGCATGAGCGTCCTGCCGTGCTATCAAATCGGCTGCTAACCATGACTATTTCTAAACGTCACTGTTCTTGACGACACCTGATTGCAAGATTAGGCTTCTCTGCGCCACTACTTGGGAGGGGATTGTGAGACGAGCGTTTTCTTTTTCTGCATATCTGCGTCCTGCGGTTTTATTTGCCTCGATATTCATGGCGGTTTCGCCGCTCATGGCGCAAGGAGCGCCACCGGCCCAGCCAGCCGTACTCAAACCGGGCGACAATCTGGTAGTGGAAAATATTCCTCCGGTGCCGGCAGCGATTGCGGAAAAGGCCAACCAGTACGGTGAGTTCCGCTCCGCCACACTGCAGGACTGGCATCCAACGAAGCGAGAGATGCTCGTCGGAACGCGCTTTGCTGATGTTCCGCAGATTCATATGGTCAAGATGCCCGGCGGCGATCGCACACAGCTTACGTTCTTTCCAGATCGCACGGGCGGCGGCCATTTTGGGCCCAAGGGTGATTACTTTACTTTCTCCAAGGATGTTGGCGGCGGCGAGTGGTTCCAGATTTATCGCTATGACATTGCCAATGGCAACGTGACGCTGCTGACCGATGGAAAGTCCCGCAACGGGGGCCGTAGTTTCGCTCACAATGACAACCGCATCGCTTACACTTCCACTCGGCGCACGGGCAAGGACACCGATATCTGGATGATGGACCCTACCGATCCGAAATCGGACAAGATGCTCTTGCAGGTGGAAGGCGGCGGATGGGGCGTGGCAGCCTGGTCGCCTGACAACAAGAAGCTGCTGGTGGTGGAGGAAGTCTCGGCTAACCAGACTTATCTCTGGCTGGCGGATGTTGCCACCGGGGAAAAGAAACCGCTGACCCCAAAAGCAGAAGGCATCGAAGTTGCTTATAGCGGCGGTCCGTTCAGCAAAGATGGCAAAGGCTTCTACACAGCCACTGATCGTGATTCCGAATTCCAGCGCCTGGCATATTTTGATCTTGCAACAATGAAGCCCACCTATCTCACTACGGATATCAAGTGGGACGTGGACGAAGTCGATCTAAGTGAAGATGGAAGGACGCTGGCGTTTGTCACCAATGAAGACGGCATCAGCAAGCTTTATCTGATGAATACTGCTACCGGCAAATATCGTCCAGTGGCGGGCATTCCCACAGGCCTGATTAGCGGGCTGAGTTTTCACAAAAACAGCCGTGACCTGGGATTTGTGGTCACCAGCGCCAGATCCACAGCAGATGTTTATTCAGTTGACGTGACCACAAACAAACTTGAACGCTGGACAACCAGCGAAACCGGCGGCCTGAATACTGCCACATTCGCCGAGCCACAGCTCATCAAGTGGCAAACGTTTGACGGCAAGACCATTTCCGGCTTCCTTTATATGCCGGATGCAAACAGGTTTCCCGGCAAGCGCCCGGTCATGGTGAACATTCATGGCGGGCCGGAAGGGCAGTACCGTCCGGGGTTTCTGGGCAGAAATAACTACTACTTAAACGAACAGGGCATCGCGCTGATCTTTCCCAACGTGCGCGGGTCAACTGGATACGGCAAGACTTTTCTCAAGCTCGATAACGGAGTCAATCGCGACCATACACACAAAGACATTGGCGCATTGCTGGATTGGATCGGCCAAAATCCTGCGCTCGACTCCAGCAAGATCATGATTACCGGCGGCAGTTACGGCGGCTATATGACCTGGGCCATCGCGTACGAATACAACGACAAGATTTGCTGCACCTTGCCGATTGTTGGCCCGTCCAATCTGGTAACGCTGCTCGAACACACGGAAGCTTATCGCCGCGATTTGCGCCGGGTGGAATATGGCGACGAGCGTGATCCTAAAATCCGCGAGTACCTGGAAAAAACTGCGCCGCTCAACAACTCAGAGAAGATCCGCAAGCCGGTGTATGCCGTGGTAGGAAAGAACGATCCGCGCGTGCCCTGGACGGAGTCTCGCCAGATGCTGGACAAGCTGAAGAATAATGGAATCCAGACGTGGTTCCTGATGGCCAATGATGAAGGCCATGGATATGCAAAAAAGAAGAACCAGGATTTTCTTTTCTATTCCACGATTCTGTTTGTGCAGCAGTTCCTGCTGGGTGATCAGAATGCGGCAAGCGGGACGCAATAACGAAAACCTTTGAAACACGGAGGAACGGAGGCAGCGGAGGAAATGAAATTTCCGTAGATCACCGAGAAGATTATTGTCGCTGCTCTCAAGGTGCATTCGACGATTGGCCCCGGCGTGCTGGAGAGTGTTTACAAACAGGAACCTTTCTTACTCCTCCGCTCCCTCCGTTCCTCCGTGTTTCAAGGTTTTTGGATTGAGCAAAAAAAACTAAATGGGCCGCCCCGGAGCAGCCCAAGATTCTTTAGCGCTCTACTCTAGTGAATTGGAACCACCTGAAATTGGGTTCCGCATTTCTTCGGCTTATAGGGGCTTATATCGCCGGAGACAAGAGAACCGTTGTTGCAGTTGAGGGCCAGAGTGCCAGTAGTGGCGGTAATTGTGTCAGGCAGAGCAAACTTAAGCACCGAGAGGGTATTCAATATAACGGCGTCACCGGTATTGTTGGAGATAGTGTTGCCACCGAGGCTGTTAAGCACTGAGCTCAGGTCAACCAGAACTCCAACGCCAGTATTACCGGAGATGGTAATCCCGCCGTCCAGGTAAGCGTCAGAATGGTCTGTGATTTCAATTCCACCGCCCGTGTTGCTGTTGATCTGTGTAGCGCCTGACCACTCGCAGTGGCTGCTCTCACCGCAATGAACGCCAAGGCCAGCGTTGCTGTTGATGATGCCGTCAGACATGAGAACTGTGCTGGTATGGATAACCTCCAGACCAAAAGGCCCGCCGTTGAAGGTGATTTGATTGTCGCCATTGATGTCAGCTTCGCCAGTATTGAAAATCGCAACCCCGACTCCACCGTTGTGGCTGATGATATTCGCGGTGCCCGGCGTCCCATCGCCACCGTTCAGGACCAAATGAGCCGACGCGGCACTCACGCCGCTACGCCCATTATTGGAAACGTTCACGCCGCTATCAAGATAGAACGTGCCGCCATTCACGCTGATTCCGGACCTTGCGCTGTTGGTGATCGAGCTGTTTGAAAGATGTACCAGAGAGTCCGTGCTGGTGATGCCGATGCTTCCGCTGTTTAGAACGGTGATAGCGTCAAAATCGGCGCGCGGGGTGGTATTAACGGAAATACCGTTACCCCCATTGAAGGTGATGTTGTTGCTGACGCCGACGCGAAGCGAATCAAAAATGGATAGCACACGTCCATTTGGGTTCAGCGGAAGAATAGTCGCTGAGGGGTTGCCAAAAATTCCAAGATCGGTGCGGCCAACAATTACAACGTTCTCCGTACAAGTGCCGGAAACGGCGATGGAGTTGGGCCCAGCAGCGGGCAGCGACGCCAGGGCTGCGGTGATTGTTGTGAAAGCGCCAGGCGTGGCGCCGCTGCAGTCCACCGTGGCATCGGCGGCAAATGCCAGGCTCGATGGCACAAGTACAGCCAACAGACAGATAAACACAAATTTGGATGCGGAACGAATTGTCATCTCTTCCCCCTCACGCTTGAGTTGTAGTTGAATAAACCGGAGCAGAACTCTACCTTGGCAGAATTGTCTTGCCAAGTGTGTAGTGCGCTAAATTGAAAAATGTTTCAAAGTGATAAGCGATAAATGCTGAAAATCTTTCAATCCCGCGTGTGTAAGGGGATTGCAACAGTGCAAGATTGCAGGAAACGAGCCGAAACGGCCTTATTTTGCAGACGGTTGACTGCGAATGGCAGACACGTCGAGTATCTAGCGGATTGGACTCCTTCGGCCTAGATCCCTAGGCCGGAAAACTGGCAAGCTCTGCATTGGAGCCGCAAAGCACCACGCCAACCCTCTCTCCGGGACGAGGCTTGTAAACGCCGGAAAGCAGGGCTGCGAAAGCGGTAGCGCCGCCGGGCTCCGCGATTAAGCGCAGTTGCTGCCACAGGGCACGCTGAGCTTCAACAATCTGCTCATCGCTGACCAGCAATGACTGCTGCACAAATTTCTGCGCGATAGGAAACATCAGCTCGCCCACACGACGAGCGCCAAGTGAGTCCGCGGCAATGCCTCCTGTCTCAACATCGACCACCCGCCCGGCAGCCAGTGACTTATGCAATGTGGGCGCTCGTTCCGGCTCAACGCCGATGACGCGAACCCGGTCCTGGTACCATGCGGCTACGCCGCCAATCAGCCCGCCGCCGCCCACGGCGATCAACACGGAATCCAAACCGCGCACGTGCTCTTCAAGTTCCATAGCAAGTGTCCCCTGGCCTGCGAGCACCCGCGCATCATCATAGGCATGGATTGCCACCGCGCCAGTTTCCAATGCGCGTTCCTTGCTTGCGGCAAGCGCTTCCGAATAGCTGTTTCCGGTAATAGTGATGGCAGCGCCGTACTGCCGCAGTCGATCAACTTTATTCTTGGGCGTAATTACAGGAACAAAGATTTCTGCGCGATGTCCAAGCTTGTGGGCAGCATATGCTACGGCTGCGCCATGATTTCCGCCGGAAGCCGCGATCACTCCGGTTTCGTCGATCTTAGAATTTAGTATGCAATTGAACGCGCCGCGTGGTTTGAATGAACCGGTATGCTGAAGGCATTCGAGCTTGAAGAAAATTCGGGCGTCAATGCCGAAGGCTTTTTCCTCCAACGCCAATACCGGGGTGCGGCGGACATGCATAGCGATCCGCCGGCCTGCATCCTGAATTTCAGTGCGAGAGATCATTCGGCTTTGCGTGACTTGGCTTGACTGCTCAATGTGGCGACTGGCGGCTTTGGCTGGTCATCAACTATCAGACGGAAGATATCAGGTCGCGAATAGTGGCCAACGGCGTCAAAATCAAATTTGGCCTTGGGCAACAGACCGCGATCCAGCTCAGCCACCAGGATAGTTTCATCTTCAAAGTTCGGGCCTGCAAGAAACTCACCAAAGGGACTAACGATGCAGCTTCCGCCTCGGGAAAGCACAGTGTCCGGTTTTTCTCCGAAGGCGGTGGAGTAGTTCTTGGGGAAGTCGCGGCGGCGGTTGAACTGGTTGCAGCCCAGGACAAAGCAGCGGCCCTCAGCGGCAATGTGCTGCATGGTGGCAGACCAAGTGGGGCGATGATCAGCCGTGGGCGCGCAATAAATCTCAATGCCCTGGGAATACATGAACGTGCGCAGCAGCGGCATGTAATTTTCCCAGCAGATCACGGCACCCAACTTGCCCAGAGGAGTGTCAAAGACCGGCATAGTTGAACCGTCACCATATCCCCAGATCAGCCGCTCAGAAGCGGTAGGCATAACTTTGCGGTGCTTGCCCAGAAAGGTTCCATCGGGCGCAAAGAAAAGCACGCAACAATAGAGCGTTCCGCGCTCACGTTCGATCACACCCATTACCAGGTAGACGGAGTTGGCGCGGGCCGCTTTGCTCAACGCATCGACCGTTGGGCCGGGAACTTCCACGGCGCTTTCAAAGTAGCGCTTAAAGTCTTCGCGGCCAGTGTCTGTGCGCCAACCTACCACCGCGCCAAAGTCGAGCCCACGTGGATAGCCGGAGATAAAAGCTTCTGGAAAAAGTACAAGCTTTGCGCCTTGCTTTGCGGCGTCGCGGGTCAGGTCCAGCGCTTTGGCTAGCGTTCTTTTGCGGTCAAACGCAACCGATGCAGCCTGGACCACGGCCACGGTCACTGCTCCGCTACCCGACCCTTGTTTGCCAGAACGCTTCATGAGAAAGAAAAAACTATAACAGCAATGTCGGTTTTGCCGTAGCCAGCCGCATCCCACTCCCGAGCTGCTGCTAGCATCCTTTATATAGGCATTGTTGGAAAGTCTAATGAAGGCACTATGGGTTAAGTTTAAAAGCCTATTTTTATCAGGTACTTACGACAATTTTGTTCGACAAATCGGCGCGCTGGTAAGACAATAGCAGATTGTTGCTTCCGGAGCTCGGGTAAGTGTCTTTCAAACCAGATCGGTTGGTTCAGCGCGTCTCTGTTTTTTGCGGCGCGATGGCACTGTTCTGTTTGCTCTCCGGCAGCACCTTTGCCCAAAGCGCCTCACCTGAAACTTCCCAACCGATTGATGCGACCGGCGGATTTCTTCAGCGAGAAGGAGCGCAGCCAAAATTTGAAGGCTCCAGCAAACTTTCTCCTGACGCGCGCGCGGCAATGAGAGACGGACGCATCTTCAGCGTTCCTCATTTTTCAGGATCGTTTGAGTCGCAGGGAAAAGCGTATCCATTCATTATGGTTGGCGCAAAACCGCAGTCGAATGCGACGACTGAGGTCCCCGTACAGATCATTCCCATTTCGCTGTTCTTTGAAGAGTTCGCGAATGAGAATGGCGCGCCAATCGTACTTGATCCAGCGGCGATAGTTCCGCGAGTGCAAGCGTCTCCCAATTTTCACGATGCTCAGTACGCCACGGGAACCACGCAATTTGCCGATGCCGTACAGCGTGCGCAATTCAACGCCACCGCCGGCAAGGATTGGCACACGCTTCTGGGCGCTCCACAAATCATGAAGCCATTAAGGATCGCTGTGCCGCGAGGCGATGCCAAGGTTTACCGCAATCCCAGCACCGGCGTGGTGTATGCGATTGTGGACACGGACTTCTTCCTCTCGCAACTGAATACCATGATCCAGATGGCGAACCTGTCGCCGGACGCTCTCGCCATCGCCCTCACCTCGAATGTCTTTCTTGCGCCGCAGAAAGATATCAAGAAATGCTGTGTGCTTGGTTTCCACACGTCATTCGACGTAGGCGAGATGACGCAGGTCAAGTTTATCCAGACCTTTATATGGGCCAGTTGGGTAGAGCAGGGCATTCTAGGTCCCAGCCTTGCTGACGTTACGCCCATGAGCCATGAAATTTCCGAATGGATGAATAACCCATTCGGCAGCAATGCTGTGCCGGCGTGGCAGGTTCCGAATTCGACCGGATGCCAGAGCAATCTTGAGACAGGCGATCCATTGGCCCTGATGCCGAACGCCGGATATCCTGTGTTGATCGATGGATTTACTTACCATCCGCAGAACCAGGTATTAATGCAATGGTTTCAGCGCGGAACAACATCCGATGCTTTCGAAGGAGCATTCAGCTTTCCCGATCAGAGCATTGTGACCGGTCCTTCGCAAGCCTGTCCCATTCGTTAGTCCTTTTCATCGATAGCCTGACTCGAATCCCATACAATTTCCTGACGTAGATTTTATTCATCTCATTCTGATGAGGACCTCTCATGTCACACCTGAAGATGATTGCCGTTTTCATTCTGTTTGTTTTGTCGCCGCTTCTGGCCGGTCCGCAAAACCAGCCGGCGGTCCAGAGCAGCCCGCAGCAAAAAGGCATGATGATGCTGACGATTTTGTTGAAGCACGACCAGTCAAAAACGCTGGACGAAATCAACCAACACCTGAAACAAACCGGCTTCACGGAAAAATTCCCGCCTGCAGATGCGGAGGTGGTTTCCTGGTACGTGATGATGGGGATTGGTCAGGTGGTGACGTTGCGCTTTCCCGCGGAGAAGCTGCGAGACGTGAATCTTGCCATTGAGCACGGCGCCTGGGGCGCTTATCGAACTGAGTTCTATCCGACGTACGATTACATGCCGGTATGGAAGGCGTCAAAACAGGCCGCGCACTAGAAAGCCGGTCTTCAAGTCCTCGATATGAGGTCGGCTGCGCGGTCCCGGGATGATAACTTACTGCGCGTGCGCAGCACGCTATCATCCCGTGGGGAAGGACCGTCGCTCTTCGAGCATGGGGCTCTCCCTTGGAGGAAACGGGAGTACTTCTGTTGACAGAACGCCGGCAGGTAGAAAGTTTGCAAATAATTTTGCGGTACTCTTGAGCATTTGTGTTCCAGTGGCGCCGAACGGCAACTGCTTTGCTTTACAATCGCGATGCAATTAAGGAGCAAGATTGAACGCTCTTACCGCTTTTGGACTGTTCGCCGTAACGGCGATGCTGGTCTTTTATGCGCTGGAAAAGCGCAGCCCGTGGTTCATCTTTGCCTTCGCTCTTGCCTGTGCGCTGGCTTCCGTCTATGGCTTTCTGCAAGGCGCGTGGCCGTTTGGCGCGGTGGAAGCCGTATGGTCCGTGGTGGCGTTGAGGCGCTGGTGGCTGGCGCGGTCCTGGCTGACGTCTCGACTTAGAGACAGTTTGCTTGCGTTCCTATTAGAATGATCAACGACAAAACGAGGTGAAAGATGCGAAAACAAGTTGCATTACTACTTGCCGTGGCGTGCCTGTGCGCAGGCTCAATGAAGGCTTTTGCGCCAACACAATATCAGGTCAAACAGAAATACGTTCTAGGCGGCGATGGCGGCTGGGACTATTTAACTTTTGATCCGGCAGGGAAACGTCTCTTCATTTCCCGCGGCACACACGTCATGGTGGTGGATCCTTATAAAGGTTCCGTGGTCGGCGACATTCCTGACACCGCCGGAGTCCACGGCATCGCTCTGGCGCAGGATTTAGGCAAAGGATTCACCAGCAACGGACGCGAAAACAGCGTGACCGTTTTTGACCTGAAAACACTGAAGCAGACGGCCAAGATCAAGATCGAGGGCGAAAACCCTGACGCCATTCTCTATGATCCATCTTCCAAGCGCGTCTTTACCTTTAACGGCCGCAGCAAAAATGCCACGGTAATCGATGCCACAAATGACAAGGTTGTCGGCAATATTCCGCTCGACGGCAAACCGGAATTTGGCGTGGCTGACGGTAATGGCGGCGTCTTTGTGAACATTGAAGACAAGAGTGAATTGACCAGCATCGACGCCAAAAAAGCGACGGTGGTAAAAACCTGGCCGCTGGCTCCTTGTGAAGAGCCGAGCGGTCTGGCCATGGACCAGAAACACCGCAGGCTGTTTGCCGGCTGCGGCAACAAGATGATGGCCATCGTGGATGCAGACAGCGGCAAGGTAATCGCCACACCGGCTATTGGCGAAGGCGTTGATGCGAATGCTTTTGATGCCGATCAGCAACTCGCCTTCAGTTCCAATGGACGAGACGGCAACCTGACGGTTGTCCATGAAGATTCACCAGACAAATTCAGCGTGCTTGAGAATGCCCCCACCCAGAAATTTGCGCGCACCATGGCGCTGGACACCACGAACCACGACGTGTATCTGGTCACTGCGGAGATAGAGGAAGCGCCTCCGGCAAAAGAAGGCGAGCGTCCGCGACGCAACATGAAACCGGGCACGTTTACCCTGCTTGTGGTGGGGAAGAAATAGTCTTCGCGGCAAACGGCTATTTCAGATACTTTTCCGGCAGCGGATGGTTGGCGTCTTCTGATTCCCAATAGACAGTCAGGATCCACCATCGGCTGCCATCATTGAAAAGCTGAAAGCTGTTAATGCCGCGCGCAAACGGCTTTTCACCCTTGGCATGACGCGATTCATAAGTGCTCCACACATGCGCAATGTGGTCCCACTCCTCTACGCGATTGGCCACTGACTTTTCAAAGAAGCCCTCTTTGGAAAAGAAATCCTGCGCTCGTGTAGCGTATTCGTCCGGCGAGGAAACCCGCGCCGTGACAGTCCCTTTGTCATCGCGACGGGAGGGAATCATGCGCGCTCCGGGATAGAAAAGGCTGCGGAAACGGTCCCAATCACGTGGGCCGGCTGGGCCGGAAATTACGTCATACACCGCCGCAACTATGTGATCGATAGAATCGACGTCACCCGGCCGCGCAGCTGAACTGGGTGCGGAAGGCGGACTGGCCGGAGGTTTGGTGGAAGGTGCAGGTGAGGTCTGGGCGGTGGGGCTCTGGGCTACCGCGAAGCAACCCACAGCAAGACAAAGCGTGAAAACAGCGGCAATGAGTTTTCTCATGGCCAACAATCTAACGCCTATTCACCCTGGTCCGCAAACAGGCGCTGAGATTTCCCTGCCTTGCCGGAGTCTCAGTGCTCCCAGATGTCGGCGCTCATAGGCGCTTCCTCATCTGGATGTTGCCGCTTCCACCACTGAAGGTAGTGCAGGTTTCCACAAAACTGAAGCGGCGCACTCTCCACTGTTGCAATGGAAATCCCATCGTCGATGGATACGCCGCACTCACTACACACGCCGGCCCCAACGAACTCCGGGGCAACGTGTCCGTGCCAGGGAATGCGTCGATATCCCTGCTCGTAAGCGCCGGAAGAATAGATTGGCCCAATGGGAATAGGGGTACGGGTGTGCCAGTTCTGGCAATAGGTCCAATGGTCAGCCAGCATAGCGACGCCGCGGATTGTGCAGAAAGATGTTTGACTTTCATCCGGCTCGGGATTTCGCCAAATGCCGCTGTTGCCGCGGTCGAATCCGCAAGTTCCGCAATTGTCCGGGCCGCCGTTTGGCATTGGAGCTCTCCTTCTGCAAAGGTGAGCCAGCACTCTACCAGAAATGTGATTGCGGAGGGAATCGCCTCAATGTAATCTGCTGCCAAGAGGACAAACTTGTTATATCCCGAAGATACCGTGCGGCTCTTGCGCGAGCTGCCAGAAAGCGCGCTGCCGCAGTACAAGGAAGGCAGAGTGACCGCCGTTCCGCCGCCTACGGATGGCGAGAGCCGCACAGTCGAGGTGCGCTTTTATCGCAATGGCGATGCGGTCACCGTGAGCCTGCCGTTTGCCGATGTCGAATTAGTTATTGAGCAATCCTTGCTTTTCCGCACCGCTGTTTTCTGGGCGCTTCAAAAACCGCATGACAAGCTGGTGGAACTTGCCATCAATTCTTTGCTGGATAGCGGCTTCCTGATGCGTGATGGCTTGAATGTCGCCCGGTTGTATTACGATCGCAACGACCGCTGGTGGAAGTGGGGTGAGAAGATGATCGATCCCACCGGCGCTTTGGTAGTGACTTCAGCTCCGGCATGGGATGGATGCGTGGTGGCATTCTCCGGACGGCAGCGCTTTCATCTGGAGTTTCGGCTGCGAGGACGCGGCGATCCCGTGATTTTTCTCCATGAACGGGAAGCCGCCTATGCTGACCAGGTCAACGCCACCGAGCCAGCTATGGCTTTGGCGCGTGTGTTGATGAACCTGTCAAAGGCGATTGGCGCACGGTACTGTGCATTTCCTGTAGCTGATCCATGGCTGGAAGACGAAGATTGGAAGTCTCTTCTCCGTCCTCCTTTGTATTCCGATTTTGTCATGCTTCCTGAAACTGAGTTGCCGGAGGAAATTCCCGGCTTTCGTGCGATACGGCTGAGGGAAAATCGAGCGGTGTTGACCGTCCTTCCTATGAAAGCCTCGCCTGACGAGACGCCAGTTCATCGTAGTGACGAGGAGTTAAACCGCAACCGGCTGCGAAAACTCGTAGTGCTGGGCGAAAAATATTATGACCAGATGTACGAGAGCCGTCGAGGAGCCAATGGCTGTTACAGCAATGCCAAAGATGCGTTCTATGATGCTATTGGATTGGCGAACGAACTGGGGATGAAGGAAGAAGCCGAAGCGCTATCCAAACGGCTGAACCACATCAAAGCAGTGTTCAGAAGCCAGTTTACGTAAGCGGTTTGCAGCCTTGAGCGCGAATAAGAAAAGCAGCGTTAGCCACGAATGAGGAAAGCGCCGACAAGCAGGATGTTGAACAGCAGCCCCAGCAACAGTTCACTGAATCCAAGAGTGCGGACGCGCAGCGGTCGCCAGGGCCTTGCCAGCCAGACGACGACACGGATGACCGACGGAACGAAGGCAAGCGTCAACAAGAGCGGAGCAAAGCCGGCAAACGTAACAGTAAGGGACGCGCCAATTATCAGTAAGTGCAGAAAGCATACGGCCACGCTCAGCCGTACTTTTTGCCGCCATGACCTGACCTGCGCTGTGCTAATACGCAGATGGACGTATTCGATCTGACCAACCGCAAAAAGCCATGACGCAAGCCACAGGAGAATTCCTGTCCGGTCAATCCTGCCGCTGGCGGCGTAGTAAGCTCCTGCCGCTGCCGAACTAAGTCCCAGCGCGCCGATCAGCTGCCTGGGAACTCGCGTGGATCGCGAACTGCCGAGCAACAGGCGCACGCAAAAACATCCCAGTGCCGCCAAGCCAAAGCTCAGGACGCGGCCGCGGTGCAAATGGAAAAGCTCCAAAACTCCGGCTGTGGCGATTAGAGCGAGCGTTATTACCGATAATATTGCGATGCGCTGCTGCTGCTGCGAACGCGCTTTTATCAGGGACAATCCCAAAAAACCTTCCAAAGGTTGATACATCAGGAATACTGATAACGTAGTCAATAAGAACCAGAGCACCGCGGCCAACGATGCATTTGAACTAGCGCCATATCCCATGATCGCGCCGCTGATGAGTGGAAACAGCAAAAGCCCCCAAGTACCGTGTTCTCTGGGAACCAGCAGTCGAATTGCGGACTTGAATGGGCCTGGTAATACCAGGAGCTTTCCTGTTGGATGGGCCGCAATTTTACCCTGAGCGTTCATCGCAAAGCTATTCTCAGGGAGGGGGCTTACATTCGGCTGTGATGTTGATCACAGTAAGAATGGCCGCACTGCGGAACGTGTGCTAAGTACGCCGAATATCGATGATTAAGCCAGGCGCAGGTCGCGCGTGGTGCGCCGGATCATCTCTTTTTGCTGATGCGTGATCTGAACATACTTGAATCCGTATTGGAAGCCATGCCGATAGCGGACTTCAGCCTTGATCTTCAGTGGTTCATTGGCCTCCGGGAGCTGCAATTCCAGTTCAACGATTTCTCCAATATCGATGTTGTTGGGAATGGTAGCGCCCAATCCACCTTCGGCGATGTCCTTAGTCCGGCCGATGAGTGTTTCTTTTGCCCGGACAACGATTCGCAAATCCAAAAGATAACGGGTGTGTGCTCGAGGAAGCGTCCACGGATGCTGTTTGTTCTGGGACATAGCTGCTGAAAACCTTAACACAATGTTCCTTTTTGGGGACTTACTTAGCGCGATTTGTCTGCAAGTTTTCTGAGCGCCCACTCCGCGTGCTCTGCGACTATAGCATCTGGTTCAGCCGCCAACCTTTGTAAATCCGCCAGGAAATCCTTATTACCGCTGTTACCCATGGCGATCGCCACATTTCGCTTAAGCCCAGAATATTTTGCCCGCTTCACGGGCGAGCCTCGAAACGCCTGGCGGTACGTTTCTTGATCCATCTGTGCAAGCCAGCGCAAATCAGGATGGAAAAGCCGCTCCTGCGGCTGAAATTCCGGCAGGGAAGTCGGTGCAGCGTTGCCGGACTTGTTATTCCATGGGCAGACATCCTGGCAAATGTCACAGCCAAAGATATGATGCCCCATGTCCGCCCTGAGTTCTTCCGGCACGCTGCCGCGTTTTTCAATGGTGAGATAAGCGATGCACAGCCGCGCGTCCAGCTTGCCCGGCGCCACAATGGCATGCGTTGGACATGCGTCAATGCAGCGAGTGCAGCTTCCGCAACGGTCAGCGGCTGCAGTATCTGCGGGCAGTTCCAGTGAGGTAAGGATTACTCCCAGAAACAGCCATGAGCCCAATTTCTGGTGGATGATGCACGTGTTCTTGCCAATCCATCCGATCCCGGCGTACTTGGCGTAAACGCGCTCCAGAATTGGCCCTGTATCCACATAGCTGCGGGTTTCCATTTCGGCGTTTTGCGCAGAGGCAACTTGCTTGATGGCCGCTTCAACCTGTCGCAACCGCGGCAGCAGCGCGTCATGATAGTCCTTTGTGCCCCAGGCATAGCGTGAGATCCAGCCTCGTTTTGGATCATTGGCCTCCACCGAATAAGGCTTGTCAGCACTGTAATTCAGCGCGCAGACAATCACGGAACGTACCCATGGCGCCGCGTTCGTGGCAGATGCACGGCGAAGCTCGCCTGACTCCGTGCGAGATTCCAGGTACTTCATTTCTCCGGCGCGGCCTGCATCCACCCATTCAATGAAGGCGCCAAGCTCCGGCATATCTTCTTTGCGGATGGGCGCGATTCCTGCCAGATCGAAGCCAGCCTCAGTGGCGGCTTGCCTGGCTGCCTGCGCGATTTCCTCTGCAAATATCATCGTTAGTTCCGATTATCTCTCAAAGCAGCTGCGCGCCAGATGCCTCTTTCTCGAGATGGTTGATCGGGGCAGGGCCAGATACGCGACCGATAGTACTAAGGCCCATCTCTTTCTATGGTGCTAAGAAAAAAATCAGCTTGCAGCTTATCAGCGCCAGACATCATCCTAATAAATAACTGAGCTGCTGTTTTTAGTGGACGTGTGTCAAATGGCGGTCAAAGGAGTTTAAAGGGCCTCATGCTTTGTACCTTCTGCGGGACGGAGAATCGTCCGGAATATAAATTTTGCGGCTCTTGCGGTGTACGCCTGGACAGACGGCAAGCGGAACGAAGGACCCACCAATCCGGAAGCACAAAGTGCGCGGGATGCGGCCATGTAAATGAGCCGGGCATGAAATTCTGCGGCATGTGCGGGACTCGCATAGAACGCCGCATGGAGGAACGTCGCGGTACGGGTGACGCTTCGCGGGCCGCTGCCATTGCCAATGCACAATTGCCGCCTCCGGATGTAAAACGCAGGTCAACAACACTGGTGGCTGCCCCGACGGAGGAGCCATCCGATAAAACGGCTGTAGCGCTTCCTCGCAGGGGCGAACCAGCAATATTCCGCAACGAACCTGCGCGTACTGCAGCCGTACGCGCCGAATCTGTGTCCAGCGAAGTCATCCGCAAAGAGTCGGGAAACGGTGGTCGCATTAGTGGTCCTTCTTTTCTGGGTTTAAATTCTCAGCCGGACAACAACGACGATGCTGAATATCTGCTGGAAGACGAACCTTCCGGCGGCGGTTTGCGTAAGCTGCTCCTGCTGTTAGTGCTGGCTGCCATTCTGGGACTGCTTTTTGTGCAATGGCGATCAAGTTTCAAAGCCAGTCCGAAACCGCCGGTTCCGGCAAAATCAGATCCATCAACTCCAGCTACTGCGCCGCAGGGAAGCAACCAGCCGGCAGATGCCATAGGACCTGCTGTTACGGAGTCGCCTAAAATCGCAGCCAGCGGAGCCAGCGCGATTGCTGGTGGCGCTGTTGCTGAAGTGAAAGCACCCAAGACCGAGCCTACGGCGCTGGAAACCACAGCACCTAGTCCATTGGCCACTGGCTCGGACGAAGGCACGCCTTCCGCAAAATCCTCAACTGGAAACTCCTTGCCTAATGCAGACACCAAAGGGGCAGAAGAAGCCCGTATTCCTGACTACAAACCCAGTGCTGCTCTGGTGCGGGCCCAGCAATACATTCGCGGAACTGGCGGCGTCTCACAGAACTGCGAACAGGGCTTGCTGTATCTGCACGCAGCTACCGACAAAAGCGATCCCGGCGCGGCAATCCAGATGGCGGCCCTTTATTCCAGCGGCCTCTGTGTGAAGCAGGACCGCGTAATGGCTTACCGGTGGTTTAATTCAGCGCATGAACTTCAGCCGGCAAACGTCTGGATCCAGAGAAATATGGACCAACTGTGGGCGCAAATGTCGTCACAGGAACGTCGCCTGGCCGGCTACTGAAACTCGACTTCTAAATTCCCAGTTTTTTCACTTCTTCGTTGTAATACTTGCGGTACAGGATGTCCCATTCCTGCGTGCCTTCCGTGATGGTCCGCCTCTGGCTTTCAATTTTTGCCCGCGCAGCTACATCGATTTTGGCTTCGGCCATGAGCAGCTCTTCCAGAATGCGGCGCGCTTCCATGCGGATAGTATTGGGATCTTCGATGAATTCGACATCGTCCAGCGTAGCCAGCGCATCAGCCACGCTGTGGGCAAGCCTGTTTACCTTGTCGCGCGAAAGTCTCACAGCACCGCCTTATATTTGCGCACCAGTTCGCCCTTAACTTTCTTAAACATCTCCTGGTAACTGGCGCCCGCGCGCTGCATTTCATCCTGGTATTGCTCCAGGATCAAGCGGACCTCGTCGTTGATGCGGTCTTCCAGTTGCAGCTCTTCCAGCAGCGCATTGTTGAGCGCAGCTGAAACCGCCGGGACATTCTTGGTTTCAATGAATTCGCCGGCAATCAATTTTTGGGTTACCTGGCGGGCTAAATACCCGACATATTCTTTGGAAAGGAGCATGCTTTTTTAGACGGTATGTGCTTGAAAAGAATAGTGTAGCACATCTGGATCGCCTTACGAGACGGTCTGGACGAGGTTGCTGTCCAAAGACCGCCCCACAAAACGCCGGACGCTGCATCTCTGGTCTTACTGATATTTTGCGATACGACGAGCTGTACTCTCTGTGCGATTGGCAATCCATATTAATGTTGTTCTAACCTATCCGCTGGGGATTGGAACATGTTTCGCAAACTTGTTGCTTTGTTCATGCTTCTGGCGTTGGTCGCATCTCCCGCATCCGGGTTTGACACCTTCTGGCATTCTGAAGCCACCCGCAAAGTGGGTGAGGCGTTCGGGTTCAGTGAAGACGCGCGCAAGATCATGCAACTTGGCAACTTTTCCCCGGACTTTTTTGGGCCTGTATCCGACTTTGCCGCAAGCAATCTTCACGGCCAGGGGCTTGATGCGCTGAATCAGTATCTGGCGAAGAACGCACAAGACCGCGACGCCGCCATTTTCTTCCACTTCGACAACCTTAACGGCGAATTGGACCGCAATTCGAAATTTGATTTCCTGTTCAATCGCCTGCTGACAAATACGCAGTGGGTGATTGGCGGCTACATCAAGCAGACCAACGCTGACGAGCGCACTCGAAAAGCAATGACGCTGATAGTTCTTGGGGCGTCGCTCCATGCCATCCAGGATTTCTACAGCCACTCTGACTGGATCCATAATGATTTCAACAAGACCCCAGTCAAACTCATTCCTCTCCCCGATGGCAGCAATCGCGCGCCCACGTGGTTTGAATTTCGCGAGCAGGCCGGCGATCCGGACAAGTGGCCGTTCCAGGTGATGACTGGCATCTATCCTCCAGTCGCAGGCGCAGCGAACACTCATACGCATATGAACCACGATAATTCGCGCCTGATCTATAGAGAGTATGAAACTGCGGGGCAGCCACTCGTCTCCCAGGCCAAGTATCATGACGCAGGCGCGGTGCCGGCTCATGACCAGGACGCAGCATCGGCCCTTGCCCATCAGCAAATGGCGGTCAACACCGCCATTGCGGCAAGCATTGAGTGGGTGAAGAAAGTTGAAGAGTACAGTGACGCCAAGGCGGCCATTGAGTCGGCCAAAAGCTGGCAGTTGAAATTGAAAGATACCAAGCTTGTGCGAGAACTGGAAGCGGGCCAGATTACGCAGATGGCGCTCTCCTGCGCGGCGGGGAAATGGGACGGCGAAGATCCGCCTGGCGATCGCGGCGTGCTCTGCAGGACCGTGCTTGATCAAACCATCACTCCCGGTTCCGCCAATAGCGCTGCAAAAATTGAGTCCATCATTGTCGGCCTGGCCTCCGGCGCTGCTTTTCCTTACGCGCTGAAATATACCGGCAAGTTCTGGGAGATTCACAGGCGGTATCATCTTTTAGATCACCTCGCCGCCGGGATTGGATCTGCGCGCCATTACAGCCAGAAACAATAAGGAATGCGCCAGGTTGGTTCGCACCAGCGGTTTTCTTTTAGTTGTGAACCTCAAGTAGCCTCCACAGCATCAGTATTGTTGCAACCGCACAAGGAATCTTTTGGTCCCTTTCTCCATTCTTGATCTCGCTTTCATCGCGCAAGGATCCACCCCGGCAGACGCTTTGCACCATTCCCTTGATCTCGCCCAGCACGCTGAGCGCTGGGGCTATCGGCGTTTCTGGCTGGCCGAGCACCATAACATGGTCGGTATCGCCAGCGCCGCTACTTCGGTCGTCATCGGATATGTTGCCGGCGGCACGACCACCATCCGCGTTGGAGCCGGCGGAATCATGCTGCCCAATCATTCGCCCATCGTCATCGCCGAACAGTTTGGCACGCTCGAATCGCTCTATCCCGGACGTATCGATCTTAGGTCTTGGCCGCGCTCCCGGCACTGACCAGCGAACTCTACGCGCTCTTCGCCGCGATCCCAGCAGCGCCGACAACTTTCCCCATGACGTGCGTGAACTCCAGGCATTTCTGGGTCCGCTGCAACCCGGACAAACCGTGCAGGCTGTTCCCGGCGCTGGCACGAATGTTCCTATCTGGATCCTTGGTTCTAGTCTCTTTGGCGCGCAGCTTGCGGCCGAGTTCGGCCTACCCTATGCGTTTGCTTCCCACTTCGCGCCCGATGCGCTCATGCTGGCGCTCCAGGTCTACCGCAGGGAATTCAAGCCATCGGCGCAGCTTCAGAAGCCCTACGCAATGGTCGGCGTGAACGTAATTGTCGCCGATACTGACGCCGAAGCGCAAGCGACTTTTTACCTCCGCCCAGCAGGCTTTCACCAATGCCGTCCGCGGTACGCGCCGCCAACTTGCGCCTCCTATCGATAACATTGAGTCCTACTGGTCGCCCATGGAAAAAGCGCAGGTTTCCAACATGCTGGCCTGCTCCTTTGTCGGCTCGCCACAAACCATCCGCGCCGGACTGGAAAAATTCATCGAGCAAACCGGCGCTGACGAACTGATGGTGGCCTCCGCTATCTATGATCATTCCGCGCGGCTGCGGTCGTATGAACTGCTCTCCGGGATCGCGTAGTTCAGAGGCACAGATTTTCGGCTCTTAGCGGATGGACGATATCCGTTTTTCTTCCCCTTGGTGTTCCTTCGTGCCCTTTGTGGTTAAGTCTTGGCTTTCCGATCACCCGATCACCGATGTCCCGATCACCCGATTTTTGCGTCCCTCTGCTGCGTCCTCCAGCCAGAAGACCCACCCGCCCATTTACAACGTTTTGTTGCAAACAAAGCACGAACCGTGACATTCGACCTTGAGCGGTCCTTGACCGAACGCTCGAAGCCTCTTTTTGTGTTTCTCAGCGGGCCTACACCTGATCCCAATCCCAGTCTGGCAGAGGGTCGTTGGATCGCTGTTCATTTACGCAATTACCGCAATTACCCATTTACCCATTCTGCTGGAATACCGTAGAAACTACGGCAATGCTCGTGCTTTTCATTTTTCAAAGAGCTTCTGCGACCTAACACCCTGGGGCGCACCTCATGATAGCCTGATTCGGATGAGCGAATCAAGCACGAAATCAGTACAGTATGACAGCGCGAAACCTGCTCGCCGGACCGATTCATGGCTCTTTTTTACGGAAGCTGGCCGCCCGATCATCCACAAGAGGTCTAATCCGAGTAACTAGGCGACGAAAGAAGTCTAACCCGGTCAGTTTCGGAGAGCTTAAGCGAATAGGCAAAAGGGAGGGACGCGAGAAATTTCGTTTGAAATAACACAACGCCACGATTATCGTTGTGCACCAAGTCTCCTTGAGTTCGGTCATCGCCGGCGTTATTGCTGCGGCGTAGAAATTAGCTCTTGAGCAGTCAGAAAGAAGAACGGTATGATCGCGAATTTTGTCTTGTCCCTATTGTGTACCCTCTTGTTGTTTCAAGTTCCGGGAGCCTCTCCCAGCCCAAAGTCCAAGAAACCAGCAAAGACAATAAGACGCAGGCGAGCGCGAGCACAAAGAATAAAAAGGTGGCAAAAGTTGAAGCTCTGTCGCCAACTCCGGATGCAGCTGCTTCGCCTACTCCAAGTCCGTGCCCACACACCGTAGAAGAGGCGCCTGCTCAGCCAACGGTCGTCAGATGTATCCACTCGGCTAAGGACACAGATTTTCAACATATCATTTTTATGAATAAGAGTATCGAGCGCGGGAACAATGTTACCGTTCCAATTCTCGGTCTCAAGGCTTGGGTAAATCAGAGCAAAGACCATGATCCACAAGCTTTAAGACTCTTTTTAGCCGGTCACTTATTGCCAAAAGATGAGCAATCATCCGTTGTTGTGGATCAAGGCTACATAAATTTTCAACTTACCAGCCTCAGCAGCGGCAATGACTCCGATGAAAGAAAAGCCTGGGTATTGATTTTCACTGAGGCCCGGAGACAGACGAATGGTGCTGTGCCTATATCCGTGGGATTGCCCAAAGATCTTCAACCTTTTGCGTCTGATGCATTCATTAACTTGAGCGTTTATCCTTCGTATACACGCTATGTAGTTGTTGGCTTGGTGTTGCTGTTGATTGCAGTCTTCGTGCTTGGGTGGCAATCGGATCTCCTTCGTGACGTTACTCATGGCCGCCCGCCTGCCCCCGCCAAACCACCGTATAGCCTGGGTCGCGTGCAGATGGCGTGGTGGTTTTGCCTGGTGATCGCTGCCTATGTTTACATCTGCCTGATCACGAAAGAGATCAACGTCTTAACTGGCACGGCAATGGCCTTGATCGGCATTAGCGCTGGGACAGGCTTGGCATCCGTGTTTGTCGACAACCAGAAAATAGCCGACGAGGAAAATCAGAAAATATCATTGCAAAGCGAACGCGCCGTCGTACAAGCCAGGATCGCGGCGCTCACCGCTGCGGCGCCGGCAGCGGGAACACCCGAGGCGCTTGAACTTCAGGATAGACAGAAGCGGCTGGCGGAAATCAACGCCTTGCTCAACAAGTTTCCTGCCGTTCATGTCATTCCAAGCAGCAAAGGCTTCCTTGATATCTTGAAAGATGGAGAAGGCCTCAGCTTTCACAGATTTCAGATCGCGGTTTGGACTGTTGTGCTGGGACTCGTTTTCATCAAGAGCGCGTTTCTCGATCTGGTAATGCCTGAGTTTGATGCAACGCTCTTGGGGCTTATGGGGATTAGTTCTGGAACTTATATAGGATTTAAATTCCCGGAGAAATGAGCCTGTGGTGCGTAACAGGATGGTCAAAGGGTTGAAAAAAATCTCCTCCAGCGTGACAAGTGTCAGGGCACGACTTCAGTCGTGCCGTAAGTGTTTAAAATGAGTGGGCTTTAGCCCCTGAAAACCAAAATGCCGGTTGACACTGTTTTTCCCGCAACTTGTTCAGTTCTGCAATGGCGTCTTTATGTTCTCGTTTCAGCCTCTGCAGCCCTTTACTTTTCCTCACAGGGCACTCGAGGGAAGCCTACTCCACACGTGATTGCTGGGGCTGCCGACTTGCATAACCCGGCTTCCATCGGCAAAAAAACAAAAGGCGCCGAAGCGCCCTTTGCTTCTCTATCGTCATTCGTTCAATCCAGCTTCGTCGCCGTTACCTCTATCTGCATCCGCTTGGTGCTGTTGATGTCGTCGACGGTATTGAGAATGGCGGGTTTGCCCGGCGTCAGAAGCGCCCAGGACTCGGTTCGCGTGGTTCGCAGGAACGGCGCTGCCAGGCCGGCATTCCCAGTGGCGTTGGCAATCTGCTCCGGGCGGATAAAGCTGCTGATTTCAATATCGCAGTGGAGCTGCAACCTGCGGTCCACTTGTTCCTTCATGGAACAGTTAATCCTCAATCCGACATCAGTATACGTATACTGCTTGTCGTCCCCCTTTTCCAGCGTAGTTATAGGGACCTTTGTAGCAACCCTTATGCTCGAAGGCTGATTGTCCGTTCTGCCAATCATCATGTAATCGCGCTGGTTGGTGCGCTTGCCATCGTCAACTTCATACAGCACAAAGGCCAGCTTGAAAAAGTTGTTGGTTGCGGCCGGCTCCCGGTTCTCAACGGAATCCTTCTTCGGTGGCTGTTCGGATGTTTCTTTTGCCGGCGTCTGCTGTCCGAATAAGCTGCCTGCCAGTGCCACAATCAATATCACCTTGGTAAAAATCTTCATGGTTCTCTCCTTATCGAGTATTGCCGAGTTTCTGAGGAATAAGCCTTAGATCGGGTATGGCTTCAGTCTGGTCCTGATCGCCCACCACTGGCGGTTCGTCAGGATGGCTTTGTGCGATCAACTCTTCACGCGGCGTGCCTGCCAAATAACTGAGCAATAACTTCTCTTGCTCCGATAACGGCGTTGGCGTGGGGAAAACTGCCGGCCGCTGACTCAGTGCCAGCGTCGCATTCTGCGGCTGCTTTGTCGCTCGCGGTTTGCGCCGATAAATCCGAACCGTTTCCTTAGGCGCAATCGGCGCGTGCGGCTGAATCTCTGGTTGCGGCAGTTGGTCTTAACCATCATGTGCGTCGGTGGTTCAACTCGATGCCGCCCACTGATCAATACCGCAGCTATTATGATTGCCGCCGCAACCGCTCCCGCCCAAATCCATTTGAAACTCCACCATCCTTGCGGCGCTTTCTTTTCTGCTTCGCGCAGGTTCGCCAGTATCCTGGTTTCCAGCCCCGGCCTCGGCTCCGCTGAGGAATAGTTGGCAAGCAGCGAATCCAGCATTTCGTCCATCTGTCTATCTTTTTCCTGGTCAGCCATGTTTCCTCCCCTCCAGCAGGACCGCCAATTTCTCTTTGAGTTGCTTGCGCGCACGGAACAGCCGCGTCCTCACCGAGCCTTCCGGTATCTTCATCACCTCGGCAATTTCCGCCGAGTTCAGCTCCTGAACGGTGGATAGCTCCAGCGTCTGCGCCAGGTCATCCGGCAGGCCCGCGATCAGCCTTTGCAATAGCTCCTGTTTCTGCCGCCCCGCAAGTTGCTCATCCGCCGCGGGCGTTCCGTCAGAAAGCGATTCCATTAACTCAACGCCTGGCTCGCCGCCATCCAACGAAAGCATCTTGTGTCCGGCGCGTCGCTTGTCCAGCGCCGTGGTCCAGGCAATCCGGGCCAGCCATGTTTTGGCGTTGCCTATCTCGTGCAAACGGTCCTTGTGTTTCCATACCCTCAGAAAGCATTCCTGTGCTGCATCTTCCGCATCGTGATGGTTGCGCAGGATGGAGTAGGCGATGCGAAAGACCATTCGTGAATGGTCGGCCACCAGCGTTTCAACCGTCGGCGACGCTTCCATGGCCAATGCTGGTTTCAGAACCGTATCTCCCAAAATCGCCTGCCCCGCCATTTGTGTTTTCTCTGAAAGGAAAGACAGCTGGAGAACGGAAAGTGTTCTGATATTTTGCGGTTATTTTAGGGGATCAGGACGCAGTACGGCTGCAATGGTCAACATCTTTGCTGGTCTCGCCCATTCTTATCTTTATCTTGAAAGCGGTCGCCCCGCATCCTTCGCCGGGTCTGTGTGGGCAGATGCTTTGGATGACATGGTGTTACGAGCCTGAACCATCCAAGCGCCGATAGGCGCGACCAGAAGTTAGCCCACCCTGAGGCGAGCGCATGCGAAGCCGGAAGGGTGGGTACGCGATAACGAAGATCAAGCGCCGTAGGTGCGGCACAGCAAGAGCTATCGAACGAACAAGCACAAGATGCGAATGGCTAGTTTTTCATCAAGTTTAGCCGCAAGACGCTTCACAGATGAGTAGAAGGTGGGAATGCAGCCAATCCAATCTGTTTTCGGCCAAAATGCTCCTGTGTAATCCTGTGGCCGATTTATCTGGGCAAAGTTTGCATACTCCGCAATTTTCTATAACAACAAGCTGACATCTCGCTTGACACCTGAGTCTCGCCCCCTCCACAGCGGGAGATCTGAGACGCCAACTCAATGCGGCAAATGCTGCTAAGTTCTGGCATTTTTTAAGCAACTCGCCGCCGCGTCTGGACCTTTCATTGCCAGCACTTTAAAGGTGGCGCCGTCATTTGCGTGGTAGTTGACAAGAAACTTTTCCAATTCCTTCAGCAGGTCTTTATTCAGGTCTTTCAGGGAATTGATGTTGGAATGCGTGTGGCTGGGTTCGGCCACAGCCAGCAAGCGGTCATTGCGCTCTGATTTGCCTTTTTCCGTCTGCTGCCCTTCAATAACCCCTACAAGGCGCGCCTTCACCATGCATCCGGTGAACACAGGTTGGTCCATCAAGACCAAAACGTCAATCGGATCTCCGTCTTCGGCTTCCGTTGAAGGTATGAAACCGAAGTCATGCGGAAATGCCATCCCCTCCGGCAAAACCTTCTTCAACTCAAATATTTGCTGGTCCGGGTCCCATGCATACTTGTTGCGGCTCCCTTTGGGCGTTTCAATGATGGCCTGCAGTTTCTTTTCTTTATCAAATGAAGCAAGCCTGGTGGGGTTTACGATTCCTTGTTTTTTCTTTTTAGCCAATGTTGTCTCCGATTTTCAGGCTTATATTTCAATCAGATGTTTAGCAACGAGCGCAGGTGGCACTCACATCTGGCGACAATCGGTTCTGCGGATGCGCAACCCTCACCAGCGTTGCCGGCCCGTGCTCCCGAATGGAGAATTAACAGAATCAGAAAGAATCGAACTGCCAAATCGATATCTGCGGCAACCCATCCCTTTCTTTGTGGTTCTCACTGATTAAGCAAATTCGAGACTGAATGAATTCGCCAGAGACGGCAGATCCCGTCCAGATAACTTATAACTTCTACAGATAAACCCATCAGCCCATCGGTTGACGCCTATCGCAGCTTTTTTGACGAGCATGAGTCGTGGCTGGATCAAAGTAAAACTGGATCCAACTGAAAAACAAGCACGTGCTGCCTAGAGCACAACCCCTGGATGATTAGCACGAAGTTTTCCAATTCAAAAAAGGAGCGAACATGAAACTATTCTCTGCCAACCTTGATTCCCTGAGAGATCTTTATCACAACCAGCTGCGCATGCTGCTTTCCACTGAGCAACAAATTATTGACGCGCTGCCCACCATGATTGAGAAAGCGACTGACGTTCAACTGAAGCAGGCTTTTCAGTCTCACCTGCAGGAAACCCGCGTCCATGTGACCAGGCTGCAGGATATTCTTATGGAAGAACATGGCGAAGCCGACCCGATCAAATGCAAAGTCCTGTCGGCACTGGTATCAGAAGCCGAGGACATGATTAAGGACGCAACAGACTTGACAGTCCGCGACGTTGCCCTGATCGCAGCCGCGCAGCGCGTGGAACACTATGAAATTGCGTCGTACGGAGCAGTCCGCCGCTGGGCGCAGATTCTTGGCGAAGCCGAGCAGGCCGCGTTGCTGGATAAGACCATTCAGGAAGAAGGCCATGCCGACCAGCTGCTGACTTCAATCTCTGATCGAGTGAATGTGGAGGCTGAAAGGGCGGCTTAATTTTTCAGAATATTTTAACCTGAAGAAGAGACCATTCAGTGTGGTCCCTTTTGTGCGGCGCAACTGCCCTTTCGCAGGCAAAAACGGGGAAAAGAGTTAATGGGCGACCCAATTGTTACGCAGATTCAACAACATACAACGCAACGGTCGGCATGCATTTGGTAGTCCATGTAGCGCACTGCGAACGGCAGCTAACGGCACGTAGCCGTTTCTTTTTGCTCGTGATTAAGACATGTGGAAAGTAGCACGTTTAGTGATCAACAGCACGTAAACGCCACGTGAGCGTCTGTAAGTGATTGAAAAATTGGGGTGGGTAGTGGGGGTCGAACCCACGACATCCAGAGCCACAGTCTGGCGTTCTGCCACTGAACTATACCCACCGTAAAGGCTAGAAATCCATTTTACACGATTTCAGCAGCGCGCCCGTGACAATGCGCTGGTCGCATGGAGCAGCTGTACTGAGCAAAACCACTAATTCATGCTGCAAGCGCCGGGACCACGAGGGTCGCCGCAGCTTCCGCATGGGCCGCTGGCAGGAGCCGCTGCGCGAGACTTTTCGCCTCCCACAGCGAAGCTGGATAATTGCTGGCTCAGCCGTTTGCTCTCACATTTGGGGCAGGCGGCTTTTTGCTTGCTCATTACAATGGCTTCAAACTGGTGGTTGCATTGCTGGCAGACGTATTCAAAAATTGGCATTTTGTGCGCTCGGTTAAAATAGTTACAGCATCATTATTATAGGCGAACTCGCAAGAGTTCATTTGTAGCAGCATGGCTGAAAATTCAAGAGACCCGATTTTCGATCCATTTGTTCCGCGTCGTTATCTGCGCAATCGGCACGCCATGACGTTGGCCGGCAACTTCCTTCCCCGCAAAAACAAACTGCCCGCGCCGGAAGAATGTCTGTATCGAGTGGACGCCGATACCCAGGTCCTGGCCCACTGCCACTGGCACGCCGACGCCGAGCGCCGGGCGACTGTCATTATCGTTCATGGGCTTGAGGGCTCAAGCCTGTCACAATACGTGATTGGCAATTCCGCCAAAGCCTGGGACGCCGGCATGAACGTCGTCCGGATGAACATGCGCACGTGCGGAGGCACCGGAGGACTGACGCCAACGCTTTATCATTCCGGCCTTTCTAGCGATGTGGGCGCGGTGCTGCGTACGGTGATTGAGCAACGAAAAGTTTCACGCGTGGGGCTGATTGGTTACTCCATGGGCGGCAACCTGGTGCTGAAACTTGCCGGCGAACTGGGCGCGGGTGCGCCTGCCGAACTGAAAGCGGTAGCGGCGGTTTCTCCGGCGGCGGACTTGGCCGCATCTGCGGACGCCATGCATGTGGGCGGCAATCGCATCTACGAATGGAAATTTCTCGTCAGCCTGATGCGCACCTATGAACGCAAACGCAAGTTATTTCCTGACACATATAAAAAGGTCGATCGCTTTCCCACCACCATCCGCGAATTTGATGATGTGGTTACCGCGCGCTATTGCGGCTTTGAAAGCGCGCAGGATTATTACACGCGCTCTGGCGCGTATCGCGTGATTGAAAACATTGCGCTGCCGACTCTGGTGATCCATGCCACCGACGATCCTTTTATCCGCTTACTGCCGGAAACCCGCGCCAAGATCATGGCTAATCCGCACATTACTCTGCTGGAAACCGCTCACGGCGGCCACTGCGCTTTTTTGGCTCAGCCGAATGGATACGATGGGCGCTGGGCAGAACGCCAGATTATGCACTTCTTCCAGCATCATGGAATGCGCTGATGCAAGCCGACTTTTCTGTTGAGTTGGGCGGCGACGCTCCAGCGCTGGAAATCCCTTGGTCCTCCGATGATCCTCACGTCCGCTACTATGACTTGAAAAAGTACCCTGAGCTGGTGCAGAAAATTCCTGAAGCTGTAGCCTATCCGGAACTTGGCTCGTTTCTCTCGCGCATTAACGCCACTGGCTTTCCGCTGGCAACTGCGAAGTGTGATGCTTGGGCCAGCAATGAAGTCGCGCCGGCAGAAGAGATATTTGGCGACCGCAAATTTGTTTCTTACGTTGACCTGGTCTTTGTAGACGAAAGGGAACGTTGCTCGGTTGAAAAGCATGAAGCTTTTGCTAAAGAACTTTGCCGGCTGCTCAGCCAAGCCCCTGAAATCGCGGCTACCGTGGAACTGGTCATTCGCAATTGTTACTACCATCAGCAAAAAATTGTGTCTGAGAATGAAGCTGAGCAAGGCGGCATGCTATCCAAGACTGTGAAAGATTCTGGAATGAGTTTATCCGGAAATGACGACACTATGGATCACAGTGGGCAGGCCGATGTCGCGCGTTACGGAGAGTATACGGATATCGCGCCTACAGGAGGAATCTGCGAGAGTTACAAATCACGGCATGCATGTGAGAGTGATTCAGGATGAACCCGCCAACGTCTTTGACGATGGTAGACATGTGCGCGCACTACGTCGAGAAGAGCTTTCCAAAGTTACGGCTCATGACGAACAAGGCAGAGTACTGAATCACGGCGAGTTCGCTGCCTTGACTGAAGGAAAGCAATCGAGCGCGCAAGAATTTCAGAGAGCTGATTTGTTACATTGTGACGATTCATTCAAGACGGAACCATTGGGCAAGACAGAACCATCGGGAAAAAGCCGTACAGCGCCATCCGGAGAGAGCGGCAACGTCGAACTGGAGCGTAAGCCCCATTGTAAAGAGCCAAACTCTTCCGTCACAGGGTTCTGCTTGACAGCGTACGTGACCGGCTTTGGCGGACAGCGACCACGATCCGTTGCGTCGATGGGCAATCGGACTCAATCTGCTGCAACACGCCATCGTTCAGTTGAACTCCAGGTTGCAACCGAATCACTAAACCGCATAATCCCAAAGCAAGTGTTCTCGCAACTGGTACACACGCCGCCAGGCCTAGACCGACGGCCCACAAGCAAGCCAACACAAGCAAGCTATGCACAAGCAAGCCAACACAAGTACAAGCAAGCCAACACAAGCAAGCTATCACAAGCAAGCCAACACAAGCAAGCCAACACAAGCAAGCTATGCACCTTTCAGAAGCAACACAAGGAGGCACGAGTAAGACTAAGCGCAAACCATAATTAACGTCAATTGGCAACAGGCAAAAGAAAACAGGCAAAAGAAAACAGCAAGAGAAAACGCAAAGAACAAAGAGAGACATCGATGGGCCATGGCGATCGCTAAAGCAACGATCAGAGCAATGGACCAAAAACAAAGGATTAGAGCAAAGGATCAAGATAGAGCAAAGAATCAGAGCAAAGAATCAGAGCAAAGAATCAGAGCAATTGGCAAAACAATGATAATTGAAAGTTGAAGCAATGCAGCAATGACAACTCATCGGAAACCCACCGCTGATCGAGCCCCAGTGTAACAGGCTGCTCTCAAATAAGTTGAGTGCTTTACATGGCTCAAGCAATTTGATTCGCCTATTCTCTAATTCACGACGACTTCCACAGAATTATGTCCCTCTGCCTTCTAAGCAGAAGGCTGCAAAATCTCGGCCTGTCCACAGTCGGATACTGCTTTCAGCTCTCAAAAGCGATGATTGCATTGCTCTTTGACTCGGCTCGATTTCAATCAACTAGTTCAACCTCTCAGCCACGGCAGCAAAAAGGCCTTTGCAGACAGCTGCCTCCGACGCTTCACCTAGTAGGTGAACACTCGATCACTCAAGGTGCCGCGTCGCTACGTGGGCTTAGCGATCCACTAATTGCAGGCGCGAAGGCTCGAAGGCCGCGGCATTTGTTCGCAGCCTTAAAAACACATTCGTTATCGTTTTCAGGTTCTCCCGATCATTCTGTCCTCTCAACCAATCTTTTGCTAGATGATCGTCTGTGTCTCGTTTGCGGCACTCATTCGTCTGCGTCATGTCCTGTTTGCGAACAGGATTTCTGCAGTACCCATCTTTATGTATGCCTTGACTGTGACAGTCGGTTTTGCGGCAGTTGTCTTGACGACCATCGTGCCGACGGTCACTGGACCGACTCCGATACGAATGCGGAACTGAGTCATGGTTGGAGAGAGAAGCTGGTCTCCGTCGCCCTTTCTATTGAGAAAGACGGCTTTGTCTCCGCTCCCAATCGAACTCAATGCTCTTGCAGTAATCAATTTGCCTATCAGTCTCACTGCAGCGCGAGCTGGTCAACAGCCCGCAATCGGCCATTGTTTAGAATCTCGCATCCAGACACTCTAACTTTGCTCTTTGTCCGCGTAATGCGCGCAGTCCGTTCATGTCTCGCATGGTATGCGGCCCAGGCACTCATCAAGTTGTTTTCGCAA
The DNA here is from genome assembly GCA_963732195.1 of Terriglobia bacterium. Lineage (GTDB taxonomy): Bacteria > Acidobacteriota > Terriglobia > Terriglobales > Acidobacteriaceae > Angelobacter. Next base: position 82,190 of record CAVSYO010000006.1, on the reverse strand, counting down.
TTTGGATCTCTGGAGGTTTGCTTGTGACCAAGCCACGCAATCCTCATCTGGTTACAACCATAAAGTGTGCCGCGCCGGGATGCACCAACGTCCGCCGCGAGGCCAATCATTGGTTCATCATCTCTGTTGAGCAGCGTTTTACCTGCCGGCCATACTCTGCCGCTACTGACTTGCGCTCGAATGATGAGCCAGCTTGCGGCCAGGCATGCGCTCAAAAGCTTTTTGAAAGATATCTCGCGAAGCAGGCCTTATGACAACAGCTCTCAACCAAACGCAAATCGTTTCAGCCGCACAAGAGAAGAACAAAATGCCTTTCGATCACGAACCGTTCTCAGTTTCCATGCCGCGCTCACCTCTGCGTGCTGCATTGTCCGATGACCGCAGCCAATCTTCTTCTCAGCTATCGTCGGCCGGACAGCACGCTTTGCGCCCGTGTATCTATATTGCTCTCTCATGCTCACGCTGTGGCTCTGTCCGCCAGGCAATCCCAGAGCTCCCAACGCAAGCTGTCATCGCATGCCCGGAATGTAATCACGAGTGCACTTTCGTCCTGCTCGGATCCGGGCTCACATCAAGAAATCTTCCGTTCCATCAAGTTCACATCGTTGAGCCCACGCGGTGGGATTCGCCGGGTGATGGTGAACCTGACAGCTCCTAGAGCGCATTAGCAGCGCAGTCATTCCGTGTGCGGCGCGTGGATGTTCCGCTGGCCTATAAGGTCTCACCCCAGCGCAGCGCCAACACAAACCAGCAACCTGTTTTACCGTGCGAGGGGGGAATATCTAGTGTCGCAGTATATTGTGCCTGTATATCGGATGCACCAGCCCACATTCCTCTCGCCCTGCATTTTGGGCGACCCATGCCACACCTGTGCTGTTCACGCTTATTGTCTGTCGGATCCCTGCAAAGATTGCCTTCAGGGTAAGACCGTGGAGTGTGAGCGAGCTTATCCCGCGCCGCCTGCATTTGCTGTACGTTTTATTTCGGCCATCAAGCTGGTTAGAGACGGTCTGGCCGTGTTCATTCATAAAAACACTGCTCTGCAGCTCACGTTCGCCAAGCTTACTTATTTGCGAGATACAAGCTGCAACATCAATGGGACGGCCATCTGGGAGTACGTGGCGGGTTCTGACCGCGTCAAGGCTGCGCTCTATGTCGGATGGCGGAAAAACGTCGCAACCCTCACTTATGTTCAAGGCGAAGCCGATGCTGGCTTAGAAGCTGAGGATGAAGATGAAACTGAAGCATCAGCCAGTTCGATCCAGAATCAGCGGATAGCCCGTGTCGTTGAGGCATGAGGGGACCAAATGAGTGAACCAAAGCAAAATGCGGTTGGGAAGAGTCAGGTCCTCAATCTCACACTCAAAGAGTTTGTTGAGCATGCCTGGCATCTCCTTGAGCCTGTCAGTACTCTCGTCTGGAGCTGGCATCTCGATCTTATCTGTGAATACCTCACGCTGATCAGGGACGGCAATTTCAAGACCATTTGCCGCTGACCTTGAAGGCATCATTTTCAACGTTCCTCCGCGGACCATGAAGAGCCTTCTGATCATCCGTCTTCTTTCCCATCTGGGTGTGGACCACCGATCCGTCGCGCCGCTTCATGTTCGTTTCTTATTCTGAAAAACTCAGCACGCAGCACAGCGTTTTCCGTCGCAGCATTATTGAGTCACCGTGGTACCAGGAAGAGTGGGGCAGCGTCTTCTCGCTCTCGCGTGATCAGAACGTCAAAAGCCATTATGAGAATTCTTCGCGCGGCACCATGTTCTCCACCGGAATGCAGGCCACTGCCACTGGCATGGGCGGTGACATTCTGATCTTTGACGATCCGCTCAACCCGGAGCAGGCCATCAGCCAGGTGGAAAGGGAAGCGGTTAACGTGCGTTTTGATACCACGTTTCGCAGCCGCATCAATGATCCCGCCACCGGCGTAAAGATCATTATTATGCAGCGCCTGCATGAGCTTGATCTCACCGGCCACGTGCTTGCTCGTGAAAGCAGCCGCTGGCAACATGTGAGCCTGCCGGCAATTGCGCCGAAAGATCAACCATGGAAATTCCCTAAATCGAAGAAAGTCGTAAATCAGAAGGCTGGTGAACTGCTCTGGTCCGCTCGACTGCCGCAATCTTTTCTTGATAGCCAGCGCGTCGGCATGGGTAGCTGGGCCTTCAACGGACAATATCAGCAAACGCCTGCGCCGCTCGATGGCGGCATCATCAAGCGCCAGTGGGTGCGCTTTTATCGCCAGCTGCCGGAAAAATTTGAGTTCATGGTCCAGTCCTGGGACTGCACTTTTAGCGGCGGCCAGGAGAATGACTTTGTCGCCGGCCAGGTCTGGGCGCGCTCCGGCGGAAAATATTTCATGCTTCCGTATCGCACTTATGACCGGCTTGATTTCGGTCCTACCATGGCCGCCATCAAAGCCTGCCATGCCAAGTTTCCCCAGGCGCACGCCGTGCTGATTGAAGATAAGGCTAACGGGCCCGCCATTATCAGTGAGCTACAGAAGGAAATTGCCGGAGTGGTTGCCGTAAATCCTGAAGGCGGCAAGCTCGCCCGCGCTCAGGCCACCGCGCCGCTTTGGGAATCCGGCAGCATTGAGCTGCCTGATCCGCAGGTCTTCGGCTGCACCTGGATTGAAGACTATCTGCACAATATCTGCACATTTCCCAAGGCCGCGCATGACGATGACGTTGATGCGACTTCGCAGGCGCTCATTTATATGCGCAGCCGTCTCGGCGGCGGCATCGTTGAGTTCTATCGCCAGCAGGCGACAGGAGAAGTTTCATCCGGACGAAGCATCAAGCCGTCTGAACGCGGCTCAAAAATTGACCGTGGACCGCAGGCACCCTCGGATTCGGTCCTCGTGCGCAACGTGATTGCTGCCGTTACCCAGGGCAGCCAGATCCAGTGCAATTTCAAGCAGTATCCAACGGTCCGCGCGGTACTGCTCGACGCTGTGGCGAGATGGAGTGAATGTGAAAATGAGCCTAATGCCTTGTGGGCACGCAGTGAGATTGAGCGATTGGATTTATTGTTTTTGAACCGCAATGAGCCGGAGGTAAATTCTAGAACTACGGTACAAAGCCAGGAAGCGACGGATCAGAAACCGGCCATCATCCCGAGCCCCGTAGATGAGGGCGCGCTTTCTTCAGCGCCGAGATGTAGCGCCGGAGGCGAGCCTGTGTGTTTCTTTTGCGTTGGTCTACGGTATCTATAAAACCGCTATAGGGGAACCCAATTACGCTCAACGGGCAAGATGAATCACGGATTTACGGTAATCCGAGCGCCGTAAGGCGCGACCAAGGTTAGCCCACCCTGAAGGCGAGCGTATGCGAGCCGAGAAGGGTGGGTAAGAGTTAAACATGAGGAAGCCCCGTAGGGGCGGCACAAGAACCCTACGCTCCCCGGCTAAACACCTTCAACTGTTTTGCCGGATACGCGCACAACTCCTTCACCGGACATTCATAACACTGCGGCGATTTGTCCCGGCAGATCTCTTTTCCATGTTGCCGCAGCAACAAATGGGCCTGCGGCAATCGCATCCGCCTTGCGCGGAAGCTCCGGCTTCAAGCGCTTCTTGCACTGACCGGTACGCAGCGCCATAATTTTTCTGCCACCGTCCATACCCAACGCGTGTCAGGACACGCAAGCCGTTCCACTCCAGCGGTAACCCGGGCGACGCGCCGCAAAACATCAGTATCTTTTCCGCGCCGGGATCGCCGATGTTCGGAAACTGTTTCAACGCTTTTTTGGCTTGCGCATATGGCAGCTTGAGTATCTGGTCCAGATCACCATCAAACTGGCTTAGGGTAATCCGTGCAATCTCCTGCCAGCGAAAAACACGCACCTTGGGACGCATGCCGCCCATCGTAGCCAACGCCAGCAGCACATTAGCATCGGCTTGGAGAATTGCTTTTGCATTTAGACCAATCTGTTTCCGCAGACCTTCGAACACAGCGGCACGGCGATCGTCAGGCAGCAGGTAGCAGGCGTTCTCCCACACCACCAGCTCAAACGGTCCTTTCGCCAATGGCAGCTTGGGAGCGCCGTAAGCCCGTTTCAATAGGGCAATGAGCTTCTTTAGGTCAGGCATTTAGGGAAGAGCGTACCTCTATCTTCAACCCAAAACTAGCATAAAAGGAACTCTATGACTGACGATGAATTTATTGCCCGGCTCGCTGCTTGTCTCAGCCAATCCTCCGGCGGTGTCGAGCCCGAGACTCCCGTCTTCAGAAATGACGACGGCTCCATTAACCGCGAAAAAACCCTGGCCTTACCTTGCTACTGGAATTTCAAACTCTAGAACAAACTCGGCCTCGCCGAACTTCCCAGCAATGACGTATTCACGTTCACGATCGTATGCGTGCCTTCGTGTCCGCCAAACGCAAACAGCAGATACACCATTGGGAACCCGCCGGCGCGCAGGTTAACGCCGGCTGCATAGCTATGTCTCCACGGATTGCTTCCCAGGTCGCCGCGCAAAAGAGCAACCTTGCCCTGATCGGCACGGAGCGTGATCCCCAGCGGCCAGTGGCCGAGCGAATGATCAAATGATTCCTGTAGCAGTAGGACATTCGGCGCCCTAAAGCGGTAATCCTGGTAGCTGCTGAGTGAAGGGCTCCCGTTGATGTCGGATCCGCCCAGCGTCGGCTGCAAATAAAACGGCACAACATTCGTCCCGGGCGTCATCGAGAGGGAGTTGAACACCCGCAGCCCCAACGTCCCCGCCTGGCTCGTTGTGGTAGTCGCACGTGGGCATGTCGAATCATCACTCGTGGCATCTTGACGGCAATCGTTCGGACTGTTCGCGTCCCGCGCTACGTACATGTTCGTGTGATGGATCGAAATTTCCTGGTAAAGATCAAACGTCAGCCGCTGGAATGAAAAACCCGAACCGTCTGTATCGATGAACGGCTGATACATCGCGGCGTAATTCAAATGCAGCAAATTATTCTTCGTCGCGGGCCGCATTCTCACCCCGACCCCCGGCTGCAGGAAGAAAGGCTGGTGCGCCAGCCCCGGTGCCGTCGCCGGCGTGTACAGCGTCTCTATCGAAGGCGAGCCCTGGCCTGTGCTCGGACGGATCTCCGGCAATCGCCCGTTCAACTCGGCGAAGATGCCCGCGTTGAGCTTCGCAAAAATCGGCCACACCGCGCTGGCGCCGACAATGTGCTCCGTCATGCCGAAGAATGATCGCCCTGCGGTTGTCGTTGCCGGCCCTTCGCCGAAGAACGTCAGCTTGTTGAGCGAGGTTGACTGCGCGTAGAAGTTGTAAACCGGTCGCTCCACATAAGCCTGTACGTCGCCGACGTCTTTCGGGACTCCCATGCTAACGTCGGACCGCTCAAGGTGCGTGCCGACGAATTTCAGGTAGAAGCCCGCGCGCCACGATCCATTGCTCGATCCGACGGCGTCCGCGCTCCACGCCTTGCTCCAATCATCACCGTCTTTGTGTCCCACGTAAGCCAGTCCGGCGCCAAAGCCGTTTTGCGGCGCAATGCTCCCCACTGCGATGTGTAACGGCTGTCCAGTGAAGAGCACTTCCGCGCAGCCCACAATATGCTTGGGGCAATTCTTTTTAAACTTGCCCGTTTCGGTCGCCGGCTCCTGCTTTTTTTCGTTCTCGACACCGGAATCTGGCGTTGGGGTGGGAGTAGGTTGCTGTGCACACAGGCTTGCCGAAAGCAACACGAACGCGATCATGAATCGACGCACTGACTTCTCCTTACTTGCGTGACGTACGCTTCTTTGCAGCTGACTTCGTCTTTTTGGATCTGCTGGCAGTCCTCTTGGCAGAGGCCTTCTTAGCCGGTTTCGGCTTTTTGGCAGCTTTTTTCCCATGCTTGTGCAACAGGGCGGTCACCTTTTCTATGTACTTGGTGGCTTCGTACTCGGTGTGCAGCGTGTTGATGTTGATGTTGGTCCGCTCTTTGGGTGGGATCACCAGGTGCTCCGCATGATGCAGATGCAGCAGCTGCGTGCGGACCAAGCTGGAAATCGGCCGGTCGTGGTTGTAAGCCTCTTTTTCGTCAAACTCAATGATGTCAACAGTAGGAGCATCTTTGATCGCCATAGCTCAGCCTTTCATTGCCTTAGGGAAAAACACGCAGTCGTTGTCCGGACGCAGGTTGTTGCCCAGCAGATCAAGAAAAGTTTCCGCGTTCTGCTCGCGCACCGTTCCGTGGTCCTGGCCGCCGAGGAAATGCTTGCTCACCGTCGCCGGTATCGACGCATGCTCGAAAATCCTGGGGTTCGGACCTTCCGTTCCTGGCACCACCGTGCCTCGCGGAATGTAAGGCGAGACCAGGATCGCCGGTACGCGAATCCCCAATCGGTCGAACTTGAACGTGAGCCCGGGAACTCCGGTCGCCGCTTCCGGCGCTTCAAAGCCGTCCGGAGTGCAGTTTGGCGGGACCACGTGATCGTAGAGCCCGCCGTGCTCGTCGTAGACAATCAGCAGCGCCGTGCTCTTCCACAGATCAGCATTGATGCGGATGCAGTCGTAAACTTTCCCTATGAAATTATCGCCCGCGAGCACATGATGATCCGGATGCTGGTCCGTGGCAAGCAACTGTCCGCCGCCTGGCCCTGGATGGTCTGTGTAGTTCGGCTCAATGAAGCTGTACTCTGGCAGCTTCCCGGATTTGCAATCGGCGACAAAATCGCTGAACACGCCGAAGAAGCTCTGGTCCTTGATCAGGTTTACGATCTCCATCGTGGAACTCGGCAGATCATAGTAATAAAGCTTGGCGCTGTGCCCGCCAGCCGCCAGCCGCTCATAAATCGTCGGGATTTTCGCGCGGTCGGCGTCGCTGACTAGGAACATGTTCATGTCCACGTTGCCGAAGGACGTGCCGTAGTGCGCAAAGGCTCGATTGCAGATGGTCGGCCCTGGAATTGACGAGAACCAACCGTTGAATACCGCGTACTCAGTCGCCAGCGTGGTTAAAACCGGAATTCGCTCGGGCGAAAAATATTTCATGATCGCATGCGAATCCTGCACATTCGGGCCTTGCGTCCCATAGCTTTTCACAAAGCCCTGCATGTTGGCTACGCGCCCAGGCGAGAACGGCACGCCGCCATAAATCTGCACATCCGCGCCCGGGAAAGTGATGGTCCGGATCATGGCTCAGCTGCCCGCGATAGTCCGCGGTCGCCGACACCTGCACCATATTCCCCGCGCTGTCTGGGTTCGACTCATTTCCTGTCAGTCCGTTGATCTTAGGAAATTTCTTCTTCAGTCCGCCCAGCATGTGGTCGAAGGAGCGATTTTCCATCATCAGCACAACAATATGTTTCAGGTTGTCCAATCCTTGCGGCATGCAGGCATCTCACTTTCATGTCAATGTTCGGGGTGTCCGTGTAAAACACCACACCTGGTAGTTTAGTGACGCAAGCGGTCGAATCGTTACAGAAACGGGACGAATCGTTTCATCGATCCAATTCAAACATTTTTTTGGAATGGAACAAATACTTTAATTTGGCAGCCGAAACTTGCCATCCTCAGTTCTTTCAATTTCGCCGGCTTCCGCCATTCGGCGCAAAACCGTGTGAATTGACGACAAGCAGATTTACCTGGCCCACGCCAATTCCCATCTTCACCAGGTCCTCACGGATATCGACTGGACCTAGTGCCGTTTGGTGTATGCGGAACAGCCGTCGAATGGATTCAGTGAATCCCGGCTTGGCGTCAATGGCAAAGCCCTCCACCAGGAGCAGCTTGTCGATCTCCTCCGGCGGGGCGCCGCACATTTCGCCCAGGGCCTTGACCGTCTGTTTGAGTTTGCGGATCTTCTGGTCCAGGTCGTCTCGTTTTTGGAGCTGCTGCAGCAGATCGTGCTTCGCTGTCGCGTAAGCCTGCTTGTAAGTTTCGCGCGCCATAAGTGTGTCTAAAGTCTAAGCAATGTCTAAATAATTGTCAATGCTAGACATGTCCGATAATAAGCAGATATTTCGAAAAAATGTGAGAAAAAGCGATTTTTCCTATTGACTTCCAAATGCTATTTGTCGTATAAGATGTCTATGCAGAACGGAAGTCGGTTCTGCATAGCCGGGAGCGGCGCCGGCTTAATCCAACGGCCTGCAACCTTTCCAAGGCCGGCGTATCGTTTGCGTCTGCTGCGGGAACCTCATTCTGGGCTTTTGCATGTGGCGTCTTTGGCTGTTTCGGCGGGAATGCGCGCACACATCGGGAGCAGAGCAAAAGGACCTTCATGGGTTCTTACTCCATCGCAGAATGATAGGTTCCCGAAAACCGTCAAAAAGAGCCTGCAAAACAGTTCAAAGAAAGTAATTCCCCGCAGAACCTGCAAATTTAGTTCTTGCACCCGAAAGCCTGCAAATTAGGGGCAGACACGGCAAGAAACCTGCGCATTACCAAATACTAAGTACCAAATACCAATTACCGTTCCTCCACAGCTGTCTCAACCTAAAACAATTCAACCTGCCGTCTCAGGCCGCTTCTGCTGTCCGCGCCGGTCTGCGTCTGGCGCAGAGGTGTTTCCATGGCACACGATCATAACGGCCGTGTCGGTCCGCCGCGCTGTGAAGAATGTAACGCGCCCCTCAACTCTGACGAGCGGCGTTCGGTGTCGGAGCTTTCGCGATCGCTCTGCGTCGACTGCTATTGCGCACTCTATCCTTTTCCCATGTTAAAGAAGAGGAAGAGGCGCTCCCGTATTGCATTGCGTTCCAGTTCGTCCGCATTCTCTCCTTTTGAGGCTGTGACACCGGCTGAGATCGAATCTCTGGGGAGACCATAAAACAGACCTTTTGAACGCATCGGATAACCGGGAAGTCAGTCGCCGTTTCCTTCTCGACATCCCATCCCGAACTCCGAGATCGAGCCTCTGCTAAGACCGTAAGGGCGCTCGCGGAGTACCGGATAAGACTTCGAGCTCAGTAACCGTTTCCTTTCTCGACATGCCATCCCGAATTCCGAGGTTGAGCCTTGGGTGAGACCGAGTGGTGAGGGATCGGCTCCGCTGCTGCACGGCGTGAGCCAGAATAGTTTTGCGCCGCAACAAGCATCCCTAACGAAACCCTGTCTGCATACGACACAAGTGTCAGGGCACGGGTTTACTCGTGCCATCAGTCGTCCCAAATGATCTGGGCTTTAGCCCCTGAAAATAAACCTGGAGATAACCGTGAACAAACGAACTTTGTACGTCGCCATCCTCGGACTGCTGAGCATCACCACGCTGTTCGTCTTCTCGCAAACTTCCAGCCAGTTCCCTGAGCTGGATAAAAACGGCAAGCCCGTGCTGCCGCGCCCCATGCCTCACCTGGTTTACTCTCCCACGGATCTGGCGCACAGCGGCGTAGCTCTCCCGGCTTCCATTGGAGGCGCTACTCCCAACACCAGCATCATCCGCGTTGGCGATGCCACCAAGATGACGGTCTTCGCCTCTTGCACCCAGAACTTTGATCTGGTCATGAGTGTTTACACCGCGGACGATCAGGGTCAGTCGAGCCCGAATTTCACTTTCTATAACAGTTATGTCATCGCGACCAACATGGCGTCTGGCGCGCAGCAGGCATATCTGGCCACTGAGCTTGCTCCCACAGTCACCAGTGGAACGCTGGGGGCGCCCGTTCGTCTGCCGCAACTCGCTGTCTCTTTCTTTGAGAAAAATGACGTCGCCACCGCCGGCACCTGCACTGACCGCGTGATCGTCGGCTACTAATACACATTCAATCTCTCAATTCCGCGAAAGCGGTTTTCAACGCTACAGAAGCGGTTGGAGCAAGGGGTGGGAAATAGAGCAGCGAGGCCACCACGCGCCGAGCTGCCCGCCCCAGGCGTTGATGGCTCTTAATTTCTGAATACAGCAGAAGCGGCTTGGAGCGAAGCGACAGGAAAACACAAGGGCGGCGAGGCTCGAATCGCCGAGCCGCCAGCGCCAAGGCATAACACGGTTCACAAGATCGACACTGCAGAAGCGGTTTGGAGCGAAGCGACATTATGAAATGGATAGGCGAATACATCATCGATGACGCAGGCCAGTGCCGCTGGCATGAAGGCCTGCGCATTCAGGATGAGCACATGAAGTCCGCGTACCGCAAAAACTCTCTGATTGAATTCATCATTGAAACTTCCGCCGTGATGGGCGTGAAAGTGGGGATTGCCTGACTATGCCTGAAATACTCAATGGCGGAAAACTTACAGCCCTCGAAACCGGCTTCGTAGAGCGCGTCGGCCGCAAGCTGCGCAATACGCTCGACGTCTGGTTTGGGCCCGATCTTCCCATGGCGCCCAGCGCGCCAGCCGGCACTCCACCGCGGACGCTCGATTACCCAGTCGGCTACAACATCAACATTCAGCCGCGCAACATGGAGCCCATCTCTTTTGAGCAGATGCGTTCTCTGGCTGATTCGTATGATCTTGTTCGTCTCTGCATTGAGACGCGCAAAGACCAGGTCAGCCGCATGCCCTGGGCGTTTCGTCTCAAGACCCAGGCTGGCGGGCCAAAGCGCTCCGCCAACACCAGCAACAACGCCATCAGCGGCAATGACGATGAAGAGCGCGATCCACGGCTCACGCAGCTCACAAATTTCTTTTCTTACCCAGATCGCGAACACAGCTGGCAGCAATGGGTTCGGCTTCTGCTTGAAGATTTGCTTGTCCTCGACGCACCGGTTCTCGTGCCCATCGTCTCGCAGGATGGTGAGTTGTGGTCTCCCGGCAAGGCGCTGTATGCGTTGGAAGTCATTGACGGCTCCACCATCGCGCGCAAGATTGACGCCATGGGACGCACACCTGCATCGCCGGCAATCGCCTATCAGCAGATCCTCAAAGGTTTGCCGGCCGTAGACTTCACTGCCGACCAGCTCATCTATCGCCCGCGCAACGTGCGCGCGCACAAGTTTTTTGGTTTCTCGCCGGTTGAGCAGATCATTCTCACCATTAACATCGGCTTGCGCCGCCAGATTCACCTGCTGAATTACTACACTGAAGGCAACGTCCCGGAAGCCCTGGCGCAGGTTCCCAAAGAGTGGTCGTCTGACCAGATCAGCGAATTCCAGGAATGGTTTGACAGTGCCTTGGCCGGAAACTCTGCCCGTCGCCGTCGCATCACTTTTGTTCCCGAATGCGGCAATCTCCAGTTCACGCGCGATCCTATGTTGAAAGATGCGCTGGACGAATGGATCACCCGCATCGTCTGTTATGCCTTCGGTCTCTCGCCGCAGCAGTTTGTCAGCGTGATGAACCGCGCCACCGCAGAGACCAGCGTGGAGCAAGCCGCCGCGGAAGGCCTTGTGCCGATCCTCGGCTACCTGGCTGACACCATCAATTTCATTGTCACTCGCCACTTCGGCTTCAGTGACATCGAATTTGTCTGGGAGCAGGACCGCACTCTGAACGCGCTGGAGCAGGCAAAGATTGATGACATTTACGTTCGCGCCGGCGTCCTCTCCATCGACGAAGTCCGCGAAAGCCTGGGCAAACACCCCATCGGCGTCAAGCAATGCCGTCATCACGACTACGGGTGTTTTCGCTCTTCAGAACAATGGTTCGCCGCAAAATTCTGGATCGCCAGAAAAAGTTCAACCTGACGTCGAATCTCAACGGATGCCCAACGCTCAACAACCGTCATCCTGACCGGCACCGAGCGCCGTTAGGCGTGAGGTAGAGTCGAAGGACCCCGAGGATACTTATCGTAACCAGAGCGCGTAGGGGAGTTCTTACGAAACATTGTCGTTTCCAGCACCACCACCAAGGCAGCCAGCGGCTGCCTTTTCTTTTGGAGCCAACATGAAATCCATGAACCTCTTCGCCCAGATTGCCAAGATCGACGAGTCAAAACACGAAGTCTGGGGCGTTGCCACTGCTGAGATCGTCGACAAAGAAGGCGAGATCTTCGACTACGAATCCTCCAAGCCTTATTTCAAGTGCTGGAGTGACGAAATCTCCAAAGCCACTGACGGCAAGAGTCTGGGCAACGTTCGTGAGATGCACGAGCCCAGCGCCGTGGGCAAGCTCGTCGCCATCGCTTTTGATGACGACCTGAAACAGATTCGCGTCGGCGCTCGCATCGTTGACAGCGTCGCCTGGCAGAAATGCATGCTCGGTGTTTACACCGGCTTTTCCATCGGCGGCAAGTACGAGAAGGCCTGGAAAGACGGCGAGTACGTTCGCTTCACTGCCAACCCCGTGGAAATCAGCGTAGTCGATAACCCTTGCGTTCCCGGCGCGCACTTCACCGCGGTCAAGGCCGACGGCACTTGCGAAGTCCGCAAATTTACTCGCGCTGGCGGAACGGATCAAGCTCTCAAGATCGGCGCGCGCCATTCTAAGTCCACTCTGGCACATCTCGGTGCAATCAAGGTTTGCATGGACAAGATGGCTGAAAACCATGAAGAAGCTGCTACGCACATGGACACGCTTCTTGATACTGACGACGCCGCTGCCGCAACGGTCAGTTTCGGCTGACATGAAAAAGATCCCGGGCGATTCACGCTCCGGAGTAAAGACAGGAGATCAAAGCACAATGCTGGAAGCAAATGACAAAGCGCAATTGGAAAAGGCACGGGCCAGCTCCGCATCTGCGCTCGCTAAGCTGGCTGAAATGGAGCAGGAAGTGGCCGGCTTGCGCAGCGAAATGGAGAGCAATAACCAGGAGATCCAGCGTTCGCTGAGCAATCTCCTTTCACTGGTGGAAAAACTCGTCTCGCCGCAGGAATCCTCAGCGCGTGTGGCGCGCACCGGCGTGCCAACGCACACCGTAACCAAAGAAGATGACGCGCGTCCCGCGCTGGCTAAGTCTGCCGTCGAGCCCAGCGTCCATGAACTACTGAAGAAGACGCTGCAGAAACCCCAGCCGGCTTCTGTCTACCTGCGCTAGAGCGCACATCGGCGAACTCTTCCGCAACTTCATTTCAATTCAAAACCGCAATGCTCCAGCGGAGAAAAGGACTAGAAAAATGTTTGGCGATCTCAGTCAGCAGACGTTTGATCTGCTCAACAAGGCGGACCTCTCCTCCTTGAACAAAACCACCATCAGCCAGGCCACTATCAGCGGCGTGGCTGGCAATTTGAACGCGTTTGATCTGCGCGGGCCGGCGCTTCAGCTTTATCCGGTCATCACGCCGCTGCGCAACCGCCTTCCTCGACAGCTCAGCGACCGTGGCGATCTGGCCACGCGCTGGAAGGCGATCACCGGCGTCAACACATCTGGTTTCGAACTTGGCGTTGCTCCGGGCCGTCGCTCGGCGGAAATGAGCGTCACTGAGCAGGACTACGTTGCGTCCTATGCCGGCCTCGGACTGGAAGCTTCCATCGATTGGGAAGCTGTCTGGTCGGGCGGCAAAGAGTTCGATAACAAAGCGACTCTCGTTCAGTCATTGCTGCGCGCAGTCATGATTGGCGAAGAGAACGTCATTCTCAATGGCAATGCTTCTATGCCGTTGGGAACGCCTCCAGCGCCGACCGTTGCTCTGGCCAACGGCGGCACACTTGGCTCAGGACTCAGCCTCCTCGTTTTCGTGACGGCCCTCACTGCGCGAGCGCTTGCCAATGCCACTGTCTCCATCAGCGGCGTGCCTTACGGCCAAGTCACGCGCGTCAATATTGACGGTACTTCAACACAGTATGGCGCAGGTGCCAGCGCCATCAGCGCTGCGTCTTCTGCCGCCGTGACCACTGCTGGTCAGCAGACTGTTGTTGCCACTGTGCCTGCCGTGAAAGGTGCGGCCGGATACGCGTGGTACATCGGCACCAGCGCGGCAACTGCGACGCTGAACACCATCACAACCGTGAACAAGGTCACCATCAGCGCACCGGTTGCGGGCACGCAGTTGGCCAATGCCGCGAATTCCAGCACAGATGGATCAGCCAACGCTCTGGTTTTCGATGGCTTTCTCACGCAAGCCTTGAAATCCAATGCCGGCTACTTTGCCTCGCTCGATGGCAACACTCTCAGCGCTGACCAGGCTAACGGCATCCTGGAAATTGACACGGCCTTGCAGTGGTTCTGGGACAACAAGCGTCTCAGCCCCACGGAAATCTGGGTGAACTCGCAGGAGGCGCGCAACATCAACAAGAAGATTGTTGCTTCCGGCGGCGTGCCACTGTTCCGCTTCACCCTGCCGGGCGGCACGGGATCGGAAGACGACAGGCCGGCTCTGCTGGGCGGCGCCAGTATTGCCAAGTACTGGAACAAGTTCACGCAGCAATTCCTGGATATCCGCATCCATCCTAACTTGGCGCCGGGGACGATCTTCTTCAACAGCTCGGAGATTCCTTACCCGCTTTCCGGCGTGGACAACGTTTCCTTCGTCCGCTGCCGCCGCGATTACTACCAGATCGAGTGGCCCGTGGTCTCTCGCCAGTATGTCTATGGCGTCTATGCCGACGAAGTCCTCGTCTGCCGCGCACCGTTCTCGCTTGGCGTAATTGCCAACGTTGCCAACGGATAAACGATTCATCGGCGGCTTGATTGCCGCGAATCGCCGCCGATGCTCCTCGCCTGCCAACCAGCAGGTTTGAAGGAGAAGGAAGGCAGTCTGAGGTCCCTCTCTGCCCAGACTGCCTTTCTCTTTCAAATTTCACAGAACCAGCATGTGTGCTGCGAAGCTGCTTCTTTTTTGGAGGAACCCATGGCTGCCGCCCCTGACGATCTTTGCACCGTTGCAGAACTGAAATCGTGGCTGCCCAACCAGGGCAATAACGACGATGTCACTCTGCAAAGCCTTATCACCAATGCCAGCCTGCAAGTGTTGCAGTACATCGACAGGCCGCACATTTTGTCGTCGGTGCTTGGCCCGCTGACGGAAAACTATGACGGCAATGATTCGGACCGCTTGCTGCCGCGTAACTTCCCCATCATTTCTGTCAGCAGCGTCAGCATCGATGGCGTGAGCATTCAGGCGGCAACTACTCCCACGACCGCAGGCTATTTGTGGGACGGGCGACGCATTCTGCTGCGCGGCTTTCGTTTTTGTCGCGGTGTACAAAACATCCAGCTTTCGTATGCTGCTGGTTATCCCAGCGTGCCGCTTGACCTGAAGCAGGCAGCGATTGAGGCCTTTGCGTTGACGTATCGCCAGCGCGTGCGCATCGGCGAAAAATCCAACAGCATGAGCGGCCAGGTAAACGTTTCGTTCGATATGGGCGATGTTCCGCCGCGTTCCATGGCCATCTTCAGCCAGTACCGGAGGTTAGCGCTGTGATTAGCGTTCAAATTGACGATTCAGCCGTGCAGCAACTTCAGCAGCGGCTTGCCGGACTCGCGCCTCGCGTTGTGGCTCAGGTTTATGAGGCATTGCAACCGCTCATTTATCAATCTTTGCAGACCGCAGTGCCAAAATATTTTGCGGGATCGGCGGGCAAAGGCGGGTCGAGCGATCTGCTTACTTCGCGCAGCGGCAACCTGATGAATTCGGTCCTGCAATCGATAGAGACCAAGATTGACGGCCAGAGTCTGACCGTCAGGATCGGGTCGGATTTGAATTACGCCCGTATTCACGAATACGGTGGCTTCGCCGGCCGGCGCGGGCCGTTCAAGAAAAAGGACGGGCATCGTCCTTATATTCGGCCACGGCCTTACCTGCGTCCCGCAATCAATGATCTTCAACAGGCATTGCCTGCTCTGCTTGAGCAGGCAATCCAGCAAGTTCAGGTGTCGGAGTGATTTTTCCGCGCGAGCAAATTTATTCCGCGTTGTTCTCCACGTTGCAGGGCGCGCTCCTCACGCCGGCTGGTCCGTTCAAAACGGTCAGCCGGCGCTGGCAGGATCCTTCGCAGCTCTCGCCCGCAGACCGTCCGTCGTTGTACCAGGTGCAGAAGGACGAACTGACAGGCACCAGCGTAAATGGCCTGCCGATCCACGCCAGGCTGACTGTCGATCTTGTGCTTTACACCGCGGGCGACAGTGAGCCGAATTCGGTCCCTTCCACCGAACTGAATTCGCTGCTGGATGCCGTGGAAGCAGCCATTCGCAACGCGACGCCGGGGATTGCGCAGTCGCTGGGCGGCAAAGTCTCGCACTGCCGCATTGAGGGAAAGATTGAGATCGTCGAGAACGTTGTTGGCTCCATGGCGCTCGCCGTGGTGCCGGTAGAAATTCTCACCACCGCATAGACACCACCTTCAGTTCACAAACCGCAGTTCGTTCCGCGGGCTTCAATTTATGGGAGTGCAGGGCCGGCTCCCCAAAAGGAGAAAGAAAAAATGTTTGAATTTGGCGCAGGTACCTTGTGGGGCTTTCCCGTCGGCGGCAATACCGCCGCCAACCCCACTCCCATGAAATTCGGAACGCTACAGGATGTTTCACTCGATATCTCGGGCGACGTCAAGCAGCTTTACGGACAAAAGCAGTTTCCTGAGGCCGTGGCCCGCGGAAAATGCAAGATCACCGGCAAATCAAAGTTTGCCGCCATCAACGGCAAAATGCTGAACGATTTGTTCTTCGGCCAGACTATGCCCGCCGGCATGATCAAGACCTCTCTGGATGAAGATACTGCTCCGATCCCTGCCACACCATTCCAAATCACGGTGGTTAACGCTGCCACCTTCAAGCAAGACTGGGGCGTTCGTTACACGGCAACCGGACTTCCGCTGACTCGCGTTGCTTCCGGTCCGGTACAGGGGCAGTATTCCGTGAACACCAGCACGGGCGTTTATACCTTCGCCTCAGCCGATACTGGCGCACATGTTCAGATCTCCTACACCTTTGTTGCGGCAGCAACCGGATCGCAGCTCAACATCACCAACCAGCTCATGGGCTTCGCGCCGACAATCCAGGTGCTGCTGGAAAACGTTTACAACGGCAACCAATTCAACGTGCTGTTGTATTCCGTGGTCGCATCGAAGCTCACATTTGCCACCAAGCAGGAAGACTTCATCATTCCTGAGTTTGACTTTGAGGCGTTTGCCAATGCGGCGGGCCAGGTCATCGACATGTATTCCAGCGAATAACTTTTCGGGGGCGGGCCGGCATTGCGCTGCGCCCGCTTCGTTTCATCCATCGGTTTTGCCATTTCTAATCAGGAGGAAATCATGCTTAAGCAACAAACTGTTCCAACATCGCTGGGACAACTTACGGTTTCGTCACTTACGCTCGGTGAATTGCGCCAACTGGACTCACTGTTTCAGGAAAAACCTTCGGCGGAAAACTCCGGACTGGCTTCGTTGCTCAGGTATCTGCCGGTGATCCAGAATGCCGTAAGGAAAGTGCACCAGGATCTGACCGCAGAGCAGCTTGAGAACGGCCTTACCTTCGACGATTTCACTGTTCTTTTCAACGCCATGCTTGAAGTCTCCGGTCTCAAGAAGGCGGCCGCGGGGGAACCGACTCCGGTACCGGTATAGCCGACTGGCCATTTGTCTTTGGCCACGTCGCCACCGCTACCGGATGGACGCTGCCTGAGATCGAGCAGCTGACTTTGTGGGAACTGAACGATCTCATGGCGTACTGGATGGATTACCCACCGACTCACGTTCTAGTGGGAGCATACCTGATGGACGGTAAGCGGAAAACTACGCAGGCAAAGCTCGCCGCAAAGCCAGAGCAATCTTGATGAGCTGGCACAGGCTATTGTTTTTGCCGGAGGAAGTGTTGCCAAAAAACTTCCGCAGTTCTATAAGGCCTAACTTTATAAGGCGTTGCGGGCCGATAATGGAGCGCAAAACTTTAGATGTTACGGTTGCGGAAGATCGTTCACTTTTTGCTTTGCAAATGTCGAGTTGTCCTCTAATATCTCGCTTTCCAAAGGAGAGTACTCATGCGCCAGGTAGGCACCAGGACTCGAAATCTAACCAGGTTATCAGGTTTGTTCATCATTGTGCTTCTTATCTTCGCAGTAGGGTTTGCAGACGGAAAAGATACAAAGGCGATAACGGATGTGCTGAATCTTTCCATGAATAAGGACTCGATTAAGCTTGTTTATGTAATAGGCCGAGTCAATGGAAAATGCAGCAGTTTTACAAAGCTGGAGCCTATTCCTGCGCAGATCGAATTTATCGCTGCCCAAAAGGCTGGTCTAGTGACCATTGCGCCGGATGGTCCTGATTTTTGGGACGTTGAGCTGGCAAATGCGAAGCCACAGGTGCTGGAGAATTTGAAGAAGGCCAAATACAACGAGAAAGATGGATGCCGGTCTCTTGGTATGCTCGATACCGTTGCAACAAAATCGGTCGTGGAAATCAAAAATGTCTATGAAGTTACCAGTCAAAAGTCTGAAGTTGAGTTTACCTGGAAATGGGTCCTGGCTCCCACTGGTATCAAACTGATCGATAATCTTTCGCAGAAGGAGTTATCAGAGCTCAATGACCATTTGAAGAATCCAGCCCTCCTTATGCGGCATGACACAACCTTTAACTTGATGGATATGAAACAAAGCACCATGCCTCGGTCTGAAAAGAAGATGCTGAAGAAATCCGGTGAGAGCTGGATTTTAGCTGAATAAAACTGCTTTTTGGTGTTCTCGGGCAGCCTGCGGGCTGCTTTTTTATTGCCTTGCACTTCTCCCGCAGAAATCATCCGGAGTGTCCAACATGGCTGACAATGAAGTTTTCATAAAGTTCACCGGCGACGCGAGCGGCGCTGAAGATGCCGCCACGACGACAAAAGAACATGTAGACAAAGCGACTGATTCTCTAAAAATACTGGAAGACGTCCTCGGCGCTAAGATTCCTGAATCGGTTACGAAAATGCTTAGCGCAAGCAAGTTGATCGGCCCGGCTCTAACTGCCGCGTTCGAGCCCTTGGCCATCATTTCTCTCGGCGTTGCTCTGATTGAAGTTACAGACAAGATTTCAAAGTTTGTCGGCGATGTCTTGACCGGTGCCGATGACCTGCGCAGATTTGATGACCAGTTAAAGACTGAGAATAAAACTCTGGAGGAATACGCTCGCAAGACAAAAGAGGCCAGTCGCGCTCTGGAACTGCTGAATGCGCCCGATCAAAAGACTAGAAATGCTCTCAAGCTGCAGTTCCAAATTGAAGATCAGGGCGGCTCGGCTGCACAGCTTGGAGAATTGCTAAAGACCAAGACTGCGGAACTGCAGGAGTTGCTGCACAAAACCACAACAGAAATCGTGGGAGATGCGGCCACGGGATTGACGACAGAGATTGAGACACTTGTTTCCGAGACTCGGCAAGGTAAAGAAGATATCGAGCAGCTTTCCAGTGCGATACGTCTGTTGGGCGCAAGACAAAGAGAGGCAGCCGCGGAAGAAGCCCTGACCAATAAGCAAAATCAGAACGATCTTGATAGAGAAGCGTCGCAACGGGCCGCGATCGCCTCGCAACAGAAAGCTCTCGCCGCGCAACGATCGGCACAGCGAGCAGCGGCTGCAGCTGAAGAGCAGAAGTTTTTCGAGGATGCACTCCATCGCCACAACAAGATCCTTACCGCAAAGCAATTGGAAGCGCAGGCCGAGAAAGAAGATGCGGTTGCCGCAGGAGCACTGGCCCGCTACAACGAGCAACACGTAAAAGCTGCGCAGCAGGAAGCTGCTCTTGCCGAAAAAGGAGCAGAGAACAACGCGAAAAGTCAACAACTCCAGCGCGATATTACGGACAGCCATGCTAAGAACAATGCCGCTCTTTCGGTTGCGCTTGGATATACAACCCAGGCAAAAGCGGACGCGCAGGCGCTGACGACACTTGAAAAAGACAAGTCCGCAGCCATTGGCGATATCAATAGCCGCCTCAATGCCCAGATTGGAATAGTAAAGAATCTCGGGGCTGCGACCATGAACGGCATGCTCGGGTCACCTGCACAGAAGGCCGCTTTTCAAAAAGCCGTTCTCGATTACCAGAAGCTCAAGATTGAGCAGTTGAACCTAGAGAAGAAGTACGACGATCAGATCGCCGCTTTACAGCTAAAGCTGGCAAACACGTTCAGGGCACAGTTCCGCAAACAATTGCTAAGCTGGCAGGAAATCAACAAGGAATTGGGGCAGACATTCCAGACCACGCTGAATGGGCTGAATTCCAGCCTGGCCTCGTTCGTTACTACCGGCACCGCCAACTGGAAGCAGCTTGCTGCGGGCGCAATGGAAAGCATTATCCAAATCGGCTTGCAGTATGAGGAATCCAAGTTGCTCATGGCGATCATGGACAAGCTTGGAGCAAAAACCAAGCTTCAAATGGACGCTGAAACCGGCATGGCGCAAGTGGAAATTGCTTCCAACGTAGGTGCTGCAAACGCGTACGCGGACTTGGCAGCGTTCCCAGCGATTGCGGCTGGTGCGGCAGCGGCGGCCAAAGGCATAATATCCGGCTTCTCGGCTCCCATTGCTGCGGTCGCTAAGTACGATATCGGTACCAACTTTGTTCCGCAAGACGGCCTTGCTTACCTGCATCGTGGCGAAGAGGTTATTCCAGCAAACAAGCGTGGATCAGGCTACAGCGGCGGTGGCGGAATCACTGTGGTCGTGAACCACTCTGTCAGCGCCGTAGATGCAGCATCATTCCAGGGACACATCCGCCGGCACAGCAACATGATTGCCAATGAAGTAACGCGGGCGCTCAAGCGGAAAGGAGCAAGATGAGCAACCTTCTCTTTCCCAAAGTTCGGGGTCTGGGATGGACGATTACCAAGAATCCCACGTTCTCAACAGAAATCCAGTCCTCACTTGCCGGACGCGAAGTGAGGGTGCAGAACTTCCAGAATCCGATCTGGGAGTTCACCCTGGCCTATGAGTATCTGTTGAACGATCCGCGATCGAGAGACGAAAACGAGCAGACGCCGCTGGAGACGCTGGTTGGTTTCTTTCTGGCTCGTGGCGGCCAGTTTGATGATTTCCTGCTCAACGAGAGCGACCTGACGCAACGGCTTGAGGATTCAGTGTTCACCGGGCAGCCCATCGGTACGGGCGACGGAGTAAATAAGAACTTTCAATTGGTGCGGAATGTCGGCGGATTTCTGGAAGCGTGCCAGAATCCGGCGAACCAGACGGCGACGGTTTATGTGAGCGGACGCACGCCGCAGGTGCAGGTGCAGGGTGTGGATTACACGATCTCGCTGGGGCTGGTCCAATTCACAGTGGCCCCGGCAATCGGCGCAGCCATTACCGCGGATTTTACGTTCCTGCACCGCGTCCGGTTTGACGTCGGCACCTCGCGAGGCAGTTCTGCCAGCGGTACGCGTGAAGGAATTGAATTCAGCAACTTCTATTTCAATCTGTATGAATGCAAGGAAGTCCAGATGATTTCTGTGCGCAAATAGCAACCAGCTCTTAGTCATTTACTAATGAAAAGTTTTTGCCTTTTAAAGCCACTACTCTGGTAAGATTTCGGCCTTTGGAGGGAGACATGGAAGAGTTGGTTTATGGTCTGGCGCTGTTAATCAGCATCGTTGCTTTATTTGCGCTGTTGCGGCTGTTTAGTATTTCCAACGATTTAAAGGCGATTCGGGAGCATATATGCAATGTTAAAGCGGATGCCAATGGTCTGGCGTCGGCGGCTAAAAGCGGGACTGGGCCGCTTAGCTCATGAAGAGATGGGAACTGGTAGCCGGGATCATAGTCTTACTGGTTGCATGTTTGATTGTGCCGCGGCAACTGTGGCTCCACGACAAACGTGAGCGATTCAAAGAGCTAACATCGCAGGTGCCAAACTGCAAAACCCTTCCGTGTTTGAGTAAGCTGACGGAGGATTTACATGCGCTGAATGACGAGATTGATCATCGCCCATGGTATGTGTGGGGAGATGTCGATCTGAAATAAGGAGCTCAACCGTTTTCAGACTCAAGCAGCCTTACGGGGCTGCTTTTTTATTTTCATTGGCTCCATAAGCTGACACTCCTCCGGGCATTTCTGCGCTAGTTCGGACTCGTCGAGCAATAGATCTGCTCAACGAACGATGACAGTTCACTGGAAAATCGTCTCCCTTGACCCATCGCGGCAACAGGGACCTCTCCCCTTCGGCAAGCTCAGGGTCGAGGCTTCATGAAAGAGAATATGAAAACACCAACAAATATTGGCGGCAACAATTTGGTTACGTGGCTCCAGAGCGCAACAGAACTCCGCATGGCCGATCTCTACACCATTACTCTCAAAAACGGCACAGTATTGCGGTACACAAGCTGGGATACGAACCTGGTGGTGCTGGGAAACAAATTTCTGACCGGGCCGCCTAACATTTCGCGATCGGCGATTGAAGAGAAGCTGGGCATGGACGTGGCGACGCTGGAGATCACCATCGAAGCCAGTCTGACCGACACGATCAATGGAGTGCCGGTCCTGCAAGCCATCGGACAAGGATTGTTTGATGGCGCGGCGTTTCGAATTGACCGTCTGTTCATGGATTCTGCTTCAAACCAGATTGGCACTGTTGTGCGGTTTTCCGGCTTCATCGGCGCGCTGGACGAACTTACGCGTTCTTCAGCCAAGCTGTCTGTTAACGCCGGCACGGCTTTTCTAAGCATGCAGCTTCCCGCGGCGATTCTGCAGCCTGGCTGCACCAATACGCTTTTTGATGCGCGCTGCGGATTGGTTAAAGCCAGCTTTGCCGAAGTGAACGCGGTGCAGGCCGGTTCGACCGTCAATAAATTGATTTCGCTCTCTGCTAAGGCAGACGGCTATTACGACAATGGCCAGATTGCTTTCACATCGGGGGCGAACGCAGGATTGGTCAAAGCCGTGAAGCAATACCTTGGGCAGCAGTTTACATTCAATTCTCCGCTACCGTTCGTTCCTAACGCCGGGGATGCGTTTACCGCGTATCCCGGCTGCGACAAAACACAAGCAACCTGCACGAACAAGTTTTCCAATCTGGCGAACTTTGAGGGCTTTCCTTACGTGCCTGCCCCGGAAACCGCTATCTAGGAGGAACCGCCAAAATGCAACGACTGACTACAGCGCAGCGGAGCAACATTGTTCGCGCAGCCAAAGAGTGGCTGGGCACTCCATATCACCATCATGCGCGGGTGAAGCATGCTGGCGCGGATTGCGCCATGTTTCCGCTGGCTGTGTACCAGGAATGCGGCGTCTTGCCGCGAGAATATAGGCCGCCACAGTACTCAGTCCAGTGGCATCTGCACCGAAGTGAAGAACTCTACCTGAATGAAATTGAAAAGTTTGTGACGGAAATAAAAGCTCCGCCACAGCCGGCAGACTTCATTGTCTTTCGCTTTGGGCGGACGTTCTCACATGGCGCCATTGTGGTGACCTGGCCAATCGTAATCCACGCCTACATTCCCCACGGCGTTCTTTTGAGCGACGCTTTGCGCGATGGCGAACTGCTGGGAAGAGAACACAAATGTTTTGAACTGCGGCCACTAGAATGAACGCGCGTACAGTTCCGAGTATAAGAGTGCGAAACTCGAACAGAATACAGGTTTGGCCAGCGTGATTACGGCCGCCATCATCGCAATCTGTCAGAAGAAACCCGCCATTAGGCGGGTTTTGTTTTTGGAGAGACATGCTATCGCCTAGTGAATGTTTCCCTCAGCCGATAACGTGCGTGCAATTCGGGCAACATCGTCTGCAATGCGCGCTAACCCACTACTTTGAACTTGAGAAAGCCATATCAAATCCAAACAGCCGCATCACAAGGATAGTTTCGCTCGCATCCGCACCAGCCTGAAAGCCAATACCCTGAGCTGGAATCGGAGCAAGATAGTTGTGGCCATGAGGAAAGACTGGAGCTGGTGCATTTCGGATTTCTCCAGCCGCTTTAGCTGCACGCCCCAGGAATGAACAAACATCTCCGATTTCTGGAAGTGAGCAGTTCAACCGCAATTGCTTGCCGGTTTCGCTCTTGATTGTGAATGCCACTGTGTTGCCTTCATCGAAAACCGCAGCATCCTCAAGACACAGGAGCTTCTCACCCTTAGTCACGTTAGGCATTTGATCCTCTTTCAGCTTTTCAGCTTTTTGATTCTAACGGCTACTTGTAGTCAAAAAGGGATAATTACCATTAACTTACTCATTCTCAAAATGGTGACAACATATGGCTTTGATGGGCGGCAAAGGCGGCGGGAAGAATGCACTCGCGGCAAAACCGAACCTGCTTTCCGCGCTTCGAGTGCAAACCAGCTCATACGGACAGGTGATCCCAATCATGTACGGACAGAACCGCATTGCTGCACGGCTGATCTGGGCAGGAGATTTTCACGGCCATCCCGCACACCAGCACAACCAAGGTCGGCGGCAAGGGGCTGGGCTCAGGCGGCGGCAATGCCATCACGAACACAACATACACCTATCAGACAGCGGTAGCCATGGCTCTCTGTCAGGGGCCAATCCTAAATATTCACAACGTTTGGGACACAAAAGGTCGGCTTGACTCTGATCACCGCAACCGTGCCTTTCACTGTTCCCGGCGGCGGTGGCGGGGTCACGGTAACGCCTCCTGGTGGCGGAGTGTTGCATTCGCACAAAGGCGTAAGCCGTGCAGACTTGTTCAGTTTCAGCCAGAACGATTTTGGCTCTGACGGTTCACAGCTATTTTCCGGTACGCAACAAACGCCTATGACTCAGGTAGCCAGTTCGCCGGGAGCGGGGCAGTTCACCTTCAGCGGATCGACGTTTACTTTTGCCGCTGCCGATGTGGGCAAGGTGATGACGATCACCTATGTCTACTCCGTTCCCGATTCCAATTCCAACGGCCAGCCACAGCAGAAATTAAGCCTCACGCTGTTTCTGGGTTCGCGTCCGCAGACGTCCTGGAGCTACCTAACCTCGCGGCATCCCGGCCAGGATCTTGGATATAACGGTATCGCTTACGTTGCGGCATCGGCCATGGATTTGGGCGATTCAGGAACGCTGCCCAATCTGAGTTTTGAAGTGCTGGGCATTCTGCCTTTCGGCGGCGGCGTACCGGATGCGGAGCCTTCGGCCATCATCGCGGACATGCTGGCGCAACCTGTTTTATGGGCTGGCCGGCGCGGTCACACCGGGCGACCTTACGCAGTATCGGAATTTCTGCACTGCCAACGGGCTGTTTCTCTCGCCGGTCATGGACGCGCAGAAAGCGGCCAGCGACTGGATTCAGGAAATGCTTGACGTAACCAACGCGGCAGCTGTCTGGAGTGAAGGCGTTCTAAAAATCATTCCTTATGGCGATACTACGGCAGTCGGCAACGGCGCAAGCTTTATTCCCAACACGTCACCGATTTACGACCTCACAACTTCCGATCTGCTGACTGAAGTGCTGATCAAGCGGCCATCCGTTGCGGACGTGATGAATTCCGTATCCATTGAGTTTGCCAATCGCGCCAACGATTACAATCCAGACGTGGCGGAAGATAAAGACGATGCCATGATCGCGCTTTACGGTTTGCGCAAGGCTTCACCCGTGCAGGCGCATGCCATCACCACAACCACGGTGGCAAAATTCGCGGCCAACCTGCTGCGCAAGCGCTCCGTAGAAATCCGGGCGTCATACACGTTTTCTCTGGGCTGGCAGTTCAATCTGCTTGAGCCTATGGACCTGGTAACGCTCACTATTCCGGAACTGGGATACAACAAAAAGCCGGTCAGAATCACCGCCATGCGTGAAGATGATTCCGGCAAGCTGGAAGTGGATTGTGAAGACTTCCCCTGGGGCACGGCTGCGCCAACGTTGTATCCGCATCAGGCAGGAACGGGCCTCGTTACGCAAGCCAACGCCGATCCGGGCGCGGTGAATACGCCGATCATCTTTGAGGCCAATGATCGTATAAGCCTCACCGGTAACTATGAAGTATGGCTGGGAGTATCAGGCGCGGGAATCTCAGGCACGCCGCGGAGCATCACCGGAGCCACCAATGCCAGCCCTATTGTGATTGCGCTTACCGGGCATGGATTTATCACCGGCCAAAAAGCCGTCATCTCAGGTGCGGGCGGCAACACAGCGGCAAACGGCACATGGACGGTAACGGTTGTCGATCAGGACCATTTCAGCCTGAACGGATCGGTAGGCTCAGGCGCGTACACTTCCGGCGGAACGGCAGTCCTGTTTGGCGACTGGGGCGGCGCTTCCGTGTGGCTCTCACCGGACAACAGCAATTATGTGCAGATCGGCAAGGTTTACGGGCCTTCGCGCATGGGAGTGCTCACGGCGCAACTGGTTTCATCGGCTGATCCCGATACCACACACACGCTGGCAGTCGATCTCACCGAATCCGGCGGGACGCTGCAAAGCGGTTCGGCTTCCGACTGTGACAATTTCCGCACGCTCTGCTATGTCGATGGCGAGCTGATCAGCTACCAGGTGGCCACGCTCACAGCGGCGAACAAATACAATCTGGCCACCAAGCTTCATCGCGGCATCTTTGGTTCGCCCAACGTCACGCACAATATCGGCAGCGTGTTCCTCCGGCTGGACGATGCGGTGTTTCATCTGGGAAGCTGACCCCACGCTGGTAGGAACCACCATCTTTTTCAAGTTCACCAGCTTTAATT
Source organism: Terriglobia bacterium (assembly GCA_963732195.1). GTDB lineage: Bacteria > Acidobacteriota > Terriglobia > Terriglobales > Acidobacteriaceae > Angelobacter. The sequence goes on along the minus strand of CAVSYO010000006.1, from coordinate 55,849 downwards.
CGCTGGGCCTGATGGAACAGTCTTTGGCCAATGCCACGGCGTACAGCTTTGCGTTTAATGGGATTTTTGGCAACCATGATGAAACGCCGGCCAACAATGCCACCATCGATTCCACGTTTGTCAGCGGCACGGCAGACAACATTCGGGTTTACGGCCCCAGCGGCGTAGGCAACAGCTATACCGCATGGAAGATGAAAGACCAGGGCGGGACGCGAACTATCCCGGCACAAACCATCACCACGGTTGACGATACCGGCGCGGCTCCGCAAATCAGCACCAATTATTGGATCAGTTACGACTTCAATGCTGTCACGCATCGCGCCTGGGCAAACTACAACAATTACGTTCAAGCCATTTATCGCGGCCAGATGCGCGTGGGATCAATCCAGCCCACTTGCAACGCGGCTGGCACGGGCGGCGATACCGGCGGACAAGGCGGAAGCACTGGAGGCGGTTCCGGCGCTCCTGGTAGGCCGCTGCCGCGCAGTTAAAAAATCATCTTTTGGCCCTTGGCCATTTTTCAGGAGAACCATGAAGAAACTCATTCTTTTCTTTGCGCTCTTTGCGTCCTTTGCGGTAAATGCTTATGCGCAGAATCTAAGCACCGTCTCAGCCAGCAACATCCAGGACATCAACGGAACCAAGCTGGCCGCCGGCCAGCTCTGCTTTCTGATTACCGATCAGCAGGACAACCCGATTTCCGTGCAGATCGGCGGCGGTGGGCAGGCGCTCAAGCGGGGATACTGCTCTCCGGTCTCTGCTGGCGTGGTCACTTCATTCACCGTTCCAGAACCGGCGCACACATCGCCCGCAGGGATCTATTACCGCGTCACGGTGAAAGATTCGTCTACCGGACAGGAAGTGTTGCGCTATTCCGGGGTGACCTTTACCGGCGCAACCTTCAACTTCGATAATTACGCTCCGCTGAATCTGGGCAACTTCGCATCGCTCACGGGCAATTCGGTCTCCGGCAATCTGAGCGTAAGCGGCAACGTAGCAGCCACGGGAACCGTGACAGGATCGAATATTCCCGGCGCTATCCCCGGAACGGGCGCTTGTACGAATCAGTTTGTGCGCGCGCTCAACACTGCGGCTCCGCCAACGTGCAACACGGTAGGCTCTCTCGATCTGGCCTCGTCTCTCTCGCTCACCACGCCGAACATTGGCGCGGCAACAGGTACAAGCTTGAATCTATCAGGCAATGAGACAGTAGGAGGAACGCTGGGCGTGACAGGCGCTACAACACTTAGCTCGACGCTGGGAGTAACGGGCAATACGACTCTGAGCGGGACGCTGGGAGTTACCGGCGCTTCTACGCTGGCAAGTCTGAATAAAACGATCTACGCCGATCAGCAAGCAGGAGCAGACGCTTGCGCAAAGATTACTGCTTCTTTTGCTCTTCTGCCTGCTACGGGTGGCATTGTGGATGCCACAGGATTCCAAGGTAATCAGGCATGCGCGGCTGGCGTGGTATTTCCCGCCAACAAGCCGATCACTTTGAAGCTAGGCGCGGCTGCCCTGATAACCGGGGCCAATGTTACGTTTACGAATCCCGCCAGTGGAGTTGTCACTATCAAGGGGCTGGGACCGACTACTGGTGGCAGCGGAACGACTAGTGTTATCACTTCCACTGCTTCTGCCGCAATCTCATGGGCTGGTTCTGAGGGCGGCATTGAAGATTTGGAGATTTTCAACAGTGCTGGTGATGGCCTGGCGCTTGTCGCAAGCGGAACAAACTCCGTATCCCATAACCATTTCAAGCATCTCCATATAGGAAGCACCGGAACGCTGGTTTCCGGCAAGGCTGGACTTCATCTGACCGCCAACAGTGCAACCGCACTTGTCACCGAAAACGTCTTTGAAAACATCATCATTGATGATTTTGACATTTCCGAACTGCTGGACACTTCAGGCGCGCAAGGCCCGACCGACAACTATCACATGGGCTTTACCCATAGCGGATTTGCTGGTGCAGGAACGGCGGGAATCAAGATCACTAGCGGCGATGTGAACACATGGACGCACGGCTTTATTTCAGAGAGAACCACGGGCGTAAGGATCACTGCTGGCAATTACAACATGTTTCTTGGGAACCGCTTCGAAACAGGCGGCACAGATGCAAACGATGCTGGTACGGGAACCATGTTTGTCGGCAACTCATTCAGTAATTGCGCGACTAGCACGTTCGCGGTAACAGCTACCCTCTTAGGATCAACCGGAAATGTCACCTGCACATTTGACCTACTCCCGCGCGGCATCAGCACCACCATTGTGCAAGGAACAGATTTCAGGGGTATTACGCCCAAGTTTCAGAAGTTCACCGGAAACGGCACCTTCACTATTCCCACTGGAGTCACAGCGGTTAAAGTCACCGTCATCGCTGGCGGCGGTGCTGGTGGGGGAGCATCGACCACCACATGGGGTTCAGGTGGCGGCTCTGGTGGAACGGGGATTAAATGGCTTTCTAGCTTAACGCCTGGAAACACAATCACCGTGACGGTCGGGGCTGGTGGTACTGGAGTTGCAAATGCCATTGGAAATACAGGAGGTGATTCTTCTATTTCTTCTGGGACTCAAACTATTACCACCATCACTGCAAAAGCTGGAGCTGGAGGGAATGTAGCAGGAGGGCAGCAGCCGGGAGGAAATGGTGGAGCAATAGGCACAAACGGAGATATTAATGTAGGTGGCCAACAGGGAGGCGTAAGTCCAGGTAACGTCTTTGGTGGTGTTGGTGCTCCATCAACGATGGGCGGCGGTGGAGCAGCAGGAGTGAATTCTGCTGGAAGTGCAGGGCTAGCGCCCGGAGCGGGCGGCGGTGGTGCAGGTGAAGTGGGAGCTGGCACGGCTGCCGGTGGTGCAGGGCTAGCGGGGATGGTTATCTTTGAGTGGTTAAACTGAAAGTTTGTAAGGACGCAGTACCACATGGCAGTCCCAAACCAGTAAGTCTGTTGAGAGCATGTCAGAGTACGGCGGGGACATGGAACGCTGCTTAGTTGGAAGCTCTGGCCAGGAATTATGCTTTATGACTTCAGACGCAAACCCGTTTTCGCGGAACAGCTCAGCCATTTGCGACCAGGGAACGCGGTTCGTATAAAAACCACTCTTGGCCATAAAGTCTGATTCCCATGTGTCCTCTGAGAACCGAAGATTATTCAGCGCACCGCCTAGATGGTCGCGAAAGTCGATCTGGTGAGATGCCACTCCGCTCGGCTTTAGAACACGCTTCATTTCGGCAATCGTATCGGGTAACTCTTTGAGTCTGATGTGTTCCAGCACAGCATTGGAAAACAGGAAATCGACCGAGGCTGTTGGAACTGTTCGCAGCGAGGCCAGCCCATTGCTGAGATATTCAGTATTAGGAAACGAAGCAGGTTCGGCAATGGCGGCGGCATCAATCAGCCACGTTTTTGACGCTCCCAGTTCAGCGGCGAATTTTCCAGTAAGCAACCCATTGCCGGGGCCGAGTTCGAGCACAGCTTTGCCAGCGAGATTCGAGAAGCCAGTGGCGTTCAGGTGCGTGAAAAAGATGGAGCGTGCGGATTCTTCGTTGTCCATCACTCCAGCACGGAATAGATTTAGCCGCTGCCAAGTGAGCGGATTTACAGGCAGGCGCGAGAGAACGATCTTTGCAGGGATCTTGACGTACCAGGGAATCATGGCTTTGTCGATTTTATCAGTTCCCAAATGAAATCCCAGAACCTTCCAAGGCCAGAGCTCTGGACCAGACGACCTGCGGTGATGTTAAGCCGCCGTCATTGCCGATAAGTAGCAGCCGCACTGGGCCAGGTTAAACACCTCAGTGGCTAAGGTTTAGATCGGCTGAGCCGTTTACCGCTTGAACGCCACTCCGAACCGGTTTCCCGCCAGCGACAAGCCAACTTGTTTATCGGTGATGAACCGGGCAAAGGCCTTGCTCATGTGGATGTCATCGGAGAGCAGAACTCCGCCGGCGTTCATTTTTTGCCATGCGGCGTTAAATTCGAACGTCATGTTTCTGGTGGTGTGCAGGCTGTCATGCAGAAACACGTCAGGGGTAGGAAGATCGCGCAGGAGTCGCGGCAGCAAATCGCGTGAGCGGCCGCGAAGCAGAGTCCAGCGGCTGCGCAGAGGCTGTGGGACAAAGCTGCCGGCAAACTGTTCAGCGCCGATGGGCGGCAGGTCAATGCTCCAGAGATGCCCTTCATCGTTGGCGGACAGGGCCTGCAGAATAAAGGAAGTGGTCACGCCGCTGCCAACTCCAGTTTCCACCACAACGCGCGGACGCAGGGCGCGGCAAATGATATAGCAAAACTCTGGGAGTCCAGCATCGGCGTCATGCATGGCAGCCGATTCCGGGCGGTTCAAGAGCGCTCGCTCGGATGCGATGTGCTCGCGTATGGCAACGGCGCCCGGGTCGTGCTGGAAGCCGCTCAGGTCCGTGCCCAAATATTTCGAACTCAGGTCGAGCATCTCCGCAAGATCAAGCCCCGCGGCCCCGGCGGCAGACTGTGGCGGTGAAGCCATTCCTTCAGCCGCGGTCTTCACCCGGTCAAAGAACTCGGATGGACGGCTGAAAAGCAGCTTTAACAGCAGACGATATTTCTGAGAGGCGCCCTGATGCACGTTTGGATTTTAACGGAGCGCGGCGCCGGTTTCACGCGTGCCGGACCAATTTGTTTTGAACCGTTTCTTAGTGAACCATTTTTTTGGAGAGGGAGCCTATGCAAATTCACTTTACCGATTTTGTTACCGCAGCGAACCTGCTGGTGCTGCTGGGAATTTATCGCAAGATGTCAATCATTGTGTACCAGCACAAGCTCATGTGGACAGACTTTGCCGAAAGAAAGGGAATCAGTGCAAACGGTAAGCACGCGGCCAGTGTTTAACGGATCGAATCTTCGACGGATGTGACCGTCCTAGGGAACGCTGGACTGGCCTGTTGCCAGGGACTGCGGTTTTCCCAGCCACGGCTCTTCTGCTGGGCATGGCAACCCAATTTAGCCGCGAATTGCGCGAATGAACACGAATCAGACTAAAGATGGTTCGACGCTAATTAATCTTCTTGCACATCAACCAAATTTTCCAGGTATTCCAATGAAACTTACTCCAAGAGAAAGATTTCTGGCCAAGGTGTGTCCCGAACCGGGCACAGGCTGCTGGCTATGGCGCGGGCAACTGCGTGCCGATGGCTACGGCATGGTGCGCTTTGAGCGAAAGGTGTATCTAGCGCATCGGCTGGCGTGGAAGTTCTTTCGTGGCGAGATTGCGCCCGGGCTGGTGGTCTGCCACAAGTGCGACGTTCGGGCCTGCGTGAATCCTGAGCATTTGTTCCTGGGAACGATGATGGACAACGTAAGAGACATGATGGAGAAAGGCAGGAGCCCGCACGGTGAAAAACATAGGAGCGCCAAACTGACGACCGAGCAGGTAAGAAGGATCAAGACCATGCTGGCCGAAGGCTTCATGCGTATGAGTGACATAGCACGCGAATATGGCGTGACACACGCAACCATCGGCTGTATTGCCAGAGGCACGAGCTGGCGCCACGTGAAGCTGGCTACGGCGGTAATTCAAAGCGACGCTGTCGATCAGCCAAAGCAGGAATCCGTTAGCTCTATCACGGTCCCTGAAGACGAGCTTTGATCACCGTTCCTGATGACCGAACCACCAATTTCAATTTTGGAGAAGAAGCCATGGCCGATTTCAAAACGGCATTTTTATTCACGCTGCAACATGAAGATTCAACCCGCTCCGGCAAGGTGACTGTGGATGCCGGCGGGCGCACGCGCTTTGGCATTGCGGAAAAGTTCCATCCTGATCTGCCGGAGGAATTCTTTACCGGACCGGCGGAAGATGCGCTGGCCGAAGCAGAGAAGATTGAAGAACGCGAATACTGGGACCGCATGCGCCTGGCCGAAGTAGAGAACCAGAACGTGGCCAACAAGCTGTTCGATATGGGCGTGAACATGGGAGTGCGGCAGGCAGCGGTCTATGCCCAGCGCGCGGCGAACGCACTCGTCATCGGCGAGGGCAAGCTGGTTGAAGACGGCGAGATTGGCCCGAAAACACTGGCGGCCATCAATGGCGCCGATCCCATTGCGTATTACCAGGCGCTTTGCGAACTGAGTGCTGCGCATTACCGGCACGTGGCGGCGGTGAATCCAGCGCAGGCGGTGAACCTACGCGGGATGGATGAAGAGGGCGGAGGCGTGATAGGAGCTCAAGCCCAGCTAATTTAGCTCTCTAACCCACAGACCTGAGGCTGTCACCCAGTTGCTCATCGATCTGCTCTTCACAAGCAGGCCGAAACCCGAGCCAAAGAGCCTGAAGTGGCCAAAAGCCAAGAGCCAAGAGCCAAGAGCCAAGAGCCAAGAGCCTCTGGCTTCCAATGATCCGAACTTAAGAACAATTTCAATCGAAAAGAGGAGAACACCATGAACCTTGCAACCTGGTTCAAGGGGCTGGGCGTGTTTGCGCTGAGCTCAATGATTACCGCGCTGGCCACCATGCAACTGGATCCGGCGAGCTTTAACTTTTCCAAAGCCGGGCTGACGAAAATTGGCGCGGCAGCGCTGGTGATTGGCGTGAAGTCAGTGCTGCTGTATCTGAAGCAGTCGCCACTGCCGGGAAACCAGCCGGCACGCATCACTGACTGGACGAAGATTACCAGCGTGCTGGCATTTTGCGTGACGATCCCTGCATGCGCGCTGCTGGCGGGGTGCGTGAGCACGTGGGACCAGACGACGTATGCATCACTGGCCGCGAGCAAAGCGCTGATCGATTGTGCGGTGGCGGGCTATAACCACTTTGACGCCGACATCCGGCATGCATGCGCCGGCGGTTCACAGGATGCCGCGCAGGATGCGGCGTTTGATCCGCAAGCGTTTTATCTGCCGCAGACGCGCGAGGCGCAACAGGCCGTGGAGAAAGCGCGCCAGGCGCAGATTGCCGCCGTGGATGCCTTTGCCGCGTATGCAGTAGCAAAAGTGGCAAAAGATAAATCAGCAACGTTGCAGGAAAAACAAGCAGCGGTTGTGGGATTGCTGGAACAGTTTCCGGCGCTGCTGAACGCGGTGCGCGGGCTGATGGGGAAGAAGCCTGTGGGAGCTGTGGGAAAGCTTAATGTTCAGGACCCTGTGGCGGCGATTGCGGCGCTGAAGCTGGCGATTCCAGGGGCTGAAGCCCAGGATAAATAATATAGACGATCTTTCGCGGCCATAAATGGCCGCTCTTCCACCAAGTACCAAGTACCAAGTACCAACTACTAAATACCGTTTTTCACGAGGTGCAATTTTGGCAACAAATCCTGTAACCAGCATTTCCACGGCAGACAAACTGAAACAGATGCTAAAGACAGTGACCGACGCGGCGCTGTTCATTGAGCAAATCCTTGGTGCAGTCGCGCCTGACGGCGGGGCGGGCGAGTTCGATGCAGCCACGACGGAGCGCGTGACAGTGGCGTTCGGCAATCTGGCGGTGATTGCGGTTCAGGCGGCGCATGACGTAGCTGGCAGGGAAGTCACGCCTGAAAGCGTGATGGCGCTAATGCCGGTGAGCACGCCGTTGCAGCCGGCCGTCGAGGCCTAAAAAGGGACGAAGGCAAGCGGCATATTCAGGCAAAGCGCAGTGGCGGAATCGAGATAGGTTCCGCAGTCTCCCATGAGTTTTTGGACCAAAGACTATATGTTGTGGGCCAGGACCCCATAGCTGCGCTAGATTTTGTTGTAGCGAACAAAGCACGAATCACATAGAATGACGTTGAACCCAAGTATGCGATTCTCCCGGCTACTTCCTACGGCCGGAGTGCCGCAAAGCAAGGCCTGAACTTATGAGAGTGATGACACCATTGCAGTTTCGTACACTTCCTTTTGAGGAAGCAGCCACGCACTGGCTGGAGATCAAGAAAATGCACAGCAAAAAGCCACGGACAATTGAAATGTATGAATGGTATGTCCGAAATCTGAAGAAAATGTTTGCCGGCGTGTTGCTATCGCAAATTCACATCGGCCATTTTCTTGGAATACCAGCGGAAACGGCGGATGGAAGCGGGAGCGTCCTGCGTGAACCATGAGTTGAATACGTTGGCGCAGATTCTAAAGGCAGCCGATTTATGGGACCTGATCGAGAAACATTACAAGCCGCTGCCGCTACCCAATTGGACGCCGCCAAAAGTCCTGACCGCGGAAGAAGAAGAAAGATTCTTTCGCGTAGTGGCGGGCAAGCCGGATTGGAGCGTGGCATACTGGGCGGTCTCGCTGACGAATAATACATCGGCTATGGGAATTGAGCTGCGGCACTTGCAGATGAAGCATGTCTTTCTGGAGCACGAGCCGCCGACGATCCACATCCCCGATACCAAGGTAAAAAATGAATTTCGCGCGCGCGTGGTGCCGCTGAATGCAGTCGCTGCGAAACAGGTGCGCAGGATCATAGAGCGCGCAAAACGCCTGGGAGCCTGGCATCCAGACCACTATATTTTTCCGTACCGGCTGAAGCGTGGCAGTTATGACGTGACCAAGCCGGCGTCGCCATACTTTATACGGTCGGCGTTCAGAACGATGCGTAAAAAGACCGGCCTGGAGTGGCTGCAGCCACGAAACTTTCGCAACCAGATCATCACTAAACTTTTTGAATCGGGAGCACCCGACGAAACGATTATGTCAATCGCGGGTCATCAGTCGATCAAAATGTCCCGCTATTATTCCAGAATTAGAACAGCCGCCAAAGCAGAAGCGCTTAATGCCATCTGCCCAGGAAATGCGACTGGAAGAGCTATTGCAGGACAACAGTAGAAAGCACAACCGTCACTAAGTAACATTGTACTGTTACTCGTGTGGGAGTACCAGACCGGTCAGGACCTCTGTGATTTTTCATCAGCCTCGTTTCCTGCCGGTATAGTGAGCAAGCTGTTTAAAAATAAACTTATGGCAATCAATACGTCAATCAATAATATGTCAAAGCATAGCCCAATCAAAAACTGGCTGATCACGGGCGCTAATGCAACAGCAGCCTACAGCCGACATTTTATGTCCCTCTGCCTTCTAAGCAGAAGGCTGCAAAAAGATTACAGCTATTTAGATACTATCCCTATGCCATCTAGCCGTTGATGCGAGCGAAATTGCAGAGAATGCAAAGATGATAGACGGGGCTGCGTGCGATGAAGGATGTGTATGCGAATGCAATCAAAATGGAATGCAGGCGTAATACGGAAGTGGTTTGTCAGGGTGTACGACTTGAAACCCCGTACTTTTGTCACAGGTCAGGCAGGTTCATCCTACTCAGAAAAATGAAAATAGCGCGGCGATCCTGCAATCGGCCGCGACTTGCAGTGACCTGCCCCCAACTTTAGTCCAGGGACGACGAAATATTTTCCTGGTTTTGGGGTTTCGAGCATAGCACTCATAGGTTGATCCCGCAGCCGTCGCGGCTGTGGGAGAGTTGGAAACGCGAAGCGTTTTCCAATGCGTTCCGGCCGCCGTCTTTTCCACAGCCTCCCGTCCGCCGTCTTTTCCACAGCCTCCCGTCCGCCATCTTTCCACAGCCACCGGCCGCCGCATTTCTTGCAAACTCCTCCGGTGTACGATAGCCGAGTTCAGAGTGAGGACGCGCCTGGTGCAGCCAACGCTTATCATCCCAGCACCAGCAAGACAAAAAGACTCTGTTTCATCGATAAGCTTCTTCGGCGGTATTACAAGAATTTTGATGTGCAAGAAGAAGCGCGGGGATGGCGCGTCTCGTCCGGTTAGAACTAGCGATGCTATGCACCCGACCCTGCCGTCCGGGCTGAGCCACCATCGTTTCGCGTCTGCGACGCTGGCCGATCGATGCAAATGGTTCTGGCGGAACGCCGAAATCTAGCCGAGTTAAAACGAAAGCTGAGAGTTTGCCCCGGATGGGGCTTAATCCCTCGAATGATTAGTACACTCGCCGCTTACCCGTGGGCTCAATAATTCCAGCCTGTGACGCTGAGCTGTGGCGAACAAGGTTTAGATGAGAGTTCAAAGACCAGCGCGCTAACAGCCGGAGCAAGAATCTTCATACACTCATATGCTACAGACCCACGCTTGGTGGAAACCGTCGAGCGAGCAATGTTAGGACATGTGTCTCTTGAGAACTCCCTGAAGCGGCATGTTCATAACCGTCAACATCGGGATTCTTCGACTACGCGTCGCATGCGCGCCAGCTTCACTCAGAATGACAAGTTTGAATTGGTGCAGAAACTCCGGCCAATTGAGTCGTGGCCGCGATATTCGAGAAGAACCATGATGCGAAGGCGGTGTCGGGGACTCTTTGAGCTTCCTTGATTCCGCTCGGGATTCCGCGTACGAAGGCTACCCTGATATTTCCTTCTGTGTCGTATGCAAACAGTTGTCTCTGTGTGACGAGATTTCTGCCAAGTAAAGGAAAGCTAAATGATAAGGCAAGACGCAAGAGCTAAGAGCCAGCAGCAAAGCTGGCTACTTCCCTTCAAAGCTCCTCACAAACTCAATCAAGCTTCGCACGCCGATTCCCGACGGGCCTTTGGCGATCCAGCTTTTGTTTTCTTCCATCCATGCGGTGCCGGCGATATCGAGGTGCAGCCACGGCGTGTCGTCGACGAATTCTTTCAGGAAGACGGCAGCCGTGCTGGCTCCGCCCCAGCGTCCCCCTGTATTCATGATGTCGGCGATGTTGGAGCGGATCTGGTCAAGATATTCCTGGTCGAGCGGCAAGCGCCAAAATTTTTCTCCGGACCGTTGCAGCGCAGTGGTGAAGTGCTTATAAGCATCTTCATCGTTGGCGAAGACGCCAGCATTGGCGTAACCCAACGCGACGACGCACGCGCCGGTAAGAGTGGCGGCGTCGATGAGATGAGTACAGCCGAGAGTACGGGCGTAATAGAGGCCGTCGGCCAGCACGAGGCGGCCTTCAGCATCAGTATTAATGATCTCAATGGATTTGCCGGACATGGCGATCTGCACGTCGCCAGGCTTCTGGGCTTTGCCGCTGGGCATGTTTTCAGATGCGCAAACAATGCCAATGACTTTTACATTGGGCTTAAGCAGCGCAATGGCGCGCATGGCGCCGATCATGGCTGCGCCGCCGGCCATATCATATTTCATCTTTTCCATGCCATCAGCCGGCTTAATGGAGATGCCGCCAGTGTCAAATGTAATGCCTTTACCGACTAGACCGAGCACCGGTTTTTCCGGCGCGCCTTTCGGTTCATAGCGCATCACAATCAGACGAGGCTCCTCGTCTGAGCCCTGCGACACACTCCAGAACGCGCCCATCTTCATTTCTTTGATTTTGTCGGGCCCCATGAGCTCGCATTTCAGACCAACGGCGTCACACATTTTTTTTGCGCGATCGCCCAGCATGGTGGGAGTAAGGCGGTTGCTGGGTTCATTCACCAGTTCGCGGGTAAAGTTTTGCGATTCGCCGATCACGCGGCCCTGCGCCATGGCATTTTGAAGTTTGCCCTGATCTGCTCCTGATGAAACAACCACGGTAATTTCTTTTACGCTTAGGTCCTTGCGATCGCTGCGGTAGGTGTCGGGATCAAAGTCCGCGACCAGAGCGCCTTCAACAATGGTTCGCACGGCGTCTTCTGCACCGGTCGCAAGGTCGGGCACCAAAATGGCGCAGCTTTTGATTGCCTTAGACTTCAGCGCGCGAATCGCGCTACCGGCAGCTTTACGCACTTCACCGTGGGTGAAGGATTTGGCTTTGCCCGCGCCCACTACCAGCAGCCTTTTGGCTTTGAGTCCCTGAGGACGGTGGAGTAGCACAGTCTCAAAAGCTTTGCCGGTAACTTCTCCGCTGGCCACCAGCTCAGCAACAGCCTTCTCTAAAACGCTGTCTTTTATGGCCAGCCGAGGTTCAGGCTTGGGAGCCTCTTTGCCGGAGGCCTGATTGTTTTTTGCCAGGTCTTTATTAGCGCTGTCTTTCATCGCATGGTCCAAAGCAAAAACGACCAGGCATTCGGTCTCAACATCAGCGGGATTGGCTGCGATCAGGCGTGTATCCATAAGTGCGGGTTCAACTCCTATCTATTAAAAAGTGAGGCTATTGTTTTCGCGATCGGGCAATGGCTTCGCGAGCTTCCTTATCGGCTGTGCGACGGCGTTCGGTTTCGCGTTTGTCCCAGCTTTGTTTACCCTTGGCCAGCGCAATCTCACATTTGATCTTACCGTTTTTGAAGTACATGCGCGTCGGCACCAGGGTGTAGCCTTTTTGCTGGGTTTTGGCCTGGAGTTTTCGCAGCTCGTCGGCACGGACGAGAAGCTTGCGGGTGCGGAGCGGCGTGTGTCCGGCATAACCCGCATTCTCATAGGCCCCAATATGAGCATTGAGCAGCCATAATTCGCCATCCTTGAGCAGGGCATAACCATCTTTCAGGTTCGCGCGTCCGGCCCGCACGGACTTGACTTCAGACCCCGTGAGTACGATTCCCGCTTCCATCTTGTCTTCAAGGAAATAATTGTGGCTGGCGGCCCGGTTAAACGTGGCATCGCGCTCGCCGGAAGCGATAGGATCACGCTTGACGTTTTTCGGCTTGTTAGGCTCGGTTTGGTGTGTGGTGTGGCGGGCCATGGCATACTCTGGTGCTTACGGCAAACTTTTTATGCTACCACAGCGCAAAATTGGTTACTAAAGTCGTTCTAGGTAGGGCACAAAAACCGGTGTATAATCTGGCTTCCGAAAAGTCTCATTCCGGGTAAGACGACGGGAAGTGCCTGCACTATTTTTCCCTGACAAATGAAGGACTTAGGAAAAGCCTAGATGAGTAGGAGCGTATGAGGAAGGTTACAGCAACCCTCACAATTTTGTTTCTTTTTGCGGCATTTTTGTCCGCCGCGGAATCCGCCAGGACTCTCTTCCAAAAAGGAGCTAAGGCGGAGGCGCGGCAGGATTACGAAGCCGCGTTTGAATTTTATAAAGCCGCGTACCAGCAAAAACCAGACGATCTGAAATACCGTGTGCCTTATGAGCGGACCCGCATGCTGTCCGGCGCAAGCAAGATCAAGCGGGGACAAAAGCTTCGGGACCAGGGCAATCTGCAGGAAGCGCTCACCCTTTTTCAGCAGGCGCTGGAGATTGATCCCAGCAACGATCTGGCGGCACAGGAAATCCGGCGTACAGAGCTGATGATACAAAAGGCCGGACCAGGCGGGGGACAAGCCAGTTCAGCACCGCCCGCTCGCCGGGAGGAAGAAGACCCTCTGCGGAAGCGCTTGGAAGGCGCCAGCTCTCCGGTGGCACTGGCCCAGTTTCCTGATTCGCCAATCACCGCTCTGGAAATGACGGACGATTCCAAAGTGGAATATGAAACCATTGGCAAGCTGGCCGGCATCAATGTGCTGTTTGATCCTGACTATACCTCCCGCCGGCTTGCCATCAAATTGAAGAATGTGAGCTTGCAGGAAGCGCTCGATATTCTGGCTCTGGAATCGCGAACTTTTTGGCGACCGGTAACGCCGAACACAATTTTTGTCGCCCAGGATACGCAGGCAAAGCGCCGCGAACTGGAGCAGAACGTAGTAAAGACTTTCTATCTCGGCAACGTTTCCGGCCCTACCGATCTTCAGGACATTGTCAACGCCATCCGCACTGTGCTTGAGGTGCAGCGCATCCAGCAGATTCCGTCGCAGAGCGCCATTGTGATCAAAGGCACTCCGGACCAGTTGGCATTGGCCTCCAAGATGATTGACGATATCGATAAATCCAAGCCTGAAGTGATTGTGGATGTGTGGGTAGCGCAGGTACGGCGCGACAAGCTGCGCAATCTGGGTATTACGCCGCCACAAAATCTGACCGTGGCGCTGCAAGGGACCAACACTACCAGCACCGGCACTGGAACCGGTACCACTACAACCTCAGGTGGGGGCTTGAACTTTAACGACTTGCAGCACCTGAACTCAACAAACTATGCGGTGACAATTGATCCTCTGAAGGCCGTGGCGATTCTTTCTGATACCGATAGCAAGATCATGCAGAACCCGAAGATCCGCGCCACGGACAATGAGAAAGCGACGCTCACGATTGCCGATAAAATTCCGATTGCGACCGGTTCGTTTGGTACGCCTCTGGGCATTGGTACCGGTGTAGGTTCGGTGGGCGTGAATACGCAATTCACCTATACAGACGTCGGCGTGAAAATGGAAATCACGCCGCGCGTGCATCCAGACGGGCAGGTCACGCTGAAGACATCACTTGAGATTTCAAACCTGAACGGATCGCAGACCATCGGCGGGATTACGCAGCCGATTATCAGCACACGCAAAGTCGAGCACACGATCCGCTTGATGGATGGAGAGACCAACCTGATGGGCGGAATCCTGGAGGTCTCGGACAGTACTACGATAGGTGGGACGCCAATCCTGGGAGAAATCCCCCTGCTTAAATATTTGTTTACATCAACCCAAAAACAACATACTACGAACGAACTGGTATTTATACTGGTGCCGCACATCGTGCGCTCGCAGGAACTCAATGATTTGAACCGTCGTGCGTTTGACGTGGGCACCGGCAGCGGAATCGACTTGCGCATGGCCGGCAGACAGCCGGTTCCCAGCAATGTTACTCCGGCAGCCGCGACGCCAGCGCAGCAGCAACCCGCAGGCGGAGCGCCTGTGACACCTGCACGGCAGCCCGCGGCTACAGGTCAGCAGCAGACGCAGATACCGGGGCAGCAGCCGCAGCAGAATGCCGCATCGCAGAGCACACCCGCACCACAACAAACGCTGAAGCCAGGCCAGGTGGGATTGCGTCTTGAACCGGGAACGCAGCAGCAGCAAGTTGGAAGCACCTTCCCCGTGACGATCATGTTGTCACAGGGCGAGGACATTGCATCCGTGCCCATTCAGATCAGTTATGATCCCAAGCTGTTCCAGTTCACGAAAGTCACGAACGGCGATTTCCTGGCCAAGGACGGCCAGAACGTGGCACTTGTGTATCGCGACGATCCAGCAACCGGCAGACTTCAGGTAACGGCACAGCGCACGCCAGGATCGCAAGGCATCACCGGCGACGGCGCCGTTTTCAACCTGACGTTTACGGCAAAGGCCAAAGGAACCGGCGTGATTTCCATTACGGTTCCCGGGGCACGCAACAGCAAGAACCAGCCGGTGAACGCGTTGGGATCGCAAAGCACAGTCACGGTAAACTAGTAGAAGGTCCGTGATGAGGCAGAGACAAACAGATCGCTTGAATCGGGTTTTCAGCGGGCAGCGCCTTTTGCAGGCAAGGCAGCGCGGCGTGACCCTGATGGAAATGATCGTGGTGATTACGATCCTGTTGATCCTGATGGGAGCGGCAGTTCCAATACTGAAAGTAAGTATACGTCGGCAGCGGGAAACGGAATTGCGGCGCGATCTTTGGGAAATGCGGTCCGCGATTGATCGTTATAAGGACGCAGCGGACAAGAATGCGTTTCAGCAGAAGCTGGGTTCTGAGGGATATCCCCCGGACATGGATACGCTAGTCAATGGCGTGGAAATTGCGGGTGGTAAGAAGCTCCGCTTTCTGCGCCGCATCCCGATGGATCCCATGACGGGGAATACTGATTGGGGCCTGCGCTCCATGCAGGACGATCCCCAGTCAGATTCCTGGGGCGGGCAAAACGTTTTTGATGTTTACACAAAGTCGACCGGAGTCGGCTTAAACGGCACCAAATATAAGGATTGGTAACTTTATGCTCCGATCCAAAAAACACGGGCAGCGCGGATTCACGCTGATTGAGTTGATCATTGTGTGCGCCATGATCTCAATTTTGCTGGGAATCATGGTGCCGATTTATAGAATCCACGTGCTGCACGCCAATGAAGCGGTGCTGAAAGAAGACCTGTACCACATGCGCACCGCCATTGATCAATACACACAGGACAAAGGCAAAGCGCCGCAGGCTTTGGATGACATTGTGACTGCAGGCTACCTGCACGCCATTCCCAAAAGATCCTTTTACTCACGCTGCGGATACATGGCAAACCGTGCAGGAAGACGTGCTTACCAGCATTGACCAGACACAGCCCGGCATCAGCGACGTGAAGAGCGGATCAAGCTTGGTCAGCTCTGAAGGCACGGCTTACAGCACCTGGTAGGCTTCTTTTCTGTCGCTTCGCACCCACCGCCCTTCGTTCTCTTCGCTGCATCACTCTCGGGCCCTTGTAACACGCGGCTCAGCGCGCGAGCTGGTTCCGCCTATCGGATGTTACGAATTAAGCGGCTTTCTCACCTTCTTCAGGTTCAATTTCGGCGATTGGATCAAGCTCGGCTTCCTTGAACGATTCCCGCACCGCCTCGGGATCGACTTTGCGGTCACGAATATCGTCTTTGCTGCTGTTAGAAGACCCCTCATCTTTAAGGTTGGTGACAGGAGTAGTGCCAGTCTGGCCGGAGGCATCGGCTGACATCTGGCCTGAGTTGTGTTTGCCCACCCGGCCTACATGTGCCTCCTGATCAGAGTTTTCATAGCCAAGCTGCTTGCTTAGATTTCTCATCTCCCATTCGCCTTTCTGAATTCCTCGATCCACAATGCCTTCCCGAGTTCTGCTGTCCAAGTCGTACCCCCTGTCTCTGGAGGTTGGATGCGGGAAGCAGAGCTGAAGGCGAGTGGCAGAACGATTCAACGCAATCAACCCCATATTTGCTACCATCTTGCTATGCCGGTTGAAACTGAAATTCAGGCTACCCACCTTCCTCCCTTGAAAGCTCCACGTGGGACAGAACTCACATGCAAAGGCTGGCCGCAGGAAGCCGCCATGCGCATGCTTATGAACAACCTTGATGACGAGGTGGGCGAGCGCCCGCGCGACTTGGTGGTCTATGGCGGCACAGGCAAGGCAGCGCGCAACCAGCAAAGCCTGGAGGCAATCCTTGCGTCATTGAAATCGCTGGAAAGCGATGAGACGTCTGCTGGTGCAGTCAGGCAAGCCGGTAGGAATTTTCAAAACGCACGACTACGCGCCGCGAGTGCTCATCGCCAACTCCAACCTTGTGGGACACTGGTCAAACTGGGAGAAGTTCAACGAACTTGAGCGGGCCGGACTGATGATGTATGGGCAAATGACCGCCGGTTCGTGGATTTATATCGGCTCGCAGGGAATTATCCAAGGCACGTTTGAGACTTTTGCCGCGGCGGCCGAGCAGAATTTTGGCGGCGAACTGGCGGGCAAGCTGGTGGTGAGCGGCGGCATGGGCGGCATGGGTGGCGCCCAGCCACTGGCAGCGACCATGACCGGCGCGTGCTTCCTGGGGATCGACGTGGACGCCGAGCGGATCAAAAAGCGCCTGAAGACCGGCTATTGCGACTTCATGGTCAACAACCTGGATGAAGCGCTGAGAATCCTGAAGAACGCTGTGCGCAAGAAAGAAGCCATCTCCGTTGGGCTGGTAGGGAACTGCGCTGACGTGATTCCTGAGCTGGCCGAACGCGGCGTGCTGCCGGACATTCTTACCGACCAGACTTCAGCGCATGATCCGCTCAACGGCTACGTACCAAATGGCATGACGCTGGAGCAAGCGTTGGAGCTGCGCAAGAGCGATCCGAAGGGGTATCTGGAAAAATCGCTCAACGCGATGGCGCGCCACGTTGAAGGCATGCTGCGCTTGCAGAAGATGGGCAGCGTGACGTTCGATTATGGCAACAATATCCGCACATTTGCTTTCCAGCAGGGCGTGAAGAACGCTTACGATTTTCCGGGTTTTGTGCCGGCGTATATTCGCCCGCTGTTTTGCGAAGGGCGCGGGCCATTCCGCTGGGTGGCGCTCTCTGGTGATCCGGCGGACATTGCGGTTACTGACGATCTTGTCCTTGAGATGTTTCCCAAGAATCGTATCCTGGGCCGCTGGATTGAGTTGGCACGCAAGCGCATCAAGTTCCAGGGACTGCCGGCGCGCATTTGCTGGCTGGGCTATGGAGAGCGCGCAGAGTTCGGACTGGCAATGAATGACCTGGTCAAGAAAGGCAAGATCAAGGCACCTATCGTGATTGGGCGCGACCATCTGGATTGCGGCTCGGTGGCGTCACCATATCGCGAAACAGAGAGCATGAAAGATGGCAGTGACGCGGTGGCTGACTGGCCGCTCCTTAACGCGTTGCTCAATACCGCCAGCGGCGCGAGCTGGGTATCGATTCATAACGGTGGCGGCGTGGGCATCGGCTATTCATTGCATGCCGGGCAGGTCACCGTCGCCGACGGAACGGAAATGATGGCGAAACGGATTGAACGCGTGCTGACGAACGATCCGGGCATTGGTGTGGCTCGGCACGTGGACGCCGGGTATGAAGAGGCAAAGAGCTTTGCGGAGAAAAAGGGCGTGAAAATTCCGATGCGGTCTTCACATTCCGAGCGATAGCGAGGCGACCGTTTAACCACAAAGGACACGAAGGAATTGCCAAAATCGCCAAGTCGTAAAAGTGAGAATTGAAAAGCAAAAACCTTAACCACTGATAAACACTGATAACACTGATCGGAATAAAATATTGCCGATTAAGTTCGGATCAGATCTTCAATTCCGTTTTGTAGGATTCTGCAATTCCTCGGATCGGCGTTCATCCGTGGCAATCCGCGATGAGGTTGCTTTCCAGTTGCCACTTATGGCAATCCGAGCGATTTTGGCAATTTGTTTTCTCCGTGTAATCTGAACCTTGCCTAAAACAGACAAATCTCCCTATCTACTCTTGGCCAACATCGGCCAGCTTGTTACGTTGCGTGGTACGCACGCGCCGCGGCGGGGACGCGATCTCAAAGAAATCGGGTTAATAGAAGATGCGGCGGTGCTTTGCGGCGGCGGCAAGGTTCTGGCTGCAGGTCAGCAGCGCGAACTGCTGCGCGATCCGTGGCTCAGAACGAACCGAAAAAAAGTAAAGGAACTGGATTGCCAGGGAAGCGTCGTGATTCCCGGGCTGATCGACTGCCACACGCATCCGGTATTTGCCGAGCCGAGATTGGTCGATTTCGAAAAGAGGATCGGCGGGGCTGGCTATGAAGAGATTGCGGCGGCAGGCGGAGGGATTCGGTCGAGCGTGGCAGCGGTGCGTAGAGGCGAGTCGTGGCGAGCTGACGTAAGAGAGTGTTGATCGCGCTGAACGCCATGCTGCAACAGGGAACCAGCGTTGTAGAAGCCAAGTCCGGCTATGGGCTGACGTCGGAAGATGAGATCAAGTCGCTGGAAGCTATACGTGATGCGGGGCGGCAGTGGTCCGGAGAAGTCGTCTCAACTCTGCTCGCGGCGCATGTGGTGCCGCAGGAATACGCCGGCAAAGCGGATGAGTACGTGAAGAAAGTCTGCGATGAGATGATTCCGCTGGTCGCCAAAAAGAAGCTGGCGAAGTACGTGGACGTGTTTTGTGATCGGGGAGCGTTCACGCAAGAGCAGTCGGAGACGGTTCTGGCAGCGGCGCGCAAACATGGTCTGGGAACGCGCGCACATGTCTGCCAGTTTACGTCGGCAAAGCTTAAGCCGCTGCTGGAGCATCAGCCTGCGTCATTTGATCACATGGATTGCGTGCAGCCGGAAGATATTTCACTGTTGGCGCAAGGAGACACAGTGGCGGTCATGCTGCCGGGAGCAAATTATTTTCTTGGCCACAAGGAATATCCTGATGCGCGGCGGCTGATCGATGCCGGAGTGCCGGTGGCGCTGGCAACGGACTACAACCCCGGGACTTCACCTACGCCGAGCATGCCGTTTGTGATTTCACTGGCATGCACACATATGAAGATGACGCCCGCGGAGGCGATTGTCGCGGCGACGATTAACGCGGCGTGTGCCCTGCGGTTGCAGGAGCGCAAGGGAAGCCTGGAAGAAAGGAAAGACGCGGATATGGCTGTCTTCGACGTGAAGGATTACAGGGAAATCGCTTATTGGTTTGCCTGGGACCGCTGTGTTGAAATGGTGGTGGCGGGGCAGGTGGTCGGATTAGGGATGTGATGTGATGATGACAATTCAGGGGTCTTGATGAACCGAAGAGCGGATGGATATTCGTGAGAACTCCCTGTAGCGGCATGGTGAGAAATGCAGTCTCGGGGTCCTTCGACTTTACCTCACGCCTTCGGCGCTCGGTGCCGCTCAGGATGACAGGGTTAAGTAGTATCGCAAGAGCCGTTTGCTATTGCGTGATGCTGGCGGTCCCGGGGCTGGTCCGAGCGGCTATGCTGAACGAACAGCCTTCATCGACCCAAATGCATCCGCAGACGGCCCCGAAAACTTCCCAGGAGTCCAAGCCAGAAATGAGCGCTGCATCGCCCGCGTCTCAGGCAACGGCCACGCCAACTCCGCAACTTTCGCCTTCGCCCGCCGTGCCGCAGGTAGTCTCAGAGAATCCTGTGCCTCCACCTAGCCCAAGTGACGAGATCATTGTTACCGCCGTGGGCGACGTAATGCTGGGCACGACGTTTCCTGACGAGTCCGCACTGCCGCCGAATGATGGAGCAGACTTGCTCACTGAGGTCACGCCGTTCCTCAAGCGCGGCGATGTGGTGTATGGAAATCTGGAAGGCCCTATCGTTGAGGGGGGCGATTCAGCCAAGTGTCACGGAAAAAAGATAGGCACGTGTTTTGCTTTTCGCGTTCCGACTCGGTACGGCAAGTATCTGAAGGATGCGGGATTCAGCGCGATGGGGTTGGCCAACAATCATGCAATGGACTTTGGGCTGGAAGGGCGGGCCAGTTCACGGCAAGTGCTGGATGTGATGCAGATTGCGCATACCGGTGAAGTGGGCGACATCGCACGGTTGACGGTGAAGGGCAGAAGGATTGCGATTATTGCGTTTGCGACTTATCCGGGAGCTTACAACTTTCTTGATCTGGATGAGTCTCTGCAGGCGATTCGCGCTCTGAAAGCGGAATCGGATCTGGTGATTGTTGGTTTCCATGGCGGGGCGGAAGGCGCGACGCACCAGCACGTGCTGGAAGGCGACGAGACATTTCTGGGTGAAGATCGCGGTGATTTGCGCCGGTTCACCCACGCCGCCATAGATGCCGGAGCGGACCTCGTGCTCGGTTCCGGGCCGCACGTGGTCCGTGCGATGGAAATTTACAAAGGAAAGCTGATCGCTTATTCGCTGGGAAACTTCGCCACCTACGGGCCCTTTAATTTGAGTGCGGAAAATGGATTGACGCTGGTATTGGAAGCGCATCTGGCCACCGATGGAACATTCCTTCGTGGGCAGGCCTACGGCGTGAAGCAGGAGAAGCCAGGCGGTCCTAAGTTGGATCCTGAGATGAAGATCCTGCCGGTGTTGCGTGGACTTTCAAATGCAGATTTCAAAGAGACCGCGATTGTGGTGGGGCCGCAGGGCGAACTATGGTTGCCGGGAACACAAATTCCCGCATGCAGTGATGCCCCGGACTTGCTTGAACAACGTGTGGGCGCGAGGGTGTGTGGTATCTTCCCCTAATAGCCCTCTATATAAGGACGCTTCTCAGGACCCATGAAATTAACTGCTTTATTCGCTTTTATCTTTATCAATGGATTGATGGTGGTTGGTGTTGCGCAACAAGACAGCCTGTCGTCTGATTTGAAGGCGGTCGCGCTCAAGGACGCTGCATGCACTGCCACCGGCGATACGGCCCCAAGCGATCCAACGCTGGAGACGCTACCGATTCGATCCAGCGGTCGCGATGTTGGGACTATTGTTGAAGTGCAGGGCGCATGCCACTGCCAAAACACCAATTGCGACGCGCTGGTTTATCTCCGGAGCGGAGAAGGGTACAAGCTGGCGTTGCACGAAAAATACGCCTCACTTCATCCCATGAAGATCGTCAAACTAGGCATGCCCTCACTTACCGGGCAGTTTGAAATCAACACATTGAAGATGGAAACCACTGTCTATGACTGGGACGGCAAAGCCTATAAGCCAAGCCTGTGCGCGACAGTGATTAAAGGAAAGAAAGTACCATCGATTACGCGGCACCCGTGCAAGGCGCTTTCGCAATGAGCGAGACCACGCCGGTATTCTGGCGGTTGCAGATACAGTTCTTGAGGAAAAAATGATTCTATTGAAAAAGTCTGTCTGGATGATTCTTATTTTTCTGCCGTTGCTGGCCGGCGCACAGCGACTGCCTTTTGGGCTGAGTGCAAAGCACTATGATCTGAGCTTTACGCCAGATTTGCAGAAAGCAGTCTTTAGCGGCGACGAGACGCTCGAGGTGGAGGTAAACAAGGCGGCCAATGAGTTCACGCTAAACTCTGCCGAACTGGAATTTCAGGAAGCGACGATCACCCAGGACAACAAGACGCAGGTGGCAAAATGGAATTTTGTTGCGGACAAGGAACAGGTCACGCTTACGGTTGCGGATTCGTTGGAACCGGGGCCGGCGACTATCCATATAAAGTACACCGGGATTTTGAATGACAAACTGCGCGGATTTTATCTGGCCCGCACGAAACAACGGAACTACGCGACTACGCAATTTGAATCGACGGACGCGCGCCGCGCCTTTCCATCTCTGGACGAACCGGCTTACAAGGCGACATTCGACATTACGTTGATTGCGAACAAAGGCGATACGGCAATTTCCAACAGCGCCATAGCCTCAGACACGCCTGGGCCGGGAGAAGGAAAACACACGATTAAGTTTGCCACCACACCCAAGATGTCCACATATCTGGTGGCGATGGCAGTGGGCGATTTTGAATGCGTCGAGGGCTCGGCCGATAACACTCCCATTCGAGTGTGTGGAACTCCGGACAAGAAGCCATTGAGCGCAGCCGCGTTGCGCTATGCTACGGAAATCCTGAAATTCTATAACCAGTATTACGGCATTCCTTATCCATTTGGAAAGCTGGACATTCTAGGCGTGCCCGATTTTGAAGCGGGGGCCATGGAGAACACAGCTGCGATTTTTTATCGCGAGTCGCTACTGTTTATCGATGACAAGAATTCCTCCGTGGATTCGCACCAGGCGGTGTTTGAAGTGCTGGCGCATGAGATGGCGCACCAGTGGTTCGGCGATCTGGTGACGATGAAGTGGTGGGACAACATTTGGCTGAATGAAGGTTTTGCCACGTGGATGGCGCTCAAGCCATCGCAGGCGTTGCATCCGGAATGGAACGCAAGCCTGGATGCGGTGCAGGCCACGGACACGGCCCTTACGCTGGATGCGCTGGTGAACACACATCCGATCCGTGCTAAGGCAGAGACGCCCGAGGAAATCAACGAACTCTTTGATCCTATCTCTTATGAAAAGGCATCGGCGGTGCTGCGCATGGTGGAAGCTTATGTGAGTCCGGATGTTTTCCGTCGCGGCGTGAATGTGTACCTGCGCAGGTTCCTGTACGGAAATGCCACGGCAGAAGATTTCTGGACTGCGTTGAGTGCGGCGTCAGGACGTCCTGTGGACAAGATCATGCCGACATTTGTGGACCAGGCCGGCGAGCCGCTGTTAACAGTGAGGTCGGCGTGCCTGAATCCGCCGGCACAGAAAGCGCCGGCAGTGCGCAAGGGGAAGAGGTCACGGCGCGGGCCCATCAAGCCGAACCCAACCACGCAAGTCACCGTGTCACAACAGCGTTTCTGGGCCTATCCTGCGGAGGCGCCAAAGAAAGACCAGATATGGATGGCGCCTCTGTGCGTGAAATCAGGCGCCGCAAAACCGTTTTGCCAGATACTGAGCCAGAAAGAGCAGACACTGCCGCTTGCCGGATGCTCTCCGTGGGTTTTTGTGAATGGAAGCGCGGCGGGCTATTACCGTACACAATATGAGAAGGCTGATTTGCAGAAGCTGATCGCCGTTGCAGGAACGGAATTGACAACTGCGGAGCGCATTTCACTTTTGCGTGACCAGGCCGCGCTCGTGGGTTCCGGACAGGAGAGCATGGCAACGTATCTGGATTTGATTTCGGCCATGAACCAGGACGCGCAACGAGAGATTGTGGAAAGCTATTTGCCCACGCTGGATTATGTGAACAGCTACCTGCTTGACGCGACGGATGCTGCACCGTTTCGCGCATGGGTGCGAGCTAACTTTGGGCCGATGATGGCGAAAATTGGCTGGACGCCCGGCGCGAATGAGAGCGCTGACGTACACACGCTGCGCGGCAATCTGATTCATATTCTCGGCATGATTGGGGAGGATCCGGAGACGATCCGGCAGGCCACAAGCCTGACCCAGCAGTACCTGAAAGACCCGAATTCCGTGGACGCCAGCATTGCCAAGGACGTGCTTGATGTGGCGGCGCGGTTCGGCAACGAAGAGTTGTTCCAGCAGTATGTGAGTGCGAGGGGCCGCATGCGCGCACCCGAACAGTTTTACAACGTTGGCGGAGCGCTCTCTGAGTTTCGCGAGCCCAAGATCGTGGAGAAAGTGATGGAGCTTGCCGTGTCCGATGAAGTCCGCAACCAGGACGCCGCCGGCCTGATAGCCCGGGTGCTGATCAACTCCGATAATCAAAAAACCGCCTGGGAATGGGTGAAGACGCACTGGCCCGCGGTGGAAAAGAAAATCACTATGTCCAGCGGCCCGGAGATTGTGGGCTCTACGAGAAAATTCTGCAGCGCCGAGATGAATGACGACGTTCAGCAATTTTTTACAGAGCACAAAGTTCCTTCAGCGGAGCGGGCGTTGAAGCAGTCACGCGAAGATATTGAAGGCTGCGTGAAGCGGCGTCCGCGGTTGCAAACTGAGCTGGCGCAATGGTTACAGCAGCATTCAGGCGCAAGCAGAGCAGGAAGCCAGTGAAAGCATTTGGTAATTGAATAATTTGGTAAATGGGTAATTGGTATTTGGTTCGGTAAGTGGTATTTGGCAAAGGCAATGCCGCGCGAGAAGCGCACAGACGCAGCGATGCTGCGTCTCTAGGTTGGATTTTCAACGCGGAAAGAATTCAGTTTCGCGGCGCTGAACGTGCTTGCTGACATGCTAGCGCTGCGGCAGATCGTATTCGATGACGACGTTGCTCCAACGTCCGTCGTGCTTGCTTACTAAAGTGGCACTGCAACGTGGGCATGAGATGATCAGCGCTGCGGGCGACGTCCAATGCAAAGTAATTCCTGTGCCTGCAGCGTCCTGCTCAACCAGGAACACTTCTCCATCTGTCGTTGAACCAGAAAAAAAACCTGTCTGCAAATCTTTTCCAGCGAGACGGAGATTCACGTGGGTAAAGAACGGCGCTTCTGCGCCGCAACGCCGCTCCATTACGGTGGCGGTCCATTGCCGGGCCTGGTCCGTTGATTCCGCCACCACGCGATCAGAGCAGCGCGGACGCGTGTGCAGGTAAACAACGGTGAGCACGGCAAACATCACCAGCATCATGCCGCCATAAACAAAGGAGCCATAAATCATCTTGCGGGCAAAAGGGTCCATGAATTAGTGGGCCGCCGCGTGGTCGATTCGCGACCTGATTTCGCGCCAGAGTTCGGCGCGTCCAGCGCCAGTTTTGGCAGAGTAGGGAAGCAGAGTGTCAATGCCGTGATCGCGGGCCAGCACGGCCAGCGCGCTACGCAGCTTGTTGCCGGAAAGCTTGTCGGCTTTAGTGGCGACAACCAGAAAATCGCGTCCTGCGTCGCGCAGAAAATCAATCAGGTGCCGGTCAGGTGGCTGCGCGGGAACGTTGGAGTCAATCAAGACGACGCACAGCGCCAACGTCTCACGTTCCTGAAGATAAGGCTCAATGAATTTGGGCCATTCTGCGGAGATTTCTTTTGAAAGCTTGGCATAACCATAGCCGGGCAGATCAACCAACAGGCTCTCAGGATGTGGCTGGCTGGCCTTGGCAAAGAGAGCAAAGAAGTTGATGGTGCGCGTGCGGCCTGGAGTGGAGCTGACGTGCGCCATCTTCTGTCCCAGCAGGGAATTGATCAAGCTGGATTTGCCGACATTGGAACGTCCCAGGAAAGCGAACTCCGGCGGACCTTCAGGAGGAAAAAATTTGGGGTCGGCAGCGGAGGTAAGGAACTTGGCGATGACAGGTTTCATGTCTTTATGTTTTGTCGCTGCGCTCCAAACCGCTTAAGGGCTTTGCCACCGATACGCTATTTCCGCTCCTGTAGCAGGCGGTTCGGCGCGCAAGCCGGCCTCACCGCTCTATTAAAGACCATATCACGCTGCTCAGGGACGTCAGGCAGATCGAGTCAGAAAAAACGGGTTCGCGTTGCCACGGACCCAGCGGGGATAGTGCTTTGCTTTAGTGCTTCAGTCCATAGACATCTAGCTCGCCTTGCGGCGAAGCCGCAGTTAAGGAATCATGTGCGGTAGCGATGAACACTTTGCCATTGGCCACGATAGGCTCAGTGAACTTGATGCCGAAGCCGGGTGTGTCTGCGCCATTTTGCGCGCTGGAATAAAGGAGGTGCGTGATATTGGCAGCGTCGTAAGCGCGCAGAACGGCGGGCGCGGGCGAGGCCACCGGGTCTTGAATGGGGTGGCCATGGTCTAGCACCCACAAAACTCCGGCAGACGTTCCGTTCGACGACACAAAAGGTGTGCTGCCATAGCTGAAAGGCGAAATCTGTTCAGCGGTTGCAGCTCCGGCGGTGAGGTGTCCGGAGTTCAAGATAAATTGTTTGACTGGACCAGGATCGTTGCCAACAAATAATGATCCATTGAACCATGCTGCGGTGCCATAAAAGCTGGTTTTGCCCATGTCGCCTGTCACGGTTTCACCTTTGTTGGTCACGCAGGTCTGTGAAGTTGCGCCGGGGCTGAAGAAAAGCGTTTGAGAAGCGCCGGCATCGTTCGCCTGCATCTGGCCCATGTTCATTGTGTTGATGAGGTACATTTTCCCTGCCTTGCCGCCGCCCACCAGTTGCGATTGCCCGGGCACCAGCATGATGCCGCCGGCGGAAACGTCGAGATCTCTGCACTGTAAAAAGGACCAATCATATGGCGTGAAGTGGTCATTGATGTGAAGCTGCGAGTCCACTTTCAGAATGGAGTCTCCCCACTCGGGCCCGTCATCATAAAAGCCATTGCCGGTAGAGACGTATACGTTTCCCTGATCGTCGGCCGCGGGACCTCCGCCACCCATCCAGACGCCGCCGGCGCCACCGAATTGTCCGTACCCATCCATGTTAGGACTCATGTTCAACACCGCAATCTGGTTGAGCGAAGCCGCGTCATACGAAAGCAGCCAGCCCGTGGGACATGCGGAAAAACCAATGTACAGCGTGCCGCGCGATAGCAACAATGCCGCACGCTGGAGACAAGAGTTGTTCAGCGTAATCACCCCATTTACGCTTTCCGCGTTTGTTCCTGGAACGGACGCGTGGATTGCCACCGGACTGCCTGCGTGTTCCTGTCCGGTAGTGATGTCGAGCGCATGTAGTCGAAAAGAGAAAGCCCCGGTGGAAGACTTCTGTGCCGTCACCAGATACATTGTGTTGGATCCGGTATCGATGACCGGGGTTGAAGTCAGTCCCTGGGCGGGTTGCGGATTTCCTCCGGGCTGCGGGACGTCACCGGGTTGCAGCAGGGAAGTCTTCCACAGAGAGCTGCCGTCACCGAAATTGTCGGCGTCAAAGGCATAGACGCTGGCCATTTCCGTGGCCACAAAAACCACATTATGGCTGGAGCCGTTGATTCGCAGGTTTGATATGTAGAGCGGCTGCGCGTAGGAATACCCATCCACAGCGTAGGAAAATAGTTTGCCGAAACCTGCCGCATTCACGTTGGCCGGCGTGAGCTGCGTTTCATTGCTGTTCAGACCGGACCGGCCGTTATCCACGTGCCAGGTTGGAATGTTGACGGAGCTGCGTGTGTCCGGAGTCGGCGTTGGTGACGGTTCACTGTTTGGCGACGGCGATGGCGATGGCGACGGCGATGGCGATGTGGTATTCGCGCTCACGCCTCCGCAACCGGCAAGGGCAAGCACGGCCACCGCAGCGGCAATGGTAATCGCAGGGCTTCGGCGATGAAGCAATGCGGTGGACAAAAGTCGGAACGTGAATCGAAGAGTGGCGGCAACGGGCAATTTCATTGAAGTGGCTTCCTCAGCAAACGACGGTCCGTGGGGAACGGGCGAATCCTTCGCTTCGTATTGCGCTCACTCCAGGGGAAGACTTTCAGAAGCGCTGTTGTTTTGAAAGATGCAGCAGCTCTGGCCAGAGATGCTGTTGCTGCGCAGGGTTAAGTACAAATTTATTCGTTGCGAGACAAATAAGAGAATTGTTAATTGCCAGATTAATGGCGCTCATCCGAGGGCGAGGGCAAGCTGGTGAGCTTCGTCCGATGAGGACTTACTAGTCAGATTGACCATCAAGATCTTTGAAACGCGGAGGAGACAAGCTTCATACGACCTTAATAGAGGCGCAAAAAAGACAGCGTCGAAAACGCTTAAAGGTACAATCATTACCAATTTCTTAACAATCTAGAGAGGACTTTGTGCCTGGAAAGAATCGCTCTGCAGGGATCACAGTAATCGCAATCTTTCAGCTCCTTGGCTCTGCCTTGTTGCTGGCGATGGCCGCTTTTATGGCGTTCGCCATGTTCGCAGCGCCCACTCCGCCGTCAAACGACGCCCAGCTCCCGCCAATGTTCTTCAAGGTGATGAGAGTGGCGCTTCCGCTTTTATACGCTGTGCCCGCAGTCTGGGGAATCGTTACCGCCATTGGATTGCTGCAGCTAAAAAACTGGGCACGTATTTCCACCATCGTGGTCTCCATTCTTTTAATCGTGTTTGGCGCTTTCGCAATGCTGACGTCGATGGTGTTCTTTCTCAAGCCGCCTCCCGGCAAAGGCGTGGATCCTGCAATGTTTGCTGTAATAGGCGTGGTCACAGCAGTGTTTGCGCTGGCTCAAATCGGCGTCGGAGTCTGGTGGATGGTTTTTTGCAATCGCGCCGGCGTAAAAGTTCAATTCCTGCCGCAGCCATATCCGTTGCCACACCCGGCACAAGGCACAACTCCTTACGCCATCGATATGCCTTACTCCGCAACGCCGCCTCCGCCGGGCCCGACTACTCCGCCAGGTCTCGCTTCTACGGCAGATCTGGCGTCTCCTGCAGCTCCGCAGATTGCGGCCCTGGCTCCCACAGTCCGTCCTCTTAGCATCTCCATCATCGCCTGGTTCATGTTGATTAGCTGCCTATTTGTCCCTTTGAACATTCTCTTTCACGCGCCCGCCGTACTATTCACTACTATCTTGACCGGATGGCCGGCAGTGGTCCTCCTTTTGGTTTTTACGGCGTTGAACCTGTACATAGGAATTGCGCTGCTGCAAATGAAACACGCTGGCCGCCTGGTTGCCATGGGATACTTTCTCTTCGGTCTCCTGAATTTCGCTGTCTTTTATTTAGCTCCGGGTAGAAGCGCCCGTGTTGCCAGATTGCTGGATGTACAACAATCCATGTTTCCCTGGATGCGATCTACTCAAGCCAACTACCCATTTGGCCCTGAAATGATGCCTGTTATTATCGCCACAGCTATCGGCAGTCGTGGCCGTCTTCCTGGTATTGATATACTTCCTCGCCGCCGCCAAGCCTGCATTCGATAGGGCAGCGCGTGAGCGGGCAGGATGAGGGGTGAGTTCTCGGCCTTGCCCTGACCTTGGCTTTTCTCCGTGTCTCAGTGCCTCCGTGGTAGGTTTGCTTTTCCCGATTCCGGCGATCACCCGATCCTTGCCCTTCCCCTACCCGTCAACTAGGATCTCAAAAGACTTACGCAATTCAATCCCGGGGGATGACTTGTCCTATTTCTGATCAGTGTCATCCGTGTTTATCAGTGGTCAGACTTTTGGGGTTTTGCCTTGGCGCGCTTCGCGCGCCACCCCACCCGGCCTTTTTCCTGCTTTTGTTGAAAACAAAAGCCGAACCGTCAATCGACCCTTGGGTGGCCCTTGCGTGGCGCTTGGGTGGCCCTTGGGTGGCCCAAGGGTGGCCCAAGGGCCACCCAAACCCAATCCCAAACCCAATCCCAATCGGCAGAGGGTCGCAATGCGCTGCCAAGTACCAGGAACCCAATACGGTCCTTTTTGGCTAACTGCTAATTGCCAATTGCTAACTGCTTTTTTCAAAGAGCTTCTCGGAGACCAAACACCCTGAGGCGCTGCCAGAGTATAGAGGATTTTCGAGCACGAATCAATTGCGAACTAGGACAAGGCCCATTGACAAAGCATCCCTGCGGAAGCATTCAGTTTTCAAGTTTGTTTTCGGGCTCGCCCTGATGGCAGCAAACTCAGACCGCCCGCGTACCTTCCTAAATCGATTTGTAAAGCTTCTGTGAAGAATCACTGGCGCCGACGAAGCAAAAAGTAAACCAGCAACAGCTCCTTGCTTCGCTCGATTTCCAGATTAATTAAGAAATCTCTTAAAAACATTCTTGACACGATGCAAGTACGGCGATACTATTCGCAACCATTGGAAGTGTTACCAGGGATCAAGAGAAGGGTTTCCGTTGTCATCCATGCGGACTTTCGGTAGAACGTCCGTTTGTTTTGAAAATGCACGTAGGCAACTTCCGGAGCCGAAGCATGTCGAAAGACGCAGACACACCACCTGGTGCCCACCTGCCTGTTTCGACGCAATCGTCGCCGCCATCCATACGTGCCTCTACTTGCCCTCCGCTCTAAACGCGTTTTGCTGGGCAATTGACCTCAACGCTAGCTCTTTCACGTAAGAACTCAAACGCACGCCATTGTCGGCGCACGACTCTGTCTTGGAGCCGGCAGCGGAGCACCATCAATTCACTGAGTCATAGGAGCAAAGTATGGGTCGCAAAGATGATAGAGAAGGATTTTGGTTATCAGAAAACTCCGATCGAAGACGGATCAGGGATGCGGAGAACGCGCGCAGAAATCGCGCTGAGATCAACAAAGCGCTTTCGCACGGGCAGGTGTCACGGCGTGACCTGGTGAAGTGGGGACTATTCACTTCAGCCGGTCTTGTGGCGCCGATTGGCGGGCTGAGTCCATTTGTAAGACCGATGAACGCGCAAACTTCGAGCTTCAGCTTCGGAACACGTAGTGGTGGTAGTGGGATTCCCACGGGCCTGCCCAGCAGTCCGCTCTTTGGCGTTCTGCCTTTCACGCAGCCGATGCCGCGCTTCGACGTCTTCCAGCGGAACCCGGTAGCATCGTTGAGCCCCGCGCCGCAGGCGCAGGCCAACCAGACACAGCAGCCGCTTGATCCTGCGCTGGTAGGCGGCCAGACCGGCCTGACCGGGCCAATTGAGGGACGTCCTCCGGGAGCCATCTGGGGCCACCAACGCTTTACCCAGAATCCGCCGGTGATCGGGATTGATGCCTCAACCTCGCCCGCGACCACCAACACCACGTACAATCCGCAGGTTCCGTCGAGCCTGAATTCCGGCATCAATCCAGCAACGCCCATCCCGCTGAAATTCCATCCCAGCATGCCCACGCAGCAGCCAAATTCGGTATGGACCTTCAACGGAACAATTCCGCCCAAGCTGATGCTGGGACGCTACGGAGAACCAATCCTGTTCCGCCACCACAACCGGCTGCCGGCAGACGTGACGCAGAACAACGGCTTCGGAAGAAATACGCTTTCCACGCACGAGCATAACGGGCACCACGGCGCGGAGAACGACGGCTTCACCGGCGCATACTTCTTCCCCAACCAGTTCTACGACTACCACTACCCGTTCGTCCTGGCGGGCTTTACCACCATCAACGCCACAGCCACCGATCCCAAGGCCGGAAGCCCCAACGGAAGCGGCGGGATCAACAAGGTCCCCGGCGACTGGCATGAAACCATGAGCACGCACTGGTTCCACGATCACATGTTCAGCTTCACGGCGCAGAACGTCTACAAGGGCGATGCCGGAATGCTGAATATCTACAGCGCGCTGGACCGCGGGAATGAAGCCATCAATGACGGCGTAAACCTGCGCCTGCCCAGCGGCACCACGCTGGACTGGGGCAACCTGGATTATGACGTCAATCTGATGTTTGCCGACAAAGCCTGGGACGCCAATGGCCAGCTCAACATGGACATCTTCCAGTTCGACGGGTTCCTCGGCGATCGTATGACCGTGAACCTGGCCTACAAACCATTCTTCCAGGTGGAGCGGCGCAAATACCGCTTCCGCCTGCTGAATGCCAGCGTGTCACGTTTCTTCGTGTTCGCGCTGAGTGACAGCTCAATCATGGTTCAGATTGCCAATGACGGCAACCTGCTTCCGCAAACCGTGCCTCTGACCCAGCTTGATCAGCAGGGCATCGCGGAGCGGTATGACATCGTGATTGATTTCTCGCGATACACCATCGGACAAACCGTGGACCTGGTGAACCTGCAGGAACACCGGGACGGCAAGGGGCCGGGCCAGATACTCACGGTATCCGGCGCGCTCTCCGGTCAATCCAGCGATCCAGCTGTGGGCGCGTGCCTGCGCTTCCAGGTGGTGCGGAATCCCGCGGTGCCGGACCAGAGCATCTGTCCGAACACACCAATCACGCTGATCCCCAATCCTGACTTGTCTGCAATCCCGGTCGCGCGGCAGCGTCTGTTTACCTTCGACGATCGCGCCAGCCAAAACCAAAATGATCCTGTCACGTCGTACACCGGCGGCGGCAATTGGGGGATTGCCGCGGACAATACAGGTGGCAGCAGTCAGTCGCACAGGAGGATCGGCGCTCAAGGCGGACTTTGGCCGGATCTCTTCGGCGCCGAAGTTCGGCACCCGCGAGATCTGGACGCTGCAAGGAGGCTTTAACTGGGACCATCCCGATCCACATCCACTTTGAAGAAGGCCAGATCCTCGCCCGCAACGGCAGCGTCAGCAACGTTCCGCAGGCGGAGAGAGGCCGCAAGGATGTTTACCGTCTGAGAGAAAACGGCAGCGTGACCATCACCATGCAGTTCCGCGACTGGGGCGGCATGTTTATGGAGCATTGCCACAACACCATGCATGAGGACAACGCAATGCTGTTGCGCTGGGAGGTGAATGCCGCCGGAGGCGTGTTCCTGAACCCGCTGCCGACGCCGATTCCCAAACCGACAGGAGTCACGTTCCAGGCGCCGGACGAGATTCTGACCAATGCGTTTTAGCCCGCAACCAGCGCCTGCCATGGCGGCAGGCGCTGGGGCGGCTTAGTTCAGAGAAAGTTCGGACAGCGGGCTCTTTTCAATGCTCTCTTTGCGAAGGAGAGAGCCCGCCGCTTCGAATTCGGGCTTTACGGGTAACAACGGGAGTAGATCATGCAAAGGAAAAGCGGGATACGATTCATCGGGATTTCATTCATATTGGCAGGTGCGCTGGCGATTCTGTTCAGCCGGCCGGTCTCGGCGGACAGTCGCTGGGGCGCAAATTATTTTCCCAACATCGAGCTGACAACGCAGGACGGGAAGACCGTCCATTTTTATGACGATTTGATCAAGGGCAAGATCGTAGCCATCGATCTCATCTATACCACTTGCCAATACTCGTGTCCGCTGGAAACGGCGCGACTGGCGCAGGTACAGAAGATTCTGGGCGATCGGGTGGGAAAAGACATCTTCTTTTACTCCATCACCATCGATCCCGCCAACGACACGCCTGCCGTACTGAAAGCCTACGCGAAGAAATTCCACGCCGGGCCAGGCTGGACATTCCTGACCGGAAAAAAAGAAGACATCGAATTCCTGAGCAAGAAGCTGGGTTTGTATTCCGATCCTGCTGCCACTCTGGACGGCCACACACCTCACTTGCTGCTGGGGAACGAACCCATGGGCCAGTGGATGCGCAACTCCGCGCTGGACAATCCGCGATTTCTTTCCCAGATGATTGGCGATTTCCTGGACAGCTTTCGAAACATGAAGCCCGCAACCGGGAAAGAAAACACGGAGTCGGCAGGCATTCATCTTGATCCCGGGCAATATCTTTTCACCAAGAAATGCGGTGCGTGCCACACGGTGGGCCAGGGCGACAAGATCGGCCCCGATCTGGTGGGCGTGACGGACGCGCGCAATCGCGACTGGCTGATGCGCAAGATCCAGCATCCCGAACAATTGCTGGCGGAAAAAGACCCAATCACAATGGCGCTGGCCGAGAAATATGGCCACGTAAACATGCCAAACCTGCGTGTGGCCGATGAAGATGCGAATCACCTGATCGGTTACCTGGTCTCGCGGACTTCCGAACTCCAGCGTCAGGCACGAGCGCGCGGAATGCGGTAACCAAGCCGGCTGACAGGCACGGGTGGAACGGCTCGTCCGAATCAGTAAGGGCTCGCGCGGCCATTCAGATTGACCTGTAAGCGGGAAATGGACTGGATACAATTTGAATTCGATTATCTGCTCGACCTGAAGAGGTTGACGCCACACCTGCTGGCGATTGAAGCCCACAAACAGGCGGCGCTCACACGTGTGCTTCCGCCGCAATGGCGAGAGACATCGCTAGAGCAAGGCCTGGCTGAAGCCACAGACGAAAAACTACAGTTGCGCATCAGAAACTCGGCCAACGCACGGGCGTGGGTCAATGAACGCTTCGCGGCCGGGAACTCCACCGCTGACACTGGCCGACCTGATGACCATGCACCGGATGGTGGCCGACGGCGCCACGGAAGGTTATGTTCCCGGTACTCTGCGAAGCATGGCGGTCCAGGTGGGGCGGCGGGAAGTTGGCGGCCTGCATATGGGCGCGCCAGTAAACCGGCTGCCGCGACTGATGGACGAATACATCGCTTTCATCACCAGCGATCGCCTGCTGGCTTTGCATCCGGTGATCCAGGCTCTGATCGCTCACTTTTTTCTCGTCACTATCCATCCCTTTGGCGACGCCAACGGAAGAGTTTCGCGCCTTCTCACCGCGGGAATCCTTCTTCAGCGCGGCTACAACGTGCATGGCGGTTTTTATGCGCTCTCCGACTACTTCTACCTGAACGACATCAAGTATCACAGCATGCTCCACCGCTGCTGGCAGTCTCCTCTTCCCTTTGATCTCACGGCGTTCGTCGCCTTTGGGCTGGAAGGATTTGTGATGGAACTGAGGAGCATCGGCAGCTTTATCAAAATGAAATTGAACCGTGTTGTCGATCGCGAAACGTTGCTGGCGGTGCATTCCAAGGCAGGGCCGCGCAAGCTGCGCGTATCCGAACGACCAGCTTCGCGGTAAATCCCAGCTACTTCCGCGGATAGAAAAGCCCGCGATCAGATTGAAGTTCGCAATCGCGAAACGCATCGCTTAAAGTCTCCAGCAGGTCAGTCGCCAACAAAGTGTTCTCGTGAAAGATGTCGCGGGCCAGATCGCCGGCAAGCCCGTACAAATACACGGCGGATGCAACGTCCAATTCGCGCAGCAAAGCCGGACGCTCTGACGAATGCCTGGCCAGTGCCGCGGCGATAATTCCGCAGAGCGCGTCATCCGAGCCGTTTTTCGCCAGCGCAGAGTTTCCCGTCATGCTGATCCACGTCTCCCCTGACCGACCGGCGACGATCATCCTTAGCCCTTGCAGCACGACGCAGGAATTCGTCTGCTTGGCGATGCGGCGCGCTGCATCGACTCTATCGGTTTGAAGCTCATCGACCTGGATGCTGAGAATAGCCGCCGCTGCTTCCGCATCCAGAACAATCACTCTCAATCGTTCGTCGGCGGATTTCTCCGCGCGATTTTCATACATATCAGGCAGTCCAACGTCGTTGAGCACCAGCGGCGCTGCACAATTGCCGATCAGCCATTGCGTAAACTGTGCTGTTTCGCCGTCACCACGAGTGTTCTGCCCAAGCACAACAGCATCTGCCTGGGCCAGCAGCTGCACTATCTTGTCTCGGGCCGAAAGAGAGATTGTCCCTGTTTCGGTCTCCGGTAGTCCTTCGGTCATCAGCTCCGGTGCAAACCCGGCGATGGTCGGCTGTGCTGACCGGGGAGAAGCAATCGTAACCAGCCCGGCGCCAGTTCTCAACGCCGCGATCCCCGCCAACCCTGCACCGCCGGCTTTATCCAGAGCGCCCCCAATCACCAGAACATGGCCAAAGTCTCCTTTGTGCGCTTCATCGGGCCGTGGCGGAAATGTGATCCGGACTTCCTGCGCGGTCACAACGCTCAAGCCAGTTTCATGGGAAACCAGGCTTGGCTGGGCGCCCAGTTCGCTCACCGCAATGGGGCCAGTGGTGAGTTTCCCAAAAACATGAGCTAGGTTGGGCGCGATGAAAGTAATCACACCATGCGCAAACACCGCTTCGCTGCTGCCCTCGTGCACCGCGACGTTACTGTCCGGCTCAACTCCCGAAGGCACGCCGACTGAGACCACAATTCCCGAAGCCTGATTGATCGCCTCCACCGCTTTCCTGGCGATTCCTTCCAGCGGAGGCTTGAATCCAGTTCCCGTAATGGCATCGATGATCAGGTCTGCTTCCAGCGCTTGCTGGATCGCTTCGCCCTGAAAACCGGCTTCGTCGGAAACCCACATCGGGCCGGTCGCCAGGCTGTCGCAGATGGACGTAGCTTCCGAGGAAAGCGCGTTCGCATCTTTCGCCAGCACAATCGTAGAAACTTCTTCCACAATTCCGGATAGCACCTGCGCGGCCATTAATCCATCGGCGCCGTTGCCGCCCGAGCCGCAAACCACGCAGACGGACCGGAACTTGAAGTGGGCAAGACAAAACTGGGCCACCGCATAGCCCGCTCGTTGAATAAGGAGAGACGCCTGAGTATCTGTCCGGCTGGCGGCTTCTACCTTAATCTGGCGCACTTCGTCTGAAGTAAGGATTCTCATGAGCACAACAACTTATATCTTGATGAGCTGTGCCACAAGTCCTGTCCCCTCCCCCATTTGACCCCTATCGCAACGTCTCTTAAACTGATTGTTTGGGGTACGTGCCGGAAATCCCCCATTTTTGCGTGTTTTTTCATCAGCAGCAACGGCGGCACTGAAAAACGATAAGGAAATCACTTGGATAACGCAGCAGAACGCAACGCACTCGATAATCCTGAGAACCCTTCCTCTGAGCAGCAGCCGCAGATGGAAGAGGGCCAAACCACTGAAGCGCAGGCACTTGAAGGCCAGCACGAGCATGATCATGGCGAGCCCGGCCACACGCATCCTTCGGGACCTCCGCCCATGGATCCGGCCTGCAAGCGCGAGATTGAGGTAGAAATCCCCGCTGACGTGGTGGCCAAGCACCAGGAAGCGCTGGTGCAGCAGTATTCCAAACAGGCCCGGATACCGGGATTCCGCAAGGGCAAGGTCCCGGCCAGCATGGTGCGCAACCGCTTTTCCAGCGAAATCACCAGTGACGTGGTAGAGCGCCTGGTGCCGCAATATTTCCGTGAAGCCGTGGTCAAGGGCGGGTACCGGCCTGTCTCGCAACCTCATATATATGGACTGGAATTTACTCCGGGCGAGCCCATCAAGTTCAAGGCCGCGTTTGAAGTCCTGCCGGAATTCGATCTGGGCGACTACAAAGCCATTAAGGTCGAAAAGCCGGACGTAACGGTCACCGACGAACAGGTTGACCACGAGATAAAGCTGTTGCAGGAAAAGCAGGCAAGCTTCGACCCCGTGGACGAAGAGCGCGGCGCGGAAAAAGGCGAGTTTGTTCAGGTGTCATTCGAGGCGCGGCCCAAAAACCTTGCCGACGACGAACCCGAGGCGCGGAAGTGCATCGAAGTGAAGGCCGCTGGCGCGAAGCCGGTGAAGCGAAAGACGTTGCCGCCGAAAATCCAGAGCAAAAAGATGCGCAGCCGGTGCAGATGGAAGAAGTTCTGGTCGAGATTGGCGGGGCCAATACCATCCCGGAATTTACCAAGAACCTGGCTGGCGCCAAGGCAGGCGAAGAGCGCAGCTTTGAAGTGTCTTATCCTGAAGATTTTTATGACAAGCGCCTGGCCGGCATGGTGTTTGATTACAAAGTAAAGGTCAACGCCATCAAGAAGAAGACGCTGCCGGATCTGAACGATGAATTTGCTAAAGAGCTCAGCCCCGATTTCCAGAACCTTGGCGACCTGAAACAGCGCTTCCGCGAAAATATGGAAGCCGAGCTGAAGCACAAAACCGAGCATGAAGCCAAAGACAAGCTGATTGAAGAGCTTGTGGCCAGGCATGATTTTCCCGTGCCTCGGTCCATGGTGGAGCACCAGATTGATCTTCGTCTGGAGCGCGGGTTGCGCGCGCTGGCGGCGCAAGGCATGAAGACGGAAGATATGCGTCGCATGGACTTTGGACGGCTGCGCGCCGGGCAGGAAGAGTTCGCGACCAAGGAAGTGAAGTCGAGCGTGCTGCTGGCCAAGATCGCCATTAAGGAAAATATCCAGGTGAGCGATGAAGAACTGGAGAACGAAATTGAAGCCATGGCGGCGCAGATGCAGCAGCCGGTTGAGGAAGTAAAGAAGCGTCTCACGGAAGACAACGCCGTGGAGCGTTTACGCGACCGCATGCGAAGCGAAAAAGCGTTAAACTTGCTGTATTCGAACTCAAATTAGTAATCAAATAGTTTTCGCTGGGCAATCCCAGCTTTGCAGACGGAAGGATAAAGCGATTTTATGGCACTTGTACCCATGGTAGTAGAGCAGACCAGCCGCGGAGAACGCGCTTATGACATCTATTCGCGGCTTCTGCGCGATAACATCATTTTTATTGGCACGCCGATTGATGACACAATCGCCAACCTGGTCATCGCGCAACTGCTGTTCCTTGAGGCTGAAGATCCGGAGAAGGACATCCAGCTTTACATCAACTCCCCCGGGGGATCGATCACCGCGGGCATGGCGATCTATGACACCATGCAGTTTGTGCGTCCGGACGTGATGACGATCTGCTGCGGACAGGCGGCCAGCATGGCGGCCTTGTTACTTTGCGCTGGTGCCCCGAATAAGCGTTTCGCCCTACCCACTTCTAGGATTCTTATTCATCAACCCTTGATGTCTGGCCTTAGCGGCCAAGCCACAGATATTGATATACATGCTAGAGAGATTCTGCGGATGCGTGAAATCACCAGCCAGCTCATTGCCAAGCACTCCGGCCAGAAGCTGGAAAAAGTGGAAAAAGACGTTGAGCGTGACTTTATAATGAACGCACAGCAATCCAAAGAATACGGAATCATTGACGACATTATTTATAAGCATAAGTAATGTAAAAGTAGTGAGGTCAGACGGGCCGCTGGCCAGATACAAGGCCTGACTGAACCAAGGAGCAAGATTGTGAAGCCGAGGACGCCCGAAGAAACCCTTCGTTGCT
This sequence comes from Terriglobia bacterium, assembly GCA_963732195.1. Classification (GTDB taxonomy): domain Bacteria; phylum Acidobacteriota; class Terriglobia; order Terriglobales; family Acidobacteriaceae; genus Angelobacter. The sequence continues at coordinate 16,831 of CAVSYO010000006.1, read as the reverse complement.
CGTTCTGCCATAAGTCGCAGGACGCCGTTGCCAAGCTCATCTCGTCACCCAGCGATTATCCCCGGGCTTACATTTGCGACGAGTGCGTTGCCGTCTGCAACTCCATTCTGGAAGACGACCGCACGGAATCGCATGCCGCAGCCGCTCCCAACCATCTGCCCAAGCCGCAAGAAGTCAAGACGTTCCTGGATGAATACGTCATCGGGCAGGAACAGACCAAGAAAAAGCTTTCCGTCGCCGTTTACAACCACTACAAGCGGATACACATGAACCGCACCAAGTCCGGCGAAGTGGAGCTGACCAAGTCCAACATTATGCTGATCGGTCCCACCGGCACCGGCAAAACGCTGCTGGCCCAGACCTTGGCCCGCATGCTCGATGTGCCTTTTGCCATTGTGGACGCCACCACGCTTACCGAAGCCGGCTATGTGGGTGAAGACGTAGAAAACATTGTTTTGAAACTGTTGCAAGCTGCTGATGGCGACGTAGGCCGCGCGCAGACCGGCATCATCTATATCGACGAGATCGACAAGATCGGCCGCAAGGATGAGAACCCTTCCATCACGCGCGACGTGAGCGGTGAAGGCGTGCAGCAGGCGCTGCTCAAGATCCTGGAAGGCACCGTGGCCAACGTTCCTCCGCAGGGCGGACGCAAGCATCCGCACCAGGAATTTACCCCGGTGGATACCACCAACATTCTTTTCATTTGCGGCGGCGCGTTCGTGGGCCTGGAAAAAATCGTAGCCCGGCGCATCGGCAAGAAGTCCATGGGCTTCCGCACCAGCGCTGAAAAAGAAAAAGAGTTTACTGAAGCCAGCAAGCGTGACACCGAATTGCTGCAGAGGGCCGAGCCCCAGGATTTAGTCCGCTTCGGCCTGATTCCTGAATTCGTCGGACGCCTGCCTGTCGTGGGCATTCTCAATGATCTTGACGAAGCCGCGCTGATTGAAATCCTTACCCGTCCGCGCAACGCCATCGTAAAGCAGTACCAGCGCATGTTTGAATTTGAGAACGTGAAGCTGCGTTTCTCTGATGGATCGCTGGCTGCCATCGCACGTGAAGCGATGGCCCGCAAAGTTGGCGCGCGCGGTCTGCGCATGATCCTGGAAGAGCTGATGCTGGACCTGATGTATCACCTGCCCAGCCAGAAGCGCGTCAAGGAGTTTGAGGTCACCAAAGACATGGTTGAGCGCCGCGATGTCTCTCTGCCGGCGATGGAAAAAGCGGGCTAGCTACTTGATCCATTTTTTTCTGAAACCGCCTGCCGCAAGCGGGCGGTTTTGCTTTGGCACGGGTGCTAACAAGCACGCCCCGGCGGCATCTCAAAATGAAACGGCAAATTGCAGTTTCCACCATCAAAAGGATGGTTTTTTCTCCAGCCAGCCCAGCCCTCTTTTTTCCGCGTGATTTCTTAGAAATTTTAATGTTATTTTAAGTTAAGTTTTTATTTATTCTGCTGCGCCCATGGTATTCTCTTCACGATTTCTTAGGGTCAGAGGCAGCATCTCTCCGGGCTCCATCCCTTTATTTTTTGCGAAATGCTATGCATTTGTGTTGTTGCGTCAGGCAGCGCCAGATTCGGCGGTTGCGGCCGGGCAACATCCGGGGAGCTGAGTAAGCGTCATTCCTTCCGGGCTCAAATCCCTTCAACAATTTCGCGCCGGGCTTCGGTTAGGCCAGGCCGAAAACGTGGTTCTCATGGTTCGCCGTGAAGATCGCGTGTTGTGCGTCTCATCTGAGACATTCGGGAGAACAAATAAGAACATGAACACCCTGAAGAACTCTACCACCGCCCTCCTGCCTAGCGGCAAGAGCACACGCCCATCAATAACCTTGTTCGTCACGGCCCTGCTGTTGGCCATGCTGGCTAGTTCTGTAGCCGCGCACGCGCAGACAGCGACGCTTGTGGTGACCGCGATCAATGCCGGCCGGTTCTATGGCGATCCGAACCCAGCATTCACCGCAACCATCACTGGCCTCAGGACCGGCGACAACATCACGGCAATTTTCAGCACGGTTGCCGACATCAGCAGCCCGGTAGGAGATTACCTGATTATTCCTACCCTGGTTGACCCGGATGGCAAGCTGAGCAACTACACCGTGGTTATCAACAATGGGACTTTGACGGTTACTCCTGCGCCGCTGAGCGTTGTCGCTGATGACACCGCGCGCGCCGCCGGCCAGCCCAACCCCACCTTCACCGGCTCGATCTCAGGAGTCAAGAACGGTGATGACATTACCGCAACCCATGACAGCCCCGCAACCGTCGGCAGTGAGGCGGGAACATATCCAATCGTTCCCACAGTGAAGGACGGATCCGGCAAAATCAGCAATTATGCGGTGTCAATTTCGACGGGAACGCTCACGGTTACTCCGTAACGCGTAGCGCCTGCCCATCACACCAGAATTCGAACCACGACGGCAAACGAACATTTGAAGGGCTGGCACATTCGCCAGCCCATTTTTTTGGTGGAGTGGCAACGCTGATGTTTTTAGCGCGCTCCGCCCTGTAGCGCGCGGGCGGTTCGACTCGCATAGCTCGCTCAGGGCAGGCTCTGCGGCTCATGGAAAGGGAGTTCGTCGCGTGTTGTACGGCCAGACTCCGCAGCACTCGATTTGCTGCGGCCCGTCTCCCCATCCGCTTCAACACCACGCTGTTCAATTTACAAAGATTCATCTCGTTGCATATGAACGATGTTCCTGAAATCCGGAAATAACTCGAGCTCCCTCCAAGATGCATAGGGGATGCATAGTGGGACTTTTTCTCCTTTTGTTAATTAAAGGGCCATTCGTTTTTAATTTTCAGATGAAACACTCCCTTGGTTTCAGTGGGTGATTCAAAAACTTTGCTCCCACCGTGAACTAACGACTATTGCCAGCGGAAAGGAATGGGCCGTATTGGCGGACGGGGGCTCGGATTGCGAAAACATCCAGCCTACGTTTGCATTCCGGCTGGCGAGCTAGAATAAGCCCGCCGAAGAACTGCAAAGCCGTTGCATCCTTCTTGTTGGCTGCCGAAACCAGGCGACTGAAATGCGCCTGGTTCCGCAGCATGACGCCAACAGACAGACTCTAAGCGTTAATCAAAGCACATGGTGCAAACCCATGTGGGTCCGGGCTGACAGCGCGTTTGTTGTTACGTCTCCGTGTGCCTATTGTTGTCGCAGTGGCGGCATTGGCAAAGGAATGTTATATGTCTTCGCGCCTGTGCCGACTCCTCCCTGGCAAGTATTGGGCGGCGTGGTACAGATGTTCCTGGTGGAAGGACACTCCGCCGCCCAGAACATGTAACCAAGCATGCCGGCGGTTGTACCCGCTCCGTTGGGCGCAACCGTTTGCACGTAGCTTCCGGTTGAATCTTCCAGCGATGAACTGAAATTTGTACACTCGGGAAGGGCATTGTGCCCGCTGGTAATGTACAGGCTGCCGGTAAACTTGGCTGGCGCCAGCGGCAGGATGGGTGGAGCGAAATTCGATTTGCCGTCCACGTGTTCCTGCCAGTTGCCTTCTGCAGAAGACGCGCTGGGCGGCTGCTTGCTCGGAACCAGGGCATTGGCGTAATCGAGTACCGGGTTGGCGGCCGCCAGCCAGTCGCTGGTCGCTTTGCGGTCCAGGTCGATCAAGAAGCGGTCGCCCGCTCCAACGTCTATTGTCAAACGCGCCGCAGCATTGGCTCCGGTTGCATCATAAGGCAATTGCGAGCGATAGGCGCTGATGAAAGCCTGCAATCCCGTCAGGTTGGGCGTGGTGTTTTCTTCGTAATCGATCTCAATGCCTACGCCCAGGCTCTTGGCTAGCGCAGCGGCATTCAGACCCAATTGCGTCGGATTGGTAGATAGAGCCGTGTCCCAGTCATTCACAAAGGTAATCCCCCCAATGGACAACATGACGCGCACATTGTGACTGGTGAAGTAGCTGACCACTTGTTGGTTCATACCCAGCGGCACGCCATTTACGGTTTGAGCGTCATTGGTCTTATTGAGTAGCTTCAGCGGGTTAACAAATGACAGCACTACAAGATTGACCGACGGCGAGCCGTCGCCACGATCAATCAGCCAATGATTTTTGACGTCGAAATCATTCATGTCGCGGACAGTGCCCCATGTACAGGCATCGCTACCGCAATGCCAGGCGCCATAAATCTGAAGTGGCGTGGCGACTGCGGCGGTGCTGATGAGAAGCAATGCCAACAGGAGTGAAGGCCGTTTGTTTGTGAGGGCAGATACATAATGCATAGTGGGACTCCTTTCTTGCAGAGCAGCTGGTGTGGGCTGGCCTTTCCCATTTCCATCGGAAAGATTGGCCAGGATAGAGAAATTACAGCGAGGCGGCCATCCTCACCGTTTTATTGAATCGATTTAATATAGACAACCAGCGCTTCGCGTGTAAAGATGCTGCGCACAAAAGTCTATTCGCGATTCCCAAATCGGGAACAAAGGGAAACATGCCGGGCTAGTATCGGCGTTCCCTGGTGCAACGATAGAGGCGATCTCTACTTCTGGAAAAGCATTCGCCGCGTGTGGTTAAAGGTTTTGTTTTTTCCGATCGCCCAATGTCCCGATAACCAGATCACCCGATCTTGCACTGTGATTGCATCACGCCCTGGCCACAAACTCCCGCGTCTCCGTGGACACCTTGACCCTCTCACCCTGTTTAATAAAAAGAGGCACGCGGATTTCCAGGCCGGTTTCCAGCGTAGCAGGTTTGGTCACGTTGCCGCCGGAGGAATCCCCGCGCACGCCTGGCTCCGTTTGGGCGATCGTCAACTCCACATGCGGAGGAAGCTGCAAGCCAATGGGATTGCCGTTGTACTTGTGCACCTGGATGACAAGGCCTTCGCCAAGAAAATCCTGCGCGTCGCCAATCATCTCCTGCGACAGCGTGAGAGTCTCAAAGCTCTCCTGGTCCATGAAGTAAAAACCGTCCGTGTCGCTATATAAGAAAGATGCGGGAACCATTTCCAGGTCGGGTTCCTTGAACTTGTCACTGGCTTTGAACGTTTTGTCAAAGACGGCGCGGGTAAGCAGATTACGCATCTTCAGGCGGACCAGAGTCTGGCCGCCACGAGCGGTTGGAGTGTTCACCTCCACGTCAAGACAGTGGAAGGGCGTGCCGTCCAGTTCGAAAAACATTTTGCGCTTGATGTCAATGGCATCAATCAGTGCGGCCATGGGTTCCTTTGGAGCGTAGTAAATGGTGGAGCAACGATCAAGAGAGCATTTCTAGGATATCAGGCAGAGAAATAAGGCATTTCTCGTATCCACCGAGGAACTAGGCCTGAAACCCGCATGTTCCAGGCCTCTTGCTCGAATGCTTGATTTGCCGGTCAGGCTACTTTGTCACCGGGTTGGGCCATTCCATCGCGCATGTCGCGCACATAATCATGGGCCTTAAGAACGCTGGCTGCCTGGCGCTGTATGACATCGCGCAAGCCATCCGGAAGCTGGCTGGAGAGCGCCTTCTCATAATCCTTTTTCGCTCTGTCCTCACCCTGTTCAACGCTGTTCAGGATTGATTGATCACCCAGGCCGATTGTCGCCTTGGTTTCAAACCATACCCGATGCAGAACAGCAGACACGGTGCCGGAAGCGTCAGGTTTGTCACCCAGCCGCTCTGCTTCAGCGCGGAGTTCCTGGCCAAAGCGCGCCCGTTCCAGGCTTTGTTCGCTGAAATATGCCTTTAGCTGTGGGTCCGTAGCCACACCTGCCGCATGAAGATAACCGGTCTCGCCATCTTTGCAGGTCTGAACCAATTCTTTTATTAGATCAAGAGTGTCATCTGCCATTGCAATACTCCTTTTGTCGTCGCTGGCAATGAGAAAGATTTTGCAGCCGAGAAGATGCCTCTCCTCAGGATGAAAAGGAGAGCTGGTGTGCTCTGCTTCACTGCCTGCAGGTTTGCGCCGATGGGAAGATTATTTTTTTCAGAGGCCGCTGCGTTTTTTCTTCCTGAAATACGCAGCGCCTCCCGCGTAACGGACATGCTACTTAATCTGAAGTAGAAGATTCCGTGGGTGATCGTGGCGCCGCGCTCGCCGCCGCTAGGATGACTCCGGCAAAGAACAGTGTATCGGCAAAGTAATTGATCCCCTCTACCTTGACTCCGATAGACGGATCGGATAACGCCATGATCATGACAGGGGTATAAATGACCAGGATCGTCAGCAAGATCCAGCCGCCCACACAGGCCGCCACGGTCCGCGTTTTCCTGTTCAGCAGAATGCTCGCCCCGGTAACTAGAAGACCCGCGCCCGTAACATAGTCAATGAGCGCGCGTCCCGGAACCCATGCAGGCATCTCTTTTTGGAGCGGGACTCCGGGAAGTCCCAGCGGGTGGAGAAAATGCTGAATGCCAAAAAATATTGCGGCGAGCGCGATCACGATGCGGCCTACGGTGATCAGCGTCGTCCTGGCTTTGCCGTGCCATCCGTCTTTTGCCATTGCTGCAAGAATCCAGCCGGCGCCGCCAAAAGAACTCTCGCGGAAGACGATGGTCCAGGTAAATCGGGCGCGTGTCCACGGAATATGGGCGTGTATTTGGCGCAGCCCGCCGGGAAGATAGAGCATCGCCACAAACATGAACATCATGATTCCGACGAGCAGGCCGGACCAGCGCACGGCAATTTTAGTGGCGATGCTCAATGACGCGGCGATCAACGCGCAGCCAACAAAATATACCCAGAACATGCGCCCTGGCATGTATCGCGGCACAAGGTCTTTAACGAATTGCGGGCCGAAGAGATGTAATGCGCCAAAGACCGCCAGCGGCACAGCGAAACACAGATTGCTTAAGGCCACGATCTTGTCCAGGCCGCGGGCCTGGGCGATATCATTTTTGGCGGCCAATATTCCAATCAAGAAAACCGCGACGCCGGCGGCGCACATTCCGACCGCGGTGCCAGTGGATTGTAGGAATGCAGCGAGAACTGTCGGGTGCATAGATTTCGCGATTCGGTACAGAAGCCTGAGATTCTACTACGATGGGACGAACCGCCCGCCGATCCGTGTCATCAGTGTTCATCAGTGGTGAGGTTTTGCTTTTCCGATCACGTGCGATGACGGATGAGCGATGATCAGTAAGCCGCGCGGCGCAAAATCGCCGCGCCTCAACCTTGTCATCCTGAAAGAGCGGCCGTCTTTGCCGCGAATGAAGGACCTAAATCGGCGAAGCCCACTTTACGGCCCTCTGCCTGTGTCCCTTCAGCCCGCGATCTACCCCACCCGGCCTTTTTCACTCTTGTTGCAAACAAATCACTTTCTCAATTCGACGCTTGAGGCCGCCAGGCGGCCAGCGTTCGGGCCCTTGCACCGGACCGTTCGTCCCTCCTTAAGCAATTTATTATCGAAGGAAGGATTGTAAAGAGGAGTAACATGAAACCGTCAGCAACCTCGGTTTCTAGGAACGGGGACGCTAATGCTTCTAGGGACCCCGGCGGTTGAAAAAGGAGTCTCGCCCTATGAAGCGTTTAGCGATTCTCAGCCTCATTGCATTTTTTTGCTGTTGTCTTGCGGCGGCACAGAGCGCCTCAACCGCAACAATCGTTGGCCAGGTGCTTGATCCGCAGGGCGCCCTGGTTCCCAACGCAACAGTAACAGCCACCAATACGGCAACGGGAGTTGGCCGTTCGGTGATCACCACTTCCACAGGCAACTACACCATCCCCAATCTGCCGCCCGGAACCTACAACGTAAGGGTCGAGCAGAAGGGCTTCGCAACTGGCGAAACCAAGAATGTGCTTCTCAACGTAGGCGACCAGCGGGATCTCAGTTTCAAACTTGCAGTGGGTGGATCAACAGAATCAATCGAGGTCACAACCTCGGCCCCATTGATTGAAAGTACTAGGACTGATGTTTCCTCGACGGTCACGAAACTTGATATGGAGCGGCTGCCTACCTTTGCCGGCACTGCCGTCATCAGCGGCGCCGTGAACGACTTTGCGCAACTGGCGCTGACCGCTCCTGGAGTGAAAAGCGACACCAGCGGCCTTACCACAGGTGACCTGATTGCGCCGGGTTCCACCAACAACCGCGGCAACCTCTACAACGTGGATGGCGCGAATATTACTGACCAGCTCGTTTCCGGTCGCGATAGCACAGGTGCTTCTGTTGACGAAGTCCAGGAGTTCCAGGTAATCACGAACACCTACAACGCGGAGTACGGCCAGGCTACGGGTCTGGTGCTGAACGCGGTGACCAAGTCAGGCACGAACGGAGTGCACGGCGACGCGCATGCGTACTTCCGCGGCCGCAATCTTGCATCGTCGGATCCTTTTTACAATCTGAGTTTTCTCGATCAACAGACCGGACTCATACCTGCCACAGAGACCCGCTGTCCTGCGAGCAGCATTGGGACCAGCAATATTGATGGGTGTGCGCGGGCTCCGTTCAATCGCGCAGAAGGCGGCTTCACCCTGGGCGGACCGTTCGTTAAGGACAAGCTATTCTGGTTCGCCAGCTATGAGATCAGCCAACAGGAGCAATCGCTCATCTTGACCCCTTTCGGGACATCGCAGACCGTTCCGCAGCCGGTCCATAACCTGCTGTACTCGGGCAAGATCGATTACAAGATCGGCAGCAATCACACACTCACGGCCCGGTACGCGGTTGATCGTCTCAGAATCACCAATCAAATCGTTCAGACAGGAGCGAATGTCACGCCTGACGACCTCACCGCGCAGACGATTAACAATGCAAGTGTAAACGTCGGCCTTGTTTCCTCTCTGACACCAAACGTCGTCAACGAGGCGCGGTTCGTGTTCTTCCGGTTTATAAACAATCTTGTGGATCAGAGCACAGCGCCGGGAGTGATCCATGCCGACGGTACGCAGACTGGAGCCGACTTCTGCTGCCCGCAGGGCGGATTGCAAAAACGATATCAGTATGTTGATAACCTGACCTGGACCCGGGGAAGCCACACCATGAAATACGGGTTCAACATCAGCTACTACCCGTGGTTCTCCCTGTTCCAGCAATTCCATTTTGGGCAGTACACAGTGGACTCAAACGAGATCCCAACCAGTTTCACTTTTGGCACTGGCCCCGGCCAAGTGACCTCAAAAGACAATATCTACGGCTTCTACGCTCAGGACACCTGGAAAGTCAGCAAAAAGTTAACCGTGAATTATGGCCTGCGATGGGACTATGAAGCTGGCGCATTTAAGGGCGGGCCCATCCATGGCCCGAACTCGAGTTGTTTTCAGGCCAACGGGCTGATTCCTGCCTGTTCCAAGGACCTGAATAATTTCCAGCCCCGAATCGGATTTACGTACGCCATCGGCAATAAGACATTGTTGCGCGCTGCCGCAGCCGAGACCACAATGATGGCTTTCAACAACGTGGTTCTCGACTCGCTGAATTTTGATGGCGTCACGCTGAATACTGCCACATCGACTGACCCGGCAGTTCTGGCGGCGTTTCCCAATCAACCCAGTCCGGCATTGCTTGCGGCCCCTGTCTGCCCTCCAGACTGCGGTCGCGTCAGGCCAATTTCCAACCACCTGAAGAACCCCGAAATGCGGAGCGTAAACGTCGGGATTGAGCATCAAATCACCAACACGCTCAAAGCGGAGGTCCAGTACATCGGGCAATTTGGATTTGGTCTGTTTGGTGAACGGGACACCAACGCGCCGCCAATGCTCGAGGACCCTGCGCACCCTGGGTTCTTCTTCTACGGCCCGCGTCCGGATCAAAACTTCACCCCAATCCGCACCAACGAGAACTCGCGAACGTCGCACTACAATGGCCTGCTGGTAAGCGCACAGAAGAGGATGTCGAATCACGTTCAATTCAATGCGAGCTATACCTGGTCGCATGCGCTGACTTCCGGGGAAGACTTCTTCGGCATCTCTGAACCGGGAGACTTCGTAAACATCCGGCCGGAGCTTGGCCCGGCATACAATGACATCCGCCATGCCGTAAATATGGGAGTTGTTGTGGATTCGGCCAAAATGTTCGGCAGCGGCTTCATGGGCAAGATTATGAACAACCTTGGCTTGAGCTGGTTAGGACAGGTGCAGTCCGGCCGTCCTTATCCTCTATCCACCGGCAGTTCCCAGTTTGGAAACGGCAGCCGGTTCTTTGGCACTGGCAGCGAAACACAGCAACGGCCCAACATCCTGCCCGACGGCACGGTTTCGGTTGCGGGAATTGGTACCTTTGATGGTTTCGGCGCCAATTTTGGGCCGAATGCTCCGTCGGTTTGCCTGGCAAATGGAGGTCCGCCGGCGGTGTGCAACGCGATTGTACCCAACACCTTCCTGGCGCCTGCCACGGCCGATCCAAACGGGCCGATAGATGCGATCACCGGACAAGTCGTCGATTTCAGGTTCGCCAACGGCGCTGTAGAGAGGAACGTGGCCAGGGGCGATCCGTTCCTGCGCTTTGATGCGTCTCTGCACAAAGACATCGTAGTTCCACAGCACGAAAATATAAGGATCGAACTACGGTTTGACGCTTTCAACGTCTTTAACAGCACCAACTACAATTCGTTCAACAGCAACGACGTGCTCACAGCGTTACCCTTGTCCACCACCACGAACGCTGCGGGCGGCGTTGTTCCTAACCCTGATTTCTTCACCTGTGTTGCATGCCAACGGCCTGACGGCACGTTCGTGGGCACTAACGGACAGGCATTGCATCTCAACGATCTCAAGAACGGGCGGGTCAGTCCCAGCCTCCTGGCTTCGCAGCGGACCTTTAACGGTCTTGGCGACCCCGGCGCTAACGACCTGAACTCGATTGGGCCAAGAAAACTCCAACTCTCCTTCCACGTGCGCTTCTAGGTTTTCGGCACGCGCAAAACGAGGCGGGTCTCCTGACCCGCCTTCGTTTATGACGTTGCCGGATGCCCCTCAAATGAACTACTCGCCGGTCTGTACGCCGTCTTCGGCTGCGGGCATCAGTGAGGTCTAGCCAACCTTGCTTTGAACATCCAATACGATTCGGCTGCCTGCATAGTCCCGGACTCTTTCTGCGGGACCGATATCAATATCGTTACGTCCGCGGTGGCAGCGGATTGCCACCGTCCTTTGTGGTTAAAGATTTTGCTTTTCCGATCACGCGCGATGTCGGCGATCTCGGCGATCTCGGCGATTTCATAAGCCGCGCGGCGCAAAACCGGGGTCCCCGACGAGCCCGCTGTTGGCTTGGCGGGGTGGAAATTCGCCGCGCCTCAACCTTGTCATCCTGAAAAAGCGGCCGTCTTTGCCGCGAATGAAGGACCTAAATCGGCGAAGCCCACTTTACGGCCCTCTGCCTGTGTCCCTTCAGCCCGCGATCTACCCCCACCCGGCCTTTTTTGCATCCTTGTTGCAAACAAAGCACTTTCTCAATTCGACCCTTGGGCCTCCCTTGCGCCACGCTTGGGCCACCCTTGGGTCACCCAAGGGTCACCCAATCCCAAACCCAATCCCAAAGTATCGGCAGAGGGTCGCAACGCTTCACCAAGTACCAAGTACCAAAAACTAAGTACCGGCCTTCTGGCTAATTGCTAGTTGCCAATTGCTGACTGCTAATTTTCAAAGATCTTGCCCATCGCACCCTGAGGCGCTGGTAGATTCTAGGCAATTTTTTAGAGCGAATCAAGTGCGAAAAAGGACAATGACCCTCGCTACTCGATTGCCCAGAAAAATTTTCCTCGCTGATGGAAGCATGTCACCTTTCCATTTTTATCTTTCCGGATTTTAGTTGGCTTGGGACACTCCATAACAATGGTGTGATCGCCGTCGGGCCTTGTAGCATCCTGAGCTTGATCACTTGACACGCCCAAGCTACCGAAGATAACTGCATATGTGTCGTTTTTGGAATTGCTTGCCAGTCCGTTCAACTAATTGCGCGTCAATTCCCCGGGCGCGATATCGAACATAAAATGCCTTGTGTTGGCGAGATGCCTTCATAGCACATTAACTTGCCTTCGCCGGGTCGCCGTCCACAGGTACTTCACCACAATCAATAGCTCCGTTACCGGCAATGGTGCGAAGCCGCTGGTCCATCACTTCCGTATCTGCAGGCATGTACGCTGGATCAAAGCCTAGGGAAAAATCAAGGGTCACAACCTTATCGTCCTCAGCCTCTGCATCGCGGCAAGTCTTGATAAACCCTTTTCCGCTCACGCAGACCTGATAGAGCCCAGCCGGCAGGTCTGTGGAGAATTTCCCATGCGCGTCCGTTTCCACCGTTGCCGATGGATTTGATTTACCTGGTTCCGGAGGACTCTCCCACAAGCCCCTGTTCCTGTGGGGGGCCTGGCAATCTGAACAAATGCGTGCCAAATAACAGCCCCGTTCGAGTCCTTGACAGTAACTTGGAGAACGGGATTTTTGACCGATGTCGATTGGGCGGCTAACAACGTAAAGAGCAGTAGGATAGTCTTCATAGTTTCATAGACATAATACGTGTCCCGGCAGTCCCGTTGTTGGCTTGTGCGGGCAAGAGTTGTACAGAACAGAGCGCCGTAGAGCCTGCCCTGAGCGCAGTCGAACGGTGCGGCACAGGAATTTTTGTGCGCGCTCCGCTGCTTTTCGTCCCAGCAAGTCAAAACCGGGGCTGGGAGCAGCTATGCGCGGGCCTGCGGCGCAAGGAAGGGTTGTTTTCAGACGCTTTACGGCCCGACTCCGCAGCCCTCGATTCGCTGCGCTCATCTTTCGGGCTATACGCTCAAGTCAGGCCCTGACACTTGTCTGGTGGTCCGAAACGGGGAAAGCATACTGTGTCGAATGCCGTCCTTTCCGCAAAGAAGCGCGGAAATGATGGGGCACTCGCCAGTAGTGACCCACTAATCTCCCAATTTAAAACGGATGGGTAGCCTGAGGTGCCCGACTGATGCTTTGGACCCAACATTCGGGATTGAATCAGATTGCGACGTCGCCGGCTATGGTAGAAACAAAAGTCCAGTGTACAATGTGCATCATTGTTCCTCGGACTTAGCGCAGTACGTAAATCCCAACCGATCACGCGCAATCCATCTATTGTTCCTGGTTGTTAAGTGCGAGAGGGGGAATGTTGAATATATTAACTTGTTGCTTCGAGATAAATACCGGCCCTGTACCAGACTGGGCATCATGGATTCCAAATCTCGTTCTTCCCATTCTTGGTATAGGCATCGTAGTATTCTGTCTCATCGGAAGTAAGTTCGGAAATACTCCGCAGCTATTTAAGGGGTACGGCTTAGATCTGCAGATTTCACCGCGAACTGTATTTTTCCTGCTAGGTGTTGGATTGAGTTTGACAGGTGTGGTGATCTATTTTATTTCATCCGGACGTGATATCGCTGGCTTACAAAAAAGATTCGATAGCGTTCAGAATGAACTCGACGCGACCAAACATCAACTTGAACAGGCCAAACGGCAGATCGTGTATGTGAATATGGAATTTCCTGGCGGCCCAGATCCCAGAAATCTCGGGAATATTGGAAATTTAAAGTGCCAATATTATCTGAATGGCGAACTTCGCGACCACGGCGTAACTCGCGCTGCCAGTTCCAGAGCATTGAGTTGCCCTATCATTGATGTTGGACTGAATGACAGCGTTTCTTTGTTTGTACTCATCGACGCGACAACAGGAAAAACTTTGGCGGAAGCGGATGAAGATTTTAAGCCCCTTAGCCCGAGTATTCAGCTTCATCCGTCCGGCAATAAACAATGATGCACCGACGCCCAATCTTGCTGCTTTGTCTACATGCGCTTGCATTTTGTGTGGCATTTGGGCAGGGCACGCCAAGCTCTGTCGAAGTCGATAATACGTTTAAAAACACAACAAATGGCTACGAATGGAAAGTCTTTATTAAAGAAGACCAGCGAGTGCTTGATGCCATTCAATGTGTCGAATACCGATTGGATCCGACGCTTGAAAACCCTATCCGCAAATCGTGCGATCCGGCTACCAGCTTTGCTATCTCAGGTACGAGTTGGACTGAGTTTGGGATAGTTCTGCAGATTGCTTGGAAAGATAATAAGCATACGATCCAGTCTTACGCTCTTATACTGCATAGACTCCCTTCTCTCACGCTCAAGAACTCATTTATCGAACAATACAAGGATCGCGCAACCATTGAAACGAAATTTATTGTTGATGTTGTCGGAAAAATTCATATGGCCAGAACGGATGGGGATGGAGTAGTTGCTGGCCGATCCAACGAAATTGGGTTACCTGTCGTAGCCGAGATCATGAATGCGAAGTTTGAGAGAGAAACGGTTAAAAATTTGGAAATGTTGGCAGGCGAGGAGAAAGCAATCAAAATTACAGGCGCTTGGCGTATTTGGTGGGAACACCCAGGGGTTGATCCTCAGCGCCAGGGTAGAGCTGTTCCACACGCGATATCGTCAAATCCTGATCATTTCTTTGAAATTCACCCGGTAACTAAGTTCGAGGAGAAATCATTGGCGCATACATTTGCGCCGATCGCATCATATACTCCTCATCATGCAACATCGGCATTTTCGTCATATGAAAAAAATCGTTGTACGATAACATTCGATGCAGCTACTACTACAGTTGCCGCATACAAGACGGGTTACAACTACGTCGAATTTGTGCTTAGGCTAATAGATGTTCCAAATGAAGTTATGGACGGAACGATAGCGCTTGCCGATGTCGAGGATATTCAGAACGAATTGCTCGTCCAAAGGCTACGGATGATTTTTGTGAGTGATACTGAACCAGAGAGGCGAGTAAAAAATCTTCATCCCGGGGATCGTCTGCATGTACTCGGCGTACCTAGAATCAACTTGTCGGCGATATCGCAACAGCAAGCAAAGGGCAAAACAGTGACCACAAAATTGCCGTATGAAATGATAATTGTCGCTGTGATGGACTAACATGTCGAGTGAAAGGATCGTTCAGTTCCGTTGTGCTCGTAAAGAATTAGAAACCGATAGTTCATGCTTGGGACATTCCGTTCTGGCGTCTCAGCCGGATGCCCCATCTTGTCGCGGTGTTGGCGAAAGGGTGGGATCGATTCACTATTCCTCATGCGCTTCGGTTCGCGAGAAAAGTATTAGGACACGACTTGAGCAAGCGCGAGATGAGCGCAGCGAGCGAGACGGCTGCGAAGTCGTGCCGTAAAGGGTGAAGAAGACTCTCTTCCTTGTGCCGCAGGCTCGGCGCGCAGCGCGCTAAGAAGTAAACCAACGATAATCTTATGCACTGGTGCTGCGGACATTGTCCTCTTTCGCTATTGATTCGATAAAGAGAATCGGCTAAGATATGGCAGCGCCGAGATGCGCAGGGTCTTTGAAAATTAGCATTCAGCAATCAGCGGTCGGCAGTCAGCCAAAGCAGGACCCAAACTGCGACCCTCTGCTGATCCTTGGGTGACATTGGGTGACCTTGGGTGAAATTGGGTGTACATAGGGGGTAGGGGGAGGGGTGGAGGAAATTGCCAGTATCGCCGGGATTGCCAAAGATCGCCGAAATTGAAAGGCAAGGACTTAGGTGGTAATCGGCTGAAAAGAAGGCAAGAAAAGAGCCACCAAAAAGCTCTGAAAACCGGTCAAAATCAGCTTGGTCATGCGAGGAGCAGGCAGAGGGCCGTGGCGTAAATCCCGAGATCGCATGTGATCGCCGAGATCGGAAAGGCAAAGCCTTACCACTGATCAACACGGATGACACGGATCGGGGAAAATAGCTGTTCAATTTTCACTTTTGGCGATTTCGGCGATTCTGGCAATCACGGTCCAAACATTTCGCAGGCGAGGGCGCCTGCGCTCCACAATCGCGACCAAAAAATAAAGGAGACGTCATCTTAATAACGTCTCCCTTGGGTATGTCGTTTTGGTGGTTGTTTACAAGTTGAGCAATTACGCTCTTCCGGCGCTAAATCCGGCTTGCTCCATCTGCTCGCGCGCGGCGTCCGCTGTGGAATGGACGCCTTGCACTTTGAGCTTGAAGTCGTCCGGATTGCTGGCGTTCTCCAAGGCGGTTTCATAGCTGACCAGGCCTTGCGAGTACAAATCGTAGAGGGACTGGTCGAACGTCTGCATACCGTACTGGGAGGTGCCGGCGCCAATGGCCTCATGCAACAGGCGCGTCTTTTCCGGGGTCATGATGCACTCGCGGACAAACGCGGTAGAGATCAGGACCTCAGTGGCTGGGACGCGGCCTGCACCGTCAGCGCGCTTAACAAGTCTCTGGCTGACGACGGCCCGCAATGTGCGCCTAACTGCATACGCACTTGCTTCTGCTCCGGTGGAGGAAATACAGCGATGATACGGTTGATGGTTTCAACTGCATCCAATGTATGCAGTGTTGAGAAAACAAGGTGACCGGTTTCGGCGGCGTGCAGCGCGGTGGAAATGGTCTCCAGATCGCGCATTTCGCCCACCAGGATCACGTCCGGGTCCTGACGTAAACTAGCTCGCAAGGCTGACCCGAACGAGGGAGTGTCTACCTCCACTTCACGCTGGTTGACAAAACCTTTCTTATCACGATGAAGGAATTCGATAGGGTCTTCAATCGTAATAATGTGCTCTGAACGGCTGGAATTAATGCGGTCCAGCATCGCGGCCAGTGTGGTTGATTTACCTGAACCGGTCACGCCGGTTACCAGCACCAGTCCGCGGGCCTCTTCACAAATGTGTTCGATTACTTTGGCAGATAAAGTTCTTCAAGGGCGCGAATCTTGGTTGGGATCACGCGCAGTACCAGGCCGACGTTGCCACGCTGCTGAAAGACGTTTACACGGAAGCGTCCCAGGCCGGCTACGCCGTAGGCCATATCGAGTTCGGCCACTTCTTTGAATTTTTGTTTTTGCCGGTTGGACATCATGCTGAAGGCCATGTTGAACATGTCTTCCGCGGAAACGCGTGGTTGCTCGGTGAGCGGCACCAACTCGCCGT